>NZ_FOGW01000057.1 GCF_900111325.1 Lachnobacterium bovis
GAACCTATAGAAAAGGTAAAGAAAAGACTATGACTTAATAGTTATAAAGACCTTGGAGAGGGTCTCTAAAAACTACTACTATATAATACGAGGAATATAAATGATAAGTAAAATTTTTATAAAAGATGATAAAAATAGAATAAGTAAACATAAAGTTTTAGCTTTTTTATTGGTAATAGTATTATTGAGTATAATTGGAATATATTTTTGGTCAACACAAAAAAGAGTGTTAACAGAAGAATATTTTTACACCGAACCGAAGACACAAACAGAAAAAAAAGTTCGAGATGAGGCAGTAAAAAAACTTGTTAAAAGAGAAAATGAAACTATAAACGAAGATTCAGACTCAATCAAGTATCCCCAAATTAGCAAGTTCACTTATGATTGGTTCTATAAAAGAGCAAATGCAAAAGGGCGAGAGATAATCAATAACCTAAAAAAAGGTGATGACAAATCATTAAGTGAAGTATTTGCAATTAATCCTGATGAGGTTGATGTTGGAACAACAGTTTTAGTAAGTGAATATTTGAATAATGAACAAATAAAAGATAGAAAGCATTTTTTGGAAGATATGACTATTTTGCTAGAAAGTGTTGATGCATCAGGACATAAGAGTCTAAAAGAAAAGTATGATAACGCTTCAACCAATAAAGATTCAGAGAAAAAAGCTAAACTTTATATGAAGTTCGGGAAAAAATATACAACTAGATGGACTTTGGTTTTGCGTGATAGATTGTTAGATTTGGCTGAGCAAAATAGTAAGGATTGCGCAAAAGAATACGAACAAACTCACACTCAGTCCATAATAGGAAATCAAATCAACGAACAGAAACAAGAGTCAAATGTATCTGAAAGAACAAAAATGTTGTATAAATCTTTTTATAGAAAAATGGATACAATAAATGTATTTATGGTTATTGAATCAGAATTAATTAATTATGATGAAGAGAATAATTGTTATAAAGAATCGGGTGCTTTTTTAATTCTAAACGCAGATAATAAGAACGCAGACTTTAAAGTTACATCATATAAATCAAAAGGAATATGGAGTTTGGATAAAAAAGAGAAAAAAATCCAAAGTACATATGTAAAAGTTCATGGTAGCTCGGAACCAAAGATGAATAATTTAGAGTATATAAATGACAATAGGGATAATCGAATTAAGAATGCTTATGGTATGTGGTTTGCATCAGAATTTGTTGTCACTCAAAAAGATAAGAGTGATATTGAGAAAAACTATATATATTTAACAAAAGTGGGATTAGATCCAGCTACAAGAATTGCTATGGAAAAATGGGAAAAAGAAGGCACTAAAGGTTGGTTTGATGCGGATACACGTTCGCAAAAAATTGATCAGATTAATAAACAAGATTTACAAAGTGAGGAAATAAATAAATTCTATAATAGGAAAAAAGTATTTCTTAACGATAGTAAAGAACAAGAAGAGTTTAATACAGAAGCATCAAGCTTTGAAAGTTACAAAAATAGAAGTAATGATCAAGCATTTAAATTTAGTACTGATTCATTGAAACAATTCCAAAGTGGAGTTAATAGTATTTCTGGCGAATTGATTAATTAGTTGGAAGAGTAAGATTAAAAGCTTGTAAGAATATAATCGTATTTCAATTTCTTCAGTTTTCCTACGCCCGAGAAAGGAGAAAAATAACAAAAAAAGTTTCATAAAATGCTTTTTTTTTAACTACTGTGTGCTACAATTATAGTGTTGATTGACTTGCTCGCATTAGCAAAGATTACTTTATATTTTTAACATAACTCAAATATCATTGTTTGGAATAGTTAATGCTATAAGAAAAATAAAAAGAGCATTATCGAAGATGGAGTTATTAAAAACGCAGAAGCATATCAAGAATTTGATACAACAGTTGGTTCAAAAAATCGTAACTAGATTTTAAATACCAAATAATTAGAACAAGCGATTGGATTAGCAAAGAAGTAATAGTAAAAAAGAAAAAATGTAAAACCAGATAAATATATGATTATGTGAAATATAATTATTTAACAGATAAATAGTCTGAGTAGGATTTTATAAGCTAGTCTGATAACTTGATTAAATCAGGTAAAAAAGATTAAGAAAAT
>NZ_FOGW01000024.1 GCF_900111325.1 Lachnobacterium bovis
ACTGACCATCATTGATCCCTGCATTAAATGCAACAGATTTACAGGATTTACCAGTAATGACTTGAGATACAAGTTTTAACTTTTCCTCTGGTGTCCAATATTTATTTTGACTTTTGTGCCTTAAGACAGTAGGTCCATTAGCATCCTCAATTCTTGTCCATCTTCTAATTTGGTGTTGAAATTCTTCTTTGGTGATACCATCGGGAATATCTGGCAGAATTCCTTTCCGATACATTTCCACACATTTTCTTTTGAATTCATAACTATAACGCATAAAAATAACCCTCCTTACTGAACTTTACATTGTCCAGTAAAGAGGGTACATATCAAACTTGAGCAATTCGTTCATGAGCTTTTAGATATGATAAATGATCCATATATTGGAATGGGCATAAAAGAGAATTTGGGAATATTAGCAGAAGCTACTCCAAATTCAGTTATGGACTTTTTTAATAACGATATAAAAGATAAAAATGGTGTAGTCTATTCCACTTTTTTAGAGTCATCAAGTTTAGTGCAAGACAATTACTGTAGAATACTAGATGCTCTAGATGAATTAATGTTGAATAAGTCTACAGTAAATGATGCAGCGATGATTTTGCTTGAATTATGCAGTATAAAACGCGATTACTTTTATAGTAACTGTCCCAAGGAATCTTTGATTAATGGATTATTGGTGTGGCGCAATGAAGGGAGTACTACTTTAAATCAAAAAGAGGCTATTGTTAATAAGATATTAAAAAAGAATCTTGATATTGGATTTCCATTGGTTGTAGAAATTATTAGTAGAGATTCATATACTTGCGCTAGCAGAGCAGGGAAAAAGCGAAATTCTACTGACATGATTACAATACCTAAGAAACAGGAATGTAATAATCGGATTGCTGGAAGACTTTTTTCTATAGCTTTTGAATTAAAGAATCCAGACTATCTTATGTTGATAATAAAAGAATACAGTAGTTATTCGGTAGAGTTGTTAGAAAAGGCTGCGGCTGAATATAATGCTGATCATTATAGTGAAACGAGCGTAAATGAACTTAATTTTTATTTAAGAAATAGATTTTATAGTATAAAGCAGTACAAAAGTGAATATGATTATCCATATTTGTCTGCAATTGAGGCATGGATTAACAAAACTACTTTAAAGGATAAATTGAAAAGTTCGTTATGGGCATATAGAGAAACGTATACTTGTCCAGCAAATATTTTTATTTCGGAAGATGAAAACTACATTTTAGACGATGAACCTGTACGCCAATTTAGAAAGAATCTATTGCAAGAATTAATTGAGTCATATGGAGAAAAAGCCATTATAGCAATTATTGAAAGTATTTCTGATGAAGGACGATGGGGACATTTCCTATCAGATTTATTTGGAAATGATGAGTTTGATTTAATAACAGATAATTTGTTACTTAACAAGAAGATAAATGTATTAACAAGTTATTTGGATGAATCAGATGTAAACTTGGTACATAGATTTTTATTCCAAAACGAAGAACGTAAGCAGATTATCCCAAACTTATATAATAAAAAGTTACTTATTTTTTTATCAGATGAAGATAAAAAATTGTTTTGGCAGAAGAAAATAATGCGTATCTTTTCAGAGGATGAGTATCAAAGCTTGCTAAAATACAATCCTAAGGGGTTAGTTACATTTTTATATTTAAAAGCTAATAAGAATCCTGATGAATATATAGATATGACTCTAGACGTATTTGAAGAATTATGTAATCATAGCTGTAATTTAAATAGAAATGATATTGTCGAGATATATAGTATAATTTCTCAAATAGATAGCGTACATTATTCTTTTAAATGGGCCAATCTATGCCTTAGGTTAATTAGAAAATATGATATTCAAAAATTTGAAGAATATCCAATGTCTGTAAACCGACTATTATTTGAAAATCCTAAATTAATAGAAACAACAATTACAGAGGACAGTCAATGGAGATTTTGGTTTGAACATAACTTTAGGATTCCGGAGCAAGCATATGAAAACTATGATAATTTTAGAAAATTTCTAAATGAAATAAAACGCATAGAAGATACTGATGCTGGTCGTTATCACTTGCGTGGAAATATTTTAGGAAATGCACCTGAAGATGTGGATGGTTTTTTTCCACATGAGTTTGTAAGAGTTTATCTTGAAGAACAGGATGATACGGAATTAGATACAGACGTTGCCTTAGCTTTTAAAGATCTTTTTAAGGTTAGAGTAGTATCTGATGGACAAGATAAGGTTGAAATGATGAAGAAGTATAATAATTATGCCGATACCATTTCAATCGACTATTCACATACTGCCAAAGTACTTAAGATTATTGGTAATATTTATAAAGATGAAGGTGAGCATGATTATATTATTTCAGAAACTTGGATGTGATTTAAAAAATCTATGTTCGTGCTTTAGACATCGAAAGAAGGCAGGAAACTGCCTCCTTTTGATGTCAATCAATTAAGCTAATGTGATATAATAATTAGTATAAATTGTATTCTGGAGTTGGAATAATGGGCTTTTTGAAAAATTATTTGGAAATAGACAACAGAATATTGATTATCAGGCTTCCAAGAAAAGCTGCAAACGGCCATGAGTATATCTTCTCAGAGGAAGCAATTCCGATGATTGATGCTTATGATAAGCCAGCAAGAACAATGCTTACATCAGAAGGATCATTCAGCCGTATAATACATATCGTTAAAGATAAAGCGACTGGAAGAATAAGACTTCTGACAGCGGAGGAAACAGAAAGAATCCAAGGATTTCCAACAGGACACACAGTTCTGTATGGTTGGCGATGAGGTAGTAGAAATGCCAACTAATAAGAGAAGGTTTATGATGGGAAATGCACTTGTTGTAAATCTGATTAGGGATATGGAAAAGACTTTGGATGAGATAATAGTAGGGGAGCCGTAGAGTTACTTAGGCCAATTTAGTTATATAAAGTGCTAAAGTTTTATTAGAATTATTAACTGCAATAGTGTATTAGGCAGTCGTTTGTGATAATTAAAATGACTGCTTTTTTGGGGAGAAACGTATTATGCCGACAATAGTAGATATAAGAAATTATTATAAATCTTCGTTGGAAAAGAAAGTTTTTTTTGATAAAAAAACTTCAATGGGAAAGACGTATTACATAATGTATTTGCATGATGCAAAAAAAGAAGAGGAGTACTTTGTAGAAACATTTTCGCAGTATTTTCCATATTATGTCTGGAATGAAGATCAATTAGACACTTTAAATATGAGTGTGGGAATGAAAGCTTCGCTGGAATTAGCCTCTAAGAATTGTTGGAATTCACAGGTTGTCGCTAAAAGACAAACCCAAGCTAATGGAATATATGGGGAGCTGTTTTTGGATTTTTATGAAAGAGTTGTGCATGACAGGAAACTAATTACAACATATGCAAGTCGAAGGGCATATACTGACAAGACGGAAAGTAGGGGCTATGATCATATTGGATATTTGTTAAATAATGGTGCATTAGAGGTTGTAATAGGAGAGGCAAAATATGTTTCAACTGCATCTTCAGCAAGTTCAAGTTTATTAGAAGACATTAACGGAAAAAATGCGTCTGAGCCAGGACATCTAACGGCAAAGTACTTTAATGATTTTATAAATTTTGTTGTTTGTGAGAATAAACAATTTTCCGAGGATGAGAAGCTCGAACTTAAGAGCTTGATGCAGGAATTGAATTCGTTGCTAGTGAATGGTGGTAAATCTTTCCTAGAGTACGTTGTAGACAATAATATCAAGTTGAATGTTGTTTTATTCGCGATATTTAGTGATAATCGAGAGAATCCAGATTTATTTAAGATTTATTATGATAGGTTGTATGAAGACGCTGAGGCTGCAATACAATTGATGGGAATATGCAATTATTCTATAGAAATAGTTTTTATACCAACAAAGGCTACAAGTATGTATATAAAGGGGAAAATAGATGACTTCTATAAATAGATTTGAGCTATTATGCGAGATAAATGATGCAAGTTTAAATAATGATTCGCAGAGTATAATTAAGCGTTTGAATATTTTATTCTCTAATGGAACTTATAAGGAGTTTTTGGATTTAATTTTTGCAGCCATATCGGTATTTCAGTTATATGGCTTTTTGGCTTATTTAGATGAGGATGAAAAAGAAGTTTTTTTTAATACAGATATTTGGAGATCATCATCATATAAGGGAATAGTTCTGGATTATTATAATAGAGGGCAATTATCTGTTGTAAAAGAATTGAATAATAATAGCAAATTGTTATTGTCCGCGCCGACATCATTTGGAAAGACTAGCCTCATATTGGAGTACATTCTTGAAAACAAGAAAAAACTTCATTCAATTATTTTTATTCTTCCTACGAACTCGCTGATAGAGGAATTATATATAAAGCTACTTGCTTATAATAAGAAACATGATTTGAATTATATTGTAACAAACCAACCTAGCAAGTTACAGGGACGAAACATTTTTTTACTGACTCCAGAACGTTTTTTGATGATGTATCAAATTGAGAAGCAGGCACTGTTTCAAGCTGATTTGATTGTGATGGATGAAATGTACAAAATTCGGACAGAGGATAAGTCTTCAGGCGATTTTTTAAATGATAGATCATTACGATTTCGTAAGGTTGCTGATATAGCAGCTAAGTGTGAGAATAAAGTTTTTTACCTATCTCCATTTACATATAATGATACTGAATCAATGCTTACATTTATGGATAAAAACAATATTTGTAAGATTAATCGAAGGATGGAATATGTAAATAAAAGAATTATTAGTCCTAGCAGTTTAGGTTTCTTGGGGAGGAAGAAAAGTGAAAAGACAGTTTCACTGCTAAAAGAATTAGAGAACGAGAAGAACATTGTATATGTAAGTGCAAGAGATTTAGCAACAGATATTATAAAAATATATGATGAACAAGGGGATGGAGCGGAATTATCTGGTAGACTGAAGGCTTTTTACTTGCATTTAAAAAACAATTATGTGATTGATGAATATGAATGGGATGTAGCGCGTGCAGTCAGGAACGGTGTGGGCATTTATATTGCTCCGATGCCTAGATATATAAAAAGAGAAATTATTTCATTGTATGAAAGTGATGAGCTTTCAACTATTATAGCTACTACTGCGTTTACGGAAGGTGTTAATTGTAATGCTAAGAATATGATTCTTACTAGTGCATATACTGGAAAAAATATACCATTAACACAAATCGATTTACTAAATGCAATTGGAAGAGTGGGTCGATTTGCAAAAGAAAGCATTGGTAATATTTATTGTATTGACAATGAAACATATGAAAAGGCAGTAGAATTTAATAATGCTGACAGTTGTTATCTTGAAAATGATAATTATAGACAATTGGATAAACCAAGGTCAGATTATGAATTAGACATGATGGATAATTCGTTTCTTAAAACTGATGAAGTAAGACGAAAAAAAACATTAGCAGAGTATCAATCTAGCTTGGGATTAAGTAATGCAGATTTAAATATTTCATTAAATGTTTCAAAGAGATGGAAACTAGTTCTATATACATACTTTAAAGCTATACTAACTCCAAGTGAAATCCAGGTACGAAAAGAAAGGATGCGGGTTATTTTGGATAATCAGGAAGGTCAGTTTATAGATGCGCTTAACTTTTTCTTTTCGGATTTACGAATAGCATTTGAAAGGGGAGGAATCGATAATAGAGAATTATTTCCTAATAAGAATGGTGAAATACCTGCATTTGATAAGAGCGGTCAGTTTGTATGGGGACGTTTATATGGCAATTATGTTTTAGGTGATGTAAAGAAATCTATTCAGCATAATATTAAGTACATTGTTGGGCGCTTTAATACAATAGTGAATGAGTCAGGAAAGAGCTACAGAAGAAAACGTGATGTTAAGGCTTTGTTTGAAGAGGAAGGATGTACATGGATATTGCAGTATTTTACGAAAAACCTTGAGCCTAATTTTAGTAAGTTTTATTCTGAGTACTTTAAATTTGTGTCATCGATAATGCAATATAAGATACCTTTTTATCTAACATTTTACTTGGCTATTTTTAATCTTTATTTGGAAAAAGAATGTACTGAGTTTTTTGATGAAAGTGATATGAAGGAAAAGGATATTATGCTTCTATTTGAGGAAGGTGCATTAGCAATTGATTATAAAGAATTAGTTGATTTTGGGGTTCCGATGATTACAATTAACAAAATTAAAAAAAGTAATATTGAGTTGTCGCAACTTAAGAAAGTGTATATGGATATGAAGGAATTGGATTCATATGAAAAAATAATGTTAAATGATTATTATTTGTTGAATCCTATTGGTTAACAGCTGGGGGCTGCGGGATGATTTTTTAGTTTTAATAGTTAACATAGTTGCATGTATTATCACAGTAATTAAACAAACAGATGCCCATTGCTACCGAGTAGTGGGATTCACGTCATTCCTTCACCGTTAGGTCTTAACAGGTGGATGAATGGCGTATTTTTTTAAAAACTTTCGGTTCCACAGGTCATTTGTGTTATTCTTATTGTAGTTGGAATTGCAGGACTAAAGATTCTTGCAAAAGAATGAGAATAAAAGGGAGTAGTATGGCAGAAGAAATTTTTGATATTGTAGATGAAAACGGGCAGCCTACAGGTGAGACAGTGACCAGAACACAGGCACATGCACATGCTGAGGGCATTAGACATAGAACAGCTAACATATGGGTGCTTCGTGAAAATGGAAATAAGACAGAGAGTCTGTTACAGAAGAGAGCTATGAATAATGACTCTTTTCCTTGCAGATATGACACTTCATCGGTCGGACATATTCAGGCAGGGGTGAGCCATTAGAACCTGCTGTTAGAGAATTGGCGGAGGAACTTGGTAGTTAGGCTGATCCGGATGATTTGCATTTTGCGGGCACATTTCCAATTCATAGTTATTAAAAGATAGAATTTAATAAAGTGATTCTTACTACAGTAAGAAATGTTCTTCTTGCGAGTAGGCATAAGAGCCCGAAAGGAGCATTTAGTTAATTAAGCCATATTTTTCCTAGAATAGCGGGGAAATGAATTGTAAAATTTATAAATTTTATATATAATCATTGTTATTCTTTTAACAATAAACGCTATGGAGGTATGCATGGGACTTTTTGATAAAGTAAAGCGGACATTCGGAATCCGCTTCGCTATTTTCCAAGTCCGAGTAATGAAACAGTATGAAAGGAGATTTTGTAACGTGAAAAATATTAGATTTTATGAGGCAGAAAAGTATAATTCAGATGATTATGAAAAAGTAGAAGATATGATATACATGCTCCATCATGATCCATCAGAGCAAAATATTATTTATGTAACATCAATTATTTTTGAGCCAGAACCTGAACTTGAAGAAAACGAACCTAGTGATCCTTACGTTTCGCAGTATCCTTTAGAAGATATATTGGATGAGTTTTTTGTGTATTGTAATGACATGTATGAAAAAGAGAATGAATCTGATAAGAATCATTCATATGTTGAATTTGCAAGTGAAAAAATCGATGATATCAAAAAACTACTTTCTATTATTGGCAAGCATGTTTATGACAAATTGGAAGGCGAATATGTATATCTAAAAATAGAATAAGATTTGCACCCTCTGTGGGTCAATTTTATTTGACATTCAATGGGATTCTGTACTATTGATAATAGTAAAATTAACAAATCGGCAGTTTGTAGGAGAAAATGATGAACGTTAGAGTTAGAAGGTTTAAAGAAGTTGACGCAGAGGAAGTTCGAAATATTATTGTTCGCAATTTCCTTGAAGTAAATAGCAAGGATTATGGAATAGAAGCGATGCAATTTTTAGCTAATGTATATGATGTTAACAAAGTATTACAAATTGCAAGTTATGCACATATGTATGTATTTGAAGTAGATGATAAAATTGTTGGTACAGGTTCTATTTCAAGTTATTGGGGAAGTGAGACAGAAAGTATATTACTAACTATATTTGTGTTGCCTGAATATCATAACAAGGGAATTGGTTCTAAAATTATTGAGACTCTTGAGCAAGATGAGCTATTTTTAAGAGCAAATCGAATTGAAATACCAGCATCAATTACAGCAACAGAGTTTTATAGGAAATTCGGTTATAACTATAAAAATGGTGTTAAAGAATTAGATGAAGAACATCATTATCGTCTTGAAAAGTTTAGATAAATTCAAATTTGTCGTACTATTGTGAAGATAAATGAGGAGATATGGAAATGGAAGCGGTTATTCGAAAAGTACAGCAAGGTGATGCTAGTAATCTTGCTTATATTTAAACTGAAAGCTGGAAAGCAGCTTTTACGAGCATCCTTGATGCTGAGACATTAACAAAATGTACTAATATTGAACGAGCGACCTCTATGTATCAGAGGCTATTAGATGAGAATAAGGGAAATGGATATCTTCTCACTGTGGACGGAAAACCTCATTGCATTGCATATTGGGATGCAGCAAGAGACTCCGAACTTGTCGGGAAAGCAGAACTTATTTGTATTCACAGTTTATCTGACAATTGGCGTAAGGGCTATGGTAGTCAGATGATGGATAGAGTTTTGATGGATATTAAGAATTCTGGATATTCAGAAGTGGTACTATGGGTATTTCGGGATAATCTCCCTGCTAGGGCTTTCTATGAAAAAAAAGGATTTGCGCTGACGGGGATTTCAAAACTGGCGTTTGATGCAGAAGAAGTCCTTTATTCTAAAAGATTATAATAAGGTGAAGGATAAGCTTGGTTTAATACATTCAAAGCCGATAGACAATTATATCGGAAGTTAATCGAACAAATTCCAGTTTGTCGATCTAATTGAATGTTGAACGTTAGATAAAATAGTTATTTCGAAAGAGATAGCTGACCTTTTTTGTTATTGTTTTGAATTGTATATTCCTTACTGGATGAGGATTCTGTATAATTGAAGACAGTGAAATTAATAAATCGCAATTTGTGAGGATATTTATGAAGGTTATGATATGCGAGAATGCGGATTGGCTACTGTCAGAAGAAGCGTTTTCAATCTATGCTTCCTGTATGTATCATCCGACATACAAGGACTATAAAGGACAGATGGATGACCTGTTATGCGATCCGTCGACAAAAGTATTTGTATATGAAGATCAAGGCAGGAAAACAGGTATGATAATCCTGAAGTTTTCAGATTCTGCCGCGGAAATCATTGGAATAGCCGTATCTGTTGATGCTCGCCGTAAGGGAATCGGAAAACAACTGATTCGGCGTGTAATGGAATTGGATGATTTGGAATGCGTCAAAGCCCAAACGGATGATGATTCGATTGGTTTCTACCGCAAATGCGGCTTTTCGGAGGAAAAGATTGTCATTGAATACCCTGACGGGCCAGCAGTTCGATATAACTGCGTTCTGCATAAACAGACAAATTCAAGTTTGTAGAGCGATTAAAGTTCAATATAATTGATGAGGTGTATCTGTATTATTGAAAGGAGCAGTCATGGAATATGTTCATGTAACAAAAGATAACCTCGAAGAGGAGCATATTTGCTGCGCGATATCAAATAATAGGTCTGCAATTGCTTCAGTTAATGCAGATTATATGAATACAGAATTGGCAATTAAAACACTAAACGAAGCTTTAATAAAAGAAAAAAGACCTAAAAACTTAATTTTACATTCTGATCAAGGAGCACAATTTACTTCATAGGAATTTATAAAATTTTGTAAAGATAACAATGTCATTCAAAGTATGAGTAGTGCGGCCTTTTAGTCTTGTAAAAGGACTCTTGACTATGATACATGGGATGTGGTTGAGAGACTTAAAGAGCTAACAGTTTCCGAGTATTCCGAGACAAAGATTGACAAAGATGATTTAGATCCACCATTATTGTTTGTTTTCGGAAAAGACATTAACAGAAAGCTTGTTTATGTGAAATTAAAGATTAAGGGAGATCAGAAGCGACGCATATTATGCGTGTCATTCCATTACGCAAGGGAGCCTATGAAATTCCCATATGCGTAAACGGAAAGGAAAGGAGGCAAACTATGGAGGCCAGCACATTAATTAGAAAGGTTCATATGGATTGTCCTTTGTGCGACAAAACACATGAAGTGGAAGAAAGAAAACGCTTTGCAACGATTACTCTGAAAGGGGATAAGGTAACCTATGAAGAGAGGTTTTATTTTTGTGCAAATGCGGATGATGAGGAAAATGAATTTGAAACTGGTTCTATGACAAATGAAAATCTTCTCAACGCTAGGAATGCATATCGTGTTAAACATGGATTACTTACTTCTGATGAAATCGTGGCAATAAGAGAAAGCTATGGATTGTCTCAAGTAGACTTAGCAAGATTACTTGGATGGGGAGAAGCTACAATTTCTCGTTATGAGAGTAAGGCGATTCAAGATGAGGCATATGATACTATGCTGCGTTTGATAAAAGATAATCCGCTGCAAGCTTTAGAATTTTTGAAGAAAAATGCGGATAAATTTCCTGGTCGTAAAAGATTTGAAGTAAGATCAAAAATCGTGGAGAAGTTAGATGCATATGGAAAAGAATACCTGACACGACAAGCATTTGAAGGTGAGTATGCAAGTTTTGAAGAGCCCTCTGATTCAAATGGATTTGTTTTGTTGGATATAGATAAGCTTGAAGCCGCTATTTCATATATAGCTGAGAAGGTATCAAATCTTTTCAAGGTTAAGTTGATGAAAATGCTTTGGTACGCTGACGTCTTATCTTATAAAGAGAATGGAGTTGCAATTACCGGATTGGTTTATCGCCATAACGAAATGGGTGCACTTCCGATTGGGCATTATAGCCTCATGAATCTTGAAAACCTAAATGTTCGTGAGGAAGTAAGCATCAACTATGATTCCATGCTTCATATTTATCCGAGTAAGGGCATGGATTATAGTGTATTAAGTGATAAGGATAAATCTATTTTGGATGCTGTGATAAGGAAGTTTAAGAATTATAAGGCACAAGAAATCGTAGATTACATGCATGAGGAAAAAGCATATCAAGGAACAAATCCTGGAGAAATAATACCATTTTCGATGGCTAGAGAGATAAGAACTTTTTAATGCTTTAACCCATTTTGAAGATGAGAGAGAAGCTCTAAAATATATGAAACCTGCAATGGAACATCTAATTGCAGTCTGTAGGAATTTTATGCTAGAAGATGTAGAAGTGTAGGTTTGCGTTATGAAGAAATATTTGAATTAACTGGCAACCATTTGTTTAAGATAGTTGAGGCATCATGGAAAGATATTTGAAGGAAACAAAAATGATAGATTATTCAGATGAGAGTATTCAAAGTCTGATTGAAAATAGAGGCTGGAAAAAAATAGATACGTATGAATGCTTAAAGTCTATCTACGATTTTGTAAGGGATGAAATTTTATTTGGATATAATGTTGATGATGGCATTCCTGCGTCTAAAGTTCTTAGTGATGGGTATGGACAATGTAATACAAAAGGAACGTTGTTTATGGCTTTGCTACGGGCTTGTGGTATTCCATGTCGTGTTCATGGCTTTACCATCGATAAGAAATTGCAAAAAGGAGCAATGACTGGATTCGTTTATAGAAATGCTCCACAAAATGTTTTTCACAGTTGGGTGGAAGTATATTTTGAGGAGGAGTGGTATGAGTTGGAAGCGTTTATTCTTGATAAGAACTATATAGACAGGCTTCAGAAAAAGTTTTCTGATTGTGAAGGTGCTTTCTGTGGATATGGAGTAGCAGTTAAAGATTTTCGCAATCCTGTCTTAGATTTTAATAGGAATAATACGTATATTCAAAGCGAAGGGATAAATCAGGATTTTGGAATATATGATTGTCCCGACAATCTGCTTGTAGAGCATCATCAGGAGATGTCACCACTTAAGGCATTTGGGTACAAGCACATTGGAAGGCATTTAATGAATCATAATGTTAAAAGGATAAGGAACAAATAGAAAAAAATAATACATATGTGAAAGGATTTGAGAAAAACTCCTTTGATGTAATCATTTGTTCCAATAGCTTTCATCATTATCCTAATTCACAGAATTTTTTCTATACAAGCAGATTTACGGTTGCACTTCATATTTTTACATGTGTGGATACATTTAAAGATGAACACAAGGTAACGAGCGATTTTCTTGCAGCCAGTATAAATACGAGTCCTGTCATCATTAGAAAGATATTTACTCAGCTTAAGAACGCAGGACTAATAAATGTTATCAGAGGAACAGGCGGAATAGAGCTTACAAGAGATCTTAAAGATATAACTTTTTATGATGTGTATCAGGCATTAGAGCCTTTGGAGGATGGAGATTTATTTAGATTTCATGAATCACCAAATCCAGAGTACCATGTTGGTAGGAATATCCATTTACTTTTGGATGATAAATTGAAAAGCATCCAGGAAGCGATGGAATCAGAAATGAAAAAAATACACTCTTAATGATTTAAGATCCGGAATGCAGGAACATTGTCTGCACTGTGGTAATTGTTTGAATACCTGTCCTGCCGGGGGCAGTAGTTAGGAGATGAAAGCTATGTCAAAGAATACAAAACAAGAAGAACGTCTTGATTATCTTGTAGAAGAGTTCAAGGCAGATTCTGATGAATATAAGAAATTAAAGATTCCAAATAGTACGGAAGATAAAAGACGAATCTTAAGGTCGCTTATGAATATCCGTATGCCAAAAGAATTGTCCTCTGATGTAATGAAAGTACAGGATGAATATTTATTAGAGAGAGCAGCTGAAAAGGGTGTGGTGAATCTAACAGACATCCCGGTTATCAGAGATGGACTTTCTATTTGGCAAGGGGATATCACAAGACTTTCGGTGGATGCTATTGTTAATGCCGCTAATTCGCAGATGCTTGGTTGTTTTGTTCCGATGCATACTTGCATAGATAACTGTATCCATACTTTTGCAGGAGTGCAATTAAGAGCTGAGTGCAACAGGCAGATGAATGAACTTCGAATCAGATATGGAAGAGACTATGAACAGCCTACTGCCGTTCCAATGCTTACTGAAGCTTATAATCTTCCAGCAAAGAAAGTAATTCATATAGTAGGACCAATCGTACAGTACCGCCTTACTCCTGAATTGGAAAATGATTTGGAGAACTGCTATAGAAACACTTTGGATATGTGTGCTGAAAATGGCCTGAAGAGCGTTGCTTTTTGTTGTATTTCAACGGGAGTTTTTCGCTTTCCAAATCAGAAAGCAGCTGAGATTGCCGTTAAGACCGTATCAGAATGGCTCCGCAATAATCCTGGTAAGGTAGAAAGGGTGATATTCAATGTTTTTAAAGACGAAGATAAGGCCATTTATGAAAAACTTATATGATGATATGCCTATGCAATTGTCATTGGTGCGGGTGCAGGATTATCAACATCTGCAGGCCTTACTTACAGTGGAGAGCGTTTTGAAAAATACTTCTATGACTTTGCCAAAAGATTTGGAATAAGAGATATGTATTCAGGTGGTTTCTATCCGTTTCAGAGCGAAGAAATACGCTAGGCTTGGTGGGCAAGACATATTTATTTTAACAGATATATTGATGCTCCAAAGCCAGTGTATAGGGATCTTCTTAAGATGGTTTCCGATAAGGATTATTTTGTTATCACAACAAATGTAGATCACCAGTTTCAAAGAGCAGGTTTTGACAAGAAAAGACTGTTCTATACTCAGGGTGATTATGGTTTGTTTCAGAGCGTGTTTATTCGTAGACATGAGAATCTTCATATTCTTTATCTTGAGCTGGGAGTAGGTGCTAATACGGCTGCATAAAAAAATAGCGTAGCAGGCACAAGACTGCTACGCTTAAAAAGTCTAACTTTTAGGGGTTACCTCATTGAGGTGATTCCTCAAATAATAAAAGAGTTACCTTTTTATTTTAGATTAGTAATTTTACGAATATAAATTATTTAAATTTATTTGTTTTTTGAATACGCATATTCGAGTAATCTATTGTCTATACCATCAATTTCTGCGAATACAACTTCATCAGTTTTTACTTCAAGTATTTCAAGCATTTTAGCTGATGATATATCAACACACTCTAAAGTGAACTTATCATTTTCAATTGATTTAATAAATCCTGTATCTAGTTCTTCTTCATCATTTCTTATAATAGTAATGAGTGATTTTTTTTGATAAGCTAATTTGAGTAAATCATTAATATTTGCAGAAAGTTCAGAATATGTAATAGTAGGATGGTTATCATTTTGCTCTTTTTTATCGTTCCAATACTCTACATATAATTTCATTTTATCAATATATTCTGAATCATAGATGACTTCAGTTAAAGTGTTTTTTTTCATCCAATAAAAGCCGTCCCATTTTCCTTGTAAATCAAGTGCTTCTATTAGAATTGCATCATCAGAATCTAAAATACATTTTCCAACAGTGAAACCTTCTCCGCCTGAATAGAATTCTGCTATTTTATCTTTTAATAATGTTATCATTTTCTATATAATTCTCCTTAAAATGTAAATTTATAAAACTAGCTTTATATATAAATGAATCCAGGAGATATTATATTATATTATACAAGATTATACAAGAATTTTTTAAAATTAAATTGTGTTAAATCATTATTTCTTGACTTCAAGTATATTAAGCGTATGAGTTCTTGCAACAAGTAAATCAGGTCTCTCACAAGTTTCCAAATGATATTGGATAAATCAACCTCTGATTCTGTTAGTTTATTCAAATATTGACGCAATGCGTTATATTACTATTGGAAAGAATCTTTGAGATGAGCTAGAAATCTTTCAGCGATAGGTGTAAACGCCTGATATCTATTCCATGCTATATATATTCTATTTTCAAGCTTCGGAGACAGTGGTCTGAATACAAGGCCGCTGTCTTTTGACGTATTTATAAGATGTTCATAGGTGAGAAGATATCCTAAGCCTTCCATGGCAAAAATTGATCCATTGTAAGAAAGGCTGAAGGAACCTTCTAACTGAAGCTCTGAAAATCTGCTTCCAGCCCAGTTTCTAATATCTCCATTCCATGCCTGATCAGAACAGAATAATGGCAAGCCTACAAGGTCATCCAAACGAATGGCTTTTTTCTTCGCTAGGGAATCGGTATCTGGAATGATAAGTCCCCAGGTGTCTGTTTGAGGAAATTCGATATATTCGTATTTGCGGATATCCGGTTGTTCTACCAATACTACAAAATCAAGTAAACCTTTAGCGACTTTTTCAGAGAGCTGCTCTGTATCACCGCTTGTGATGTGATAATGAAGGTTCGGATAGTGTTGTTTAAAATCTTTTATAGATTTTGCCAGGTATCGAAGCTGGTAGGATTCAGCAAGACCAAGATAGAGTTCTCCACCAGCTATATCATCCAGAGAAACAAATTCCTGCTCGATTTTATCAGCCATGCGGACAAGATCTTCGGCACGATTGCGTAGCAGAATTCCTTCATCAGTAAGCTGGATACTAAAAGCATGTCTTGTGAAAAGCTTTTTCCCAAGTTCTTCCTCCAGCGATTTAAGCTGTTTTGACAGGGTAGGCTGAGTTACATGCAGAAGTTCAGCAGCTCTACTCATATTTTCTTCTCTTGCTACTGCTAAAAAATATCTTAAAGTTCTAATCTCCATAGAATTTCCTTTCCATGATCAGTGCACTCGAAATACTTCGTATTTCTCGTTCTTCGGCATTCGCCGAATATCAATATGTATAAAAGTATGCACTAATGTGAGCAAGCTCCCAAGTTCATACTTTTATAAATATTGCTGTACTGCTCATTGTTATATGATATGCCAAAAAGGAATAATATGATATTCATTATAACCATTAGCAAGAGTATTTGCAAGCTCGTATAATAAAGATGTCAGGTAAACAGTACGATTGAGTGAGGAAATCTCGTGGATAAAGAAAAATTGAAACAGTGCCTTATGGATACAGGATGTCACGAAGATGCATCAGAAAATATCCTTAAGCAATATGAATCTGGAAGCATGGAAAACATGTTTCGACTTTTGAAAAAAGAGCGTTGCCGCATAATGGATGAATATCATGAATGTGGAAGAAAAATTGATTGCATGGATTTTATGCTTAGAAAAATCGAAAGCGAAATGAACAAGAATAACGGAGGTATCAAGTGATGAAGAAAACAGAAGAACTTAATTTAGTAACAGAATGGGATAAGGTATTTCCAAAGAGTGAAAAAGTAGATCACAAGAAGGTAACATTTGCAAATCATTTTGGAATCACCCTGGCAGCTGATATGTACATACCAAAGAATGCTACAGGAAAACTTCCTGCGATTGCAGTGTCAGGTCCTTATGGTGCTGTTAAGGAGCAGTCATCAGGTCTTTATGCACAGACCATGGCAGAAAGAGGTTTTCTGACGATTGCATTTGATTCTTCTTTTACTGGAGAGTCAGGTGGCTTTCCAAGATATATGACCTCACCGGATTTAAACGTTGAGGATTTTCAGGCAGCGGTAGATTTCTTGTCTGTTCAGGATAATGTTGACCCTGAGCGAATCGGAATCATAGGTATCTGTGGCTGGGGAGGTGTAGCCCTTCAGACCGCCTGCCTTGATACAAGAATTAAGGCTACGGTTACATCAACAATGTATGATATGACAAGAGTTGCAGCGAATGGATACTTTGATGCTGATGATAATAAAGAGGCAAGAGTGAAGGCCAGAAAGGCTGTAAATGCTCAGAGAACGGAGGACTTTAGAAACGGTACATACGCTTTGGCAGGAGGAGTTGTCAATCCATTGCCTTCGGATGCTCCGTTCTTTGTAAAGGATTACTATGATTATTACAAGACTAACAGAGGTTATCATAAGAGAAGTCTTAACTCAAATGATGGCTGGGCAATTACCGGAATGATATCACTTTCTAATATGCGCCAGTTCCATTATGCAGGAGAGATTGATAATGCAGTTCTTATGATCCATGGCGAAAAGGCCCATTCCTGCTATATGAGTAAGGATGCTTTCAAGTTGCTTAATGGAGATAATAAAGAGCTTTATATCATTCCTGATGCAGTACATACAGATCTCTATGATGGTAGAGATAAGGATTATATTCCTTTTGACAAGTTAGAGAGTTTCTTCAATGAGTATTTAAAGTAAAAATCGGGAGGTAAATTCACTATGGAAAGAGAAAAAATCGTTCAAACAGCAGGAAGAGATGTACTTGGGAGTTTTGCGCCTGACTTTGCCAGATATAATGATGATGTTTTGTTTGGTGAAGTATGGAATGACATGACATTGGATTTAAAGACAAAAAGCATAATTGTAATTTCTGTGTTTATGGGCAGAGGTCTTTGTGACGATTCTTTAAAATACCACTTGCTTACGGCAAAGAAAAACGGAATTACAAAAGATGAAATTTCAGCCATTGTTACTCATGCCGCATTTTATGCCGGCTGGCCAATGGCGTGGGCTGTATTTAATATGGCTAAGGAAATCTGGAATGATGATTCCCCAGCCTGTGATGATAAAGAAAGATTTCAGAAGGAAGTATTTCTTCCAATTGGAGAAAAGAATCCTTATGGAAAGTACTTTACAGGGCAAAGCTATCTTGCACAGGTATCCTTAGAACAGGTGCCTGCATTTAATGTGACATTTGAGCCTGGTTGTCGTAACTTCTGGCATATTCATCATGCAAAATCCGGTGGAGGGCAAATGCTCATATGTATAGGTGGCAGAGGCTGGTATCAGGAGGAAGGAAAAGAAGCAGTGGAACTTACTCCGGGTAAAGTTGTGAATATTCCGGTAGGCGTAAAACATTGGCATGGAGCCGCTTCCGATTCCTGGATGAGTCATCTTGCTTTTGAGATTCCTGGTGAGGATGGAACAACGGAATGGTGTGAACCGGTTTCTGACAAGTTATATGGTGAATTAAAATGATGTCGAAAAGAATTGTAGCAACACTGGTGGTCTTCTTTTTGTTGTTAACCGGTTGTAAGGCAAATAATACCGGTGATTTTCAAGAAGATGATGTATCGCAGACACAGTCCGGTGTTGAAACAAATACAAATGAATCAAAGGAGCAGACCAAGATGAAAAAGACGGATGAAAGCACACTGGCTGATAATCAGATTCGTGTAATAGTAGGAAGCAGTTCATTTATTGTGAATCTGGAAGATAATGAAACCGCCAAAGCTTTAAGAAAAATGCTTGCGGATGAGGATTTGACTATTTCAGCGTCAAATTACGGAGGTTTTGAGAAAGTCTGTCAGTTGGGAAAAACTCTACCACGTAACGACAAGCAGATTACAACTAAGGCTGGTGATGTAATGTTATACAGTGGAAATCAGATAGTATTCTTTTATGGCGCTAATTCATGGTCATATACGAAAATAGGTAAAGTGGAAGCGTCGAGTATCGAAAAACTTGAAAGTGTGTTAAGTGGATCAGAGACAGAAGTCATATTAAGCATAAAATAAGGAGATGGATAATTTGAAAAAGATAGTAATTCTTTCAACAAGCCCTCGAAAAAACAGTAATTCAAATGCATTGGCTGAGAAATTTGCAAAAGGCGCAAAAGAAGCTGGGAATGAGGTTGAAATCATATCTGTAATTGGCAAAAAAATAGAGTTCTGTAGAGGATGTTTTGCCTGCCAGAAGACTGGGCAATGTGTGATAAAGGATGGATTGAATGCTTTGATAAAGCCAGTTTTAAGGGCTATGTATTTTGTGGAGGTGTAACAGATATTGGCGACATCAAAGAAAAGGAAAGCCTGAGAGAAGCATATGAGGTGGGACTTGGCATTAATTAAGTTGCGTGACTGATTTTGACTCGTTTTGACTCGTTTTGTCTCGTCTCGACCGACATTAGCACTTTTCTTATAGATTTAACGGTGTTATTATTATCGTAGACAAGTGAGAGGTAAACAAAAGCCACTCACTTGTTTCATAAGGCAGTCAAGAATGCCTTTGACGAACTTCATCTGAAGAAGCTACGTGTCAGAAAACACAATATCACTCGATAATTCTATTTGGGGAATCTGTAGGTTTATGACTTATAGGTTCCCCTTTTTTTTCATTTCTGAAGAAAATTCCAGTAGAAGAATTTAGCGATTCCAAAATGAGACTGTGAATTAATTGAAAAATGCTGAAATGGTGGGATTTATATAGGAAAGTCTCATTGCAGTCTCACTGAGTCTCATGCGTAAATGAGACTTTATGAGACTTAGTTATAAAATCTATATATGAGACCTTTGTTTGATCCGATAGATAGATGTTTAGTGTTTGATTAGTTTTGGACTCAGAATAACATCATACTGATTTTGTTGAATTTATGCTTGGTATGATTCGCGATGCCTTGCAAGAAATCAGTAAGGCGCAAAATGAACATAATGTCGTAATAAATGTCGCAAAAAATGTCGTAACAAATGAAGATAAAGTGATTTAGTTGATTAAGCAATATTTTTCCTAGAATAGCGGGAAAATGAATTGTAAAATTTATAAATTTAATATATAATCATTGTTGTTTTTTTAACATTAAAAGCTATGGAGGTATGTATGGGACTTTTTGATAAATTCAAGAAAAAGCAAAATGATCAGGATTATAGAAAACTCAATGAGGAAGAGTACTATATTGCTAAGCCCAATTTTTATGAAAATAATAATGAGGTCGTTGGAATATGCACTTTAACTGAGGGTGTGTTAACTTTATTGCAAAGAGAATTAAATTACGCAGTAAATGAAAAAAAGATAGAAAACTATAAATTGGCAATTTTTAGCATGACTAATGATAAGGTTATTGCTCATTTAGATTATGATAAAGCGATTAAAGTGTTAGAGAATAATGCTCAAGCTAATTCAGATAATTATATTTTGGTTGAGTTAAATCTAGAAGAATTAAGAAAATTAATTAACGAATGTAATGGTGAGTTATAGGAGGACTTGTGATGGTAAAGGATGCTCTGCGTGTGCAGGGCTTTTTTTTGAAAATATAGTTAGTCATAACTAATAGAATGTGG
The DNA here is from genome assembly GCF_900111325.1 of Lachnobacterium bovis. Classification (GTDB taxonomy): domain Bacteria; phylum Bacillota; class Clostridia; order Lachnospirales; family Lachnospiraceae; genus Roseburia; species Roseburia bovis_A. The sequence goes on from NZ_FOGW01000024.1 coordinate 19,957, forward strand.
TATTATGAAATTACAGACATAGTTGAACGATGGGAGGAAGCAAGCGATGGGATTATTTAAGAAATAAGGAGTACGTAAGCTTTTGACTGTTTTTCTTACAATAGTGTCAGTACTTGCAGCGTGGATATGCACGTTGTGTTAATACTAACTTATAAATGGAGGGAGAAAAAATGAAAGCAGATTATAAGAATTGGATGCCAAAAGGAATGGTATTAGGAGCTCTTGCAATTGCAGTTGTATTTTGTATTGCGACTGTGGTTATAGGAATTGCATCTGTAGTGGGAAAGGTTATGCTGGTGCTAACAATCCTATGCGCAATAATAACACTGTGGATGTTTTTGATGCGCAGAGCTTTTTCTTACAATGGCAAGAGACAGATGTCAAAACAGATTATCGATGGTGTGGCTTCATATGTGGAAATTCCTGATGGTGGCAAGTGCCTAGATGTTGGTTGTGGTAGCGGTGCATTAAGTATTGCTGTTGCAAAGAAAAATTCCAATGCTCAGGTTATTGGAATTGATAGATGGGGCAAGGAGTACGCTTCATTCAGTAAGAATCTCTGCGAAAGTAATTCAGCAGCAGAGGGTGTAAGCAATACTTCTTTCCGACAAGGGGATGCCTGCAAGCTAGATTTTCCGGATGAGACTTTTGACGCGGTTACTAGTAATTATGTATATCACAACATTCCTAGTAAGGATAGACAGGCTATTCTTCTGGAAACACTAAGGACCCTTAAGAAGGGTGGCACCTTTGCTATTCATGATATCATGTCAAAGGCTAAGTACGGAGATATGGAAAGCTTTGTTAATAAGCTTAAGGACATGGGCTATGAAGAAGTTAAGCTGGTTGATACAACAAACGGAATGTTTATGAGTAAGTGGGAGTCTACATGGATGGCCCTTACAGGCTCAGCGATTCTTATGGGAAGGAAATGAATTGTAAAATTTATAAATTTAATATATAATCATTGTTGTTTTTTTAACATTAATAGATATGAAAAAACGCGGATATCCGCAAAAAATAATATATCAAATTGTAATACATTTAGATGTAAAAGCAGGCAAATATAAAAAAGGAGATTTTGTAACGTGAAAAATATTAGATTTTATGAGGCAGAAAAGTATAATTCAGATGATTATGAAAAAATAGAGGATATGATATACAAAACCATAGATAAAAAATCTTATGGTGAATATTTATCACTTGAGGGGTGTTCAGATACCGAGTTGGTATCGAAATTACTAAAAACAGATGAATGGGTGCAGGGAACCGGTGATCTTTTCACAGAATACTTGATACTTACATATGATGGAAAAAGATACTATCGTGAGATAGATAATGTAGGAACAGATGATGATATTGTTTTCACCGATATACATGATCCATCAGAGCAAAATATTATTTATGTAACATCAATTATTTATGAGCCAGAACCTGAACTTGAAGAAAACGAACCTAGTGAGTCTTTTATTTCGCAGTATCCTTTAGAAGATATATTGGATGAGTTTTTTGTGTATTGTGAAGACATGTACGAAAAAGAGAATGAATCTGATAAGAATCATTCGTATGTTGAATTTGCAAGTGAAAAAATCGATGATATCAAAAAACTACTTTCTATTATTGGCAAGCATGTTTATAACAAACAGGAAGGCGAATATGTATATCTAAAAATAGAATAAAATTCGCACCCTTTGTGTGTCAATTTTATTTGACATTCAACAGGATTCTGTGCTATTGATAATAGTGAAATTAATAAATCGGGATTTTTAGAGGCAAATTATATTTCAGTTTTATAAACGATGACAAATCGAGATTTGGGAGGAGATTAGAATGAGTTTACGAACAATTATGATATTTCCAGAGTTTGAAAACATGGATATCATAGATAGAATACGAGATAAATATGATCCATTGGCACGATTGGTTCGTCCACATATTACACTTGTTTTCCCATTTGAGAATGAGATGAGTAACGAGGCAATTAAAGAAATACTAATCAAGCGTTTGTATGATGTTAAACCGTTTGAAATTGTATTGAATGGTATTAGTCTGCAAGTCGATAAGTATGGAAATTTTCTGCTTTTGGATGTAAAAAAGGGTGAGGAGGACATATGTTACATTCATGAAGTATTATGTAAAAACGAATTTAAGCTGTTTGATTCGGATATTAGATATAAGCCACACATAACGATAGGAAAGTTTCAAACTGAAAAAGAACTAAACAATGCATATAATGAATTAAAGAATTTGGATGAGTCGTTTACAACAATAGTTAATAAGATTTCAGTGGAAGTGATTGGTAAAAATGAAGAATCAATAATTGTAATAGAAAAAATGTTATAAAGAGACAAATTCAATTTTAGGGGTGAATCGATGATAATAAAGCAGCTAGAATACAATGATTGTAAGGGCAAGAAGTACAAAGCCAAGATACTATCTAATGAGTATTTGACCATAGAGCCTGAAGGCGACAGCTTTGACATTAAATGGAAAAAGGTATTGGCGGTAAGCTTTTAGATGTAATTATTGATGAGGCAATAAAAAGTAGAGCTAGAATGGTAGTGTTGGAGACTCAAAGTTACAATTCTAAAGCGATTACATTTTATAAGAAACATGGATTTGAGATAATCGGATTTGATCGATATGCTTATTCTAATCATGATCCGGAAAATCATGATATGAGAATAGAAATGGGAAGAAAACTATAAATCGGGATTTGTTGAATAGTTTAACTACATAGGAGGGAAAATAATGCATTTTGAAGCTGAAATCATAACTTGTAAGAGTGGCAAAGAATTAAGGATTGTATCTATAGGTCCTGATTATGCGGAACAATTTCTTGATTTTATGCATCAAGTATCTAATGATACACATTTTATGTCTAGATATGGGAATGAAGTTGGACAAACAGAGAAAGATATTCTTGCTGAAAGAGAACGATTAAATGGACTTTTCGAGGATGATCGTCAAGGTATGCTTTCCATTTTTGATGGAAATAGAATTATTGGGAATATAGTTATTAGAAATGTAGGTAAGGGAAGAAAAACTAAACATCGTTGCAGTATTGGCCTTGCTGTTCGAAAAGAATATCATGGAGAAGGATTAGGTACCATACTTATGGAATATGCAATTAAATTTGCTAAAACTGCGGGATATCAGTATATAGAACTCGGTGTCTTTTCAGATAATAAAACTGCTCAAGGTCTCTATAAAAAAATGGGTTTTGAAGAATGGGGAAGACTTCCTAATGCATTTATACTTGATGATGGAAGTACCCTTGATGAAATCACTATGTATAAGGCTATATAGTATAAAATCCAGTTTGTAGGAGGAAACAATGAAAATCGGAGTTATTCAAGCAAGTTCACAAGCATCTAAAAATCAAATAATCTATGATGCTGTATATAAGTATGCTCCCAAGGAGGCTGAGGTTATAAATTTTGGCTGTACTACGGAAGAAAAAGAGAAATACTCTTATATAGAGATTTCTTTACTTGTAGGCATTTTGTTGGCAAGTAAGACAGTGGATTTTATTGTTACGGGATGTTCTTCGGGGCAGGGAATGATGCTTGCTTGTAATAGTATGCCAGGCGTCATTTGCGGGTATGCACCCACACCGAAGGATGCATATCTATTTGCACAAATCAATAATGGAAATGCGATATCTGTACCATTAGGTGAAGATTATACATGGTCAGGTGCTGAAAACCTTGAAAGAACAATAGAAGCTCTTTTTTCAGAACCATTCGGGCAAGGCTATCCTAAAAGTGAGGCTGAGAGAAAGATAAAAGATACGGAGAAATTGAAAGAAATAAGAAAAGGCGGACAGGTTCGTTTTGAAGATTTTTTAATGTATTGGATGTATCATTGGTTGCAGCAATCAAAAGAAAAAAGGATGTAATCCGGAGTGTAAAGACATATGGGAAGAAAGAAATTGCTGATTTGATGAAATAAAAAAATCGGAATTTGTGGAGGTTACTATGAACATTCGAAGATTCTTACCTGAAGACTCAAAAGAAGTATTAGATTTAATTGCAAAGACTCTCAGAGAAGTCAACAGTAAAGACTACTCAATGGAGTATCTTGAAAAGGATATTCAAAGATTACAGCCGAAAGATATCCAGCAGCGTGCAGAATGGACTCATTTTTATGTTGTTTGTGATGCTGATAAGATCGTTGGATGCGGGGCAATCGGTCCTTATTGGGGCCGTGAAGATGAAAGCAGTTTATTTACAATCTTCGTTTTCCCTGAATATCAAGGAAAAGGGATTGGTCGTAAAATAATTGAGACACTTGAACAGGATGACTTTTTCTTTAGGGCAAACAGAATAGAGATACCAGCATCTATAACAGCGACACCCTTCTATTTGAAAATGGGTTATACATTTAAAAACGGAATCTCAGAACCAGATGATGAGCTGCTGATAAGATTGGAAAAACATCGCTAAATTCGAATTTGTTGCAAGTGAAAAGTTTCCATCTAATGAAACTAATAGGTGGAATATCAAAAGGGCATCCAAATCAGGATGAAATTAAGGCTGCCAAGATAGTTTATGAAGTTATAAAAAAGGATATGAATGGAGTAAAAAAGAATGTTTTATAAAGAAACGGAAACAATAGATGGGAAACATTTATCATATATCAGATTTAACGAGTGGAAAGAAGAAGTCCTTCTTTTTTTTCATGGATTCACCGGATCGAAAGAGTATTTCCCGTCTATAGAAAATGATAAAGTATGCATTGTCTCGTTTGACCGACCTGGTGTAGGTGATTCAGATATTGTTCCATATTATTCAATGGAGAGTTTTCTGCAAGCCGTATATCATACTTTGAAAAAGCATGGCGTTACCTCCGTTAAATTGATAGGACACAGTGCCGGTGGATATTATGCACAAGTTTTTGCCGGGATGTTTCCTGATATGGTAAAAGCTGTATCGCTGATAGGAAGCATGATCCCACTTAATTGTCCAGATACAAAAGGTATCGTAAAAGGACAGTGGAAGTTTATTACAATACTTTCTCTTAGATTTAAAGGATTCTCCAGATTCTATTTTAAACAGATGGCAAAAAGCATTACTGGGAACTATGAGAAACAATTGGCAGCAAATATGAAAACTCTTCCGGAGATTGAAAAGAAGTTCATGGAAGAAAATCCTGAAATGATTAAAAATACGATTCTGAATGCTGTTGCCAATGATGGCCTTGGTGTGTGTTATGATGCGTATGCATTATGTCAGAAACGAGATAAGATCACAATTTCCAAAGATATTCCCGTGTATGTCTGGCATGGAAAAGAAGACACGACTATACCAATGTCGTTTGTAGACTATCTTAAATCGGCTTATATGGTGAAGAGTATTCATGTGATAAACGATGTCGGACATATGTTATATCTTAGTTATTGGGATGATATTATCCGAGAATTGCTAGAATGACAAAGTTTGTCGACCTAATTGAATGTTGAACGTTAGATAAAATAGTTATTTCGAAAGAGATAGCTGACTTTTTTTGTTATTGTTTTGAATTGTATATTCCTTACTGGATGAGGATTCTGTATAATTGAAGACAGTGAAATTAACAAATCCGGATTTATTGAGGTGAATACATGAGATATATAGAAACAATAGAAACGCTTAAATCTATACCTGGTTGGGAATTTGTAACGTCTTTTTCCGTTGGGGGATTTGAGTGGTTAGCTTTTTCAGAAAAATGTCCTATGAAGCTACTAATAATATCTAGCCAAAAAGCAACGATTGTAGATGTGGATACAGGTACAATCAATGACTGTAATGTTGAATATGATGAGGATGAATTAATCGCATATTGTGACACACTACCAGATGAAGAATTGCAGATTGTAGGACAGTATGGCGGAATAATAATTCTTAGACGGATGTAATTTGGGGGTGGACAGTATGACAAGCAAACTATTATTACAGGCAATTGGAAAATATGTGTTGGGATTACTACTGTTTGGAGTGCTTCTTTTTGTCCCGGCAGGAACAGCATTCTATCCAAACGGATGGCTGCTGATGGCTGTTTTGTTTATTCCAATGCTTATTGCAGGAATCATTTTGATATTCAAGAATCCGAGTCTTTTGAAAAAGCGCCTGAATGCCAAAGAAGAGGAAAAAGAGCAGAAGTCTGTTGTGGTTTGTAGTGGTGTGATGTTTTTGGCGGCGTTTATTGTTGCTGGGCTTAACTTCCGGTTTCAGTGGTTTTTGCTCCCGAACGTAGCGGTTATTGTCGGGACGGTGTTTTTTCTATTGGCATATGCCATGTATGCGGAGGTCCTAAGGGAGAATACATACCTTTCCCGAACGGTCGAAGTACAGGAAAATCAAAAAGTAATTGATACCGGATTATACGGCATTGTTCGTCACCCAATGTATTCAGCAACGCTTGTTTTGTTCCTCTCAATGGGAATTATCCTTGATTCGCTGTTTTCATTTGGAATTCTACTGTTCTATATTCCGATTATTGCAAAGCGAATGAAGAATGAGGAAGCAGTTCTGGAGGAAGGCCTTGAGGGATACAAAGAATATAAATCTAAAGTGAAGTATAAAGTGATTCCATATATTTGGTAGTTGTCCAAAATAAAGGAAAGATTTAGTTGTTGTTTTTATCACAATTGTTCGTGTCACCAAGATAAACCGGAACAATGGGTGAGCAAATGAAGGAGGAATAACATGGCATTAATTCAAGTAAACTATTTATCAAAGGCATTATTTCGTACGGTTCCACTGAACGTGATTCTACCGGTGGACCGATTTGATGCAGACACGGATCGTTACCTAAATGGTCCGGAGCGCAAGTATAAAACCTTATATTTGTTGCACGGTCTTTTGGGCAATTATACGGATTGGGTGAGTCAGACCCGTATTCAGAAGTGGGCGGAGGAGAAAAACCTGGCGGTGGTCATGCCATCGGGAGACAATGCATTCTATTTTAACTCCAGAACACCATGGAACGATTACGGAACTTTCATCGGAAAAGAGTTGGTGGAGATTACAAGGCGCATGTTTCCACTTTCCGATAAGCGGGAGGATACCTATATCGCTGGGTTGTCCATGGGAGGATTTGGAGCCCTTCGCAACGGAATCGTATACTCCGATACGTTTGGCTATGTAGCCGGACTTTCTGCTGCGGTGCATATTTTTGAAGATACTTCGGAAGAGGCCAACATCGGACTATTCGACAATATTGAAGAGGCATCCAAAACAGATAAGAATCCATGGGTAGCAGTGGAAGACATGCTGGCAGCAGGCCGCAGCGTACCGCATATATATATGGCCTGTGGAACACAGGATGATTTGATGCCTGCAAACATCGCATTCCGTGATTATTTAGAGTCGAAGGGAATCAAGGTTACTTGGGACGAGGATGACTACGGACATGACTGGGATTTCTGGGATAGCCAGATTAAGAAAGTGTTGGATTGGCTTCCACTAGAGTAGTGGACCATTTTAAGGGAGGAAGGAAAAATGATTACTAGAGAGGGAATACATGAATTCTAGAGAATACTTGGAAATATTACATGTCGCGGAGCGGCTGAAGGATACGACAAGACATTGTACAACATCAAATTAAATGAGGAGGTATGGAAATGGAAGCGGTTATTCGAAAAGTACAGCAAGGAGATGCTAGTAAGCTTGCTTATATTCAAACTGAAAGCTGGAAAGCAGCTTTTACGAGCATACTTGACGCTGAGACATTAACAAAATGTACTAATATTGAACGAGCGACCTCTATGTATCAGAGGCTATTAGATGAGAATAAGGGAAATGGATATCTTCTCACTGTGGACGGAAAACCTCATTGCATTGCATATTGGGATGTAGCAAGAGACTCCGAACTTGTCGGGAAAGCAGAACTTATTTGTATTCACAGTTTATCTGACAATTGGCACAAGGGCTATGGTAGTCAGATGATGGATAGAGTTTTGATGGATATCAAGAATTCTGGATATTCAGAAGTGGTACTATGGGTATTTCGGGATAATCTCCCTGCTAGGGCTTTCTATGAAAGAAAAGGATTTGCGATGACGGGGATTTCAAAGCTGGCGTTTGATACAGAAGAAGTCCTTTATTCTAAAAGATTATAATAAGGTGAAGGATAAGCTTGGTTTAATACATTCAAAGACCGATAGACACTTATAAAAGACCGATAGACACTTATATCGGAAGTTAATCGCACAAATTCAAATTTATGGGGGTAAAGAAGAATAAAAATGTGGTTTTATATTATGATGTTTATCTGTAACTTATTAATGCCGACTATTATGCTGATAGGTGGATTCTTTATGTACAAATATCCACCGAAAGAAATTAATGGGATTATAGGATACAGAACAACTATGTCCAGTAAAAATAAGGATACATGGAAGTTTGCACAGGATTATTGCGGTAAGTTGTGGCTTAAACTCGGATTGCTGTTATTAATTCCGACAATTATTATTCAGATACCTTTTTCACATTCGAGTGAAAAAGCAATTGCATATATGACACTTATTGTTGAAGGAATACAGCTTGTGGCTATGTTGGGTTCAATTGTGTTTGTGGAAAGAGTTCTTAAGAAAACTTTTGATGAAAATGGTGTTAGAAGATAAATTCAAATTTGTAGAGCGATTAAAGTTCAGTATAATTGATGAGGTGTATCTGTATTATTGAAAGGAGCGGCCATGGAATATGTTAATGTAACAAAAGACAACATCGAAGAGGAGCATATTTGCTGCGCGATATCAAATAATAAGGATGTTCAAGTTTCTTCTAAGAAGGCATGGCTTTCGGAGAGGTTTGATGAAGGACTTGTTTTCCTAAAGAGCGTAGAGCGCGGAAAGTGCTTTATCGAATATATCCCGACGGAAAACGCATGGATTCCGATAGAGGCAGATGGATATATGTACATTGACTGTCTCTGGGTGTCCGGGGCTTTCAAGGGACATGGATATTCTACTGATCTACTTACTGCGTGCATCGAGGATAGCAAGGAAAAAGGGAAAAAAGGGCTTTGTATTCTTTGTGCTTCAAAGAAGAAACCGTTTCTGGCTGATCCGAAGTTTCTGAAGTACAAAGGATTTGTCGTGAGCGATGAAGCTGATAATGGTATTCAGCTTTGGTATATGCCGTTCGATAAAAATGCAAAAGCTCCAGTGTTTAAGGAATGTGCAAAACATCCGCATATAGAAGAGCAAGGATATGTTCTGTACTATACGAATCAGTGCCCGTTCAATGCAAAATATGTCCCGGTTTTGGAGCAGACGGCAAAAGAAAATGGTATTGCATTCAAGGCAATACATCTTGAAAGCAAAGAAGAAGCACAGAATGCACCGACACCGATCACGAATTATGCGTTATTCCATGATGGGGAGTATGTTACAAACGAGCAAATGAACGATAAGAAATTCTTAAAACTTGTAGGAAAGTGATAGTCGTTTATGATTATATATTGACATATGTCAGAATGAAGAGTATGCTTTATATTGACATATGTCAGAAAGGATGAATTATGCCTAAGAACACGAAATGTAGAAGAATATCAGGTTTTCCTAGAAAGTTTGGTTTTGCACCTACGGATAACGTTGATGAGGAAGCGTTACGGCTGACGTTTGATGAATTTGAAACTATACGCTTGCTGGATGCGGAAGGAATGACTCAGGAGCAGTGTGCGACTAAAATGGGTGTTGCCAGAACTACGGTGACAGCAATGTATGATAATGCTCGAAAGAAAATAGCGAAAGTGCTTGTGGATGGGAGGAGTCTTATCATTTCAGGTGGTAATGTAAGCTTTGACATTTCAAAAGGCGAAAGCATCAATACTAAAAGAAAAAAAGGAGACAATGAGATGAGAGTTGCAGTAACTTATGAAAATGGTGAGATTTTTCAGCATTTTGGACATACAGAGCAGTTTAAGGTATATGATATAAAAGATGGAAAAATCGTGCATGAAGAAATTGTGGATACAAATGGCCAGGGACATGGCGCTCTGGCAGGTTTTCTTTTTGGTGGAAAAGTAGACACCCTAATTTGCGGAGGTATTGGAGGAGGAGCACAGGTCGCGCTTAGTGAAGCAGGCATCAAACTCTACGGAGGTGTATCCGGTAATGCAGATGAAGCAGTAAAAGCATTGATTGAAGAAAGACTTGATTATAACCCTGATGTAAAGTGTAATCATCATGGTGAAGGACATAATTGTAGTAATCATCATGGTGAAGGCCATAATTGTAGTGATCATCATGATGAAGATCATCACTGTGGAGGCCATTGTGCTCATTGATCTGTTTTTAACATTTGCAAAGATTGGAGTATTTACATTCGGCGGTGGGTATGCAATGATCCCACTTATCGAAAATATCTGCGTGGAAAATAAAAAATGGATAACTAATGATGAAATGATGAACATTACTGTGATAGCAGAATCCACGCCCGGTCCCATAGCAATCAACTGTGCAACTTATGTCGGATATAAAAGGGGGAAACTTCCCGGAGCGATTATAGCTACGCTTGGGATGATACTCCCGTCTTTTGCTATTATATATGCTGTCTCAAGATTTCTGAATGGTTTTCTTGAAATAACTTGGGTCTCAAATGCATTTCGCGGAATAAAAATCGCTGTTGGGATTCTTATTGTGGATGCTGCGATAAAAATGCTGAAGAAAATGAAGCAAAAACCTATGCAGATAAGCATAGTTATATGTTCTGTGCTTACGATGTTCCTTATAAAAGTATTTGCCGTTAATATATCCTCCATGATACTTATGCTTGCAGCTGCATTTATCGGTATCATTGTTTTCGTTATAAAAAATAATATGGAAAAGAGGCTGGAAGAGAAATGATATATATTGATCTGTTAATAGGATTTCTTGAGGTCGGCCTTTTTTCTTTCGGCGGAGCTTATGCGGCAATACCTTTGATCAGGGATGTTGTCATGGCTCATGGTTGGATGGATGATGAAATGCTCGCATACATGATTGCTATCAGCGAAAGTACTCCCGGACCGATTATGGTAAATATGGCCACATATATCGGAAGTGAAAAGGGAGGATTACTTGGTGCGATAATTGCTACCACAGCGGTTGTATTACCTGCTTTTTTTATCATTTTGCTTATAATGGTAGCAATGAAGAAATTTCTTCAAAACCACTTAGTCAAGGCTGTTTTATCTGGGTTACAGCCATGCATTATAGGAATCATCTTGGCAACAGGTATATTTATGATTATAAAAAACTGCGGTTTTGTTTTCAGTGGCAGGCCTGATTTTCTTACGGCAGGACTTACTGGTGTTATCGCATTGATATATTTTGGTTCGAGAAAAATCATAAAAAAAGGATTAAGTCCCATCACGCTTATTTGCTTTTCGGCATTTGTGGGAGCAATGGCTTACATGCTATAGATGGAACATTAACTTGGAAGTTAATTACAAAATTCAAGTTTGTGGATCTAATTGAATATTGAACATTACATAGAGCAGTTATCGAAAGATAGCTGCTCTTTTTTTGTAACAATCCACCAAACCCTAATAAATTGTATATCAAAAAATACAAAAACATTTTCCAAACCCCTTGACAAAACTAGGGGGGGGGGGACATAGAATAAAAATTGGTTTCTGGAGTAATTAAACAAATAAAATAAATCTTTAAAACTAAATTATTTATGAAACCATAAAATTTGAAAGGAGGATTCTTAAGTGAGTAAGAAGACGATTGCTCTATATGCCGCTATATTGGTGGTATTTGCAGTAGCAGCCGGATTCTTGGGGTATGATTTGGGAAAATCTAAGGAAAGTATTTCTGCATATCAAGTTAATTCTAACAGCCAATCTAGTGCGACTGCTAGAACAACTGGAGCTAGTAAAGATACTGATGATAACAAGACAGCAAACGCTTCAAAAATAGCCGTCG
>NZ_FOGW01000066.1 GCF_900111325.1 Lachnobacterium bovis
TCACTTAAATAATTAACTGTTGCATCTAGCTGAGTTATCACTGTTTTATTTTCATCATCTGAACCTGTTGAACTTAAATCTTTATTGATAAGTTCTCCTTGTCCTTTTTCGTTTATTAGGTAAACTCTATTGTCTTCTTTCTGTGATTTTTCTTCGTTTGCATCTATATTTGGATCATACTTTGCTCCACTCCATGCTGATTGGAAAAGCTCATATATCTCATTATTTCCAACCTGAAGATATGCTCGTCCTGCCTGGGTTATACTTGCAGCATCTGGTGTTTTCAACATTTCTTTACTATCATTTGTGTCTGCCACCTTTAGACAAAGTTTAAATCTTGAGTTTGACCAAATCTGATCATCTACTACTCCTGATGGCTTTTGTGTTGCCAAAATAAGATGAATACCAAGGCTTCGACCTATTCTGGCTGTGGAAACTAATTCTGCCATAAAATCTGGCTGCTCACTTTTTAATTCAGCGAACTCATCACTTATCATAAACAAATGTGGAAGGGGTTCTTTTACTTTTCCTTCTTTAAAAAGCTTATTGTATCCATTGATGTGGTTAACTCCACACTCACTAAATATCTGCTGTCTACGAAGAAGTTCACTATGAATCGAAGCCATTGCTCTCATGCTCTCTGCCTTATCTAAGTTAGTAATTGTTCCAAGCAAATGTGGCAGATTTTTAAACAAGTTTGCCATTCCACCACCTTTATAATCGATTAAAAGGAAACCAACTTCATATGGATGAAAATTTAGTGCAAGCGACAAAATATATGATTGTACGATCTCTGATTTTCCTGAACCTGTTGTTCCTGCAACTAATCCATGTGGACCATGTGCTTTTTCATGTAGGTTCAAGGAAACTATATCATCTTCTGCTCGTAGTCCTAGTGGAACTGCAAGAGTCTTGTGGGACTGATTTTGGCTCCAGCGATTTCTTGAATCAAAGTCTTGTGGTTTTTTTACCTTGTACATATCAAAAAATGTTACACTTTCAGGAATTCTACTACTTATTCCTTC
>NZ_FOGW01000004.1:0-200107 GCF_900111325.1 Lachnobacterium bovis
GACAGCAGTTGCTGTAAGTGACTGTTTTTCATTTCCTTTAGAATCTAAAATTTTTGCAATAACATTTTTAATAACTTTTCCAGCGCCTGCAGTTACAGTTACTTGTACAGTTTCATCTTTATTTTTCTCTAATACAACTTTGGTGTCCTTTTCTTTAACAGAATATCCCTTTTGTGTTGCATTTGTAGATTGTTTTATGGTAGCTACCGATGCACCAGTTTTTTTAGAGTAGAGATTTCCTGATGTTGGATATACTGAATCCTTTGTGATATTATCAGTTGGAAGCGCAGCCGGATCAAAATTTTCTCCATTTTCTGAAACAAATTTCCCTGTTACTTCTTTTGACCATTTGTAAATAGTTTTAGCATTGACTTGGACTGTTTTAACTATGTATAAATTAGGAGTAGTTTTCATTTCATTAAAGTTTCCTTCGGTAACATCTACTTTAGTATAATTATCGCCATTTTTTGTGCAATAAGTTGCGTCTTCACTAAACGCATCACCTACTGGTTCTTCTTCGATTGTAACTCCTGTATCAGTAGCACTCGTTGGTGTGTCAGCTTTAGTATAATTTTCACCATCTAATTTATATACATTATCTGTACCCCACTCATATTTGTCAACAACCGCTGTAGCAGGAGCTTCCTCTTCATAAACTGTTCCATCTTCAGCAACTACTTTCTCTCCTACAGCCGCCTTAACCTCTTGAGCGAAACTACCAACAAGTGGTACACTTGGTGCTAAACTAGTGCCAACAACAGTAGCACTTAATAAACCAATAAGTAATTTTTTCTTTAAACCTCTAATCATCTTGAGTGACCTCCTTATTTTAAAAATAAATTATTTTTCCCCGTTTTTGCTTTTGGATTTCATGTTATTTCCCCTTCTCCAAAATAAAAACGTCTAAATATAAAGATAATTTAGCGATTATCCTTATGTTTAGACGCTCTTTTTATACAACCACGGTCAAGATAAATTAATGTTAGGGATAATGCCTCTGCATCATTCAATTTTCAAGTCCTACATACAATTACTTCTTTAAGCTGTTGCCTTCTAAAATAATTCTTAAATGTAAGCCTCTGTTCTCTCTTACTGCTTACACTTTCTTTTTCGAACTAAATCTAAAAAAACATTATAGGTAAATTTATCTTTTTTTATAATGTATTCTCAATTTTTAATGAAAATTTTATGTCAGTTCACTATTAGTTTACCTTGGTAGTCAAACATTAAGTAGAAATTAAGTATTAATTAAAATTAATTAAGTCAATAAATAAGTTCTAATCTTTATGTCTGTATATTTTATTTAATTTTTACTATTGATATATAACTTATTATATTCATTTTATTTTTTCTGTCAATATCTTTTTTTTATAATTTTTACAACTTATAATACAAATTATTAACTTTGTTAACATTTTGTATCTTTTTCATGATTTATAAAATTTGTCTTGTACATTCTTTTTTTATTAAACAAACGCTGTAATTCCCTGCTTTTGTCCCCTCACACTCTTATTTCGTTTATAAGTAATAAAAAGTTTATAAACTTTTCTAAAATTTTTCATCCAAATCTATTTTATTATAATTTTTTTATTAAATTTACAATGATTTATTAAGACTATGTAAATACGATAACTAACCTGATAATACGTACGATTAGAGGAATCTTCCCTGCACTTGACTTGAAGAATAATGTAAATTGATATGTTATCAGAATCTCAAAAAAAATAGGTACTGGATAAAACTTTTTTATCCAATACCTAGTGGTTTATTTATCATTATTTTTATAATTCTACTCCATTTTCAATCAATAATTCACGTGCGGTTTCAACTGAATCTACACCTTGTGCATTTTTGACTGGAGCAAATTCTTTTTTACGATCTACTTCGAATGATAAGCAATTATCCATCATGTAGACCATATCTAAAATTAATAGTTCAAATTTGTAAGCATTTGGCTCTTCTGGTTTAACTAAATGTCCATCTTCAGCCATGTAAGGAACTTTTTTCTTAACTACGTGAACTGGGAATTTATTATCTACGATTTCCCAAAGTTTATCTACTCTGAATAAATAGTTCAATATAACACCAAATCCGTATAAAAGTGTTCCTTTTTCGTCCGTTGAATATGCCATTTCTTTAGTAAGTTCATAGTATTCTATGATTGATGGTTTACCATCTTCTAAGCAAAGTGCTCCAACTCTTTCTTCTGGATCAGCTTTTCTTACTACCTTGGCACCACATTCATTACCCGAATCGATTGTTGCTCCGATGAAAACTGGATCAGCAATTCTTTGTAAAACATTGTCAACAGCAAAAACATTTAACCACTTAATCTTTCTGCTATTTAAATCTTTATCTAAACCAGCTCTAACCATTGATGAGAACCAGCCACCATTACCGTTAGGTGACATTGCAAGTGATTCTTTTGAGTCTAATAAAATATTGCCATCAAAATCTACTGATGGAACCATATCCTGTACGAAAAATTGAACATAATTTTCATCATATCCAAAATAATCGTGCTCTTTGAAAAATTCTTTTGTTTCTTTATCATTCTTTTCACTAGTCATGATATAAAGTGGCACATAAGCTTTTGCTTCATCTGTAACTTCTTTTAAATTACTAATTAATTGCTCGAATATGTACAAATCCTTATGGATTCCCATATTAAACATTCCCTTAGCCTTATTAAAGCCAAGTCTTGTTCCTTGTCCACCTGCGAGTAAAATTGCTCCAACTTCACCTTTTCTGATAGCTTCTAAGCCTAATTCTTTGTAGTGACTTTTATTTTTTTCGATATCAGATATTTCCATTGCTCCTAATGGAGAAAATTCACCACGTTTTTGACCTTGACCATTGATCAAATCGAGTAAAGACCAATCCATATCTGTAAGTTGATGATCTAATTTATTAGGAATATCTTTAATATCTATATTGCTTAAGTAGTTTTTTAAATACTTCTGATTAGTACTATTAAGCTTATCTAGTATTTCCTTTTTCATTCTTTTCTCTCTTTCCTCATTTTACGTTCAAAATTTAGTTTATATTTTAGTAAAAGTAGTTTTCAACTAAATATAATATCAAACTTTTAACTTTTTTTCTAGGGAAAATCGAAAAATAATCTTTAACTAAACCTATCTATGTAGTATTGAGAATATTTCTCTAGTTCTTTATTAAACTTTTTGTATCCCATTTTTTCAGCTAATGTCTTCTTACTTGAAAAGGCATTAGTACCTAATCCAAGGCGTTCTCCTTTAATCTTAAAGCCCATTGATGCAAGCGTTGTTGGCAACATATCCATAATAGTTATTGTTCTATTTTTATTGCCTAAAACAGGTTCAACACTAGAATTAATAAAACAATTATAAACTGTTCTAACTTCGTCAGATGCACCTTTTACAAGATATCGATCCATTCTAGGATGATCTCCTTGAATTACAATTACAGTGTTTTCAAAGAAATCCTGTGTCTTACACCAATCAATAAATGAAGACAATTGACGATCTGCACATTCAACAACATCAGCAGTTAAACCTTTATTGCATTCTTCTTGACCATGATTGAACTTTTTAGAATAAGTATCACCACACAATCGACATCTATTTCCCATTGGAAAATGTGTATCACATGTAAGCATTGTGAAATTAAATGGTTGTTTTTTAGATGATATACGAGTCAATTCATTTTTAGCGTATTCGTATAATTTTTCATCTTCAAAGCCCCAACCAGAGCGATAATCCTTAGGAACTAATTTTTTCTTTCTAGCAGTATTTAGATCAAAAATATTATAATTTCCATGAGTTTTGAAATATTGTTTTCTACCAGCAAAATTAGCATCTGAACCACATAAAAATTCTTGATAATATCCTTCTTTATCAAGAACTTGTCCTAAAGTTGTGACACCTGAGGCAAATTTTTTCAGTTTACCAGTTTTGTTATACATATTTGGAAACTTAAATGGCAATCCTGATGTTGATGAAAAAATAGAACCAAATGTCCAATCATTACCACATGTATTCCTAATTCCTCTTAAATTAGAATTAGTAGAAAAAGAAATATTTTCTTGTGCTACTTTTTCCATGTTAGGAATTAAGTTCATATTATTAGGTTGGTATCCACCATACTTCTTACTTGCATATGTTGTTTCAAAACTTTCTACATATATATATATAAGATTCTTAGTAGGATTAGCTTTTTCAACAGTTTCTGCTCCAGCGTTATCATCTACAGATGCAACCTCGACGCCCTTATCTTTAGTTATTATAGCCTCTTTTGGATCAATATAATCAGTTTCATAAATCTTAGTATGATTAAACTGCATTACAGCATAAGACATATAATCAATTTTACTATTACAGTAAACTAATGATACTATAAAATAAATAAGCGCTAGTAAAAAGGAAACTATTCTACATATTTTTTTCTTTCTAGCTACTTTAGCTTCCTCGTTAATAAACAATAAGTCATTACGTTTTCTCGTAAAAAACCATTCAACAAAAAACACTAAAAAAATTATCAATAACGAACCAATAGCCGCTGGAATAGCTGCCAAAATAACCTTTTCTGTTATACCAGTATCGCTTCCTTTTAAGGGTGATCTAAGTGTAAAAATTGCAGCATCTATACTTACTTTTATATTTTTTTTATACCAATTACTTAATGGAAAAATTATAGACGCCAAAAAAATTGATACAACTATAAAAATATAATAAAAAAAGCTTCTTATTAATTTTAATTTTGATACTCTCATTACACTATCCTTCTTTTTATATTATTTATCATCCCTAGCTTCTCTTGTAACTCTATTTAGTTCCATTTCGAAGTCCTGTCTATTTTTTGCATACATTGTTTGTAAAATCAAACCTGTAAACAACGATTGTAATGCGGCTATCATAACAAATCCACTCATAATTAAAGTAGGAATTTTAGGTACTAATCCTGTCTTTGTATAATGTACAAATATTGGTACAAAGAAAGCACCTGAAATCACTGCTAAAATAAGAGCTATAACGCCAAAGAACGCAAGTGGTCTATAAGTTTTAAACAAACGAATTATTGTCTTAATTACTTTAAATCCATCTGAGTAAGTATTTAATTTAGACTCACTTCCTTCTGGTCTATCTCTATATTCTATAACTGAATTTTCTACATACATATTCTTATCAATTGCATGTATACTCATTTCTGTTTCAATTTCAAATCCTTTTGATAAAACCGGAAAAGTCTTAACAAATCTATAGCTAAACGCTCTATAGCCAGTCATGATATCTTTGATATCATTTTTAAACAATAAATTTATACTACCTCTTACAATTGAATTTCCAAAATTATGGAATGGTCTTTTATTTTCTTCAAAATATGTTGAAGATAATCTATCTCCGACTACCATATCTGCTTTTTTATTTAAAACTTTATCAACTAATGGTTGAACCTGATCTGCTGGATATGTATCATCACCATCAACCATAACATAACATTCTGCATCAATTTCGGCAAACATTCTTCTGATAACGTTACCTTTTCCTTGCTGATACTCGTATCTTACTACTGCCCCCGCTTTTCTTGCAATCTCATCAGTTCCATCACTTGAATTATTATCATATACATAAATAACTGCTTCAGGTAATTCTCTTCTAAAGTCCGTAACAACTTTTTCAATTGTCTTTGCCTCGTTATAACAAGGTATTAAAACTGCTATCTTGTCCATTTTTTTACCACCTTAAAAATCATATTTTATAAAACTTATAATTATTGTTACTTGCTATTTTTGCAATTTTTAATTTTGAATATACAATAATCACTTTATTATACAACAGTATTAAATTTCTGTAAACGATTCTGTATTTAACAAAGAATATTTTGGTGCAATCATAACTGCAATTCCCATAGGAACTAATAACACAAGTGGGAACACATATCTTAAACTATACGCTAATGGTGTTGCCACAATCATAGTTATCCAAATTCCAATTGCTGGCATCAGTGCTAAATATGAACCGCCTCTACGTCTTCTGTATCCTATTACAACAGACAAAAAAATAAACCAAGCAAACAGAGCACTACTTATTTTTTTATCTACTGAATATAAATTCTGAAATGAAAAACCACATTTATCTTTAACCACATCTCTTATCGGATATGACAATGTAAACCACATAGTATTATGTATATAGCCTGCACCATTTTGTCTACTTATATCCCAAAAGCCTTCATTAGCCAATGCCCAGCCTTTTAAAGCTTTAATAGGATTTTTCCTAACAATATTTAGGTATGTTCTAAGGAATAATCTATAATGATCATTTAAATATTCCTTGTTAAATGATGGCGCCCACTTGATTTTATCTACAATTAAAGGGCAATACAATTTATGTATATCTTCTTGCGGTATAATATTATTAATTACTTCCATATCTTCATTAGATACATCACCATTGTTTTCAATAATATAGCATACTTGCTGTAATGGAATTCCAAAACTTTCTACTTTATCATCCACATTATATTTAAAAGAATCATATATAGGTCCTCTTATCACTGAAAAAACACATATAAGTATAAATGATATTATAGCGCTATATTTTAATAATCTTTTTTCTTTATGATATGCAAAATAAACTAGTAATACAACTGTAAAGAAAAAGAATGCATATATACCATTATTCCTTGAAAAAGATATTAAATATGCTAAAACAGAATACAACAGTATTGTTTGCCATTTAATAAATTTTCTTTCTTCAGCTCTATTCCAAAAAATATTAAATAATAAAACTGAAAAAGCAAAAAAGAAAATCGAAAAAAATGTATCTTTCCACAACGAAACTACATACAACGGTATCAAATTAAATAAGCCAAAATATATCGTTGAAAGAATTATAAATTTTTTTGAAAAACCTTTTTTATATAAACTGTATAAAAAGCAACTTATAACTAAAGCCATCGCTATTGCTTGAACAATTGTGCATAAGAAAATCACATGGTACTCACTTAATGCAAACAAGCCACCTATTCCATACATTATTTCCCAAATCCATGTATATAATAATGGTTGATGGTTATTTATTACTGCCTCTCCTTTTGCCATTAATAACGTATATGTTGTATCAGCAAAAACTCCACCTGGATAAAAGGTTAACACACAAGGTAACCAACATATAATGAGAAGCATAAAAAAAGCAACAAACACTTTTACATTTTTAGTTCTTTCTACATATTCATTTTTCTTTTGTGATAAATTAATGATTTTTTCAATAATTGTTATCCCAACATTAGTCAATAAAAAGCAACAAATAAATAGGCATATATCTAAAACACCAAATTTTGAAAAAAATGCTTCTTTATTACTTGAAAAAATATCACTTGTTATTGTAATTTTATTTGCAAGAACTATCATAATAGAAAACATTATTGCAAATAAATTTTTTATAACAAAAAGATATCCATTTTTTGGAGTCATCTTAAATTTCATATCTTTTTTTAACATGTTTATACCTACTTCTTTTTATTTTTTAAATTTTTAAAAGCCTTATCCGCTAACTCAACCACAGAAAGAATACATAAATATTTACCAATTTGAATCAATCCATATGCTCCGGATGAATAAAATGGTCTAATATACACTTCCATATCTTTTGTAAACCAAGATGTGAAAAATGAAACTCCAAAAATCAAACAATATGCACTTAATGCGATTCCTGTTATCATTAGCCAACATTCTAAATTATCATACTTTTTCTTTATCAATTGATAAAGAACACAAATAGTTATCACTATATATGAAAGAACTGCAGCTAGATTAATAATTTTAGATGTCTTTTTGTACATTTTTATCACACGATTTGATACAATTGCAAATTTTTTTGATTGAACCATTTTGGTATCTTCTTCATTTAATTCAAGTGGTGCATAAACGCCATAACGAACTTCATAATATCTTATTTTTGCAGGATTAGGGTATAATGGTAATTCGCCTTGCATCTTACATTCTGAATAACTTGAAATTTTATTCATATTTTCTACCGATAACATCATGTATTTTGGCAATTCATTATACTTAACACAAGTGGCCTGTTTCGTAAAAAAGATTCCTTCCTTAGTTTTAATCTTTCCATCTTTTCTTGCCGCCTTTAATTCAATATGAACTTTTTTCCAAAAATCATTAGCTGTATTGGCATCTTTATATAATCCCTTATTTTCTGCTGCTTGTCTAAGAGACCATGTTATTAAATCACCTTTTACTTCTTTGCCTCCACCCCAAGTCTTAATGGATTCATTTACTTCTTTTTTTATAGTTCTTAGGGTACTACTATTTTTTAATGCTGTATTTATCGCATCTTTTGAAATCCAAACAGATTTATTTTCATTTTTACCATCTATTCTATATAAATCAGACATTGCGTCCGCAAAATATCCGCCAGTTCTATCATTCACCATAAAGACCCCATAATATTTTTTATTTATAATTTTTATGGTAAATGTACAACAAACTAACATTATTAACGGTAATAAGAATAAAACTGTTTTTTTAATTTTACCTTTTATATCTAGCTCTTTCTTGCCATTAATTAAAAAAGTATCTATAAGATTTAAAATTGTAACTACCAACACGAAAGGCATTACCCATATTGAGTCTTCTCTTAAATAATAAAAATAACACAAAACTGCTCCTGTAGCCAAATTCCATCCCAAAAGTTCTTTAAAACTTTTATTTCTTCTAAAGAAAACTCCAATCATACAAGAAAAAACAATAACTGTCATATCAGGAATTAAAGCATTTCTATACATTCTTTGTCTTGCTAAATAATCCAAACTTATCGGATTAAATAGTAATAAAATATATACTATTTTTAATATATAATCTGATTTTATTTTTTCTTTTATAGCTAATACGAACGTTAATGCTGCTAAAATATCAAGACCACTTAACACAACTGTATAGGGAATCGATGTTTTAACACAAAAAGCTAACAACAAAGAATATGACATTCCCTTTACCAAAGTTTGACTATTATATTCGCCTAACCAATTAAATTTAGCCAATGAATCAGCATAATTAAATAATAAACCATCATCACTTCCAAAATCTGGTCGTATAAGATATGCCATTTTAAAATTCACACAGATACGTACTATTGAAAATAATACACATATCCAAAATAAAATTTTTGAAATATCCTTTTTTTTAATTTTAATTTTTGTCATTTTACTTCCCCTTAATCTCATACTCTACTTAAAAATAAATAGTTTACTAATTACATAATTCAATAGAATAACCACTACTTGTGCTACTATCTTCACTAATAAACTTCCAAAGCCTAACATATTGATAAATACTAACAATATTGCTTCTTCAATAACCAGCGTAATAATTCGTCCAGAATAAAAAGATAACATTTGCTTCATAAAATCTTTAATATTATCAGTTGGTGACGCAAATACCCAAACTCTATTAGTCAAAAAAGCAAACATAACTGTAATTATCCATGATAAAACATTTGCAATTAATGCATCCATTTTCATAGGAACGTTAAACAATGCATATGTTGCAACACTTACTATAAAACTAAGGCCACCAAAAAATAAATACAATAATATTTCCTTATTTTTTTTATAAAATGGATTAAATATATTCAGCACAGGCAAAGACATTATCTTATCAAATATATCTTCTTTCATATAATTATTATTTTTTTCAATGTCCATTTTCTTTTTCCTTTCAAACATTATAAGGCTTTTTCTATTCCGTCTAATGCAAAATCTGGTCTCGCCATTGATAAATTAATATTATAAAATGGATCTCCCTCTATTAAGATTTTTCTCCATTTCTCTTGCATATAAGCAATTTCACCAGCAAATCTAAGTTTTTTCTCTGGTGTATCTTCTTTGCCTCGGCTCTTAGACTCATAATGTAATGCAGTTACATTTGGATCATATACGTTCCAATATCCCGCCTTGGCTACTTTTAAACAAAAATCAACATCATTAAATGCAACTTGTAACTTTTCTTCTAGGCCACCTACAGAATCAAATATCTTGCGCGATACCATAAACATAGCCGCTGTAATTGCACTATAGTTTTGTTGTGTAAATACTCTATTATTATATCCACCAACTTTTCCATCTAATCCAGGATATAAATTCTGAGCAACTCCGCCTAAACCTACTACAATTCCAGCATGCTGAACAGTCTTATCAGGATAATACAAATGAGCACCAACTATTCCAACGCCAGATCTCATACAATTGCCTAGCATTCTTTCCATCCAATCAGGGGATGTAATTTCAATATCATTGTTTAATAATACTAAATATTCACCTTTGGCATATGATGCTCCGAAATTATTAATTGCAGAATAATTAAATATACTCTGCCATACTACGACCTTTATACCTTTT
This sequence comes from Lachnobacterium bovis, assembly GCF_900111325.1. GTDB lineage: Bacteria > Bacillota > Clostridia > Lachnospirales > Lachnospiraceae > Roseburia > Roseburia bovis_A. The sequence continues at coordinate 10,393 of NZ_FOGW01000004.1, forward strand.
TTCTTAAGTTCTTCGTAATACTCAAAGGTTTTCTCATCTGTACTATTATTTTCTATTATAATAACTTCATAATTGTCGTATGTAGATTTTTCAATAGATTCTATACATCTTGCTAATGTTTCAACTTGATCCTTATTAGGAATCAAAATAGAGACTAATGGATGCTCTTTTAATTGGTATTTCAAATCTAATACACTGTATTTTTCATTTACTACTATATCAGCTTTTTGATTTATTGTTTCTAAGTGCTTCTCTAGAACCTTTTTTTCTTCTTTTAAAATAACACTAATATCTACATTTTGCTTTACACTATGCACTAACACTTTAGGTAAATGTACTATTTCATTAGCATTTTCACAACATTGTAAAAGAATGCTATAAATATTTGATTCAACCTTTTCTAAATCTAAATTTTTTATAAACTCAATATTCATAAATGTTGATTTACTGATTGCAAAAACATTTCCAATGTAATTACAACTTCTTAACATATCAACACTATAATCCGGCTTGAAATCTGGTGTACAATGCACTCCATCTAATATATAATCTGAATCTGTATAAAAAACATCAAATTTTTTATCTATGTAACTATTTGCCAATTCATATAGATAATTTGGTGCGAACTTCTGATCAAGTCGAGTAAATAATATTATGTCTGCCACCGTAGCTCTTGCAACATTTTGAATTTGTTCTGCTATGCTCTTATCTTTATCTAGTATCATTTTTTCAAAAGAATTATGATATTCATATTTAATTCCATAATCCTCTGAGCATTGCTCTTTTTCTAAAATAACACTCTTCCATTCTGTATAAATCTGATTTTCTAATGAAACTATAGCATTATTACATGCCTCATCATTTCCTTGCAAAATAATAACTTCTATTGATGGTTTATTTAACATTTTTAAAACTTTTTTACTTTGACTATCTAATTCTTTATTAGATACTGCTTTATCTAAAAACCATTCATTGTATGTTTCATATGATTTTTTCTTATCTTTTATTTTATTTGCTATCCCGCTTATACCGTATTTAGTATATAAAAATTTTGCTTTCTTTAATTTAAACTCAAATGCTTTATAATTCATGTCTTCTCCTACTTAACTATTTAACAAAATCTTTTGCTAATAATATTTTGCTACTCTCCTTTTGCAATTTTTCACTTCATTGTTATGTTCTAATATATCAAAACACAACATTTATCATTATAACATATCTTATATAAATTTCCAAAAAAAATGAATGCGTAACAAACGCATCCACCTTTTCTCTATTGCAGTTTTAATCCAACATTCAAGTCTATTCTTAAATTCATTTGCAATATTTACTCTATTTTTCCTAAAACTCTCATTTAAATACTCCTAATTTATCTCATATATACTATACCCATCCTGTTGACAAAGTATTTTATATTCAATTTTTTCTTGCTTTAAGATTTTTTCATTTTTTTGTTTAGCCAAAACATATTTGACACCTATTTTCTTTAAATCTTTAGGATTTATTGTTAAGGCTACACTATCATTTGAAAATAATTTTATATTTGTTTTTTCATTAGTCATAGAAACTATATAATTCAAATATCTATTATATACGAAATTTTCTTTGCCTTTAGGATCTAATTTATTCCATTTTTTAAAATCCGGATAAAAGCTAGTTGCACTCAAGCATTTTGCTCCATTTGCCATTGCAAAATTTGAAATCAATTTTTCATCTGGATCCATAACCATCCAATATGAATTTGAATCTTTTTTTACTATTTTTTCAATTTCTCTACTGATTGGATGATTCGTAATTGGAGATATTCCCGTACATACTGGATTAACAAATGCACCTGATAAAAACATTACAATGCACATACTAATAGCAAATAATTTCTTATATCTTAAAAGTGCCATTAATGCAATCACAACTAAAATTGCAATCTCTAAAATTAAAATTTTCTGTGGTAAGTATAAACGCATTTCATCTGTTATCATCATTACATACGCTAATCCGTATAATATAGATGTTAATATTAATTGCGATTTTTTATACTCATCTTTATATTTCCAAATAATATTGATACTCCAAATGTTGAAAATAACACCTGTAAATCCATATCCCATTTGCATTCTGTTTATATAACTAAATAATGTGTATTTTGCAAGTCTTGGTGTAAAGCCAATACACATAAAAACTATTTCTACTAATACACATACTAATAAAGCTTTTCCTATTAATAACTCATCTTTTGCTTTAGCAGAATCTTCTTTACGGAGTATTCTCGCGATGCTTGGAAATAACATTAAAAATAAAGGTGTAAAATGAATAAATGTAGAAACTTCCGAATTATTAAATACATTAGAATCTCTAAACGCTAATGTAAGTGATGAAAGTCCTGTAAAAATATCCTTCAAAGTAGAATCTCCACCAACAGAAATTCTTTTTCCGGGATATACAGTATTCATTAATAATTTAAAATCTGCTCTAGATGTTAAAACAACATAACCAACTATTCCAACTGCAATAATTCCTGCTACAATTACTCTAACTAAGACGTCATATATATTCTTTTTTACTATATTTTTTTCTAGATCACTTGTTATTCCCCATTTTTCTCTATCACGAAGCAATACTGTCACAAGTAAAACAAAGCTTACAGCACCTGCAACAATTTGACATGATGGAAAAATAGATAATACAAAGCCTGCTGCCATAAATCCAGCCAAAATAGTAAACATCCATTTTAAAAATTTATTTGTATTTACAATCAAATAATAACCTAAATCAAATAACATCATCGCATAAACAAATACTATTGGCATATGTGGTATCATCCACCATTGTAATGCGGGTGAAAAACCAATCATACACATTCCTACAATGGATAAAATATTATTTTTTTTAGTTAATATATAAAACATCTCAAATGACGAGATAAAAAGTGCTAACACTAAACCGCACCAATAAAAACTAAGTCCCCTTGCATTACCAAAAATCACATAACCTATGTTAAATGGTTTGGCTAATAATGTAATATCCTTTATTGGGGCATAATAGTCTAATACCATATTAGTTTGATCTATAGACATTTGTTTGCTGTATTTTCTATAATTATTATATTTTTGTGAAAAATACGTTGGTATATGTACCGCATATTCATCACTTCGTATGTCTCTTGATTTTCCAATAATTTTATACTGTCTAGCTTCCATTTCATTAATATGAGTTGGAAAAACCTCATCATACTCTCCCATTGATGAACCATGTAATCCTAAAATAACGCATGCTATAAATATTATTAATGCTATAACATATCGAAATCTTATCATTACATCTAATATATTATTTATACTTTTTTTAAAATTTTTATTATTATTTTTCACCACTTTTATCTAACACCTACCCGAAAAAATTTCGATACCCTTTCATTTACACAATAACTTATATTATATCACATTTATATATTGATTCAAACAAATTGATACACAATTGCCAATCATTTATTTCACATTTTATAAGCCAAAACGTCTTAGACTAAAAAAATAAAATATAAAAACTCAAAAAAAATACCGACCTCTATCTGTTAGATTTAAAATAGTATCTTTTTTACTAGATTATACTCTAGTGAAATAAATACACTTTTTATCTAACCTCTAGAAGTCGGTAAATTACGTTTAATTATAATAAATTATTAACTTCTCATTAGCACTAAATATATATTAAAATCAACTATAAATTACTACAGTTGTACCAATTGGAATATTATCATATATCCATTTTGCTTTATTAATATCTAATCTAACACATCCATGAGATACACCAACGCCTAATCTCCCATCTTTAATATGTGTTGGTGATGAAGTCTGTGTATATAATACTGAATGGAATAAATATCCTTTATAAATTCTTGTTGCATACCAGCATCTTGCTGAACCAGAATCAAAATAAGGTTTTTTATTTACGATGTGGAATAATCCTTCTACTGTAGGAGTCGAAGCTTTTCCATCTCCACATAAGAAATAGTCTACTTCTCCCCATCTACCCTGGGATCCACTAAATATTCCAACTTTGTGTCTTGATCTATCTACAAGGATAAGGTATGGTGATGGGCTACTATATCTTTGAGCAATATTAATCATCGCATCTGTTCCAACTATAGGTGGGGGAGTTGGATGTAATCTTTCTTTTACGTCATTATACAAATTCTGATCAAATTGAGCCTTAGCTTGTCTACCTTCAATTATTCCGATTCCGCCAAAATGCTCAAGGAGCGAAACATCATCATCTCCATATGCTCTTACTAAATCTGGATAATGTGAAGAATAGAAATAATAATCATAAATTGGGGCTAATTCTATTCCACCGTAAACTGTTACAGGATTTTGAAGCGTGGTAACACCACTCGTATGTCTTCCCTCTGCTGCACCATGATTAATATAATGTTTATAATATTCAGGATAATTATTTCTAAATATCAAACGCAAATCTCTATACTCATATCTATATGAGCGAACATCAAAAGTATCATTTCCTTTTCTTTGTTCTCTCATACCAAACTCAGCAAAATGTTTAATTGCACCTGCATCATCATCTGCATATAATCTCTTTAAATCAGGATATCTGTTTATATACTCATGAAAATTATATACCTTTGAATAATCTATACCATTGATTTTAGTAATAATACCTTGTAAACTAGTAACACCACTTGTATGTCTTCCTTCTGCTGCGCCATGTTTAATATAATGTCTGTAATATTGAGCATAATCTGAGAAAAATGCACCACGTAAATCCATATATTCATACCTATATGAACGTACATCAAAGGTATCATTTGCTTTTCTCTGCTCTCGCATACCAAATTTATAAAAATGTTCTAAAGCGCCTGCATCATCATCTCCATAAAATGCCTTTATATCTGGATTGTTCTCTATATAGTAGTGATAATCATAAACCTTAGAATAATCTTCATTGTTTACTCTTGTCAACGGATTTCTTAACTCTGTAACTCCTGTTGTATCTTTTCTATTTTCTCTTAGACCATGATTAATGTAATGTTCATAATACATTTTATAATTTCTTCTAAAATGAGCTCTTAAATCCGGATATGCATATCTATAAGACTTTGGATCAAATGATTCTTTTGCCTGTCTTTGTTCATTCATTCCAAATTCGGCAAAATGTTTTATATATAACGCATCATTATCGCCAAAAGCTTTCTCTAAATCCTTATTATGCAATTTATAATAATCATAGTCATATACTGCAGAATAATCTTTGCCATTATAGGAAGATATGGTTTTCTGAAGTGTTTCACAGCCGGTTGCTACTCTATTTTCATACTGACCATATTGAACATAATGTTTATAATATTTAACCAAATTATTTCCAAAGGCTGCTCTTAAATCTGGGTTTGCATTTTTATAAGATTTAACATCAAAATTAGGACTTGATAATCTTCCTTCTGACATACCAAATCTTATGAAGTGTTCGAATACGGCGCTTGGATTATAAGGATACTCCTCTCTAACATCTGGATTGTTCTCTATATAGTAGTGATAATCATAAACTGCACTATAATCTACACCCTCATAAACTGGTGAAATTGGTTCCACCCTAGGAACATCTTTTTCTTCTTCAAACGATTGTAGCTCATCACTTTGCTCATTTGTATATAATTTTGACTCTTCATTCGATTTTTCTAATTGCTCTTCTTTTTCTAAATTCGAGCCATTCTCTACATCTTGCTGATTAGAATTTTCTTTAATTTCTTCTGCTCGTACATTTTTCAAATTACCAACATTAAACGTTGCAGCAATAATTCCAGCTGAACATATAATTTTTAGAATCTTAAGACCTATATCTTTATCACGATGCATTTTTTATCCCCTCCTTTTATTTTTTTATTATCATAAGTCTCCTTGTTAATCTAAAAATTATATCGGTACATCTTATTTTTTTACTTTTATTTCAAATATTCTTTATAGAATTTTAATATTGCTTTATAAGAATTTTATTTTTTTTACATAACATTATCTTTAATATTTTTTCAAAAAATTACGAGTCTTCATAATTGATATTCAACCAAAAAATACCGACCTCAAATCATCAATTCTTTTCGATTAATCTAATGATTTTTGGTCGGTATCTTATTATTTTTTTATATAAAACTTATATTATCTTTATGACAAATTATAGGTTCTTAATTACTATGAATCTTACTAGCTTTTGACACTTACTCCGCCTGTTAATCAGCCGGGGTTTTATTCGCCACTTGTTCCTGGTTGTCCTGATGGTTGTTCTGGTTCTGGGTCTGGTAAAGGTCCATCAGCTTTTCTTCCTTCTGCATGACCAAATATAATATAATGCATATAATATTTCTTTAAGTCATTACCAAATGCACCTCTTAAATCTTCGTAATTGTTTTTATACTGTTGAACTTTAAAATTAGAACTAGCCTCACGGCCTTCTTTCATTCCAAACTCAACAAAATGTTTTAGTAATCCTACTTCATCAAGACCAATTGCATCTTGTAAATCTTTATATTTATTATAATATGCATTTGCATCATATACTAACGAATAATCAACACCATTATATGTTGTTATTGGATCTATTATTTCATCTGTTTGCTCTGATGTTTTACGATTTTCGTTAAATCCATTATAAATATAGTGTAGATAATAGCTCTCTGTATCATTACCAAACGCTCTTCTCAAATCTGGATTTGCATTTTTATAAGATACAATATCAAAACCATCCTTTGCATTACGGCCCTCTTTCATACCGAACTCAACAAAATGTTTTAATAATGCTATATCATCGTCTCCGAATGCTTTTGCCAAATCAGGATACTCTTTATATTTAGCATAATCATAAACTTTAGAATAATCCCTTCCATTATATTTGGTTATAGGATTCATAACTTCATATGAATCTTGTTTTGTAGCAACTCTTTCTTCATTAATTCCGTAATCAAGATAATGCTTATAATAACTATATCTATCATTACCAAATGCACTTCTTAAATCAGCATATCTATTCTTATAACTCTTCCAATCAAATTTCGAACTTGTTATTCTATCTTCTTTAATTCCAAATTCAACAAAATGTTTTAATGCTTTTTGCTTATCTCCCTTGCAAAACATCGCAACATCAACATTCTCTTTAACATATGTATCATACTCATATACTGGTGAATAATCTACACCTTGGTAATACGTAGGATATGTACCACCTGCTTCCGCTTTAACTGTTGCCGTCGGAATCACATTTGTCAACACTAGGGTTGTTGTCATAACAACACCAAAAAGTTTCTTTTTAAAATTTTTATTAATCATTTTCTCCTCCTTTATAGAATTTAAAAATTAGTAATACTACAAAAATAATTAACTCATATTTGAGTTTTTTTATTTATATTTTATATCGTTTTGTAATAAATTAAGCTTATATCGATTATTATTTTTAATGTATTCTTAAGTATGTCTTTATAAGCTATTTATATAATTAAAAAATCTCTATCTAAACTTTTATAGAATAGATAGAGATTTTATTTTTAATATTTTTTCTTAATTCTCATTTAATATTGTTTATAATTCTATTATATTTTACTTTGTGCATTTCTCTTTTCATTCACTCCATAATTAATATAATGAATATAATACTCTTTATTATTATTTCCAAATGCTTTTCTTAAATCTGCATAATTTGATTTATATATTTCTAAATTAAAGCTTGTCTTTGCTTGACGACCTTCTTTCATTCCATAATCCACAAAATGTCTAAGAAGTGCTTCTTCATCGTATCCAAATGCTTTCTTTAAATCACCGTACTTATTTACATATTCATTGGCATCATATAATACAGCATAATTTCTGCCATCTAAAACAGTCATAGCTCCCACTATTTTATTTTCCATACCTGATGTGTGACGATTTTCTCTTTCACCATTTTCAATATAATGTCTATAATATTTTTCTAAATTACTTCCAAAAGCACGTCTTAAATCTGGATATTCATTCTTGTATGAATATACGTTAAAACTCTGTTTTGAATATCTTCCTTCTCTCATTCCAAATTCAACGAAATGTTTTATAAGTAATTCATCATTATTTCCAAATGCTTTTTTCAAGTCTGGATTATTATTAGCATAATAATCTGGATCATATACTGCCGAATAATTAGTACCTCCATAGCTTGTTATTTTATTTCTTGGTAATAACGAAATTGCATTTCGTCCTTCCATTACTCCGTAAAATAAAAAATGTTCATAGTATAAAGGATAATTATTTCCAAAAGCATTTCTTAAATCTGGGTAATTTTGCATATATATCTTACAATTAAATGATGATTCGCCTATTCTTTGCTCATTCATCCCAAACTGCATAAAATGATCAAATAATTTAGCTTCATTATTTCCTATAACGCTTGCAACATCACTATAACGATTATAGTAAAACATACTGTTAAAAATCCTCATCCATAATGGAGTAGGTGCTGTTCTTCTTGGTTCTAATCCATTCCATAAACTTTGTACTATATGTTCCCTATCACCAAAAGGAGGTCTTAAAAAATATTTAATAGAATTCGATACTCCATCGTTTACATCATCATCTTCCCACGTTACATCTACATCATACCATACTTCTCTTAAATTAATGGTAACCCACTGATGTGTTTCACTAGTCAAACAAGCAGCTTCTATTCCCATGGCATTACTTAACATCTCATATGCTTTTGAATATCCTGAACAAACAGATCTTTTTTCTACTACTGCACTATATGCACTTTGGTCTTTTTGTGTATTTACGTATGTAACACTTTCATCAATTAGTACTTCTAGTTTTCTTAATTTTTGCAGTTTAGTTGGATAACTATTTGCGATTGAATACCAATTATCTAACTGTGCTTTAAATGCCTGTTTTGCATTGTTTCTATTTTGTCCATTTGCAAAATCACTATATACATTTGGTGTTATAACTTTTGTATTACCGTTATAATTACCATATGTAAATACATTATTCAAAAAGAAAAATTGCGGATTATCTATCGTAAAAATAACAGCTATATCTTTTGCTCGATTTTCACTAATGCTTGTTCCATCGTAAGTTACTAACCCAACTGTATACGAATTACCTGTTATATCACAATTTTTTGTACTGTTTAATACTTCTTCACATTTTCCGTATAAACCATCATACAATCTTTTTTCTGCTGAATTTAATTTATTATAATGTGTTCGTGCACCATATCTTGACCAATATGGATCTGCATAATATTGAGTTTCAAAATTTCTATAGCCGTCATTATTTTCTTCTTGTTGTAGATAATCTTTTAAATTATCTACTTTTTCAAAAACAGGCTGCTTATAGCCGCTTTCGTTTTCTGATGCCATAACTTTTTCTGTTTGAAAAGTTATAACTCCAAGAGCTGTTGCTATAAACGCAAATAGAAAAATCTTACTCCTTTCATAAAACACTTTCATCAATTCTTTCATTTCATCTCTCCTTTATAAATAGTTTTCTACAACGTTTATTATCGCCATTTTCACTGTTTTTCATTATTTTTTTATGCTTCTATATTTTATTTTTATTATACTCCTTTAATACTTTTTATTATTAGAAAAAAATACCGACCTCTACTCACCAAATATAATCTGATTTTTAAGATCGGTATTATCTAGAATCTTTTCTAAAACTATCTTTATTTACTTTTAATTATGGATACGATTCTCAGTATGACCTATTCTCATATAATGTTCATAGTATTTTGCGAGATCATCACCAAATGCGACTTTTAAGTCTACATTATTCTCTTTATAAGCTTGAACATTAAATCCTTCAATAGAATTTCTACCTTCACGCATTCCATACTCCACAAAATGTTTGAGAACTGCTTCATCATCATTTGGATACGATGCAGCAACATCACTATTATTTTCAATATAATGAATGTAATTATAAATCAATGAATAGTCTACTCCATTTAAAGAAGTAACGCCATCTCGGATTGATGTCACTCCTGTTGCTTGTCTACCTTCTCTTTGTCCATTTGAAATATAATGTAAATAGTAACGCTCTTTGTCATGTCCAAAAGCTTCTCTCAAATCTTTATACTCATATTTGTATGATTGGAAATTAAAATTCTCTGCTGCTTGTCTTCCTTCTTTCATTCCAAATTCAACGAAATGTTTAAGTGTAGCAACATCATCATTTGGAAAAGCTGCCGCAACATCCTTATTATGCTCAATATAATAATTGTAATTATATACAGCTGAATAATCTTTTCCAGCATACTTTGTTATAGGATTAAGTAAAGTAGTTACACCTGTTGCTTTTCTACCTTCTTTTTTACCATTGCTAATATAATGCAAATAATATCTTTGCTTATCATTTTTAAAGTTTACTCTTAAATCAGCGTATGCATTTCTATATGAAAGCCAATCAAAATTAGGACTAGACTTTCTGCCTTCTTTCATTCCATTATTAATAAAATGTCTTAATATTGCAATGTCATCATCTTTGAAAGCATTCTTTACGTCTGGATTATTTTGAATGTAGTATTCATAATTATATACTAGTGAGTAATCTTTTCCAGCATACTTTGTTACTCCACCACCTTGTCTAGTTGGGCAATTTAGTGCATTTCTACCTTCTTTTTGTCCATTCATAATGTAATGCATGTAATATCTCTTTAAGTCATTACCAAATTCATTTCTTAAATCTTTATATCTATTCATATAAGATTTAACATCAAAATTAGGGTTTGCAATTCTTCCTTCGCTCATTCCATTATTAATAAAATGTCTAATTAGTGAATCTGAATTACTACCATATGCTCTTGCTGCATCTGGATTATGAATTTTATAATAACCTGGATCGTATACTGGAGCATAGTTAACACCTGCATACCAAGTACTAAATGTTGATACTCCTAACAATTCTGCTATATAGCGATCAACTAATGTATATCCATAATTCTTAGCTGCTGCCCATCCTTGACGATTAGGGTTTTCTTGAATTCCTAACCATTGAACATAAGGTGCTTTAGGACTTGTATCTGAATATACATATTTATATCTTGGATCAACTACTGGATTTCTTAACTTTTGAATTGATGCATAAGCCTTAAGATGTTGAACCTGAGCTCTTACACCTTCTCTTACACTTCTAAAACTATTTCCTTGAGCTCCGCCACCAACTGCACCTATTCCTGCAAAATTATATTGACTACGATGAACATCACCACCATACTTCAAAAAGCCTGTTTCATTCATCGCCTGTGCGAATGCAACTTCTGTTTTTACACCTTCAGCTTCACATTCTTCCATATAGATTTTACAAAAATGATAAATAGTTGGTGCATCAGAATTCTGATAATCACTTGGATACTTTGCGTGTTTCTCATAGTAATTAATCATTTGATTAACTGTTACACTTGGGCTGCCCATTATTGGATACAAGTGATCAGATAAATTAGCTTTTACTGATTCCACTGAGCCGCTCATAAACACTGTCGAAATTAAACAAGTAAAGACTAGTAAAATACTAAATAATTTTCTTTTAAAATTCTTCAAAGTATTTATACTCCTTTTCTATTCTCGTATTTTCCATTGTTTATGTAATGCATATAATATCTTGTTAAATCATTTCCAAAGGCTGCTCTTAAATCGCTATAATTATTAGCATAAGCTTTTACATTAAATGTTGCACTTGCCTGACGACCTTCTCTCATACCACATTTTACAAAATGCTCAAGTGTTAAAGCATCGTCACCGCCAAAAGCATTCTTAATGTCACAATTATTATTTACATAATAATTGTAATCATATACATCTGAGTAATCTACACCTTTATATGTTGTGACAGGATTCTTAACTTCACTACAATTTGTAGTTGTTCTATTTTCTCTATATCCCATTAACATATAATGTTCATAGTATTTTTTCATATCATTTTTAAATGCTGCTCTTAAATCTGAATTCGCATTTTTGTATGATACAACATCAAATGTTGAACTTGCTTTACGTTTTTCGTTCATGCCAAATCTTACAAAATGTTCAAGTGCGCCATAATCATCACAATCAAAAGCCTTACGAATATCTTCATAAAATGCTATATAATCTTCGTAATTATATACTTTTGAGTAATCTACACCTTTATATGTTGTTACTGGATTATAAATTTTATCGCAATTTGTTGTTGTTCTATTTTCTCTGAATCCCATTGATATATAATGATTTACATATGCCTTAAAATCATTTCTATATGCTGCTCTTAAATCAGAATTTGCATTAATATATGATTTAATATCAAAGTTTGCTATTGCTTGACGTTTTTCATTAATACCAAATTTCACAAAATGTTCAAGTGCTTTATAATCATCATCTTTGAAATAATTTTTTAAATCAGGATATTTGTCCATATAGTAATTGTAATTATATACCTTAGAATAGTCTTTACCATCAAATGATGTAATTCTTACTACTTCATTACAATTAACAGCTACTCTATTTTCTTTATATCCCATTGTCATGTAATGATCAAAGTATTTAACAAAATCATTTCCAAAGGAATCTCTTAAATCAGAGTTTGCATTTTTGTATGATTTAACATCAAAGTTTTCGTTTGCACGTCTGCCTTCTCTCATTCCGTTATTAACAAAATGCTCTATTAATTTAAATTCATCTGTTCCAAATGCACCTTTTAAATCTGCATTATGTTCAACATAGTATGAACCATCATATACTTTTGAATAATCTTTACCTTTATATTTAGTAACAAATCCTTTAAGACTAGTACATCCTGTTCCATGTCTTCCTTCTTTGCTACCAAATTCAGCAAAATGCTTATAATATTTACTCCAGTCTTTACCAAATTCGCCTCTTAGATCTGAATACTCATTATAATATGATTTAACATCAAAGTTTGCACTTGCCTGACGTCTTTCATTCATACCATTATCGATAAAGTGTCTATATAATGCCATTTCATCGTTTCCAAATGCTTTTTTAAGATCTGGATACTTATTAGCATAATACTCTTTATCAAAGACTGGCTTCATGTTAACGCCTTCATACGATAAACCTTTAGTTAAGCCATAATATTTAGCAATTGCTGTTGCATCAGCTATACCTAATCTAGTTCTACCTGATTTTGGTCCTAAGAAATTACCCATATCATATGCATTTGATTGATAACCATGTTCAATGATAATTCCTGGGAAACCATTTAATTTACTATTTTTTATAACTCCATAGTAATCTGCTATAGATCCATCTGCATATTTTGTGCCGTTTTCTGAATTTCTTGTTCTAACTCCGCCATTGTGAAGTCCAAGTTTTGCTAATTCATTTACAGCTGCTTGGGATAATGCATGACCGATTTGACCGATTGTACTATTTAATCCATAGTTTGGAGCATATACTTCTGCGCCGTTTGCTCCTGCATTAGATGACATATTACAGTGTAATGCAATGTATGCTGTGGCACCTACGCTCTTAGCATATACAACTCTTTGATAGTTATCATCCCCTGAAGATGTCCCTGGATGTGGACAACTTGCACTATTTCTTGTCATATATACAGTAACGCCTGAATATTTTCTTAATTCATCTCGACAAGCCACTGCTATATCAAAATTAATATCAGCCTCAGCCATTCCGCCTGCACTAGTTCCACCATGAGTTGCATCATGACCTGGATCTAGAACTATAACTATGTTTCTGTTAGCTTGATAAGTTTTCTTAAAGGTTTGTAGCTTACTTTCTCCTGGATTTAGAGTATATTTACCTAAATCCTGATCAGCATCTGCTAATGCCTTCTCGATACTATTTGTTGTTATAGTATTTCCATCTCCATCCATCGTAACAACGTTATTTGTTATTTTCTTTGAAATATCATTATTAGCGCCATCCTTTGAATTGTCTACTTTTGTGCTCGTATTAGTGTTGGCTATTGACACTTCTGTTGGCTCTTCATGGGCTTTCTTAATATCATTATATGCCTCATTATTCGTTGTCACAAAACTAGCCGCTTGTTCCTTAATCTGCTTCTTTAACTGTCCACTATTGACATCTGAGCTCGGGATCTGATACCAAGCAAATGTTGCACCAAGAGACGTAGTTAAAAGCAATGAACTCGCTTTTAAAAATCTTTTTTTCATTTTTTTTCATCATTCCCTTCTTTTTTATAGTTTAGGCTATCCCCTGTTGCGTGGATGAAGTATTAAATTATAATCAAGAATCAAAAAAGACTCTATCTCACCCTATATAATAACATTTATGTTTTTTCTTGTCATTATTTTTAATAATTCTTCACAAAAAAATCACATTTAAATTTCTTACTGCAATAAAAGAAGCGACCTTCCGTAAAGAAAAGTCGCTTGCTTTAATAAATGTTTAATTTTTTAAATATTCCATATAATAATTTTTAAGAACATCTCCACATTTTACATAAAGATCAGGATTTGCATCTTTATACGCTTTGACGTCAAAGTTTTCACTTGCACGTCTTCCTTCGTTCATTCCGTTATTAACAAAATGTTCTAAAGTTGCTATATCATCAAATCCAAAAGCATTTTTTACATCAGGATTATTATTTATATAATATTCATAATTATACACTTTAGAATAATCTACACCATCTAATTCTGTGACAGGTTCTATAACTTTGTTATCAAATCCCGTTGTTAATCTATTTTCAGTTTTTCCTGATTCCATATAGTGTTTGAAATATTTTACATAATCATTACGGAATGCTCTTCTTAAATCAACATATCTGTTTTTATATGATTTAACGCTAAAAGTCTCTTTGGCTTGACGACCTTCATTCATTCCGCAATTTACAAAATGGTCAAGTACTTCTTTATCACTTTTATTTTCAAATGCTTTAGCTACATCTAGATTGTGTTTAATGTAAAAATTATAATCGTATACATCTTTATAATCTTTTCCATTTAAAACTGTTACATAATCCATCAACATATCATCGCATCCTGTTGCAATACGATTTTCTGCTGCTCCGCATCTCATATAATGTAAATAATATTCTTTTAAATTATTTCCAAATGCATTTCTTAAGTCTGCATATCTATTTTTATATGATTTTACGCTAAAGTTTTCTTTTGCTTGGCGACCCTCATTCATTCCGCAATTAACAAAATGTTCAATCGTTTTGTTTTCATCTAAATTAAATGCGGCTTTTATATCAGGATTATTATTTACATAATAATTAAAATCATATACTTTAGAATAATCAGTTCCTTTATATGATGCTGTTGCATCTACTACTTTATCTCTAAATCCCGTGGCTTCTCTATTTTCATTAGAGCCACAATAAATATAGTGTATATAATATTGAGACCAATCATCTTTATACGCATTTCTTAAATCTTTCCATCTGTTTTTATATGAAACAACATCAAAAATTTCATTTGCTTGTTCAGCATTTTTTATTCCGTTTGTAACAAAATACTCTAATGCTCCGATATCATCTAAATTATACTTTTCTTTAACTACTAAATTATGTTCTTTATAATAATTAAAGTCATATACTTTAGAATAATCTACTCCATTATAATTTGTAACAAAACCAACTATTTGATTTTCATATCCTGTTAATGTATTTTTTCTGCTCGCTTCATGACATCCTTCAGAAAGAAAATGTCTATAATATTTTTCTAAATCTTTTCCAAAGGCATTTCTTAAATCTAGGTTTGCATTTTTATATGAATTAACATTAAATTCTGCAGAACCTTGACGTCCTTCTGCCATTCCAAAATCTATAAAGTGCTCGTAATACTTTTTATAATCTTTTCCATATGTAGATAAAAGGTCAAAGTATTTTTCTCTATAGAATTTAGGATCAAAAATCATGTTTCCCTGGCGTCCTTCTGCCATTCCATAATCTAGGAAATGTCTATATAGTGCTATATAATCATAGCCAAATGCTTCTCTTAAGTCCGCGTATTTATTTGCATAAAATTGTGAATCGAAAACCAAAGAATAATCACGTCTTGATTTTAAGCCGTCATCAAACCAGAAATCCAAGTCAACATACGTAGAACTCATTCCAAAGCTTTTTGCGTCACCAGTCGAACTACATTGCCAATAATCATACTCGCCTTTATATGCTGTTTTGTCCACATAATTTGCTAGCCATATTCTATGTTTTTGAGCAATTTTGTCAGCATTTAACTGGTCTCTTAACATAGATGCATTTGCATATACCATTCCTGTATAGCCTAAGCTCTCAACTTTATCACAAAACGCATTGCATATATCTGTTGCCTGTTCTTTAGATAATTTAGCTTCATATAAACGTCCTGTATTATTGGCTGCATACTCATAATCAATTACAATTGGTAAAGAAATATGATAGTTAGCAATTCTCTTCAAAACATACTCGGCCTCATCAACAGCTTCAGGTTGAGTAATTGCTTGAGAATAAATATACACACCAACGGGAATATGTGCATCGATTGCACCTTGTAGGTTTTTCCTATAGTTTTTATCTTCTCCTAACACTCCCTGTGCACTCTTACCACGATATCCAACTCTTATAAAAGCAAATTCAACGCCTGCTGCTTTTGCCTTTTTCCAATCTATATCACCTTGGTATACTGATATATCAACGCCTCTTTTTAAATTTTTACAAGCTTTGCCTGATATATTTTTATTTTTAAAATTATCAAATACTATCTTATTTGCCGATCTAGCTTCTTTCGATGCCAAATCATTCTTTGCTTGCTCAATTTCATATTGCGGATCGTCAATTTGTGCAACACACTTTGTTTTCTTAGTATTATTCAACAGTATACCTGCTGCCATAGCTACAAGTAATACTATTGAAATACTAATTAGTAGCATCTTTCTCCTTTCTTTAAGTTTAGAAAAAATCTTTTGAGTCATGTGACCTCCCTCTGAGGCATTAACTAACTATTCAAGAACAATGCTACCGATAACATTTACACCTAACTGTTCAAACAATTCAAGTTGTTCGTCGATGTCAACATATGATGTCTTACTTACTTCTTCAGTAACTACAACATTTAATGGATTCTTTGAAGTTGCAACTTCTTCAATAAATTCATTACTGTTCATAAATTTTACTTCTACATCTTTAAATAAGTTCTTAGAAATTATTTCTTGCATTTTTACATTTTCATTGTCATTAATAAAAATTATGGAACTTAAACATTTTGCTTTAGTTAATGCAACACATTTGTGATTTATATTTTTAAGAACTTCTTGTTGTGGTAACACTTTTCTTCCAAAAAGTCCCATAATTTTCTGATCTAATTTACTAACTTTTTTATCATTGACTGAAACAACACCTAAAACAGAAATTCCAAAAGAATCTCTTACTTCTGTTTCATTTTTCAATGTTTTGTCTAATAAATATCTTAAGGCTAAAACTATCAAACTTAAGAAAATACCTAAAGCTGCTCCAAGAACAACTAATTTTTTATTAACTAGTTGTAAAGATGGTACTTCAACTTCTACTTTTTTATTTTTACTATTTCCAGTTGAAATTGTGCCATCTGTTGTATCTATATATACTAAGTTATCTTTTTCATCTAATGATAAATTTTTAACCATTGCCTTATAATATTCTCTTGATAATTCATCTAAGTTATTTAAATTATTTACTATAGATGTATTAATTTTATCCATTTTTAAAGCAACATTTGATTGTTGTTCTAAGATTTCATTATCTGATGTTTTGATTAATCTATCTGTTACTTTTGTTAAAGTAACTCCATCGTTTTGTGATTTAATTAAATTAGCATTGTTCTCAATTTTATCTTCAACAATTTTCGCCAAATCTTCTACTTGTTTATCATTTGAAGCTGTTACAGTAATTTGAATTACTTTAGAGTTGTCATTAGCAACATTCACTTCTACTTTATCATTCTTTGACATTTTTGATGTTTTATCACCAACTCTAACTAATTCAGAAACATATTCTTTTGAATCTTCAAATTTATAATCTTTTACAAATGATTCATAAATATCGTTATCACTTAAAAAACTTTTTAAAGTTGTTTCAACATCATTTTTTTCTTGTGGCTGTGACACCTTATAGACAAATTTATGCTGATAAACTTTATTAGGATCTAAGTTCATCAAAATTGATTTATTTGAATAATCAACGTAACTTTTATATTTATTTAAATAAATTTTATATGCATTAAATCTACATTCTGCGTCTTTTTTTTCTGCTTCATTAAGACTTGCTGTTACATCATCATAAGATATTTTGCCACCTTTTTGTGCTATTTTTTGCATTTCTTTAGCTGCTTTAACTTCTTTATGTGATTTATAAATTCCTACACCATCTAATAAAAGCATACCAACTATTGCACATACAATAATTGATCTCCATTTTAATACGATACGCATAAGCATATCTTTAACGTTTACTACTACTTCTTTTCTCATTTTTTCCTCCTATTTACCATATCCCATAACTGTGTTGATAATTCTTTGACTAGTTTTTCTTTTGATACAAGTAAAACTACTCCATAAACCCCAAAAAATACTGTTGCAACTATCGCCATATATATAAAATCCTGTACTCTTGATTTTATGTTAAGCGGAATATCTTTTATTAAAAACACTGCAACAAATGCCAATACATTTGCAATTATAATCTTACCATAGCTTATTTTTTTAAAAAGCTTAATATTTACTTCCGTCATTGAACAAAACTGCACTACAAATACCGCAATCTCAGCTGCTAGTGTTCCTATAGATGCACCTGTTGGACCGAATTTAGGAATAAATATAATATTTAGTACTAAATCAACTAAAGCACCTACTATTGATGAATACAAAACATTTTTTTCTTTTCCTAATGGTACAAGTAATTGGTAACCTGTAACTGCTGTAAATGCAATAAACACTATACTTGGCATTATTACGACCATTGGTGTTATTGCTTTAGCAAATTTGTAGTTTGCGATAAAGTAAATTCCCTCTCTTGCAAAAAATGAAAAGAATATAACTACTGGTAATGAAATTAATAATGAAAAATCTAATACTTTTTCAATTATTTCATAGAATTCCTTCATTCTTTTTTCTTTTACAAAAATTGAAGCTTTAGGTAATAAAACTGCACTTACTGATGTTACTAAACTTACTAAAATTGTTTTTATTTTTACAGCTGTACTATAATAACTTACTGCATTTTCGCCCTTCATAAATCTAAGCATAACAATATCTAAATTAGTATAAATTGTTGTTGCAACTGTTAATGCAAAGAAAATAAAAATAGGTTTGTAATGTCTTTTAAAATTATAATTTCCAACTGGTTTTAACGTAACATATTTCTTTAAATTAATTAAGTTCATTATATTTGATGCAGATGATGCAAAAATCAAAATTGCTCCATACCACATATAATCTTTTGGCTTATGTACTAAAATAAACATAAGAACAATTGATACAAGCTTGAAAAATATTGATCTTTTAGTTATATATGTATATTCTTCTAATGCTTTGTATAACCACTCTACACCAATCGCATTTAACAAAATTATTGAACTCATTACTAAAATAAGCCACTTATCACTATATAATTCTGGAATAAATATAGTAATTCCACCTAATACAACATATGCAAACACTGCTGTAATTAAGTTAATAAATAGAATTTCCTGCGTTATTCTAGATAATTCTTCTTTATTCTTTCTATTTTGAGCACATATTCTAACACCATATGTTGGAATACCTAGCTGCGCAAACATTGAAAAATAAGTAACGATTGTCGAAATCGAATTAATTTTTCCATTCATTTTTACGCCAAGCGTATCTGCTATGTACGGAAATGTTATTAATGGAAAAATAAATGCTGACATCGAAAGAATCGTGTTCATTAACGCATTTACTTTAACTGATTTCTTTTTCATCATTTACCTCCAATGTTTCTATTATATGAATTGGACTGTATTCATTATTATATTTATAATTAGGCATATCATCATTTTTTACCCAATCCCAATCAATATCGCCTAAATTTGTATAGAATTTCATATATCTTTCATCATAAAATGGAAGCTTTTTAATATTTTCATTATTTGTAAGTAACTTTTTATTATATACAATTGCTTCATAATATCTTAAAGTAACACCACTTTGTCCTTTTTGTGTTATATCTAAAATACATTTTGATGACTGCATTCTTCTTAACATTTCATCATATGGCAAATATGTATTCATTGAATATTCTTCACCAATTTGATTAATTTGATTTTGATTTAATCCTAGTAATTTTACATCTACGTTCACTTGATTATCTTTAATCATGTTTTTTAAATTTAACATCATATCAAATCTATCTTTTACGCAACCTAAATAAAATAAATCTTTTTCATTACTAGCTTTTGTATCAAATTTAAAAGTCGAATACAATGTGTTTTGATATTTAAAACCATATTCTTTTGCATCAATTGGATCAAATGTTATAATTTCATCGAATTTAAATTGTTCCATTAATGACTTAGCAACGGATACACTTGGATAATTAGCTGACATTGGGTCAATTAATAACATCACAACTTTTATTCCGGCATTACGTAATTGTTCTAAATTTGCTAATTCAATTTTTTGTAACGCCTCATTTGTAAATAAAACTGTCTTTTCTTTATTACTACATGTGTTATCCTTGATGATCTTATTTATCATCTTTTTTTTATAAATAAGTTTGTAGTAAAAATTTTTTATAATAGAATCTATTTTTCTGATGTATCTATTACTTGATGTTGCTTTAATATATGTTTCATATAGGAATTCAACATTTTGTAATTTTTTTAAATCTTCTAGCATATAGTTACTTATAATTCCATAATTACTTATGCTTATAACGTAATATTTCATCTAGCTTTTTATCTCCTTTACCCTATTGTCATCCTTTAACTTTGTATAATACAATGCCAAAAGAGCAAATGTTACAATAGTCATTCCAGAACTACTTGACATAAATCCTGGGTTAAAAAATGGTTTAATCAGCCAAATCACAAAATTTAATAACAATATTATTTTTGCAATATTATCTTTACACCATTTAACACTTATTTCAAAAAATGTATAAATCAATCCACCTATAATTAAGAAAAATCCAATCACACCGAATTGATACATGTATGACATATATTCTAGCTCATAACTATGTGGATTCGATTCTGAACGTATAAAATCTTTGACATATGAACCTAATCCATGACCAATAAATGGTGATTCTAAGAATCCTTCATACAGATGTTCAAATTGATCATTTCTTACACCGTCAGATGCTTCAACCTGTGTTCCTGAGAATCTATATTCTAGCGCTCCTGAAACATTTTCTATAATTTTTCCATCTTTATACAAGAATAAAAATGCAACCGCTAGTAAAACACATATAATTCCGGATAGAATTATTAACATATTTTTATAAGTTAATCCTTCTTTTTTGAAGTAATAGAATATTCCAATTAATGCCATTGCTAAGAACTGAACTATTACAACCCTAGAATATACAATCATCGAATACGCTGCCATTACTGCAATCAATGCGAATTTTCTACTTATTGACTTCTTGCCGCAAGCTAACTCTATACTCATTAAAATCAAAGGTATAGTATCATTTGAGGTTGTGATTCTATAACAGGTTATTGGTCCCATTTTAAATTCAAGACTCATCCACTCGGCATTCAATAGTTTTTCGAAAATAACACCTACTGCATCATATGATACCACATGAACTATAAGAGCCATCTCGATAAGAATCTTAAGTCCCACATAAAAAATAACAGCCATCCACAGTACTTTAATTGCTCTGTCTATATCAACCCATTTGTTTTTAAAACATAACAATGCAATTATAATTACACTTATTAATGAAAAAAATGATTTAAGGAATGTCTTCAAACCAGGGGTATATCCACCTGCAATACTTAATATTCCCCATAAAATCATAATTACTACTATTTCGATTAGTCTTATTGTATACCGATCCACTACAATTTTATTTTGTCTTAGCATTTCTACTGCAATACAGCCAAAAATTCCAAGCACCAATAAAATTTTTACAGGAATTCCAATAATAGATCCTGATGGTAGTACAAAGGAAAACAGCAATACATAAAACAACCATTCAATTATTTTCCCCAATATTATTCTCCTTTCTCTTGCTGTCTAAGACTTTTTACAAAAGCCTTTCCATCTTTTACTCCCCTAATCATAGCTGATAATTTTTTTATTTTTTTGTCTTCACAAACTATAGTTTTAATAAAAAACTTATAATATTTACCCTTTTCTTCCTTTATATCAATAGAATTTCTATGCATATACATATAAATTATTCTATTTCTAACAATATAATACTTTCTAAAAGCTGAATGATTTAACACTGTAAACTTCTTGCCGAAAACTTTTTTTGTTTTACCATGTCCTATTTCATGCATTAAATGTACTGTGTTAATTCTATAAATTTTATATCCATGTTCAACTAATTTTGCACAAAAATCATGATCAACTAAATCAATGAATAATGGTTCAAAGAATCCGCCGACTTCTTCCCATGTTTTAACTGATGTTAGTGATGCTGAAGTTATACATTTGTCTAATTCTTCAACATCCCCTTTAAAACCAACAACCTCTTCATAATTTCTGTCCAAAATAAGTGGACTAAGTGAACCTACTTTATCTAATGTTGTCATATATTTCATATATTCTGACATTATATTTTGAGGTACAACCGAATCTTGATCTAATGTCAAAACATACTCATACCCATTTTCTTTTGCAAATTCAAACATTTGATTTAATGCTCTTGCAATACCTACATTTTTATTATTCTTTACAATTGATAACTTATCATAATTCTTTAAAAGGGTATTTTCTATTTCATCAATGTTGTTAGATCCATTATCAATACAAACAACTGCATCAACTTGATCAATTACAGCTTCAATGTTTTCTTTTAATCTATCTTTTTCAGGATTATATAATGTAATACCAGCAACTGTCATTTTTTCACCTCTAAATCTCTTGCAAATTTATTTTACTCTTCTTTTTCCTCGTAGGCTTCTTACTAATAATGCCCACATGAAAAATACACGATTTTTTATCATTTTGCCAACACCATAATGACTCATTGATGATACATTATCACCATGTCTTCTGTAATGGAACAATACCTTTTTGTAAAAATATGATCCACCATGAATATCTCCTAATACTCCAATCCATTGATCATGCATCTCAATATAATTTGGAATAGGAAGTGCATATTCTAAAAGTTCTCTTTTAAAAGCCATACAACAACCAATGTATGAATTTTTAACGATATTTTTTATGGCACCATTTTTTGAACCTCTATATTCAATAAATGATGGAATTGTTACTTCTTCTTTCTCGTTAAACACTTCTGCATCATGTACCACAACAGATGCCTTTGTATTCTTAAATACTTCTAAAACTTCTTTTACTTTTGTTGGTTCCCAAATATCATCTTGATCACATAAAAAAAGATAATCCCCTTTAGCTTTTAATAGTGCATTCTCAAAATTCTTCTTAACACCAGCTTTAGGACCATCTATTAATCGGATATTAGAATACTTATTTGATAATTCTTCAATTATTTTTCTTGTATTATCTGTCGAAAAATCATCTGATATAACTAATTCATCTTCCTTTGTCAAATTGACCATTATTGACTCTATTTGTTTTTTTATATATTTTTCACCATTATAGGCTGCCATACATACTGATACCATAATAACCTCGCTAATCTATCTAATCATGCATATTCAAATGATTTAAAATAATTTAAATCCCCATTTAAAGAAATATTTAAACATCGATTGCACATGAATTTTAAATAATTTTTTGTTTTTATGTGAACCTTTTTCCCATTTATGAATTACAGTAGCTCCTGGATAATATACTAATTTTGATACTTTATTTACTCTCTTACATAAATCAGCATCCTCTAAATACATAAAAAATCTATCATCAAAACCTTCTAATTTTCTATATAAATTAGTTCTTATTACTAAAAAGCTTCCCTGTCCAAATGGAACATCAAATACTTTAGTGTAATCCTTATCTTGCATAGTATGCTTAGCTTGTCTTTTTTTGAACTTATTTTTCATAAACATTCTGATAAACATATCAAAAATTGTAAGTTCAGTTCTATAAACAGCTTGTAAATTACCCTGCTCATCCTCAAGTCTTGGAATAACCATTCCAATTTCACTATTAGCATCCATAAAATTTATTATTTCTTTAAATGCATCTTCTTTAAATAAAATATCAGGATTTACAATAGCATGATATTTAGAATCGATTTCATCTAAAATCATGTTATGGCCTTTACCAAAGCCTTGATTTGTGTTGTTAGTTCTAAATTCAACGTCTTTAAATTGTTTTAACTGTGTTTTAAATTCTTCTCTTCTAGCAAATTCTTCTTCTGTCGAACAATCTGTATTATCTACGATGTATATTGTTTTATCAATAGAATCGCTAGTAAATTTTTCTAGCGATTCTATTGCCTCAACAACTTCACCATAATTTTTATAAACTACAATTGATAAAGTTAATGTTTTCATTTTTTTCCTCTGATTTTTTATTTTGATCCTTCTTTGTCAAAAACAACTTTAAATGTCTTAAATAATATTTTAACATCTAATAAAAGTGACCAATTTTCAATATATTTAGTGTCAAGACGTACAACCTCATCGAAATCAGTTATATCACTTCGTCCACTTACCTGCCACATTCCTGTTAAGCCTGGTTTCATACTAAGTCTAATTTTATGATGCAAATCGTACTCTTCGTACTCATTTGCTGTTGGTGGTCTTGTACCAACTAAGCTCATATCGCCTAATAAAATATTCCAAAATTGTGGTAATTCATCAATACTTGTTTTACGAATGAAGTTACCAATACCTTTTCCTGGTCCCTTTTCTGAACCGATAATTCTTGGATCATTTTCCATTTTAAACATTAATCCGTTCATTTCGTTTTGAGCCATTAATTCTTTTTTTCGCTCTTCTGCGTCTAAATACATTGATCTAAACTTATACATATAGAAAATACGACCATTTTTACCTACTCGTTTTTGTTTGAAAAAGATAGGACCTGGTGATGCTTTTTTTATTGCTGGTCCAACAAAAATAAGTGCAATACCTGTTATAAGTAATCCTACTAATGCTCCAACAATATCTACTAAACGTTTAAGCGCGATTTGCCATCCTGTAGCTGCATTAATTGCAGTTGTGATAACATGTTGATCCCCAATATTTTCAACAAATTCATTTGGAAGATCATCTGGTAAAAATCCCATTCCAACATGAACTGTAACACCCATACTCAAAAATGTATTTATTAAATCTTCAACTTCAAATTTTTCTCTGAATGTATCAATATAAACCTCATCTACTACATCTTTTTTGATGTACTCAACTAGTTCTTCTTTACCTTTTAAAGTCTTAATTCCCATCACTTCATCTGGTAGATTCTCACCTGATTCTAAAAATGAAACACTTGAAATCTTAAATTGTCTAAATTTTTTATTAAGAATACCTTTTAAACAACTTTCAACATGTTCTTGTGATGAAATAACTAACATATTTGATTGATTTTTTTCTTTTGTAAGCATCTTTCTTACTACCTGTTTCCAGATAATTCTACCTAAACTACATGCAATAATAGAAACACCCCAACTTAACAAGAATACTGTTCTTGATAATAAGTATGATTCCTTTACCACATATTCGTATAAAAGTAGTAACAATTGAATAATTGTAACATGTTCAATTGTATATAAAATTTCTGCTAACGCGTCTCTTTGGATGATATGTTTATAATTCTGAGAGAAAAATACAACTACAATATCTAAAGCCACTAAAATTATAGCAAGCTTAGTGTACATTTGCTCTCCTTGTAATAAGCTTTCTTTGTGTCTAATACTATATGATAAGAAGAAAGCAATTTCCATAAATATAATATCTAGAATTTCGAAATCCCAGTGTTTCATCCAGTTTATATTTTTCTTGCGATACATAATTTCCTCCTTAATCTTTTCCGACTTTATATTATGTTTCCGCTGTCTGTTTTAACTAGAAAAACACTTTCTTTCCTAGTATCACATTTAAAATCTGCAAAAACTAACAATAATAGTGGATTATATGCCATCTCTAGCATATGGTGCTCCATGAAACATGATAAAGCAACTACCATTATAGCTCCTACAAGCACTAGTCTTTTTGCTTCAAGAGCTTTTTTAGCTATAACAACCCACATTATCAATACTGTTGCTAATACAATAGCTCCATACATTAGTAAAATTCTAATATACGAATCATCTAAAAAGAAATAATTTTCGTGGTAAACTGTTGATTTTCCAAAGCCCCACTCTTTTATAAATTTACCAAATAAACCTATTTTATATTTCTTTATACCTTGCGATGAATATGTCAAACGCATACTTAGTTTTTGATCTAAACCGGCCCACTTTAAATTTGCTGGATCAAATTTAACTGCCATAAAAATAATAAGTGCACTAAGTGCCATTGGAATTAATGCTATCAATTTAAATAATGGATATTTTCTGATATCAAAAAACTCCTTATAGGTCATTGATTCATAATTCATTTCTTTATATTTTTCTGATAACTCATATGTTTTTACAAAGAGTAATACAAAAGCGAACAAAACAAGACATGCATAATTAGTATAAGCTACACTTTCAACTAACACAAATCTCGCAAGAAATATAGTCATAATTATGTCCATAACTGTCACTATTCTGTTCTGTATACAGCATCCTACCACAACTAGAAATAAAACATGTGCAGAAAAATCAGTTGGATATATTACTCCAAACGATCTTCTAGTTCCTTTTTCTAGCAATTCATAAGTCAGGTTTGGAATCAATCCTGTAATACTAGCAACAAATGCTGCACCGATAACAACTGTTCCAACCCAGAAATACACTCGTAGGATTTTATCAATATTAATTTTAGATGCACCTATTATCAAAAATGCAATTTCTATCAATACTGAATATCCACTTATCAAACCTGCAATTGTAAAAAGCAAAAATAATCCGCCGTATTTTATTGCCTCTGCTCTTGTTATTTCTTTCCTGTTAAAGAAAATCTTTAAAGTTGTATAACAAGCTATCAATCCGTAAAAAATCAATCCAAACTTAGGCGGCCACTTATCAATAAACATGGTAGTATCTAAAAAATCATGTAATAAGATAAGTCCATACACTAGTAAAAAACCTATTTCCCAATAATCATGTCTATTTTTAGTCTCCATTTATCTTTACCTCAATACTTACCTCTAATAATACAATTTTTTATCTAATTTCCAAATTCGTTTTATATCGAACAAGAATTTAGAGAACTTACTATTATAAAATTCATCACTCATGTGTAATTTATTAAAAACAGTAAATACTTTGTATTTATTTTTTACGCAGCCATACATATATGGACTTCTTGCCTGAATTTTGCTATTTGTTTGTTCTACAACTTTTCTATATTTTTTCTTATCTGGACTCTTTATTAATGCTACTTGATAATAACTTCCAATAAACATTGATGTTTTCTTAGCCCAAAATAATTTAGCACCTTCAGGATCAGGGCACTGCGCTAGTTTCTCTTCATAGCTTAACATACTGTCAATTACCTTATGGAAATGTGGTAATCTCTTCAACTGATTCTCAGCCGCAATACTTTGGTTAACATCTCCTACTCGATACACATATACTTCTTCTTCAACTAACTGAACTGTCTTAGCCATACATGCTGGCATTGTTGCATATTCCTGATCTTCGTAGAAAATACCTTCAGATAATTTATAATTTTGGCTTGTGTAAAAATCTGTTTTATATAAAATACCATGATACTGTACACCATTAAAAATATCTGGCCAAATATCCATAATCTCTTTTAAAGAATATATTCTATCTTTATTTGAATCGCGATTTACAATATCTCTTTTTGTATATTTTTTAGTAGAGATATCATAATCTACATAACTTGATAAAACAACATCTGCATCTGATTTTTCCAAAGCATCCATAAGTTTCTCAAGATTCTTGGTAATAACCCAATCATCTGCATCAACACATTTAAAAAATTTAGCTGTAACATGCTTAACACCTTCATTAATTGCTGAGCCATGTCCACCATTTTCTTTATTAATAATCTTAAATGTATCTGGATATTTATCTACAAATTTCTGTGCAACTGCAACACTATTATCTGGAGTACCATCATTAACGATAAGTACTTCCAATTTTTTCATTTTATCTGCATCGTCTAAAATGAATGTTGATAATCCTTTGTCTAAAAATTTTTCTGCATTATATGTTGGTATAACAATTGATAATAATTTATCCATAATCTTCTCTAACCTCTTCTTTCACATGATAATAATATAACACAAATTCCGCTTATTTGCGACATTAAAGCGTCTATTTATTCGCCTTTTTTTATTTTTTTCTCAGTTAATAGTCTTTTTTTATTTTAATATTCTGTATACTAATGAACCTAATCCAAATATTTTGTAATTTGACTTTCTTAAGGCCCAAATACTTTTTTTTGTAACAGCGTTATATACTCCAGGATAATTATTTTTCATTTTTTTATCAAAGTCAATCATTTCCTGTTTAATTCCTTTTTTATTTCCCATACTCAAATAAATTTGGAATTGATTTTGAGCTGATAACGCTATTCCCGAATCAATATATCTTTTTTTATAAGTGTCTATGTTATTATTTCTTTGTGAAAAAGCAAATAAAGAATTTAATACTCTTTCGTGCTCGCCACGTCTTTTTTGCATTGATTTAATGTCAACACTTTGACCATTTCGTCCAAGTCTATACATATATACGAAGTGATTATCATAATATATATTTGTACAATATGGAATTGGATATAAAATATATTCCGCATCTTCGTAAAAACAATGCTCGTCAACTCTTACATTATTTTCTTGTAATATAGATGTTTTTACTGTAAGGGAATGAATTTTTACTATTGGCTCTCTTACAGCTTCTATAAATTTCCAAGCTCTTCCATAATGACTTTCATTTAATGCAGAATATCTTTTATCCAATATTTTTTCTGTTTTATCTTCTATACAATAGTAGTTTGATGCAACAATATCGCTATCTACTTTTTTTAAAGTTTCAATAAAGCTAGGAAATTCAGGTGTATTTACCCAATCGTCTCCATCTACAACTTTAAAATACTTACCTTTAGCTTCGCTAATACCTCTATTAATTGTAGATCCGTGTCCACCATTTTCTTTATCAATTACTCTAAATGTGTTTGGATATTTTTTTTCATATTCTTTAGCTTTTTGAGCGGTTGAATCCTTCGAACCGTCATTTACAACAAGCACTTCTATATCATCTATAACTGTCTCTGCAATAAATGAATCTAAACATTTTTCTATATATTTTTCTACATTATATGCAGGAATAACTATTGTAAGAATCTTATCCATTTTAATTGTCTCCTTTACTTCTTAATGCTTTTCGATAAAATACTTTTCTCATTTTGGTTGGCGAATATACCATTGCAACTGTCAAAATACAACTTATTATATATTCAATGAAATTCGTTATTTTTAATTTATGTTCTAAAGAACGTAACTTTAAATATCTTTTTCCATATCCTGCTCCGCCACGTCTAGAATAGAAATCCTCATTCGTTCTTGCTTCCACTAAAATTTCTGACAAATTATCTAATTTATATCCTTTTGCCATTGTTCTAATCCATAAATCGTAATCTTCTAATTTAGGATAATGTCTGTAATTTCCCGCATCTAAAATTGCATCTTTTCTAAACATTACTGTCATATGATTTACTGGATTTCTATATTTACCATAATTTCTTACATTTTGAAATCCTTGAGGCATTTTTTTAACGCTCTTATAAGAACCATTATCATAAAATTCTTGAATAGCACCGCCACATACAGCTACATCTGTATTTTTTCTTAAAAATTCATATTGTAATTGTAATCTATTTTTTCGTGCAATGTCATCTGTATCCATTCTCGCTATAAGTGAATTAGAACACATTTTAACACCTTTTTGTAATGCTAGCCCTAATTGAACATTTTCTTTAAACTGAAATGTCTTAATATTAGGATATATTTCTAAACAATCTAGTATAACTTCTTCTAGTTCGTCTGTTAATGGACCGTCTTTTATCAAGACTATTTCATCTGGTTGTAGTGTCTGATTTATAATACTCATAAGTGCTTCTTTAAAATAGCTAGGCTTTTCTTTTTTATAAACCGACATAAGAACTGAGATACCCATTTTGTTTTTCCTTTTATCCTTTCTTACACTTAAATACTGATGTAAGCGTACTTTTTCTACTCACTTATAATGTTTGGCACACAAATTTTCTTACAATGTGTTACCGTACACTCATATGATAGTTTTCATAAAAAAAGCCCATGAATTACTCATGGGCACTTTATTAATGCTTTTTCATGGCTGTTGTCTGACTTTGCTCTACACCTTCTGTATTTTCTTTTACAAAAAGAATCTTGAATGTAAGTAATAAAATCTTTATATCTAGCCATAGTGAATAATTTTCAATGTATGTAATATCCATCTTTAGTTTATCGTATGGAGTTGTGTTATATTTTCCCCACACTTGAGCATAACCTGTTAAACCTGCTTTAACTTTAGTTCTAAAAGCAAATTCTGGAATCTCTTCCATGTACTGTTCTGCAATAATTTGTCTCTCTGGTCTTGGTCCAACCAATGACATATCACCTTTTAAAATATTAAACAACTGTGGCAACTCATCAAAATGTATATTACGTATAATATTACCTACTGGAGTAACCCTTGAATCACCTTTAGCTGCAAGTCTTGCTCCTTTTTTCTCTGAATCAGTTGTCATACTTCTAAATTTATAAATTTTAAATGGTGTATGATCTCTCGTCAAACGCTCTTGGGTATATAAAATTGGACCCCAATCATACAATTTGATACATATTGCAATCACTAACATAAATGGTGATGCCAACAAAATACCTATTAAAGATAGAATTATATCAAAAAATCTTTTGAAAAATCTCTGTGTAATTGACAATCCTTGATTTCGTAATAAATATAATGGCGTATCAAATAAATGAATATTATCTGAAGCTCTAAATAAAATATCCGAAATCTTTGGCGTACAATAAACTCTGATACTGTTTTGATAACAATATTTCATAACATCGTTTCTTGTTTCAGCTGGCAAATCACATAATACCACGCCCTGATACTCACTGATTGTCTCAAATAATTTTTCCTTACCTACTGTACAACTTATTGTCGCACAAATATCATATTTATCTCTTCGTGTATTAATTTTATCAATCAATTCATCTGGTGGATACATACCATATACCACTATCATCTGACGTGGTGGATACAATGCTTTATAACCTTCTCTAATAAGAATACTCCATAAAACAATAAAACCAACCTCTATCATCATAACATCTATAAGTGGCATTGGATTTACATAATCCCTGCAAATCAAACATAATTCAAAAAATGCTACAATATTTCCAAGTAATAAGGCTAATACGTTTGATAAAATAATATCTGTCAATCTTAAATAGCCTATTCTATAACCGCCAAATACTTTTGTAAAAAAGAAAATGAACAATAAATACATACCAATAACTGCCCAGTTTCCTCGTCTAAAATATGGTGTAATACCTGACACGCCAATGTTCCAATTAGCGTAATACTTATACCATAATATTGCAAACAAAATGCCGTAAACAATAAGTGAAACTACGTTTGCAGCAAAATTTAACAAATGTTTGTAACGTTGTCTTTTCATTTTTTCATCTTACTCCAATTAATGTTTCTTATTCCCCAAAGCCATTTTCAACAAGTTTAATCATTGCCTCTAATGCCTCTATTTCATCTTCTCCTTCACATTTAAAAGTAATAACATCGCCGCATTTGATACATGCTCCTAATACACTTAAAACACTCTTTGCATTAGAAATAGAATTATTGTGTTCAAATGTAATTTTACTTTTAAATAACATCGCTTCCTTACAAAGCTCACCTGCTGGTCTTAAATGCAAACCAGTAGGATTTTTAATTAGTACTTCTTGTGAAACCATAATAACCCCCTTGTCTTGTCTCTTTAAACAAGCAACCCTGCTGTCAGTATTATTTTTACTAAAACATTATACACTATTTTGTTCATTTTTTAAACTTTTGTATAACATTTTTAATTTGTATTGTTTGAATTTCCATCATTACCTGAATCTGTAGTACCTGCCGATGAATTGTTATTTGATTGACTTTGGCTAATGGTCTTAATAACAACCTGTAAAGTAACATCAGAATATTCATACTGGGAAGAATCTAAATTAAATTTTATTTTAACATTATGCGATCCTACTCCCATGCCTGACAAATCAGCAGATGCTGTTATCGCATCTGCATTCAATTGCGAAATCAATTCAGGACTAGCTGTTACTTTCGTAACAACATTTGAATTTGCAAAGCTAGCTTGATACTTACTAGTATCTAACCCGCTTATTTTAATATTACTTGTTGGAACTGTCAAGGTAACTGACTGTTCTTCTTGTCCATTCATATACATGTGAACTGCAATCTTGCTTTCTTTTGCGTTAACTAAAGCTATTCCTTCAGGCAATAAACCTTTAATGTCATAGTATGTATCAGTTCTTGTTGTTACATTCGAAGCATCTAATGCATTTGATGGAATAACTATTTTTTCAATTTCCTTAAGTTTTTCTTCTCTTCCCTTTACAACGATGGTTTTAGGTTCTGGAACCAGACTCACTTCTGCTCCCTGTCCATTCGTCACCTTAGGATTAGACATTTGAACGTTTAGTTGCTTTGTTTTTAAAATTTCCGCTCTAATTACAACCTGATTATTACTTAAACTTAATTTATCTGTTTTTATTTCTTTTCCCGCAGAATCATAAAGTTTTGGTTTGACGCTATCAGAAATATCAATTTTCATATTTCCAACATCAATGGTTGCAACAACTGAATGAACTTTTTTCACTTCTGAATATGGTCCTGAAACCTTTAGCACTGTTGGTGTCTCGACCTTAACATTACCAAGTGCATATCCTTGTGCTACTGTTCCAGTCGTATTTGCTGAAATCACAAATTGTTTTGTCTTTAATTTTTCTAATGCCAAATCAACATACTTAACCTGTGAACTATATTTAAGTTGATTATTATATCTTTTACTTTCAATTTTAATTGGAACTGCAGCTGTTTTCTCATCCTCAGATATCATTGCTTCTGAGAAATCAGCTGTAGCAACAAAATCGTCATCTCTCATTTTGTCTATAACTGTCTTCTTAGCTGTAACAGAAAAGGTAACTGTATTAGCCCCATCTTTTATATCTGCCCATTTTCCCATATTCGTTATAAACTCTGTATTCTTCATTTCAACATTAACTGTATAAGTTCTAATCTTAACTGGGTCATTTATATTATAAACCATCAGCCACAATGCAAATGAAAATAAAATAGCTAATATTTTAAATCCGAGGTTATTAGTTATTTTTCTTAGAATTTTTTCTAACATCTATTAACCTCCTCTTCAATATCTCAAATTTAGTTGCCTCATGTGTTCTATTTTGTACATATTTAAGTTTCTTGCGAAGATAGTCTTCATCAACATCTCTATAAATCTGTCCTCTTAAAGCAAATGAGACCTTTCCTGTCTCTTCTGAAACAATTAGAGTCATAGAATCACTTACTTCACTTATTCCAACTGCTGCACGATGCCTTGTTCCAAGTTCTTTACTTAAAGCTAAACTATCTGACAAAGGCAAATAACATGTTGCAGAAACAATTCTATCACCTCTTATGATTATCGCACCGTCATGTAAAGGTGTATTTTTTTCAAAGATGTTAATAAGTAACTGTCTAGAGACAATACCATCTACGTTAATTCCTGTTCGAACATAATCTTCTAATTCTATTTCATCTTCTATAACGATTAACGCACCTGTTTTTACTTTTCCCATAGCGTAACAGGCCTTAATCAACTCTTCTATAGTTCGATCGGAAAATTTTTCAGACACATCTTTATTAGCTATAAAGAAAGGAGCAAATATATTTTTTTGGCCTAAATTTTCTAATGCTTTTCTAAGTTCTGGCTGAAAAATAATTACAAGCGCAACAACACCTACATTAAATGTATTTTCAGCAATCCATAATATTGTATTCATTTGAAATACTGCAGCAACAGCCACAAACACTAAAATTATGATTATACCCTTAAATAAATTCCAAGCTCTAGTGTTTTTTATCCAAATAAGGACATGATAAATTAAAACTGAAATTATTAAAATTTCAATCAAATCAACCAAAGTCACTTGAAAACTCGGCAAATTCAAGTACAAAGATATACGTTCTTTAAATACTTCCATGCTTGCCAAAAAATCTTGCATATACTTTCACCTTTCCTCCTAATTATTGATTGTCTTTCTTATTATATTCCGATAATTCCTTCCCAATGTTTGTAGTATTTCCAAAATGTTTAACTGTTTTTTCTTGTTGCTGAATAGTCTTCTTAGGTACCGCTTTTACATAGTAATAATAACTATCATCTTCAAATTGTACATTTTCTGTACGTGAATAATCTAAATTCATAAAGAAAAATTTCAAAACGAATCCTAAGATTGTCGCAACTATACATCCAATTACAACTTCCACAGACTTATCTAACATGCCTATAATCATATAACCTATTATATAGCCTATAATCTGTGTGATTGCACCTGCCACAATTGCAATTTCCCATGCATTATCAATCGAACGACTTCTAATGACATATACAACAATTGTTGCAACAACCATAACTATCATAACTACGGCAAGTTCTCTATTTCCAAAAATCTGATCAAGTGCAACTGTAATTTTAGTTGAACTTTCTTCAGAATTAGCTACCATTACATTCTTTAAATCAGCCGCATTATTTCTAACGCCCTCTAAAAAGTAAAAAATCAAAGTTCCAATAGAAACTGCTATAACCGAAAAAATATTTCTTAATAATCCAGTACCCATAGGAACTAAATATCCCATTTTATATTTAAGCATAATAGATGAAATAACCACTAAAATACCATCTTGTGGCGCAAATCTATAATATAACATTATAAACAGTGTAAATAATAATAATGTTACTATCATAACTTCTAGTGATAATTCATACATATTTATCAATACTACTACCATGGCACACCACATTATTGCATCTCGTGGCAATAAGCTACAAATACATGCCAAAATAATTGCTGCTGGCAAATTGCTTATCTTATCATAGTATCCTATATAATTATTAATGGTAAAAAACACTACAAATGCTATTACAAACTTAACAAGCATTCTAAGAAAAAAATCATGTTTTTCACATAGGCGAATTATACCATTTCTTATTTCTAGTAATTTCATAAAGCCTCCTAGTTGTTTATTTCTTCGTCTTCATATAATTTATTTGCTCTTTTTACGTGTTCATATAATTCTTTTAAATTACGTCTTCCTATTGTATATCGATGATAATACACAACATAAGTAATTAAAAAATAAACAATCATAAAAATAACATACATTATAACCATAATTATACTTATATGTTCAAGGTCAAAAGAACTAAATGCTTTAATTATTGATTTTGCATAATATATTCCTATTAGAATGACTATAATTGCAAACGAAATTGTTCCTGTAAAAAAACTTTTTATTAGTTCTTTCCATATATAATCGCTTCTATAGAAATGACCCATTTGGCTATTTTTAGTTCCTTGAGTCATATCATATTTTGCAATATGATATAATTCTCTAACTCTTTCTTCGTTAATCATAGTTCCACCTTCCTATAAATTCAAGTTATATTTTGAAATTATAAGCTTTTTATCCCAAATAAATTTATTTTTAAATGTTACTTTTCCTATTTAAATATAATAATTAAATTATTTCACACTTCAAATTATTATAACACAGTAGCAAAAAATTTAAAACACAAACAGCGTTCGTTCACAAAACTTTCATTAAATTTTAATGTGAAAATTTAGAGCAAAAAAAGACCCCTAACTAGTTCCGTAATGTGCAATTCCGATTTATCATACACAAAAACCTAACAAATCGAATTTGAGCATTTTTAACTAATCAAGGGCCATTTTCTGCTATTTAGAATCAAGAAAACGCATCCTATTTTTGTTATCTTTTTTCTTCTTTGGTTCAACAGGTGCATCTGGTTTCTTAAATGCTTCTTGCAAACCACTTGCGACTTCTTTCTTACATTCTTCACACAACTTACCAGTACAAATCGGTTTACCGCATTTTTCACACAAAATACCATCTGGACTAGGTGAAGACAAAATTAGTCTCTCCTCTCTAATCCATAACTTAATCTGCTTGACAGTAACATCGTTATCTTTTGCGATTTGATCAAGGGACGCATTAGGGTTTTTTTCCAAATACTGTTTTACATCCTGAAATTTTTGTTCAATTTTTCTCTTACAATCCTCACAAATCCTTGGTCCCGATAAATAATTAAATAATCTTCCACATTCTTTACAGTTTATAATTTCCATATGCTCACCTAGTATCCTTTTCCAGTACAGATTGATAAACAATATACTCTTTCTATACCTTTTATTTTTAGTTCCTCAGAAATAGCATCCATTGTGCTTCCTGTGGTATATATATCGTCAACTAAAAGTATTTTTTTATATTTGTTGAATAAATTTTCTGAATAAAAGCTTTTTTTTAGCATATTTTTTCTTTGCTGTGTCGTTAATTCTTTAAGAGGCTTGGTATTTACTACCCTTTTTAAACTCTTATTATCAACCGGAATACCTGTTAAACGTGACAATTCTCTAGCATAAATCTCACTTTGATTATAACCTCTCTTTTTTATTTTTTTAGGATGCATAGGAACAGGTATAATAACATCTGGCTGTATTCTTTGTAACCATTGATTATATTTTTTATAAGTATATTCCGCATAAAATTTAGCATATTCTCTTTTGTTTGAATATTTAAAAGAATACATACTTTTTACCATTTCATTTTTATAAACGAAAAGTGATTTTCCTTGATTAAAAATATGTGATATTTTCTTACAATCTGAACAATATTCTAATCCTTCATCTAATAATTGATGACCGCATTTTATACACATTGGTTCGTTTATTGTTGTAATTTTTTTCATACATTTTTCATGGATTTTAATTCGGGGAGCACCCGGCAGAAAACTTTTTTGAACTAATATTTCGTCACAGATTGGACATCTTAATGGATAAACTATATCTAAAATCGATTCTTTAATTTCATTTATA
Source organism: Lachnobacterium bovis (assembly GCF_900111325.1). Lineage (GTDB taxonomy): Bacteria > Bacillota > Clostridia > Lachnospirales > Lachnospiraceae > Roseburia > Roseburia bovis_A. The sequence goes on from NZ_FOGW01000004.1 coordinate 47,756, forward strand.
ATAGTTTCTTTTTTCATATTATTTACTTCTCTCATAGTACGAAATTTTACCATAAATATTTTTATTTTACAATACACATTGACTTTTATAACTATTTTTCATATAATATAATAAAAATCAACACTTTAAAGCGTTGATGTGTAACACTTTTAAGTGAAAAAGGAGGAGACTATGAAATTAAAAAAATTATCAAGATCAATTGCACTTGTTTCTATTTTATCAATCAGCTGTTCTTTATTTGGCGGCTGTAGCCTTAAAAATGGTTCATCTCAAAAGCAATCTTTCAATAATGACGCCAAATACAAAGTAGGAATTTGTCAATTTGTGAAGCATCCTGCACTTGATCGTGCAACAAAAGGGTTTAAAGATTATCTTACAAAAAAATTAGGGGATGATGTTACTTTCGACGAGCAAAACGCTCAAGGGGATGCTGCAGTATGTACTTCGATTACTACAACATTTACTTCAAACAAATATGATTTAATTTTAGCTAATGCTACCCCAGCTTTACAAGCAGCTTCAGCTTCAACTAACAAGATTCCGATCCTTGGAACTTCAGTAACTGATTATGCAACTGCTTTAGGAATCGATTCTTCTAAATGGTCTGGTAATACAGGAAAAAATATTTCCGGAACATCAGACCTTGCACCACTTAGTGATCAGGCTGATTGTGTTAAAGAACTATTTCCAAAAGCAAAAACAGTTGGAATTTTATATTGTTCATCTGAAGCCAATTCAGCATACCAAGCCAAAGAATTCAAAAAATATATTGAAAAATATGGTTATGTAACAAAAGATTATTTATTTAATGATTCTAATGATGTTGCTTCCGTTGCTAAAACAGCTTGTGATAACTCTGATATACTTTATATTCCAACTGACAACACTGCTGCATCTTGCGCAGAAGCAATTAACAATGTCGCACTACCTGCAAAAACACCTATTTTCTGTGGTGAAGAAGGTATCTGTAAAGGCTGTGGAGTTGCAACTCTTTCAATCGATTATTATGATTTAGGTGTACAAACTGGTAAATTGGCTTACAAAGTATTAAAAGAAAAGAAAAATCCTAAAACATTAAAAATCGAATATGCAACAAAACTCACAAAAGAATACAATGAAGAAAATTGTAAAAAATTAGGTATCAAAATTCCTAAAGATTACAAAAAGATAAAAAAATAAAAAGGAGTTTTCTCTATGTGTACATTTATTAGTTTAGGTTCTAGTATTCCAAATATAAATCAACTTTTTAATGCATTGCCAGGAAATATCGCTCAAGGACTAATTTGGGGACTTTTAGCACTTGGTGTATTTATTACATTTCGCTTACTTGATTTTCCTGATATGACAGTTGACGGTTCGTTTACAACAGGTGCTGCCGTAACAGTTATAGCAATACTTAATGATGTTCCTGTTCCAATTGCACTTGTAATTGCTGCAATTTTTGGTATTATTGCTGGTTTAATAACAGGTATTCTCCATACAAAATTTGGAATACCTGCAATTCTTTCCGGTATTTTAACTCAAATTGCTTTATGGTCTATAAATCTAATGATTATGGGAAGTGCAAACGTTGCGCTTAGTGTAGATAATTACTCTCTAATAATCAGTGCACGAAATATTAATTCTGCTATTATAATCGGATTAATTTTTTGTACTGTTATTATTTCTATTCTTTATTGGTACTTTGGAACAGAACAAGGTTCGGCCATAAGAGCAACTGGCTCTAATCCAACAATGAGTAGTGCCTCAAGCATTAACATCAATTTAATGAAAATAATTGCTTTATGTATTTCTAACGCACTAGTTGCACTAGCAGGTGGTCTTATTGCACAATATCAAGGATATGTTGCCATCAATATGGGACAGGGTGCCATTGTTATCGGTTTAGCTGCTGTTATAATTGGAGAAGTAATTGGCAACGCAATCCTCGGTAAAAAAATGAATTTTATTGCAAGACTATTTTTTATAGTTCTTGGCGCAATTATTTATTACACAGTAATTTGCATAGTTTTATGGCTTAAAATGCCCGCTGACAGTTTAAAACTTTTTACAGCTATAACTGTAGCAATCTTCCTTGCCGTTCCATATATTAAAGGAAATAAAACTTCTTCCTTTAAAGCCGCTGGTAAGAAAAGTAAATTAATTCACGGAGGACAAAAAAATGCTTAAACTCATAAATATCAAAAAAACTTTTAATCCTGGCACTATCAATGAAAAACGTGCTTTAAACGGAATTAATTTAACATTAAATGATGGAGATTTTGTTACAGTGATTGGTGGTAACGGTGCAGGAAAATCAACTCTATTAAATGCCATTGCTGGTTCTTGGCCTATTGATGATGGTTCAATTTTAATAGATGATATCGATGTAACTGGTATCCCAGTTTATAAAAGAGCTAAATTTATTGGTCGTGTTTTTCAAGATCCTATGTCTGGAACTGCTGCTACAATGCAAATTGATGAAAATTTAGCCTTAGCTGCGCGCAGAGGCAAAAGAAGAACTCTTCGTTGGGGCATAACTTCAAAAGAGAAAAAAGAATACAAAAAAATGTTATGCGAATTAGATTTAGGATTAGAAAATAGAATGACTTCTAAAGTCGGTTTATTATCGGGTGGTCAAAGACAAGCTTTAACTTTACTTATGGCTTCACTACAACGTCCAAAATTACTCTTACTTGATGAGCATACTGCTGCTTTAGATCCTAAAACTGCTGCTAAGGTTCTTGCTCTTACTGACAAAATAATTAAAGAACATCACCTTACAGCTCTTATGGTTACTCACAATATGAAAGATGCCATAGCTCATGGAAATCGTCTAATTATGATGGACAAAGGCCAAATTGTACTTGATATTTCTGGAAAGGAAAAAGAAAAATTAACGGTTGAAGACTTACTTGCGAAATTTGAAGAAGTAAGTGGTGTTGAATTTACATCCGATAAAGCTTTGTTAGCATAATAACACTATTTTTAGTCGAATGGACATTATAGAGAAAAATTTTAAAATTATCTGTAAAAACAAAAAAATCGCTGATTCCATTTGGTTTCAGCGATTTTATAATGTTATTAATTAATACGAATTCTACTGATAATTCCGAGCTTTTCGGCTTTTTCTTCAAAATCTTTTTCTTTTGTATGTGAGGTTATAAATCCAACTTCATTTGGAATTACACCATCAACAATTTCAACATTACCGAATACTTTTCTAACTTCATCTAAAGATTTATCTGTTCTTACAAAGAATCTGCTTTCCGTATCTTTGTAATCTAATAAATTTAATTTTTCTTCTGACCATTCAATTTCTAAATGTTTATCCTTATTCTTCGTCATCTCTACTACATCGGCTACAACAGCGCTTGCAGTTGGAAGACTTCCGGCACCACTTCCGTAAAACATTGCATCACCTAATACATTACCACGTACAAATACCGCGTTAAACACGTCATTTACGCTATATAATGGATGACTACTATCTAACATATAAGGTGCTACCATTGCGACATAATTTGAGCCTATCTGACGACTTGATGCAAGAAGTTTAATTGATCTATTTAATTTTTTTGCATATTTAAAATCATCTGCTGTTATTTTAGTTATTCCTTCACAATGAATATCTTCAAAATTAACCGTTTTACCACTTACAATTGATGTCAAAATAGCAATTTTTCTACATGGATCATAACCTTCAATGTCTGCTGTTGGATCCTTTTCTGCGTATCCTTTTTCTTGAGCATCTTTTAAAACTTCATCAAAATCTGCCCCTTCTTCTGCCATTTTTGTAAGCATATAATTAGTTGTACCATTTAAGATACCTGTTATTTCTTCTAAAATATCAGCTGTCAAACAAGAATTTATATTTCTAATAATAGGAATTCCACCACCTACTGATGCTTCGAATTGAAAATTGACACCATTTTCCTTTGCAATTTCAAGTAAATGTGCACCTTTTGCGGCAACTAATGCTTTATTAGATGTTGTAACATGTTTTTTTGCTTCTAACATTGCTTTTACAAATGTATAAGCAGGCTCAACTCCACCCATTGTCTCTACAACAACTTTTACTTCATCATCATTTACAATCGTTTTATAATCATGCACAACGCACTCTTCCATAGGATCGCCTGGAAATTCCCTTAAATCTAATACATATTTAACTTCAATTTCTTCTCCAGCTTTTTTTTCTAATTTCAAACTATTCCTTCTAATTACTTCAACAACACCGGAACCAATTGTTCCATATCCCATAACTGCTATTTTCATTTTTCTCACTCCCTAGATAAAATTTTTGCATAATGAATACCCGAAATGGTTTCAATTTCATCAACAAGTAAATCCATATCCTGTGCATCTTTGAAAAAATCAATACTGACTGTTAATGTTGCAATTCCATTAACAGGTACACTTTGATGAATTGTAAGGACATTAGCACGGAAATCAGCAATTGCTTTAAGTACTAATGATAATAATCCTGGTTCATCATCTAATTGGATAACGACATTGACTGTTCTTCCTCTCTTATTCTCATGATATAAAAATATATCGTCCTTATACTTATAAAAAGAACTTCTACTTATTCCAACCATTTCAGTTGCATCTTGTACGGATGATACTTTTCCAGATTCAATAAGCCTTTTAGCTTCTACAACTTTTAACAAAACGTCTGGTACTGCTCTTTCTCGCAATACATAATATGTTGCCTTTGTTGCCATGTAATTCCTCCCACGAAGTTACTATTAGCCGATATTCGTAACTTGTATATAATTTTAATCTTATAAAAACATTACATAACCAAAAGTCTTTATCACTGTATCGGCCTTTATTTGTATCTACCACACCGACACTTGTCTTTATACGAAAGATACTATCACAAAATCATTATGTTTTGCAACCCCTTTTTACCACTTTTTTTAATTAAAGTAATAAAGACTATGAATTATTATTTTTTTTCTAAAGAAATCCACTGTAAATATCCCATTATAAATTGATCTAGGTCACCATCTAATACTGCATCAACATTACCTGTTTCAACATTATCTCTATGATCCTTAACCATTGTATATGGCTGCATTACATATGATCTAATTTGGTTGCCCCAACCAATTTCTTTAACTTCACCACGTATTTGTGCATCTCTTTGTGCATTTTCTTCTTCTTTTAAAATTAACAATTTAGCTTTTAACATCTGCATTGCTTTATCTTTATTCATATGCTGAGAACGTTCATTTTGACATTGAACTACAATTCCTGTTGGAAAATGAGTAATTCTAATTGCAGATGATGTTTTATTGATATGCTGTCCGCCTGCTCCACTTGAGCGATATGTATCAATTCTTATATCTTCATCTTTGATTTCAATATCGATATCTTCGTCAATATTTGGCATAACATCACAAGATACAAAAGATGTTTGTCTCTTTCCAGCTGCGTTAAAAGGAGAAATTCTTACTAATCTATGAACACCCTTTTCAGATTTCAAATAACCGTATGCATTTTCTCCACTTACCTGAAATGTGATTGATTTAATACCAGCTTCATCTCCATCTAATGAATCTAATACTTCTAGCGAAAAACCTTTTTTATCGCACCATCTTGAATACATTCTAAATAGCATTGCTGCCCAATCGCAAGACTCTGTTCCGCCTGCTCCTGCATGCAATGATAAAATAGCATCGTTACTATCATGAGGACCTGATAAAAATGTTTTCAAATGAATTTCGTCATACGTATGAATGAAATCATTTAACATTTCTTCGACCTCTACAACTATTTCCATGTCATTTTCTTCATTTCCAATATCAATCATATCAAAAATGTCATTATAAAGATTATATAGATTCTTAAAAGTTTCAACGTCATCTTTCATACTTTTTAACTTTTTCATCTTATTTTGAGATTTCTCTGGATCATCCCAAAAATTAGGTGCTTCCATTTCTCTTTCTAATTCTTGAATTTTCTCTTTCTTATTATCTAGGTCAAGTGCTACTTTTAATTCTTCTAATGAATCTTCATATTGACTTAACGTAAATTTAAAATTATCTAATTCTATCATTTTCCTTCCTCTTTCTGTATGTAATTATCTTTTTTATCAAAAAAATAATTATAAGTGCTGTTATTCCACCACTAGTATCTATACAAACATCTCTAAATTGTCCTGCTCTTTGCGGCACAAATAATTGATGAATTTCATCTGTACTCGCATATAAAGCAACTAAAAATGCTGCTGCTATATATCTATTCGAGAAAAAAGACACATCCTTTAAACACATAAATATCAAAATTGCTAGAATAGCATATTCTGAAAAATGCGCTGTTTTTCTCACATAAAATTCTATATTTTTTAATGTTCGTTGAACTCCATCTTGTTCTAATTCTATATTACTTATTTTATTTACAGTATTAACAACCGCAATACTTATTTTTTTACTTAAAGATGAAGATTTTGAACCAGTTTGTGCTGAAAAACAAAAAATCACAATACACCATGCTATAACCAATATGATGTTTAATTTTTTGAACACTTTAGAATTCCTAAAACTAAGTAAAGCTGCAAAAAAATTTGCAGCCCTATTTTCCGTTGATCTTTTCATTTAATACCTCAATTGCTTTTTGTACTTGATTATCTTTATTTATATCATACTCAGCAGTTTGATTTTGTACATTAAATTTAACCTCTACGTCAGGCTTAATACCCTTTCCATGGATATAATGGCCATTAGGCGTATAATATCTTGCAGTTGTAATCTTAATAGCATCACCATTTTCTAATTTAAAGATGGATTGAACTATACCTTTTCCGAAGCTCTTTTCGCCAATTATTGTACCATATTTGTAATCTTTAATTGCTCCTGCAAATATTTCTGAAGCACTTGCACTATCACCGTTAATTAAAACCGTTATCGGATATTCTAATTTATTTTTTCCATCAGAACGTGCAACTTCTTTATTACCATATTTATCTTTTGTATATACTACAATTCCCTTTGGAAGTATATTATTTAGCATATTAACTACAGAAGTTAACATTCCTCCTGGATTAGAACGTACATCAAAAATAAATCCTTGTACGCCTTGCTTTTTTAATGCCTCTATAGCAGCCTTAAACTGTTCATCTGTCTTATCTTGAAATTCACTAATAGAAATATAGCCAATGTTGTTATTTAAAACTTGATATGACACACTAGGCAATTCTAAATTTTTACGGATAAGCTCAACCGAAATATTTCTATTTTCTGAAGCTCTAAAAACTTCAATACTAACTTTTGTATCAGCCTTGCCTCTAAGTCTTTGTGCAACTTTAGCTAATTCTTGATTTGCAACATCTTTATTGTTGACTTTTACAATAACATCGCCTTCCTTTAGGCCACCCTTACTTGCAGGCGAATCATCATATACTTTAAGAATTTTGATTGATTTATCGCTTGGATCTTGTGTGACATGTGTTCCTATTCCACAATATTCACCTGAAGATTCCTGTTTAAATGCCTTATACTCTTCTTTTGTATAATATGTTGAATATTTATCACCTAATCCCTCAACAATACCTGTATACATTTTATTTTTAACTTTTTTTACATCATAATCCTTGTAATAATAAAGATCCATATAAGTTCTTAATTCATTGATTTTATCCATCGATTTTTTATCAAGAATCTCGTTTCCAACATGCATCTTATTATTTGCTTTAAAAACAAAATAACGACCTGTTGCATAACTATACAAATAAGCACTTCCAAAAGTTATAATTAATGTTATGGCAACCCCAGAAATAACTCCCGTTACGAACTTGTTTTTTAACATTTTTAAAATTTTTTTCTTTTCTTTTATGTCTTGTGTATCTAAAAAATCTTCAGCATTTTCTAAATCTTCAAAATCGTTTATTTCTTTTGTATCTTTTTCTTCTTTTAAAGATTTAGGATTCTCATCAACTGAATCATTTTCTTTATTTTCCAACATTAATTCATTCACCCCCAAATAAGTCTCTACAAACAAGAAGGCTTCCAAATTGGAACATCCGAAATATTCCATTGGAAGCCAAATTTTACTATCTAACTTTTTATTTTTATTAGACTTTATTATACTCTAAGATGTTTTCTAATTGTAATCATACTACCAAATAAACCAATACCTACACCTAAAAGTATTGCAACTGGAACTAAAGTTGTAAATATTTGTCCAACTGGGATAAAGCTAACAATATTGTTAATTACACTAAATCTATCTTTAATATAACCAATAATCTTTCCGTAAAGTGTATATAAAAGGATTAATGGTAAAATTGCACCAACTAAACCAATGATAATACCTTCTACGATAAATGGAGCACGAATTAAGAAATCGGTAGCACCAATTAATCTCATGATTGCAATCTCTTCACGTCTTACAGAAATACCAACTGTTACTGTATTACTAATCAAAAATACTGCTACACCAAGTAATATAATAATAATACCTGCTGATATATATCCAATCAATTTGTTAAATGCTGTTAATGTTTTTGCAATTTCTTTTGAATGGTTAACTTTTCTAACACCATCCATACCCTTAACGTAATTTACTAAGTTCTTTTGCATTGAAACATCATTTAAAAATACTTCATAATGATCTGAATTTTTTAACGCATCTTTAAGGATTTCTGCTGTATTTGATGGCAATTTTCCTTTATTATCTGTTACATTTGTTTGATCTTTAGTATTGCGTAAAGATACATCCTTCTGTTTATTTGTATCATTCTTTTCAGTTTTATCTGTCTTAACTTGCATTTTATTTCCAAAGTCTTTTGCAGCCTTTTTGTTTGATACATAAATACATTTAGCAACTTCGCCACGTTTTTTAATTTTCTTGCCAATTTCATCAATCTGTTTCTTTGATAATCCATCATCAAAAAAAACTGTGATTGCTACATTTTCTTCTGCATCCTTAACCATACCATTGAAATTATTAACAATAATATAGAATAAACCAAATAAGAAAATACATGCAGACATTGTTGCAATTGACGCAAGTGAAAACATTTTATTTCGCCAAATATTTTTTATACCTTGTTGAATACTATATAATGTTGAACTAATTTTCATTTTCGATATCGCCCTGCTTGCTATCGCTAACAATAACACCTTTCTTCATAGTTATAACACGTTTCTTCATAACCTTAACAATTTCCATGTTATGAGTTACTACTACAACTGTTGTGCCTCTATTGTTGATTTCCTCTAATAACTTCATAATTTCCCAAGCATTATTATTATCAAGGTTACCTGTAGGCTCATCCGCTAATAAAATCTTAGGTTCATTTACTAAAGCTCTAGCAATAGCGACTCTCTGCTGTTCACCACCTGATAACTGACGTGGAACTGAACGATATTTAGCTGCAAGTCCAACTAGCGAAAGCATCTTAGATACTTTCTTTCTAATGTGTAAATTATTTTCTCCAATAACTTTTTGTGCAAATGCAACGTTCTCGTATACATTTCTGTCTTTTAAAAGTCTAAAATCTTGAAATACTACACCAATATTACGGCGAAGCTTTGGAATCTGTCTTCTTTTAATTTTGTTTAACGGTTTATCGTTAATCCAAATTGTACCTGTTGTTGGCTCTAATTCTTTTAAAAGTAATTTGATAAATGTTGATTTACCAGAACCACTATCACCTACAACGAAAACAAATTCTCCTTCGTCAATATTTATTGATATATCGCTAAGCGCAGGAACTCCTGCTACATACTCTTTGCTGACATTTTCCAGCTTAATCATGACAATCTCCTCTGTTTATTATTACTATTTCTAAATTGCTACTAGATGTTTTCTTATATTTTTTTATACCACAAAAAAACATCCACTAACATAGGATATTACAAAAGGGAAGAAAAATCAAGTTTTAATAATCCTGTTCTTCCATATACTTCATATATTTCACAACCATAAGTGCTATTTTAAAGGTGATTGCATCTTCAAAAACTCTTAAATCTAGCCCTGTACTCTTTTGTAATTTATCTAAACGATAAACTAGTGTATTTCTATGAATATATAGCTGTCTAGATGTTTCAGACACATTCAAACTGTTTTCAAAAAACTTATTAATTGTTGTTAAAACTTCTTCATCAAAATCATCTGGTGAACGATCACCGAAAATTTCTTTTATAAACATTCTACATAAAGGTATTGGAAGCTGATAAATTAATCTACCAATTCCTAACTGTGAAAATCCAATTACGTCTTTTTCTTCAAAGAAAATTTTTCCTACATCTAAAGCCATTCTTGCTTCTTTGTATGAACGAGAAACTTCTTTTATTTCATTAATGATAGTACCATATGAAATATGAACTTCTTTTACTTCATCAGATTTCAATATTCCAATGATAACATTAGCTGTTTTATTTAAATCTTCGTATGTCTCATTTTCTGTGAGTTCTTTAACGATTATAATATTTTTTTCATCAACTGCTGTCACGAAATCTTTTGTTTTCCCACCAAAAAGACTTCTAATTTTTTCTAATTCATTACCATCTTTATCTCTTTTAGTTTCTACAATATAAACTACACGTCTAACTTCTGTTTCTATATGTAATTTCTTTGCTCTGTTGTAGATGTCAACTAGTAATAAATTGTCAAGCAATAAATTTTTAATAAAATTGTCTTTATCAAAACGTTCTTTATATGCTATTAATAAATTCTGAATCTGAAATCCAGCAATTTTTCCTATCATATATACATCTTCATTATCTCCATACGCAAGTAGAATATATTCTAATTGACGATCGTCAAAAACCTTAAAAAACTGGCATCCATTAACGACTTGACTGTCTGCAGGCGAACCAACAAATGCTCGTGCAGGCTCAACAAATTGCTCAGCATCTGAAAATGTTGCAGCTAAGACCTTTCCTTCTACGTCTATTACACATAAATCTGTGCGGGTAATCCCTTTTAGACCGTCTATCGTATTTTGAAGTATTTGATTGGATATCATATAACACACTCCTTCTCCGATTAATTTACGATTTGCATAAAATCCTGTTTATATTTTAATGCAAAACAACGAAAAAATAAAGAGTAAATGTGTAATTTTTACTCATTTTCTCTTATTTTTTTCATTTCGCTTGTTAATTTTTAACCATATTACATATTCAATACATAAATTTATGTCTTTTTTCTATAATAAAAATGCATTTTTTATGCTTTTTTATGTTCTTTTGTATATTCTATGAACCCCTCTCCTAGAACTTCTCTTACATCAGATACTATAACAAACGCACGTGGATCAATCTTAACAACAATTTCTTTTAATGTGACAATCTCCTTTTTAGATACGACACAATAAAGAACACACTTATCATCTCCTGTGTACATTCCTCTTGCTTCTAGCCCTGTAACGCCTCTATCTAATGTCTCTAATAAAGTTTCTGCAATTTCATCATATTTATCTGTAATAATATATGCTGCCTTTGAAAATTTAAAACCTTCAAGTATTGTATCGGATGTTCTTGAAGCTATTGTTATTGCAATAACAGCATAAAGTGTTGATCTTAAACCAAAAATCATAAATCCAATTGCAATAATCAAAAAATCTACAAACTGCATTATCTGTGCAACCGAATAATGTTTTACCTTTTTATGAATTAAAGCCGCAACCATATCTGTTCCACCTGTGGTTGCTTTACTTTTAAAAGTTAATCCTAATCCTACTCCAGCCAAAAATCCACCAAAAACAGATGCTATAACGTAATCTCCCTTAGGTATGTCAATAGCTGGCAATACTCCTAACCAAACGGATAACATAAGCGTTCCAAAAAACGTTCTACCTATAAATCTTTTTCCCATTATTATGTAAGCCAAAATAAAAACAGGCGCATTTAATCCTATATTGGTAATCCACAAAGGAATACCACCCTTTATTATATTTTTACTTACATCTTTAATAACAATTGCAAGTCCAGTAAAGCCTCCATCTACAAGATGTATTGGATCATAAATCCATCCGTAAGCCATCGCCACAAAACATGTTCCAATAACAATCATGCAATAGTCCTTTAATATGCCCTTGTATTTTAAATTCATTTTTAACAACCTCTTTTATCTAGTTTTCTAGTTATTTTTCTCTAGTTTATTATTTAGTTTTCCAAACTTATCAATGTTTTATGAAAACGCTTAAAACGTACAATTTTTTTTATTTTATTCCATAAGCTATGATTTGATGCAATATTTTTATTATCACCAACACCATACCAAATTCCAGCATTAATAAGCCCTTTATAATCATCGAGAAAACTCTCTTGCTCCAGACTTGGTATCACCGAAAAAACAACATCTGCTCCTGTTGCATTGATATCGTTTATTATAGATTCATATGCACCAATACACTCATCTAAAGCTCGTACATTAACAATTATAATTTCAGGAAAATTCTTTTCCAAAATATTTTTAAACTTTTCAATTTTTTCTATACTTTGCCCTATTATGAAAACTTTTTTTCTGTTACGTTCAACACGTTTAAAAAACTCTTCAAAAAAAACATTATTTTCAATTTCATGATATCTTTGTGTTGAATTTTCTCCAACAGCACTTAATATTTCTGTTTCAGCCAAAATTGAAAACTTTAAACCTTCTAATATTCCCTTATAATGTTCGTCTTTTTCTGCATTTAAAATCATGGACATATCAACCTCTTCTATCGTTTTTAGAACAGGCGATTCCATGTCTTTTTCTATTTCAGAAAGTATTTCACGCACATTATAATTATCTAACGTAACCCCTGCAATTTCTACTTTCTTTATCATACTCTCTCTCTTCTCTTTTTTATCGTAAATATATTATTTGTTAAAAATAGCCACATTTATATGCTATTATTATAATATACAATATGCTACTTGTCTAAAAATCACATTTTTTATTATATTTTTTTAATTTTTCATAAATATATTCTTAACAAAATTTCTATTCGTTCATTCCTGCAATGTAATTTCACACAATTTACGCACTGTTTTCTAAATTGATTGACTTCTTTAGTTTTTGAATAACACTAATAAATGTGCTCTAACTTATCAACTTTTGTGAGTTTACACATAATATTTTTTTAAATCCACAAAAGTTTTCCACTTTTTTAACATGATTTTTTGTGGATAACGTTGATAACCCTGTTTGTATATGATTTTTAGCGTTTTTCTATTGTCTATCATTTGTGGGTAAATTGTTGTTATTTTAGTGTAATATTTTTGTAATATTTTATTTCTATTTTTTTGTAATATTTTTGGTCAAAACGCTATATTTTTAGTAGAATTCAAACTTTTAGTTTTCAAACATTTCTCAAAATTACACAACAATTACATAATAAAAGTCATCGACTGATGACGATGACTACAAACGTTTGCCAAAATTTTAACATGCATAATTTAGTTTTGTCAAGTTTAGCTATTTCTGACATTATATTTCATGAATTTTCCTAATTAATAATATCCCTAAAATAGCCGAATTCATTGTTATGTGAATTAGTTTTTTCTAGGAGGTGGTTTTATGATGGATATCACTCAGGTAAATCACGCTTTAACTGACGTTGATAATTTTGCTATGACAAATACTGCCAGTCGAATCAAAACCGAGATTAACGTCCAGTTATTGAGTAATTCGATTGATCAAATTAAAACTCAAGGCACAGATATGATTCGCATGATGGAATTATCAGTTAATCCAAATATTGGCTCTAACGTTGATATACTTGTTTAAGTAAAAAAGATTACTCCTCAGATAATATTTAACAATAAAAAGTTAGAAACAGACGATATTTGATGTTTTAATTGTAATTAGTCCAAAAAAGGACGGCTACATATAAGTAGTCGTCCTTTTATTAAATTAATTTTATACATTTTTTATTGCAATTGCTTCTACTTCAAGCATAACATCTTTAGGAAGTCTTGCTACTTCAACACAACTTCTTGCAGGATAATCTGCTTCAAAGAATTTCTCATACACTTCGTTGATTTTAGCAAAATCATTCATTTCTTTAATAAAAACTGTAGTTTTTACAACATCTGCCATAGAACATCCAGCTTCTTTTAATAAATTTGTTAAATTCTCAAATGCCTGCTTTGCCTGTTCTACTGAACCTTCTGGAATTTCTCCTGTAGCAGGTACAACTGGAATAATACCTGATGTATACACAACTCCATTTACTTCTATTGCTTGTGAATATGGTCCAATTGCTGCTGGAGCCTTATCTGTTTTAATTACTTTTTTCATAACATAATCCTTCTTTCTGTATCTTAAATATTAATACAAAAAAAGTATATTACATTAAAGTATTAAAATCAATTAATTTTTACGAATTTTTCCATCTGTAATATTAATAATCTTCTCTTTATATAAACGTCCTATTGCTCGTTTAAATGCATTTTTACTTAATCCAGTCTCTCTTTTAATAACTTCAGGGCTTGCTTTTTCAGAGAAAGGAAGTACTCCTGCGTATGAATCAATAATTTCTAATACTTTTTTAGCATCTTCATCCATTTGAATATGCGCTTTTTCTCGCATAGTAATGTCAATTTTACCATCAGGTTTAACGCCTGTTACTCGCGCTTCTATCACATCACCAATTCTTAAATATTCATGTACTTCAAAAGATGGTAATTTAGCTGAGAATCTATCATCAACAGCTACAAATGTTCCAAAATTATCACTAAATTCATAAACTCTACCACTAACTCTATCGCCAACTTTATATGGTGAATCTTTCTCTAAAAGATCATAAATACCTTTCATACTAGCACATAAACGATTACTCTTATCTATATATAATGTAACTAAAATTTCATCGCCTTCTTCAACTTTTCTTAGCATTTCATGATATGGCAAAAACAAATCTTTTTCTAAACCCCAATCTAAGAAAGCACCAATTTTATTAACTTCTTTTACCTCTAATACAGCAAATTTTCCTAAAGTTAACTTTGGTTCATTTGTTGTAGCAATTAATCTGTCTTTAGAGTCTTTATATAAGAAAATATTAATCTTATCTCCTATTTTTACATTCTCTGGAACCTGTTTTGCAGGAAGAAGGACATGAGTTTCTGTCTCCATATCTTCTGCTAAATAAACTCCAAAATCTACTTTTTTCACATAATATAATTCTTGGTATTCACCTAATCTCATTTTTATACCTCTACAATAAACTTTTATTTTTATTGTTTACCTTTCTAAAATAATTCTCTAAACAATGTTATCGGCTACATTTATCACTTACACACTTACTTTTTATGTCGATACATTTTATGCACTTACTTTTTTATATATTTTAAAATTGCGTAAGGCTTGCCTTCTTCAGTTGCAAAAACAACGTCAACTTCATCATTATTATATGTCAATCTTGGATATAAAACATCATCTAACATTGCTTCTTTTCTATACTCTATTTTTAATTCACCAACTGAAAAATCATTTGGCAAATAAGTATCTGCTAACAATACATATTTTACATTATTCATATGTCCATTAGTATCTATAAAAAACGAAGGAACCTTTACCGGATCTTTTTCTTCATATTCTGTTGGAACTTTTAATTTTCTTTTTTTGTCACCGTATTCTAGTTTCGGCTCTAGTTTATATTTTTCCATGATTTTAGCACTATCTACTACTGGTTTTCTGGCATCAGTATTTAATAAAACCCAAATAGAATTAGCCTCAACTAGATGCTCGCCCAAATCATTAGTCACAAGAAAATTTCTATATCCATAAAACGCCTTAAATTCATATGGCCATGTTTTTATAATTATTTCATCCTTAAATTTTGGCATCTTATTTATTTTAATTTGCCATGAAGAGATAATCCAACCTAAATTTTCTTTTTTTAAAAAATCTAAATCAACACCAACATCCTCAGAATGATTTATACTGCAGTTTTGGAAATAATCCAAAAGAGCCGACATTGTCAATCTTTTTTCTGTATCAATTTCTGTATAATTTACAGTCTCCCTCATTTGAAACATATTTTACCTCCAAGCATACAAACGTATAAAAAAAGCACTACGCTCTGTCGCATAGTGCTTAAAACAAACTGCCCCACAAGGATTCGAACCTTGAAATGACGGAGTCAGAGTCCGTTGCCTTACCGTTTGGCGATGGGGCATCATGTTAGTAACGCTTTCGTGTCACACAACAATGATATTATATCTCAATGCATTCAAAATGTCAAGAACTTTTTTATTTTTTTTATTTACTTTTTAAAGATAGCTTTTCTTTTAAAAATCAATTAATTATTTATGTCTAATCATTTTTATAATCTAATTAATTCACTATCAACGATGGCATAATCTAATTCTTGAACTTTATTATATTTAACAGTTCCATTTGTTGTTTCGATTGCACCTTTTATTATTTTTTCTTCTTGATCAATTGGAATGATTATTTCTAATTTAACATCAGCTTCATAGATTGAATTTACAATTGTAATATTGTTTTGTGCAAAGTAATATTGCAATTTTCCTAATCCATTATAATCTGTACCTATTTCATATAAAACACCTTTTGCTTTTGTAATAAGCACTGAATTATTCAATCCTTCTTTTACTGCTTTTTGATATGCTCTTACTAAACCACCTGTACCAAGCAAAACACCGCCAAAATATCTTGTAACTACAACTGCCACATTATGAACATCTTCGTTTAATAACACATCAAGCATTGGTCTTCCAGCTGTCTGTGATGGCTCTCCATCATCTGAACATCTCGAAATCTCATTATTGTCTCCTATCACAAAAGCCGAACAATTATGACGTGCATCCCAATATTGTTTTTTCATTTCATTAATAAATTTAGTTGCTTCCTCTTCTGAAGTAACCGGACGTACTGTTGCAATAAATCGAGATTTTTTTTCTACAATTTCTCCTACACCAGCTTTATAAACTATCTGCATCTTTACCTCCTAAAAATGATAATGCTTGATTTTCTATTTAAAAATTATACTTTAGTAATAAATGTTTGTAAAGTTTTTCACTTTCTTATATTAAATGAATTTGTTATAATATATAATAAGGTATATTGTGAATTTAACAATACAACCTGTTTCTTTAAAATTAAATATAGTTTTATGCCAGTTTTTTACAACCTATAAGGAGGACAACCTATGAATTATGGCAAAAAATATACACAGCTTCGCATCAAAACTATAGATTACAAACCCACTAAGATTCGTATGAAAGTAGAAATTTTCATATTAAAATTATTAGTGATTGCACTATTGTTTTTTTCAGTAATCGGAATTTGTGCTGGAATTGGTGTTATTCAAGGCATTCTTGATTCCGCCCCCAAAATTTCAAAAACTGATGTGATGCCTAGCGGATATTCTACGACTGTTTTAGCCGAGGATGGTACTCAAACAACTAATTTAGTTTCATCAGGTTCTAACAGAAAATACGTATCGATTGATAAAATTCCTAAGGATCTTCAACATGCCTTTATTGCCGTAGAAGATTCTAGATTTTACAAACATAATGGTGTCGATTGTCAAGGTATTCTTCGTGCTACTTTTGTAGCAATCTCTAAAAAAGATTTTTCTGAGGGTGCAAGTACTTTAACTCAACAGTTAATAAAAAACAATGTACTTACTACTTGGACAGATGAAAAAACTTTTTTTGATAGTTTCAAACGTAAACTCCAAGAACAATATTTAGCGATAAAGCTCGAACAAAAGGTACACAATAAAAAATGGATTCTAGAGAATTATCTTAATTCCATTAACCTTGGTTCTAATACTCTTGGTGTTGAAGCTGCTTCCGAGAAATATTTTGGCAAAGAAGTTTCTAAACTTACTTTATCAGAAAGTTGTGTAATTGCAGGAATCACTCAAAATCCCGTTGCTTACAATCCTATAACTCATCCGGACAACAACAACAAGCGCCGAAAAAAAGTACTTAAAGATATGCTCGAGCAAGGTTATATCAAGCAGCAGGATTATAATGATGCATTAGCTGATAATGTTTATGATCGAATCCTTGAATTCAATCAAAACACAAGCAATAATAATATTAATTCTTATTTTGTTGATGCATTAATCGAGGATGTATACAATGATTTGACTGAGAAAAAAGGATATTCATCAGAAGAGGCGAATAAAGCTATTTTCCGCGGAGGTCTAACAATTCATTCCACCCAGAATAATAGAATACAAGCCATCGCAGATGAAGAAGTTAACAAAGCTTCTAACTATCCAACTGAACCAAAGTATTCATTCTTTTTAGCTTTTTCTGTTAAAAAGCCGGATGGTACTGTTTTGAATTACTCTAATCAAACCATGTTACGTTATTACAAAAACAAAACAAGTAACGAAAATTACTCCATCATTTTTAATTCTGAAGATGAATGCAGACAAGCTATTTCTCAATATGAGCAAGAAATGCTTAGTCAAGGTGGTACAATTGTTGAAGGTTCTGAAAATATAAATATAACCTTACAACCTCAAGTTGCTTTGACAATTATTGATCAACATACTGGCGCTGTTAAAGCTTTAGTTGGTGGACGTGGTCAAAAGATTGGTAACAGAACCTGGAATAGAGCAACAGATACAACTAGACAACCTGGATCGACTTTTAAAATTATTGCTTCTTACGCCCCAGCTTTAGATGCTAAAAATTTAACTTTAGCTTCTGTACAAGATGATGCACCATATACCATTGGAAATAAAACCTTCCAGAATGCTAATAAAAGCTTTGGTGGCTTTACAACAATCAGAGAAGGTATTCAAAATTCAACAAATATCGTAGCATTAAAAACTTTAAATCAAATTGGAATTGACACAGGGTATGAATATGCAAAGAAATTTGGTTTTACAACATTATCAGATACTGATAAGAATTTAAGCCTTGCTCTTGGCGGACTTGATCACGGTGTTAAAAACTATGAACTTGCTGGTGCTTATGCCGCTATTGCTAACAATGGCGAATATATCAAGCCTAGCTTTTATACTAAAGTTTATGATCACAATGGTAAACTACTTTTAGACATCTCTAAAAAAGAAAAACATCGTGTTATAAAAGCAACAACTGCATGGCTCTTAACTAGCGCAATGCAAGATGTTTTAACTCAAGGAACCGGTAAGGCTGCTTACTTTGGAAACGAATTAATGCCACAAGCTGGTAAATCGGGAACAACAAGCTCTAATAGAGATAGCCTATTTGCTGGTTTTACACCTTATTACACTTGTGTAATTTGGGGTGGAAATGACGACAATTCTGTCCAAGCCGGTGACCAGACAATTTATACCAAGAACATATGGCGAGAAGTTATGAGACGTTCTAACGAAGGTTTAGAGCGAAAAGAATTTACACAACCTGAAGGTATTGTTACAGCTAACGTATGTAAAAAATCAGGACTTCTACCTCTTGAAAATATTTGTGACCGAGACCAACGAGGTTCTATGGTTTATCAAGAATTTTTCGACAAAGACACTGTTCCAACAACTACATGCAATCACCATGTCGGTGTTCGAATTTGTTTAGCAACAGGTATGGAAGCGGCTAGTAATTGTCCTGTTAATCAAACATTTACTTCTATTAGAATTATAGGTGCAGCAGCTAATTCTCCTGAATCAGCTTATGCTCCACCTAGTAAAAAATGTCCACATTCTGGTGGTGCACCTGCGCAGCCAGCGCAACAACCCGCAGCCCCTGCGCAACCACAACCTAATAGAAGTAATTTCCCTTAAATCAAAAAGTTGAGGACTGATGATATGCCCCCTATCAAGCAGGCAGGGTAAATATCAGTTTCCTCAACTTTTTTCATTTATTTTTATTATATTTTTCTTATAAAATCTTATTTTCGTAAAAATATTTTTACATTTTTTCTTACAAAAATTTTTCTTACAATATTTTATTCTCGTAAAAATTATTCTACATCGGCTAATGCTTGCACATCTTCTTCACCTGTTCTAATTTTTACGACTTTATCTACATTATATACAAATATCTTGCCATCTCCAATATTTCCAGTATACAAAGCTTTTTTGGCAACTTGTATTACTTTTTTTACCGGAATTTTACTTACAATAATTTCTATTTTTACTTTTGGTAGTAAGGTTGCGTCTGTTTCAACACCTCTATATCTTTCACCTGCTCCTTTTTGAACGCCACAACCCATTACCTGTGTTACAGTCATACCCGTCACACCTAAATCATTCATTGCTCTTTTTACCTTGTCATACCTTGATAATTTAGAAATAATAACAACTTTATACATTCCTTTTTTATTCATATTGATATTTTCTTCGCCTACAACTACCTTATTACCAATACCTTCTGTATAACCTATATCAGTATTCTCATTAATATCCATTGTCAAAGTATTTGAAATATCCATTAATGAAAATCCTGAATAAGCTGATGCAAGTCCATGTTCTCGTGCATCTAATCCTTCAATTTCTTCTGCTTCGCTTACTCTTAAGCCTACTGTAATTTTTATTAACCAATATACTCCTGTAATTGTCAATGCAGTCCATGCTCCGACTGAAATAATACCTAGTAACTGAGTATTTAAACATTTAACTCCGCCACCATAAAATAATCCTACAATTTTAGTATTTTCTGGTGCGCTTTTTGTAGCAAATAAACCTACTGCTATTGTTCCCCAAATACCATTTAACATATGAACTGCAACTGCTCCAACTGGATCATCTATGTGCAAAATATAATCTAATAACCAAACTCCAAACACTACTAATAGACCAGCAACCGAACCAATAATAATTGCTCCTAAACAATCTGTAACATCACATCCTGCTGTTATTGCAACCAATCCAGCTAATGACACATTTAAACTCATTGAAACATCTGGTTTTCCATATTTTAACCATGTAAAAAGCATACATACTACAGTTGCAATTGCAGGAGAAACTGTTGTTGTCAAGAAAATTGAACCTAATTGTTCTACTGATGTTGCTGCAGCACCATTAAATCCATACCAACCAAACCATAAAATAAATACACCTAATGCTCCAAGTGGTAGGTTATGTCCCGGAAATGCATTTACTTTAATTATTTTTCCATTTTCATCTTTAGTATATTTTCCTATACGTGCACCTAACATTTTAGCTCCGATTAAGGCCGAAATACCTCCTACCATATGAATTGCACAAGAACCAGCAAAATCATGGAAGTCTCGAGCTGATAACCAGCCACCGCCCCAAATCCAATGTGCTTCTATCGGATATACTATAGCTGAAATTAAAGCTGAATAAATACAATACGATGAAAATTTTGTTCTTTCAGCCATTGCTCCAGAAACAATTGTTGCTGTTGTAGCACAAAAAACTAAATTAAATACAAAATTTGAAAATGAAAAAGAACTATATTTAGTAAAAATATCAAATCCTGGTCTTCCTATAATTCCCATATAATCTTCACCTAATAAAAATGAAAAACCTATAATTATAAACACAACTGTACCTATACAAAAATCCATAAGGTTTTTCATGATGATATTACCACTGTTCTTTGCTCTAGTAAAACCTGTTTCTACCATTGCAAATCCTGCCTGCATCCAAAAAACTAATGCAGCTCCACACAGGAACCAAACCGCAAATGCCTCCTTATTAACTAATCCATTAACAATTTCTTTTGTCATAATTATCCTCCTTTTATAATAAAAAAGCGATATATTCTCAAATTCACAGCTTCGTGAAATCAAAAATATATCGCAATATTTTATACTACAATAATATAATTCCTATTTTTAATTGTAAGTGTAATATTAAACTTCAAAAATCAAGTCGCCGTATGATGGCATTGGCCAGTACTCTTTGCCAACTAACATTTCTAAGTCATCAACTGGTTTTCTTAAAGCATCCATAGTAACTTTAACGTTATCTCTATAGAATTCAGCTTTTTCACGTTGACAAGAAATTGCTGAAGCTTTATCAGTCAATTCTGTTAATGTTGCCAACTGCTTATTTACTTCTTTCAATAATGAAGAAACTTTAGTTAACATATCGCTTTGTGTAGAAACATCTGCACTTGCAACTGCAGCTCTTACAGCATTAATTGAATCTGCAAGAGTAGTTGTATATTTGATAACAGCAGGAATAATCTGTTTACATGTAATATCGATCATTGCTCTAGCTTCGATATTTATTGTTTTAGCATATTTCTCATATTCAATTTCAACACGAGACTCTAATTCAGGTTTTGTAAATACTTTGAATTTTTCAAATGCTCTAACATTATTTTCTTTAACATATGCTGGTACAGCATCAACCATTGATTTAATGTTTGGAAGACCACGTCTTTGTGCTTCCTCAACCCACTCATCAGAATATCCATCACCGTTGAAAATAATTCTCTGATGTTGTGTTGCAAGTCTCTTAATGATATCATGCACTGCTAAATCAAAGTTATCTGCTTTTTCTAACTCATCACAAGCATCTGAGAATGCTTCTGCAACAATAGTGTTTAATACGATATTTGCCTGAGCAACAGAATCCTGTGAACCAACCATTCTAAACTCAAATTTGTTACCTGTGAAAGCAAATGGTGATGTTCTGTTTCTATCTGTAGCATCTTTCATGAAATCTGGTAAAGTCTTAACACCAGTGTGTAATCTTTCACCTTCTAAGCTTCGTGTTGCTTCACCAGTGCTTACTAACTGATTAATAACATCTTGTAACTGATCTCCAAGATAAATAGAAAGAATTGCTGGTGGTGCTTCATTAGCTCCAAGTCTGTGATCATTTCCTACATCTGCTGCAGATGCTCTAAGTAAATCAGCATGCTCATCTACTGCTCTTAAAATACATGTAAGAACAAGTAAGAACTGAATATTTTCATGTGGTGTCTCACCTGGCTCTAATAAATTGATACCATCGTTTGTTGTGATTGACCAGTTGTTGTGTTTACCTGAACCATTTACTCCATCAAATGGTTTCTCATGAAGTAAACATTGTAATCCATGTCTTCCTGCAACTTTCTTTAATGTTTCCATTGTTAACTGGTTATTATCTACTGCAATGTTACATTTTGCATAAATTGGAGCAAGCTCGTGCTGTGCTGGTGCAACTTCGTTATGTTGTGTTTTAGCTGAAACACCTAATTTCCATAACTCTTTGTTAACATCACGCATGTAAGCTGCGATTCTTTCTCTAATAGCACCAAAGTAATGATCGTCCATTTCTTGACCTTTAGGAGGCATTGCACCAAATAATGTTCTACCTGTAAAAATCAAATCTTTTCTCTGTAAATATTTTTCACGATCTACTAAGAAATATTCTTGTTCAGGACCTACTGAAGGTGTTACTTTTTTAGAAGTTGTATTACCGAATAATCTTAATAATCTAAGTGACTGTTCATTAATTGCTTCCATTGATCTAAGTAAAGGTGTTTTCTGATCTAATGCTTCGCCTGTATATGAACAGAATGCTGTTGGAATACAAAGTGTTGCACCAGCTGCATCGTGACGTACGAAAGCAGGTGATGTACAATCCCACGCTGTATATCCTCTTGCTTCGAATGTAGCTCTTAATCCACCTGATGGGAATGACGATGCATCAGGTTCACCTTTAATTAATTCTTTTCCAGAAAAGCTCATAAGAATTTTTCCATTCTCCATTGGAGCTGTAATAAATGAATCATGTTTCTCAGCTGTTACACCTGTTAATGGTTGGAACCAATGTGAATAATGTGTTGCTCCTCTTTCAATAGCCCACTCTTTCATCTCGTGTGCAACTACATCAGCTGTTTCTAAATCTAATTCTCTTCCCTCATCCATTACTTCATGAAGTTTCTTGTAGACTTTCTTTGGAAGACGTTCCTGCATTACAGAATCATTAAATACATCTTCGCCAAAAATATCTGCCACATTGAAATACTCTGTCTCTCGCATAATATACATCCTTTCTAAACATCACACAACTTTATTCCCTAAAGTGTGATTTTTTATCAACTTCTTTTGACATTAATTGATTACAACTTACATTAATTTATTCTATAAGGACAGCTAATATATCCCTTAAATAAAAAAATGGGCACTCCAACCTTTGTTGGAACGCCCTTGTTCTCTAAATCAACTGTTGTTAGAATACCTTATCTTCTAGAAAAAATCAATGTTTTTTTTTATTTTTTTAATTCTTTATATATTTTTTACTATAAACATCTTTTTTTTTATAAATTTTTATACAAAATTAATATTTTTATTTGGCTACTTTTTTACTTTATCAAAAAAGGGCTTGCATCCATATAGACACAAACCCTTTTATGTTAATCAATATCTCGAATAATGATTAACCCTTAATTATAAATTGACATTTAAAGAAAACAAAATTATGCGTTAGCTTTTCCAACTGAACCAAATAATTCCATTTTTTCTTTAACCATATCTTTAATAGCTTCAGCACCTGGAGCTAATAATTTACGAGGATCGAATCCTTTACCTTCTAAGTCTTTACCAGCTTCGATGTATTTACGTGTAGCTTCCTGGAAAGCAAGCTGACATTCTGTATTTACATTGATTTTAGCAACACCTAAAGAAATAGCTTTTTTGATCATATCAGCTGGGATACCTGTACCACCGTGAAGTACTAATGGCATAGCTCCTGTCTGCTGCTGAATAGCATCAAGTGTGTCGAATGAAAGTCCCTGCCAGTTTTCTGGGTATTTTCCGTGGATGTTACCAATACCAGCTGCAAGCATATCTACACCAAGATCTGCTACTGCTTTACATTCGTTAGGATCAGCACACTCACCTGCACCTACTACACCGTCTTCTTCTCCACCGATTGAACCAACTTCAGCTTCGATTGACATTCCCATTGCATGAGCAACTTTAACTAATTCTGTTGTTTTAGCTACGTTCTCTTCGATTGGATAGTGTGAACCATCGAACATGATTGATGTGAAACCAGCTTTAACGCATTTGTAACATCCTTCATATGAACCGTGATCTAAGTGAAGAGCTACAGGAACTGTAATTCCTAATTCTTTATCCATAGCTTTAACCATAGCTGCAACAGTTTCGAAACCTGTCATGTATTTTCCAGCACCTTCAGATACACCTAAGATAACTGGTGACTGTAATTCCTCAGCTGTAAGTAAAATAGATTTTGTCCACTCTAAGTTGTTGATGTTGAATTGACCTACTGCATAGTGGCCTGCTTTTGCTTTATCAAGCATTTCTTTTGCGGATACTAACATGTTATTTTCCTCCTATGAAATAAAATACTGTTCTCTCTAATACGTTTGCGCAAAACGTATTACAGATAGCGATTGTATTATTATTTGTACTTTTCGCTAACAGTTTTATTATAGTATATTTTGGAAAAAAAATAAAGTTAATTACTTAACAATTTTATTTTTTTTTCATTTTTTATGATTTTCTATAATATTTAGGTATTTAATTTATAATTTTTTTACGATTTTTTTCTAATATAAATAGAATTTTTATATATTTTTTACCTTACTATAATTTTTCAATCTCTTCGATGGTTAATTTTTCGTATGGATCTTCAAAAACTTCATGTGGAAAAGCTGTAATTTCTGCAATTTCTGCAGCATCTACAACTAAAGAAACCGCTTTATGTAAATTCTTTATGGTCAATTCTTTATATTTTCCACCAAATTCACCATCTGTTGTCCATGCAACTTTTTCATCACATGTAATTTTTAATTCGTCAGTTTTAAATGAGTATATATAATCTGTATCATCTCTTAAGTTAGTAAGACATGTTAAAATTTCACTTAACTCAACAGGATTTTTTGGTGTCTTGATAAATGTTGCTTCAAATACACCATCGTCTAATTTAACATTTTTTCCTGTCATTCCTTTAAAACCACCAACTGAAACAGAATTCGATATCATTCCGAAAATAAATTTATCTTCTATTACTTTTCCATCATATTCAATCTTCATTTTATAGGATTTAATATCATTTAAATGTTTTGCACCCTCTAAAATATATGCAAGATGTCCTAATATATTTTTTAATTGCTGTGGTGTTTTATATGATACTTCTGTAAAAATTCCAAATGCTGCAACATATACAAATGTATCTCCATTAAAATATCCCATATCACATGGGAATAATGTTCCAGTTGCCGCTGTACGTGCCGCCTCTACCATATTTTTTGAAATACCTAACGAATTAGCAAAATCATTAGTACTTCCTGCAGGAATATATCCTACTGGAATATCCAACTCTGCCTCAAGTAGTCCTGTAATTACTTCATCTAACGTTCCATCACCACCACTACAAATAATTCTGTCAAATTTTTCAGCTTCATTAATTATTTGTTGGACAGCATCTCCACTTGATTGTGTTGGATAAATTGTTACTTCATATCCTGATTTTACAATAATATCCACTATATCAACCAAATAATTTTTTATTAATCCTTTTCCAGAGTATGGATTAAATATTAACAAACACTTTTCTTTTACCATTTTTCATTACCTCTTTAGTCTTTAATAGTTTACAACCGCAATAAAAATCAACCTGCATTTTTATTTCTGAGCTCTTCTGCTATCAAAGATATTTTTCTGAGTCTATGATTTACTCCAGACTTTCCTACTGGTGGATCTAGTAATGTTCCTAAATCTTTCAATGAAGAATCCGGATTTTCCAATCTTAAAATTGCTATTTCTTTTAATTGATCCGGCAAATTAATTAATTCATTTTTTTCCTTAATCAATTCAATATCTTCTATCTGTCTTATAGCAGCATTTACAGTTTTTCCAATATTTGCAGTTTCGCAATTAACCTTACGATTAACGGTATTTCTCATATCTTTTAGAATTCTTACATTTTCAAGCTCTAATAATGCTTGATATGCCCCTATTGCGCTCAAAAAATCACTAATTTGTGATCCTTCTTTTATGTAAACCACATAGTGATTTTTTCTTAAAACAATTTTGGCATCTAATCCAAAAGTTATCATTATTTTTTGAATCCTATTAGCCTTATTTTTATTATTACATACCATTTCTAAATGATACGATTTATGTGGATCCGATATCGAACCAATGGCAAGAAATGTTCCTCTAAGATATGCCTTTCTCATTTCAGTTTGCTCTAACATTTTTTCATCAAATGCACTTAGTCCAACAGCTATTGGATCATTGGTTAGTTTATAGCCTAATGTTTTTAAAAATAATTTACAATTATCTTTTCCTATTTGTTTTGTTATATCAAAAGGAAAATTATTTTTTACTAATATAGCAAAGTGTTCAAACACAATTGGATTATCTGTATCTAGTATAAAATTTTCATAGTTTCCTACTACTTCTCCTATACTAGATACGATACCCATTAATTCGGCTATGTCATACTCTTTATTGTTGTTTGATTTGCTAATTATTTCTGTTTTTACTTTTTGTGAAAACGACATATTTTATTTGCCTCTTAAAGAATCCTTTCCTATGTCTCTATGCTCTATTTTTAAACCAAATTCATTTTGGTCTTTTAGTCGATTATAAAGTTCGTTTGCTAATGTAACAGAGCGATGCTTACCTCCTGTACAGCCTATTGATATTACAAGTTGATTTTTACCTTCACTAATGTATTTTGGTAATAAAAACCTAACCATATCCTCAAGTTTATCCAAAAATTCTGTTGACTCCTTAAACTGCATTACATAATCTTGGATTTCTTTATCATTTCCAGTTTTTGGTCTTAATTCATCAATATAATATGGATTTGGTAAAAATCTTACATCTATAACTAAATCAGAATCTGTAGGTATTCCGTACTTAAAACCAAACGATAATATAGTCACAAATATATTTTTATAATTATAATCGTTACTATATATCTTTTCAATCTCACTTTTCAATTCTCTCGTCAACAAATGACTAGTATCAATTATACAAGATGCATGTTTTTTTAATGTTTCAAGACGTAATCTTTCCCTTTCAATTCCTTTATCTATTCTTTCTCCATTTGCGAGCGGATGATTTCTTCTTGTCTCTTTAAAACGTTTAATCAAGACTTCATCTTCGGCATCTAGGAAAAGAATATCCGTCTGAATATCTATTTTTTTTAGATTGTCGACCATTTCAGAAATATTTACTAAATTTCCACTTCTAACGTCTATTCCTAAAGCAACTTTTTGCATCTCTGAAGTTTCGTTAGACAAATCAACAATTTTATCTATTAACTGAATTGGTAGATTATCAATACAATAATACCCTATGTCTTCTAGCATTTTCATTGCAGTTGTCTTTCCTGCACCTGACATACCTGTTACAATCAAAACCTTCATATTAGAACTCTCCCATCATTTTTACTTCTGGTTCTAAGGTTACATCATATTTAGTTTTAACGATACTTATAACATATTTTATAAGTTCATAAACATCTGTCGCTGTTGCCGCATTTGAGTTAACAACAAAACCACAATGTTTCTCCGAAACCTGTGCTCCTCCAATCTTATATCCTTTAAGACCTGCGTCTTCTATTAATTTTCCTGCAAAATTATCTTTTGGTCTTTTAAATGTGCTTCCTGCACTAGGAAAATTTAATGGTTGTGATGAGATTCTTCTTTTTTTGTAATCATCCATAGTTGCATATATTTCATCTTTATTAGCTTCTTTTAATTTAAAAGTTGCTTCTAAAACAATATATTCTTTTTCTAAGATACAACTATGTCTATATGATAAATCTAAATCTTGTGCTTTAATTTCTAGTACTTGTCCATCCTTGGTACAAACTTTTACACTAACTAAAACGTCTTTTATCTCTCCCCCAAATGCTCCTGCATTCATTACAATTGCTCCTCCAATTGTACCTGGAATGCCTGCTGCAAATTCAAGTCCGCCTAGGCCTTCTTTTGCTGCAAAGTTGGCAACTTTTGCAAGTGATGACCCTGCACCAGTGATAATAGTATCACCTTTTATATCTATATACTCTGCATTTCTTCTAACAGAAATAACGACACCTTTTAATCCTTGATCTGAAACTAAAAGATTACTTCCGTTACCAACTACATGATAAGGGACTTCTAAGTCATTACAAAGATCAATTAAATCTTTTACTTCTGTTGCAGATGGAGACACAAAAATCTCTGCATCTCCACCTACTCTAAATGTTGTATGTTTTTTCATTGGCTCATTAAGAGCAATTTCACTTTCTGGTATATATTTTTTTATTCCATTTACTACTTGTTCAATTATGTAACTCATATAATATTATTTCTCTCATTCATTAAAGATTTAATAATTATGCCTCAATTAAAAATGCAATATATCCTCTTAATGCTTCATACAAATCAACTTTACTAATAATTTCCCATGGTGCATGCATATTTAATACAGCAACACCACTATCAATTACGTTCATTCCGTATTTTGCAAGAATATAAGCGATTGTTCCACCGCCGCCTTGATCTACTTTACCAAGTTCTGAAGTTTGGAATGAAACTTCATTTTTATCCATGATGTTTCTAAGTTCTGCAATATATTCTGCATTTGCATCATTAGAACCGCTCTTTCCTCTTGAACCTGTATATTTATTAAACACTAATCCTTTTCCAAAATATGCACAGTTTCTTTTTTCCATTACTGATGGATACATTGGATCAAATGCTGCTGAAACATCAGATGATAAAACTTTTGAATTGCTTAACGCTCTTCTTACTTTAAGTTCTGAATAATTTCCTGTTAAATTCATAACTTCAGCGACACAATTTTCAAAGAATCTTGATGTCATTCCTGAAGCACCAACGCTACCGATTTCTTCTTTATCAACTAATAAACATACGCTAGTTTTGTTTGGAACTTCTTTCATTTCTAACATTGCCATAAATGATGGATATGCACAAACTCTATCATCATGTCCATAACCCATAATCATACTTCTATCAAATCCAAAGTCTCTTGCAGCTCCTGCTGGTACAACTTCAATTTCTGCTGATAAAAAGTCGTCTTCATCTACACTATATTCTTTTGATAAAATATCTAAAATATTTGCTTTAACTCTATCTTTAATCTTATCATCAGAATCATCTTTTTGTTCTTTTGGAATGCTACCAATTAAAACATCAAGGTTCTCGCCTTCAACTACTTTATCACCTTTTTTAGATAATTGATCTGCTGATAAATGAATCAATAAATCACTTACACCAAATACAGGATCATCTGGATTTTCACCAATGTTTACTTTTACTACTGTGCCATCTTTTTTAGCAATTACACCGTGTAATGCAAGTGGTAAAGTAACCCATTGATATTTTTTAATTCCACCATAGTAGTGAGTATCTAAAAATGTCATTTCAGTATCTTCATATAGTGGAACCTGTTTTAAATCCATTCTTGGTGAATCAATATGTGCACCTAAAATGTTCATTCCTTTTTCAAGATCTTCTTTTCCAAGAATAAACATTGCGATTTCCTTACCCATATTGTTTGCAATAATCTTATCTCCAGCTTTTAATGTAGTATCAGCTGCGATTACTTCATTTAAATCCTTGAATCCGTTATCTAAAGCTTTTGTATAAAATTCTTGTGCGCATTCTCTTTCTGTTTTGCAATCACTAATGAATTTTTTGTATCCATCTGCAAAATCAAATACCTTTTTTTTATCTTCTTCGTCTGAATATTTCAACCATGCATTTTTCTTTTCCATCTTATAATCTCCTATCTTTTAAAAACTAGTACATATTAAATAAAAACTAGTGTTTATTAATATTTTCTTGTACTCTTCTATATAATTCTTTAGCTGCATTATAACCCATTTTCTTTTGTCTATGGTTAACAGCTGCAGTTTCACATATTACAGCAAGATTTCTACCAGGTCTGATTGGTAAAGAGTGACAAACCACTTTATTACCAAGATACTCAATATATTCTTCTTCTAACCCAAGTCTATCATATTCTGCATCTTTCTTCCAATCTTCTAATTTGATAACTAAATCAATTTGCTGTTTTTCCTTTACGCATTCTACACCATAAAGTGCCTTTACATCAATAATACCAATACCTCGTAATTCAATAAAATATCTTGTGATATCAGGTGATGTTCCAATTAGCGTATGATCGTCAACTTTTCTGATTTCAACAACATCATCAGTTACAAGTCTGTGACCTCTTCTGATTAATTCAAGTGCAGCTTCACTTTTTCCAATTCCACTTTCACCTGTAATCAATAATCCCTCACCATATACATCAACTAACACACCATGAATTGTAATGCATGGAGCAAGTTGCTCACCTAACGTATGGATTAATTCAGCCATAAAAGCTGATGTCGCACTACTTGTACCAAGAACTGGCACTTGATTATCTCTTGCAACTTCTAAAAATATTTTATCAGGTTCTAAATCTCTTGCAAAAATCACACAAGGAATATCAAATTTAAGAAACTCATTATAACGTGCCTTTTTTTCGTCATCTGATAATTTTTGAGTAAATGCGTACTCTACATTACCAATTATTTGAGTTCTCGACTGCTCAAAGTGTTCAAAATAACCACTTAATTGTAACGCCGGTCTATTAACATCTGCTGTTGTAATTAATCTTTGTTGCGTATCTAATTCTTCCGTATAATTTTTTAGGCCTAAAATAGTGATAATTTTATCAACACTTACACCTTCTACTCTTCCAATACCACTCATAGGATACCTCCTTGTTTTTTCTGTTTATAAATCAAAAACTTATAACAAATCATTTTATCATTCTTAAACAGCTAAGTCTTTTCAATTTTATTTTATCACAGCAATAGATGTTATTCAATTTAGTTTTAATTTATATTAGTATTCCATCTAATTATTGTCTTCATACAAATCTTTATGAAAAAAATAATAAACATTTTGTGCTGCCATAAGATTCATTGAATCCGTCAACAATAAATCATCAATAGAGGCCTCTTTTATCTTATCTATAGACTGATATCGTTTCATCAAAGCCTTACGTCTAGTAGAACCAATTCCATCTATATCATCTAACACTGACCTAATTTGTGTCTTAGAGCGTAAACTTCTATGATATTCTATTGCAAATCTATGAGCTTCATCTTGAATTCTAGTAATTAGTTTAAAGCCCTCACTATGCGTATCAATTGGGATTTCTACATTGTTATAATATAATCCTCTTGTTCTATGATTATCATCTTTAACCATTCCGCAAACCGGAATGTTAAGATTTAATTCATCAAGAACTTTTTTACAAATATTAACCTGACCTTTTCCACCATCCATCATAATTATATCCGGAAATCTGTTAAAGCTTCCAACTTCTTTATCTAACAAATTATCCTTTATCATTTGCTGTTCTTTTTTCCCATGTAAAAAACGTCTAGTTAACACTTCATTCATTGATGCGTAATCATCCGGACCACTAACAGTTTTTAATTTGAATTTGCGATAATCACTTCTCTTAGGCTTTCCTTTTTCATAAACGATCATAGAACCTACAGTCTGAAAACCATTTATATTCGATATATCAAATGCTTCTATTCTATTTAGATCATTTAAACCTATTAGCTTTTCAATTTCTTTGACTGCACCAATGGTTCTTCCTTCTTCTCGTTTAATCTTTTCTTTATCTTGGGTAAGAATCAACCTTGCATTCTTATATGCAAGCTCAACTAATCTTTCTTTCATTCCTTTTTGTGGAACCTTAATTATTACCTTACTGCCTTTTTTATTAGATAGAAATTCTTCTATTATTTCTTTATCTTCGATATTTTCTTGTAGCATGATTTCCTTAGGTATAAACGGTGTTCCTGAATAAAATTGTTTTACAAAATTATATAAAATATCTGTTTTCTTCTCTTCTGTTCCAACTCTAACATTAAAATGATCTCTTCCAATTAGTTTACCTGAACGAATAAAAAATACTTGAACAACCGCATCCGTACCATCAGAAGAAACTGCAATTACATCCTTATCTTCACCGTCAGTATTGGTTATTTTTTGTTTTTGAGCTATTTGATTAACACTATTTATTAATTCTCTATACTCTATTGCTTTTTCAAATTCTAAATCTTCAGATGCCTGCTGCATTTTCTCCGTCAACTGAGTAATAACCTTTTCGTAATCACCATTTAAAAAAACAATTATATCTTGGATTCTTTTTTTATACTCTTCAGAAGAAATATATCCTTGACACGGAGCATCACATTGATGAATATGATAATTCAAACACGCCCTTTCTTTTCCAATGTCTCTTGGTAAATTTCTGTTACAAGTTCGTATTTTATATATCTTATTCACCAAATCTATTGTGTCTTTTACTGCCATTGAACTACTATATGGTCCAAAATATTTTGCTTTATCCTTTTTTAATTTTCTCGAAAAAAGAACTCTTGGAAAGTCCTCTGCCACAGTAACTTTTATATAAGGATACGTCTTATCATCTCTTAGCATCGTATTATATTTTGGAGTATATTCTTTAATAAGATTACACTCTAATACTAATGCTTCTAACTCTGAATCAGTGACAATATATTCAAATCTCATTATATGTTTTACCATTTGTCTTTTTTTTATTCCTTCATCATGGCTAGCTTGAAAATATTGTCTTACTCTGTTCCTTAAGTTTTTAGCTTTTCCAATATATATTATGACATCATCTTTATCATGCATAATATAAACTCCCGGATTAACCGGGAGTTTTTTTAATTCTTCTTGTATGTCGAACATAATATTCACCTTATCTTTTATACTCGTTTACAAGTTATAAAAACATATTAAATATTACTATTGTTGTTATTATCATCGTTAGTATTATTTACATCATTTGTATTATTTACATCATTTGTATTGTTAACATTATCATTTGAAGCTTTATCGCTATTTGATTCCTGTTGTAAATCAATAACATATTTTTTGGATTCTTCAGCATCTTCTTTTAATAAATTTTGAATCAAATCATCCTTCTGAGGAACCGAATTTCTTGCAAATCCAAATTCTCTTTCATATGGATTAATAGATTTTTCAACATTTTGTTGTTGAACCTCATCTACATTTTCTGTAGATTCAACTTCTTTGAAAGATTCAACTTCTCTTGTATCATCTTTTTTGCTTTCAGCTTCATCTTTTTTTGATAAATCTATAGTATTACCAGATTGTAATTTATGTACTTTTGATTCTTCTTCAGGTTCAGGAAGACCTTTCATCTTTCTATACATCTGCATGAATTCTTTACCTGTAATAGTCTCTTTTTCATACAAATACTCTGAAATAGCATCAAGAATCTCTTCATTTTCTTTAAGCATCTTGTATGCTTCTTCATATGCATTATTAATGATGCTATAAACTTCTTTATCAACTAAACCTGCTGTATCTTCACCACAAATAAGACCTGCACTGTTGCTTAAATATTGGTTTTCGATAGTTGCAAGACACATCATTCCAAATCTGTCAGACATACCATACATTGTAACCATTGCTCTTGCAATCTTTGATGCTTCTTCAATGTCATTTGATGCACCACTTGTGGCAACATTAAATTTAAGCATTTCAGCTGCACGACCACCCATATATGTAGTAATCTTAGCTAATAACTCATCTTTAGTTCTTAGGAATTTTTCCTCTTCAGGTGTCTGTAATGTATAACCTAAAGCACCCATTGTTCTTGGTACAATTGTAATCTTTTGAACTGGTTCAGAGTTCTTAGTTAACGCAGTAACTAAAGCATGACCTACTTCGTGATAAGCGACTGTTTTTCTTTCTTTGTCACTCATTGCTCTATCTTTTTTCTCTTTACCACCTACTGCTACTATTTCAAAAGCTTCAAATAAATCTTCTTGATTAACAGCTTTTCTTCCATTCTTTACAGCGTTGATTGCAGCTTCGTTAATTAAGTTGGCAAGCTCTGATCCTACTAAACCTGCTGTTGCTAAAGCTAAAGCATCTAAATCTACTGTTTCATCCATGTTTACATTTTTAGAATGAACTTTTAAAGTCTCTAAACGTCCCTTTAAATCAGGATGATCAACAATAATTCGTCTATCAAAACGTCCTGGTCTTAATAAAGCCTTATCTAATACTTCAGGTCTATTTGTAGCTGCTAAAATAAGAACACCTTTTGATTGATCAAAACCATCCATCTCTGCTAATAACTGATTTAAAGTCTGTTCTCTTTCATCATTTCCGCCACCATATCTGCTATCTCTGCTTTTACCAATTGCATCAATCTCATCAATAAATACAATACAAGGTGCTAATCTTTGTGCTTCTTTGAATAATTCTCTAACTCTAGACGCACCCACACCTACGAACATCTCAACGAAATCTGAACCTGCAATTGAGAAAAATGGAACATTTGCTTCTCCCGCAACTGCTTTTGCAAGTAGTGTTTTACCTGTTCCCGGTGGTCCAACTAATAAAGCTCCTTTTGGCAACTTAGCACCAATTTCACGATATTTTGCTGGATTATGTAAAAAATCTACTACTTCTTGTAATGATTCTTTTGCTTCGTCTTGGCCTGCAACATCCTTAAATGTTACTCCTGTACTTTTTTCAACATAAACTTTTGCCTTGTTTTTTCCAACTCCCATGCTTCCACCATCCATATGACGCGCAAACATTAAGAATAATAAAACAAGCAACGCTATAGGCATAATTAAAGATAAAACATTTAAAATAACTGTAGATGTATTATCTGGAATAACTGCATTAAACTTAACTGGCTTATTGTTTTTAGTTCTTGCATCTTTTAAACGATCTACCAACTTAAGATCACTAATTCTTCCAGTATAGTAAGTTATTTCATATTTTTCACCTTTCTTTTTGATTAACTTGTAGTCAATCTCATAACTTCCTACTTTTACCTCTTTGATTTCGCCCTTTTTTAAATATGTCAAAAATTGATCATATGATGTTTCTTTAGAACTCATTTGACTGAAATTCTTACTGAATAATGACACTGCAAACAATGCTATTAACGCAATAAAAATAAGAGTCATAACAAATATTCCATTATTTTTATTGTTCTTTTTATTATTATTGTTATTGTTATTATTATTTCTATTGCCATTATTATTGTTATTATTCATATTAAAATTGTTGTAATTATTTTGTTGAAATTTACTCATTTACTTATGTCCTCCACGCCATCTTCTATAAGACAACTTATTTATGTTACAATACATTACTTATTATATTTTAATTCTTATATAAAAGCAACTAACAAAAACTAAACTTTTTAACATTTACAGTTCGTTCATAAAAATTTTAAAAATTTTTTTCAAAATCTCTAGATTATTTTTCCTCTAGGCTGTATAATGTTTTAGTTATATCAATAAATGATTTTACGTGCTAATTGTGCCGATTATCTAATTGAGATA
This sequence comes from Lachnobacterium bovis, assembly GCF_900111325.1. GTDB lineage: Bacteria > Bacillota > Clostridia > Lachnospirales > Lachnospiraceae > Roseburia > Roseburia bovis_A. The sequence goes on from NZ_FOGW01000004.1 coordinate 83,988, forward strand.
ATATAATGACTATTATTATATACCATATATATATCATAATAGTTAAACAAAACTTAAAACAAATACCCTATTCTATTGAGGAGGAAAATCATGCCCGTTAAATATGTCTTTGTTACTGGTGGTGTTGTTTCTGGTTTAGGAAAAGGAATAACAGCCGCTTCCCTTGGTAGACTTTTAAAAGCAAGAGGCTATAAAGTTACCATGCAAAAATTTGACCCTTATATCAACATTGATCCAGGTACGATGAATCCAATCCAACATGGTGAAGTTTTCGTAACTGATGATGGAGCCGAAACAGATTTGGACTTAGGTCACTATGAGCGTTTCATAGATGAAAGTTTAACTAAAAATTCAAACGTTACAACTGGTAAAGTATATTGGTCAGTTCTTCAAAAAGAACGCCGTGGAGATTTTGGTGGAGGAACTGTACAAGTTATCCCTCATATCACAAATGAGATAAAGAGTCGATTTTATCGCAACTTCACTTCAGAAGATATGCACATTGCTATCATTGAGGTGGGTGGTACTGTCGGTGATATCGAAAGTCAGCCATTCTTAGAAGCCATTCGTCAATTCCAGCACGAAATCGGTCATGAGAATGCTATCCTCTGTCACGTTACATTAATTCCATACTTAAGAGCTTCTGGCGAGCTTAAAACTAAACCAACTCAAGCAAGTGTTAAAGAGTTACAAAGTTTAGGTATCCAGCCAGATATCATTGTATGTCGTTCAGAGCAGGAAATTGATCAAAATATCAAAGATAAAATTGCTCTATTCTGTAACGTTCCAAGTGAGCATGTTTTACAAAATCTTGATGTTGAGTACTTATACGAAGCTCCTCTTGCAATGGAAAAAGAAAACCTTGCAAAAGTAGCATGTGAGTGTCTACATTTGGATTGTCCAGAACCAAATCTTGATGATTGGAAAACAATGGTTGATAACCTACGTCATCCAGATAAAGAAGTTAACATTGCTTTAGTTGGTAAATATATTGCCTTACATGATGCTTATATTTCAGTTGTTGAAGCTTTAAAACATGGTGGAATTCCAGAACATGCAACTGTAAATATTAAATGGGTTGATTCTGAACATTTAACAGAAGAAAACGCAGCTGAAACATTTAAAGACATTCATGGTATTATCGTACCTGGTGGATTTGGTAATCGTGGTATCGAAGGAATGGTAGTTGCTGCTAAATATGCTCGCGAAAACAAGATTCCATATCTTGGAATTTGTTTAGGAATGCAAATTTCAATTATCGAATTTGCTCGCCACGTATGTAACCTTCGTGACGCAAACAGTATCGAATTAAACCCAAATACAACACATCCAGTCATTTCTCTAATGCCAGATCAAAATGACATTGAGGATATTGGTGGAACATTAAGATTAGGTGCTTACCCATGTATCTTAGCTTCTGATTCAAAAGCAAGAGAAGTATATGGAACTGATAATATTTCAGAAAGACACCGTCACCGTTATGAAGTAAATAACGATTATCGTAATATTTTAATAGAAAACGGAATGAAGTTATGTGGTACATCACCAGATGGTAGAATCGTAGAAATGGTAGAAATTCCAGATCATCCTTGGTTTATCGCTACTCAGGCTCATCCTGAACTTAAATCAAGACCAAATAGACCACATCCATTATTCCATGGTTTCATCAATGCTGCTACAAAATTAATCAAATAATTCTGTAAACGGCTAAGTGGACAAAAAAACCAGATTACATAAGATAAATGAGGCAATTCTCAAATATCTTTTGTGAATCTGGTTTTATTTTACATTTGATGACGAACAACTTTATATTCATCGCCTGATTTATAAAATGGACAATTTTTATATGAACTTTGAACAAATCTTGCCATCTCATCTTCATCCATATTTACAGAACAATAATATTCTTCATCTTCATCATCATATTCATTATATGCACATGTATCACAAATCATGAATATCTCCTTTATAATTTAAACGAATTTATTTTTTTTAGGATCATAAACATAGTCAATACTATTTAATTTTTCGTTTATTGAATCTATATCAACTGAAAGTGATTTAGATAACTCTTCTAGAGACTCATAATTATCTCTTAACTGTGTATTAATATAGCTTAATAACATTACTGGATCTTTTGGCATATTCATCAAACTCTCCTTCTTTTAAATTGCTGAATATTCATTCAGCCTCTTCCTCAAGTTCTTAGCCCCTGGAAGATAATGTTCCATCAAATTCCAGAAGTTTTTGTTGTGACTTGGTTCTATCAAATGTGTCAACTCATGTACCACAACGTATTCTACACACTCCCTTGGTACTCTTGCTAACGCCAAATTAAAATTCAAATGGTGAGTTCTTATATTACATGACCCCCATCTAGTTTTCATTTTTCTGATGGTAAAACCTGTAGATTTAACTCCCATAAGTTTTTCATATTTTATAATATAATTTTTTATTTCAAATTTCAAATATTCTCTGAGTTTTTTTTCTTCTTCAGAGCCTAACTTGTCAAAATTATTATTTTTATGTTGCTTATCTATAACCCTTTGTCTCGTTGTATTAATCCACTCTCGTCTATCTAACAAGAACTCATTTAACCTTTTCTTAGAAATAGTATATGGAGCTGAAACCTTTACTTCACAAGTATTAACATCTACTTTCAGGTATAAATTTTTAATTTTTTTATATTGGACATGCACTATTATATTATCTAGTGCAATATCTTCTTTCTTTACAATACTCCTTGGGTTTACATTCTTCATTTTTTTTCTCCAATCAAAAAGGTTATGACATATTTTAACATGCCACAACCTTTTTTGCTAGTTTATAATAATTAAGTTTTAATAATCTTATAAAAAAATTATTCTGTTTTTTACTTATTTTGTTATCTATCTTGCATTACAAGTTTCAAAAATATTGGTGCTAATACTGTTGTTCCTATGACAACTATAACAATTGGAGCAAAAAGTACTTCATCAACTAATTTACATTGATTACCTTTTTGTGCCACAATTAAAGCGACTTCACCTCTAGAAATCATTCCTACACCAATTTGTAATGCTTCCTTATACGAATTTCCGCATAATTTAGCGCCTATACCACAGCCTATTACCTTAGATCCAATTGCTACAGCTAACAATACCAACGTAAAAATCAAAATATTTGTGTCAATTTTGCTTACTTTCACTTTTAAACCTATACTCGCAAAAAATATTGGAGAAAAAATCAAATATGAAGCTATAGATGTTCGTCTTTCAATATAGCTTTCAACATTCATTGTACAAAGCATAAGTCCAGCAAAATAAGCACCTGTAATATCAGCAATACCAAATATCACCTCAGATATGTATGCTAACAAAAAGCAAAAAGCCAATGCTAAGATTGCTGTTCTTCTTTGGCGATTATGCTTTTCAATAATTTTTTTAGCTTTAGAAAAGATTATAGCAATTCCGCCTAATCCCACAAAATATATTAATAGTTTAAAAAGCATTGTTAATATATTTACGTTTGGATCCTTCAAACTTGTAATAATAGTTAAAATAACCATTCCTAAAATATCATCTATTATAGCCGCACCAAGAATTGTTGTACCAACTTTTCCTTTTAATTTGCCCATCTCATTCAAGGTTTCAACTGTGATACTAACGGATGTAGCTGTTAAAATAACACCTAAAAATAATGCATTTAAAAACTGACTATAATCTGACAAATCCGCCTTAAAGCAAAAAACATACACTATTGTGCCACCTATAAGTGGAAACAACACTCCTGCAAATGCTGTAACAAATGATGACACAGCATTATCTTTCAAATCCTTTATATTAGTTCCCAAACCTGCTTCAAACATAAGCATAATTACACCTATATCCGCAGCATACTCTATAAAAGTACCTGTATCTCCCTCTAGCGTAATTAACCTCATTCCTGAAGGTCCTAAAATAATACCAGCCATCAACGCCCCCACAACTGCTGGCATATTAATCTTTCGAGAAAAAATTCCCAAAACTTTTGTTGCAATTAAAATTATTGCCAGAAAAAGAATAAACGTGTAATCCATATCCTACTCCTCACTTCTTTATTAATTCACCTTAAACTAGCATCTTTCTAGTATTCTCCAATACTAATGAATATACTACTTTGTCGGCCAAAAATCAATCAAAAAATAGTTTTTAACAAAAAAGAAAAGAAGCCATATAGCTTGCTCTATACGACTTCCTTTCGAGGAGTTTAGTTATGAAAATGTTTATTTAATAAAAAGGGAATAATTGGGAAAAGGAATTGCTTCCTTTTACAATAATTATTATATACACGATATGTGTCCAAAGTGTGTCGTAATTGTAAACTTTTTTTGAACACGCAAAAAAGTTCTTTTATCTACTACCGAAAAAAGAAAGACACATTTTTTTTACTATTTTTAATTTTCTTTTCATTATTTTAAAACATTTTTAATAATAATTCAAGTATTATTTCGAAGTTTTCAGTTTAATTATTGTTTTTTGCAGATTTGATATAACAATTTCATAGGGTTTGCATAACTTCTGGTTATACAAAACTTTTTTTCACATTTATACAAATAAATTTTTCCTCATTTATACAAATAAAAAAATCTAATTTCTTAGAAAATGTTGTACACATTTGTATCTTTAGCTTTCAGACATCGTCTTACAGCTTATAAAACTAAGAAATTAGATTTTTAAATTTTTATTCTTTTTAGATTTTTAAATTTTTATTCTTTTGTATTTATGTTTTTATATTTTTATTCATCCATATAGCACAAAGCTTTTTCTTGTTCAATCTTCTCTTGACCCAAGCTATTTTCAAAAATAACCGTTCCTTTTGTTGTTCTAGGATTACGAAGCCCAGCAACTTCTAAACGTCTTCTGGCCTCTTTTGCAGTTCCATATCCACCATCAAAAATCAAGACATCATCACCTATAACTTCTTTTATTTTTTTCTTAACAAATGGATAATGTGTGCATCCAAGTACTACAGCATCAAGCTTATTTATCCGATAATCTTTTAGAAGAGATATTAAATATTCCTCTAGTTCCTTGCTGTCAGTATCTCCTCTTTCAACAAAATCCATTAAACCTGGACATGGAAGTGGAATTATGTCAGCTTGATCATTAAATCGACTGATTAGATTATGTAATTTTTCTTCTCGAATTGTCATTGGAGTAGCCATAACTAGCACTGTAGGATGTTCTTTACTCAATGCAGCTGGCTTTACTGCCGGTTCAATACCAACAATTGGTATATCAGGATATTTATTACGTAAATTTCTAACAGCCGCTGTAGTAGCAGTGTTACATGCAACAACTAGTGCTTTACACCCACGCTTAAAAAATTCATCTGCATGCTGACAAGTCAATTCATTTACTTGTTCTTTTGTTTTGATTCCATATGGTGCGTTTTTTGAATCGCCAAAGAAAATATAATCTTCATTTGGCATAACCTTAAGTAATTCTCTCAAAACGCTAATTCCACCCATTCCAGAATCAAAAACAGCAATTGGGTTTTCCTTGAGCAATTGATATGACATAATACTTATCTCCTAACATTTTTAAGTTATATACAAAGAGGTAATGCTAATGCAAAAACAACAATTTTTATTTGATACAGATGGTAAAACCTGTAAGATATGTGGACGCCCAATAAATAATGACGACGATGAAATTTATTGTCCTTTGTGCAAAGAGCACGAACTTTTTCAGCAGGTGAAAAATTTCATTCGCGAAAATGATGTTAACGAATTTGAAGTTTCTTCAGAATTTGACATACCACTTGGAAAAGTTAAAAAATGGATACGTGAAGGTCGCATCGAGTATCGAGATACTCCAACTGTTGGCAAATCAGCTCGCATGCGTAATCTTAATTGTGAACTTTGTGGTAAGGCCATCTCTTTTGGTACATTATGTCCACAATGTCTAAAAAAACAAAATTCAAAAGGTGTTGGCATTGGATTGCCTACGCCTCAAGGTAATAGTGCCTCTATGCACTTTCTTGATACTGAAGACAAAAACAAATAGAATCAAAAAATTCTTTGCCAAAAATTTTTACTTCTAGACATAATGAGAATGTCCTTAGACATTCTCATTATTTGTATCTTATTAACTTAATTATTCTTTCTACTTTGTTGACATTACAACTTTTTGTTTATATTTAACACAAACGGCATCAAGATATTTCTTATCAGGCTCAAACATTATTAATAATGTACCTGATTCATCATTGATAACCATCTCATAATATTGTACACCTTTTTTATGAGATGTAAAGTTTTTTTTGATAACATCCTTACGAGTCTCATAATTCATAACGGAGCGATCATGTGCAGGTGCAATTTGTACAACCTGTTCCATTGAATAGCTTTTTAATTGTTTTCTTTTGCTCTTATTTCTTATAATGGCAAATCTGACTTCTCCATCAAAATATGAACATTCATATTCTATATTCATTCTAAAAATCTGAATATACAATAAGATTCCCGCAACAACAACAGCTAACAAAAAAATTGGTGATATCAGTGTTAATACCAATAGCAAACCAAATAGTACTCCTGTTACAATTGTTGCAATCTTCTGCGATGTGTTTTTTTGTCTTTCTACAATCACAAATTCCTCAAACATTTTCTTTTTGTCCTTTCTATTAATTACATACTATTTATTATACATGTTATATGAATTTTTGGCTATATTATTGGACTTTTTTATTTTTTAAAACTTTTTTTATTTTTTTTATTTTTCCTATTGACAGATTCTCCTTTATACTGTAGAATAGTCATTGTTGTGAGAGCAACACCAACAGATGCCCAGTTAGCTCAGTTGGTAGAGCAGAGGACTGAAAATCCTCGTGTCTCTGGTTCGATTCCGGAACTGGGCACTGATTTTTAAATATGATTTGCGGGTGTAGTTCAATGGTAGAACACCAGCCTTCCAAGCTGGATACGTGGGTTCGATTCCCATCACCCGCTTTTTTATTTCCGTTTTGCCACCATTAAGGTGGTTTTTTTATTCTCATCTATATATTTTTCCCCTTTTTTATACTTATTTCTATAAATTTTATACATTTAAATTTATATGTGTATTCTTATATGTAAACTTCTATATCCAGACTTTATATCCAAACTTTATATCCAGACTTTATATCCAGACTTTATATATACGTAAATTTATATCTACAAATGTATAAAAAAATCCCTAGACATACTTATGTATATCTAGGGACCTCACGTATCATTCGTTAGGCTTTGAACAAATCTACTCTTCCATTAAATTCTTCATTAATTACATAATAAGCAGAATTATCTTCTGGTTTAACGTAAATTGCGACATTTTCAATTTCCTTTTCATCATGTCCTTCAGAAATAAACTGACTCTTAACAGACTCTTTAATTTCTTCGACATTTACTTCGCAATCCTGATACTGGACAACTAAGGCTGCCTCAACACTCTTAGCTTTAGATGCTTTAGATGTTGTTTTAGCTGTTGTCTTAGATGTTGCTTTTTTGGTTGTTGTCTTAGACGTTTTTTCTTCTTTCTTAGTTACTTCTTTAGGAGTTTTAGCTTTTTTAACTTCTTTAGTCGCCTTTGGCTGACTCTTTGTAGTCTTTGTTGCTTTAACATCATTTGTTGTAACTTCTACTTCTTCAACAACTCCCTTTTTAGATGTTGCTTTGGTTGTTGATTCTGCAGCTTTGGTATCTTTTAATGTTACTACTGGTTCTGCTACCTTAGCCGCAACTGTTGTTGCTTTTGTTTTTTCTACTTTTTTTGTTACATTAGTACCCTTTTTCTGCATCTATGAATCCTCCTCTTGCAATACACTCAAGCAATTTGCCTTTATATTAAATAAATTAACTTATTTACATAAAAATTCTTCAATAGCATTAATTGCCTGTTCTTCATCTACACCAGTTGTAATGATATTTATTTTCATTCCCTCAACTGGATTAAAAGCCATGAGCCCCATAATACTTTTAGCGTTAACTACAATGCTATCATGCTCAATCTCAACTTTAGAATCAAATGTACATGCGCACTGAACTAACTCAGCAGCTGGATTTTCATGGTTTTCATAAGCATTAGAAACTATTACACTTTTTTTCATTTGTTCTCCTTTACCTAACACTGTTAAAACTCACTTAAAATTATAAGTTAATTTCTATCTATTTGCAATAGATAAAATTATTTTCTGTGTAGTTTTAACTATGCCAAAAATTATATATACATTTTATTGTACAATTTTACTTAATATAAGTAAAATATGTATTCTTTCCAGCATTAAACATCTCATCTGCCATCTGATATGGATAAGGTTTAGTAACGGAGGTTACTGGATCATAAATAAAAATTGTAGATTCACTATAGCCAACAACAAGCACTGCTGAATCATTACCTGTCATACACATTACAGGAACACCCTTATTTACATAATACAAAATCTCTGCACTAGTGTTGCCTTTAATTTTTAATACTTTTTTACCTTTTAACTTATCCTGCAAAATATCCTTTATATTTTTTTTACTATTTATGCTCTCCTTAATAGAAACATTTTTGTTTTCACTTGCAACTAAAGCACTCATAGCCTTAACTAAACCATTTCCATTTGCATCATTTGCGCTAAAAGTAACATCATTCATTGGCTGACAATTACTTCTTTTTGCCCTTTGCCAGACAGTATTGCCCTCCGCATCTACAACAAAACCATTATTTGCATTTGCAATACTTATCATCTTAGATAAATTATCTGATAAGGCAATAACATGTCCTTTAGCGTATGCTTTATAGTTTTCTTCGGACTTAGAATCCTTAATTTTTACTGTAAGCGACTCAATATCTCTATCAACTAGTTTAGCATCCTCTCTTACAAATTTTTGGGTTTTTAATTTATTTTTAAAATTAATATAAATTTGTGTCTGCATTTTTTCTGTGATAACTGTTCCAATACTTGCAAAAATATTAGCATCAGCTTCTCTATTCATGATACTGTCTACTGTTCCATCACTCAAAGTAATGTTAATAGTATAATTATCAATAGTAGCATCAACTACGCTTCGTCCATTTGGAGTATAATTCTTTAATTCAGACAATTTATTGTTTTTATATTTAACAATTTTTATTGCCTTTATTGGGAAATTTGTATTTCCTGCATTATCAACACTTACTTCATTTTCATTTGCAATCGCATAAACAAAATCTTCATCGATAAAGCCTATTGGTTTTAACATATATCCAGCCTCTTCTTTGATTATTATATTATGCTTATTAGCTAGATTCATTAAATTCAAACTCTTACCATAGGTTTTACCTTTATTTGATACCCAAGCAACAAATTGATTTGATTTTGAACATCTATAAGTATTATCTTTCAAATTAGAAATCATTTTCTGAGATTTTGAATTTGATAAATCTATTTTTTGCAAATCACCATTAATTTTTATGAAGACTTCATTATCATTGTTCTCATAAACGAATTCTCCTAATTTAGCCTTTACAATTTCATAAGGCTGATTCATAGGTATAAATGATTCTTCTTTAACAGTTCCAGCAATTCCATCATAATGATAAATTCCAATTCCGACATCACCTTCGTGATCACCTCTGTTCATATATCCATCAACAACAAAATCAACACTTCCAGCTTCGTCAACATTTATTATCTTTATGCTATGCTTATTATTATTTGATCTAACATCAATCTTATCATCATCTTTAAAACTAAAGACTCTTGTTATAGTATTTTTAGCAATATTGTAATTCCATAAGTCACCTTGCTGAACAAACGCAACTACGCCACCAGCTTCTGAAACTTTATAATTAACATTTTCGTCAGTTATTCCAAGTTTCAATTGTGAACCGTTATACATAAAATTAGTTTTTGTACTAAAAATTCTATCCATTTTTCTTTCAAAATTTAAAACAAACATCCTAGTTGGAGAATATTTTAATCTATAATATTCTTCTACATTATAAAATTCTTTTTGTCCTTCTTGATTTATAGCACTAACAACATATGTTGCAGTAAGTACATTATAAGAATCGTTTATTTCATTAAAATTATAAACTGGCTTTACTACTTCTTCAGGTTCTAAACTTCCCCATGTAACTTGGGATACTGAGTTTGATAAATCTACATGCGCTAATGTCGAATCCTTAGTATGTGTCTGTTCCATATATTTTGCAATAAACTCTTTTGCTTTTTCTTTGTCGAAAGTCACATCGTGAAATTCTTTTGCAAAATCTAAACATTCTTTTTCACTCATACCCTTTGTTGCCATTATTCGTGAATAATAATACATTGGTTTATCGCCTGACATTAGCTTTATCTCTAAAGTATATTCACTATTTTTTTCTAGTTTAGATTTAAAATCAAGTTCCACATCAAACTGTTGTGTTTTCTTTGAATCAATAACAGCATCATTTGAAACAATTACTTTTTTACCATTTGTAGAATATACCTTAAATCCCACTTCATCAACTGGTGTATCATATGCATTAATGTAAAGCTTTAATCTTTGCTCCTTATCGACAGGGGTAATCAAATTCTTAATTGATGTTATTTTTATTTCTTTTTTATAGCCAAATAATCTATTTATAGTATTACCTTGACTTTCAAATTCTATTACCGGAAAAGTCTCATTTTCCATATCTTTAACCGTCTCGTTTTGAATATCATTCATTATAAATTCAAATATTACAGCTGAAAACAAAAAAACAGCTAATAATATTAAAACTTTTATTGTATACTTATTCTTCATATTATCACCCTAACCTAACGTAATATTTACTGGAATAACTTCTCCTGGCATCTTTAATAAAATTCTGCCTAGTATAAGAATGCCAATACCTATCCACGCTTTTTTTGACAATTTTTCCCTAAAAAAGATTACAGCAACTAAAGCTATAACTAAAACATTGAAACATTTTACATAATTCATAAACCCTTGGTCGCCTTGAACTTGAACCGGCAACTCACCTATTTTTTTAGGAATATTTTCTGAATACACAAATACAAGTCCTGCTAAAATTCCTGTAACCGCACCTAAAAATGGCATTTCACTCACTGAATGTATAACTCCAGAAGCGAAAACATACACCCACACAATTACAACACCTACAAACAATTCTGCGGCTCTTATATCATCACCTGCTAAAACTTGTGCATTTCTATCTAATAAAACCTGTCCTATTGCACCGCATAAAGCTGCACCAAACGCAGAAGCAAACATTTTTACATTATCTCCCGACAACTCATTTCCCAAAACAACGCCTAGAAAAATCAGAATAAGTGCTATTCCTTGTGTAAAATTAGTCGGATTTTTGTACCATAATATATTAATTAGATTTTCAAAAATTATTTCTGCACCATAATAAGCTACTATCGTCTTTGTTATTTCCATGGTTGATAATCCCTTAAATAATAACAACCAAACCAATCCACTCAAAACACCCGCAATCAAAAAAATAATCATAAGGTTTTGACTCGACGATACATTATTTACTTCTTGCGATATTTTAAGAAAATCTCTTTTATCTGATATATTTCTAAACAAAAACACTATACTTACAAAAATAGCTGTTATTAGCCTATAATCCGTTTTTTTCATTGCTAATTTTGCAAAAATATAGAACACTCCAGTAAGAACTAGCATTCCAAATATGTAATATAATCCTGTCATTTTTTAGCTCCTTTTAGTCTTAATCTTTTGCTTTAAACGGTCTTTAGAATGTGCATCTTATCCATTCCCCATCATTTTATTTAACCACATATATTGATTTTACGCAACAAAAAAAGAGCCATGCTTTCAATTAATTCTTACAATTGTAAAAAAATTGAAAGATGACTCAAATTTTTAAATCATATTATATTCTACTTTTAGATTAAAATCCAAATAGACTAGATTTTGGTGATGAATACATACCTGATATTGACTCTTTAAGAGAATCACTAATCATATTTGTTCCAATTCTAAGTGTGATGTATTCAACAACTAACATTACAAAGAAGATTGCAACCCATAACATAACTTTATATTTTTCATTACGACACTGTGAGCAATCATCTGCTGTAATCAACATTATAACACCCCAAATAGTTGTTGTTGAGTATAATAACAATGCAACCTGAAGTGAAACTAATGCAGCAAAAATTACTAATAATCTACCTATAGCATATACAATTGATCTAGTAGAAACCAACTTAAGTTCTGATGTATATGAAGTATTTTTTCCAATAATAACTTTGTGTACAAATAATGTAATTGCAGCAAAAATAAATGTTGCTATCAATGACAAAATAAATGTAACAAAGAAAATCAATACATAGTTAACATCTACATTCATAGATGATGATCTTGAAGACAAACCACCGAGTGATCTTGTAAGTCCTCCAAGCATTGATGAAAACAAGCCAGACATATAAGAAAATAGTTTTGCAACTGAAACACATGCTAAAGTAGCTGTAATAAATGCCTGTAAAGCGATAAAAATAAATGAAATTCTATAATCACCTTGTGCTACGTAATTACGAGTAACTGTTTTTGTATTTGAAAAAATACCTACAAATGTATTTACAAGTTCTGAACCAAATGTATTTTGTCTAACATATGGCTGTTGGTAGTTATAATTTGGGTTTTGCATATTATTTTGTTGATAATTATAATTACCATTTTGCATATTGTTTTGCTGATAATTATAATTACCATTTTGCATATCGTTTTGTTGATATGAATAACCAGCGTTTTGGTTATTAGCTACATTCTGTGTACTGTAATTATAATCAAAACTTACATTGTCGTTACTGTTTGTTGCTTGAGTCTCAGAACTATTTACTGTATTGTTAAATGTTTCGTTATTTTGTTCATTTGTCTGTCCCTGACAATTACAAATTTCACCATCTTGTAATGGTCTACCACATTTTGTACAAAATTTTGCCATTTTTATTTCCTCCTAGACTATTTTGTCAAATATTATCCTAAATACATGTAAAGATAATTTACTAACCATCCTTTTTTTTCATCGTATTTATATGTCACTCTAACATAACCTGTTCTACCGCGATCTCTGAAAATTTTTGTTTCAGTTCCAACATTTTCAACACCATCAACCTTATCGTTGTATGATAATCTTACAGAAGGAGTATTAACATCATTATTTGATATTGATCCTTTAATATCATTAATTTTAATATTAGCAATACCAACCTTTGCATTAGATGCTGTAAATAATCTAGCCAGATTATTATATCTGTATTTTGATATTGAATTAGATGTAGCAAACATATCTTTTACAGTTTCATAATCTTCTTGTTTAACAAATGCATTTAAAAGTCTTGCATAATCTTTTTTTGCCTGTTTAAGAAGTTCTTTTTGTTCACTCTCATTAAGTTTGATTCTTGTTAAAGAGAAATATGTTGATGGTCTTTCATCCATAACTTGTGAACCAACTAATCTTTTTACTGTCATTTTAGAATGTCCAATTGGTTTAACAGAAATAGAATACTGTCCATCATACATTGCTGGAATCAAATAAGTATCTGTTGTTGTAGCATGAGATGTAATATATTTAGTTGGAACTTGATCTCCATTAATATATAATTTTGCATCCTTTGGAACAATAAAGTTTACTCTTTGAGCAACTACCTGAGGGCAGCTAATCTTCCATGCATTAAAGAAAAGGAAATTCTTGCTGCTTCCTTTAGTACCTGTAAGCTTTAAGTATCCACTTCTACCTTTTTCATTCTCAATGTTGAATTTTTTAACTTTACTAATATCAAAAGCAGTATCAACATCTTCTTTATCAACTAACTTTCCTGTAAACTTCTTATCTAAGTCAAATGATTTTTTAAAGTTCTTTTCTGTTAAGAAAGTTTTATCTGTTACATTTGTATATTTATTAATTGTTTTATAGTCATAATTTTTTACAGCATTATAATATGCATCAGATGCATGATTAAAGTCATTTAAAATTGAACCTACTACAAAAAATAAAATTAATGCTACAACTGCAGCACCAATTAAACCAAATAAGATTTTAATATCTTTTGTAATTTGACGTTTTGGCATCATTTGACCTTGGAATCCTGGATTTGGCATTCCTTGATTCTGGAATCCTTGGTTTGGCATTCCTTGGTTTGGCATTCCTTGGTTTTCGAATCCTTGGTTTGGCATTCCTTGATTTTGGAATCCTTGGTTTTCGAATCCCTGGTTTGACATTTCCTGGTTAGTCTCTTCTTTATTAGATACGTCTTTATTTAAATTAACCGCATTATTTTCATTTGCATTATTTTCATTTGCATTATTTTCATTTGCATTATTTGTTGTACCATATGAATACTCAAACGAGTTTGGATCATTATTCACTTGTTCGAGCTTAGCTCCACACGATCCACAAAAAAGTGCACCGTTTTCATTTTCTGCTCCGCATTTATTACAAATCATCTAATTTCCTCCTAAAAACCTAAATATGATTTTTTGTGGCTTTCTTGATATTTTTCAATTAATTTGAAATTACTTGTCTCTATTGGTGATAATTGACCATTAGGAGTCATTGAATACCAGCTTTTTGATGAAAAATAATCAATAAATTCTTTTTCAGAAAAAGCAGCACCATGTCTAGCAACTATTTCTGCTTTCGCAAGTGTTAATTCTCTTGGTGAATAACCATCTAAATCTGATTCAGTTAATAATTCTGTAGCACTTTTTTCAATAATGTATCCATTTGGATTATTTACTGCATCTTTTCCTTTCCCTGGTTTATCTGTTTTCTTTTGATATTCTTCCCTAGACACTTTAATTGAACCCAAGTCATAGTCAGACACATATGTTGTCATTGTACTATTTGATGTTACTGTTACAGCCTTTCTAGAAATAAGTTCGTTGTCTTTGCTTGTTCTACTAGTTACTACCATTACAATTAATGTGATTAAGCATGCGAAAATAACAGCACCAGAAATGGCATATCCTGCAATTACGCCTGCGCTTATTTGATTGTTTTCCTTCTGCATAGTAACTCCTTTCTTTTACTTTTTTTGCTTTTTGCAAATCCTCTTCCTTACAATTATACCAAAACAACTTGATACATTCCACAAAAAACAACTCATAATTTTATTAATTTAAATTTTTTATTAATTTTTTCTAAATTTTTTATTAATAATATTCATAATTGCATACTTTTATTTAAAAATATTTTTCATTAAATTGCTTTTTTTTAAACATTAAAATCGACTTATGGTACTTCAAAAAATAAAAAAGCAAAAAAAAAGCGAGATATTATAAAATATCTCGCTTTAAAAATATACTGCCCCACAAGGATTCGAACCTTGAAATGACGGAGTCAGAGTCCGTTGCCTTACCGTTTGGCGATGGGGCATTGCCTCTCAACAGTTATATATTATAAGGCCTACTGATAGGTTTGTCAACAACTTTTTTTATTTTTTAAAAATTTCTTTCCAATAACTTCACCTTGGTTAACATGAATCTCATATCCATCTTCTGATGCCTTTAGTATATCCTCATCGATTTGAACTTTGTCTTTTTCAAACGCCAAAATAACCGTTGATCCACCAAATTCAAAACGACCTTTTTCATTTCCACGTTTTACAAGATGTTTTTCATTTGCATGATAGTTTAAAATTCTTCCAACTAACAATGCTCCAACTTCCATAATTGCGACATTACCAAAGTTATCACTCTTTAATATAGAAAATTCTCTAGTATTTTCCTTATATATCTTAGTATAATCATTGGCAATTGGATTAACTGTATGAAAGAATCCCTTAATTTTATAATGTTTACTTAGCACACCATCATCTATAATATGATATCTATGATAATCACTGACAGTAAGTCTACATATTAGAAGCTTACCTCCTTCATAATGCTTTGCTATTTTCTCACTTCTAAAGAGCTCAGTCATTGTATACTTTGTGTTCTTAACAGTAAAAACTCCATCATTAGTAATATCATAAACACTTAATCTACTATCACATGGCGAAACTAAATCTGTTGGTTCAAAAGAAACAATACGTTTTTCTTTTTTTACTTTTCTTGTAAAGAACTCATTAAATGAATTGTATTTTACATCTTCAAAATCACTCAAATCTATATTATTGTTTTTCACAAATGACTTAATTAATACAGTCGATAATTTTGAATCTAGAAATTTACCTGCTATTTCTGATATTGTTGGTTTAATTAGGACTTTAAGTATAGCATTTCCTATTGTAGTCTTATATAAAAAATCTAAACTTTTATTTTGTGCCTCATTATCAGCAATAACATTTCCTTGACGATCTAAACATTTCATTTAATATGTGCCTCACTTTTTCTTTAATCAAAATCTTATGTCTTTTATGTTTATGATATGCACCACAACTTCTAATGCATATCTGTTGTTATTAATTTATAATTTATTTTGCTTGTTTATGAAAAATAGTTGTAAATACTTTATTTTCTACAAATTGTTTCTTTCCACCTGCTTTATGTGGAACAATAACTGTTACGATAATTGCAATTGTAACAATAGCTACAAATGACGCCAACTGTTTATTAGATGGTTTTTTTAATCTAAAATCAGTTATAAATAATGTTCCAACAACAAATAATAAAGCTAATAAATTATACTGCCATATTTCTTGCGAAATATGTGTATTTATTAAATATAAAATTGGTAAAAAAATTGTAATACTTGTAATTGGTAAACCATGATAATATTTATTACAACCCTCTTCTACCTTTTGTCTATTTGTCTCTAACACATTAAAAAATGCCAATCTAATAACTGAGCAAATTAAATAATATCCTATTACTACCGAAGCTAAAAGACCTGTCATTCCCATGCTATAACACAAAATTGTTGGAAAAACTCCAAAACAAACCATGTCACAAAGTGAATCGATTTGCACACCAAAAAGTTTTTGGTCATCTGTTCTATTTTTTTTACTTCTAGCAACTTTTCCATCAAACATATCACATAATCCTGATAATGCAAGACAAATTACAGCAATTGTATACTGTCCTTCAATTGCTTGGAATATACCTACTGAAGTACATAGTAAACTAACATATGTTAAAATTACTGTATAATCATAAAACCCTATCATCTTTTTAATCCTTTCTACGCCCTATTGTTAGTTGAGCAACAATGGTTAAGATGGCGCTTAAAATTAATTCTGTATAATAACTCAATCCTCTACTTACAATCATTCCTGGTAAGCAATAACTTTTAAAAATCGGAGCAAAAATTTGCAAAAATAACTGTTCACTAATTCCCATACCACCTGGTAATGGAAGCATATCTACTGCCACGGAAATCATTCCTTGTAATACCATTATAAGATTAGCGCCGTGTTCCTTGAATCCAAACGAACGATAAACTAACCAAGTAACAAAGAATAATAAAAACCTCTGTACAATAGTTATTATGATGACATTAAAAACAACTTTCTTATTTGCCTGAAAAAAAACTGCCACCTCACTATATTGTTGCATAGATTTATTAAGTCTTTCTTCATGATATTCTCTTCTTTTAACAAATTTTAATTTTACAAGAATATCTAAACCAAAAAATAATATTTTTTTGGCCATTGTTGGGTGAAAAACTAATAATAACATAAATCCAACACAAAAACAATTTAGCGCTATTCCTAAATAACACCAATACAACACTGGTGATAAAAAGTTCATAACAGCTTCAGGTCTGATAATCATAACTCCTACACCAAGCAAAACAAGTACAAGTTTGTATGTAATCGTAACAATCATCAAGATTACTGTTGCTATAGGAATTGAAATTTTGTCTTTCTTCATGTAATAAATTTGAGCTGGTTGTCCTCCTGTCGCCGATGGTGTTATACAGCTAAAGAAAAAACCAACAAACGAGTACAAAATACAATGTAAAAATTTCACATGATTTTGTCCTACTTTTTTCATCATGTAATATATAATCACTGACTCTCCCTCAACGAAAAATACTACAAACAAAATTGATATCATCCAATATCGAATATCACACTGTTTTATGCATCCTAAAATTTGGCCCATATCTTGTCCATGAAAAACACCATATAAAGTCAATGCAAAAACAGTAATTAAAAATACAACATTAAATACATTTTTCTTACTGACTCTCATAACTATCAATTTTCCCTAACACTAACGTGTTGACCCTTTCAAATATGTTAATCATTGTATAATATAATCGAGTTTTACCTATAAGCACATAACATATCTGAGCAATAGCTATGCCAACAAAAACATCAACAATGTAGTGTTGTTTGGTAAACTGAGTCGATGCACACACTGCAATAGCAAATAAACATGAAAAAACCTTATACCATTTTGGAATTTTCTTACTGCTATATATTCCTATAAAGCACATCCAACTCACTAAACAATGTATAGATGGGAATAAATTAGATGGTCTATCCACCCAATATATAAATCTCATTAAAACACTTGATATATCATTCCCTATAACTTCTGGTCTTACATTAGTCGTTGGAATTAAAACAAAGAAAACACCACAAATAACCTTACTAGTCATTTCAGCTATTACAAATCGATTCCAGTGCTCTTTTCCTTCTCGAGCGATTAGTATGTAATTAATTACCCAGAAACCAAAACAAATGATATATACCCACACCCATTCTTTGACAAATGGAACTTTTCTGTCAAAAGATGTAGTCAAATCATAATGCTTAGAATTAGCACATAAAAATTGTGTTCCTGTATAGATTAAGCTATTAATCATCCAACACAAAATTAATGTCAATATAGCATATCCCGGAATAATTTTACCTATACTACAACGATACCATCGCCCAAAGCGCGTTTCTTTTGTCATCACTACTCCTATTCTAAAAAAGACTATATGTAACTCTACTGTATCAAAATAATAATTAGAATATCATACTATTCTTAAGATAAACATAATCAAACCTTAAGAAATCTTAAGATATTATAAATAATTTAAATATATTATTCTTGATACTCTTTCCATTATAACATAAAACATTTTATATGTCCTTTAGCAATATTAACAATTTATTCAATTTTATTCTCTAAAATTTCTAGTAAAAAAGCCACGCCCTAAAAATCGAAATCATCAGGCATGGCTTTGTATATAATGAAGAATGGTTATGTAAAAAGAATCTTAACTAATTTAGTCTGCAATGTTAATTTATGACATTACTTCTTATTTTACTGCACCAGTTATACCTTCTGCAAATTGTTTCTGTAAAACAAAGAATACAACTATAGTTGGGATTGAACAGAATAAAACTCCCATCATAAGTACTCCGTAATCTATTGTATAACCAGCTGATAAGTTAGCAATTAACATTGGCATTGTTTGAGCGCTATTATCAAGCATTACTACTTTTGGCCACATGTATGCATTCCATGCATTCATAAAAGTAATTACAGCTGCTGCTGCATATGTTGATTTCATAATTGGCATATACATTTTGTAAAAAATCTTAAACTCACTTAAGCCGTCAATTCTAGCTGCTTCCATTATAGATGTTGGAAAATTTCTAGAATTTTGTCTAAACATCATAATCATAAATGGTGTTGAGATACTTGGTAAAATAAATGCCCAAACTGAATTCAACAATTTCATAGTTGACATCATCTTAAATAAAGGAATCATTGTTGCAACTTGTGGAACCATCATTGCAAGTAGCAATACTGCAAACAATTTATCTTTTCCTGCATCATGATATAATTCAAATCCATAACCAGCTAAAGAACAAATTAGTAAACATAATACTGTCTGAACTATAGCATAAAAGAATGAATTTCCTAATGCTCCCCAAAGATCATTTCCTTCTAATAGTTTTGTCATATTTTCAGCAGCTTTCATACCGAATACAATTTTTCCTCTCGCAACATCTACAGTATCATTTGTGGCTGCTGTGATCATCCAGTATAAAGGAAAAACTGAAATAAAAGATACAATAATCAAAAATACATAACTAGGTATAAGTCTCATTTGAATTGAAGATATTCTTCTTTTTTTAGTCACGAGTATCACCTACTTTCAAATTAATTGCAGCTAGAACTGCTACTAAAACAAATACGAAAAATGACATTGCTGAAGCATATCCAAAGTTTGCAACGCCTTGTCCAAATGAATTGTTATATATATAATGTGACATAGTAATTGTTGTATTTGCTGGACCACCTTTTGTTAAGTTAACTGATTCATCAAATAATTGAAGTGTACCATTTATTGACATAATAAATGTCATAATAATAGTTGGTTTCAATAATGGAACTGTAATATGCCAAAATGTTTTCCAACCATTAGCACCATCAATTTTAGCAGCTTCATAAACTGAATATTCAATATTTTGTAAACCTGCTAAATAAAATACCATATTGTATCCTGTCCATCTCCAAATCAATGCAATTATAATTACGACTTTTGCACTGCCTGGTGTTCCTAAGAAGTTATAATTACTATGTAATATTCCAATTTTAACTAAAATACTATTAATCAAACCTTGTGTTGCAAATAATGATTTAAAAATCAATGCATACGAAACTAATGATGTTGCACATGGTAAAAATACGCATGTTCTAAATAATCCTCTAAATTTGATATCTCTATTATTCAATATTTGTGCTAATAAAATAGCAAAGATTAACATAATTGGTACTTCTACTATCAAATATAAAAAGGTGTTACCTACTGATCTTAAAAACAAGTCATCTGAAAACATTCTTGTGTAATTTCTAAATAATGGTTTTGACCAAACCATATCTGCGCTTGATCCTGTTTTAAACGATGTTATTAATGCCTGAAACATTGGATAAAAGCTCATAATTGTGATAAATACTGTCGCAGGAGTTAAAAATGTCCATCCCGCTCTATGCTGTTTAGCTGTTACTGTTCTTTTTTTAACTTTTTTATTTTTTTTCCCTTTTTTCATCGATTTAGCCTCTACAAAATCTGTACTTAATGTCTTGCTACTCAAATCTCCTGCCCCCTTTTTAAAAAAGGGGAATTGTCTTTATGATACCTCTTTACAACAATTCCCCTAAATTAACACTCTTAGATTCTAACTATTTTTCCATAGCAAACTTAACTTGTTTTTCAGCATCTTTTAATGCTGCATCTGTTTTTGTACCATTAATAATATTCTGAATTGCTGCTGCTACTTGTTCTCTACATACATAATGAAAATCGCTTTGTTCTACAACTTTTACATGTGTACCCATTTCTACAATCTTTGAATAGATTGCCTGATCACCAAAGTATTTAACACCTTTGTTATATACATCAGATTTACCAGCTGAGATACATGTTGTGATAACACCACCATCTTCAAGTGCTTTATCATATGTTTCCTGTTTTCCTTCGCCGCCACCAAATGTATATGCTAAGAAATCTTTAGCTAAATCTTGTTTACGACAGTTGCTTGTAATGTATAATGATGATCCACCGTTTGAAGCATATCCTTCTTCACCATTTAATGTTGGCATTGATGTAATTTCCCATTTGCCTTCATTTTTCTTAACTTGTTTAATTGTTGGAATAATCCAGTTACCATTCATAACACCTGCAACCATGTCACCAATGATTGTTTGATCTGTGTAATCAGACCAGTCATTTGCAAGATATAATACATCTTTTTGCTTCATTTCTACTATTTTATCGATGATTTTCTTAAGTGTTTCATTTTTTGTTAAATTAACTTTTCCGTCCTTAAATTGTGAAACCCCTTCTGCTTGAAGCATCATATATGGTAAATCATTTCCTGCGCCGTCCATAGAGAGTAAATATTTACCTGTTTTTTTATGTACTTTTTGGCCAATTTCAATAAACTTATCCCAAGTTACGCCTGTTAAGTCATCAATCGTATATCCACATTCTTTTAATAAATCAGTTCTGTAAGCACATACTACTGTTCCATTATCAACTGGAACTCCGTAATGTTTATTTTTGATTGTAGAATATGAAAGTTTTTCTTGTCCAAAATCAGCCCATTGTACGTCTGATTTTTCAAGATCTACCCAAGCTTTTGGATAATCTGTTACATATTTTTGGAAATAATGATCTTGGAATAAAACTATATCTGGTAATGTTGTAAAATCACCTGCTGATCCTGCTGTTGTAATAGCAGTTTCAACATCTGATGATTGTGACTGTTCAATGATGTTTAATTTAAATTTAGGATTCTTTTTCTGATATGCTTTCTCTGCAGCTTTTAATGCAGGAATATTAAAGTTTTTATCCCATGCATATACAGATAAAGTATTTTTATCTTCCTTTGTTACATCTACTTTTGTTACCTTTTTACTATCTTTTTTTGTTGAGCCTTTAGCATCTCCAGAACTACAAGCTGCTAGAGATGAAGCAACCATGGCTCCTGTTAAAATCACTGACATAACTTTTCTTTTTTTCATATAAGTTCTTCCTCCATTCCCCTTTGTTTTCGCTTTTTGTGATATTGACGAAAACACTGCTTTTTTTCCTTTTCTTTATAGTTATTTTAACAGTAATATTTAACATAATGTAACCGTTTACATACAAAAAAAGTGCAATTTCAACTATATACTTTATTTTCTGTTTATAATTCGCCTACTATTTAAGTAAGTTACAACAAAATAAGCAACATAAATTGCGATTATACATACAAAAGCAACAAAAACTGTAACAGCATTTAATTTTGCATCGGAAAATAATAATATTTTTTCTGTAAATTGTAATCCAAAAATACAATGAACTAACGCTACAGCTAATGGAATCATAAAAAATATAACCCCTTGTTTAAATAATGATTTATTTATCATTTTTTCATCAGCACCTATTTTACGTATAACTTCATATTTCTCAATACTATCAACATTATTGGTTAATTCCTTTAATGCTAAAAGCGCAACGCACACTATTAAGCAACCTCCACCTAAATATAAACCTGTAAATACTGTAATTGCACCAACGCCAACTGAAGCATCAATCATTTCACTTTTAGATCCTATAATTTCAATTTTTCCAACATAATCTTTTGAGTTTACAATATCATGTTTAATATTTTTATCAACTTGTCTTCTTACGTTGCTTGATTTTGCTTTATAGTTTCCAATAAGTACCTCATAATTTGCCATTCCTCTATTTTGAATAACTTCATAACCAGGATTATCTGAACTAGATAGTTTATCATAATAATTTGTTTTTTCATCTAATGTTTTCATGCTATTAATTTTTGTTATTGATTGTTCCATATAATCATAGTATCTTTTTGATAAAATGTTATACATCTTATTGTACATTTCATCTGTAACAACTATTGAAGCACATGCATTCATGCCACTATTATCAACTGATAATGTAGCCTTTTTTATTTTTTTGTATTTAGGAACGATATCAATTCCACAAATATTAATATCTGTTAGCTTAATTTCATCTTCCACTATATTCTGAAGTGTATCAAGCTCACAATTATAATAAACTGCATATTCATTTTCTTTTAAAGAAACTGTATTTTTTTTAGATATCATAGCAATTTTATTAAAATCACTTTGTTTGTATATTCTATTAAAAATCGGAAAACTGTATTTAGGACTCTTAACTCCGCCTGCTTCATTGGCTGTAAATTGGCTTATGTTCTTTGTTTCCTTTTGTAATGGATTTTTTTCTCCGTACCATATCATTGGTTTTATAACGGTATAATCTTTAAAGTTCGCTAAATATGTTCCATCTAATTTATTTAAAGCTTTTTTTAACTTCATTCTATTTAAAGAAATATCTTTTAATTTTTCCTTATCTTGTTTTTCATAACCAAGAGCTCTATCCATAGTTTCATTTAAAACCTGATAATTTTTTTGACAAACCGTTTTTTGTATTTCAACATCGTATGGGATGCTCTTTTTTGTTTTATTAGTTAAATCCTCTTTTATGGAAAAACCAGCAGCACAAATACATAATGTTACAAATAATAAAATACAAATAATCGACATTGCAATTACATTAGTATTAATTTGATATCCTAACTGTCTATATGTAAAAATATTCAATTCTTTATAATAAACTTTTGATTTATACCTCAATATTCTTAGCGCAAAACCTGATACTGACCAAAAGAATAACAACGTTCCTAAGCATCCTAAAATAATTGCCATAAGTAACTTGAGCTGCATATTCGTTGTAATACTATCTGTAAAACAATCAACTAATGCCAAATGATATGCTGCTGCCAAAACAACAATTGATAGGATAAACACTATAACACTTGGCCAAATACGTCGTATTTTTATGCTTTCCATTTTACGATTTGCATATAACAAATCAATTAATTTATATCTTCCAACCTGAAACATATGAAAAATAATATCAACTACAAATATTATTCCAAAGCATACTATTGTTTTTATAATTGCCTTTCCAGAAATTACAAAATAAAATCTTCTCATATCTGCTTCAAATAAGTTTGCAACTAGCCCACTTACAAAATATGATCCACAAATTCCAATTATTAATCCAACACCAAGTGAGAATAATCCTATTAAAAAGTTTTCTCCTAGCAATATATAAGAAACTTGTTTTTTACTCATTCCTAATGTTAAGTAAATTCCAAATTCATTTTTTCTTCTTTTTATTAAAAATCTACTTGCATATATTATTAAACATCCAAATATAATAGATATAATATAACTAATTATATTTATTACCTGTACAGCTATTTCCACTAGATCGTTTTGATCTTTTTTCATAGAAACAATAACTGATTGTGACTCAATGGAATTAAACAAATAAAACATTGCAACACCTAATGCTAATGTTATAAAGTAAACTGCATAATCCTTTATTCCAGCCTTTATGTTCTTATAGGAAAGTTTAAATAACATCATTTACATCTCCTCCTAACAATGCAATTACATCAATTATCTTATTAAAAAATACGCTTCTTTTATCTTCTCCTCTATTAAGCTCATGAAAAATTTCGCCATCTTTTATAAAAATAACTCTATTTGCATAGCTAGCACTAAATGCATCATGTGTTACCATTAAGATAGTAGCTTCATTTTTTTCATTTAACTCTCTAAATTGACTTAATAACATTGCTGCAGACTTTGAATCAAGTGCTCCAGTTGGTTCGTCTGCAAGGATTAATGAAGGTTTATTTATTATTGCTCTTGCTGCTGCCACTCTTTGTTTTTGTCCTCCAGATATTTGATATGGATATTTATTAAGTATATTCTCTATTCCAAGCATCCTTGAAATTTCGCAAACTTTTTCTTTTATTAAATGTGGGTTTTCTTTTTTTATAGAAAGAGCTAATGCTATATTTTCATACGCTGTTAATGTATCTAATAAATTAAAATCCTGAAAAACGAATCCTAATTCGTCTCTTCTAAATTTATTTAATTTATTTCCTTTGAGCTTAGTTATTTCTGTTCCATTTACCACAATGCTTCCGGCTGTTACCTTATCGATTGTAGAAATCAAATTAAGTAAAGTGGTTTTTCCACTACCAGATGAACCCATTATAGCCACAAATTCTTTCTTTTGTACTTCAAATGAAATATCTGATATAGCCTTTGTTAAACATGTTTTGTTTCCATAATATTTTTTTATGTGATCGATTTTTAATACTGTTCCCATATTAATCCTTTCTCCAATAAAAATTGGTATACATTTTATTTTTTTGCCTTTTATTTAGTACTTCAACTTACATGTTTATAATAAGCTATACAAAATCATTTGTCGTAATTTTAATCTTACATAATCTTACAAATCTGTAATGTTAACAATATGATTTTTTCCAAAAACAAGTCTAACCCTTGTAAATTCGTGCTTTTTTGATTCTATTTCTATTTTATGTCCTAACGCATCCATTAGTTTTTTTACTATATAAAGCCCTATTCCTGTTGATTTATTAAATACCCTACCATTTTCTCCTGTGAAACATTTATTGAATACTTTTGGTAAATCCTTACTATCAATACCTATTCCATTATCTTCTATGTCAAGTCTCACATAATCTTTTTCATCCTTTGCAACTATTTTTATGTATGACTCCTTCTTCTTGACATCTGAATATTTAATACAATTATTTACTATTTGATTTACGATAAATATAAGCCACTTTTTATCAGTTATGACACTTATATTATCAACATTAACATCAAATATTATATCTTTTTCTAATAAATCATCCTTATTGTTTAATGCAACCGTTTTAATAATATCTTTTAAATTACATTTTCCAAATAAGTAATCACTTTTTGTATTTTCTGAACGAGTGTAATATAAAATCTGTTCAAGAAACGTATCTATTTTTTTAAGCTGTATACTTATCTTTTTATAATTTTCTAGAGATATTTCTTCTATTTCATTACAATTTTCTATGTTTTTTAGCTTATTCTTGCTATTTTTACACATTATAACTATACTAGCTACTGGAATTTTTACTTCATGAACCCACATTTCGATAAACTCTTTATACTCTTTTACCCGTCTCTCATAAGCACTGACGTTATCACACATAGATTTGTCAATTTCATAAAGCCATTCATTAAACATTTTTCCTTCTAAATAATCCGTATCTTCAATCATTTCTGTGACAAGATATTTTTCATCTAAATTAGATAGGACTTCATTTATTTGAGTATAATATTTTTTCTTTTTAATATATGATAAAAATAATACTATAACCTCCTGAAAGAAAAATATGATTACTAATGTTTCTATATAATCTGTTCTTGCTCCATAGGCTAAACCAAAAATCACAAAACTAGCTAAAGATATAAATTTTATAAAAATAATTAGACTCTTACTTTTTAAATATTTTCTCAATGTCATTTTAAAATATACCCCTGTTTTTTTCTTGTTTCTATTACATCTGAGTAACCATAACTATCAAGTTTACTCCTAAGTCGACTAATGTTAACCGTCAATGCATTATCATTTATATATTCATCATTGTCCCATAAACTATTCATTATATATTCCCTTGAAACAATTGATCCTTTTTTTTCAACTAAACACATAAAAATAATCATTTCATTTTTTGTAAGGACAATTTCTTTTTCTTCATTGTAAAGAATACTTTTTGCCAACTCTATTTTTAAATCCCTATATTGAAGTTCATTTTTTAAATTTTCCTTATCATTTCTTTTTAAAACAGCTGAAATATGCAACAATAACAATGTTGGGTTATAAGGTTTAGTCACATAATCATCAGCTCCATAGCTTAACGATAAAACTTCATCTAACTCACTCGTTCTACTTGTTACCATAATGACTGGTATGTCTGTTTTTTTTCGTAATTGCTTTAATATTAACTCTCCATTTGTCACAGGAAGATTAATATCTAATAAAACTAGATTTGCATTTTGTGCTATAATTTCTTCTACAACATTTTCAAATTTTTCTATAATGTACGTATTATACCCTGATGTCTGAAGCAAAATTGCTAATTCCTGTCTTAAAGATACGTCATCTTCAACTATAATAATTTTTTTCATGTGTTCTCCATTCTTCTTCGTAATAATTTTATGTCTTTAAACTATTATGATTCTATCATATTTTATATTTTTTTACAGTAATAAAAACGCCGCCCTCGCACCATATTTCTGCGAGAGCGACGCTTTTTCGTTTATCACTCTGTAAAATAAAAACCGTATACTATTATTCCTTTACACCACCTAATGCAACACCTGCAACAATGTATTTCGAAAGGAGGATGTAGACTATAATAATTGGAACAATTGCTAACATAATCAGCATATACACTTTACCCATATCAAATTTCAAGAAATCCGCACCTCTTAACGAAGCAATTAAAATTGGAAGTGTTTTTAATTCCTTTCTATCGATAACAAGCGCTGGCATGAAGTAATTATTCCACGAACTTACAAACACGAATATTGCCTGAACTGCAAGTGCTGGTTTCAAAATAGGCATTACAACTCTGTTAAATGTCTTAAATTCTGAACACCCATCTATTCTTGCCGCTTCAACTAACTCCATTGGAAGTGATGACTGCATGTAACTATACATGAAGTAGAACACCGCTGGAGCCGCAATTGATGGAACAATAAGTGGTAATAAGTTATCTTTCATAAATGGTATACTTTTTACCAATCTTAAAAATCCTAATGCAGAAACCTGTGTTGGCATTACTAATATAAGTAATATAAATACAAATGCTGGTTTCTTTAATTTAAAATCATATGCATATAAACCATATGCGGTTAATGCTGAAAAATAAACTGCTAAAGCTGCCGAACAAGCCGAAATTACAAATGAGTTTTTGATACCAGATACAATTGGTACATTGGCATCATTTAATACATTATTAAAGTTTTTCATAAAAGCTTTTCCCGGTACAGCCGAAAAACCTTGTTGTATCTGTGCATGGTTTCTTGTTGAGTTAATAATTAAAATGTAAAAGAAGAACAAACATAGGAAAGCTAGTATAATTAATACTATATATGCAATTAATTTTCTAAGTCCGCCTGCTTTTAATCCATTTTTGCTATTCATATTAATTGGTCTCCTTCCTTATTTATTCTCTCCAGCTGGGTCAGATGTCTTATAAACAGCTAAACATAATACTGCACATATTACAAATAAAACTACTGATACTGCACCTGCCATACCATTGTTTTTACTATAAAGGTGGTTATTTAAGAACATAATCATAGTTGTTGTTGTTCTATTTGGACTTCCTGCTCCACCTGTTAAAATCTGTGGAACATCAAACATCTGTAATCCACCAATCATAGATGTAATAAATACATATACTAAAATTGGTCTAATACTTGGTAATGTTATCTTAAAGAAAATCTGTCTATGATTACATCCATCTAATTGTGCCGCCTCAAATAATGATGGACTAATTCCCATTACTGCTGCCATAAGCAAAATAGTTGTATTTCCAAACCACATCAAAAAGTTCATAAGTGCTATAAGTCCCCTTGCTCCAATAACAGATGATAAGAATCTAACTGGTTCCTTAACAAATCCTGATGAAACTAAAAATGAGTTAATTGGACCAATATCTGAAAACAAAGCGAAGAATAACATTGAAAAAGCACTCGCCATAATAAGGTTAGGCATATAAATTACCACCTTAAAAAACTGTTTACCTTTAATTTTTAGTCTTTCATCTGTAAACCATGCAGCTAGTACTAATGATACAACAATTTGTGGTATGAAGCCGATTATCCAAAGTATAAAAGTATTACCTAAATATTTTGGTAAATCAGCCCCAAATAATTCAACATAATTTCTTAATCCCACAAATTTTGGTCCTATAACATCTAGACCATCCCTATAGTACTCAAAAAAACTATAATAAATTGTTGATGCCAATGGAATAAACTGAAATATGGCAAAAGTAAGAAAGAAAGGCAATATAAATACGTAACCCCATTTTCCATGTTTGTCTCGTCTGTATTTTTTTGTTTTATTTTCTTTCATCTTTTCTCACCATTTTCCCTTTTCTCATTTATATAATTCTCTTATTAAATTATTATTTTGTAAATTATTCATTTGGCCATTCAACTTTTTTGATTGTTGGATATGTTTCTTTAATAGATGTTTCAAAATTCTTTTTAGCTTTATCTAAAGAAACTTTACCATCAAAATAATCCTTCATAGCTGTCTGGATTTTTTCATTACATCCTTGATCATATTTACTTGTATTTGACATATCGATCTTATTAGCAGACTCGCTAAATAATGCTACGTGGTTTTGGCCTCCTAAAAATTCAGAACCAAAGTTAGGATCTTTAGCGATTTCTTCCATACCTGAAACTGTATTTGTATAATCCTGAATTTCTGGATTTTCTGTCATTTTCTTCATAATATTTTTATCGCATGTAAGTTTTCTCATAATGTCTTTAATTTCTTTCTTGTCATCTGTTCCTTTTGCAGCACATAACCATGATCCACCCCAATAATAAGGAGCTGGTCCTTCACAAACTGCCCAGTCACCAAATGCACCATTTCCTACTTGAGCTTTTCCATCTGGATCTGCTAAAGAGTTTTTCATTAATGTAAAGTTAATTCCCCATGTTGAATAGAAGAATCCAAATACTTTTCCATCTGGTCCCTGATCTTTTGACCAAGCATCATTCCAAAGAGATGTCTTGTTGTTGTATCCTTTATCTGTAAACTCTTTTGTCTGTTTTACCCATTCCATAATGTTTTTATCTACTGTAACAGTATCACCTTTAACCCAAGGCTGTTTAACATTATTTGAGAAAACTCTAAATGAATCATCATATCCTGAAAGCATCTGGAATCCAGCTGATTTTGCTTTACCAGCAACTTCATTGAATTTATTCCAATCGCTTAATGATTTTTGAACTTCTACAGGATCATCTGTACCTAAAACCTGTTTAGCAACTGATCTTCTGTAGGCAAATAATCCAGGAGCAGCCTGCCAAGAAGTAGCTTTTTGTACACCTTTTGTTGTAACGATGTCTTTTGTATACTGATACTGATCGCCTAAATCTTTTTTAGTTAAACCAACATCTTTAACTACATCAAGTGTTGCACTAGAATTAACATATTTCAAAGCATAGTCAGCTTCAATTAAGAATATATCAATTTTTTCATTATCATCTTTATCATCTTGTGCAGCAAGTGCTTCATCTAACTTGTTCTGATAGTTATTACCTTTGTTTTCGTTGATAGTCCATTTTACAACAGTACCATCTTTCAAATATGTTTTAGATTTGTCTTTTGAAACTTTTTTAACTTCTGGATAGTAATCGTTGAATCTACTCTGAAATTCATCATTCCAGCACCAGATGTTTAATACGTGTTCATCTGATTTTGCTTCATTTCCTCCTGTAGAACAAGCTGTCATTGGTACTAACATAGATGTTGTTAATAATAATGCCATTAATTTTGTAATTCTTTTTTTCATAGATTTTCCCCCTAATCTACCATAATAATTTGGCTTTTTATTTTTTACTTGTGTTCCGTTTATTACTTAAGTCTTTTACGGTACCTCCCACTAACAGTCTTCCACTAACCATTATTTGTTCTGGTACGCAAAACTTAGGTTGTTCTATTATTTCTACCAATTTTCTTACCGATTTAATGCCGATCATCTCAGCATCCTGGTAATAAGTTGTAAGTTTAGGTCTAAGGACTTGCGCCAATTTTACACCATCATATCCAACAACGCTAACATCATCTGGAACAGACAAATTTAGTTTTTCTAAAGCATTTAATCCTCCTAAATAAGCAAAATCATCTGGATACATAATTGCTGTTGGCGGATCTGCTAACTTCATTAATTTTTCAGTTGCTTCCGCACTTGATTTTGTATCATGAAACTTTGCCTCTAAAACCCATTCTTTTTTTTCAAGTATTCCTCCTTCCTTACATGCTCTAAAAAATCCATTCAATCTCTTTTCCGTTACTGATGTTCTTTCGCCATGAATAAACGCTATCTTTTTATGACCTTTTTCTATTAAAAATTTAGTAAGTTCATAAGCGCCCTCTATATTGTTTGACATCACGCTACTGCGATTATCATATGCATAATCAATGCTAATTGTTGGGATTTCGCTATTTACTAAATTAATAACCTCCTGGTTTTTGTAGTTTACGCAAGCAATTAATACTCCATCAACTTTCCTATATCTTGCATGATCTAAATAAGAAAAATTCTTTCTTCCCATGTTTTTACTAATAAACGTTATATCATAGCCTAACTTCTCTGATTCTTCTTTCGCGCTATTTAATATAGTTGAAAAATACTCATGAGCTAGTCCACTATTCGTTTCATCAACAAACAATACACCAATATTATGTGACATATTCGTTTTTAGCTGTCTAGCTGCTGCATTCGGAAAATAATGCATTTCTCTAGCTGTTTTCAATACCAAATCTCTTGTTTTATCACTGATATCTTTATAACCATTTAATGCTTTACTAACCGTTGTTGTTGAAACATTACATGCTTTCGAAATATCTTTTATAGTTACCATCTTAATCCTTCCTAACATCAACGAATCTTGCGAATACGTTTTCGTTAATCTCATTCTAACGTAGTTATCGGCACCAGTCAACTTATAATTTTCACAATTACAGGTTACGTTTTTTGTAATTTATGCACAAACTTATATTTTTTCTGATAATTGTATTTATTTTTCCAAAATTGGTTGCTATAATGACATTAATAAGTTTACGAAATCGTATTCGTAAGACAATTTATACAGGATTTTAAGAAAATGTTACTTATTTGATTGGAGGTATATAATGAAATACGGATTTTTTGATGACATTAATAAAGAATATGTTATTACTACTCCTAAGACTCCATTACCATGGATCAACTACTTAGGATCAAAAGACTTTTTTGGTATTATTTCTAATACCGCTGGTGGTTATGATTTCTATAAAGATGCCAAATTATTACGACTTACAAGATATAGATATAATAACTGTCCTTACGATTCAAACGGTCGCTATTACTATATAAAAGACAACGAAAATGTTTGGAATCCAGGATGGCAACCTACCCAAACACCGCTAGATTCCTACGAATGTCGACATGGTCTTGGATATTCAACATTTGAAAGTAGCAAAAATAATCTACGTGCAAAATTAACTGCTTTCGTACCTATTAAAGACAATGTTGAAATAAATAAGCTAGAATTAACGAACGATAGCGAAAACGTAAAAACACTAGACTTATTTAGTTATGTGGAATTTTGTTTATGGAATGCTGAAGATGATTGTACTAATTTTCAGCGAAACTTTTCAACTGGTGAAGTTGAAATAATAGGAAGCACAATTTATCATAAAACCGAGTATCGTGAAAGAAGAAATCATTATGCCATATACCATGTAAACCATGAAATCGATGGTTTTGATACTGACAGAGCGACATTTACCGGTTTTTACAATAGCCCAGCTAATCCTGACGCTGTAAATGAAGGTATTTCAAGAAATAGTGTTGCTCATGGTTGGTCTCCAATCGGAAGTCATCATTTAAAAGTAACATTACAACCAAATGAATCCGTTTCATTTATTTTCTTGTTAGGATATTGTGAAAATAAACAAGAAGAAAAATTCGAAGCTCTTAATGTCATCAATAAAGCTCCTGCAAAAGAATTGATTGCTAAATATTCAACAGATGAGCAAGTCGATACAGCATTAAAAGAATTAAAAGACTATTGGAACTCTTTATTATCTAAATTTAATGTTGAAACTGGAAATGAAAAGTTAAATAGAAGCGTCAATATATGGAACCAATATCAATGTATGGTTACCTTTAATATGAGTAGAAGTGCTAGTTACTACGAAAGTGGTATGGGACGCGGTATGGGATTTAGAGATTCTTCTCAAGATTTACTTGGTTTCGTTCATCTTATCCCATCTAGAGCCAGAGAACGAATTATTGATATCGCTAACACACAATTTGAAGATGGTAGTGCTTACCATCAATATCAACCTCTCACAAAAACTGGCAATTTAAATGTTGGTAGCGGTTTTAATGACGATCCTCTATGGTTGATTGCTGGTACTTGTGCTTACATAAAGGAAACTGGTGATTATACTATTCTTGATGAAGAATGTACTTTTAACAGTGATTCAACTAACAAAGCCTCTCTTTTTGAGCATTTAAGACGTAGTTTCAATTATACTGTGACACACAAAGGACCACACGGACTACCTCTCATTGGACGTGCTGATTGGAATGATTGTCTAAATCTCAATTGCTTTTCTGATACACCTGGCGAAAGCTTCCAAACAACTGGCCCAAGCTCTGGTCCTGTTGCAGAAAGTGTATTTATTGCTGGATTATTTGTAAAATACGGCAAAGAATATGTTACTCTATGCAATGAACTAGGCCTTGATGAGGAAGCTACAGCTTGTGAAAAAGAAATCGATACAATGATTGAAGCAATTACCACTCATGGTTGGGATGGAAAATGGTTTATACGTGCATTTGACGCAAATTCAAATCCTGTTGGAAGTCACGTAAACGAAGAAGGCCAGATTTTCATTGAATCTCAGGGAATGTGCGTAATGGCAGAAATTGGTCTTGATAATGGAATGGCTCTTGATGCGTTAAATAGCGTCAAAGAAAAACTTGATACAAAATACGGAATTATGCTCCAACAACCTGCATATTCAACTTATCATCTTGAACTTGGCGAGATTTCATCTTATCCACCAGGATATAAAGAAAATGCTGGAATTTTCTGTCATAACAACCCTTGGATTGTTTGCTCAGAGACAATCGTTGGACATGGTAATAGAGCATTTGAACTTTACAAAAAAACAAATCCTGTCTTCTTAGAAGATATTGAAGATATACATAGAACAGAACCATATGCATTTTGTCAGATGGTTGCTGGTAAAGATGCACCTTCTTTCGGTGAAGGAAAGAACAGTTGGCTAACTGGTACAGCAGCTTGGACTTTTGCTACAATTAGTCAATTTATTTTAGGAATAAAACCTGATTTTAAAGGATTACGCATTGATCCATGTATTCCTAGCGATTGGGATAAATACGATTGTGTACGTGTTTTCCGTGGCAAAACCTACAACATACATGTATTAAATCCTGAGCACGTTGAAAAAGGTGTAAAATCAATTAAGGTTAACGGAACACTATTGTCTTCAACAATCATTGATCCTGTCCTCGGAACAAACACTGTTGAAGTTGAAGTCGTTCTTGGTTAATAAATATTTATAGACTCCACTTTTTTTCATAATATTATTTATTTTATAAGTTTTCCTTTTTGTTTTAACAGCATAGGTACCT
This sequence comes from Lachnobacterium bovis, assembly GCF_900111325.1. Taxonomy (GTDB): domain Bacteria; phylum Bacillota; class Clostridia; order Lachnospirales; family Lachnospiraceae; genus Roseburia; species Roseburia bovis_A. The sequence goes on from NZ_FOGW01000004.1 coordinate 118,743, forward strand.
ATTATAGATACCTATGCTGTATTTTTATATTTCTTGGGTCAAATCATGTATCCACATTCCACTTTTTACCATTAGATATGCAACGACACATTTAATAAATTCAGCTGATTGAACTATTATAAATGCAGTAATTATATCAACTTTAGTAAAATGTGTAATCACAAAAGCTAACGGTAAACTACACACCCAAACAAAGCCGGCATCAAATAAAAAAGTGATAAATGTTTTTCCACCTGATCTAATAGTGAAATATGAAGCATTTTCAAAAGCATATACTGGCATAAAAATAGCGCCAATTTTGATTAATGAACTTGCCATTTGCTTAATCTCATTTTCCGTTTTATATAGCATAGGGAAAACGTTTGAAAGTGAAAACATAACTAATCCCATAATTATACATACTTCTACCGAAAATACTATTAATTTATTAGCTTCTTCTCTTGTTTTTTCTAGTTTTCCACTACCTAATCCTTGCCCTAATATAATCGCAATCGCATCTCCTAACGCAATAAATCCAATGTTACAAACATTTGCTAAAGTACTATGAATATTGAAGGCCGCAACAACACTAAATCCTAATCTAGAATATTGTTGACTCAATACAGTGTTACCTAGTGACCACAATGTTTCATTTAGTAAAAGTGGCCATGCTTTTAATAATATTTTTTTTGCAACGTCTAGCGGAATATAAAATCTAGAATATAATCCCTTAATAAAACTATACCTAGCTTTGTTTTTACTAAGCCATACAACAACATATATAACTTCAACGAATCTTGAAATAACAGTTGCAGTAGCAGCACCAACTACTCCTAATTTTGGTAGACCAAATTTTCCATAAATCAAAAGATAATTACCAATTAAATTAACAACTATTGCCACAATTCCTGCTTTCATTGGCGTTAGTGTCTCTCCGCATTCTCTAAGTGTTCCAGAATAAACCTGCCCTATAGCAAATGGAATAAGACTAATACATATCGTAAACAAATAGTTTCTTGCGGCATTCAATGTCTCATTCATACTCGCTTTATCTGAACTTTTTGTAAGCCATAAGGAAGCAAGATCTACACCTTTTGTTAAAAAGAATATTAAACCTAATCCTGAAAGAATCAGTGCCATTAATATTTTCATTCTTACAGTAATTCTAATTCCTTCATCGTCTCCACGTCCAACATATTGTGCTGTAAAAATTCCGATACCGGCAAGACCACCAAAAATCATCAGATAAAAGACAAATAGCAACTGATTAACAATAGCAACGCCTGACATTTGATTTGTTCCAACTTGACCAACCATAATGTTATCTAACATTCCAACTAAATTTGTTATTCCATTTTGAATCATTATAGGAATTGCAACTTTTAAAACTTTACTATAAAAACTTTTTGTAGCCAGAATATTTTCCTTCTTAAACATTAAAAATCCTTTCCTTTATATCTTATTTATTTTAGAATGATGATGTCTAATCATAAATACATCTAATATCATCTCTATTCCAAGAACTCTTATATGGAAAATAAAATGATGAAATGGATCAATCATAAGCATTATTGCAAAAATCGTAGACATAATACATACTAAAGTTCGCGATTTAGAAAACACTCTTTCAGCTATCATCTCATCTATTTCCTCTGATATTTCTTTCAACGAAATAAAAGCCCACAAAATTCCCATAATAGCTAGAGTATTATCAACTTCAATTAACAATATTATACCTAAAATTATCATTATACTATTATTTCCAACTTGAAATTCTAGAGATTTCCAATTTAAAATAATTCCGAGCAACAAATTTATCATGCCGTACAACGCCATCATTCCCCCTATGAAACTAGGCGCATATACTGATACTTCCTCGGCAAAAATTAAACAAATGACACCAATTATAGCAAATACATAAGCTTGATCATTTTTATTCAGAAAGCCCAACATTTTTTTCATTTAAACTACACTCCTTTTTGTAAAATATTTTATGTAATTTAATAGCTTAATAATATTTCGTATTTTGCCACATCAAATTAATCTTTTTCACTTGTTTTTATAAAAAATCAGCACTATATGATTCTTGTACACCTACACTAATCATATATTGCTGACCTATCTATGCACTAATAAACTTACTAGTTACTGTATCTTGAACATGCAATGTTTCCTTTGTCGCACAAATTTTATCCGCCATACATACAATCCATGCTTCTTTACTATGCGGTGGAATCGCTGTAAGTGGAAACATATGATGCCTAATAATATCTCCCTCAACTTTTGAAATATAAGTATCTCTTTGAGCATTTTCATACGCTTTCTTAGGATGTGAAAATCCATGCAATCTATGACTTGGGTCATTATCATGCCAATCATATAAGAAATAGTCGTGCAATAATGCACCTTTTATCATCTGTTCATAATCAACATCTGCCTTTAATTTAAAAGCTATTTCACAACTTTTTAGCATTACCATTACACAATGTTCATATACCGACACATCACCATGTTGAATGAAGTCTTTAGTCTTTAAAAATTGAGTATTCTCATTTAAATCCTTTATAGTCTCTAACATAACAGCTTCAACTTCATCCCAAGTATATCTATTTTTCATAATTATCCTTTCTCACTAATCAAATTCCTATATATACCTTCTAATCTACACTACACACTTTTCATTATAAGACTTATAAAAAATAAATCAAATAAAAAAAAATAAAATTTATTTTATAAAATTTTTCACATAAATAATTTCATAAAAAAAACCGCCGCTTATTACTAAAGCGACGGTTCGTATATATAAGACTTTAGGCTCGCATTATACTCTATTACCCTAGATTATAGGAAAACGAATTTTAATACGAATAAAACAGATAGCACATACATAAGTGGTGTAATCTTTTTGAATTTTCCTGCACATACATTAACGATTGTGTAAGAAATAACACCAAATGCAATACCTTCTGAAATACTATATGTAAGTGGCATTGCAATGATTGCTAAGTAAGCTGGAATAGCTTCTGTAAAATCATTAAAATCAATATCAACTACTGCTGAAATCATTAAGAATCCAACGTAGATAAGTGCTGGAGCTGTTGCAAAGCTAGGAATTGCAATGAAAATAGGTGATAAAACAATTGAAACAAGGAATAATAAACCTGTTACAACTGAAGCTAAACCTGTTCTTGCACCTTCAGCTACACCTGCTGTACTTTCTACGAAAGTTGTTGTTGTTGATGTACCTAAGATAGCACCAACTGTTGTTGCAATAGCATCTGCTAATAATGCTGGTTTAATTCTTGGTAATTTACCGTCTTCATCAAGTAAGTCTGCTTTTGTAGCAACACCTACTAATGTTCCTAATGTATCAAAAATATCAACAAATAAAAACGCAAAGATAACCGTTATAAAGTCAAATATATGAATAGTTTTAATAATATCTTTGTCAAAACACTGTCCGAATGTTTTACCGATTGCTGTAATATCAAATGTACTAAGTGATGGAATTAATGAAGGAGTTGTTGGTCCTACTTTGTAAATTCCTGCTAATTCGCAGATAATTCCAAGTCCCCATGTAATTAAGATTCCAAGTAATAAAGAACCTTTTACATTATAGTAACTAAATACTACAATCACTAAAACACCGATAATTGCAAGTAATGCACCAATACCTACAGTATTGAAATTTTCTTTAAAATTAACTAATTTAACAAGAGTTGACTCATCTTTTGTAACAATTTTAGCACCCTGTAAACCAATAAATGCTACGAATAAACCAATACCAACTGAAACACCTTTTTTTAGAGTAGTTGGAATAGCATTAAATATTGCTTCACGAATATTTGTAAGAGATAAAACAATAAAAATAATACCTTCAGCAAATACTGCTAATAAAGCAACTTTGTAGCTATAACCCATTGATCCACAAACTGTAAATGCAAAGTAAGCATTTAATCCAAGACCTGGAGCTAATGCAAATGGGTAGTTAGCAAGTAAAGCCATAGCCATAGTACCTATAAAAGCAGCTAAAGCTGTTGCCATTAAAACTGCATTTTTGTCCATGCCCTTAGCACTTGATAAGATAGAAGGATTGAGGGCCAAAATATAAGCCATAGTCATGAAAGTTGTAATACCACCGATTACTTCTCTTTTGACTGTAGTGTGATTTTCCTTCAAATGAAACATCTTTTCTAACATTTCGTTATTCTCCTTACTACATAAATTAATTATGCATATTCTAATATTTTTATTTATTTTTACTGACAATACCAATCCTTTGAAATTGTCTAATAAAAACCGATTTTAATTATGCCTCATCAATTGCTTTTCCAATATCATGACGCATATACTTGTTAGCAAAATCAACCCACTCTGTAGCTTGATATGCTTTTGATCTAGCATCTTTTAAATCTTTTCCTGTTGCTGTGACTCCAAGAACTCTTCCTCCATTTGTCACAATCTTGCCAGATTCATCAAACTTTGTTCCTGCATGGAAACAATAAAAATCTTCTTTGTCATCAAATTTATCTAATCCAGTAATTTCAAATCCTTTTTCATATGCTACTGGATATCCATCTGAAGCTAAAACAACACAAACTGCTGCATTATCTTCAAACTGCAAATCTATTTCATCAAGTTTACCATCAACACATGCTTCCATAACATCAATGATGTCATTTTTCATTCTTGGAAGAACTACCTGCGCTTCAGGATCACCAAATCTTGCATTATATTCTAAAACTTTTGGTCCATCTTCTGTTAACATAAGGCCAAAGAATATTACACCAACGAAAGGTCTTCCTTCTTTTGCCATTGCATCTACAGTTGCCTGATATATGTATTTTTTACAGAACTCATCAACTTCATCTGTATAAAATGGACTTGGTGAAAAATTACCCATTCCACCAGTATTTAAACCTTTATCTCCATCTTTCGCTCTCTTATGGTCCTGAGCTGAAGACATTATCTTAATAGTTTTTCCATCTACAAATGATAAAACTGACACTTCTCTACCTGTCATAAATTCTTCGATTACGATTGTATTACCAGCATCCCCGAATTTTTTATCTTCCATTAAAAGTTTAACACCATCTTGTGCTTCTTCTAATGTATTGCAGATCAAAACACCTTTACCTAACGCTAAACCACTTGCTTTTAATACAATTGGCATTTTAGCTGTTTCTAGATATTTTAAAGCTTCATCCTTATTATCGAAATTTGCATATTGAGCTGTAGGAATATTGTACTTTTTCATTAAATCTTTTGAAAAAGCTTTTGATCCTTCTAATATTGCTGCATTCTTACGTGGTCCAAAAACTTTTAGCCCCTCTTTTTCGAATTCATCAACAATACCAGCTACTAATGGATCGTCCATTCCAACTATTGTAAAATCAATTGCCTCATCTTTTGCAAAATTTACAAGTCCTTCAAAATCCATAGCTTGAATAGGAACACATTCTGCTAATGCTGCTATACCAGCGTTACCTGGTGCACAATATATTTTATCAACTCTTTTGCTTTTTGCAATAGCTGTAACTATTGCATGCTCTCTTCCGCCGCTTCCAACTACTAAAACTTTCATCCTTATGCCTCCATTTTATTGTAAACGTAATCTATAATTAGCTACATAATTATCATATACGTTTGTACATTGTATATGTACTTATTATACATTTATTTTATGTATACTTTTTTGTCAATTACACTCACTTTATTATTTGCAATCAAATTAATTGCCTGTGGCATAATCTTCCATTCAGCTTGTTCCATAACTCTTCTTTGTAAAATTTCTGGAGTATCATCTTCTAATACTTCTACTGGTTTTTGTATAATGATTGGGCCTGTATCTGTCCCCTCATCAACAAAATGAACTGTTGCTCCAGTAATTTTAACACCACGTTCTAACACACCTTCATGAACCTTAAGTCCATAAAATCCTTTTCCACAAAATGATGGTATTAACGAAGGATGAATATTAATAATTCTGTTCTGATATTTTCTTATCATCTCTTCTGGTAAAACCACTAAGAATCCCGCTAAAACCACTAAATCAACATCATAACTATCTATTTTACTAATAAATTCTTTATTGAATTCTTCTCTACTTTCATAACTTTTAGGTGATATACAAACTGATTCAATTCCATGTTTCTTGGCTCTTTCTAGTGCATAAGCATTTGCATTATTACTAATAACAACCGAAATTTTGGCATTAGTAATTGCTCCACTTTCTATAGCATCTATGATAGCCTGTAGATTTGAACCGCCGCCTGATACGCAAATCGCAAGTTTTAACATAATTCAACTCCCTTTTCGCCATCAACGATTTTACCTACAACATATGGTGTATCACCTGCTGCTTTGATTGCCTCTAATGTCTTATCAACATCTTTCGGATCAACTGCAAGTACCATACCAAGACCCATATTGAAAGTATTATACATCATGTGTTCTTCTATATTACCTTCTCTTTGTAACATTCCAAAAATTGGTGGAATCTTATAACTATCTTTTTCAATTACTGCGCATTTTCCTTCTGGTAACATTCTTGGTACGTTCTCATAAAATCCACCGCCAGTAATATGACTACATGCTTTTACAATAACGCCTGCGTCTTTGATACTTTTTAAAGCCTTAACATAAATTCTTGTAGGAGCAAGAAGTGCTTCACCTAATGTTGTTCCAAGTTCTTCATGATAAGTCTCTAATGTTTCTTTATCCATCTTGAATACTTTTCTTACTAAAGAAAATCCATTTGAATGAACTCCTGTTGAAGCCATACCAATTAACACATCGTCAGCTTTTAAATTAGCTCCTGTGATAATATCTTTTTCATCAACAACACCAACTGCAAAACCAGCTAAATCATACTCATCCTCTTCCATGAGTCCTGGGTGTTCAGCTGTTTCTCCACCTATTAAAGCTGCTCCAGATTGTTTACATCCATCTGCAACGCCTTTAACAATTGATGCGATTTTTTCTGGATAATTTTTACCGCAAGCAATATAATCTAGGAAAAATAATGGTTCTCCACCTGCACAAGCAATATCATTTACACACATTGCTACACAATCAATACCAATTGTGTCATGTTTATCTAAAACAAATGCAAGCTTAACTTTTGTTCCAACTCCATCTGTTCCAGATACTAAAGTAGGTTTTTCCATATTCTTAATTGACTCTAATGAAAATGCTCCTGAAAATCCGCCTAAACCTGTTAGAACTTCTTTTCTCATAGTCTCTTGAACATGTTTTTTCATAAGTTCTACTGATTTATATCCTGCTTCAATATCTACACCTGAGTTTTTATAATCCATTTTTTTTCCTCCTGTATTAACACATAACTAAACTTTTTAATTAGCCATATTAAATTGTGTTTCGAATATGCTCTCGAATCACCTTCTATAGTATAACTGTATTTTATAATTTACTCAAATAAATTATAATAATCTTTTCTATAAGGTAAACTAATAAAAGAGGAATAATTATTCTTTTCTATGTACAATATCATAAATACATGGTTCAACCACTAATGTTAAAAGCGTACCATAAACCATGCCTCCGATTATTGTTATAGCCATAGGTTGCATAAGTTCAGATCCTTCACCTATACCAAGTGCCATCGTAGACATTGATAAAATGGTTGTAAGCGCAGTCATAAGAATAGGTCGTATTCTTACCAAACCCGCACTTAAAATTGCTTCTTGTTTATCTAATCCTTTTTTTCTAGCTTGATTAATATAATCAATAAGTACTATTCCATTGTTAACTATCAAGCCTGCTAACATAATAAATCCAATCATGGCAATTACACTTAATTCGTTTTTAGTTATAAACAATCCTATAAATCCACCTGTAAAAGCTAATGGAATAGTAAACATAATTATAAATGGCGATAATAATGATTGGAACTGAGCAACCATAATCAAATAAATAAATATTACAGCTAAAACTAACATTAACATAAGTTGATTCATTGATTCTTTTATATTTTCATCTTCACCAACCATCTCAACTGTATATCCTTCAGGTATATTTAATTTATCGATTTTTTTTGATATTTCATCACTAACTAACGCCACATTATGATTTTCATCAATGGCTGCAGAGACGCTTATATATCTACTTTGTGCATCTCTATTAATCGTACTTAATGTTTTTATTTTTTTAAAATTTGCTATCTCTTTTAAAGGTATAGTACTTTCTTTTCCAGTCAAATCCTTTGACTTAAAACTTAGATTTTTTATATCCTCTAGTGTTGCTTGATTTTGCTTATCTGAAACCAAATAAACTTTATAATCTTTTAAATCTGTTTCTATTGTTGTGGTTGGACTTTCACTTTTCATTACTTCATATACTAATTGAAAAGCCTGCGCAACTGTAAAATTATTCTCGGCTGCTTTTTCTTTATCAATGGTTATGCTAAATTCATCCATCATATTATTTAGTCCATTGTTAACATTTTTTACACCCTTTGTTTGATTTACAACTTTTGCAATTTTTTTTGCAAGGATCTGTAATTTTGCAATATCTTTTCCTTTTATTTGAACTTCAATACCACTTCCTAAGAAACTATCAAAATCCATTGCAGAAGTATTCGTGCTAACATTACATTTTAAATTTTTTGTCTTATTTAAGATATCCTTTTCTATATCTTTTAAACTTCTTTTATTATTGTCCTTTAAAATAACATACATCGTAACAGAATTAGAACCACCAATTCCACTAATTCCTAGTGATGATGCTGTTCCTCCAGTCATTGCACCTACTGTTTTTACCCCATCTATCTTTCTAATTATTTCTATTATTTTATCCGAATTTTGTGTCAAATCCTTAAATTTTAGTGTTTCACCCTTCCTAGGAGAAACTGTCACAGATATCTGATTTGTCTCCATTTCCATATTCATAAAAATCATTCCTCTTGACATCGTTGCAAAAAATGATACACATAAAAATAGCACTGTAACAAGAATGACTATGACTTTATGATTTAAACATTTTCTTAGAAAGCTCTCATAAAAAGTTTTTATTTTTTCAAACCAAACAATCTTCTTTTCTTCATCGTGTTCAAGCATTTTTGAAGACATAGCAGGTACAACTGTAAGCGCAACTATCAAACTTGCCACAAGTGTAAAAGTTACCGTAAGTGCAAGGTCAACAAATAATTGACGTGTTATTCCTTCCGTAAAAATAATAGGCGCATACACACTTACTGTCGTTAGTGTTGAGGCAATAATGGCTCCACCTACCTGTTTAGCTCCTTTTATAGATGCCCTTTTTATGTTAGTTGTTTCTTGCTTCATTCTAAAAATATTTTCTACAACTACAATTGAGTTATCTACAAGCATACCAATTCCTAATGCTAGTCCTGACATTGAAATAATATTTAATGTTATACCCATAAAATACATTAAAACGATTGCAAATATAACCGACATCGGAATTGAAAAAGCGATAATAATTGTAGTTCTCCAATCTCTTAAGAAAACAAGTAACACTAGGATCGCCAAAAAAGCCCCCATTATCATGTTCTGTACCACACTTTTTACAATAATATCAATATAAATTCCCTGATCCATCAAAATTGTAAATTTTAATTTATTGTTTTCTTTTTCTAGTAAGTTGAATTTGTCCTTTATTTTCTTTGTGACATCACCCGTTGAGTAGCCTGTTTGTTTTTCCATTGCCAAAAGTATACCTGGCTTATTGTTAACTCTTGCATATGTTGAATCTGAATTATCCGTAAAATCAATTCGAGCAATATCATTTAAACGAACCATCGAAACTTTATCTAGCTTCATATCTATTAATGGAAGATTTTCTAATTCCTCTACGCTTTTAACTTTTTTTCCAACACTTACTAAATACTTAACATTATTTTCTGTTACGTATCCAGCTGGCATATCAAAATTTTGTGCAATTAAAATTTTAGACAAAGTATCCATAGAAAGTACACTATTTAAATCTGCCTGTGACATGGTAGAGTTTTTAGTTTCTTCTATTTTTTCTTTTGATGCTCCGATTTTATCTGCTGCACTTTGTAATTTTGCAACATTCATCGCCATTTCCATTGACGCAATAGACGCATTCGAATTAAGCACTTCTAAGATACTTGAAGTTGTATAAGTTCCAACAATTATTTCTCCAAGTGATTTTGAAAGTGTTAAAATTTGAGTATTTAAAACGACTAAATCTTGAGCAATTTTACCAGCAGCTTCATTAAAGCTAGCATAATCATTTACATTAAAACCTATTTCTTGTAATCCTTCAAATTTATTTCTTATATCTAAGTTTCCTGAAGTCACTTCCTTTTGAAGCTCTTCAATTTGTTTTTGTATTTCTTCCCTATTTCCGACTTGTTGCATAGCCTCGTTTAAGGCACTCATGCTTTGAATATTTTTTTGTAGGTTATTAAATGCTTCACTTGTTGAATAAGTTAAAAATTCTTGTTGTATTCTTAATAATTCATTTCTTTCTTGAATTATTTTTTCTAATTGATTTTGAACATCCGCTTGTTTTTTATATAATCCTTCTTTTTGCTTTAATGTATTATTAATTGTATCTTGTAATGCTTTTTTACCGCTTTCTATTTTATTTTGTCCGTTTTGTATTTCATTATTAGCATTATCTAATTGACTTGTCGCTTCTTTGAATTTAGCTTCTATACTTTCTTTGATTTTTGCATTTAAAACATCTATTTTTCCTTGATCTAAATATACATTTACTTTTTGCTCTAATTGACCTGATGCAGAAACTGATGCGACACCTTCAACACTTTCAAGTGAAGGTTTTATTTCGTTATTGATGTAATCTGATAATTTATTCGCATCAAATCCTTCTACATCTACTGCTGCATTCATAATTGGCAACATATCTGGATCAACTTGCATGATAATTGGAGATGACGTTTTATCATCCCATTTACTTTTCAATTGTTCAATTTGTTGTTGAATTTCAATGATTGTTGAATCCATGTTAGTTGATTGTTCATATTCTAACATTACCATGGAATAACTATTGCTCGAACGAGACGTTATTGTTTTTATATTAGATGTAGTGGCCATCGACGCTTCTATAGGCGCTGTGATATTTGTTTCCACTTCTTTAGGACTTGAACCGACGCTCGTCGTAATAATAATGACATATGGAAAACTCATATTAGGCAAAAGATCCATTGTCATTTTTGATAAAGATACTACCCCAATTACAATTACTAATAAAACTGACACCAGTACAGTATATGGTTTTTTTACACTAAGCTTAGATAACATCAAACCCTCCCCTGTAAAAAAAAAGGAATCTGCTTTATTAAAAACAAATTCCTCTTTCTTAGTTATTCATCTTCTTCGCTTTCTGCTTCATCAACATACGCTGCAACTGATGCAGTTACTGCTGAAACTACAGCGATTACTGCTGCAATAATAACTAATACAAAAATAAAGCCCATAAACATTATTAAACCTGATTCATTCATATGCTATCTCCTTTGCTGTTCACCTTCGGTTTATTAAAATTTACTTATATCATACACTAACCTTATCGGATGAAGCATCCTTTATTATTAGTCTATTTATAAAGTCATTACTTACTAGCATCTGCCTCTACTTTTTTTATAAAAGAAATTACTACGTCTATTGCAACTTGAGCTGCTTTTGTAGCAAATGTCTGATAATCCATTGCTCCGCCTTCACTATCTGAAATAGTACGTAAAATAACAAATGGTACATTATTAACATAACATACGTGTCCTATACTTCCACCTTCCATTTCAGCTGCAATTGCATCAAAATTATCACGAATCCATTCTTTCTTTTCTTGTGTATGAATAAACTGATCACCTGTTGCAATTGTTCCAACTTCGTAATTTATACCTTTTTCTTCTAATGTTTCAACTAAGACATTTCTAATATTTTCATCTGTTGGAATATAAATTTTATTAATTCCAGAAAGTAGTCCTACAGGATCTCCTAATGGTGATGTATCCATATCATGTTGTACTACATTTTGTGCAACAGCAACATCAAACACCTTTAATTTATTTGTTGTACTTCCTGCAACACCGATGTTAATAAGTACATCTACGTTATATTTTAATATCATTGTTTCAGCACAAATTGCTGCAAAAACTTTACCTACACCTGATACAGCTGCAACAACTTCTACATCACCAACTTTACCAATTGTAAAACTAACAGAACTTACTTCTTCTATTTTTTCTACTTGCATTGATTTTTTTAAATTATCAACTTCAATTTGCATTGCGCCAATAACACCAATTCTCATAATAGCTTCGTTCCTTTAACTTTCATAGTAGTATTTTTAAACTCTCTCCAGAGTTGTTTTTATTTAGTTGGATATTTAAATTCCATATCTTTTTGATTTTTTAAAACTTCAAGATAGCTTTTGCATTCTTCTTGAGCAATAGCTAAATCTAAGTTTTCGTAATGACCACATTCAATCGCTGATGCCCCAAAAACTTCACCTTTATGATCAATTATCTTTTGTAAAACATCTTTTGTGACTTCAAATGCTTTTTGAGGAGTTTCATTTTTTACAACAAGATAAAAACCTGTCTGACATCCCATTGGTCCAAAATAAATGACATTATCACCAATTGAAGAATTACGCACATAAGTTGCAAACATATGCTCAACTGAATGCATATTTGCATTACTCATATATGATCCTGCATTTGGTTTTCTTGTTCTTAGATCATATGTAATAATATCGCCATCTTCCCTAGAAATATAAAAACCAGGAACTAATACATCATGATCTATTGTAAAACTTTTAATTCTATCCATGAAAATTTCCTCCTTTAATAACAAGAACAGTTCCTATCATTATAGCATTATATTATCATTTTTTGCAATTAAATTGTTATATTCCTAAATATTCTTCAAGATATTCTTCAAAGCTCTTTAGTGCCTTATCAACTGGTTTACTACTACTCATGTCAACACCTGCTTCTTTAAGCAATTCAATAGGGCTCTTTGATGAACCACCACATAGAAATTCTTTAATATATCTGTTTGCTGCTTCATCTTTACCTTCTAAAATAATTTGTGCAAATGCTGTAGCTGCCGAATAACCTGTTGCATACTGATACACATAAAATGGTGTATAAAAATGTGGAATTCTCATCCATTCATAATCAATCTCTTCGTCAACTACCATATCTTCTCCGTAATATAATACATTTAAGTCATGGTAAATTTTATTTAATTTTTCCATTGTAAGAGCTTCACCTGCACGTATCTTTGAATGTACAATATGTTCAAATTCAGCAAACATAGTCTGTCTAAATAAAGTTGTTCTAAATTCTTCTAACTGATGATTCAATAAGAATTTTCTAACTTTTTTATCTTCATTATTTTCTAACATGTAGTGCATAAGTAAGGCTTCGTTACATGTTGATGCAACTTCAGCCACAAAAATTTTATATCCTGCATATGTTATCGGCTGAGTTTTATTAGAATAATATGTATGCATCGAATGTCCCATTTCATGTGCTAATGTAAAAACATCATTTAATTTGCCATGATAATTCAATAATACATAAGGATGTGTACCATAAGCTCCCCATGAATATGCTCCACTTCTTTTGTTTCTGTTTTCATACACATCTATCCAGCGGCTATCCATTCCTTCTTTTAAAATAGAAACATACTCTTTGCCCATTGGCTCTAAGGCTTTAGTAACTATTTCTTTTGCTTTTTCAAAAGAATACTCTTTTTCAACACCCTGCACTAGCGGAACATAAACGTCATACATATGTAATTCATCTACATTTAAATTTTTCTTTCTATCTTTCATATAGCGATGAAGTGATGGTAAATGTTTATGAACTGTTTCGATCAAATTATCATAAACACTTTCTGGAATTTCACTTTTATCTAGTTCCATAGCTCTAGAACTTGGATATTTTCTGATTTTAGAGTAAAAATTTTCTTGTTTTAAATTACTTATAAAAATAGCTGCAATTGTGTTACCGAATGCTTTATATGAACTATACACGCCCTCAAAAGCATCTTTTCTCACCCTTCTATCATGACTTTGCATAAAATGAATAAAATTACCATGTGATAATTCAACTTCATTTCCTTTTTCATCTTTAATCTTTTTGAATTTAATATCCGCATCATTAAACATGTGAAAAATGTTGTCTGGTCCCATTGCAAGTTCACTAACTTTTGCTAAAATTGCTTCACCATCTTTATCTAACACATGATTTTTTGTACGTCTTATCTCATCCACGATACGTTTATATTTTAATAATTCTTCCTTTTCCTTGTAAAAAGCTTCAAAAGTCTCTTCTGAAATTGCTAATATTTCAGGATTAGCAAATGAAGTTGCTCCACTCGCATTTACCAACAATGCCTCTGCATTAGCTGCGTAACCTTGGTACTTTGAAACTGTTGTATCCTGGTGATATCTTTGATTAGCGTACACATAAACACGATCAACATAATAATCTAATTCATCACTTTTTTTGAAAAAATCTAATAAATTCTGGGCACTATTTGATAATGTTCCTTGAAACTTAGACACTTCCTCAACGAGCTCGTTAGCTTTACTTAATTCTTCTTCCCAACAAGCATCATTCTCATACATGTCCTCTAATTTCCATTTATATTTTTCTTCAATCTCGTCTCGATTTAATAACTGTTTTTCCATCTTTATCCCTTTCCTTAAAAGGCTCATCCTTTTAATTTAACTCCCTACTCACCCCATATTATAGTTAGTCTTCTATAATTCTATCATAACTATTTTGCAAAAACAATTATTCTATCTTTAGATTTGATTCAATAAATTTACCATTTCAATAGCAGAAAGGGCACAATCATAGCCTTTATTTCCGGCTTTACTTCCTGCTCTAAGAATTGCCTGTTCAACATTTTCTGTTGTTAAAACGCCAAATAATACAGGAATTCCTGCATTCAAACCTACCTGTGCAATACCTTTAGACACTTCATTGCATACATAATCATAATGTGTAGTATCACCTCTTATTACAGCACCCACACAAATTATTGCATCATATTTTTTACTCTGTGCTAATTTTTGGGCAACAACAGGAATTTCAAAAGCTCCTGGAACCCATGCTGCATCAATGTTTTCCTCTAAAACACCATGTCTTACTAATCCATCAACTGCACCACCTAATAATTTGTTTACAATAATTTCGTTGAATCTTGCTGCCACTATTGCAACTTTCATTCCCTCTGGTGCGACTACTTTTCCTTCTAAAACGTTAATGTTATTCATATATTTTTCTCCTTTTTACTATTGTGTTGGCTTTGCATTTATTTTTTCTTAACATAATATTTATTCTTAATGTTGCTTTTATTATTGATCTAAATCTCGTTTTTTAAGATTGTAAAATACTAACATTCTTTTAAAATATGCCCCATTTTTTCTTTCTTTGTTTTCAAATAAAATGCATCAAATTTCTGAGGGGCAATTTCAATTGGTACCCTTTTTTCTATTTTTAATCCAAAATCCTCTAAGCCATAAACCTTAAGGGGGTTATTAGTCATCAAATTAATACTTTTAACTCCTAAATCTTTTAAAATTTGAGCACCAATCCAATACTCTCTTAAATCTGGTTTAAATCCTAATTTAATATTTGCTTCAACAGTGTCTAATCCCTCTTCTTGAAGTTTATACGCTTTTATTTTATTGATCAGGCCGATTCCTCTTCCCTCCTGCCTCATATATAATAGAATTCCTCTTCCTTCTTTTTCTATTTTTTCCATGGCTGTCTGCAATTGTCTACCACAATCACACCTGTATGATCCAAATGCATCTCCTGTCAAACATTCTGAATGCACTCTAATTAATACGTCTTTTCCATCTCCTATATCCCCTTTTACTAACGCAATGTGATGTTCCTTAGTAATATCATTGACATATCCATACATTTTAAAATTGCCATGCTCGGTTGGTAAATCAGCTTTAGCTTCACAATAAACATGTTTATCATGGTATCTACAATAATCTTGTAAATCTGCAATTGTTATAAACACCAATCCATATTTTTTTGCAAAATCAAACAACTTATCTTGACGCATCATACTTCCATCATCATCCATTATTTCACAGCAAACACCACATTCTTTTAATCCTGCAAGTCTCATCAAGTCAACTGTCGCTTCTGTATGTCCATTTCTTTCTAGCACTCCTTTTTCTTTTGCTATTAATGGAAAAACATGACCCGGACGTCTAAAATCTTCTGGTTTTGCCTGTTCGTTTACACATTGTCTAATTGTAAAAGCTCTTTCTTTAGCAGATATTCCAGTTGTTGTATCAACATGGTCTATAGAAACTGTAAATGCTGTCTGATGATTATCTGTATTATTTTCAAGCATAGGATGAAACTGTAGTTTTTGTGCTAAAGACTCACTCATTGGTGTACAAATAAGGCCTTTTGCTTTAGATGCAATAAAATTGATATTTTCTTGTGTTGCATATTCTGCCGCACAAATTAAATCTCCTTCGTTTTCTCTCTCCTCATCATCTACCACTAAGATAATTTTTCCTTGTTTAAGAGACTCTAGTGCTTCTTCAATCGTGTTGTGTTTTTTTTCATTATTGAATTCAACATCAAATTTGTGATTTTTCATATTCCCTTCTAACTCTCCTTTTTATTTATTATTTATTTTTAAAATCCATTTTCTAATAACATTTCAAGACTAACATTGCTCGTCTTAGAAAACTTTTTGTGTGATTCTTTTTGGTTAGTTTGCTTTTCATTTGAGTAATCAATCGGGACATCTTTTGTCAAAAAACTCCTGATATATTTTCCGATGATGTCATTTTCAAGATTTACAACTTCTCCAAGTTTTTTACTTACCAAAGTTGTTGCATCTTTCGTATGTGGTATTATTGAAACTGCAAAACTTGTTGTATCTAAATACGCTACTGTCAAGCTGATTCCATCTATCGTAATTGAGCCTTTCATAACAATCAAATCAATTATATTCTTAGGTGCTTCTATATATATCCATATTGCGTTTCCATCTTTTTTCATTTTTGAAATATGCCCCACACCATCAATATGCCCCGAAACAATATGTCCACCAAATCGACCATTTAAAGGCATAGCCCTTTCTAAATTCACCTTTGAATTTGTTTTTAGGCTTGCTAAACTTGTTCTTTTAACTGTTTCAGACATTACATCTACTGTAAAACTTTTTTCTGAAATTCTATTTGCAGTAAGACATACGCCATTTACTGCTATACTATCTCCTAAATTAATATCTTCTAAAACAGTTTGACATTCTATTTCTAGTTTCATATAGTTTCCATTTTTTGTAATTCTTTTTATCTTACCTATCTCTTCAATAATTCCTGTAAACATAATTTCTCCTTTATGAAATACTTATTATTCTTCAGATGCGACTGTATATCTAATTACCACATCATTGTTTAGTAACTTTACATCCTTAACAGACATCTTATAAGCATCTTTTATTTTAGAAATCCCATCTCCATCAACTGGACTTTTAGCCTTTCCTCCAAAAATCTTAGGTGCAACAATACAAAAAACCTCATCTACAATATTGCTTTTTAAAGCATTCTCATTTAGTGTTGCACCGCCTTCTAGTAAAATTCCATCAATTTTCATTTTTCCTAAAAATCTCATTAATTTTACTAAATCAACCCTTTTTTCATACTTTCTTGTATCTTTCTCTTTTGTTTCATCATCTATCATTTCTACCTTGCTTTCTCTAGCGCATGCATTGATAATTACCACACTTTTTTTTTGCAATTGTTTTATTTTATCTGCAATAATATCCGGTAAAACTTTATAAGAATCCACAATTTCACCGTCTGGTACTTCTGTAAATGCTGTAGCAATTATTGTTTGATACTTATTTGCTGTTTTTACAATGTTTGAATCCATAGGAATTCTTAATTTAGAATCACAAATAATTCTAACAGGCTGTCTTACATCATATTTCTTAGGATTATTTACTTCTTTTGCTTCTTCATCTTCATTTGTTTTTTCTGGTTCAAATTTTAACCTGCAATTCAACATTGGATTATCTAATAAAACGGTATTAATCCCAACCATTATTCCCATGTATTTATTCCTTAAAAAATGCACAAACTCTATAGATTTTTCCCCAGAAATCCATTTTGACTCATTTGTCTTTGTTGCGATTTTTCCATCTGCTGTCATAGCATATTTCATAACAACATAAGGAGTTTTATTTTGTATAAATTTAAAAAAGACCTCATTTAAGCTGTCGCACTCACTTTTTAAGCAATCCCTTTTTACCTCAATGCCAGCGTTTTCTAAAATCTTTATACTTTTTTCACCCACAAGCGGATTAGGATCTCTTGAACCAATTACAACTCGTGCAATTTTATTTTCAATAATCGCATCTGTACAAGGTGGCTGTTTACCAAAATGACAACAAGGCGTCAACGTAACATACAACGTTGCTCCTTTTAACTCATCTTTTAATTCTTGACGCGATTTTTCTTTTAGTTTGCCCTCTGAATTTTTGTTTTTTTCTCCACTTTCCTCACATTTTGTATTAAAAAAATTTTGAAATGCATCTCTTTCAGCATGTAAATCACCATATTTCTTATGATATCCTTCTGCTAAAATTTGAGATTCTTTTACAATAACTGCGCCTACTAAGGGATTGGGATTAACTTTACCAATTCCTTTTTTAGCCAATTCAATAGCTTTGCGCATAAAAAAATCATCATTTTCATTCATACAACTTCAAGCTCCTTTATTGGTATTTTATTGTTTAATTAATATTTATTCTTGGGACTTTAGCAATTAGATTTATATCGCTACTAGAAATTTGAATTCGAAATTATTAATAACTGACTTTTTATTATTTATCTAATCATTATTTATCTAATTATTATTTATCTAATTATTATTTGTTTAATTATAATTACAATGATGTATCAATATTATTAAATAATAACTATCAGTTAAATACTATAATTCTTCTCTCATCCAGACTTTAACTGTCGGTTATGGAATCACACCATATCAACCAAAATGGCTCGCGGACTTTACCGCCGGTAGGGAATTACACCCTGCCCCGAAGAATATTTTATTATACATTTATTAATTATTAACAAAAGTCTTAATCTTTTATTAACTCAAATTATAAATCGCTAACTCGATAATTGCAACTATTTTTTATGATTTTTGTGTATCTAATAAAATACAATCTAATTTTAATATTATTCATTGTGCATATTGACTATTCACGGAATTTATTGTATATTTTTTAACAAAGCTCCTTTTATTAAGAATATTCATTTTTTTCTGAAATAATAAGGTGTTTTTGACTACAATTTTACAATTTGTAGTACTAGGCTAACCTAAAGGAGAAACAAAATGGAAACTAGAGTAGCATTATTAAGCATAATTGTGGAAGATTTAAGCTCTGTTAAGCCTCTCAACGACATACTTCATCTATATAGTGAATATATAATCGGTCGAATGGGAATTCCTTACAAGAAGCGCGGAATCTGCATTATTAGCATCGCTTTAGACGCACCTCAAAATACCATTTCTACTTTGTCTGGTAAGATTGGCAAACTAAAAGGAATTAGCGTTAAAACCGCTTTTTCAAAAATAAAATCTAACTAAATTTTTCAAATGAAGAAAGAGAGAAACACAAATGGCAATTTACAATCCAAAATCATTAAAAGCAGAGGAGTTTATTAATCATGAAGAAATTCTTGAAACTCTTTCTTATGCTGACGAAAACAAAGATAATTACAAATTAATCGACGAAATTCTTGAGAAAGCTCGTCCACAAAAAACCAAAACAGGCTATGTTTGTTCAGGTTTATCTCACAAAGAAGCATCTGTACTTCTTGCATGTGAAAATCCAGAAAAAATTCAAAAAATGTTTGAAATTGCAGAAGAAATTAAACAAGCTTTTTACGGTAACCGTATAGTTATGTTTGCACCTTTATACCTTTCAAATTATTGTGTAAATGGTTGTCTATACTGTCCTTATCATGCAAAAAACAAACATATTGGACGTAAAAAATTAACTCAAGAAGAAGTAAAGGCAGAAGTTATTGCACTTCAAGATATGGGACATAAACGTCTAGCAATTGAGGCTGGAGAGGATCCCGTAAATAACCCAATTGAATATATTCTTGAATGTATTAAAACTATTTACGGTGTACATCACAAAAATGGTGATATTCGTCGAGTTAATGTTAATATTGCAGCTACAACTGTTGAAAACTATAAAAAATTAAAAGAAGCTGGAATCGGTACATATATACTTTTCCAGGAAACATATCATAAACAAAGTTACGAAACATTACACCCAACTGGTCCAAAACATGATTACGCTTACCATACAGAAGCTATGGATAGAGCTATGGAAGGTGGTATTGATGACGTTGGCCTTGGTGTATTATTCGGTTTAGATAAATATAGATATGAATTTGCCGGTTTATTAATGCATGCAGAGCACTTAGAAGCAGTACACGGAGTTGGTCCACATACTATTTCTGTACCAAGAGTTAAACATGCTGACGATATTGATCCAGATGTATTTGATAACTCAATTTCTGATGAAATATTCACAAAAATCGCAGCATGTATCAGACTTGCAGTACCTTACACAGGTATGATTATTTCAACTCGTGAAACAGAAGAAGTTCGTGCTAAAATGCTTCAAGTCGGTATTTCTCAAGTCAGTGGTGCATCACGTACATCAGTCGGTGGATATACTCAAGAAGAACGTCCACATGACACAGAACAATTTGATGTTTCTGACCAACGTACCCTTGATGAAGTTGTTCATTGGTTAATGGATACTGGACATATTCCATCATTTTGTACAGCATGTTATCGTGAAGGTAGAACGGGCGATAGATTTATGAGTTTATGTAAGAGCGGACAAATTCAAAACTGTTGTACTCCAAATGCTCTTATGACACTTACTGAGTACTTAGTTGATTATGCATCTGAAGAAACCAAAGAAGTTGGGTTTAAATTAATTGATGAAGAATTAAAGAAAATTCCAAAAGAAAATGTAAGAAAAATTGCGGCTGAACACATTGAAGCTATTAAAAATTCTAACCAACGTGACTTTAGATTCTAAGAGGTGATAATTATGGATTTAAATTCAACTCCAAGTGCCCTTAGAACTCATATTAGTTTTTTCGGTGTAAGAAACGCAGGTAAATCAAGTCTTGTAAATGCAATTACAGGCCAAAATTTATCTATTGTATCCGACATTAAAGGTACAACAACTGATCCCGTACGTAAATCAATGGAAATACTTCCCTTAGGACCAGTCGTAATAATAGATACTCCTGGAATTGATGATACAGGTCATCTTGGAACACTACGTGTTGAAAAAACTAAGACTATTTTAAAAGAAACAGATATTGCAATATTAGTAGTTGATGTAACAAAAGGCATTACTAATGTTGAAAAAGAAATGATAGATTTATTTATTGCAAAAAAAATTCCATACATAATTGCATATAATAAATCTGATTTAAAAAGCTCTTGCGAAACTACAAGTAATGGCGATAATAAAATCAATGTTAGTACCATAAATAATCATAATATTTATGAACTTAAGGAAATGATTGGACACCTTATAAAAAATAATTCATCTAGCGAAAAAACATTAATTGGTGATTTAATTAATGAAAATGATTTAGTTGTACTCGTCATTCCAATTGATAGTTCTGCCCCAAAAGGTAGACTTATATTACCACAACAACAAGTACTTCGTGATGCACTTGATCATCATGCTATTCCACTATGTTGTCAAGTAAGTGAACTTTCTCATTTGCTACAATCATTAAATAAGACACCAAAACTTGTTATCACTGATTCGCAAGCTTTTAAAGAAGTTGCAAAAATAACGCCTAGTGACATACCTTTAACTTCATTTTCTATTTTAATGGCACGATTTAAAGGTAATTTAAAAGAATTAATTCTTGGCGCTAAAGCATTACATGAACTTAAAGATAATGACACTGTTTTGATTTCTGAAGGCTGCACTCACCATCGACAATGTAATGACATTGGTACAGTTAAAATGCCAAATTGGATAAAAAATTATACTCAAAAAAATATTCAATTTGAATTTACATCTGGAAATGATTTTCCAAATGACTTATCAAAATATAATCTAGTTGTTCATTGTGGTGGTTGTATGCTTAATGCAAAAGAAATGCTTTCACGAATTGAGATAGCTAAATGTCAAAACGTTCCAATTGTAAATTATGGAATTGCTATAGCTCATATGCATGATATACTTGCAAGAAGTATTGATATTTTTCCAGATTATAAAAATCTATTAGATTAAAAATAATACCGTTTCTGAATTGTTAGATTACAAATATAACAATTCGAGAACGGTATTTTTATTTACCTTCTCACTCTTTTATTAATTAACAACTCTTTTTATTTGCTCTTTACTAATTCTATCCTTATACATTTTTCCTTCTGCTTCAAGAAATGCGTTATTCACACCATTTTTTTCTATTTTATACCTCGCAAAACCTATATTTACATCTAAATTATAATCAACTTCTTCCTTCGCATTATACCTTGCTATAGCATTGTTTAAATCAATCTTTAACTCTCTAATAATAGTTCTTTCCTCATTTTTTTGCTTTTCTTTTTCGCTTTCCTTATGATAAATTTTCATAAATAATGCAAATTCATTTCCCTTAATTCTTCCTACTATAGCTTTTCTATTAGCATCCACTGATACATCTTCTAATATTTTAGCAAATGCTTTCAATTTTTTTCCAGTTTCACGACTTCTTTGTTCTCTATCTCTTAAATCTAATTTATTAATTTCAAACACCAACAAATAAATAACCACAAAATTATCATCCTTTAACTTTTCTACTTCAGCATACATCCTTCTTAAAAACTCTCGATTATTATTCAATGATGTAACTGCATCCTTTGAAATCAAATCTTCTTGTGTCGCAAAAAAAATCAACAGACTCGTTACTGTAACAGATACAGATATCAACGGCATCCAGTTAAATCTCATTTGTATTATGCTAAATATAATAGGAATATATGGAAAAAGCGCAAGCGTTCCATATTTTGTCCTTTCAATATTTTTTTCCGTAAAAATAAGCATACAAAACGCTTGAAAACTACCTGTTATTAAATAAAGATATGCAAAAACAATCTGCAACACATAACAATTTCCAATATGATATTCCATATTTTTATCATAATAATATATAAATCCTGTTTGCGAATTTATTACACATATGAAAAAATTCACAAAAATAAAAAATAAAGCTACTGCATCCATCATTTCCTTATTTTTCGTATATTCTTCACCTTTATCTAATACAAACTCAAAATATACAAACCACAAATAGCCCATAACCGTTTCTGATATAAAATACATTGATTTAAAAACATACAATAAATCCATATTTAATTGTCCATTACCATAATGAATAATTCTACTAACACAATCAACGCTAACATATGACATCGTACAAACAACTGCATTGATATATGAACGTTTATATCCTGAATCATTCAATCTTACACTACTTTGTAATGCAACAATAATTAGTAATACTATACACAATACACTAATTTCTATATATAACGCTAAATACATCATAATTCCACCTCATATTTTTCCCGATGCACAAAAAAGTACACTACCCTATTCTTTATATCGAATCAGTAAAAAAAATACTTATTGAAATTTAAAGTAAATGAAATAAATTAAAAGAACTATATCTCTTTAGATATGAAATAATGAATACTGAAAAATGCAAAAAAAAAATCCCGAAACCATTGTCCACAACAGTTCCGGAACCTCTTAAGAGCGACAGACGGGGCTCGAACCCGCGGTCTCGACCTTGGCAAGGTCGCGCGTTACCAACTACGCCACTGTCGCATATTATTTCCGACTTTTGCCAGAAATAATACAACATAGAAATAAAAACTATAAACACAAATAAAACTAACAACTTTTTAGTCAATTTCTCGACTAAGAGCGATAGACGGGGCTCGAACCCGCGGTCTCGACCTTGGCAAGGTCGCGCGTTACCAACTACGCCACTATCGCATATTAAATTGCGTGGTATCAAATGATACCCATTTAATCAAAAAAATATTCAACCTTTTTTGATTGAGAGCGACAGACGGGGCTCGAACCCGCGGTCTCGACCTTGGCAAGGTCGCGCGTTACCAACTACGCCACTGTCGCATTTCTTTTTTATTTTGTTGCCCTCATCCGTGGCACATGTAATATATTACATTTTTTCTATTCATTTGTCAACACTTTTTTTTGAAAAAATTTTATTTTTTTTTAATAAACTTATTTTTCCTTATACACCATGCACTTTTTCTTGCTTTTTTTATATAAATATGTAAAAATATTAAATGAAAAATATGGAGGACATTATGATAATTGTTTCTTGTATTACAAATAATTATGGGTTACTTTTTAATAATAGAAGAATTGCTCAAGATCGTACTATTTTAGAATTGGTCTATAAACAATTTATCCATTTTAAAAAATTACATCCTGACATACAATTTTTTATGAATAAATATTCTTATAAACTTTTTTTGACTTATCTTAATAACTTAAATCCAATTTTATCCAAAAAAGAATATCTTAATTTCATAAAATCAATAATTGTATCTGATTCTTTTTTAGATGAAGCAGGTCAATATGATATTTGTTTTGTCGAATGCAATGATACTTTGCCATACTTTAAATCTAATAAAGTTATTGGTATTATTTTTTATAAATGGAATAATGCTTATCCTTGTGATTATTTTTT
Source organism: Lachnobacterium bovis (assembly GCF_900111325.1). GTDB lineage: Bacteria > Bacillota > Clostridia > Lachnospirales > Lachnospiraceae > Roseburia > Roseburia bovis_A. The sequence continues at coordinate 143,538 of NZ_FOGW01000004.1, forward strand.
TGCATTACCTTCTGATTTTACCCAACATTTTATTTTACAAAAAGAGACTAAACATATTGGTCATTCCCACTCAACTATATTGGAGGAAGTATTAAGACATGAACAATGACGCTCGTAAACTTTTAAAAATTATTATTACTTTTTTTGTTGTGGCTATATTAGGTTCTGTTATTTTTCTAGCAGCTACTAAACCATCACATAGAACTTCACATAGAAGATATTCTAACAGTTCAATATATAATAATAACCACTATAAATATAAAACTTATAGCAAAAATAGAAATAATTCTAGTAGCTATTCTTCAAGTAATGATAGCTATACTAAACCCAAAAAGAAAACTTCTATTTTTAGTGGTTTTAGATCTTCTACAAAAAGTAACAGACATAGTTATAGCACTCATTCATCTAGACACAGTTTTCATAGTCATCATTTTAGACATCATTGAAGAGCACAAGGTGAATCTGATGGTAACTCAAAGCTAACAAAACAACAACAAGCCCAGATTTCAAAGGATTATAATGTTGATTTTAGTTCTTCTGATATACCAACTGAATCAGGTTCTCCTTACGTTGTAATAAACGATAATAAACCATTTTTTGATGATAAACTTCTCACCAAAAAATCTTTCGAATATTACAGTGATTTGGATTCTCTAGGACGTTGTGGCTTTGCCGTTGCTTCTATTGGACAAGATTTAATGCCAACACAAAAACGTGGTGCTATTGGCATGGTCAAGCCTACTGGGTGGCATACTATTAAATATGACCATGTTGACGGCAAATATCTATACAATAGATGTCATTTAATTGGATATCAGTTAACTGCTGAAAATGCTAATAAACAAAATTTAATTACCGGCACACGATATCTAAATGTTGAAGGTATGCTACCTTTTGAAAACTTAGTAGCAGATTATGTTAAAGAAACAAATAATCACGTTTTATACCGTGTAACACCTATTTTCAAGGGTAATGACCTTGTTGCAAAGGGTGTTCTAATTGAAGGGAAATCTGTCGAAGACAAAGGCGAGGGTGTAACATTTAATGTTTTTTGTTACAATACTCAACCTAAAGTTTCTATAGATTATAAAACTGGTTATTCACACCTTAAATAAAATACCGGATTTAACATTGGATAAAAATAATGATTTAACATAAAAAATACCGGCCTAGCATTGTCAAAATTTTATATGTATTTTAATGTCATACATATCTTTTCTAACTTTGTGGTCGGTATTTTTCTATATATATTCTATTTTTATATATCCTATTTTTATATATTCTATTTTTATATATTCTATTCTTCTAAATTAATATATTTTTTTAAATCAATTTTTTCTAATGCTGAGGCGAAAAAAATATACGCAATAACCGTTACACCTGCTTCAACTAAAAGCCCTGTGGTTTGCATTAAACTTCCAACAACACTACCTCTTACAACGATTCCAAACACTAAATATCCAGCTACAACATATAATGCCATTAATGTTGCCAAAAAATATATCTTCAATGTTTTGATTGGGACTTTCTTTTCTGCCCATTCTTTCCTAAGAACTAAAGAGGCTATATATCCCATCGATCCTTTAATAATTAATGTCGGAATTGCCCATTGCACGTATCCACTAAGTATATCTGCAAACATAGAACCAATTCCCCCTGCGAACAAAGCCGCTACTGGATTTACAAAAGTTGCAATAATCAAAATAAAACATCCACCTAGATTACTGTATCCTGTCATAGTTGGAACTTTAATAAACAACGTAACGACTGCTACAATAGCAATTGATAACGAATATATACTTAACGCCTTTATACTTCGTTGCATAATTTTCTCCTTTATCCTAATATAATTTATCCTAACTCTCCTATAGTTCATAATTCGAACATATTAAATTTTACTCCTCCATTTGAGCCTGTAGCTCTCTATCAACAAACATCATTGTAAGTGCTATCATTAAAAAGATAGAACACATACGAATTGCTGTTTCTTGAAATAATTTAACAAAAAAATTTCCGATAACAGCACCTATTATAAACGATGATATAATCCCAAAATAAAGTAAACTTTTCTTTAATGCTTCTATTTTTTGGGTTTCTAAAAATGTAACCATATTCTGTGTTGCGCTTCTAAGATTTCCTATACACATTGTTGTGGCTGCATTATTACCTAAAACTTTTCTAAAGCTCTCTACCTGTATTCCACACGCAAAAGAAATTAATGAATTGGCAATCAAATTGTATCTTTGAGAAAAGAAACTTACTCCAAAAAGAATAATTGCTTCCACAAAAACAGAAAATTGTCTCCAATGAAGTGTATTTTTTTCTTTAAAAATAATCCTAAACAATTCTGCCAAGGCTATTCCTATCGCAAAAGACATAACCGGTAGAAAAAATCTTAATGCCTTAGCCCAATCTCCTTCCGATAGATGTACTCCAAACAAAAGCATATTTCCTGTTTGTGCATTTGCAAAGACTCCTCCCCTGCATACGAATGAGTAAGCATCCATAAAGCCGCCAGAAACTGCAAGAACGACTCCTAATTCGATTGATTCTGACATTTGAATAACATTTTTCACTTTTTTTCTCCTTTTATATATGTATCACAGAACTAGTATACATCCAATATGTAATATTTACAACTAACTATATCTTATAAGCAATCATAAGTATTACTTTTAACTAGACTTTATTTTAGAATAAGCTCAGGCACACATTCCGCCATTTTTTGATATCCTAATGAACTCGGATGTAAATGGTCTCCACTATCTAGACCTGGCGCAAATGCTTTTGGATTATTTAAATCTCTAACAGCTTTATCAAAATCAATACAGCCATCAAAACCTTCTGCTTTTCTTATCCAATCATTTAATTCATTTTTCATTTTTTCTCTAAAATCAGCATATGTTCTCCAATTTTCAATTGGAAGTAATGTTCCTACATAAACTTTATAGTTGTAACTTTTTGCCAATTCAATATAGTATTTAAGTCCATCTATCATTTCGTCTACTGTAGGCAAATCACTCATTGGACGATATGGATTAACATCTATTCCAACTGGATGAATAATATCATTAATACCCTGTTGAATTATAACTGTATCAACACCCTCAGTTGGAACCTCATGTGCAAAACGATTTGTTCCTTTTAATCCATATGATTCATATCTAATACAATTATATTCTCTTAAAATACGCGAACCGCTTGTTGCTCTTCTTATAACAGCTGTATTATTAAAATTGTTATCTTTACATCTAAGCTGCAGATAGTCAGGCCAATCCTGTGCTGTAATGGAATCCCCATAACAAAGAATTGTTCTATTTTCTTTTTCTGTAAAAATTGATACGTTACTTAAAAAATAATATAAATTTGTTCCTCTTTTAATGTCTATTGAAATATCTTTATTGTGAGTTTGATTTCCAATTGCATATAATGCACTATTTGATAATGGTCCACTCACATAAACAGTTGATCTCATTTGTGTGAAATCTTTTAGGTAAAAATTAACTTCAAATTGAGATTTTGCATCTATTTTACATTTCAATGCATCTGATACAACGTTTTGTTTTGCTGGAATTGTAATAGATTTACTTCCATTATCGAAAGTTACATCTTTAAATTCTCCATTTATATAAATTGTACATTCCGATATTGTTATAGGTTCTGTTCCACAATAATTATCAAATGTAAGCTTTATTCCCTCTCCGGAAAACTGTGAATAAATTGGGTATCTAAAAGTAATGTTCTTTCCATAGCTTTCTGGTCTATTTTCTCCAATAGATACCGCATTTCCCCAAATACTTGCCCAATGCTTGTCATTTACAACCATTCCATTATTACTGTCAATTAAATTATTACTATTTTGTTGCATTTTAAATCCTTTCTAACTCTTAAATTACACTTTCCTGCCTAATTCTAAAGAGCCATAAAACATATATTGTTGAATAACACCATTATATGGTGAATATTTATCTAAATCAAAATTATTATTATATTGTTCTTCTAAAATTCTTAAAATCCAAACATCTTTTGGAAACGAATTTAATCTATGAAAGCCAAATAACATAATACATGAAGCCACTTTAGGTCCAACTCCATATAAATCTAACAGTTTATTATACAATTTATCATCATCAAGTTCTTGTAAACTTGCAATCGTAATCTCTTTATAATAAAACTGTTCCACAATAGTTTTAAGATATTTAGTCCTATAACCTAATGCACACTTATTCCAATCTTCTTCAGACATATTATACATTTGTTCCGGTGTAGGAAATGAATATATCTTTTTATCTTTATCAATTAGATTTCCTGCACATTCACATAAAGTTTCTACTGCTTTTTTTATAGCTGGAATATTTTTTCTCTGAGAAATCACAAACGATACTATCATTTCCCAAGGATCTTGTATTAGTATTCTTACACCTTTTGAATATTCTGCTGCATTATACAAAAATTTATCTTCTTTAGATATCATATTTCGAATTTTTTCATAGTCTGTTGATAAATCAAAATAATCATACCAAATATCCATAAATTCTTGTTTAGAACATGAAATCTCATAAATTGCATGATCTGTTTGATTAAATTTTTTTCGAATATACAATACACGACCAAAGGCAATGGTACAAAAAATACCATTGCCTACTTCATTAAATCTAAACACTTCACCGCTATTTTCTATTTTTTTTAGATCAAAATCGCCAATTATCTCTACTTCACTTTGAAATATGTTTTGTTTTTTTACATCAATTTCATTTTGAAATAATTCTTGCATTTTATCTCCTTTTGTAAAAATATGTACCTTTTACTTAAATATATATTTTTTGTATAAATATGTACTTTTACACTCTAACATCTACTAATTGCTGATTTTCATCACATCTTTTTAGTATATCCCTAATTACAAACTTATAGGCTATAACTGCATATATACCTGTCGTAATCCAAGCAGATGAATCACAGAAAAATGCTAATGTTTGATTATGTAAATATACTGATATAATACCACAACATGCTCTTGATACTAATTCTACAACTCCACCCATTAAAGGTAAAAATGCATAACCACATCCTTGCATCGTATTTCTGAAGATGAAAATATATGACAAAGGTACATAAAATGATGCACTTAACATAATATATGTCCTTGCAGCTGGAAATGCATCTGCAACTTCTTTTGCCGTTCTAAAATAAATCATCATGGTTGGTTTTACTAAAATGACTGCAACTATTCCCATAATGACTGCCATAATCGTAGATGTTATAGTCGCCACTTTAACACCTTCTCGTAAATGTTTTATATTACCTTTACCATAATTTTGTCCGCTATATGTAGCCATAGCCTGTCCCATAGCCGGAAAAGCTTGAGACATTAAGCCATGCAATTTAGATGCTGCCGCAAAAGCAGATACAGTTACTACACCAAAGTTATTAATAGCCGCTTGCATAACCATTGTACCTGATGCAGTAATTGCAAATTGTATTGCCATTGGTAAACCTACACCTAATTGAAGTTTAGAATCTCCTAACTCTAAATACCATTCATGTTTTTTAGGCCATAACAATTTTTCATTTTTTATTATATAAATCAAACACAATATTGCTGAAATACCCTGAGAAGTTACCGTAGCAATTGCAGCGCCTGCAACTCCCATATGAAATCCTTTTATCAACGTTAAATCTAATATTACATTCAAAACCGAAGAAAATACAAGCGCAACCAACGGAATCATACTATTACCAACAGCTCTTAAAAAAGCTGAAAATAAGTTATAAAATACTAATGCAACTAAACCACCACATATTATAGTTATATATGTGTATGCTTGGTCAAAAATTTCTTTTGGTGTACGCATAAGTGTAAGAATATTATTCATTGCTAATATACTTACCAAAGTAGTAAGAAATACAATAATTATTGCTAATAAAATAGCATTCGCGACACTTCGTCTTACACCTTTTTCATTTTTTGCACCAAATCTTTGAGATGTAAGTACCGTACATCCTGTTGTTATTCCCTGTGCAAAGCCGATTATCAAAAACATAATCGTACCTGTTGACCCCACGGCAGCTAACGCATCATTTCCTACATATCTACTTACAATAATTGAATCTGCTGCATTATAAAGTTGCTGAAAAATATTACCTAAAAATAATGGAAAACCAAATTTCATAATTAATCCAAATGGTTTACCTTGTGTCATATCACGCTCCATAGCATCTTCTCCTCCCTGTCTACAATGTAATATTTTTTAAGGTAACAATAAGATTATTAACTGTTGTCTCATAAACGTCTTTATCTTTGGCTTTTTTTATTTTTTTAGCATATTTTTTTACTTCATTATAATCACTAAATGGTTCTAATATATAAAACCATAATTCTTTCATTCTATTAATCGCATCAGAACATGCCGTATAATCCCTTACATAATCCTCAAAAAGTTTTGCAACAAATTCTTTTAATCTATCGCAATCAATATTTGTATCAGGTTTATTACTTAGATAATTCTCTACTAACATCGGATTTGTCAAAAAACCTCGCCCTATCATAATGCTATCAACATTATAATCCTTAAAATCCGTAATTATTTTATTGATGTCATCGGATATTTTTATATCTCCATTATAACCAATATTCTTATTTGATTTCTCACAAACCTCTTTAAACGCGTTATAATTTGGAATATTTTTATAAAAATCCATTCTAGTTCTTGGATGAACTATTAATTCGTTCATCGGATATTTATTATAAATTTCTATCAGTTTTTCTAAATCATCAAAATTTTCTATTCCTAATCTTGTTTTTATAGAAATAAATAAATCATTTGCTAGCTCAGAATATATGGTTTCTAAAAAATTATCAAACTGTTCTAAATCAATTAACATACCAGAGCCCTTATGTTTACTAACAACTGTTCCTGAAGGGCATCCAACATTTAAATTTATTTCGTTATATCCTAATTTTTTTATTTCTTTGGCATACCAGATAAACTGTTGTGCATTATTAGTTAATAACTGTGGCACAACTACCATTCCTTCATTTATCTTTGGATCAATTTCTCTTTTCTCTCGATTTTTTAATTTAAAGGTCTGGTTGGTTGCTATAAAAGGAGTAAAATATTTATCAACTCCTTTATATAATTCATTAAAATGTCTTCTATAAATATGTCCTGTTATACCTTCCATCGGTGCTAAATAAAATTTCATTTTGTACCTCATTGTTACACTTTGCAATAATTCTTTAGACGATATGCATTTTTATTGTTCTCTTTAATCTTATACAATTCATGATCTGCAAGATCAAATGCATCGTCAATATTCTTTTTAGATGAGACAATAACAGCCCCTATACTAATTGATATTCTTATAAAATTGTTTTCATACTTCAAAATCTTATTCATTCTTTTTACTAAATTAGCAAGTAAATCTCTTATCTTTTCTACATCCCTTCCATCTGGAATATAAAAGATAAATTCATCCCCCCCATATCTGGCAAATATACCTATATCTTTAAAAGTTTTTCTTAACTCTTCAGCTAATACTTTTAAAGCTTTATCTCCTCCTAGATGACCTAACGTATCATTTACCTTTTTAAAATTATCATAATCTAAAATACCAACAACAGCTCGCTCATATTTACAATTTGAACTATATTGGTCGTTGTATATTTTATTAAATCCAGAACGATTATATACTTTGGTAAGCGAATCAAGTGCTGTTTGTTTAAGGAACATTTGACGTTCCTCCATCTCATGCTGAACATTTGAAATCTTTCCAACATATAAAATATTATTAGTGTCTTCATCCTCTATTTGCGAAATAAAAATACGCACCCATGTAACATTTTGATCACCTAAGTTTCCAAAATATATTCTCTGTTCCTTTTTTTCATATTTAACCATATTTTTTAGTGCTTCAATGAACTGATTTAATTTTTCATTGTTTTTTTCATATTGGTTTACATCAATACAATTTTTTGAGAACTCGAAAAACTCCCTAAACTTTTCGTCAACAGTTATTGTATTCTCCGATAAGTTATATTCAAAAATATATTCATCCATCATTTCTGCTAAAAGCGCATATCTCTTCGCATAAAATTCCTGTTTATGTAAATATTTTTGTTTTTCATATCCGCTAAACCATATTTCCACTAAAACTAATAAATATATAAATAATATTCCTAAAACAAAATGCATTGGATACTGTCTCATCAACATTTTTATATCCATTTTAGAAGCTAGGTTATTATCTTCATTTAATAAATATGTTTCTAATGAGCTGTCCGAAATATCGTATAAACACTTATTAAAAATAGATAACATCTGTGCATTTTCTTCATCTCTGAAAGCAATTTTTAATGAATTCTTCGATGATGTTGAAATTATCTCTAGATTACTATACTGACCATTTCTTATATAATAATTAGCTGTATAATAATTTAAAATCGTGTAATCCGCATCCCCATCATTTACTGATTCTATTGCATCTTCTACTGAATCACACTTATGCTTTTTCTTAATTCCTTTATAATAATCACGATGCATATTTTTAACAACAGCAGCTCTGCAATCTGCTAAATTTAGCCTTGATACATTTCGCAGCTTTTTATTTCTTACAAGTACGTTATTATATTCCATATATGACTTAGTGAGTTTATACTTTTCTATGTTACTAGCTGTGTCCTCTACTCCTAAAGCCAAATCAATAGTTCTATTATCAAGAGCTTTTGTCATTTGTGCTTCATTATCGAAAAAAACAAATTTATATTTTGTCTTCATTTTTTTCATAATGTCATCAGCCACTAATTTTGACATACCTCTTATTTTATTCTTTTTGCCCATATATGAAAATGGTGGAGCATCAGTTAAAATTCCAACTTTTAATATTGGTAACGTTTTAATATATTTCTTCTCTTGCTCAGTAAAATTTGTTAGATCTTGATTAACATTTTCAGCGTTAATAGATTGAATATTATCTCCAACTGCATTTTTTTCTACACTAGCTTGAGATTTTATCCATCTCCTGCTCCATTCTCTATATATGTTTTCAACTTTTTCGTTAGAATAACCTAATGTAGCATCCGCTATACGTTTTTGCTCGTTTCCTGAAAACATATTTAGATGCTTTCCTATCTCAATATATTGTTGATACATATTTTCTGAAACATTACAATTTTGTAAAACGCATAGATTCTTAACTTCTCTATATACTTCTGGAAGCAAACGTCCTTTTACAATAGATATATTTTGAGTTTCTAAATTATAGTTTGATTCATCAAGAAAATAATCTACAAATTCTTTTGCTTCTTCAGGATACTTTGTTTTTTTACTAATTCCCACACTTAAATCCGCAATCACTGATGCAAATTGCTTATTTCTTATCGTGTTAGGAAAAGGCATATATCCAATATCACTAGGATTATCTGATGCTTTTTGGATAATTTGAATTGCCCATGAGCCAGCCGCAATACAACCAAGATTTCCATTTGCTAGATCCTCTACTGCATTTTCCCATGTATAATCTTTACAAGAATCTTCACAGTAATGATTACGTAAAATATTGCAATAAAAATCATAAACTTTTTCATGTGTAGATCCAGTCGCAAACGGATTACTGCCATTTTGAATTTCGTTATTTTTCTCATCCCCCATCATCTCGATATACGTAAAGTACTCCCACGTTGTAAGAGCCCACTTATATGTATAACCACTATAAAAAGGGATTTTGTCTGTATTATTTTTAATATACGACATATCCTTCAAAAATTCGTCCATTGAAGTTGGCAATTTAGTGATTCCAGCTTTTTCAAACACTTTTTTATTATATACAAACCCCGCCAAAAACATTCTTGATGGTAACCCATATATGTCTTCATCTATTTTGATTGCCTGGTCTAAATAATTATATTCTTTTTCAAGTTGCGTTCTATTTCCTAACTTTAAAAGATATTTTTGTTTATCTGAATCTGTTATTTTAGGTGGAATAAACATCACATCTGGTGAATTATTACTTTTTAATTTATTAAGTGCCTTTTCACAATAATTATCCACATATAAAAATTTTATATCTATATTTGGATGTTTTTTTTCAAAGCCATTAACACATCTTTCTAAACCTATATTTGGTTCATTCACCATAAATCTTATTACTTTTTTATTAGATTTTGCATATATGGGTGTTGAGAGTTTTATAGTCACAATAGACTGTAAAGCTATAAACATTGCAAAACTTATTAAAATTAGCTTTTTCAATTTTTTATTTATCCTATATACTATCTCCATTGTACTCCCATCCTTGGTCTATGAATGCTCTCTTCATGCAATTAACGATAAAACTTTTTCTAATAATAAAGTTCCTCTTCCATTGTTGCTGCCATTAAACTTCTATAACTTCTTTTTAATTCTTCATTATCTGCTGTGAGTTTATTTATTTTTTCTTGCAAATCTTTAATAATCTTATTAAATTCTGTTTGCTGTCCTTCTTGTTTTTGTGCAACTTCATTATTTACAGTTTGTACCGCATGTAACTTTAAGTTAGCTTCTTCTAGTTGATTTAAAGCATCTTTACCTTTTTTTAGTGTTTCTTCATTTTCTTTTCTCAAATTATGTAATTCTTCCTCTAATTCCATAATTCTTAAATCACTATCATCTTTAGCATTATTAATTGTTTTAACTTCTTTAGAAGCATCAGCTAATTTTTGAGTTGTCTCATTTAATCTATTTTGAGTCATTTCAAGTTCTTGCTCTAGATTACGATTCTTATTAGAATATTCTTTATTCTTATCATCATACTCTTTTACAAGTTCTTCTAATTCTAATATTCTAAAGTCGCTATTGTCTTTTTCATCTTGCAATTTTTTATATTTTTCTTGCTCTTGTTTAATAGCGATATCTTTATTATTCGAAAGTTCATTTAATGCTCTAACATCATTATTAGAAATTTTTAAACTTTCTTTTAGCTGATTTAATTCATGCTGTAAATCTTCTTTTTTAGCATTTGATTCATCTAATCTTCCTTGAGTTTTATCTAAATTACTCTTTAATTCAGTTGCTTTTGACTGAATTGAATTTTTTTCATCTTGTAATGCATTATAGTATTTTTTTGCTTGATCTAATCTATTAGCTAACTCATAGACTGTATCATTTAATCTAGTTTTTTCATTGTTTATGCTATCTTTTTCAGCAGAAAGTTGTTTATACTGTACATCTTTTTCCTTAATATCTTTTTCTAAGGACTTGATGTTTTTCTCACCATCTTCAACTTGAGTATGTAATGCTTTATTCTCAACTTCAAGTTTATTGTATTCTTTCTGTGAGTTTGATAAATCTCTTTTCACAGCGACTAATTCTTTACTTACATCTTCATATCTTTTTTCAGCAAGATTTGCAGCTGTTTTAGCATCTTTAGACGTATTTTCTAATTTATTTACTCTTATTTCAAGATTGTCTTTTAATGCTCTCATTTCACTGAATTCACGATTTACCGTTGCTAAAATATTTTTAGTTGAATTAAGCTCTTTTTCGCTAGATGTTACTCTATCCTTCATAAAAGCTAATTCCTTACCTTTTTCATTTAATTCATCTTTAACAAGTTTAATCTTACCACTTTCACGTCTAGTATCATCTCTTGCTTCATCTAAAGCAGCTGTCAACTCATTAATTGTTTTTTCTTGAGATTCTGTTGTCACTTTAGAACTTCTAAGTTTAGTTTCAACAGCACTAAGTTGCTCTTTTACACTATTTAATTCAAGAGCAGTTGCACTTGATTCTTCAATCAAATTCTCATAATTTTTTGATAAATTATTTCTCTCTACAACAACTGTTTGATGTTTTTCCTGTAAATCTTTTAATTCTTCTTGTAAAAGTAAAACATGATAATCGCTATCATCTTTATAATTTTTGATATCTGCAAGTTCTGTACTCGCACTATCAAAATCTGCTTTTACAGTTTCTAAGTTCTTACTAAGTGTTGCTACTTTTTGTTCTAAATCTGCTTTTGTTTTATTATATGTTTCTGTTAATGTTCTATAATCTTCTTTTAAAGATTTAAGTTCATTTACAGCTTTATTTAAACTTTCTTTTGTTGTATTTAATTCAGTTTTATTCGCATTATTTTGCAATGTTATACTTTCTAATTCTTGATTGCAATCTTTTAAGCTATTAATAGTAGATAATACTTCATCTGATTTAGCCTTTAAATCAACTTCTGTATCATGTAATTTAGCGCGAACATTTGCTAAATTTTGTTCTAGTTCCTTTATGTTCTCAATTTTTTGTTCTTCTGATAGTGTTTTTTCTTGTAATGATTCTTCTGATTTTTTTAGATCCTTTCTTGAAATCTCTAAATCATGTTTAACACCAGATAAATTATTATGTAAATCCTCTATTTTTTCTTTGGCTCTTTGTAATTCACTTTTCAATGTTGAAATATTGGCCTTATTTTTTTCAAGTTCCTTATCGTGATTTACTAATTTTGCATTGCTATCATACAATTCTTTACTTTTCTTTGATAATTCTTCTTGTAAAGAATGTATTTGTTGAGACTTTTTAGTATGCTCTTTCTTACTTTGTTCAAACTGCTCTTCAATAATTCTTCTATCCTTGATAACATCTTCTGCTTTTTTGTTAGACTCATCAAGTTTCTTATGATACTCTTTTACTTCTTCAGTCATTATCTTTAGCTTTTCAAGAGTTTCTTGCAATTTTCCTTTAGTAATATCAAGTTCTTCATTTGTATTTAAAGCCTTGTCTTTTGACTCTTTATAATTTTCTTTTATAAGACCAAGTTGTCCTTCAAGATTTGCAACCATTTCTTCTAATTTTTTCTTTTCGATAGTTGCTGAATTGGCACTTGATTCTTTATCCTTTACTACACCTTCTAAATCTGTAATTTTAGTATATGCCTTAAATAAATCATCTACAATGTTAATTTGAAGCATTACACTTTTAGCATCATTTGGCAACTGCCAATATGCTGAGCTTCCATCTATTTCTGCTAATTTTCTATTTAAATATGCAGCTACTTCCTGCATATATTCTGCACTTTCTGAACCACAAAGGTTATATTTTTTTCCACCAACTGTTATCTCTGTATTAATATTTGAATCTGACACAATTAACTTCCTCCACTATATCTTAAGTACTTAATCCTAAAAATACCCAAGTTACATTATAGCAACTTATAGGGTATAAAAACAACCTAATTTATCTTTTTTCACAAAATAAACACAACTATTCTTTGCCCGCATATAAGTGCATTTAAAAACACTTTTGAAAAAAAAGAAAAGGCCAACTTTCGTCAACCTTTTCTAAAAAAGAGGAAGTCAAAGAATTTACTTCTTGTACTCATATTAAAATTATTTATACTCTTCCGACGTTACACGGTTCTTTTCATACTTACAAACACTTTCAGATTTATACTCATCTAAGTTAGATCTAAAATTGGACCATTTACAACACCAACATTCCTTCATAGGAACTATTGTTCCATGTTCTGGCTCCCAATGTTCGCAAAAATCATCTTCACTTACAACTCTATACCCTTCTTTATCATAACTTACGATTTTTGCCATCCAGCTGTTAACCTCACTTCTCTTATTCGCGTCGTTTGCATCCCCTGTAATGCTGCTGATAATGACTTCCCTTTAGCGACACAACCGACTCGACTTTTCGATTGAACAACAAAGCACTCTTCCTCATTGTTCCAATTCACAATTACGCTATACCCTTTTTTTCTCACTTAGACTCTCCTTTCTTGCTAACCGTGTCAGATGTAGTATCTCCCTAGAAACTACATCCATCACTTCAGCAAAACAATACTTTTTAATGAGCCCTTATGAAAAACTCCTAAAAAGCTCTTCTCTACAGTTTATACTTTACACAATTATCACTTACACTAAACTGTATATATATTTCGAATTTAACCCCCATTAAGTTCGAAATAAACATCAAAATCAACTGTTCTAAAAACACTATATCACAATCTGTGAAGAAATTATTTTTTTGTCGTAAACGCGACCATTTTTGTCGTTAAACGGTTTTTGATTTTTTGTTTTTTATATATTTTGTGCATATAACTGTAATAGGATACTTTTTTTGAAATTATTAAAACATTATACTTTTTTTAAGGATTTTATTGGAACAATTAATTCTGTATAAAATGAATTTTTTGTTTTTATAACCTCATACTTTGCTTTACATTCTATTATGCCGCTAAAAATTTTTTTTAGAATTTCATAATTCTTAGGTGGTATAACATCATTTTCATATAAATAACCTAATTTTTCTTTATTAGTCGATAATTTAGTAAAATAATCTTTTCCATCCTTAAATGCCTCTAAATTACCGCTATTATCCATGCTAATATTTATACTTGAAAATACTTGGTTTAATCCTGCTTTAAACTGCATTCCAACTTTTTTAACCTGAATATTTGTATTGTCAATTTTGATATCTATCCAAACCTTCAATAATGTAGTATCATCTTTTCCTAAAATATGCTCAATATCATTTTCAAGTATCTCAAATGATATCGCCAAGAATTCTACTAATTTATTTATGTTACAAGTTTTTTCTATATAATTGCAAATATCGCAATTTACATTAACTTTATAACATTTGTCTCTTAATTTGTATATATAGTTTTCTATTATATAATTAATATACTCATTTTGAGTATACCTTTCATTGGTATAATCTTGTAATTTATTTTCATCATTATATAATTCACTTAAATATTTATACGCTTCATCCATCTCATCGTTTTGAATATACGTTTCTACCGCATTAATAAATCGTCTCATTTTAGATTCATAAATTTCATTAATATTTCTTAGAAATTGATAATCTACGCTGTATTCTTTCATATTTTCTTCTACATGTTTTTTGAGAAATTCTGATTCTCCTAACAGCTTATTTTTTTCTATGTAATACTTTGTAAATTCATTCTCGATCATTACAGCAAGCAATTGAACTAGTACATATATAAAAGGATATGCACTATTTATTATATTTTTTTCAATATACATGTTGCACCACATAAAAAGAATAGATAACAACAATCCACTACAGCTTGCGATTAATCCATAAAAAATTCCTGCTAAATGTATCGAAATATACGGAAGAATTAATATCCATATCCAAAATGAACTCATTCCTTTATTTCTAAATGCTTCTGTTACAATAAGATAAACAGCTATTATCACACATATTGCAACTGACAAAATCATAGTTACAACTATGTGATTTTGCTTTTTTTTGTATTCATACATTGAAAATAGAATAAGAAGAAATATCGTAGCATTTGAAAAAGTCGACACAATATCATCCTGCAACAAATTCAAAAAAATGAAAAAAGAACACAACGCTTCAATTAAACTTAAAAAAACAATAGTTTTTTCTAGTCTTTTTTCTTTTACAAACGGATATTTCTCTATTTCTCTCAATTGGTTGATACTATACATTATTACAATTCCTCATATATATAAAATCTCTTAAAACAACCTACATAGAATATTTAACAAATAATTCTCCTACCGTCCTATAGGCTCCACGAGGCATAGGAAAAACTTTGCCATCTTCCATCACGATTTCCTTTTTAGATATCTTTAAAATGTATTTAAGATTAATTATCATTTTTCCATTTGGCATATAAAAGAAGTCTTCTTTTATGTTATCCGTTAAGGCCTGCATAGTAATACGAATTAAATGTTCACCATTTTTTTCAAATATCCTCTTATAATGATCTTCTGATGTGATATACATAATATCATCAACTGGTATTTTAACTAAAACACCTGACTCTTTAATTACCAAATAATGTAACTCATCTGATTCAAAAATGCGATCTAACGCGTCATAAAGTTCTTCCTTTAAAAGAGGTTTTTCTAAGTAATGTATAGCCTTTAAACGAAATGCCTCTTTATAGAAACCATCTGATGAAGTTTCAAAAATAATTGCGCCTTTTTCATCTTTTTTACGAATCATTTTAGCTAATTCTATTCCATTAATTTCATCTATGTATATATCTAAAATATATATGTCATATACCTTCTTATCCATTGCATCAAGCAACTCTAAAGACGCACTAAAAGTATCTATTTCCCAATCCATATTTGGATTATCTTCTTTATATTCAGATAATAATGTTATTGCTTCTTTTATCGATTGTTCTTCATCATCACATACTGCTATTTTATACATTCACATTATCCTCACCTATATTATTTGTTCTATTTTTTAAAATAAATAGAAATTTAAAATACTATTCAAAATCTTCACGTATTATATTAGCATAAAAAAATTCATTTGTGCTAATATAGTTTAATATTCATCAAAAAAGCTGTGCCAATTTTGGCAATATATTTACTGCAAAAACTGTTACACAACACATTGTTGCAACAACAAACAAATTTTCAGTAAGATAACTCAATATAACTCCAACTATCATAGCTAATATTCCAGCATATATGTTTTTTGTGGCATATATTATTGCCGGAAAAGTCATAACAGCAAGTGTTACATATGGAACATAATACAAAAACGATTTGACAAATCTATTATGTATATTTTGTTTAAATATCAACATCGGTACACATCTAACTGAATAAATTGTTGCAATCATAATTAATATTGGAATAACGTTACTCATCATCTTCTCCTTTTTCATCTTCTTCAATTGGTCTAATCATAGCTGCTACTGACGCAATTACAATTGTTATAACTATAACTTTAGTTCCCTGTGACATCTTATTAACGATTGGTATATAATCTGAAAGAAAACTTATTATCATCGAAAAAAATACACATATAGCAATATTTATATTTTTCTTTGAAGCCGGAATTATTATTGCTAAAAACATTCCATATATTGCTACTGTAAGAGAAGTGACTATTAGTGGAGGAACAATATCTACAAAAACACAACCTAACACCGTTCCTAATGTCCAACCCGGAATTGACATTAAGGCCGCACCATACGTATAAAACGGATTAACCTTTCCCTCTATAGCACTCGATATTCCAAATATTTCATCTGTAATACAATATGACATAAAAAATCTATGTCGTATTTTTGTTTTTTCTGATATCTTTTGTGATAAGGATGCTCCCATCAAAAAATATCTTAAATTTACAATTATCGTTGTCAAAATCATTTCTACGATTCCCGCTTTTGAAATGATTAACTGTAACGCTGCAAATTCACCCGCTGATGCAACCATTCCTAGCGACATAAATCCAGCTTCTAACAATGATAACTTTGCATTTTTTGCCATTACTCCTAGACTAAATGCTACTGCAAAATATCCCAAACCAATTGGAATTGCATCTTTTAATCCTTTTTTTAACCAATAAACATTTTCATTTTTCATTAGTAGTCAACCTCCACCAAGCACAAACCATTCGCTGGTGCCATAAAACCAGCTTTTTGTCTGTCTTTTGCTTTTAATATTTCTTCAATCTCTTGTGGTTGTATTCTTCCCCAGCCAACTTCTAATAATGTTCCTACTAATATTCTTATCATATTTTGTAAAAAACCATCTCCGTGAAACGTCATGTATATATATGAATCTTTTTGGGTAATTTCTATTTTATCAATGGTTCTAATTGTTGATTTTTTCATTTTTTTATTACCGCAAAAGCTTTTATAATCATTAGTTCCTTTAAGTAATTTAGCTGCCTCATTCATCTTATCTAAATCAGGCATTTTATCTATTACATATAAATATTTTCTATCAAAAACAGGTTTAGTCTCACCACACCAAAGTGTATAACGATAAGTTTTTCCAATTGCATTAAATCTACTATGGAATCTATCTTTGACAATACTTACATCATCAATAGAAATGTCCTCTGGTAAATATTTATTCATATATTCTTGAATTTGTTTTTCAGAGAATTGTGTATCTAAATAAGCATTAGCCGTCATAGAAATAGCAGAAACCCCTGCATCAGTTCTTCCTGCACCTATTACTGTAATTGGCTCATCTTCATTTTTATTAGTCATTCTCATCAATAGAGTTTCTAATTTTCCTTGAATTGTATTTAACGTATTTTTTTGGTGTTGCCACCCATTGTATTTTGTACCATCATATCTTATTTTGAATCTATAATTTTTCATGTATCTTATCCTTTAAAAAATCATTTAATTTACACTTTAGTTTAGCACATTACAAAATTAAATAACATAATTTTTTTTGTTTTTTTCGTACATTTGTATTTTTTGTTTAAGCTAAACAATTTCAGCTCTTGTTTATTCATTTTTTTTATGCTAATATATGCCTTGTACGTTGTATTTTTTTTTGCGTAATGGAAAAATTTTACAATTAAACACTCAAATTTTAGTTTTATAAGTTAGCTTAATGCTAACACGGGAGGAATTTATGGATAATATGTTACAAAATGGTTCACGTATAGCGAATCAACCAAAAGAAAATTCTAAGAAAGTATTGACACTTGTTCAAACAGCTTTAATGATGGGTATAATTGTTGTTATGGCCTTTACACCATTAGGTTACATTAACCTACCAGGTCTATCAATTACATTCTTAACTGTACCTGTAGCTATTGCTGCTATCATCATTGGACCAACTGCAGGATTTCTTTGCGGATTAACTTTTGGTCTTACAAGTTTTTCAATGGGATTAATGGGATCTAGCCCATTTTCAACAGCATTATTAAATTTAAATTTTGTTGGATTTTTTATAACAACAATTGTAACTCGCTCACTTGTTGGACTATTTACTGGCTTAATTTTTAGACTACTTTGTAAACTTAAAATTAATAAAAACATAAAGGTTGCTATAGCATGCCTTTCATGTCCATTACTTAATACACTTTTATTTATGAGTTCACTTGTTATTTTTTACTACAATACAAACTATGTTCAAGGTTTTGTAAAAGCTGGTCATTTTGCTAATCCATTCGCTTTCGTAATTGGATTCGTTGGTATTCAAGGTGCTATTGAAGCAGGCGTTTGTACAGTTTTTGCTACTGCCATTTCTCTAGTTTTAAAACAAGTTTTAAAGAAATAAAATAAATTTTTAATTATACAATTATTTAGGATAATTCTTTAAAGTCATAATAAAAATTTAAGTTTATTTATATAAAATAAAAACTCCGTACTAAATATTATTTAAAATGTCAAGTACGGAGTTTTTCTTATATATTTTTATATATTTTTATATATTTTATAATATAACTTCATATATATTTTATTACATAACTTCATATATATTTTATAATATAACTTCATATATATTTTATAATATAACTTCATATATATTTTATTACATAACTACAGCTAACACTACAACATGATAATCTGATCTATCCTGCATAGGGACATCCTGTAAAAGTCTATATTCTCTATGGAATCTAAGATGTTTCTTTAATAAGCCAATCTCATTTGTATACATTACAATTATACCGTTTCTTGTAAGAACTTCTCTTGATTTTTCAAGGAATTTACCATAAAGGAAATCTAAATCACGTCTAGTAACGCGTTGTGTTCTCGCTGGCATATTTGTAATGATTTCATCAAATAAATAATCATGTCTAAAATCAAAATAATTTCTATTAATAAAATTGATTCTCTCTTTTGCTAAAAATGCATTCTCTCTTGCAAATTCGATTGCCTGGCCATATACATCTATACCATACATTTCTCTTGCAAAAACATTTTTAGTTCTTTCAATAAGCATTGTTCCAACTCCACAGAATGGATCAAGAATTTGTGCTTCATTTTTAAGATATCTTTCTGCAATCTTCATTACTAAAGCTGCAGTTGAAGGATGGATTGATGTTGAAATAGAATTTTTTCTATAATCAAATCTTCTATCTTTAAGTGTATAGAACTTACATGATGGATAGTATTTTCCTTCAGCAGTTCCAATCAATCTAATTTCAATTTCATAATCACTACTAGAATTAACTAATCTATTCTTTGATAATTTTTCTAGTTCAGTACCAAATTTTCTAATGAATTGACCTCTTTCGTCAACATTCATTTGATTTCTTAATTCTACTCTAAAATAATAATCTTCTGGTCCTTCATGATATTTATTAATAAAATCATAAATTCCAGACTCCCAAAGCATTATAGCAGCTTCTTTTGGATCCTCTGGTAATAAAGATTTTAATCCTAATGGGAATAAAACTTCTCTATATGTTCTATTTTCAAGTAATTCACCTAAATCTGTAGTTTCTGCTAAGACTCCAAGAGGATGGATTCCTGTTCTTACATTTCCAAGTGTCTGTTTTAGAATTGATCTAACGCCACGATTGCATGTTAAAACAACTTTAGTTTTATCTTCCTTTACAACAAATTTATGTCTTGTGATTCCTTGATATCTAATTATAATTTTTCTTAAAGCAGCAATCTCATTATTAATATGCTTTTCATTCTCAGGTTCTACCTGCTCATGTAATTTTGCATCTAAAATATCAATAAGATCAGGTATCTTATCTTCAACATTTAACTTATTTAGTGCAACTAAATAATGAGATTTTACGAATAAAATCTGCTCTTTCACATACGCATCATAAATAGCATCTTTTGCTTCTTGAAGCTCTAAATCACCTAATAATAATGCAGCATTTTTTCTACTTTTAGGATCTTCATCTTTCAAAAATTGAGTTATATCTTCTATATTATTTATTAACTCTTTTAAATGTTCTTTGTTTTCTTCTTCTTTGACAAATTTTCTTAATGAACTAAGATTTTCTCTTACATTTTCTTTTTCTAATAATTTCTTATATGTATTCTCCAATATTCTACGCCATCTTTACGCTAAGATGGACTCTCCTTTCTTTACGTGCTAGGCATAACACATAACAATGGCTTGATATGTCATTATACTACTCTTTCTATCGGCAATTTACTCTGCTGTTTTCACACCATTTTTGTCTATATATTCTTGCACGTCATTTTTGAATTTTTCCCATGCTTTTGGATGTTCGACAAAATATTTTGGACAAATTTTACCTGTAATATCATAATGTCTTATTATATCCTCACATGACAATTTATATCTTCCCACTAGCCAAGCAGTGAGTTGTACAACTGATTTATATGTTTTTTTGTTAAATTTCCCCGTATTATCTTCTATACAACACTCTATTGAAATAGTATCTTTATTACGACTATTAGACGCATACGATATTTCTTTGCAAGGTATGCATTGCACTATCTCTCCTTCTAATCCAACAATAAAATGTGAACTTGCCTTTGTTTTCTTAGAATATTGCAATCCATTAAAATAATCTCTGTTTTTAATAGCCGAAGTCCCAGGATTAGCTGTGTAATGAATCACTATACCATTTACTTTTTTTAATGGTATCTGTGGTCGCGAATATGGATTTGGATTAAGTAATACAACTTGAATCGGTGGTCTATCGCCTATCACTTTATCTGGAATATTCTTTTTATTGAACATTTTAAAAAACAAAAATCCACCAATCACCAATATCACTAACACTAATGTTACTAAACCTATTAATTTTTTATTATTTCTATACTCTAAAAATCTTTCCCTATTATCTTTAATAAACACAACCTACTCAACCCCTTTTAATATAATTTTCTTAAAAAGAAATCTTTTCTTTAATAGCTACACCTGTTGGAGTTGCTGCCAATCCACCTTTACCAGTTTCTTTAATGTCATCCGGAAGACTCTTTCCAATTGTTCTCATGGCATCGAAAACTTCATCTGGTGGAATTTTGCTCTCAATTCCTGCAAATGCCATATCTGATGCAGTCATAGCATTAACCGCACCTATTACATTTCTTTTTACACATGGAACTTCTACTAAACCTGCAACCGGATCACATGCTAAACCTAAAAGACTCTTCATCGCAAGTGCTGCGGCATGTGCAATCATATTACCATCTCCACCTCTTAAGTAACATAAAGCACCAGCTGCCATAGATGATGCCGATCCAATCTCTGCCTGACATCCACCAGCTGCACCAGCTAAAAATGCTCGACTTGCAATTACTTCACCAATTCCTGCCGCCACATACATAGCCTTAGTCATCTCATCATCACTATAACCTAACTTTTCCTGAGCTGTAATAAAAACAGCTGGAATTACTCCACAAGATCCGGCAGTTGGTGCGGCTACTATTCTTTTCATACATGCATTAGATTCTGCCATTTTAACAGCTCTTTCCATGACTTTTCCTATGAAATCTCCACAGATTAAATCACCTTTTTCACATGCATCTTTTAATTTTTTGCCATCTGTTCCAACTAAACCACTTTGTGAAAACAATTTATCATTGTAGTTTTTGTCAGCTTCTTTCATTACTTTATAAAGGTTAGCCATTTTAGCAAATGATTGTTCTTTTGACATATTATTTTCTTTACAATCGTCGTTTTGGATACATTCCCAAAAAGGAATATTATCTTTTTTTTCACATTCTATTATCTTAGCAATTGATTCAAACATATATAAATTAATCCTCCATACTAAGGTAAGTTACCCTTAAAATTCCACTCATATAACGTAAATACGAAATAATATGTTCTGGTACCTCACTATCACATTCAATGACCATTACAGCATTTCCACCGGTTCTACTTTTTCGATATAATTGCATTGTCGCCAAATTAATATTTTCGTGAGCCAAAAGCGAAGTAACTTCTGTAACATGTCCTGGTTTATCTACATTATGTACAATAAGTGTAGGATAATCTCCACAAAAATTAACCTGTATTCCGTCTAATTCATTAACTTGAATTCGACCACCACCTATTGAAGATGCAATTATCTCTAAAGGTTTAACATCCTTATCACCTGACAATACTAATTTAACAGTATTAGGATGAACATCGCCTAAATCTATTCCCGAAAAGGAAAATTTAACTCCCTTATCCTTAGCTATTTCAAAACTCTTAGGTATATTTTCATCATCAACCTTCATACCTAATAAACCTGCTAAAAGGGCTTTATCTGTTCCGTGTCCTTTTCCTGTATCTAAGAAAGATCCTGAAAAGAAAATCTTTGCTTCTTTAATTTCTTTTCCAAATAACCTTCTTGAAATAAGACCAATTCTAACTGCTCCTGCAGTATGCGAGCTAGATGGTCCAACCATAACAGGTCCAATTATATCAAAAATATTCATTCCATGCTCCTTGATAATTAAACTTATTTCTCTTTTATAGCTTATATATTATAGCACAAAAATAGGATAGATTCCGAACAAATTCAAAATCTATCCTAAATATTATATTAAAACTTATTCTTTATAATTATTTTATTCTGAAATCACTTTAATCCATCCTTCTGGTGCTTCTAATTTTCCTTGTTGAATACCAGTTAATGTATCATAAATTTTCTTCATCTGTGGTCCCATTTCATCCATTCCTGAAGGGAAACAAATTTCATCTCCATGATCATAAATCTTTCCTACTGGAGATATTACAGCTGCTGTACCACAAAGTCCGCACTCTGCGAAATCTTTAAGTTCACTTAAGTATACTTCTCTATGTTCAACTTTCATTCCAAGAATATGTTCACACACGTACATAATTGAACGTCTTGTAATTGAAGGTAAAATACTATCTGATTTAGGTGTAACTACAGTTCCATCTTTTGTGATGAAAATCATATTTGCTCCACCTGTTTCTTCTACTTTTGTTCTTGTTGCAGGATCTAAATAAAGATTTTCTGCAAATCCTTCTTCATGTGCCTTAACAATTGGATATAAACTCATTGCATAATTAAGTCCAGCTTTAATATTACCTGTTCCATGTGGAGCTGCTCTATCATAATCAGAGACTTTAATAGTGATTGGTTTAGCTCCTCCTTTAAAATATGGTCCTACAGGTGTTACAAAAATACGGAATTGATATTCATCTGCAGGTTTAACACCAATTACTGGATTAGTCGCTATCATGAAAGGTCTAATATATAGTGTTGCGCCTGAACCATATGGTGGAACCCATGCTTCATTTGCCTTTACTACTTCTTCAACAGCTTTTACAAAACGATCTTCTGGAAAAACTGGCATCTCAAGTCTTCTTGCGGAGTCAGCCATACGTTTTGCATTAAGATCTGGTCTAAAGCATACAATCTTGCCATCCTCTGTTGTATATGCTTTTAATCCTTCAAAACAACATTGAGCATATTGAAAAATTCCTGCACACTCATTAAGTGTAATATTTGCATCAGTTGTTACTTTTCCATCATCCCATTTTCCATCTTTATAATTTGATACATATCTATATTCTGTTGTCATGTATCCAAAACCAAGATTTTGCCAATCTAGATTCTTTTTTTCCATTAGCTATTCCTCCTACTCTAAGTTAAATTTAAATTTATTCTATTACTTTATTTTATATTTGTCTACACGTTTTAGAATATTTTGTTATAGTATTATATTATAAATGATATAACAAAATGTAATATCTACCATAGCTTTTTGATATCGCCTATAAAATAAAGTGATCCTAACGCAATATTTTTTGCATCATCTAAAAGATTATTTTTAATATCCCTAATTTCATTTAGCGTGCATGCGTTAATCCCTAATTCATTGATGTAATTTTTTAAATTTTCATTCTGCAATGCCCTAGAACTATCTGGTGTGATTGTCTTAAAATCTATTGCTAGCGGCGCTAAAAGCTTAACCATTTCTTCATAATCTTTGTCAGCTAAAACTCCCATTATAAAATGAAATTTTTCTCCCGGATATAAATTTCTTAAACTATCACATAAAGCTTCAACTCCGTTAGAATTATGTGCACCATCAATCATGAAGAATGGTTCTTTTTGTAAAATTTCCATTCTACCTTCCCAAGTTGCATTAGCAATACCACGCTTTATAGCATTATCTATTTTTATATTATCTTTTGCTGGAAAATCAATTCTCTCGAATACCTTTTGACATATCTTCTTAGCTGTAGCAATATTTTCAAGCTGATATTCTCCTATCATTGTTCTTTTATAATTTTTTATTTCTTCAATATCAACCTTATTAACTATATCAAACTCTTTTACTTTTTTCTCTTTTGCAGCTGTTTTTAAAACTTCTAAAGCTTCATTTTCTTGCATCTGTGAAACAACAATCGTATCCTCTTTAAATATTCCTGCTTTCGAGGATGCGATCTCAGCTAAAGTATTTCCTAATATTTGCATATGATCATAACCTATTTTTGTTATACCACATACAAGTGGAGTTCCAATGGCATTTGTTGAATCGTAGGTTCCACCTAAACCTGTTTCAATTACTGCAACATCAACTTGTTGTTCTTTAAAATATAAAATTGCCATAACAAGACAATAATCAAACATTGTTAATCCTACTTGAAAATCAGTATCTATAAGCAATTTTCCTAGTCTTGCCACATCTTCTTTAGAAATATATTTACCATTAATTCTTATTCTTTCCTCAAAATCGATTAAATGTGGCGATGTAAAAAGTCCAACCTTTAACCCACTTTCCATTAAAATATTTGAAACTACGGATGCTGTTGAACCTTTTCCGTTTGTTCCCGCAATATGTATAAATTTTAAATTCTTTTGTGGATTAGATAACTTTTCTAATACTTTTTTGGTTATTGTAACACCATAATCATTTCCAAATCTTCGACTATTTTCTATTTTATTAACAACATCTTTATATGTTTTGATGTCACATTGATGTTTTGATGTTTCCATAAATCTTACCTACTTATTCAATAAATTTTCAAATCCCTTGTAATATTTTACAATTGCTCTTCCTATAATTTTATCCTTATGAACATACGAAAATTTCTTAGCTTCCTTTTCATTTCTAGCCTTTCCCTCTCGAAAAGCGATTTCTGCCCACTCTCTAGCATCACTTGACCCATTTCGATTATCACCTAACATCAAGTATGAATCGTTTGGAACCTTAAATGTGATTTTATCATTTTTATATGTCCATTTTTCTTTTAAATAAGTTTCTTTTAGAGGTTTTTTGGAATCATTGATATATATATTTCCTTTTTTTATTGTTACTTTTTCTCCAGGAAGTCCTATAACTCTCTTGATATATAGTTCACTTTCATCTACCGGAAATTTAAAAATAACAATATCTCCTCTATTAGGTTTTGAAAAAATATACGACAATCTAAAACCTATTAATCGACTGTCTGTCATTATTGTATTTTCCATCGAACCTGATGGGATAGTTGCATTAATTATTATAAATTTATTAATAAATACGACAATGAATATTACAATTGCTATTGTTTTAATCCACGACCATACTTCTTGCATCACTGTCACATTTTCTTCATTTTCTTTTTTAGAATTAGAATCATTTTTTAATTTATCCATTACCTTCTCCTTTCAAGTCACTACATTCATTATATACTTTACTTTAAACCTTGTACAGATAAAAAATAACCCCATTTACTACAATAATCTCCTTGTTTTTTAGATTTTATTATAGTTAAATGAGGTTATTTTATAAATTAGTTTAGCCACATTGTGTTGAATTTCTCTCAACAATTTCATATCCCATTTTTATTTCTAAAAGCTTACTCTTATCATTATCCTTTCTTCTCATTAGTGATAAAAGTTGTTTAGCAGCCTTTACTCCACTTTCTTCAAAGAAATATCTAACTGTCGTAAGCTCTGGGCTAACCATATCCGAAAAATTAGAATCACCATGCCCTGCAACTAAAATATCATTTGGAATTATTTTTTTACAATCTTTTATATACTTGTATACTCCAAGTGCAATTGTATCTGTCGCACATATAAATGCATCAATATCAGGATTTTTTTCCAAAAGAGCCTTTGCCCCCTCTTCTCCAGCTTTTCGGCTAAAATCTCCAATATAATATTCCATATGAGCATTATTATTTTCCTTAATTGCCTGGCAAAATCCATCATGTCTATTTTTTCCCGCTGAAATATCTCGTTCCGTTACACCAATATATGCTATGTTTTTTCGACCTTTTGATAAAATCAAATTAGTTAATTCTTTAGTTGCATTAAAATCATCATGATAAATACTGCATACGCCTCTAAAATCCTGCCCAACAACGACTACCGGTACACCAATTTTTTTAATAAGTTCATGATGTTTTGGCGTATCAATTGTTGCAATAAATATTACTCCATCTACTTGATTTTGATCGAATGATTTTAAATATTCTAATTCTTTTTCAACTTCATTTTGCGTATCTGCTAAAATACATTTATATCCGCTATCATTTAATACACTTAAAATACCATTTATAACATGTCCTAACGCTGAAGATGCTAATTTAGGCATTATGATACCAATCATTTTTGTTTTTTTAGTTCTTAGTGTTTGTGCTTGAAGTAATGGCTTATATCCTGTTTCTTCTACAACTCTTTTTATAGCTTCTTTTTTTTCATCTGATAAGTATCCATCGTTAAAATAACGGGAAACCGCTGCTCTAGAAACACCAGCTAATTCTGCGATTTCTCTAATATTCATTAATTCTTTTCCTCCAATCCTTTATTTCTATATAATAAATTACAATAAAAATCGGATGATGTCCAACCACCATCCGATTTTATATATTTTAAAAAAGTTTAAGTCATTATTTATATCACGATTTTTACTATCCAAACACTAGTAATTTCAAACGCAATCTTCAATATTTATTTTTCAAAAATTAGCTTGCAACGATAACTTCTGTACCTTTTTCAACTGCTCCTAATTTTTTAACTTCAAAGTTATTATACTGATCGCTGTTTGTAACTAATACAGCTACTGTTGGATTATATCCTGCTGATTTAATTGTGTTAGGATTAAAACGGATTAATTCCTGCCCTTTTTTAACACTTTCACCATTTTTAACTAATGCTTCGAAACCTTCACCATTCATTTTAACAGTGTCAACACCGATGTGCATTAATAATTCAATATTTTTAGGTCCAACCATTGCTACTGCATGTTTTGTATCCTGTACATCTACAACCTGACCATCACATGGTGCAACTAATACACCTTCTGAAGGAATGATACCAACACCATTTCCTAAAACTCCTGATGCAAATGTCTGATCTGGGATGTTTTCTCTAGCTACCACTTCACCTGTTACTGGTGCTTCGATAACTGCTTCTGCCATTTCTACTGCTACTGGAACTGGCTGTGTTTTGTTTCCATCTTCTTCTGCTACTTGTTCTTTATCTTCTCTCCAGAATGTCATTGTTCCTACGAAAGCAATACCACCTGAGATTGCTAACATAATTGTATATAATAATGGTTTGTTAATTGTTAAGTATCCTGGGATACCTGTTACACCGTAAGCTGTTGCTCCTAATCCAACGATTGAACCGAATGCTGATGCACAAGCACCACCAACCATAGCGCAAACGAATGGAGTCATTAATCTTAAGTTAACACCGAAAATAGCTGGTTCTGTAATACCAAGTGAAGCTGATGCTGATGCTGGTACTGCAAGAGATTTTCTCTTTTTGCTAATTGTTTTGAAACCTACTGCAAGACATGCACCAAACTGTGCGAAGTTTGCAGCTGATGCGATTGGCATCCAAATATTTAAGTGTTCTTTACTAGCAAGTAAACCTGCTTCAATTACGTTGTACATATGATGTAAGCCCATTACTACTGTTACTGGGTAGAATAATCCGGCGATGAATGCACCAATACCGAATTTTAATTTAATTACTTCTTTGATACCTTCTAATAATAATGATTCTGCTGTTGAGAATACTGGTCCAATAAACATAAATGTAATCAATGCTGTTGAAAGTACTGTTACAAGTGGAACGATAAATAAGTCTAACATTTCAGGTACGATTTCATGTAATTTTTTCTCAATTTTACTCATTAAGTAAATAGCGATAACTACTGGAATAACGTGTCCTTGATAACCAAGTTTATTAATCTGTCCTAAGTAATAACCATTTGTTATACGAACTTTACCAAATAAATACCAATGTCCGTATCCCTCTGCTGCATTCCAACCATTTACTAAGTTAGGATGGATCATTAATAAACCAACTACACCACCAAGGAAAATATTTCCACCAAATACTCTAGCTGCTGATACAGCAATGATAACTGGTAAGAATACGAATGCTGTGTTTGCTACCATATCTAAGAACTCAAACCATGGTGATCCTGCGAAATGTAAAGCTTCGATCTTAGCTAAAGCTTCTACAAGTCCCATCATTAAACCTGAAGCAACGATTGCTGGTAAGATAGGTACGAATACGTCACCTAAAGTTTTAATCATTCTCTTGAAAATTGGCTGTTTCTGAGCTGCTGCTGCTTTAACATCATCTTTTGTTGCTGCAGACATTCCACTCAATGAAAGGAACTCATCATATACTTTGTTAACTGTTCCTGTTCCGATGATGATCTGTAATTGACCACTATTTTCAAATACGCCCTTAACACCATCAATATTTTCTAATACTCTGACATCTACATTACTGTTATCTACAGTAACAAGTCTTAATCTTGTAGCACAGTGTGCTGCACTTACTAGGTTTTCTCTTCCGCCAACTGCTGTTAAAATTTCACTGGCACATTTTCTGTAATCCATTGTCCTAGCCTCCTCTTTCTTTCCTCTTTGTTTTGTTTTTTTATTTTTTTAATTTCACGTCTTACTCGTGTGAAACCGTTTTCATTTGATATACTTATTATAGCATGTTTATAATTTGTGTAAATTGACATATGTTCCAATATTAAAACCTGTTTTTTGTGCATATTTATGAAACCGTTTACACACTGATTTTAGGGCATTTGTAGACTTTTATAACATGTAATTATAGTGTGTCTGAAATTAGTTTCATTTTATTTATAGTATATATCATTTTGGCGAAAATTTTATGATTTAGTGTGAAATTGTATGAAATGTATTTCAGTTTTACTCAATTCAAATACAAAAAGGTATCGTGCAATATGTTCAAAAGTACTAACCTTAATTTAGTAAATTTGCTAGTTGGAAATATTGACGATACCTTTATCTATTTTGTCTAATTATTTCTTGTTTATTTATTACTCTAGTGCTTGTTCCCACTCAGGTTCTTTAAAACCAACTAATACCTTATCATCCTCTACAAGAAGTGGTCTTTTTACCAGCATACCGTTCGTTGATAATAATTTTAGTTGTTCCTCTTCTGTCATTGTTTTTAATTTATCCTTCAATTGCATTTCTTTATATGCATTTCCGCTTGTATTAAAAAAGCGTTTTAATGGTAATCCACTTTTTGGGTACCAATTACTTAATTCATCATATGTAGGATTTTCTTCTACAATATGTCTTGTTGTATATTCAATACCTTTTTCATCAAGCCATTTAAGGGCCTTTTTACAGGTTGTACATCTTGGATAACATAAAACTAACATCCTTATCCCCCTTTTTATCAAAAAATTTTTGTATTTACATTCTTTTAAACACACATACATTTAAATACACATTCTTTTCATGCGCATACTTTTATCTATTTTTTACATATATGTAACTGTTTCACTTAATGGTTTTCTATCTTCATGATTTGGTAATGGCTTAAATCCGTCTTCTTTATAACCTAAGTCCATAATCATTAGAATTTCCTCGTTATCAGGAAGCCCTAACTCCTTAGCTAATTCTGATGGATTAAAAAAATTCACCCAACAACTGTCAATTCCTTCATTTGCTGCTGCTAAAATCATATGTGTAGCCACAATTGTAGCATCTTCAACGCCTGAAGTTTTCTCTGATTCAGGATACGTAAATACATTATTTTTATCAAATGCTACAACAACACAAACTGGTGCCCCATAACGACAAGGTGTTGCTTTATCAATTTTTGCGAGAGATTCTGGTGTCTCAACAACATAAATTTTTTGTTCTTGAAGATTTTTAGCTGTTGGTGCTAGTCTACCTGCTTCAAGAATAGCCGTTAATTTTTCTTTTTCTACTTCCTTTGCTGAAAATTTCTTGCATGAATATCTGTTTTTTACCACTTCAAAAAATTCCATAAATATCCCTCCATTTTTTTATTGTAAATTCTACATTTTTTATCTCTCTTTTTCTATTATAGCATTTATTATCTCAATTACCTTTTTTATTTTTTGTTCATTTATATTAGAATAATTTATGATAAATAAATGCTCTTTTTTTTCATTATCTGTAAAATAATAATCTGACAGAGACAATATTTTTATATCATTTTCAAGTAACTTTTCTTTCAACTGACTATCCTTAATTTTTGTATCAATTTTGAGCAAAAAATGTAAACCTGAACAATTGTCCCTAACACTAAATTTTCCACTTACATTTAAGTCATTTATTATATTAATTATCTTTTGTCTTTGGCGTGCATAATATAGTCTCATTCTATTAATATGTTTTTCAAAATACCCTTTTTCTATAAATTCTGCTAGTGTATATTGTTCGAAATTAGATACTGTGCATGAATAAAATGACATCTTTTCATAGTATAAATTTGCCAACTGAACCGGCAAAACCATATAGCTTATCCTAATAGTTGGTGATAAGGATTTTGAAAATGTATTCATATATATTACCTTTTCGCAAGCATCTATTGAAAATAATGTTGGAAGAGGTTTTCCTTTAACACGGAATTCACTATCATAATCATCTTCTATAATATACCTGTTTTCTTTATCATTTGCCCATGCTAAAAGCTCATATCTTCTACTTGCTGGCATTATTACCCCTGTTGGAAAATGATGATTTGGACATAAATGAACTATATCAGCTTTTGAATCATTAAGATTATCTATGGTTAACCCCATTTCATCTATCTTAACATAACGACACTTTAATCCTTTTTGATTATAAATTTTTTTTAATTTTTTATATCCTGGATTTTCAATCGCATATACTTTATTTTTTCCTAGTAATTCCACTATAATTCCATATAAAAATTCTGTACCTGCTCCTACTACTATCTGATTTGGATCAACTAACATTCCTCGAAATGACTGTAAATGTTTTGCTATAGCCTTTCTCAGCGAATATACACCATTAACTTCAGATATAGTCATTAATTCTTTTTTCTTTTCAGCCATAACTGACCTTAAAATTCTATTCCAAACAGAAAATGGAAAATTATCCGAATTAATACTGTTATCCGACAAATCAATGCTATATTTTTTTTCATTATTCACTTTAATTTTATATTCAAGTACAACATTCTTAGGTTTTTTAGTAATTTGTTCAATATGAGCAACGTAATATCCTTTTTTAGGAATTGTATAAATATAACCTTCACTTATTAATTGGTCATAAGCATTTTGAATCGTTATGGTACTAATTCCGTTATTTCTTGCAAAAGTTCTTTTAGATGGCAGTTTTTCATTCTCTTTTAGTTTTCCGTCTAAAATATCTTTTTTCAAGCATTTATAAATGTATAAATATAATGGTTCTTTTTTATTTTCGAAATCGTATGTTATCATTTTATCCCCTTTTGTACTAAATTCTTTTAAAACTGGACTTTTTTATTTTTATTTTTTGGATATTTTATTGTATCCAGATTTATTATATTATTTTTTCATCTTAATTAAAATACAAAATAATTATCACATTTTATTTTTAGAAAAATTAGTAGAAAGGAAAGAGTTGTAAATTTTTAATTACAACTCTTAGGTAATTGAAATGAATAATACTAGGTATGAATTAAACAAAGGATTAGCACAGATGTTAAAAGGCGGAGTTATAATGGATGTCACAACTCCTGAGCAGGCACAAATTGCACAAAAAGCTGGCGCTGCTGCCGTCATGGCGCTTGAAAAAATTCCAGCTGACATACGTGCAGCAAAAGGTGTCGCTCGAATGAGTGATCCCAAAATGATAAAAGAAATTCAAAATGCTGTAACAATACCTGTAATGGCCAAATGCCGAATTGGACACTTTGTAGAAGCACAAATTCTAGAAGCTATTGAAATAGATTATATCGATGAATCAGAAGTTTTAACTCCAGCTGATAACATTTACCATATTGATAAAACAAAATTTAAAGTTCCGTTTGTTTGTGGTGCTAGAGATTTAGGTGAAGCTCTTCGTCGTATTAATGAAGGTGCTTCTATGATTAGAACAAAAGGTGAACCCGGTACTGGTGATGTAATTCAAGCAGTTACACATTTAAGAAAAATCAATTCAGAAATTCGACGAATACATTCTATGACAAGCGCTGAATTATTTGAAGTTGCAAAAAATTTAAGTGTTCCATATGATTTGGTTTTATACGTACACAAACATCAACAATTACCCGTTGTAAATTTTGCAGCTGGTGGTGTTGCTACTCCTGCGGATGCTGCGCTTATGATGCAACTTGGTGCTCAAGGTGTATTTGTCGGTTCCGGAATTTTTAAATCAGGCGATCCTTTCAAACGTGCTAGTGCAATTGTTTCAGCCGTTACAAACTATAATGATCCTAAATTAATTGCGAGATTATCAGAAGATCTTGGAGAAGCAATGGTCGGAATTAACTCTGAAGAAATTGAAATAATAATGGAAAAGAGAGGTCGATAAATTATGGTTATAGGTATACTTGCGCTTCAAGGCGCTTTTATAGAACACAAAAAAGTACTTGATTCACTTAATGTAGATAGTATAAAAATCCGCCAACCTAAAGATCTTGATAATATCGATGGCATTATTCTTCCTGGCGGTGAAAGTACTGTTCAAGGACTTTTATTAAAAAAATTTCATTTATTTGAACCATTAAAAGAAAAAATCAAAAATGGTCTACCGGTTTTTGCAACCTGTGCTGGAATTATTCTTCTTGCAAGTGAAATCGAAGGCGAGTCTTCTTACCTTGCTACTCTTCCTATTAGTGTAAAAAGAAATGCCTATGGTCGACAACTTGGAAGTTTTATTGCTAAAAAAAATTTCCAAGACCAACATAATTTTCCACTTATATTTATTCGGGCACCATACATAACTAAAATTCATGATGATGTCAATGTTTTACTAGATAATAATGATTCTCCAGTTGCTGTTTTATATCACAACCAACTAGCGATGACATTTCATCCAGAACTATCAAATAACAATTACTTTCATAAATATTTTATTGAAAAAATAGTTCAAAATAAATCGCATTTATACGCAAATATGTAGGGAATTCATTATAAATTCTTTTATTAAAATTTTATCCTTCTTTTATATTTTTTGCAAAATAACAATTTTCAATTTTTTTATTGTATATAATTTATTGAACTAAAAAACATACGATACACATACTATAGAGTCTTGTTATATTATTGCAAAATAAACGACCATCGATGATTACTTTTTTATCGATAGCAACATAAAAAATATAACATAACAAAAGAAGGAGGAATTTTTTTTGAAAAGTGAAAAAGCTCTTAACACACAAAAACTAAAACCAACGAACAAAACAATTAGTGGAAAATTGTTACGCCGACTTGTTCCTCTAATCGTTTTCTCAATAGCCGTTATTATTTTGATTTTAACACTAAACGCACGCTCTATAATTTTAGATTCTGCTGAAGATAGATTAATCCAAGAGACCGTTGCTCATTCATATGAATTTGGAAACGAAATTTCAGCATTTACAGCTAAAATTGATTCTATGGCTTTAACCTTAGAACAGCGAGAATTTAAAGACGATGATGATTTGTTTAAATTCCTTGAAAATTCCAAATCCTTTAGCAAGAATGCTCCAAATGGTATTTATCTCGGTTTAGACAATGGTGATTTCATTGACTTATCCGGCTGGAAACCAGATTCAGATTATGTTCTTGCTGATAGGCCATGGTATAAAGATGGTATACAGCATAAAACTTTTTCAATGGGTGTACCTTACCTTGACTCAGTAACTAATAGCTTAGTAGTACCTATCGCAAGAAGTATTACTCTAAAAGATGGTCGAACCGGAGTTGCTGCAACTGATTTATCTTTAGATGAAATTACTGAAGCAGTATCTAAATTAAAACCTATGGGAACAGGTTCAACCATACTTTTAAACAATGATATGATTATCTCTTATCAAGGTTCTAGTAAAGATAAAAAATACAACGGAACTAGTGTTGATGAACACAAGGATGATAAACTTTTAACTACAGTTTATGACACTTGTAAATCTAATCCTTCGGATGTAAAAAAAATGTCTGTAAAAAATAAAACTTATTATGTTTATTCTACTAAAATCGTTGGAACAAATTGGAGCTTAGTTTCATACGTAGATGAAAGCGATGTTATTGCTGAACTTAATCACTTTATTATGATTTGTTGGATAATTACAGTTGTCATGGTAATTATCATAATTTTAGTTATCCTATTTGTTATGAATTCTATTGTAACTAAACCAGTACAACATCTTACAAATGCCATTATTAGTATCACTAATAAAGATTTTACAACCATTATTGAAGATCATGGAAATGATGAAATCGGTGTAATGAATCATAATATGCGTAAGTTTATTACTCATATGCATTCAACATTAAGCACTATGAAGAGCGTTACTGATCAACTTTCTTCAGAAGCCGATACTAGTCGTTCTGAATCAACTAGTATGTACGATGAAGCAAGTGAACAATCACTTTCAATGAATCAAATCAGAGATACGATGGAAAGTATGTCACAAGCAGTAACTGAACTTTCTAGTGATGCAACGAATTTAGCTTCAAAAGTTAACACTATCACTAATCAAGGAAATGAGACAAATTCGGTTATGAGTGAACTTGTAGAAATTGCAAGTGATGGACAAAATGACATGAAGATTGTTAACGAAAGCATGGATGAAATATCAAAATCTATGACTGAGGTTAATGATGCAGTAATTCACGTAGATGAATCTGCTAAACAAATAACTAATATTATCGAAATGATTAATTCCATTGCCAGTCAGACGAATCTGTTATCTTTAAACGCTTCTATAGAAGCTGCTAGAGCTGGCGAAGCCGGAAAAGGATTCGCTGTCGTTGCTGATGAAATTGGTAAACTTGCAAACGATAGCGCCAATGCTACGACTGAAATAGCCTCTATCATTGGTGATATTGCAACCCAGATTTCTTCTCTATCAAAGAAATCGACAGAAAATGTATCTGCAATCAAAAAGAGTACTGAATCAGTAGAGATTGCTGAAAAAACATTTGAAAAGATATTTAACAATCTAGAATCAACAGGAACAATAGTTAAAGATATGATTAGTGCAATTAATGATGTTAACGATATAGCAAACAATCTTGCTTCTATTTCCGAAGAACAAGCTGCAAGTTCCCAGGAAGTAACCTCTGCACTTGATAAACTCGCTGATAGTGCTTCAAATGTATCTGAAGCTAGTTTGAAAGTTAAAGATAGTGCTGTGATTGTTTCTGATGGTGCAAATACAATTAGTGAATCCGTTAATACTTTCAAGCTTTAAGATTATATATAATATCCCTCTTTAGTTTATAAAATACATAATTTATCCCTCCTTACTAGATAATTTAACTTCTAGTAAGGAGGGATGTTTGATATTTTTATACGTTTTAACTAAACATCATTAAAAACTTTCTTTTCCTTTAGCTGTCTTTTATTTTCATACATCTTCTTATCTGCTCTTTCAAAAACTGCCTGATAATCATCATCTTTCTCTACAATATATTCATCCATTCCCCATGCTACAACTACTCCATTTATTTCCGTATTGTTCATTACCATTCTTGAAAATGTCTTAGTTAAGTATTCTCTATTTAAGTAATCGCGTCCTTGTAATACTGCAACGAACTCATCTCCACCTACTCTAAATATTGGACTATGAGCAAATACATTACAAATTAATTTACAACCATCTTTTATATATTTATCTCCGCAATCATGTCCTAGCTCATCGTTTATCTTCTTTAAATTATTTAAATCAAATACTATGACTGCAAATTGCAAACCTTCTTTATTTTCTATACGTTTATTAAGTACTTTCTCGTATTCAAAATACGAATGTTTACTATGAACTCCGGTAAGTGCATCAACAAAAGCTATTTTTCTAGTTTTTTCCAATTCCTCATATTGCTTTTTTTCATGTTCTAATAATCTTTTTAATCTCCTATTACTTTCTTTTTTTTCATCCTCTAAAACAAATGAATGCAATAAACTAGTTCCAATTGTATAACCTATAGTCGAAAGTGGTAATTTATCTACATAAAATTGCATCACCCCAAACACTGTAAGCAATAGGCCAACGCCTCCAACTACACGAAACCTGTAATTATTTTTTTGCTTTCTAGAAACATAAAATGCCAACATACTAGAACTAAAATACAAAACAACCTCAATTGTTACCAAAACATTCCTCATTACCTTCGGAACATAAACACCATCTAATGTAAACTTAAAAAATATTGGATGGAAGAAATTAACAATCAACAATATTATTGTAACTATAGCTGCTAAAGCACCAGACTTCATTATTATTGTGCCAATTTTATCTTCTGTTTTCAAATAAATAACTACGTACCTTGTCCATAGATATAAAACTGTTGACAATGTAATAAAATAAAGCACTGTATCTATATAACAAAGTGCTACTAGATGATATTCATACAGCACCCCCCACATTGTGTCTGTTATTAAAAAAACAACAACTGCACACAAATAGTGTCTATATGGGCCAACATCTTCTAATATTTCAAAATAATCGTCTTTAACAAACACATCATAATTACAAATAACTATCAAAATAATTGTCAATAACGCATAACTAGAATAATACATTTTCTTCCTCCATTTTAGGTTTACTTTGTCAGCAACTGGTTTGTCTTTTCTACCATTTCACCTATTCTACCAGCTTGTGATGCAACTTCTTCTGTATTGTAAGCATTGCTTTCTGCCATTTGTCTGATTGAAACAAATTGTCTATTCTACTCTCTTATACTTTTCGGCAATATTCTGATTAATATCAACTGTTCTCATAAATTTGGTTGATTTATAAAATTTCAATTTTTCCTTCTGCTTTAGAATCGTCAATAATCACTTCTTCTACAGATTTAACTTTTATTATTCCACTCTTTGGATTCTTTATGCTTATTACATCAGAATTTATTGTAGCTTCAACTTCTGATTTTTCAAATGAAAGATCTGTATCTATCATTTTACAATTAATCATTTTTAAATTTTTACAATAACATAAAGGCTGTGTTCCAATTATTGTACAATTTTCAAATGTAACATTTTCACAGTACCAAGCTAAATACTCTCCTTTGATTACACTATTTTTTATAGTCACATTATTAGCATGCCAAAATGCATCTTTTGTGTCAAAATTACAGTTTTTAAATACAGAATCTGTTATATATTGGAATGAATATTTTCCTTTTAATGATACATTATCAAAATTTAATTTATTTGATCTCATCATAAAATATTCACTTTGTGCTGATGAATTTTTCATTTCAATATCATTAACTGACCATCCAAATTCTGGTGATATAATATCTGAATTTTCAATTCGTACATTTGAACACTCTCTAAGTGCTTTAATGCCGTGGAGTTTGGAGTCTGAAATTGTAACATCATTTGTATACCATAATGCTGCTCGACAATTTTCAGTCATTTCACTATCTTTTATAATAAGATTATCATCATGCCAAAAAGGATATCTTAGATTGAAATAACAATTATTTATTTTTATATTTTTACTTTCTTTTAATGCACTTTCTCCATCAGCTGGACCATCAAATTTACAATTATCAACTTCAATTCCATCACTTGCGTATAATGCTCTTTCCTCGTCGAAAACTTTACCTTGTATTAATTTGCTCATTCTATACCTCTTTCCTATGTTAAAAATTTTTCAAATTATCAATCTTATGTAATTATAAAACTAACTACTATTTAAATTTTAGTCTCCTTTTATCATATATCGGTTTTTATTTTATATGATAATCTTGTTTTTTATGAAAAAAGGTTGCTATAGAATACTTTTCTATAATAGCAACCCCTTTTGTATATCTCTTAGTATATCTTTTATTTACGATTATTTGCAGGCATTGGTGGTGCTGTAAATAAATGATCTGTTGGAGCAACAGGACTCATTAATAATTTACCTGTACCTCTATACACATTTACAAGACCTTCTCCACTAGCTGCTGATCCAACTAATGTCTTAGTTGTTCTTTCAACTGTAAATTCAAGATTAGATGACCAACAAACTGCAAGGTTACCATCTATTTTAATTGTTTCGTTATGAAGCTCAACCTCAATCAATTCATCATATGGAACGTTACTTTCTAATGCTGCTATTCCTGTTCCTGATAAACTAAGATTAAACAAACCTTCTCCACCTAATACGGCAGATGAAATATGTTTTCTTGCAACAACGTTTGAATTAACTGTTCCGGAACATGCATAAAACATACCATCTTCAACTGTAATTCCTTGATTCCATTCCGCTACATCTATTAAAATAATATGTTTATATGTAGGCTCAAGTACCAATAAACCATCGCCTGTATATTCTGGTTTAATTGCAGATTCCCCTGTTACAGAACCCTTCATCATTTTTCCAAAAAAATCACCTACACCATTAACTCCTGTTGAGACGTTAATATCGCCTCCCATCCATTGCATTGAACCAGCCTGAATTCTTGCATTATGATTATTATTAATTTCAATAGCAAGTTGTCTTCTTCTGATTCCCATTTTCCCCATAAAATACTCTGCTTCCGCATTCCATGGGGATACACTACAATCCTTCATATACTCTAATACATGAAAATTTCCCTTATTTGCGACAAATTTTCTGTTATCGTTTTCTAAATTGCAAATATCCATCTTCTTCTCCTTTTTTCACTATATATTCATATAAATTCTTCATTCACTACGTGATTTTCACTACATGATTATATTATCCTCTTTTCCCACCTATGCCATTACCTGCTTCATATAATTTATCTTTATCTTTAGAATGACTCAAATAAGCATGGCTATGATCATCATATATAGATAACCAATAGTATGTGTATGTTCCGTCTTTATCTTTCTTTTTGAAAATGATATTTTCTTCTGAAAAACCATAATAATCCAAATCAGAAACGATATCTCCCTCTGAATTCCATACAACCCAACTGCTTCCTTTAGGTGCATACTCAGATTTTTCACTTGCTCTTGCAATACCAATATATTTTGCGCTATTGCTATCGTCTACCCATTTACCTTTAAATAATTCAAAAACCTGATCTAATGTAGGATTACCTTTATTTAGTTCATTTTGAACTTCAGAGGAAATCACAAAAGACTCACCATTTAAATCTGCAAGTTTCTTCGCAAGCTCATAAATTCTTTTTCTTGTGATCATTTCCGCTCTTGGATAAGTTATAAGTGGCTGCATAGAACCTCCCTCAAACGTAATTCCAGCCGCAAATGTATCTCTATCTTTTTGAGCTATCCATTTTCTTTGTTCATCTAAAAGTTTTTTCTTAGTACTTGCGCTTAATTTTGGATAAAGTCTCTTCCATATACTATTGATTTCATCTTCCCAAAGATAATATCTTTTACGTGCAACATCATTCATTTCACCTTGTTTCATATAACTAGTATCTACATTATCGTATTCTTTACTCTTTGATTCTAGTTTTTCAAGTTCCGCCTGAAGACTACTTTCTTTTTTTACGGTACTCTTTTTGATGCTAGCTTCTTTTGAAGTACTTTTTTCACTAGTACAAGCTTCTGTAATTTTTTCACTTTTAGCTGTATTTTTTGAAGTTGTACTTTTAACTTCCTTTGAATTTTGACTACCACAAGCACTAAGTGAAATACACAACGCTAGGCACGCTAATAAATATTTCTTCTTCATAAATGCTCCTCCAGTTTTTGCTATGAAATAATCAAATCAACATATACCTGTTCTCCATGTTTAACTTCTTGATTATATACATTTTTTCCGATAATTTCACGTAAATTTTTAATATCTTCTAATTCAGTAGATGCGAATTCTAAATAACATACAACTGATTCTTCAACGTTAAGCTCATCGTAATAATCAGATATAAAACAATTATATTCTTCTAAAATATCTTCTAATGGAAATTGTGATATTTCACTTGCGTTCAATCCTTCTTCATGTTCAGGTTCTTGAATGAAACTCAAAGAAGTTACATAATGTGAACCATTACGATATATCCCCTCTTCAACCTTTGAATACTCACTATTATTTACATACTTTGTAGAATCATAGCTTTTTATTTCCCTCATACGCATTTCCTCTCTTATTATTATTTTTCTTAACGCTAAATTTAACACCTACTTAGATTATATCACTTTTGTTGTCCATTTAGAACAGTCCCAAATATCTGTTGCAACATCATTATAAAACTCAGGTTCATGACAAACCATGATAATACTACCTTTATATTCATTTAAGGCTCTTTTTAACTCTTCTTTAGCATCTACATCCAAATGATTAGTTGGCTCATCTAAAACCAAAAGATTAGATGGTCTGTTTAAAATTTTACATAAACGAACTTTAGCTTGTTCTCCACCTGATAACACTCTTATTTGGCTATCTATGTGCTTTGCTGTAAGACCACATTTTGCAAGAGCTGCACGAACCTCTGCCTGATTCATTGATGGGAATTCATCCCAAACTTCATCTATACAAGTTGAAGAATTATTATTTCCTGCCTCTTGTTCAAAATATCCAATATCTAAGTTTTCACCAAGTTCAACCTTACCTGAAATAGGTTTAATTATGCTAAGCAAACTCTTTAAAAGAGTAGATTTACCGATACCATTTGCACCCGTTAATACAATTCTACATCCACGCTCTATTTCAAAATTTAAAGGTGATGATAATGGCGTATCATATCCAATCACAAGATCTTTGGCTGTTATCATAAATTTGCCTGGTGCTTTCGAATATAGAAAATTAAATTCTGGCTTTGGTTTTTCCACAACTTTTTCTATTCTATTCATCTTGTCTAGTTTTTTCTGTCTCGACATTGCCATATTTCTTGTTGAAATTCTAGCTTTATTTCTGGCTACAAAATCTTCTAATTCAGCAATTTCCTTTTGCTGACGTTTATATGCTGCTTCTTGCTGTGCCTGCTGCATTGCAAAAACTTCTTCAAAATGCGCATAACTTCCAGGATATCTATTTAATTTTCTATCATACATATGATAAATAATATTAATTACACTATCCATAAATGGTACATCATGTGAAATTAAAATAAATGCATTTTCATATTCTTCTAAATACCTTTTAAGCCAAACAATATGTTCTTCATCTAAATAGTTAGTTGGCTCATCAAGCAATAATATTTCTGGTTTTTCTAAAAGAAGTTTAGCCAACAATACTTTTGTACGTTGACCACCAGATAATTCAGAAACATCATGATCTAATCCTAAATCCATAAGACCTAATGCTCTAGCAACTTCCGAAACTTTAGAATCTATCATATAAAAATCATGTGCTTCTAAAAGTTCTTGGATTTCTCCAGTTTCTTCCATGTAAGCTGCCATTTCTTCATCAGTTGCTTCTGCCATCAAACCGTAGAGTTCATTAGCACGCGCTTCTAGTTGAAATAAAGAATCAAATGCTGATTTTAATACATCTTCTATCGTCATTCCTGGATTCAAAACAGCATGTTGATCTAAATATCCAACACGAACATTTTTATTCCATTCGATTTTGCCCTCATCAGGTTGCATTTTGCCTGTTATGATACTCATGAATGTTGATTTACCCTCACCATTTGCACCAACAAGACCAATGTGTTCACCTTTTAAAAGGCGAAAACTAACATCATCAAAAATCTGACGATCTCCAAAACCGTGTGTTAAGTGTTCTACATTTAATACGCTCATTTATAAATATCCTTTCAAATTACTAACATACTAACATTCCAACAAAATGTACTAAAAATGCCACAATCCACGCAACTACGCATTGGAAAATAACCATTTTAAGAGCTGATAATCTACCTGATTCTTTTTTTACTGTTGCAACTGCTGCAACACATGGTGTATATAACAAGCAAAAAATAAGAAAAGTGAATGCACTTAATCCAGTTAAACCTGTTTTAATTCCACCTGTTCCACCAAAAAGTACTGTTAAAGTTGAAACAACACTTTCTTTTGCTAAAAATCCTGAAATCAATGCAGTAACAGCTTTCCAATTTCCGAAACCAAGTGGTGCAAAAATTGGTGATATTCCACCTGCAATCACTGCTAAAATACTATCTTCCGAATCTTTTACCATCTTAAATGATAAATTGAAATTCTGTAAGAACCAAACAACGATTGTTCCTATAAAAATCACTGTAAATGCTCTTTGAATAAAATCTTTCGCTTTATCCCACATAAGCAAACTTACATTTTTTATTCCTGGTAATCTATAGTTTGGAAGCTCCATAACAAAAGGTACTGCTTCTCCTTTAAAAAATGTGTTTTTACCAAGAATCGATAATAAAATAGCTACTATAATACCAGTTAAATATAACGTAATCATTACAAGTGGTGCATATTTAGGGAAAAAAGCTGCCGCAAAAAATGAATAAATTGGCATCTTAGCACTACAGCTCATAAATGGAATTAAAATACGAGTCATTTTTCTATCTCTATCTGATGGCAATGTACGTGTCGCCATAATTGCTGGAACACTACATCCAAAACCTATAAGCATAGGCACAATACTTCTTCCTGAAAGTCCAA
Organism: Lachnobacterium bovis; assembly: GCF_900111325.1. GTDB lineage: Bacteria > Bacillota > Clostridia > Lachnospirales > Lachnospiraceae > Roseburia > Roseburia bovis_A. The sequence goes on from NZ_FOGW01000004.1 coordinate 187,123, forward strand.
TTTTTCTAAGTAATTTATCCATTACAAAGGCCACTCTTGCCATGTAACCACTGTCTTCAAGTAATGACAAGAAGAAATACAAAATAACAATAATTGGGACAAAACTTAAAACAGAACCAACTCCTGTACAAATTCCATCCGTAATCAAAGAATGAATTGGTTTTGCAACATCAGACGCAGTAAGTAATGCGTCAATTTTATCCGTTATAAAAGAAATAATATCTTCTAATATACCTTGCAAAAATGCACCAATCACATTAAATGTCAAGTAAAATACAACAAGCATTATTCCTATAAATGCAGGTATAGCTGTCCATTTTCCTGTAAAAAATTTATCTAACTGTTTACTTCTAAGCTGTTCTTTACTTGCTTTAGGTTTGATTACAGTTTGACTACAAATACGACGTATAAAAGTAAATCTCATATCTGCAATCGCAGCCGCTCTGTCAAGACCTCTTTCCTCTTCCATCTGGCAAACAATTTTTTCAAGAGTTTCAAGATCATTTTTATGTAAATCTAAAGCATCTTTAACTAAAGTATCACCTTCCATTATCTTACTAGCAGCAAACCTGATTGGAATATCTGCTTTTTCAACATGATCTTCAATAATACTCATAATAGCATGCATCGCTCTGTGAACAGCTCCACCATGATCTTCTTTATCACAAAAATCTTCACGACCTGGTTTTTCGTCATATTTTGCAATATGCAAAGCGTGAGCTATAAGCTCATCTACACCTTCATTTTTGGCTGCAGAAATTGGAACTACTGGTACCTGTATTAATTTTTCTAAAAGATTGATATTAATCGATCCACCATTTCCTTTTACTTCATCCATCATATTTAAAGCTATAACCATCGGAATATTTAGTTCTAATAATTGCATTGTCAAATATAAATTTCGCTCTATATTCGTAGCATCCACAATATTGATTATTGCTGAAGGTTTCTCCTCTAATACGAATTTTCTCGATACAACTTCTTCGCTTGTATAAGGAGACATAGAATAAATTCCTGGTAAATCAACAACTTCTGTTTCTAAATGTCCTTTTATAGAACCACTTTTTCTATCAACGGTAACACCCGGAAAATTACCTACGTGTTGATTTGATCCAGTTAATTGGTTAAAAAGAGTTGTTTTACCACAGTTTTGATTACCCACTAATGCAAAAGTAAGTTTACCTTTTTTTACTTTTTCCCCACTATGTTCTTTATGATAATCATGTGTCTTAAATTCTTCACCAATTGAAGGATGTGGAATATCTTTTTTCAATTCTTTCTTTATTTTTTCACTGATTTCTTCAGTGTTTCTTACGTTTTCAATTTCAATTTTTTCAGCATCAGCTAAACGAATAGTTAATGAATATCCTGAAACAATAAGTTCCATTGGATCTCCTAATGGTGCATATTTAACTAATGACACTTCACTTCCTGGAATCATACCCATATCAAGAAAATGCTGTCGTAAAGCACCATTTCCGCCTACACTTTTTATAATTGCTGATTCCCCAATTTTAAGCTCTCTTAAATTCATTTATTTTTCCTTCCTTTGAGGATTTATTATTAATTTTACTATTACTTTATTTATAAAAATTACACATTATTCTAGCACAATTTTCACTTTTCGTCTATTACAAGACTAAAAAAAGAACTACTCCAACTATTACAATTGAAGTAGTTCTAAATAGGGTATTATAGTTATTATTTTTATTTATAATTTAATATTATCTTTCTTAAAAAACTTGTTTTATTATCTATGCTTAATTTTCTGTTTTTGATTTTTAATTTTCTGTTTCGATTTTTAATTTTCTGTTTCGATTTTCAATCCTTTGTTTTGATTTCTAACCTTTCCTGAAGATACTTTATATTCATAACAAGAATACATTATCCATGCAACAGCACCAAAAATTACAGGACCGCTTAATGACCAGAATGTTGTCATATAATCTTTTTTTAATGAAGCAGGTTCAATAATTGCAAAAACATTTGCTAATAAAAGTGTTAATGTTACAACATAACCCCAGAAATTAGCTGATTTTTGACTCTTATAAACAACGAAACTTCTGTCGATTCCTTCAAGTTTCTTGAATTTAGGGAATGCAAATGAAATAAACATATAAGGTACTGTCATACCTACGTTAACCATTGCTGTTAAAATCTCGAAGAATTTTTTCATTGTGCTACCACCAAATGATATTAAGATTACCATTACGCAAACAATTGCACACTGAATCCACATAGCATTTTTAGGCAAACCATCTTCTGCAATTTCACCCATTTTACCAGGCCATAACTCTTTTGGTGTACCATCAATTAACTGTTTAAGTGGTGAATATACAAGAGTAAATAATGCTCCCATAAGTGCTAATAACATGATAAAAGCAAATACTCTAGCAAATCCATGAGCTAATGCAACTTGAGTAGCTTTAGATAATCCAAAGGCTTTTCCAAACTCTGCTGCAAAATTTGACATGATTACGTATGAAACGTTTCCAAAATTAACTTCTTTTCCTTTGAATAATTCATTATAATTAGTAAATGAACCTACTAACATAATAAGTAACGCATAACCAACAACGATAACAAGTGCTGCTGTTATGATTCCTTTAGGGAAATTCTTCTTAGGGTTTTCTGTCTTATCTACAAGTCCACCTACTGCTTCAATTCCACCGTATGCAAAAAGAGCAAATACGATAAATGATAAAAGCATAAGTGGGCTACCCTGATACTCTACATTTAATGGAACTTTTAATGATTCTAAGCCCTCAAATGGCTGTCTTAATTGACCATGACGAGCAATAATCATTACAATAGAACCAATTACAACTAAAATATTAATTGTAAGAACAGCTGAACCACCAATAGAAGTTACTTTACTTATTTTGTCAATGCCTTTTGTGTCAAAGTATGTAATCACAATAAAGAATATTACTGCCATAACTCCAAGGAGTCTAGATCCTGATAAAAAGCTCCAGCCAAATAATGACCATTTTGATGTACAATCCTCACCAAATATTACATTTGATACTGGTACCCAAATTCCTGATGAAACATTTACCATCCATAAAACATACGATGTGTACCACATAAATGTACCGATAAATGCATATTTAGGTCCAACGGATTTACACATCCATGAGTACATACCGCCTGTTTCATGGCGAAAAGCAGAACCAAATTCTGCTACCATAAATGCAAAAGGAATAAAAAATAAGAGACCCGCAATAACAAACCAAGGAATAGCTGCATATCCCATTAGGTAATATGATCTTGGAATGTTATTAAATCCATAAACCGATGTAAAAATCATCAGAATTAAGGACATTAAACCAAGTTTTTTTTCTTTCATTTTTCTTGTGTGATGCAAAAAAATACTTATACATCACTTCTCCTTCCTTCTTTTTGCCTTGAAGTTCAATGCATTAAAAAATCTAATTATGCCAGAAAATCAACACATAATTCCATAAGACTCATCCATACACTGTTATTCTGTTTTCAAGGTCCACGATTAAAGATTATACCACAATTTTTTTATAGTGTCTATTAAGCAAAAACTGCACATATTGCTTGATTTACGGCGTAATCACAACCAATACGTACAGTTAATAATTCTTTTTAAATAAAATTTTAATAAATTTTTATATAATATTTTTAAACCATTTTATAAAATCATCCATATAATATTTTTGTGCAAATCCATGCTCTTGGCGAGGTGCAATAATTTCTTTTACCTTTACACCAGATTTTTTACATTCATTGATGTATTCTTTTATAGCTTTAGTACCCACCATCAAATCACGCGTTCCCCATGCGATAAATTGTGGTATATCTTTAGCGGTGCTTAAATACGTTTTTAGATCATACTTTTCAAGTATTTTGTTTCTTGTCTCTTCGTTTCTTACATCATCAGCATTGAACATAGCAAAAAGCATTGGAACATTATACTTTAACGTAATTGCAGGATAAATTAATCCTACAGCTAAAACATTGTCATCCATTGTATCAATTTCATCTAGTATATAATATTTTGAAAACAGATTCTTTCCTCTTACCATATTTATGTGGCAACTTGATACAAATCCTCCCGCCGAAAAACCTATCAATCCTATTTTATTAGGGTTTATATTATATTTTGACGAATGAAATTTTAGAAACCTTATTGCCCTTTGAAGATCTAATTGTGGAACTGGATACTCATATGGATTACTCCTATAATGTAACACAAACGCGTTAATCCCATTCTGTTGAAGTGTAACTGCCACAGCTTTGCCCTCATCATCTCTTCCATCCATAGATTTATATCCAAATCCACCTCCTGGAAGAATTATAATTGCTGCATCTGATTCATCTGTTAAATACGGAATGATATATGGCCTATCCTCAAAAGTTTCCTTTTCATATCCACCCTCAACTTCATGCTTATAAGTAAAAGTATCAATTATTTGTTCTGCATCCCTATATTTTTTACTAGATATTGCAAGATCAAATTTAACATGCCAGGCAAGTAAGTTTCCATCATCTCTTATGTTCATTTTATCTTTTTTTAAAACATTAGCATTACCTGGAACATCATTCCATATTTCGATTTTTTTATCATAATCGGCAACTTTATTAGTACGTCTTTTTAATAATCGTATTATTCTATAGATTGCCATCACTAGACAGCCTAAAACTGTTAAAAACCCTATTTTTAATCCAACTTTTATTTTAGATTTCATTTCTTCTCCTATACATAATTTTTTAAAATTTTATTTATTATCTGTTGCAAGTTTTTCGGTATCAAGTGTAATTAACCACAACATAATAAAAATCATCATAAATCCCAATGCATCATAAATTGAAAAAACTGAACCTAACACTGTAGTTGAAATTATTGAAGCAGTAATTGGCTCAGCAAAACTATACAAAATAGCTTTATTAGGTCCAATTATTTGTACTCCACTAATGTACAAACTAAATGCCATAATGTTTCCTACAACCACAACAAAAATTATACCAATTACTCCATAAAAATTAGGAACATACTTAAATTCCCAAATTCTAAAAATTAACACTCCTGTAATTCCACCTAATAAAAATGACCACCCTTGAATAACTAATACTGGTATATGATTTAATTTTGGTGCCAAAATATTATAAATTGCAACACAAAATCCACTTATTATTCCAGCAATTAAAGCCTTTGATGAAATCGACATCGCTTTGAAATTTCCATGTGTAGTAATCAAAAATACCCCAAACAATGCCATTGCTATAGAACCAATTTCTGTTATTTTAGGTAATCTCTTTCCTAGTATACATGAAAAAATCAGAATAAAAATTGGTGCTAAATCCTGTAAAATAGTACCTACCGCCGCAGACGAAAGCTCTATCGTTAAAAAATAAAAAAATTGGCAAAAACTTACGCCAAATAGACCATATAACAACATAATTAAAGCACTTTTTTTATTTTTCCAAGGAAGTAAAACTTCATTTTTATTCTTAAAAGAAGAATATATCAACAATATTATTCCTGCTAACCCTAACCTTATTGGTACTAGCCATCTACTATCCATTTTTTGAACTGTAAACAAATACTGTCCCATTGAACCAGACAATCCCCAACAAGATGCTCCTAAAATTGTAAGAATTATGCCTTTAATATTAAACTTACTCATTATTACTCTTTCCTAGTTATTATTTTCTAGATTTTATTCTCCATTTTTTAAATAACTCTCTAGAATAACTATAGATTTTAGCATCTTACACGGGATTTGTGAAGTCTGTATATTCTTGAGTTTGCGCTGATGTTATTTCTTGAGTTTGCGTTGATGTTATTTCTTGAGTTTGCGTTGACATTACTTTAACATTTGCTTCTTTACGAATGGCCGGAGATTTTGTCCTTGAAATTATTTCCTTTCCTTTTGTAACAATTGTAAGAACTGAACCATCAGAAAGTACTAGTCTTGTTATTGTCATTTGTTCATCATCTTCTACTTGTTTAGGTGGTCTTTCATAATTTGGAGATCTAAATTTACGCATATTTTCTAACATGTATGAAAATCTATCCTTATTCGTTAGTACTTTCTCTTTCTTTGAGATATCTTTCGTTCTATAATACCTATTTGTTTGCGAATTAATAGAATTTACGTTCATATAATACCTCCTATAAATTTGCAATCATTCACATTTTTATATTTCCTTTGATAAAAATTTATAAATATTTTTTTCAAAAAAACTACTCTATTGAATTCATCGGAGAATTTATTTTTATTATTAATAATTTACCATAAATCTAATTGCATTTGATAATCAATCCAGCTTTCTTATTTTGCTTCTGGAAAACTGTAGAAATTATCATAATGCACCTCCTTTACTATTTTGAAAAAATCTTTATTTAATTTAAATTTAGTCCTAACGTTATCTTTAATATTATAGCAAAAGAGAACCCCACTTTCATACGAGATTCTCCTTTATTAAATATATATTGTTAAGTTATATTATGTTATTGTATTGTTTTATTTTGGTTATATTGATTTTTGTTGTGTTATTTAATTTTGGTTATATTTTTTGTTGTATTATTTTACCATTAACATACGGAACATTTCTATTACTTGCTCTTTGGTTGCCTCTCTTGGGTTTCCAGGATAACAAGCATCATTCAATGCATCTTCTGCAAGTTGATTTAAATCTTCTTCTTTAATTTTATCAAGTGTAGTAGGAATACCTACATCTGAAGAAAGTTTCTTAACTGCTTCTATTGCTGCATCACGATACTCTTCCTGAGACATATTGTCTACCCCTTCTACTCCCATTGCTCTAGCAACTTCTCTAAGTCTTTCACCTGTATACTCTCGGTTAAATTCCATAGATATTGGCAAGAACATAGCACACGCAACACCATGAGGTGTGTCATAATGTGCTGAGAGAGTATGTGCCATTGCATGATCAATTCCAAGACCTACATTTGAAAATCCCATTCCAGCTATATATTGTCCAAGTGCCATTCCTTCGCGTCCTTCTTTTGTATTTTCAACAGCACCACGAAGATTTTTAGAAATAAGACGAATAGCTTCTAAGTGGAACATATCTGTCATTTCCCATGCTGCTTTTGTTGTATATCCTTCAATTGCATGTGTCAAGGCATCCATACCTGTTGATGCTGTAAGTCCTTTTGGCATTGAAGCCATCATTTCTGGATCTACAACTGCTACTATTGGCATATCATGTGGATCTACACATACAAATTTTCTTTCTTTTTCAACATCAGTAATTACATAATTGATAGTAACCTCTGCTGCAGTACCAGCTGTTGTAGGAACTGCAATAATAGGTACGCATGGATTTTTAGTAGGTGCAACACCTTCAAGTGATCTTACATCTTCAAATTCTGGATTATTAATAATTATACCAATTGCTTTTGAAGTATCCATTGAAGATCCTCCACCAATTGCAACTATACAATCAGCATTAGATTTTTTGAATGCTTCAACACCATTTTTTACATTTTCTATTGTTGGATTTGGCTTAATATCTGAATATATTTCATAAGGTATACCAGCTTCATCTAATAAATCTGTAACCTTTTTAGTTACTCCAAATTTTATAAGATCAGGATCCGATGCTACAAAAGCTTTTTTAAATCCATAATTATTTATTTCATTTACAATTTCTGAAATTGCCCCAGCTCCATGATAAGATGTTCCATTAAGTGACATTCTATTTGCCATATCAATTCTCCTTTACATTTTTATATTACCTTTTCCTCTGTGTTTATGTTACACAGTCAATTTCCTTACACCTATAATGTAGCATTCTTAAGGCATAAAAAAAAGTTACACTTTCAAACTTGTGTAACTTTTCTTATCTTTTAAATGTTTTTTGCTATATTTTAAGTTCTTATTGAAATATCGTTTGAAATATTTTTTTAAAAATATAATTACAATATTTCTAATTTTACATATAAATCATATATCTCCCTTGGCATTGCACCAATCATTAAATCAGCTAATTCACTTTCTGATTCCTTCATTCCTTTTAAAACCCACTTTACTGTCATATATATTGATGAACTACAATACATTTCTAGTATTTTTCTTATTCTTTCATCAGGTATAGCATTTGTTTTTTCCCTTATCAATCTACAGTAAAATTCATATATCATTATAAAATCATGTTCCTTTAAATTATTTTGCTGATCAACTTTAAAGGCCATTGTAAAAAACAAACTCTCTTCCCTTATATATGTAAATTTTTTTACTAGTCCTTCTCGAATTGTCTCTCCATCTCCCATTTCCTTAAAAGACTGCTCAAGAAGCAAATCAAAATACCAATTTATGAGATCGTACTTGTCTATGAAATGTCTATAAAATGTTTGCCTTGATAAACCACATTCTTTAACTATTTGTTTTACAGTTATGTTATCCACTGATGTAGTTTTCATACATTCTTTCATCGCCATAGCAAGCCTCATTTTACATGACTGTTTGTTATCTTTTTTTCTGTCAATGTTTACTGCTAAGTCCACCATTTTTCCCCTTCTCGTTTTTTATTTTCATATGTTGCCGAAATAAATATAGAATTATTTTTATTATATCATCGATTATCACAAAAAATAAACTTTTTTATTTATGCTGGAGGTATAAAGATGAAAATTGGTGTTATGCAGCCATATTTATTTCCATACATTGGATATTGGCAGTTGCTATATGCTGTTGATAAATACGTTATACTTGATGATGTTAATTATATTACAAGAGGATATATCAATCGTAATAATATATTAATAAATGGGCAACCAAATAGATTTACAATACCAATATCAAGGCCATCTCAAAATAGGTTAATTTTAAATACTAAACTTAATTTCGGGCTTAATGAAAAAAAGAAATTTTTGGACAAAATAAAATTTTCTTATCAAAAAGCCCCTTTTTTTAGTGATGCATACAAACTTATTGAAGATATTGTAATGAATAATACAAATGATTTGACAGACTATATTGCATTCAGCATTGAAGTTATAAAACAGTATCTAGAAATTGATACACCTATATATAAATCATCATTAATTGAAAAAAATCCTGAATTTAAGAATCAAGACAAGATAATTGCTATATGCAAGAGTTTAGGTGGTGACACTTATATCAATCCATCCAATGGACGAGCTCTTTATTCACATGAAAAATTTGATAATGAATCACTGAAATTATTTTTTCTTGATGCGATGATGAACAAAATTAAATATAAACAGTTTGATAATGATTTTGTAAACTATCTCTCAATTATCGACATACTAATGTTTAATGATGTTCCACAGATACAGAAGTATCTGACAATGTATGAATTAAATGAAAAATAGAATAAAAACGAGATTACAATTTATATCTATAAATATCTAGTTCTGAAAGATTGAGAAAATAGTTTGCTTATATTTTGTAAAAAATTAAACTACTCCAAACCATATGCTTCTCTTATCTCTTTAAGCTTCTGCTCTACGATTTCCTTATGCTCTGGATGACGACGTTCTACATAAAACTCACATGCTAGAACAAGATATTTGTAGAATTCTTCGTAGCCGATGATATCAATATAATAATCATAATCTGGTCCCGAAAAAAATTGGATTACATTTTCTCCAAAATAAAATTCATCATACGGATCATCATAATCATTTTTTCTTAACACTCCATTCTAGTACTGGATAAGCATTTTCAATTTCTCCAGTATCTATATTTTTAAATCCTTCGAATTTAAGTATCTTTCCTTTGTATGATACCTTACCTTGATATAGTAACTTCTGGTGTACTGAAACTTTCTACAAACTTTCCACCTACAAATGTTCCAAGTGTCATTCCAGATACTGAATCAAATATTGCTGCAATTCCTTTATTAATGGATAATCAAATGCTCCATCTGGTATAAATGCAACTGCACTTTTTCCCATTTTAGATGCATAATCATCATCTAAATTTTCAATTGATACTTTTCCGAACACTTTTCGGTGACTGAAAACGATTCTCTGAATGTCGACGTTTCTTCACCTTGCCTGTCGATAAATCCACAAACTCATTCTTTGATAGATTTTTAATTGGACACTTTCTGTTTTTACCAGCAGTAAAAGTTACCTGTGCAGTGTTACCTGCTAACTTAAGCGATACCTCGGCATTCTGAGCGATATAAAGCTGAGTCGAGTTAATAAAATGAATTTTGGTCATAAGCAAAACACTCCTAACAAAACAATTTTGTTAAGAGTGCTCTCATATCAGCTTAATGGAACTAAACTGAAGATTCATTATTCAGTTTTACTTAAGTATTCCCAACTGGGGCTAAAAATGCTATTTCTTGCTCGTTACTACCGTAACTCGCCTCCCTCACCTTCATCGACTGACATCAGCGTAGCTGAGAGGCGATTCGGGTTCGGGATGGTGGTTGGATTTGATGGGAGGGATTGGTTGTGCTAAAGTATTGACGTTCATTAAATACTATTTCTCAGTTTTTCTTATTATTTCATTTAATTCTTCATCATCAAACATTTCTATCCATTCTTTTAATGTCTGATTCCCCTCCATCTTCTTTAAATCCAATCCATATTGCAACATCAGATTTAATATCGCACCATTATTATTATTTATACTACCAAGAGCAGATGTTATAGGTGAAAATCCCCTATTATCATTTATATTTGGATTTGCCCCTAATACTAACAAAATCTCTATAGCCTCAACACAATGAGCTTGACATGCCATATGTAAATATGATGTTCCATTTAAATCTTGAAAGTTAGGATTATTTATATGTTTCATCGCTTCTAAAACATCATCTTTTTTTTCTTTCATAGGAATATTTATATCTGCAATTCTATAAAACATTTCATCTCTATTAAATCTGTCCTTCATATTATGTACCTCTTCTTTCTAAATCATTTTAATGTTGCTCAAAAGCGTGACTTCTATTACTTGTAATGTCTTGCCAGGCATAAAAATCCGAATTATTCATAAAGTCATTAAACTCTGCTTGTGTCATTCCATGAGCTTCAGCCCAATCTCTCATTCGCCAAAACTCATAACCTTGTCGGTGCCCCAATTCAACATTAGCTGGGTCAACCCATTTTCCACTTATACTGTCATAAATCAGCCCTGTTTTATAATTTACTTTAGTATTAGCGTTAACACCATCTATTGTTCCTTTTCTTATATATGGTCTATGTAAATAGTGCTTGGTTCCACTTCCACCCTCTGTTATTTTGCCTGCTTTTGATGTTACTTCTGCAGCCTTATCTACCTTTGATGCACCCTTAGTTATCTTGCCTGCTTTTGATGTTACTTCTGCGGTCTTTTCTAACTTTGAAGTCACCTTTGCTGTCTTCTCTACTTTTGATGCTGCTCCGATTCCCTCTTCTGCTAATGCTACACTTTTTTCACCTTCTGATGCAACTTTAACAACCTTTACGCATTCGCCTGCTTTTGATAACTTGGCCCACGCAAATGGCGCTACAAATTGTGCTATATCGCCTATTACCTCACCTTTAGTACACCAACCATCCGATTGGATATCTGCATTTTTTAGTCTTCCTTCTGGGGAGTCTGCATATACTTTTGGATCTTTTTTACCCATCAATAAGCTATATGTCAAGTTATTCATTTCTGGTAAAAATGGGATTGAATTTATTAATCCATAACATGCCGCATATGCCTTATTATTCATACTAAGTTTCTGCTTTAAAGCCATACAATACTCATACTCTAACTTTTCTTCGTATGACATTTTAGCCCAAATCAAAGTCCTAACAATATTTACACCATGTGCGCTTTGTTCTGGTAATACATTATACTTCTTTTTAAATTTAGCCTGATATTTATCTACTATCTTTTGAGCTTTTTTTCTATCTGAATCACTCATTTTGTAGTCTACTTTTATCCAACAGTTTATATCTGCTTGAGTTGATTCTTTTATTATACCACCTGAATAGTTTTTTTCTACTACTGTATTATACTTTTTTAAATCACGTATAAATATCTTACTAAGAACATAATTATATTTACCATCTTTAAAACTTTTCTGCATCTCCTCAAATGAAAAAATAATTGTTTTTCTCAAGTTATTGTTACTATCGAAAACGCCTTCTACTTTTGACACTTCTTCGCAAAATTTTCGGCGCTCTTTTAACAACTTCATCTGTTCATCTATTGAACCTATTTGATACTTATATCCATCCGTAAGAGGATTTTGAGTAACATCCATAAATTTACTCTGCGTAATATATATTGGCGATACCATCTCCATGCTTTCATGTTCTTTTATTTCTTTGTTTCGTTTTTCTTCTAAACTATCACGCTCCTTCTTTAAGCTTTTCAATTTGTCACCCATTTTATCATAATCTAATTTACTAGGTGCACCATCAGCTAAAGAATTTAGCTTTGTTATTATTTCTTCACAACATTTCACATCTAATAAATTTGCGTTTACTAAAGATTTCAGCAATAGATTATAATCTTTTAAGTGATTACTTAAATTTTTATATGCATCACTTTTTAGCTTATCTGCATTGTTAAAATTCTCAAAACTTTTTATTATTTTATTGAAGTTTTCTTGTTCTTCTTCAAATCTATTGATTATACTTTTACAATCTGCAATCAATGCATTTCTATCAATTATGATATTATTCCCCGGCATAGTTTTTTTCTTTCTCCTCTAAACTCATTGCTATTTTTTTCTTATTCTCATTTATATCTTCTTGTACTCTTCTTACTTTATGCCGTAAAGCTTCAATTGCATTTTCTAGCGAATACTCGATATCTCTTCTTGTCTTAAATGCATTCTCCTCTCTATCTTCTAAAATGTACAGCATTTGTGTGTCATCGAATTCTAGTTCATCAATTTCATTACTTATTGATTTTGAAATATCGCTCCAATTTTCGTACTGTTCATCATCGATTTTTTTTATTTGTTCTATTTGATAATAGATTTCTTCCTCTTGCCTTTCTAATTCAATCTTTTCTTCATAAAG
>NZ_FOGW01000004.1:200117-298866 GCF_900111325.1 Lachnobacterium bovis
ATTCTCATTTATATCTTCTTGTACTCTTCTTACTTTATGCCGTAAAGCTTCAATTGCATTTTCTAGCGAATACTCGATATCTCTTCTTGTCTTAAATGCATTCTCCTCTCTATCTTCTAAAATGTACAGCATTTGTGTATCATCGAATTCTAGTTCATCAATTTCATTACTTATTGATTTTGAAATATCGCTCCAATTTTCGTACTGCTCATCACCGATTTTTTTTATTTGTTCTATTTGATAATAGATTTCTTCCTCTTGCCTTTCTAATTCAATCTTTTCTTCATAAAGATTATCTATTGCTGCATCCAATTTAGTTTTCCATCTCCTTTGCTTGTACAAAATCTATATCTTTATACTCTAATCCTAATGATTTTATATTTTCTGCTTCATTGACGATTGAATTTTTCAAGGTTTTTTGTACCTTTTGAGCTACATCCACTAATTCACTCATTTCTTTTGCTATTTCAATGTTTGAAACTTTGTCTTTTAATTTTATTTTTTTATCATTAATAAAATTTCCTACCTTTGCAATCTTAGCGTTTTCCTCTTGGACATCATTCTGACTAATTTCTAAAACATCTGCCATCGTCTTCTCCTTTCTATGGCTTTTTTCTTGTGTCAATAACCCAACTATCATTAAATTATTCAAACAATATCTGCAACCCTCCACATGTATTCCACAACACCTTCTCCATAACAACAACATTTGATTTTTTCCCAAAAAAATCAATTCATCTCAAGTTCTTTCTAAATTCATATGTCCATCCTCAAGTTTCCTCGTCACAAGCTACTTCCAAGGACGATTCCCCTCTGTCCAACCTTTTTGCCTCCAATATTCCATATCCTTAGGATTAAATCCATTTTTTTGTATCATTCGGCATAACATAAACCAGCCTTTTAATTTAATTCCCGGCTTCACTTTACCATGATTCTTTTTTATGGCTGCTGCAAGTTTATCCGTTTTCTTATGAATCTTAGCCAACTTCTTTTCAGAGACATCCTCCCAACCAGTAGCTGCTACGGCCATTCCATATTTGTATATCTTTGAAATTCCCCAATTAAAAAGACTGTCTGACATATCCTTATTGGTAGACTTCATTCCTGCTCCTGCTGCAGTACTTATGCAAACACCCTGCTTTTTAAACATCTTTTGCTCCGGTCTATGTACCATCCAGCGATAACCCAGATGATCCAAAAACGCTTTCATTGAGCCAGTTGAATGCATAACATATACAGGACTTGTAAGAATTATAACATCAGCATCATCAAGAGCATCAACGATTGGCTTTAGTTTTTCATAATGTATGCAATACTCTTCGCCTTTCATAAAACAATTTGTACATCCTAAACAAAATTCTCCAAAATCTTTTGGAAGAAAAAACTCCTTTGTTTCACCACCAATTTTGTCCGCCAACTCTTTTCCAATATGGTAAGTCGACCCATGATGATTCTGCCCATTTATTATTAAAATTTTCATAGCTCATACCTCACACGTAAACTTTAAGTTACATAATTATTTTTTCCAAATATTATTTTTTTATAGATATTATTCCTGAACAATATGATTTTTGCTTAAATGTTACATTAGGAAATGATTTTACTAGTTCGTCTAACACAAAATAAATTTCATCATCATCCCATTTATCTTCTGCTTCCTTTCTGCATTTTTCAAGCTCTGCTCTAGAACTAAAAGCCACATCACCAATTAGTAGCTTTCCACCTTCATTTAACTTATTTAACAACTCATTAAAAAAGGATATCTTTTTCTCATCTGTAAGATGATGCAATGAATAAGTTCCAATGATAAAATCATACTTACCCTCTCTTAATTCTAAAGCTAATCCCTTTGAAAAATCACCTTGAAATAATTTGGCATTTGGCATTTTTTCTTTTGCAAGTTCAATCATTCTCTGAGAAAAGTCCTGTCCGTATACATCACAACCATTCTCATACAACTTCGTTGTGAGAGTGCCCGTACCAAATCCAATATCTAAGACCTTAGCATTTGGCTTAGTCATAATCTCTTGAAAAATACCACTTAAAACATTCTTATATCCCGCAAATGGGTAACTGTTTTCCTCTTCTGAAAGTCCTACAGCCTCATCATATCCATCTGCCCATAAATCAAATCCCTTGTTGTCTAGCATCTTGTCTCCTCCTATGAATACAACTTGTCATTACACTATGCACTTCATAACCAAACTTATTATCCATTATTTCACTAATTGGTCGCACACAATCTATTTTTAATAGTAACAAAAATTTTATCTTCGGGAATACATTGCTATTTTATTTCCAGCATATACTCCTACAACACATCCCAAAACACTAAAAACTATATAGCATCCTCCTAGAAAATACTCCTTCTTTTCTAACAAATTAACTGTTTCGAGCGAAAAGGTTGAAAACGTGGTAAATCCACCACATACTCCTGTTTTCAAGAAAAGTGATATTTTTTTAGATGTATCATCTTTTTCACCAATAAATCCAACTACAAATCCTATCAAAAGTGCCCCAATAAGATTTGTTATCAACGTCAACACTGGAAACTGTGTCTTAATAGATAATTGACTAATTGCAAATCTTCCTAATGCACCAATTGCACCACCAAGTGCTACATATATAAAATCCATTTTATCCTCCAAATTCATTTTTGATCTATTCGATGTTTATTTCAATATATTAATTTTTATTCCAATATATTCGATACCTTGTTTTAATATATTAATCTTTATTTCGATATATTGATGATATATTGATTAATTTATATCAGTATAGCACACTCCTATTTTCTCTTTCAAGATAATCTAAATAAGTTGATCATTGGGAATCTTTTAGCTTTCTGGATTGACTCTTATATTTCTATCATTTTAACGTATAGTCTTTAATTCCAGGTAAAATGAGATGTCGTCTATAATTCTAGATAGAATGCAACAAGACCTAGAATATACAAATCTGTATTTCTAGGCCTTGTTATCGAATTTACTTGCTTACTAGTCTTTCTTACTCTTTATCTTTGCCAATCATTTACAACAACACCTGTTCCTTGTTTTACTGGTGTGTACTCATGATTCATTCCGCTTTCCCATATGACATTTCCGGCAGAGTCTTTCATTATGTATTTGTACTCTATTTTTTTACCGGCTGGTAAACTAATATCATAAAACCAAGTTGGATAAGTTGCTATTGAGCCTGTGTTATTAAAAAATGGACCAACTGCTTTGTTAACATTCCATTTTCCTAATTCTTCCACATTACCAACTAGATATACAGAATACCCATATTGTGTTTGTGCATTGTTTACAAAAAATCTTGTCGCTACTTGTTTTGAAGAAAGAACTCTAAATGATTTATATTTTGCAAGTTCCCCTGTAGATTTTTTTACTGTCACATCATATTCTCCACCTTCAATATTAGGCACTTGAATATTAATGCATGAATCAGACCAATCTACAATTTTTGCATTTTCCTTTCCAACATAAACATTACCTGAGTTTTTACCAAAACCTTTACCAACCACTGTTATTTTGTTTCCTGGAATTCCTACATATGGTCCAACATTGCCGATGTTAACTGTCCCATTATTTGAAACTTTATTGTCTATGCCGTTACTGCTTAGACTATTTTTGCTTGAAGCCCTGTTGTCTGTGCCTTTACTGTCTAAACCATCGTTATTTGAAGTATTATCCTCATAAGACCATACGCTACATTCTCCACCGCCTAATGTGAGACCTTTTACTTCACCTTTTTCATTGACCTCAATTGGTTTACCTTTTAAAATTCCACCTAACTCATCATTGTATTTCCCTTTTGGCAAGTCTGTAAATAAACCATTTATGTCATATGAACGATTTTCATTTCTGTTTATTGCAGTCATCACAACACTATTTCCAAATTTTCGTTCAAAAACAATTACATCATCATTAACCCATCTCTCTTTACTATTTCCATAGGCTAAAGCAGAATTTTTCTTTCTTAATTTTGCAAGTTTACCAATTATCTGATAAGCTTTACTATTTCTGTTAAAAGAATTCATATCTGCTCTATTGTCAGGGTCAGATTCACCTTTCATATATTGTTCTGAACCATAATAAATTGTTGGGACTCCCCTTGAAGTTAAAAGCGCAACATATGCCTGATTAACAGCTTCTGCATTATTTTTACTATAACTCATAAATCTGCTCATATCATGATTATCAATGAATGTTACTTGATCTTTTACTTCACTATAATCAGCTTCCGTATCAGCCATAACCTGATACAACTGTTTCATACTTGATGATTTATTTCCAATTGTATTTCGAATTGCATTTGCATATCTAAAATCCAACAAACTCATTCCACTTGAATTTGCAAAATTAGTCATTTCAGCATCATTTTGAGTGCCTCCGTTGAACCATTCCCCAAAAACAAAAACATTATGTTTTTCATATATCGAACTTAGCCAATTTGTTTGCCATCCCTGCTGCATATGTTTTACTGCATCTACTCGGATTCCGTCAACTCCTAAATCAAGCCATTTATTAATAGCATCCTTCATATATGTATCAACTTTTTGATTCATATGATTTAAATCAGCCAATCCATACATACTATGATATATTCCATTTTCTAAGCTCGAATAATCTGTCCAACTTTCATGATTGAATAGGCCTTCTTTATCATTAGAAAATTTACCAACCAATTTGCCATCTCTGTATAATGCTCCGTCTTCTGGAAATGTAACTCCTTTCAATTCGGCAGTTGATGTATGATTTGGTGCAAAATCGATTACAATTTTAATGTTTTTACTGTGAGCCGTTTGAACTAATTTTTTAAAATCATTAAAAGTTCCAAATGCTTGATTTGTTCTAAAAAAATCTTTGCCCCAATATCCATGATATGAAGCTGACTGGTTGCTTGGATCAATTGTCATTATATTTTCTACTGGTGATGAAATCCAAAGGGCACTTATTCCCATATTTGTAAAATATCCATCTTCAATTTTTTGAGTGATTCCAGCCCAGTCACCTCCATGATATTTTCTGTTATTTGATTTATCAAAAATATCTCCTGTTGGATTATTTGATTTATCTCCATCCACAAATCTATCTGTGACTATTTGATAAATTACATCTGTTGAAAAATCAGCTTTATTCTCGACAGATGTATCTTCGATTTTTTTAGTTGTATTTGTGTTTATCTCTTTAGCCGCTTTAACCTCAAATGAAGATGAATTATAAACATTCATCGTTAGCATTAATAATAGACCACCAATTATTATTCTTCTTTTTTTCATTTCTACGTTCTCCTATATAATGTAACCATTTTCTAACTTTATATAACTTTCTCATGTTATCTCGCATATGATTTTCTAATTTATCCCATATATGAAATTCCTAGTTAACTTTCTCTTTCCTTTCTTTCCACATCCCTTCTGTTAAATATACTCGCTCTTACGCTTCACTCTAGCCCTTAATTGCGCCTTCTGAAATACCTTCAACCATATTCTTTACCAAACAAAAATACAAAATTACTATTGGTAATGCGATGAAAACGCTTCCAGCTGCAAATCGTGCAAATTGTGTTTCATCTAAACTCATTAGACCAACTGCAACTGTATATAAATTTTTTTCTTTTAACAAGAGCTTTGGTAATATAAAATCACTCCATGGCCATGTAAAGGCAGTAAGTGCTGTGTAAACTATTATTGGTTTTGATAATGGAAGATTAATCTTTGTAAAAATCTGAAAATTTGTTGCTCCATCTATTTTTGCAGCTTCATCAATTGCCTTAGGAATAGTATCAAAAAATCCTTTCTGTGTAAGATATCCCATAGGTGCGCCTGCTGCAT
Source organism: Lachnobacterium bovis (assembly GCF_900111325.1). Classification (GTDB taxonomy): domain Bacteria; phylum Bacillota; class Clostridia; order Lachnospirales; family Lachnospiraceae; genus Roseburia; species Roseburia bovis_A. The sequence continues at coordinate 205,954 of NZ_FOGW01000004.1, forward strand.
AAATTAAAATCAAGCCCCAAAGGTGGTTAATCAAACCGAACTGTGTCATCAACAAATAAACCGCTATCATTCCCATGAAAGATGGAAACATTCCTAACACCATTGTTGATTTCATAATGGTTTTTCTTCCTTTAAAATCAAATCTAGACATTGTGTACGCTGTTAAAATCGTTAAAAATGTGCCTAATATACAACTTCCTGTTGCTACAAACAATGAATTCATAAACCATCTTGGATAGTTATACATTCTTGTATCTGTAAATAATTTAACAAATGTCTGTAAACTGTATGATTTTGGGAAAAATCCCTTAAACGAATATATGCTACCTGATTTTGAAAATGAAGCTAATATTAAATATAAACATGGAAATAAGAAAATAATTGCAACCAAAATCAAAAGCATATATGTAATTACTGTATCTAATTTATCTCTTTTAAGCATTATTGGAAGGTATCCTCCTCTCTATATGATGGCGATTTTACATAAATAAACAATGAAATTGCTGATGTAATCATAAAGATTATCAAACTAATAGCCGCTCCAATGCTATAATAATTGTTATCTATTGATAGATTATATAACCAATTAATCAACAAATCTGTATCACTTGCTAAGAAATATCCCTTATTATAAAGTCCTCCTCTTAGGAAGTAAAAAATACCAAAGTTGTTAAAATTTCCTACGAATTGAGACAATAAAACTGGCATTGTAGCAAATAACATATATGGCATTGTTATTTTTCTAAAGCTTGCAAATTTTCCTGCACCATCTATTTTTGCAGCTTCATATAATGTTTTATCGATATTAGATAAATGTCCTGTTGCCAAAAGCATAATCGAAGGAACGCTAATCCAACAGTTAACTAACAAACCTATAATTCTTGATGTTGATCTAGCATCTAAATCTAAAAATCCAATAGCCTTACCACCATGCGCAACAATAATTTGGTTAATAGGTCCGCCGTAAGAAAACATAAATTTAAAGGCAAGTAATGTTATAAAACCTGGAATGGCATATGCAAGTACTGGAAATGCTCTCCAAATAGCTTTACCTTTTACACATTTCTTATTCAAAAGCATCGCTAAGCCAATACCAACAAAATAATTAAGTGTTGTTGAAATAACTGCCCATACAAGATTCCATCTTAAAATTTTCATGAATGTTGGACCAAATTTTGATAATACTATTAGTTTTTGAAAATTCTTTAGTCCAACCCAATCTACTAATTCAGGCGGAACTATAGTTCCACCATAATTAGTAAATGCAATTAAAATCATAAAAACAATAGGCAATACATTAAATATACATACTCCAACAATTGGAGAGGATAATGCTAATTTATAAAATTTCTTATCTAAATATTCTGCCACATTTTCCTTAAATGTTTTACATTTGATTCCTTTTTCAAAATCTAGTTGCATCTCATACGAACTTCGTATACATTGCACGTAAAAATAGATGAAAAGAGAGATTACAATGAGTGAAAAAATACCCATTAGTAACATGACAATTGAATCATCTCCCTTTACTCTAGCCCAAGCATCTGCCTTTACAGTGCCTAATGTAAAGAAGCCAATCACATCATCTATTCCTCTAATTAACATGTATAAAATCATTGATACTTCTATAAGGAAATAACAAATTGCCTTATAAAAACATTTGTATCTTAAATGAGCTAATCCCATTATTAAAAAAGAGGCTTTTACAGATAATGATGAATTTTTCCAAAAATCAGTAAATCTTTTTTTATGAACCATGCTATCTTGTTGTGCATTATTAATACACTTTGTTCTTTCACTGTCTTTATATTTCAAACGTTTCCTATTCTTTTTAACAATGTTATCCATCTTATCCCCCTGTTATTTGAGTGTTTTAATTGCCTCATCAATTTGCTTACACATTTCATCTAATCCTTTAGAATAATCGTTTATATCCTTATATTTTTTTTCTGCATCTTTTCTATAAGGATCTTTGGCAATATCAATCAAAAATGTCTGACTTGGTGTCCATATTTGAGAAACAGATGTCACTGATGGCATCAATACTATATTGTTCTTATCAAGATTCTCATAAATTTTTTCAGATGTTCCACCTACCGATTTTGCTACATCTTTTCTTGCAGGTGCAATACCTAACATATCTGCTCTAGTTTTTAGCATTTTAAATTTTGTTGCAAATTTAACAAACAACAAACTTGCATTAGGTGCTTTTGTGTATGAACTAATTGCATAAGCATTGACACCACCCATTGTTTTTGTTGGAATTTCATTTTTGCTATTATCTGTCAAATCACCTGATTTTGGTAATGTTGGCAATGTTGTCATAACTAGATTTTCTTTTGCTTTTTTCTCAGCTTCATTTTTTGAAATTCCTGTATAAGATTTTTCTAATTCTGATAAAAATGTTGAATACATATCTGGTGTAGACAATGTTGCAAAATATGTTCCATCAGCTAATTTGCTATACGCATTAGTTGTTATTGTATCATCTATACAATCTTCACTCATAACAGATGCTAATTGATTTAAAACACTTGCTCCTTTTGCAGAATCCTTAGCATTTAAACCTATATCAGAAGGATCTGTATTATTTTTTCCAAACACATATCCGCCATATGAGAATAAGAAACCACTTGAAAAATACATATCACTTATTGATTTCATATAACCATACTTAGATGCATCTTCTTTATGACGTTGTATAGAAAACTTATACATGCTTTGCCATGTTTCAAGCATATCTGGTACATTATTTTTATTATCATCCCATTTTTCTTTCCAATCGGCTGGTAATAAATCTTTTCTATAATACAACATTGGTGCTTGAACATTTACTGGTATTCCACATGTGTAAGTCTTACCATCCATTTTGGTTTCATATGCTTTCCAAGCTGAACTTGGAATTTCTTTATAGCCTTCTATTTCTTCAACTGGTAAAGGTAAAACATGTTTACCTTTTACATATTTCATGATAACATCGTTTGCCTGATAAATGACATCTGGGCCATATCCATAAGGTCCATCTTTAGTCAAATCAGAATATTGATCCATATTAGCATCTACTGCTTTTATTCCTTTTGATTTATATTCCTTATTGAAAGCATCAATCAATTTTTTGAAGTATCCTTTATCTATAGCAGTATCATTTTCTAAGACATGTATTGTCACATTCTTTTCTAATTTTCCATCAAATACTGCTGCCCCACTTGTTTTTTTGTTATTTGCCTCCGCATTATCTTTAGAACAACCTACTAATGAAAGCATCATTGAACTAAGAAGCATTATAGCAACTACTTTTTTCTTCATTATAATCACCCTTTCTTAAAACTCTATAATTAAATGGTTCAATTCCATTTATTACCTTGTTCTCCATATTAATTTCTAATCTAATTTTGTTATTTTTATATATTCTTTCTACGATGAGCAAACAGTTTTTTTCATATATTTTAACTGTTCCAAACCTAATTTCCTCAAATTTTTTTAGTTTTAATAATGCTTTAAATTTTTCTAAAAATTCTTTATCCCAATTTTCTTCATTCCAGTCAAAACAACGTCTTGAATCTGGATCATATCCTCCTTCCATGCATATTTCAGTTCCATAATATACACAAACTGCACCTGGGAAAAATACAGATAGTGCTAACGCGCATAATTGTTTTTTCTTATTACATTTTACTTCTGTAAAAAATCTAAACGTATCATGGGAATCAATTAAGTTTAGCATCATTGAATTTATAAGACTATTATTTCTCATTAAGATTTCATTCAATTTATTCGCCATTCCCTTAGCATCTAATTTATCTTTTGCTAAGTAGTCTAAACATGCTTTAGTAAATGCATAATTCATAATGCTATCATACTGGTCTCCCATTAAATATGCATATGCATCATGCCAATTTTCTCCAATTATTACGCAATTTTCTTTTTCTTTTTTTACAGCTTTTCTAAATTGTCTCCAAAAATCGTGTGACACTTCATCAGAAACATCTAATCTCCAACCATCAATATCACATTCTCTAATCCAATATACTGCGATATCTAGCAAAAACTCTTGCACCTGCAAATTTGCTGTGTTTAATTTTGGCATATAGTTACAAGAAGCAAAACATTCATAATTTCCTTTTTCCGGTTCTGGAAAATCTCCATCAATTATAAACCAATCATAATATTTTGATTTTTTCCCCTTTTCGATTACATCTTGAAACTGATAAAGATTCATACTGCAGTGATTAAATACAGCATCTAAAACTATATGAATATTTTTTTCATGTGCTTTGTGAACAAGCTCTTTTAAATCTTCTATATCTCCAAACATTGGATCAATTTTTTTATAATCAATAATGTCATACTTATGATTTGAAATTGAAAGAAATATCGGTGTTAAATAAATTGCCGTTATTCCCAAATTCTCTAGATAATCTAACTTATCAATTATACCTCTTATATCACCTCCTGCAAAATTTTTAGGAGTTGGTTTATCTCCCCATTTCATATCAATATAAGATTTATCTTTTTTTAGGTTTCCCATGTTAAATCTATCAACAAAAATCTGATAAAAAACAGCACCCTGCATCCATTCTACCACTTTTATTCTGTCATTTTCATTTATATATGGCATTTGGTAAAAATTATAAAATGCATTTTCAAAATCATAATCTACCACGATTCCATCTTCGCAAAAATAAAATCTTTCGCCATTTTCATAAATTTCAAAAATATATGCTAGTCTCAAATCAGATAATTTTATCCTTTTCTCATAATATCTATACAATTTATCCTCGTATTTAACTTTCATTTTAGCCTTATATCTTTTACTCTGGAACTCGTATTTTGGTCCATAGAGAAGAAAAACGTCTAATTCATCTTCCTTTGAGGTTCGTAAACGTATAACTATTTCATCTTTATTTACCGCATAGCAGTACTTTGAATCAGACATATGTAATATTGCAAATTGGTTCATTGTTATTTTCCCTTCTTTTTTCTGTTGTTTTTTATTTTGTGTTTGGTTATTCTGTGTTGATTATTTGTGTTGTGTTTTTTTGTGTTGTAGTTTTTTTGTGTTGTGTTATTTGTGTTGTGTTTTTTGTGTTGTGTTTTTTTGTATTGTGTTTTTTGTGTTTATTATTATTAATATTCAATATTGACATTTTAATAATATTTTTTAATAATAGTAATTGAAACGATTAAACTACTTATAGGAGGCAATTATGTCAAAAAATAAAATCACAATCAAAGATGTTGCTCGTGAAGCTGGTGTATCAACTGCCACTGTTTCATATGTTGTCAATAATCGAACAGATGTAAAAATATCACCTGAAACAAGACAAAAAGTTTTACAAATTATTAACCTTCTTGACTATTCTCCAAATCAAGCAGCTCAAGCGCTTGCCGCAAAACGTAATAGTACGATTGCTATATATATTCCTCCAACAGATTCAATTCTATTGAATGCTGAAAATATGTTTACTTTGAAGGAATTTATTAAATATTTTAATTCATTAAAATATGATGTTATCTTACTTAATGACTCTTCATGTGAAAAATGTGATAAAGCTGATGCTATTATCTGCTATAACACATGTAAGGAATCTTTTTACAATTTAGGAAATAAAAACTTTATTCCATTACTTGCTTTAGATTGTATTATAAACGATCCATTATTTTTCCAGATTAACTCTAATCTTGATACATTACATGCTAAAGCATCTGAAAAATTTGTCGATGATGACTATACTTTCGTTACTCTTAATTCATCAAACCTTGATAATATACTATTCTATCAAGAACATTTTTCTTCTGTAGAAATAGTAGACTCAATTAATGATTTAGAAAAATATAAAAACAAAAATATATTAGTATCTGACTATGTGCTATATAAATCTCTTAGAGAACAAAATAATATTTTATATATTCCTAAACTATCAACCCCAAAATTAGAAGTCTTAAATAATTGCTTAAAATCCGTTATAGCTCGTAATCCACTAGACCAGCACAATGTACTAGTCTAGTGCAATTGGTTGTTAGTTTTTTATTTTAGTTTTTATTTTATTTCTTTATTGTTGTTTATTATGGCATCTTAGTGTCTTTTATCCTTCAACACGTTCAAATGTGATTTTATCGTATGGATTTAAATTAAAATTCTCTTTACTATCTTCTTTGTAATGCTCATCCTTTGTATCATAATAATCAGCACCTGGATATGTTGTTAAAGTAAATGTATATTTTCCATCTTCTACTACCTCAATATTTGATTTTTTAGTAGATGCAGCACCTAATGCTCCTGAATTTTTGAAACATTCTTTTCCATCCTTCTTAGATGTTTCTAAATAACCGAATCCTCTTTGATCTTCCCAATTGCCATTCAAAGCAAATTGGAATTTATCGCCGGCTTTTAAATCAACTGTAATAGTATATACATTGTCACCATTTACTGTTGTTTTTTCTAGTTTTTGTGCATCACCTGTAGTTTTTCCCCAATTTGATTCTTTCAAGACATCACTAGCTCCATCTCCAACAATATAAAATGTTCTAGTATCTTCTTGCTGTTTAGCTAGTCCTGCATATAATTTCATGTTTTCATTAACAGGTCTTGATAAATCAGCCTTTCTTGTGTGATCTGGATTTAAATACCATGCCACAAATTTATATCCATCTTTTTTTGGTTCTTTAGGTGTAATTTTCTCACCTGATTTAACTTTTAATGTTTCAATTTTAGTTTTTCCATCAACATTGTATAAATCTACCTTTACTTCATCTTTTTTTTGTTCAACTTCACTTGCATTGCTTGTATCTGTTCCACATCCTGTCAAAGCAAATGTACCTACTCCCATAGCAGCAACCAACATAAACATTGTCATTTTTTTTCTAAGCATATCTCATTTCCTCCTTCTTACCTCTCAACTGTTCTTTAATACCAAGCTGACAATTATATATTTTTTATAACATGTCAATTATAATAGCTAGTATGTTTTTTCTCAGTTTAAACGTTTAAATGATTTTGTAGATTTAAAGTAGCTAAGCTTTTTTTTTGCTTGCTACTTAAACGTTTAACCTAATACTATATTAATACTTATGCATTTTATCTACAACGTCAATTTTCACTAAAAACTATATTATTTTTTTGTTCATATTATACAAGTGTGGCAGTTTTTACTGTTATCGGCCCTACATAGTTCTTTTTTATGCACGAAAAAACGCCGCTCATGATTACTCTAAATAATCATTTAACGACGTTTTAACTCTAAAACATCTACTTTTTCTATACGAAAAATCAGACGATACTATTACCAACTGCTAAACGCATGCTGATTTTTTAATCAATTGCCTCTACAACAATTAATATTCCTTTGTCAAAAGATATAATTCCGAAATCTCCTATAATTTCATTGCTTATTCCTAATGCATTAAATCCTCCCATATTATAATTATGCAAAGGATATTTAAATCCAGATAAGGTTACATTTTTTACTTCAGCTGTGTATGGAATCAATGATATAAAATGTTTTTTATCCTCATTATTAGCTTTTGTATTTTTTATTTTAAAATTTTTTGCATCTTTAAGCATAAAAACTTTATTTTTACTGTCTTGCATTATGATTGGGATGTTTTTTTCAAGACCTATTCCTAGAAGTGAAATATTCGCTAATAAATGGTCTATTCTACCACCTGTAGCGCCAAAAAGGCTTATATAACTTGCCCCACTATCAATTGCATAATGAATTGCATGTTCTGTATCCGTATCATCTTTTACTGGATTTAAAGTAATCCATTTGATGTTTTCTTTAGAATCAAAATATTTTTTCGAATCTTTATCCACAGAATCAAAATCTCCTATAATAACATTTGGTTTAATATTAGTCCTTTTAAAAAAATCCAAACCTGAATCAACCGCAATAATCTGATCAAACTTCTCATTTTTTAAAATTCCACTCACATATTTATCATTTATCTTACCGCCTGTTACTATAGCAAATTTCATTTTTTTATCCTTCCAAATTTCCTTAAAAAAATTATTTTTTATATTACTAACTTTTTATTATCTTTCTAGATCATTATTTTAGCTTTTCTAAAAATGCATGTACATTTTTTTCAATGTCACCACCAAAAACTGCACTTCCTGCTACAAAGACATTTGCGCCTGCTTGTAACATTTCTGTCACATTATCTTTATTAATTCCACCATCAACTTCGATGTCAATATCATATCCTTTTTCTTCAATCATTTGTTTTAATTTTCTAACTTTTTCGATAGTGTAAGGAATAAGTTTTTGGCCTCCAAAACCTGGATTAACACTCATTATTAAAACCATATCAACTTTTGATAATATACATTCAATTGATGATAAAGGTGTTGCTGGATTAAGTGCTACGCCAGCAAGTACTCCTTGTTCTTTAATGCATTCTATTGTTCTATCTAAATGCTTACACGCTTCAGCATGTACAGTAATTATATCAGCTCCTGCTTTTGCAAAATCTTCTACATAACGAATTGGCTCTTCAACCATCAAATGTACGTCAATCTTTCTTTGAGTATATTTTCTGATTGATTTTAGAATTGGAGCTCCAAAGGAAATGTTTGGCACAAAATTTCCATCCATAACGTCAAAATGAACGTATTGTGCTCCTGCTGTATCGATAAGTTTTATTTGTTCTCCTAATTTTGCAAAATCTGCTGATAAAATAGATGGTGCTAAATAATTCATTAAAATATCTCCTATTTTTTAACTTAATTTTCATCTTTAAGCTTTTTAGCTTTTAAGCCCTTGGTGGCTTTGGAGCTTTTTCTCGCCTAATTAATATTTTCTTACATTTTTTAATTCTTCGTACAACAATTTATAATTATCATAACGACTTTGTGAAATTTTACCTTCTGCTAAGGCATCTTTGATTCCACAATTAGGTTCACTAATATGACTACATCCATTGAATTTACAGTGTGGTTCATATTTTACAAATTCTGGATAGCCTTTCCACAAATCTTCTTTTTCACATTCAGTTATATAAATAGATGAAAACCCAGGGGTATCCATTATGTACGTATCTTCCTCAATTGGAATGATTTGAGAATGTCTTGTGGTATTTTTTCCTCTTTCAATTTTTTCTGAAATTGCCCCAGTTTCCATAATTGTATGGTCCTGAAGCAGATTTATTGTAGAAGATTTTCCAACACCTGAAGGTCCTGCTACTGTTGAGGTTTTACCTCTTAATACATCTCTTATTTGCTCTATATTTTCTTCTTTTTTTGCACTCGTAAATAAAACTTTATAACCTGCTGACTCATATATTTGAGATAAATTATTTTTTGTTTGTTCATCTACCAAATCACTTTTATTAAAGCAAATTGTAACTGGAACATTTTGTAATTCCATCATAATTAAAAATCTGTCTAATAAATTTAAATTTGGATCTGGTTTTGCTGCTGCAAAAATAACTAATGCCATATCTATATTTGAAACAGCTGGTCTAATTAGTTGATTACGTCGTGGCAAAATTTTTTCAATGTTACCTTTTTTCTTGTCCTCATCAATAACCTGTATTTCAACGTTATCTCCAACTAATGGTTTGATTTTTGCTTTTCTAAAAGCACCTTTTGCCTTGCATTCATATAAGCCGGCTTCTGCTACGTGAACGTAGTAAAAGCCAGCTATTCCTTTTATTATTTTTCCTTGCATCATTCACCTATTGTTCTCTTGTAAATGTTACATATGATGATGAACCTTCTGTAGAAGTAGTTCCATCAGTATGTTTCCATGTTACTTCTAGTTTACCTGTTCCTGTAGAAGAAGTTATTCCTTTTTTAGAAAAATTAAGGTGTGTTTTTTCTGGTGTAAAACTGCTACTACTTGCTGTTGCAACAATATTTCCAGTCGAATAATCTCTTAAATTAATTGTAACGCTTGAAACATTTGCTGGTTTTTGTAATACAACATCATACGAATATGTATATGTTTTTTGTTCAGTTTCTTTTTTGCCCATACTAACAACAATTGTAATAGCCGCACCTTTTTGACTCTTTCTTCCACCTTGTATGCTTTGTGAAATAACATTTCCAGATGAAACTGTACTACTATACTCTTGTCTTATTGAAACATCAAGTCCAAGACCGCTTAATGCTTCTACCGCTTGATCTTTGCTAATTCCAACAACACTTGGTACTGTTACTGATTCTACACCCTGACTGATAGTAATTATAACTTTATTATTCTTCTGAGTTTTTTTACCTGATGATGGAGTTTGTCTAATAACTTTTCCACCTGGTACACTATCACTATATTCATATTTTTTTTCAACAACTAAGCCTGCATCCATAAGGATTCTAGATGCATCACTTTCAGACTTACCAATAACACTTGGTACTGTTACTTCTTCTTTTTCGCAAACAACTAATTTAACTGTAGATCCAGCTTTTACTTTCTCGCCTGCTTTAGGATCTGATTCTATTACACATCCTTCTTCGATTTCAGTATCAGCTCTTCTTTCAGACACTTCAACATTTAATCCTAATTTCTTTAATTCAGTTTCAGCATCTTCGTATTTTCTTCCAGTTACGTCTATCATTGTAACTTCCTGCTTAGCTGATGTAGCTTCTGACTGTGCTTTAGGTTTCTTTTCAGTTGTACTATTATTACCTCCGAATTTAACAAAACCAAGCATATTTAAAACTAAATAGATAATAACAATAACTATAATTACAGCTGTAATTATACCCATAATAGTTATCGCTTTATCCATTTTAGGATTAAGGCTTCCTTCTTCTTCATCCTCTTCTGGCGATAACTCATCTTCATCTATATGTTCTTTTTGTACTATCGTATTATCATTGGCAATTGGTTCTTGTTTAATTCCTTCGTTAATCTGCTTAACTTCATCTGAACTAATAACTTTCGTTTTTGCATTTTCATCTATTGGAACTATTTGAACAAAATCTTCATTTGGTGTTACCAATGATTTACGTAAATCTTGTGTTAACTCTTCAATATTTTGATATCTTCTATCAGGATTTTTTTGTGCACATTTTTGAATTATTTTTTCAATGCTGATAGGTAAATCTTTTGCATATTCACTTGGACTTACCATCTCATCCTGCAAGTGCTGTAATGCAACTGAAACTGTTGTATCACCATCAAATGGCACACGTCCAGTTACCATTTCATACATCACTATTCCTAATGAATAAATATCACTTCTTCCATCTACAAAACCATTACGTGCTTGTTCTGGTGATGCATAATGAACTGATCCCATCACATCTGCGCTTACAGTATTAGTTGACGCAGCCCTTGCAATACCAAAATCTGTCACTTTAACTTTACCCTCTGTAGAAATTATAATATTCTGAGGTTTGATATCTCTATGTGTTATATTTTTATTATGTGCTGCTTCTATACCTTTTGCAATCTGAATAGCTATACTAACTGCCTCTTTGTATGTAAGACAGCCCTTTTTCTCAATATATGTCTTAAGTGTAATACCTTCTATATATTCCATTACAATATAATGTAAGCCCTCTTCACTACCTACATCATATATATTTACAATATTAGGATGTTCTAAGCTTGCTGCAGACTGTGCCTCTGTACGAAACTTAGAAACAAAATTCATATCTTCAGAAAATTCTGCTTTTAAAACTTTAACTGCAACGAAACGATCTAATACATGGTCTTTAGCCTTATATACATCAGACATTCCGCCTGCTCCTATTTTTTCAAGTATTTCATATCGATCTGATAAATACATGCCTTCATTTAACATTTTTTCACCTCATCAGAAAATGGTTTTATTATTATAGCTGTAATATTATCCTTGCCTCCATTTTGATTTGCAAATCCAATAAGTGTCGTTATTTGTTCGTCTCCATTTTCATGAGAGCAAATAATATTTTTTATATCTTCATCATCAATCATATTGGTCAAACCATCAGAGCATAATAAAACTGTGTCATTATCGTCTAGTTCTACCTCAAAAAAATCTATTGCAATATTCTCAACAACACCAACTGCGCGAGTAATTACATTTTTATCTGGATGATGTTTAGCATCAGATATTTCTACTTTTCCAGTACGAACCATCTCTTCAACCAAAGAATGATCTCGTGTAACCTGCACAATTTGTCTGTTAATAATATACAATCGACTATCGCCAATGTTTGCAACATACATTTTATGTCCTATTATAGTTGCGCACACTAAAGTGGTTCCCATCCCTCTTCTACTCTCATTACTTCTTGATTCTTCTAAAAGTAATGCGTTAGCTTTTTCTATGGCCTCCTTGATTATAGAAACTGGTTCATCCTGAGAACTCCTTAAAACTGATGCCACAACACGTTCAACTGTATACTTTGATGCATACTCGCCCGCGTTATGTCCACCCATTCCATCTGCTACGATAAATAAATTCGGTAATTTGCCTACCGCCACATCAGATGCAAAATAATAGTCTTCATTTTCTTTTCTTTTTAATCCTGTATCTGTCATTGGAAACGTCTTCATAAATCCGTATTCCTTTCTGCCGAAATACAATAGTTTATATTTATTCTATGTTGTTTATTTTCGATCAATATATTTTTTACGAAGCTGACCGCAAGCTCCGTCTATATCTCGGCCCATTTCCCTTCTTATAGTAACATTTATTCCATTTTTTTCAAGTTTATTCTTGAAAGCCGATATAACTTTTGCATTAGATTGCACATAATCTCTTTCCTTGATTGGATTAACCGGAATAAGATTAATGTGGCAATTGATGTTTCTTACTAAGGCAGAAAGTTCTTTAGCATCTTCATCTGTATCATTAACTCCACCAACTAAACTATATTCAAAAGTAATTCTTCGTTTAGTAACATTTACATAATACTTACACGCATCTATTACTTCTGTAATATCATACTTATTAGCGATTGGCATTAGTGATTTTCTTTTTTCTTGATTTGAAGCATGCAAAGAAAGTGCAAGTGTTATTTGCAACTTCATATCTGCTAATTGTTTCATTCTAGGTACTAATCCACATGTAGAAACTGTTAAATTTCTTTGACTGATATTTAAACCATTTTCATCTGTTAATAATTCGATGAATTTGATTAAATTGTCAAAATTATCCATAGGTTCACCTGTACCCATAATTACAACATTTGAGATTCTTTCTCCTATATCTTTTCCGATTTGATAAATCTGATCTATCATCTCAGCAGGTGTAAGACCTCTTACTAAGCCATCTAACGTAGATGCACAAAATCTACATCCCATTCGACAACCTACTTGTGATGAAATACATACAGAATTACCATGCTTATATTTCATTAGCACACTTTCCATCACATTTCCGTCTGCTAACGCAAATAAATATTTTCTAGTTCCATCTAATTTTGAAATCTGAACATCGATTTTTTTTAGGCTAGTCAAATATGTAGTTTCATCTAATTTTTCTCTAAGTGCTTTAGATAAGTTACTCATTTCTTCAAATGTGTCAACATTCTTTTGATGCAACCATTGATAAATCTGCTTAGCTCTAAATTTCTTTTCGCCAATTGATTCCATAAAAGAAATAAGTTCTTCTAGGTTCATAGACTTAATATCTGTCTTTTCCATTGACCTATATCTCCTTGTAACGTATTTGAATAGTATGAATACTTCATACTTATAGTTTACTATTTATTTATAAATTTTTAAAGAGTTCTATTAAATTTTGCTATAAAAAATCCATCATGCCATTTCCTGCTTGGAAAAATTTGTTGCATTTCAACCAATTTCATCTGTGGATAATTGTCTAAAATCCATTGAACATTCTTTTCATTTTCATCTGGATTAATTGTACATGTACTATAAACCATATTCTTACCTGGTTTTACATAATTTATTACCTTAGATAAAATCTGTCTTTGTAATTCTACTAATTCTCCCTGCTGCTCTAATGACATTCTATATCTTATGTCAGGTTTTTTAGCTAAAACTCCAAGTCCCGAACATGGTAAATCGCAAATCAAAACATCAGCTTTATCAATTGCGTTTTCATCCAATTGTGTCGCATCCCACTGTATTGCCTTAACATTTGTTGCTTGATGACGTCGTATATTTTCTTCTATTAATTCAACTTTATACTCTGTCAAATCGCGTGCTTCAACTGTACCTGTTCCTTCTAGCATTTCTGCTATATGAAGACTCTTTCCACCAGGTGCTGCGCATACATCAATTACATAGTCATCTTTTTGTGGCATCGCATATTCTGCTACCATCATAGAACTTAAATCCTGTACATAAAACTTTCCTTCTTTAAAGGCTTTTATTGAATTTAAATAATTAAAGTTTTCAATTTCAAATGCATACTTGCTAAGATTTTTATTATCTTTTGTAGCTTCTATTTGAGTCACTTTAATATTCTCTTGTTCTAGTTCTTTTTTTAATTCTTCCGGTGTAGTTTTAGTTAAATTAGTTCTAATTGTAAGAGGTTTTTGTGTATTAAAATTAACTAAAATATCTTCTGTTTTTTCTTTTCCGTAAGATTCAACCCATTTGTTAACAATCCACTCTGGCATTGAATAAAAAATTGATAAAAATTTGATTGTATCTTTATATTTATTAGGATATTTAATTTCTGTTTTATGTCTAGCTATATTTCTAAGAACGCCATTTACAAATCCCGATAACTGCTTAAATTTTCTTTTTTTTGCAATTTTAACTGCTTCATTACAAACAGCTGAATCTGGAACTGAATCCATATATAATAATTGATACACACTCATTCTAAGAATATTTCTTATGAGTGGTTTCATTTTTTTCACTTTAACTTTTGAAAATTGATTAATAATGTAATCAATTTTTATTAAATTTTCTAGTGTTCCTTCTGTTATTCTTGTTATGAAGGCTCGATCTACTTTATCTAAATATTGATATTTTTCAAGAACTTGTCTTAAAATTATATGCGAATACTCTTCTTTTTCAATTATTTCAATTAGAATATCAAGGATTAATTCCCTGGTATTTACGTTACTTGCCAATTTTATTCCTCCATAAAAATGCTAAAATGTAATTTCTTACACTTTAGCATATTTCTAATCTAGACTTAAACCATTTGTAAAAATGTATTCTCTTTTACATCATATCCACGAAGGAATGATGCAGTATCCATTCTTTTTTTACCTTGTAATTGAACTTCTTCTAATGAAAGAATTCCATCACCAGTTTGAACTTTAATAGTATCCTTTGTAACTTCTACTATGCATCCAGGTTCACGCTCATTTGAAGATTCTAAAACTTTTGCCTTCCAGATTTTAAATGTCTTTTTATCTAAAAGAGTATAAGCGCTTGGCCAAGGATTAAGTCCTCTAATCAATCTTTCAATTTCAACTGCAGATTTGCTCCAATCAATATTACCTAAATCTTTTTTTATCATTGATGTATGAGTTGCTGCTTCACTATCCTGTGGAGTAAATACAGCCTTTCCCGATTCAATAATATCCATTGTATCTACTAATAATTCTGCACCAACATTTGCAAGTTTATCAAATAAACTTCCACCAGTTTCATCTTCTGATAATCTAATTTCTTTTTTAGTAATAATATCACCTGTATCAAGACCTTCTCCCATTTTCATGATAGTAACACCTGATACTTCATCACCGTTTATAACAGCCCATTGAATAGGTGCAGCCCCACGATATTTTGGCAATAGTGAAGCGTGTACATTAATACAACAATATTTTGGCATATCTAAAATGCTTTTTGGTAAAATCTGTCCAAATGCTGCAACAACTATAATATCTGGATTATATTTTGCAATATATTCAACACACTCTGTTTCTTTAACTCTACGTGGCTGAAAAACTTCTATTCCATGTTCTAAAGCACACTCTTTAACCGGTGGAAAACATAAATTTTTTCCTCTTCCTTTTGGTTTATCCGGTTGAGTAACTACTAAAGAAACTTCATGACCTTTTTCTATTATTTTCTCTAAACATGGTACCGCAAAATCTGGTGTACCCATAAAAACTACTCTCATTAAAAATTAGTCCTCCAACTCTTCATATTCACCATATTCTACACTTTTTAAAGTTCCTTCAACTTTTTCAACGTAAAGGTGTCCATCTAAGTGATCTAATTCGTGGCAAATACATCTTGCTAACAATTCTGTTCCTTCTATTTCACATAAATTCATTTCTTCATCATAGAACTGTGCTTTAACATAATTAGGTCTTGTTACGCAACCAGCTTTTCCTGGAACGCTAAGGCAACCTTCATCCCCAGTTTGTGAACCACTTGTCTCAACGATTACAGGATTAATCATTGCTAATGCTCCACTATCACCTGTATCAATAACTACGATTCTTTTCAAAATTCCTACCTGAGGTGCTGCTAATCCTACTCCATTTGCTTCATACATTGTTTCAAACATATCTGTAATTAATTCGCTAATTCTTGGAGTTACCTCTTTTACCTCTCTACATACTTTATTAAGTACTGGGTCTCCTTCTGTTCTAATTGTTCTAAGTGCCATTATTTTTTCCTCCTTAAAATCCACTTATGGGATTAAAATCAAATTGTACTATTGTTCGTGAAAAATCTTTATTATCTCTCACATAATTTTCAATATAATCTTTAAATTCTACAAGTTTTGAATACTCTTCGGTTCTAATATATATGACCTTTCTATATGTATCATTTATTTTTGAAATAACCGCATCAGCTGGTCCTATAATTTGAACTTCCCTTGGATTATCTATTTTTTTATGAAGCTCATTTGTAATATCCTGTGATGAAGCATTTGCAATGTCTTCATTTTTTGAAGAACACATAATAACTAACATGTTCCATATTGGTGGATACCTCATAAGTCTTCTATAAGAAATTTCTTTTTCATAAAAATCTACATAATTCTGTTGGCAAGCAAGATTAACTGCATAATGGTCTGGTTCATAAGTCTGTATTATAACCTCACCTAATTCTTTTCCTCTTCCTGCGCGACCTGCTGCTTGTGTCAACAGCTGAAATGTCCTTTCTGCGCCTCTAAAATCACTTGTATTAAGCGAAAGGTCTGCTGCTAGGACTCCTACTAAAGTTACATTTGAGAAATCATGTCCCTTTACTATCATCTGTGTTCCAATTAAAATATCAGCCTCTTGTTTTGAAAAAGATGAAATAATTTGTTCATAGCTATCCTTCTTACGCGTGGTATCAAAATCCATTCTAAGAACTCTTGCTTGTGGAAATCTTCTTTTAACAAGTTCTTCTATTTTCTGAGTACCAGCTCTAAATCCTGCTATATATTTTGAAGAGCAGCTCGGACAGACTTTAGGCATAGGTATAGTGTAACCACAATAGTGGCACATCAATTTACCATTTCTATGTTGACTCAAAGACACATCACAGTGTGGACATTTTATAACTTCTCCACAAGCACGGCATGAAACAAACCCAGCTAACCCTCTTCTATTTATAAAAAGAATTATTTGTTGTTTCTTTTGCAAACGATCTTCTATTTTTTGCTGTAATTTACGACTCAAAATTGATTTGTTTCCCTGCTTTAGTTCTTCTCTTAAATCAACTATTTCGCATGTAGGTAATGGTTTTTTAGCAATTCTTTGATTTAATTCAACTAGCTCATACTCACCACTTTTAGTTTTATAATAACTATCAATTGAAGGTGTCGCAGATCCTAAAACAACTACAGCATTTTCTTTTTGGGCTCGGTATATAGCCACTTCTCTTGTATGATATTTAGGTATTGTTTCATTTTTATAAGAACTTTCATGTTCCTCATCAATAATTATTATACCTAAATTATTAAATGGTGTAAAAAGAGCTGATCTTGGTCCTATCATTATAGATATTTCTCCGTTTTTAGCCCTTTCAAACTGATCATATCTTTCTCCTGGCGAAAGCTTAGAATTCATTACTGAAACTAAATCTCTAAATCTATTATAAAAACGCATTACTGTTTGGTATGTTAATGCTATTTCAGGTATCAAAACAATGGCTTGTTTACCACTTTTTATCACTTTATCGATAAGTTCCATATATACTTCTGTCTTACCACTTCCTGTAACACCTTTTAGCAAATACGTTTTATGTTCTAGCTTATCTATACTTGGACTGATAGTATCTACAACTTGCTTTTGCATATCATTTAAAATAATATCATATCCCTTGTTGCTAATGTTTTTAACCGGATTACGGTACGTAGTTTCTTGTTGTATCTTTAACAATCCATTTTCTTCTAAATTTCTTATAACAGCAGTTGAAACATTCAATTTTCGCGTTGCTTCTATTTGATCAATTTCTTTAAATTCTATAAGAGCCTTAAGCAATCTAGCTTTTGCAGTATAATGTTTTCTCTCAAAAATTGCCAACTGTTCTCTAGCATATACTTCATCAGTAGCAAGTATAAGAGTCTTCTTTATAATGTGATTTTGTTTTTGCTTAACTGGAATAACCGTTTTTAATGCTTGATTAAAAGTTCCACCATAGTTTTTCTTTATCCATGCAGCTAACGCAATCAACCTACTCTCAATTGAAATTCCATCCTTAACAACTTCAGCAATAGGTTTTAGCTTCGTAATGTCATACTCTGCCACATCAGTCAATTCTATAACATATCCCTTAATCTTTCGTGGTCCAAACGGAATCTTAACTAGCATTCCTACTTCAAGAATATCTTGAAATTCATCAGGAACAATATACTGAAATGTTTTATCTAATTTTTCATGGGAAATATCCACTATAATGTTAGCAAATCTAGACATGAACTCACCTTTACCTCTTTTTACAATATGCTTTAAAACAGTACATGTTATTATATATCATATTGTATAATCATTCAAGTTTTGATAAATAAATTTAATTTATTCCCTTATTGTGCAGTATCACACAAATAAAAAAGGTGAGTTAATTTATTTTTTAATGTATTTTCAAAGGATCTTCTGAAAACTTTCATCAAAATACTTTCACAATTAACCCACCTCTTATAGTATCAATTTAACTTATTCAATTTTTTAAACGTTCTAGTTTGTTTAAAACGTTATAGTTCATTTATATATTCTAGTTTGCTTGCTTAACTTATTGCCTACGTTATTTCTTTATTAAATATCTGTTTTCCATAATCCATGTAAATTACAATATTCATAAACAGCGACAGGTTTTTCTCCTTCAGCTAACACAAACTCAGCCTCTGGTTTTTCTCCTGGTTTTAAATCTTTCTTCTGATAACCATTTGTTGTTTCAACTATAATAAATTGGATATAATGGTTATCCTGCATTGGATGCTCAACAGAACCAACTTTAACAACAACTTTATTTCCGTCAACTGTTACATCTGGCACATGTTTTTCTTTTGCTGCATCCACTGTGTTTGCAACAATTTCTTTCATTTCCTCACCACAACAAACTGGTGTAGCTGCAGTTTTATCTGTTAAAAAAGTAATAAAATTTCCGCATAAATCGCATTTGTAAAATAACATATATTTTCCTCCCTATGTATCTTTATCTATAACCTCTAACTTAGTGTTTCTAATTAAATGATTTTTATTTATATCTTTATTTGATATATTTGTTTGATGTCTTTGTTTAATATCTTTGTTTGATATCTTTGTTTAATATCTTTGATTAATAATTTTCTTCGTGAACTTCAAAATATGACTGTGGATGATTACAAACCGGGCAAACTTCTGGTGCACTAGTTCCAATTACAACATGGCCACAATTCCTACACTCCCACACTTTAACCTCACTCTTCTTAAAAACTTCTTCCATTTCTATATTATTAAGCAATTTTCGATATCTTTCTTCATGCATTTTTTCAATCTTACCAACGCCTCTAAACTGCTCCGCAAGATCATGAAATCCTTCTTCATCAGCTTCCTTTGCCATGCGATCATACATATCTGTCCACTCAAAGTTTTCACCATTTGCAGCTTCTTCAAGATTTTCTTCTGTATCTCCTAACATTCCAAGTGCCTTAAACCATAACTTAGCATGTTCTTTTTCATTATCTGCTGTCTTTAAAAATAAAGCCGCAATCTGCTCATAGCCTTGTTTTTTGGCTACTGAAGCAAAATAAGTGTATTTATTTCTTGCTTGTGATTCTCCTGCAAATGCTTCAAGCAAATTCTTTTCTGTTTTTGTTCCTGAATACTTATTCTCCTTTACGACTTTAAATACATTTTTTTGTTTACATTTTGGACACTCCTCAGGTGGATTGTCTCCCTCATAAACATATCCACACACCTCGCACACATATTTCATTTTTCTACCTCCTTTGTTAATATATGTTTTCTTAAAACATATTCATCTCTTTAAATCTTCTTTGTCTATTTAATTCATTTGCTAATAAATAACTTTCTATTCTACTTATTTCTTTTTCTGTATAAAAAGATAATCTAATTTTTTCATTATTATATTCTATGTAATATCTCTTAATTGGAATTAATCCAAAAATCATAAAAATTCTTTCTCTGAACTTAACACTTGAATTTATAGGAATATTTTTTGTCTTTTTCTTGCGTCGAATTAATCTTTCATTTTTTACATATATGAATGTATTGTCGATTTCTATTTCAGTATTCATCTGATGCACAAAAACATATACAATCGGCAAAATAATCAAAATATTCAAGTAATAACACAGCCATACTATCTCTTCTGAAATTTTGCCATATAACTTAACATATATTTCCTCTAGAAATAAATGTTTTGCTGTAAAAACAAATATAAATGATAGAGCCACAAAAAATAACACTCTTTTCAACAAACTTCCCTTAAATTTTGTGCATTTTGTCACCTACATACCTCCTACAAAAATCAAAACACTGCAAAACTTCTAATTCTACAACAAACTTAATTCTCTACACTTTCAATTTACACATAACTTAAATCTACACTTTCAATTTACACATAACTTAAATCTACTATCGGCTATTTTCAAAAAAAAATAACGTTTTTTAGGACACAATACACCTAAAAAACGTTATAATTTTTCCAAAAGTCAAATATATTCCCCTTGCTCACATACTATAAATTAGAAATACTCTTTTTTCACCTCATCTAACCAATCAATTGCGAGATATCCCCGATTAAGTAAGCAATCACATATATACTCTTGATTATGATCTTCATCATATGGTACTTCAAATAAAAATGGGGTTTCTAATGGATATAGACACACCATATTATCTAGAAATTGAACATTTTTAATCATAAAAATCATTCCGCCAATTAAAACTCTCATGCTTCTCCCTCCATTACAATTATAGACACCTACCTATACATTGTATCGACAAAGAAACATTTTTTTAAAAGCTATAACATCACAAAATTATTATTTTTCACTTACATGTTCAATAACGCTACCTACTTGATCCATAGTTGGTTTTTTTCTTAGGATAAGAGAAGCTTCTAATAAATCTTCATAAACTAAAATTCGTTTTTCGGGATCTTGTATTCCTTCATCAACATGTCTTTTGATACTATAAAACAAATCGTTGATTTCTCCTAAAAATGAATCAAAAGTTTTTGTATTTTGAAGTTTCATATATTTGTCAATCACAGGACATTTTCCACTACTTGTAAATGCTGCTACAACATCTCTTTGTTTTATGTATTCTGAGAACAAAAAAGTACTTTCTTCAATACTGTCTATTACATTTACATGTATTCCTACTTGTTTGCAAATTTCTGAAATTTTAGAATTTTCGTCCTTACTGTCTGATGCAGCAACTACAATAAATTGTCCTTCTACGTCAGATTCTTGAAAATCTCTTTCAATGCAAGTAACACCAGAAATTTCTTTGATATCTTCAATAATTTTTGGCGCAATTACGGTAATCTGTGCACCAAAATCAAACAATGCAGCTATTCTATCAAACGCTATCTGGCCACCACCTACTACTAAGCACTTTTTTTTACTTATTTCTACAAATAATGGAAAATATGCCATTTTTCTACCTCCTACGGTTTGGATTGATATATTTCTCCTCACAATATTTACATCTATAAACTTCTTTGGCAGAATCAGCTAAAATAAAAATATGATCTAACTCTTGCTCTATAGAAGTAATACATCTTGGATTCTTACACTTTATTACATTCTTTACATGTTTTGGTAAACGTAACTCCATCTTCTCAACTATTTTATCGTGCTTTATTACGTTAACCGTTATATTATGATCGATAAAACCTAAAATATCTAAATCTAACGATTCAATTGGACATTCAACTTTAATAATATCCTTTTTTCCCATTTTACTACTCTTTGCATTTTTTATAATTGCAACCGTACAATCTAATTCATCTAATTTTAGATCGTGATAGATTCTCATACTCATTCCTGCTTGAATATGATCTAACACAAATCCTTCATGAATACCGCTTATATTTAACATATTATTTCCTTTCCTTGTACACGAATTGATTTTATTAATTTTAATTTATTAATAATCAAACTCTTTGTCTAACTCTAATAATGTTAAAATCAATGCCATTCTAACATAAACTCCATATTGAGCTTGTTTAAAATAACATGCTCTTGGATCATCATCTACTTCAACTGCTATTTCGTTCACTCTTGGCAATGGATGTAAAATTAGCATATCCTCTTTAGCTTCTGCTAATTTTTGCTTATTTAAAATGTAAAAATCTTTTAATCTAATATAATCTTCTTCATTAAAAAATCTTTCTTTTTGTACTCTTGTCATATATAGTACATCAAGCTCAGGCATTGCCTCTTCTAATGTTTCAACTTCTTCAAATTCAATATCATTTGCTTTTAAAACATCTTCTCTGATATAATCAGGGACTCTTAATTCTTCTGGTGAAATTAAAACGAACTTAACATTATCGTAACGAATTAATGCATTAATTAAAGAATGAACGGTTCTACCGAATTTTAGATCACCGCATAAACCAATAGTAATATTGTCTAAACGGCCTTTTAAAGAACGAATTGTTAATAAATCAGTTAAAGTCTGTGTCGGATGCTGATGTCCTCCATCTCCGGCATTTATAACGGGTATTTTCGATTTTTCTGAAGCAACTAATGGTGCTCCCTCTTTTGGATGACGCATAGCACAAATATCTGCATAACACGATATAATACGAATTGTATCAGAGACACTCTCTCCTTTTGCCGCTGATGATGAATTTGCACTTGAAAAACCTAAAACAGAACCACCAAGGTTCAACATTGCTGCTTCAAAACTTAAACGTGTTCTTGTACTTGGCTCATAAAAACATGTTGCAATTTTTTTGCCTTCACATGCATGAGCATATTTTTTTGGTTGCTTCTCGATATCATTAGCAAGATCTAAAAGTCTATCAATCTCACTAACTGAAAAATCTAAAGGACTCATTAAATGTCGCATTGTATGCCTCCTAAATATTAAATATATAAACTCCAAGCTAAGCTTGCATTTCAATTAATATTATACTAACATATTAAAAAATTCAAGTAGTATTTATAAAAAAAAACTTGCAATTTTTTATTTTTTCTTTAAAATTATTATATAGTTAAGTTTTTATTACAAAGCGACTCAAATCAAGGAGGTAACTTTATGAAAATCAAAAATTCATTCGAAGATTCAATTTCAAATGAGGATACTATTATGTTCAAAGAACGTAAACGAATTCTTTTCCTTGGTCTTCCTTGGACATTTACGAAATATACAATCACTCCAACGGTTCTTACCATCGACAAGGGTCTTTTAAATACCATCGAGGATGACTGCTATATGTATAAAATTCAAGATGTTAAATTATCGACTTCATTATTTGAAAGACTATGTGGCGTGGCTACTGTTATCTGTTACACTGGTGATATTACAGATTCCGTTCTTAAACTTTCTCATATTAGACATGCTAGAAATATTAAGAACTATATCTTAAAAGCCTCTGAACAGGCTCGTAGCAAAAGACGTACACTCAATACTGTTGATATTGGAGCACATGATTTGTCAGATTCTGATTTCGATTAACTCAAATATATTAAATAAAAAAGGAGCATAAGCCTCTCCCTAATGAGTTGCTTTATACTCCTTTATTGCATTATAAATACCTTCTGGAATATCTCTATCTCTCTCAAGAAACTGATACTCTTTTTTCCCATCTTCCGAAAGATTACATGTAAAAAATCTATGACTCTGCCTTGCTTTATTTTCTTCACAATCTAGCAAAACTTTTATTTGTCTTTTTTTATTTAATTCTTTTCTAAATTTTTCCTCTTCTTTTATTTCATTTAGAATTTGGAAAATATCCTCTTCTTCACGATTAATTTCTAACAAGCCTATCGCTAAATATTCCCATCTTTGATTCATGAGCCTTTTTAAAAAATAAACCGCCCTCTCACTACCAACCATAGCTCTAGCCCTTCCTTTCTACATTCTAATACCCAAAAAGTATATTCTCTGTAAAAAATTTTATTTTGTCCTTAGCTTGTCGCAAAATCACAACCTCACTATATTCAATTTATTAATCGGAAGAATTCATTTAATTCTAAATAGACCAAAAGAAAAAATTAAAATTCTCTAAACTTAACTTTTTTACGATTTTTATCCTAAATCATACATTATTCCTGAATAGAGAACATTTTCGATTATTTCATTGTGCATAAATATCGGCAATTTAACATATATCTTACTACATTCTTGTTTAAGAGACTCCATAAAAATTTTACACATACTCTCAAAATCTTCTTTACTTCCTGCATCTTCCCTTATTTTTGTTAAAGGATTATACAATTTTTTCTTCATGTCATACTCAAAATCAACATAAGCATCTAAAATATATATTAATTTTCCAATATAAAATCCTAGCATTTTTAATTCTTCATAATATTGGTCTTCTTTCCAAGCAAAAATCTCACCTACCATTTCGCCAACCGTTTGAGACACCAACTCTATGTTATCTTCTCCATTTTTTTCATAAATGGATAATTGCATTAGATTTTTTTCTATAACTTTTATTTGTCGTGGGTATTTTTTTACAATTTTTAAATATTCCTTTTTTAGACAATCACAAAATAATTTTTTACATATACAGCGTTCATCTCGCCAATCGTCTAAATAATTATGATATGCCAAAACAATATTCATTTCAGCTACATACTCTGTTATTTTTCCTCGATATACTACTTTTTTACTAACTATCTTAAATGGGGCAAATCTCAATAAATTATATTTTTCTTTTTTGGTTCTTGTCCCATATATTCCTTCAAGTAAAATATTTAAAAAAGCCATATCTGAACGAAAAACTATTCTTTGCCTAATGCCGATTCTGCTACGTAATTCTTTAACTATTCCGTAATAATATGCTTCATATAGATTCTTTTCTTTTTCTGATAAATTACAAGTATTTACATTTATATATCCAAACATTAACTTTTCTCTTTCTAAAAAAATCTTGTGCAAAGCTCTTTACTCTTCACACAAGATTTATTGTATATTTTAAGTTTTACACAGTCAATACAGCTGAAAATTTTTCATAAAAGTTTAATGAATCTTTATAAAAAACTTATTTTTACTTCTTAGTATTTATACGTTTCTTAATATAATATTAAAACAAACTTATATTATTGTAATTTTTTTGTAAGTATCTGATTAACTTTACTTGGCTCTGCTTTTCCTGACATTGCCTTCATAGTTTGGCCTACTAAAAATCCAATTGCTTTCTTTTTACCTTCTTTATAATCTGCAACTGATTTTGGATTAGCTTCAAGCACTTCGTCTATGATTCTTTCTAATGTACCATTATCATCTACTACCATTAAATTTTTTTCTTTAATGTATTTTTCAGGATCAACATCGTTTAAGAAAATCTCTCCAAAAACTTGTTTCGATACCGTACTATTTATCACACCAGAATCAAATAGTTCAATGAGTTTAGCAAAATGTTCGACTGAAAAGTCAATCTCACTATCATCCATTTCCTTTTCTTTTAATAATCTTAATAATTCACCTAAAATAAAGTTTGCAACTTTTTTAGGTTTTTTACATATATCTGATGTTTGCTCAAATAAATCTGCTAAATGTTTTGATTCTGTTATTAATGTTGCATCATATTCTGAAATATCAAACTCTTTTTTATATCTTTCTAATTTTTCTTCTCTAAGTTCTGGTTGACTTTTTCTTACTTTTTCAATCCATTCGTCAGAAATATAAATTGGTGGCAAATCTGGGTCAGGGAAATATCTATAATCCTTAGCATCTTCTTTTGAACGCATTGATTTAGAACTTTCCTTATTATCATCCCATCTTCTAGTTTCCTGTACCACCTCTTTATTTGCTTCAATTATTTCTATTTGTCTTTTTGTTTCCCCTTCAATTGCATGAGATATAGCTTTAAAAGAATTTAAATTCTTCATTTCAGTTCTTGTACCAAAATTTTTTTGTCCAACTTTTCTAACCGAAATATTAACATCAGCTCTCATTGAGCCTTCATTTAATTTACAGTCTGAAGCACCTAAATACTGAATTGTTTGACGTAGCTTCTCTAGATAAGCAATCACTTCATCAGAGCTTCTCATATCAGGTTCAGAAACAATCTCTATAAGTGGTACTCCTGAACGATTATAATCAACAATTGATACGTCTTCCCAATCATCATGTACTAATTTACCCGCATCTTCTTCCATGTGAATTTCATGAATACCAATTGATTTTTTAGTACCATTGACTTCTATTTCTACTTTTCCATCTCTACAAATAGGTAAATATAACTGTGAAATTTGATAATTTTGTGGATTATCTGGATAAAAATAATTTTTTCTATCAAATTTTGAATGTTTAGTTATTTTACAATTTGTTGCAAGACCAACTGCCATTGCATATTCTACTACTTTTTTATTTAAAATTGGAAGCGCACCTGGCATACCTGTACAAATCGGACAGGTATGTGTATTTGGTGCTCCACCAAAATCTGTTTTACAGCCACAAAATATTTTTGTTTTTGTAGCTAATTCCACGTGGACCTCTAATCCTATCACTGTCTCATATTCTCTGCTCATAGAATTCTCCTTTTCCTAGTCAGCATTTTTCTGCTATCAACTACTTTTATTACGCTATACCAATGAGAAATTTGGCACAAAATTTTCTGAAAGTTCTTTTTCTAGCGCATGTCCTGCTGCAATCATCTTGTTTTCTTCAAAACAATTAGCTATAAATTGCACTCCGATAGGCATTTTATTTTTATCCAATGCACATGGAAGTGAAATTGCTGGTAACCCAGCTAAATTAACAGAAATTGTGTATATATCACTCAAATACATCTTTAAAGGATCTTTTAAACTTTCACCAATTTTTGGTGCCGTTGTAGGTGCAACTGGTCCTAAAATTAAATCATATTTTTCAAAAGCCTCATCATAAGCTTGCTTAATCAATCGTTTTACTTTTAGCGCTTTTAAATAGTATGCATCGTAATAACCCGAACTTAACACGAAAGATCCTAACATAATTCTTCTTTTTACTTCATCTCCAAAACCTTCTGAACGTGATTTTTTATACATTTCGTGTAAGCCCTCGTACTCTTTTGTTCGATAGCCATATTTAACGCCATCAAATCTAGCTAAGTTTGAGCTTGCTTCTGCGCAGGCAATAATGTAATACGCTGGAATAGCATAATCTACAAGATCAAGTGAAAATTCTTCAACAATTGCTCCTTTTTCTTTCATAATTTGTGCTGCTTTTAATACTGCTTCTTTAACTTCATCATCAATACCTTTTTCAAGATACTCCTTTGGAATACCAATTTTCATTCCTTTTACATCCTGCTTTAATGCTGATATAAAATTATATTTGTCTCTTCTCATTGATGTTGAATCAAATCTGTCATATGAAGAAATTGTCTCTAAAATAGTCGCACAATCTTCAACATTTTTAGCAACTGGTCCAATTTGATCTAACGAAGATCCATAGGCAATTAATCCAAATCGCGATACTGTTCCATAAGTAGGTTTAATTCCTGTAACTCCACAATATGAACTTGGCTGTCTTATTGATCCACCAGTATCAGAGCCAAGGCCACAACTCACCTGTCCGCTTGCAACTACTGCACATGTTCCACCGGAAGAACCACCTGGAACTTTAGTTAAATCCCATGGATTTTTAGTTACTTCAAATGCTGATGTTTCTGAAGTTGACCCCATGGCAAATTCATCCATGTTAGTTTTTCCGATTATAATTGCTCCTGCATCTTTTAAATTTTTAACAACTGTAGCATCAAATGTAGGCACAAAATTATATAATATTTTTGATGCACATGTTGTTTTTATATTTTTTGTATCAATATTATCTTTAATCGCAATTGGTACACCTGCAAGTGGCCCAAGTAATTCACCTTTTTCAATTTTATCTTGTATCAAACTTGCCTGTTTACGCGCTTCTTCCTCTGCTACAGTAATAAAACCTTTAATTTTTTCATCTTTTTCTTTAATTTGTTTTATTGTTTCATCTAAAACTTCAACAGTACTAATCTTCTTATTCTTTATATTTTTAGATATTTCAATTGCTGTCATCTTCTCTATACTAATCATTTTCCATCCTACCCTTCAATTGTTTTAGGGACTTTAAATCCATCATCCTTTTTTTCTGGTGCGTTAGATAATGTAGCTTCTTTACCGTCTCCACAAGTTACCACATCTTCTCTAAACACATTTTCTATTGGAAAAATATGCGTCATCGGTTCAATATTCTCTGTATCTAACTCATTTAATTTATCAACGTATTCTAGCATTTCTTCCATATCATGTTTTGCTTTTTCACGTTGTTTTTCATTTAACTCTAATTTTGCTAAGATTCCAACATAATCTATTACTTCATCTGTGATTTTATGTGTACTCATTTTTGCCTCCTAATACTGATATTATTTTTTGGTGTGATTTATTAGTAATTCACCCTTATATATTTGCTATGGTACTAATCTTCTTTGATCTCTTGGAAATAAAGTGGCTTGTCTAATATTTTCTAAACCTATAAGTTCCATTGTAAGTCGTTCTAGTCCAATGCCAAGTCCTCCATGTGGTGGCATTCCATACGCAAATATTGACAAATAATCTTCCATTCCTTCTTTATCCATATTTCTTTTTTCCATTTTCTTAATGAGTTCTTCATAGTCATGAATTCTTTGGCCACCTGTTGTTATTTCTAAGCCTTTATATAAAAGATCAAAACTTAATGTAAATTTTGGATCAGTTGGATCATCCATTGCATAAAATGGTCGTTTTTTAGTTGGATAATGAGTAACAAAAACAAAATCACTTCCTGTTTTTTCTTTTATGTATTTTCCAATCAATTCTTCCTCTTCCGGCTCTAAATCGTATGGATTTTTAATTTTTCTATCATATCTTTCCGATACCAAACGTTTT
The DNA here is from genome assembly GCF_900111325.1 of Lachnobacterium bovis. Lineage (GTDB taxonomy): Bacteria > Bacillota > Clostridia > Lachnospirales > Lachnospiraceae > Roseburia > Roseburia bovis_A. The sequence goes on from NZ_FOGW01000004.1 coordinate 235,282, forward strand.
ATTTCATCAAATCTTACTCTAGGTATTTCCTTTATTTCCGGAAGTTCAACTGATAATATGTCTAACTCTTTTTTATAATCTTTCCTTAAAAGTTCAATTGTGTATTTCAAAAAACCAGTTTCAATATCCATAATATCATCCATACTATCAATATATCCCATCTCTAAATCTAAAGAAGTATATTCATTAAGATGTCTTTTTGTATTATGTTTTTCAGCTCTAAAAACTGGTGCTGTTTCAAATACTCTATCAAATACGCCAACCATCATCTGCTTATAAAATTGTGGTGATTGTTGCAAAATTGCTGGTTTATGAAAATATTCTAATTTAAATAAATTGGCTCCACCTTCTGCGCTTTTTGCTCCAAGTTTAGGGGTATGTATTTCTGTAAATCCTTGTTTGTACAAATAATCTCTAAATCCACGAGTTATTCCCTCTTGTATTTTAAATACTGCTCTTTCTCTCACATTTCTTAGAGCCACAGCCCTATAATCTAAATTTGCTTCTAATGAAGTATTTAACTTCCATTTGGAAATTTGTAATGGCATAGATTTTTTAGGTGTTGAATAAATCAATACCTCTTTTACCAAGATTTCAAATCCATGAGGTGCTCTTTTTTCACTTCTTATTAGCCCTGAGATTTTAACGGCCTGGCCTTCCTTTAATTCTGAAAAATCAGATACTATTGATTTTTCATAAACGCATTGAAATAGGCCTTCTCTCCTACGGATAATAACAAAAGCAACATCTCCCATGTCTCTAATTGTATGAATTGTTCCTTTTAGACTAACTTTTTGATCATCTTTGATTTCTGAATGTGCAATCTTATCTACACATAATTCTGTTAATAATGTTTCCTTTCTTTCTGTAACAAACTCCATGTTGTACACTCTCCTTTTCTACTACTTTTTGTAGTTACATAGGTGCGGGACGGAAACAAAATCTTCTAAATTACAACAATAGATTATTATATATGCCGATTATCAATCTTTTTTGTTTTTAATTTAGTTTTATATAATACACTAATATATTTATTGAGATTTATTAGTTGAAATTATAATTTTTTCTATAAAAAAAGCCCCCTAGCATCTAAATGCTAGAAGGGCGAGAAAACACTGTTCCCGCGGTACCACCCGCTTTGAAAAATAATAATTATCTTTCCACTCAAAGTATGTAACGTATACTAATCGAACGAACCTACTTAATATGTCTATAACTTAATCAACATATTTCTTTCAATCCATCAGCTCCGGTAGTGTTCCCACAAATTTCTCTTTCAAACAACGCTCTCAGTCGGTGACGTTGTATTCCTGTCGACGTCTAAAATTTGGAGTCTCCTTCAACGCTTTTTTCTATCTTTAAATAATTTTATATCATATAACTTTTTTATTTGTCAAGTCATTTTTTTAAAAAAAATATATTTTTTTTCATTAAGTTTTATTATTTGTATCCGATATACTGTTTAGAAACGAGGGGTGATGAATATTTAAGTATGTAGATTTCGTCATCATTGTTTCGTAATATTGCTAATTTTCCTTATTTTGAAAGTTTTCCTTAATACCTTTCTCCTAAAACCCTTTCGAAAAAAGAGTCCTTTGACCCAGGACTCTTTTTTCATTGTCACGATATTTATTTTTTTATTAAATGAATCAATTTAATGATTTTTACTTCATAAAAAATTATTTCAGCAAGAATTGCGACAACTACAACAAAACTATACCACTGTCCTAAATTGTATTCTAAAAGATCACACACCTCAGGAACTACTAAACTAGCAATAAAAATAAATTTAGCATATCTTATCATCTTAATGGAATATCGTCTGATATTACCTAAACATATCTCTGCTGGAATTGCATTAACTCTTTCTGGATAACAAGAAAGTATACTTAATCCCATATAAATTAATACTATAATTAAAATATTTATAACAAGGCTAAAAATTGATAAACTATGAATAACACAAAACACAACTTGCAAAGAAATGGATACAAGTAATAATAACGCACAAATAGCTTCAACAAACTTATCAAATTTAGTCATATCTCTTTTGTTCATTTTTCTTCCTCTTTCTCAAATTTTTATTAATATATAACAATATCATTATAATCATATCATAAATTCACAAAAAAGTATGTACATTTTATAGTTTTAATTTATTTTTTCTCTTGTAATTTTAGGATAATTATATTATTATTGTTCTGTGACTTTAATACATTAAAATGATTTATTCTTATAAATGTTTATTATTATATATGCCGATATCAATAAATAAACTTGAGTAAAGATAAAAAGGAGCTACTATGAAAAATTTAATTTTACCAGAAGATTACAAATCAGAACTAGATTTGCATGACACTCAATTAGCAATCAAAACTGTAAAGGATTTCTTCCAAGGAATGCTAGCGCAACGCCTAAATTTAACTCGTGTGTCTGCACCATTATTCGTTGATAAGGCTTCTGGATTAAATGATAACCTTAATGGTTATGAAAGACCTGTATCATTTGATATCAAAGCAGATGGTGATCGTGAAGCCGAAGTTGTTCACTCACTTGCTAAATGGAAACGTTTTGCACTTAAAAAATATGGTTTTTCTCATGGTGAAGGCATCTACACTGACATGAACGCTATTCGTCGTGATGAAGATCTCGACAACATCCATTCTGTTTTTGTTGATCAATGGGATTGGGAAAAAATTATTTCAAAAGAAGAACGTAATATGGACTTCTTAAAGGAAACTGTAAGAACTGTATACAAATGTCTTAGAAAAACTGAACAGTTTATGGCCATTCAGTATGATTATATTGACATGATTTTACCAAAAGATATTTATTTTATTACTACAGAAGAATTAGCTGAATTATTCCCTGACAATACACCAAAAGAAAGAGAATACTATATTGCTAAAGCCAAAGGTGCTGTATGTATTTTACAAATTGGTGACAAACTTGAAAATGGTGAACCTCATGATGGAAGAGCTCCAGATTATGATGATTGGTCATTAAATGCAGATATTCTTGTATACTATCCAGTTATCGATATTGCACTCGAACTTTCTTCAATGGGTATTCGTGTTGATAAAGATGCACTTCTTTCTCAACTTGATAAAGCTGATTGTAAAGATAGAGCGACATTACCATTCCATAAGGCTGTAATTAACGAAGAACTTCCACTTACAATCGGTGGTGGTATTGGACAATCTCGTATTTGTATGTTCTTTTTAAGAAAAGCACATATTGGCGAAGTTCAAAGTTCAATTTGGCCAGACGAAATGTTAAAAGAATGTGAAAAAGCCGGTGTGAAAATTTTATAATTATATTAAAAAAAAGGATTCAATGACTATCAAGCATAGTCATTAAATCCTTTTTTATATTGTTTTTAATTGCATTTTTATAAATCTTTTTGTTGTTCTTTATAATGCTTTTTTGTCTCTTTGTAAGATTTCTGTTTATTTAATTTCTTAAATAATTTTATTTATATAATTCTTCTATTTCATCAACTTCATCTAACCAAATTCTTGCACATGCATCTGAAGGCATTCTCAAATCACCTCTTGGTGATACTGCAACTGTACCTACCTTTGGACCATCTGGTAAACATGATCTCTTAAACTGCTGTGCAAAGAAACGTCTATAAAATGATTTTAACCATTTTAAAATCACTTCTCTATCATATTTATCAACGAACGCTTTTAAAGCAAGTCTATAAACTTTCTTTGGACTAAAGCCAAATCTTAAAATATAATACATAAAGAAATCATGAAGTTCATATGGGCCAACTAAATCTTCTGTTTTTTGAGAAATTTTACCATCTTCTGGTGGCAAAAGTTCTGGAGAAACAGGTGTATCTAAAACATCAAGTAACACATTACTTAAGACTTCATCTTCACAAGTATCTGCATAATATTTCACAAGATAACGCACTAATGTCTTTGGTATAGACACATTAACCGCATACATCGACATATGATCACCATTATATGTAGCCCATCCTAATGCTAATTCAGATAAATCGCCTGTACCAATTACTAAACCTGCATATTTATTGGCCATATCCATAAGAATTTGAGTTCTTTCTCTAGCTTGAGAATTTTCATAAGTCACATCATGTTTTGTAGAATCGTGCTCAATATCTCTAAAGTGAATATTTACCGCATCCACAATGCTAACTTCTTTAAATGTCGCACCTATTTTATTAATTAAATTAACTGCATTATCATATGTTCTATCAGTTGTACCAAATCCAGGCATAGTTACAGCAACGATATTTTTTCTTGGTAATCCGACTAAATCAAATGCTTTTGCAGCAACAATTAACGCCAATGTAGAGTCTAATCCACCAGAGATTCCAATAACAACGCTCTTGCAATTTGTATGCTCTAAACGTTTCTTTAGTCCCATTGCTTGTATATGTAAAATTTCTTCACATCTATTATCTCTGTACTCAATATTACTTGGCACAAAAGGTGTCTGTGCAATATAACGTGTTAAAACTGTTTTTTCTTTAGTAACATGGAATTTAACAACTTTATGTGTATTCTTAACCTCAAAAGTTGTCATTCTTCTACGTTCTTCTTCAATTTTTTCAAAATCAATTTCAGAATAAATAGTTTCATTAGCAAAGCGTTTTGCTTCTTTTAATACACTTCCATTTTCTGCAATGATATTATGTGCAGAATAAACAACATCACTTGTTGATTCACCATCTCCAGCTGAACAATAAATATATCCACAAATTAATCTTGCTGATTGTCCTGCAACAAGCTGTTTTCTGTATAAGCTTTTACCTGTAACTTCATCTGATGCTGATAAATTCACAATCAAAGTAGCTCCTGATAATGCATGAGAAATGCTTGGTGGGTTTGGAGTCCATAAATCTTCGCATATTTCTGCTGCTATTTTTAGTTTTGGCATTTCAATACTTTGTAAAATAATATCAGTTGTAAATGGTATTTCTTCTCCTGAAATAGAGATATACTTTTCATCAATTCCTTTTCCACTTGCGAAATATCTTCCCTCATAAAATTCATTATATGTAGGTAGATAAATCTTAGGAATAAGTGCTAAAATATCACCTCGTGAAACTGCAGCCACAACATTGTATAGTTTTCCATTTAACTCTAATGGTAAACCAACGAAAAATATAGCATCTAATGTTTCACTTTCCATTGCAATTTTTCTTAATTCATCTTTTGCAGAGTCAAGAAGTTGTTCTTGTAAAAACAAATCTCCACATGTATAACCTGTTATACATAGTTCTGGAAAAACAACTACTTTAGCACCATTTGATGCTGTCTCATTCATCATATCCCTAATTAGTTCACCATTATATTTTACATCTGCAACTTTTACTTTTGGTGTTACAGCTGCAACCTTAACAAACCCATTTCTCACGATTTTCTAATCTCCTTTAAATCATCGATACTAAATTTATATGCGGAATTACAGAATTGACACTTAACTTCAATTTCTTCACCATCATTAATAATACTATCTAAATCTTTTTTGCTTAATGTTGAAATTGCTCTAGCAATTTTCTCTTTAGAACAATCACATACAAATCCTGTTTCAATTGTATCTGTTATTTCTACTCCAAAATCACCTAAAATTTCTTCAAGAATTTCTTCTGGTGTCATTCCTTTTTCCATCATTTCTGTAACAGATGCAATATTTTTTATTTTTTCTTCTAATTTATCTACAACTTCGTCACTTGTAAAAGGCATAAGCTGAATAATAAATCCACCAGCTTCTTTGACCGACTGATCCTTATCAACTAAAACACCTAAACCGACTGCTGAAGGTACCTGTTCTGATGTAGCAAAATAATATGTCAAATCTTCTGCGATTTCACCAGTTTGTAATTGGCATTGTCCAACATATGGCTCTTTTAGGCCCATATCTTTAATAACACTTAATACACCTAAATCAAGAGCTCCACCAACATCTAATTTACCTAATTTATTTGGTGGTAAATCAACATTTGGATTCATAACAAATCCCTTAACTTCACATTTTGAATTAGCAGTAACTGTTAATCCCTTAATTGGACCGGCACATTGAATTTGCAATGTTAAAATATCTTTTTCACCTTTTAACATACTCCCCATCATTGCTCCACCTGTTAACAAGCGTCCTAATGCCGCTGTTGCAACTGGTGAAGTTTTATGCGCTATCCTCGCATCTTCAACCATTTGTGTTGATTTAATTGCAAACGCTCTAATACTTGCATCTGCTGCTGTTGCTCTTACTATATAATCCTTCATGTAATCCTCCTAAATGTAACAATAAAAATTATTAATGGCAATCTTTTTGTGCGACAAAAGTTACAATTTCACTATCTTCCATAGCATCTTCATTTGAATATTCATCTTTAATTTCTAAAATAGTAAAACCATTTGTTTCTAACAATTTTTTTATTAATTCTAAAGAATATGCCTTTTGAAAATGTACTTCTTCAAATTTTCTATATAAATTTTCTTTTTCCTTGATGAACAAAGCTAATTGATATTCATTAACACCACTTTCTTCATCATAGTAATTATCCCAAATAAAGCTACCATCTTCTCTATTTTCTGCATATGTATTATCCTGCAAAATTTCTTTATATTTGTACTCAGTATTCAAATCAAAAATAAATAAACCTTTATTTTCTAAATGCTCATAGACACTTTGAAAAACATTATACAAATCTGTCTCTTCTAGAATATAATTCAAGCAATTACAAGTACTGTATGCTGCCTTAAAATCACTATACAAATCCATATCTATAATGTTTTGATGAAGATACATTATATCAGAGTCATTTCTATTTGCTGCCACTTCAAGCATTTCTATAGAACTATCTACTCCAACTAAATCGTATCCTTTTTTCGAAAGTAATCTAGTGATTTTTCCTGTTCCACAGCCTAAATCTAAAATTTTTCCTTCAATTATACCATGTTTATGCAACTGTTCATATATAAAATCTGTCCATTGTTCATACGACACATTATCCATAAACATATCATATACCTGTGCAAAACTTGTATATGCTTCCATTAATTACCTCCTAGCATATAAATCCATTTTTTTTAACTAGAACTAGTAAAAAAGAAGTGGCTGTTATTATATTTAACTGTCACTCCTTTACTTTTTATATTACATATTAACCAAGTACAATGCTAATGCAGAAACCATAATTTGAATTATAGCCAATCTCATAACTACCTGAGTATTAGACCAATTCATTTTCTTTCTAGCATGATCATGAAGTGGTGTTGTAATATTTTTCATAATATTTATTTTAATTGTCCTAATTAATGTAACTTTTACAAGTCCTAATCCGCCATCTAAAATAAGCACAATTGCAAATAATAAATACATAAAAGGACTTTGAGACTTAAGAATTGCTATAGCAATAAATACACCCATTGCTCTTGAACCTGCGTCACCCATCAAAAGTTTACTTGGTGTAGAGTTAAACCATAAATAAGCTAATAAAGCAATTATAAATAAAACAATAACAATTTTAAAATCATCCGATGTATCTCTCATCTCATCTAAAATATAAATTGAAGCTAATGTAATAGTTGTTAATGTTGCAGATAGTCCGTCAACTCCATCTGAGCAATTTGTAACATTTATTGATGCCCACACTAGAACAACTGTTAGAATTGCAAATAAAATTGGATTGAATTTAACTGTTGCATCAAATACAGCAAAATTAACCTCACATCCATTAAATTTAATATAAACACCAGCTACAACTAATGCAACGCACATATCGAGAATACCTTTTATTAATTCTCCCCATGGTTTTTCAGCTGCATCATCAAAATATCCAGTAAACATCTCGGCTACAACTAACAATAAATATATAACTAATTCTATACTTATTCGAGTCACAAGCAATGCACCTATAACAAATGTAAATACAAATATTATACCAGCACCTCTTGGTTTTCCCGCTGATTTTGCTCCATCTACCGCAAAGGCTCTACCCTGATCATGTGGTAAAAAATCCATTAAATACTTTAATGCAAAAAATGTAGCAAAAAAAGTAAATATTATGCCAATCAAATTAACTAGTGATGCATTCACTAAACAGTAATTTAACATAATTTCCTCCTTGTAATCTATCACATACGTTTTCCATTATATTATTAATGAAAAAAAATGTAAAGTGCTACATCAAGATATCTTCAATTTTTGTAAAATTCATTTCATCTTCTATAATTTCAACATTCTCTTCTGAATGCTCTACTTCTTTTGAAAACATCTTAACTGTCTCTATTCTGTCAACATTAGAATAAATTTGATCATTACACTCAAATACACATGCATCCATATCTAAAATAAATCTTGGACAATATATAGCTGATTTTACTTTTGATAAAATATTATTATCATATACACTATTCATAAAATATCTAAACACAAAATACACTGATAATTTTTCAAAATCAAATACATTATAACTTTCGCTGTTTTTAAAGTTTTCAATCAAATTATTGTATACATTTGCATCTGGATATTTTTCATTTAAAATTTTCTTAAAGTCTATCCACTTCTCATTTATAGTTTCTAAACCATCAAATAATGCAAATCTATACTTGTATGCTAAAAATTCTTGTTCGCCATCTGTTTTAATATTTTTTAATTCGGAAATTTCACTATCACTAGAGACAAATTCAATAAATTCTTTATCTCTTAAATCTACAATTTGATAGTTTTCCATATTAAAACGATCTTGAGTAAATTTTCCATATGCTAAAGCCTTAATATTTCTATCTTCAAGAGTAAGGCTATCATCTTCAAATATTTCTATAAGATTATTTTGTACATTTTCCAAGAATTTAATTCTTTCTTTTTCTGTTTCATCCTCTTCTAAATCATTACCAACATATTTATCTTCATAGTCAATAATACTTATCTTATCTTGCTTAGTGAATAATATACGACCAACTTCTTCACACGCAAGACTTAAACATTTTTGCAACACATTACCATATTCTATTGCAAATCTAGGATATTCTGTACAAATTTCACTTAATGATTCCTCTCCCATTTTTATGCAAATTTCGCATAAATTAGCAGAACTTAAAAATGGACATCTTCCTTTTTCATTTAATTTAAAAATAGGTGTTCCATCTTCTGCTTCTCCTAAACAGGATTTTAATTTATCTCCAAAAGGACTATCTTCTACTGTCATATAATAATCCCTTGTTTCTTCATCTACATCAATTTCCCAACCTCTACAGCAACAATCTCTACAATTGCTTGCTATACAATGAAATTCATCATAATAATCTGGAACTCTTAAAATCATACTTTCACCTCAAAATGTATCTCTAATTATAAACTTCTAACTGCTAATTATACTCTATAAATGTTAATCATTCTCTATAAACGTTAACTATTCTCTATAAATGTTAATCATTCTCTATAAACGTTAACTATTTTCTTTAAACGTTAACCATTTTCTCAATCGTCGAATCCACGACAATAATTATAAAACATATACATAATTCCCCACGCAATCGAACCCATTGGAATTGCAAAAAGGATTTTCAATAAACTAATTAAAAGGATTGAAACATTTATTTGTTCTCTTTTACTCATCGATATCAAATCACAAATAGGACAATACATCATCAAATAAATTCCTATATAACCACCTACAACATATGCGCCCACAAAAAAAATATATTTTAAAGTAAATTTAATTCCTTTTCTAATTTTTTTTATTGAAGTTTGCATATCTCCTCCTTAATTAATTTTTACAAAAAAATAAATCTATAACACAGATACACCTGTATCTGTGCAACAGATTTCAAAATGTATTACTTACTCCATTGCAAGCACTACTTCGCCACTCTCTAATGTCTTCTTGATATCAATTACACGTTGGTTCCTTGAACCTCTAAATTTAATCGTTAAGTCCTTTTGTTCTTCTATGAAAGGACCATCAACTAAAACATCAATCAATTTAATTAATTCATCAGTATATTCTGTATGCTTTTTGCCACCGACTTGTAAATCTTTTTCAAAAACATACCCTGTATATGCCCAAATATCTTTATTAGGATATAACTCTTTTACTTTTATTAAAAAAGGGAGTATATCCTTTTGATTTTCTTCTTCAAACGGATCTCCTCCTAATAAAGTTAAACCCTTAATATAGTCTGGCTTTAATGAATCTATTAATTCTTTCTGCAAAGCATCATCAAAAGGCTTCCCATATGAGAAATCCCATGTTTCTGGCTGGAAACATCCTTTACAATGATTCCGGCAGCCGGAAACGAATAATACGCTCCGGCAACCTAAACCATTTGCAATGTCGCAGTATTTTACTGCTGCATAATTCATATATTAGTCAACTTTCTGAACTTTAACAAGGTTAGTTGTTCCAGAAACACCAAGTGGTACACCAGCTGTCATTACAACTGTGTCGTTGCTATTAAGCATTCCAGAAGCTTTACCTTCATCAATTGCATGATTGAATAAGTTGTCTAAATCTTCTTGTTCCTGAAGTAATACAGGTTGTACACCCCAGCAAAGATTTAACTGACGATATACTCTCTTTGTTAAACATCCACCCATGATTGGTGCAAGTGGACGATACTTAGATACTTCGTATACTGTACGACCAGATTTAGTTACTGTAAGGATAGCCTGAGCACCTAAATCAGCAGCTAATGTACATGTAGCGTGTGAGATAGCACCTGTGATATCTTTATCAAGAGTAGTAGATCTCTTCTTTAATCTTTCAACGTAGTTGATATCTTTTTCTGTACGCTCAGCAATTTTAGCCATTGTCTTAACAGCTTCTACTGGATAATCACCGTTTGCTGTTTCACCAGAAAGCATAACAGCACCTGTTCCATCATAGATAGCGTTAGCAACGTCAGTAGCTTCTGCACGAGTTGGTCTTGGGTTTCTAATCATAGAATCAAGCATCTGTGTAGCTGTAATAACGATTTTACCAGCTGCAACTACTTTCTTAATGATCATCTTCTGGATTACTGGTACATCCTCAAGTGGGATTTCAACACCCATGTCACCACGAGCTACCATGATACCATCAGATACTTCGATGATTTCATCGATGTTTTTAACACCTTGCATATTTTCGATTTTAGAGATGATCTTGATATCTGTACCTTTTTTCTCTTCTAAGATTTTTCTGATATCTAAAACATCTTGAGCTGTACGAACGAATGAAGCTGCGATAAAGTCATATCCGTTTTCTACAGCAAATACAATATCATCATGATCTTTAGGGCTAATGAATTCCATAGAAAGATCTACGTCTGGTACATTAACACCTTTTTTGTTACCAACTTTTCCACCATTTTCTACACGACAGTGAATTTCGTTACCTTCAACGCTTAATACTAACATATCAATTAAACCATCATCGATTAAGATATGATTTCCAGCTTTAACGTCGCTTGGTAATTCTTTATATGTGATAGAAACGATATCCTGTGTACCGATAACGCTCTCATCTGTTGTAAGTGTGAATTCCTGTCCTTTTTCAAGAACGATTCCACCGTTTTCGAAATTACCTAAACGAATTTCTGGTCCTTTAGTATCAAGTAAAGCTGCAACTGGTTTACCCATTTCTTCGCGAACTTTCTTTAATCTTTCTAAACGACTCTTCTGCTCGTCATGTAAACCATGAGAGAAATTGAAACGTGCTACGTTCATTCCAGCTTCGATAAGCTGACGTAATGTTTCTTCATCATTGGCTGCTGGGCCTAATGTACAAACGATTTTTGTTTTGCGATAATACATAAAATCCTCCTGAATATCTTGCCACATTTGTGGTTAATTTGTATCTATATAGACGCTATACATAAGTATAACTCTAGCTACCATTTTTTATATCGGCTCTCGACAAGAAATGTATAATGATTCAAATTATTTTTTTATTAAAGTTCCCATTCCACCTGAAATAGAATTTGACTCTTTATTTAACTTTGTAATTAACACTGATTTAATAGCTGAATCGCCAATAAAATCAATTGCCGCCTCAATTTTTGGTTTCATTGTTCCATTTTCAAATTCACCTTTTTCAAGTAAATCTTTTGCTTCTTCAAGTGAAAGAACATCAAGTTCTTCTTGATTATCTTTACCATAATTGACGCAAACCTTATCTACACTTGTCAAAATTATTAGTCTATCGGCATCAAGCAACTGCGCCAAACGACCTGCCGCTAAATCTTTTTCAATAACAGCACTTGCTCCCTTTAAGATATGTCCCTGTGCAAGTACCGGTATTCCACCACCGCCACAAGCAATAACAACTTGATCAGCATCAGACAACGCTCTAATTGCATCTATTTCTACAATATTGCCAGGCTTAGGTGCAGCTACAATTCTTCTGTAGCCTCCTTCTACTTCGACAGTATGATTTCCTTTTTTCTCTTCTTCTTCCGCTTCTTGCGCATTCATTATTCTACCAATTATCTTGGTTGGATGGTAAAAAGCCTCATCATATGGATCAACCTCAACTTGCGTTAAAATAGTTGAAACTGTTTTATAAATTCCTCTTCCAAGAAGTTCTGTACGAATTGCATTCTGTAAATCATATCCAATATAACCTTGACTCATTGCAGAACATACTGACATTGGTGTCTTAGTATATTCAGGATAAATTCTACAGAATTCATTCATAGCAGTATGAATCATACCTACCTGTGGACCATTACTATGAGTTATTACAACTTGGTAATCATCTCTAATAAAATCCACAACCGCCTTTGCAGTTTTTTCAATTGCCTTTTTCTGTTCAGGCAAAGTTGTTCCTAATGCATCATGTCCTAGGGCAATTACAATTTTCTTTTTTTTCATATAACAAAGCCTCCTCAAACCAATAATAACTATGTTACTATTATGATTTAATTCGAGTAGTTTGTCAATTATTTTGCAATCACTCCGTATCATATAATACACTATTTTTTACAAAAAATCTATTTTTTTATCGATAATATATTATTGATTTTTTGTCTTTTTTTCGTCAATTTCAACTAAAGGAGAAATGTCAATTCATCTTTTGTCTTTTTTTTAACAATCAAAAAGCAAAAAGTCAGACAAAGGTGACCTTTGCCCGCTAATTGATTATCTATTAATTTCTTTATATGTTATTTCTCTTATTGTTGAATTTATTACTTCTTTTTCTTTTGACGAATCAAGAAAAAGTTTTCTAGAGAAGAAATTATAAATGGTTACAATGAGTGATGCATAAATTTTTGCATGCATATATGAAAATTCCAAAAATTCTACTCCACACCACATCAATAATAAATTTAACCCCAAACCTACAACACTTAATGAAGTAAATATTATAATTTCTATTATCTTATGCATTTCCTCTTTGCCTTGGAATACAAATTGCATACTTAAAATATAATTAATTATGACTGAAATTGTGAATGAAAACGCACAAGAAAATAGGTACTCCATATTGCAAACTTCAGTGAACACAATCATCAATACATAGTCTATTAAAAAACACGATGTACCCACTGCACTAAATTTGCACATTTGTAATACTAGATTTTTTAATTTTTTCATTAGAATGCTTCTCCTTGTTGATTTTCTTATCCATAAATAAACAACGGTATGATTATATTCCTAATTTTTGTATTTTTCAAGTAAATATGCTCGCTTTGGAAATTGACACAAATGTTTTTTGTAATTTCCAAACGAGCATATATTATTTTTTATAAAACTTTTATGTAATTTATATTTTTTTTATGCAATAATACTATTGATTTTTACCGCCTAAAGTAACCTCAACTTCACTTTCTTTGTAACCTTCTCCATCTTGATGTAAAACTTTAAGCTTAACTTTATCTCCTTTTTTACATTTTGACAGTTTACTTTGTAGTTCTTGCATAGTACTAATTTTAGTTCCATCAATTCCTACAATTATATCTCCTCTTTGTATTTTTGCTGCTTCTGCACCACTTCCTGGTTGTACACCAGTGATATAAACACCCTTAGGAATATCAAGCACTGTACTATAATCATCAGTAATATTACTTCCTGTAATACCTAAATATCCTTTTTCATCTTCATTTATTTTTTCATTAGAAATTAGGCTTTCTACAATTGGTTTAACGTCTTCCATCGGAATTGCAAAACCAACACCCTCAATCGCTGCACCATATGTTTTAGCAGTGTTAATACCAATAACTTCACCTTTGTTATTTAATAATGCTCCACCACTATTTCCAGGATTAATTGCCGCATCCGTTTGAATTAAATTTGTAGCAGATGATTCTCCTCCTGTTGCAGTTTGACCGTTCATAGATCTACCCAACGCGGAAATAACTCCAGTTGTAACTGATTGTCCATAACCTAACGCATTACCAATTGCAATTGTTGGTTCTCCTACATTTAATTTCTTTGAATCTCCAATTTGAGCTAGCTTTATTTTTTTAGATGTTGCGCCTTTAACATCTGAAAGTTTAACTCTTATAACCGCAACATCGTTAGTTGAATCTTGTCCTTGTATTTCTGCTGGAGCAACTGAATTGTCACAAAATGTAACTTTTAATGATGATGCATCCGATACAACGTGTTTATTTGTAACAATATATAAATATGTTTCATTTTGTTTAATTATAATTCCAGATCCTGCAGATGCTTTAGGCTTACTACTTCTTCTAAAATAATAACTATATAAATCATCATCAGACGATGATTGTTGTACGTTTGTAATTGCAACAATTGATGGCATAACCTCATCTACAACATCTGATACATCCTGTAAATTCTTTGCTTTTCCTTTTGTGTTTGTAGTACTTAATTTCACATTATTTCCATTAGATGTAAAACTTACTCCATTATAATCTAGCCCTGCAACAACTCCAGCCACAAGCACACCGACAGCTACGGGAATTGCAATAATTGCTGCAATTTTACCTTTTGTGCCCCTGTTTTTTTTGTTATAGTTTCCATTATAATTTCCAGAATTAAATTCTGGTGTATAATCATTTACCATTCCATTATTAATAGCATTGTTATTTATATTATTGTTTATATTGTTGTTTGTATTGTTGTTTGTATCATTATCGATATCATTGTTATTTATTGTATCATTTCCGATATCATTGTTTGTTGTTAATCCCCTGTTTTCTTCTACAGAATTAATTTCATTTCTAGTTTCTTGTACGATTTCTTCATCTTTATTTAATTTTACCGAATCTTCATTGCCATTTTGTTTAATCATTTCTGTTTTTTGATTCGTTGGTTGATTCTGGTTCATTGGCTGGCCCTGGTTCATTGGCTGACCCTGATTCATTGGCTGACCCTGGTTCATTGGATAGCCTTGATTCATTGGCTGACCTTGGTTCATTGACTGGCCCTGATTCATTGGATAGCCTTGGTTCATTGGCTGACCTTGATTCATTGGATAGCCTTGATTCATTGGATAGCCTTGATTCATTGGCTGGCCCTGGTTCATTGGCTGACCCTGGTTCATTGGATATCCTTGGTTCATTGGCTGGCCCTGGTTCATTGGCTGACCCTGGTTCATTGGATACCCCTGGTTCATTGGATAGCCTTGGTTCATTGGATAGCCTTGGTTCATTGGATAGCCCTGGTTCATTGATCTATTAATGTATGGATTACCATTTAAATTATCCATATTTGGATTATAATTCAATCCATTTTCATGATTATTTCCTTGATTATTTTTTCTATCTTCCACTATTTTTCTCCTTCCTCAAATGCTCTCAATCAGCTTCTCTAGTATATAAAATAAGTGTACCCACAGCTTGTGTTTATTATGTGATCAAACATTTAATTTTTAAGGTTTAATCTTCTTACACAAAAACAGGTACACTAATTTCACTTCCTTATATACTAAATATATTTTAAATATTTACGCCATTGAATTTTAATAATTCTCTTGCTGTATCAACCGAATCGATACCTTTTGCATTTTTTACTGGAGCAAATTCTTTATTTCTTTCAACCTCAAAACCTAAGCAATTATCCATCATATAAATCATATCAATAATTAACAATTCGAATTTATATGCATTTGGTTCTTCAGGCTTAATCAATTGTCCATCCTCAGCCAAATAAGGAACTTTTTTCTTTACAATATGTGGTAATAAACTATTTTTTGAAATTTCTCTTAATTTTTCAACTTTAAATAAGTAATTAAGTGTTACTCCAAAACCATATAATAATGTTCCCTTTTCATTTCTAGCTTCTGCCATTTCAGGTGTCAATTCATAATATTCAATAATTGATGGTTTACCATTTTCTAAGCAAAGAGCACCAACTTTTTCTTCTGAATTAGCCTTTCTAACTACTTTTGAAGAGCACTCACAACCTGACTCTATAGTTGCACCTATAAAAACAGGATCTGCGATTCTTTGTAACACATTGTCTACTCCAAAAACATTTAACCATTCAATATTTTTCTCTTTAAGTTCCTCATCTAATCCAGCTTTCACAAGCGAATTAAACCAACCACCATTACCATTAGGTGACATGGCTAAAGAATCTTCACTCTCTAACAAAATATTACCCTCAAAATCCGTTGCTGGAGCCATATCTTGTACAAAGAATTTTACAAAATTCTTATCATAATTAAAATAATTATGTTCTTCAAAGAATTCTCTTGTATCTTTATCATTTTTTTCACTAGTCATAATATATAAAGGTATATAACATCCTGCTTCATTTGTTACATCCATAATATTATTAATCAACTGTTCAAAAATGTATAATTCTTTAGTTTCGCCAATATTAAACATACCTTTGGCTTTATCAAAACCAAGTCGTGTTCCTTGTCCACCTGCTAATAAAATAGCCGCAACTTTACCAGCTTTAATAGCTTCTAAACCTTTTGCTTTATAATTAGTTTTATTAGCTTCAATCTCTGATAATTCCATTGCCTCAATAGGAGAAAATGAACCTCTAGCTTTTGCTTCTTGGTCAATCAAATCAAGGTACGACCAATCCATGTTCTCCAATTGTGTTTCTATTTTACTTGGCATGTTATCTATCATTTTTTTTAAATATTTTTGATTGGTTGACTTAATCTTATTAATAACTTCGTTATTCATCTTGTTACTCTCTTTCTTTGGAACTTTTTTCATTTTTTTCAATAGTACCAACCGTACTGATATTACCGGCAGTATTATTATACTTATTGGTGTCTACTATATATCTGCTCTTAGAAGTATAGCCTGTTTTTAATTTAATTCTGTTACTTATTGATTCAACATTTTTTGATACTGAGTATTCTCCATCGTCATCACCAAACATATATTGATGTAACTCTACTACATTATTAGCCAATTCGGCTGGTATAACTGTATCTTCTCCATTTATGTTCTGTGTACCAAGTTTAAATGGAAAACCTGTAGTTGATTCAATTTGATAGTCTTTTACATGACTAACCAAACTAAGCATATCCTTTGTAGAAAGTGATGTACTAATATCATTTTTAATACTATCAATCATTGTTCCAAGCTTAGCCACATTAGACATTTTGGCCTTTTCAAGCATTGCCTGCAAAACAATTCTTTGTCTTGAAGAACGTAAATAGTCATCACCTTTTAATTTACGAATTCTAGCATATGAAGTAGCCTGTGTTCCATCTAAATGTACTTTTCCAAAAGTATTCAATTTAGTAGTTTGCTTTCCTGTCATCATAACAATCTCAACCGTATACTCGTTGATTTTATTCATTTCAGCTCTACTAATTTCTATATCAATTCCACCAAGGGCATCTATTGCTTTTACTAATGCGCCCCAATCTACTGTAATGTAATTTTGAATATCTAAATCAAGATTAGCATTTAATGTTTTAACGGCATTCTTAACACCGCCAATAGCATATGCACTATTGGCTTTAGCTAATCTATTTTTTCCAACTAACAAATAAGTATCACGATATACCGAGATTAATTTAACTTTTTTATTGTCATTGTTAATACTAGCTATCATAATTGTGTCAGAATTACCGTTCTCATATTGACCACTTCCGCGGTTATCTAAGCCAAATAACGCTATATTGGTATATTGTCCTTTTTGGAAAAATGAATCATCCGCAATTTCGTTATTAATTGCAACTTCACTTTTTTTCAAACCACCATCTTGGACATGATTGAAAAAATTAACTACGTATAGCACAACTAATAAAACTATAAGTGCAAGGACTTCAAATGCAAATATTACAAATTTATTTTTTCTTTTTCTTTTTTTCACTACTTTTTTTGACATATACTTAACCTCATTCGTTAGATAACCACACAAAAGTGACTATTTTATTTTTTTTTACTGAAATAATTCATTAACAGCATTCTTCAATGAATCAAGTTTAGATTCTGCATCTTCCATAGACTCACCTTTAATACCAAAATAGAATTTAATTTTTGGTTCTGTACCAGATGGTCTTACACAACACCAAGCATTATTTTCAAGTTCGTAGTATAAAACATTTGATTTTGGTAAACCAGTGCTTCCAACTTTACCAGTTTCCATATCTAATCTTGTATCATCTGCATAATCTCTAATTGCAAGAACTTTATAATCTCCAATTTGAGCAAATTTGCTTGTACGAGCCTTATCCATTAATTTTTTAAGCTCAGCAGCTCCATCAACACCCTTTAATGTTAGAGTTGAAAGTCCTTCTTTATAGTATCCATATTTTTCATATAAATCAATCATTGCATCCCATAAAGTTTTACCTTCATTTTTGCAGTATGCTGCTACTTCACATAGCATTGTAACAGCTGCAGGTGCATCTTTATCTCTTGCATATGTTCCAGGTAAGCATCCATAACTTTCTTCAAGACCAAAAACATAATTGTTTGATCCTGTTTCTTCAAAGTTTTTAATCTGCTCTCCGATATATTTAAATCCTGTTAAAACTTCAATTAATTTAACATTGTATGCTTTAGCAATTGCCTTAGCCATATCTGTTGTAACAATTGATTCAACTAAAGCTGGATTTTCTGGCATAATACCTAATTTTGTTTTTTCTCTTAAAATATATTCAGCAATTAACATTCCTGACATATTACCTGTAAAGCTTACATATTCACCTGTTTTTGTATCTTTACAGTATACACCTAATCTATCTGCATCAGGATCTGTTGCTAAAACAATATCTGCATCTTTTTCTTTTGCTAATTTAAGTGCAAGTTCCCATGCTTTTGGATCTTCTGGATTTGGATAATCAACAGTTGGGAAATTACCATCTGCTACTGCCTGTGTTGGCTCGATGTATACATTTTCAAATCCTAAATCTTTTAAAACTCTCTGTACTGACTCTAAACCAGTTCCATGGAAAGGTGTATAAACAACCTTGATATCTTTTGCAACTTTTTTAATGATTTCTGGATGAATTGACTGTTTTCTAAGTTCTGCGAAATATGGCTCATCAATTTCTTCTGCGACTGTTATATATAAACCAGCGTCCTTAGCTGCCTGTAAATCCATTGTCTTAACCTGTGAAAAATCTGTTACCTTAGCAACTTCTGCCATTATATTAGTATCATGTGGAGGAGTAATTTGTGCACCATCTTCCCAATATACCTTATATCCATTATATTCTCTTGGATTATGACTAGCTGTAATAACGATACCAGCTGTACATCCTAATTTACGAACTGCAAATGAAAGTTCTGGTGTTGGACGTAAGCTTGGGAATACATATGTTTTAATTCCGTTTGCTGCCAAACATAATGCCGCTTCCTGTGTAAATTCAGGCGACATAATTCTACAATCATGTGCAATCACAACGCCTTTATCCTGAGCGTTTTGTGATAAAATATAATTTGCAAGTCCCTGTGTTGCCTGTCTTACAGTATAAATATTCATACGGTTTGTGCCTGCCCCAATTACACCTCTTAAGCCGGCTGTACCGAATTCAAGTGTACGATAAAATCTGTCCTCAATCTCAGCATTATCTCCCTCAATTGCTCTTAATTCTGCTTTTGTGTCTTCATCAAAATATGAATCTGTTAACCATTTCTGATACTCTTTAGAAAAATCCATGGTGTCTGTCCTCCTACTTTTCCCTATTAAAATTATTTATCATATAAACCTTTGAGATTTAACTCAACGTGTTTATTTTATCACAGTAAACACTATTTGAAAAGTTTTTACTTTTTAAAATAAAAAATGTTATAATAAAAAATAAATTTTTTAATGAGGATAAAAAAATGAATGAGGAAAATAATGTAAATATAGACTTATCAAAATATTATACATCTGGACAATTTGCCAAAATGGCAAACGTTTCAACACGCACCATCCGTTATTATGACACCCAAAATATATTGAAACCTTCTTATATTAATAAGAATACAATGGCTCGTTATTATACAGATGAAGATTTTGCAAAATTGCAACAAATTTTATTATTTAAATATCTTGGTTTTTCTTTAGATGAAATAAAAGAATTAACAATCAATGATCTCGATTATCATTTTTTATTAAATTCTTTAAAACTGCAATCAACATTAATCCAAGATAAAATAGAACAAATGCAACTTGTACAAAAAGCCATTTTAGACACTACTTCTGTTATTGAAAAAAACAAAAACATTGATTGGAGCCAAATGCTTAATCTAATACATTTAACTAATATGCAAACAAGTTTAAAAACTCAGTATCAAAATGCAAATAACATTACTTCAAGAATTAATTTACATCAAAAATATTCCACAAACACCGAAAAATGGTTCCCATGGATTTTTAAACATTGTAAATTTAGTCCACATGAAAAAATTCTTGAAGTCGGTTGTGGCACAGGTTCTCTTTGGTTAGAAAATTCCAATTTAATTCCATCTGATATAAATATTGTTTTATCAGATATTTCTCGTGGAATGCTTCGTGATGCACGTCGATGTTTATCGACTCTACCTTTATCAATCAAAAAAAATATAACCTTTAAAGCTTTTGATTGTCAAAAAATACCATTTCCTGACAACACCTTTGATACTGTAATTGCTAATCATGTTCTTTTTTATTGTACAAGTTTTAAACATGCATGTTTAGAAATCAATCGTGTGTTAAAACCTAATGGCAAACTAATTTGCAGTACCTACAGTAAAAATCATATGCATGAATTAAATGAACTTGTTAATGAATTTGATTCCCGCATAATTTTATCTGCTAATAATTTATACGAAACATTTGGTCTTGAAAATGGAAAGGATTTATTAGACCAAACATTTATCAACACCGAAAAATTCATTTATAATGATGAGCTTGTAATTAATGCATCCGAGCCAATCATAGAATATATTTTATCTTGTCATGGCAATCAAAACCAATATATTCTAGACAATTATAAAGAATTTAGAAGCTATGTTGACTCAAAAATAAAACCTAATTTTAGAGTTACTAAAGAGGCATGTATATTTATTTCACATAAAAAAGAGAATTAGCAGGGGTATTTTTGTGGATTTTTTACAAAATTTAATTTTTTATGTAAAAAGCTTGTGCATTACGTAACGTAACCCTTTATAATACACTTATGGTTTAATCCATACTAATTTAGAACACAAAAAATTTATGATAAACGTTAGGAGGCAAGACAATTGAAAGGAATTATTCTTGCAGGTGGATCAGGTACACGCCTTTATCCATTAACAATGGTAACATCTAAACAATTATTACCAATTTATGACAAACCAATGATTTATTATCCATTATCTGTTCTTATGAATGCAGGTATTCGTGATATCTTAATCATTTCAACACCTCAAGACACACCACGTTTTAAAGAATTATTAAAAGATGGTAGCCAATTTGGTGTAAATTTAAGTTACGCTGTACAACCTAGTCCTGATGGATTAGCACAGGCATTTATTATCGGTGAAGAATTCATCGGAGATGATTCTGTTGCTATGGTTCTTGGCGATAACATTTTCTCTGGACACGGTTTAAAACAGAGATTAAAAGCTGCTGTAGATAATGCTGAAAACGGCAAAGGTGCTACAGTATTTGGATACTATGTAGACGATCCTGAAAGATTTGGTATCGTTGAATTTGATAAGAATGGCAAAGCTATTTCTATCGAAGAAAAACCAGAAAAACCAAAGAGCAATTACTGTGTAACAGGTTTATATTTCTATGACAATAAAGTTATTGAATATGCAAAAAACCTTAAACCATCAGCTCGTGGCGAATTAGAAATCACAGACCTTAACAGAATTTACCTCGAAAATAACGAGTTAAACGTTGAATTATTGGGTCAAGGATTTACATGGCTTGATACAGGTACACATGAAAGCTTAGTTGATGCTACTAACTTCATCAAGACAATTGAAACACACCAACACAGAAAAATTGCTTGTCTTGAAGAAATCGCATACTTAAACGGTTGGATTACAAGAGAAGATGTTCTTAAAGTTTATGAAGTATTAAAGAAAAATCAATATGGACGTTATTTAATGGATGTATTAGATGGAAAATTCATTGATACAAATCATTAATTTTTATATTTGTTTTTAAAAAATTAAATTAATCAGTATTCATTATTAGGAGGATATTATAATGACTATTATCGTTACTGGTGGAGCAGGTTTTATCGGAAGTAACTTTGTTTTCCACATGTTAAACAAATACCCAGATTACAGAATCATCTGTTTAGATGCACTTACATATGCAGGTAATCTTTCAACATTAGAGCCTGTTATGGATAATCCAAATTTCAGATTTGTAAAAATCAGTATCACAGATCGTGAAGCTGTTTACAAATTATTCGAAGAAGAACATCCTGATATGGTTGTAAACTTTGCAGCTGAAAGTCACGTTGATCGTTCTATCGAAAATCCACAGGTATTCCTTGATACAAACATCATTGGTACATCTGTACTTATGGATGCTTGTCGTAAATACGGTATTGAAAGATATCATCAGGTATCTACAGATGAAGTTTATGGTGATCTTCCACTTGATAGACCAGACTTATTCTTCACTGAAACAACACCTATTCATACATCAAGCCCATACTCTTCTTCAAAAGCTGCAGCTGATTTATTAGTTTTAGCTTACCACAGAACTTATGGACTTCCTGTATCAATCAGCCGTTGTTCAAACAACTACGGACCATATCACTTCCCAGAAAAATTAATTCCACTTATGGTAATTAATGCACTACATGATAAACAACTTCCTGTTTATGGCGAAGGTTTAAATGTTCGTGACTGGTTATATGTTGAAGACCACTGTAAAGCAATCGACTTAATCATCCACAAAGGTAAAGTTGGTGAAGTATATAACGTTGGTGGACACAACGAAATGAAAAATATCGATATCGTTAAATTAATCTGCAAAGCTTTAGATAAGCCAGAATCATTAATTACACACGTTTCTGATCGTAAAGGTCATGATATGCGTTACGCTATCGATCCAACTAAGATTCATAATGAACTTGGTTGGTTACCAGAAACTAAATTCGAAGATGGTATCAAGAAAACTATTCAATGGTATCTTGATAACAAAGATTGGTGGGAACCAATTGTTTCTGGAGAATACCAAAACTATTATGACAAAATGTACAAAAATCGCTAATATTATTTAGCTTTTACTTCCTCACCATATTTATTATGGTGGGGAAAAATTTTAATAAAGCAAAAAGGAGATTACAATGAAAGTTCTTGTTACTGGTGTTTGTGGCCAATTAGGTCATGATGTAGTGAATGAATTATATAAACGTAATGAAAATAACGGAACAAATTATATTTGTATTGGTTCAGATATTGCACCATCTTACTGTGGTGTAGCTGATGGTTCTGCTGTCACAACAGCAAAATACGTTTCATTAGATATTACTGATGCCAAAGCAGTTGAAGAAGTTCTTTTAAAAGAAGATGTAGATGCAGTTGTTCACTGTGCGGCTTGGACAGCTGTTGATTTAGCTGAAGATGAAGATAAAAAAGAGAAAGTTAAAATGGTTAACTCCATCGGTACTTTAAATCTAGTAAATGCTGTTAAAAAAATAGATTCAGCTAAAGAATCTGGTTGTAAATTTATGTATATTTCAACAGATTATGTTTTCGACGGTCAAGGATTAACTCCTTGGAATCCAGATTGTAAAGATTATGCACCACTTAATGTTTATGGTCAAACAAAACTTGATGGTGAACTTGCAGTTTCTGAAAATCTTGATAAATACTTTATCGTTCGTATTGCTTGGGTTTTCGGACGCAATGGAAAGAACTTTATCAAAACAATGCTTAGAGTCGGAAAGAATCATGATAAATTAACTGTCGTTTGTGATCAAATTGGTACACCAACATACACATACGATCTTGCTATTTTATTATGTGACATGCTTGCTACAGATAAATATGGTTATTACCATGCAACAAACTCAGAAATCACTAAAGAAGGTAACCCTGCAACATCTGAAGAAGCAAAAGCTTTAATCAATGACGATAATGCTTATACAAAAGAAGGATGTAAAGCAGGATATATCAGTTGGTTTGATTTTACAAAAGAAATCTTCCGTCAAGCTGTTGAACTTGGTCATAACGAGTATTCTACAGACAAAATTGAAGTTAAACCAGTTACAACAGAAGAATATGGAGTTTCTAAAGCTGCAAGACCTTTTAATAGCCGTCTTGATAAATCTAAACTTGTTGAAAACGATTTTAATCCACTTCCAAGTTGGCAAGATGCTGTTAAACGTTATGTTAGTGAATTAGATTTTGATAATCTTGATTAATCATTATAAAAATCACATAATTATTATTTAATCATAAGAATATAGAAAGAAGGATCTTAAAATGGGACAAATTAAAGTAGAAAAAAATGTTGGTGGAATCGAAGGTTTATGTGTAATAACTCCAGCTGTACACGGTGATGCTAGAGGCTACTTTATGGAAACATATAATCAAAATGATATGCACGAAGCTGGTCTTGATATGGTTTTCGTTCAAGATAACCAGTCTTCTTCTACTAAAGGTGTATTACGTGGTTTACACTTCCAGAAAGAATTTCCACAGGGAAAATTAGTACGTGCTGTTCGTGGTAACGTATTTGACGTTGCTGTTGACTTAAGAAGCAACTCAAAAACATATGGTAAATGGTTTGGTGTAGAACTTTCTGAAGAAAACAAAAAACAATTCTACATCCCAGAAGGTTTTGCTCACGGATTTTTAGTTTTATCTGATGTTGCTGAATTCTGCTACAAAGTAACAGATTTCTATCATCCTGGCGATGAAGGCGGAATGGCTTGGAATGATCCTGAAATTGGTATTGAATGGCCACAATTAAAAGGCGAATATAACGGAACAGCTTCTGGTGAAGGATATACACTTGAAGATGGTACACCACTTAACTTAAGTGATAAAGATCAAAAATGGCTTGGTTTAAAAGATACTTTTAAATTCAACTAATAATCATTAATATATAAATACAAATTGTCCCACCTCAAATTACTAGCTTTCTTGGCTATCTTTTGAAGTGGGACATATTTTATACCATATCTTATTTGTTCATATTATTTACTTAAATTTGAATCATGTTTTTTGGGAAGAATAATTTCAAATGCTGTTTTCCATTGATCATTTAGCCCTTCTAGCAACTCAATTGTTCCTTGATGTTGTTCTACTATCTTTTGAGCTATAGACAATCCTAATCCTGTTCCTTGCTTACTATTTCTTGATTCGTCACCTACAACAAATGGATTAAATATTGTATCTTTTAAATGAATTGGCACACCATTTCCGTCATCAGCTAATATTATTTTTATCTTATCTCCCATCTCATACAAGCATACATATAAACATGTTCCTTTTTTGTTATGCTTAATAGAGTTTGTGATAATATTTTCAAATACTCGACTCAAACTTGTTGGATCAAAATCTGCAAAAACCTCTGTATCAGGAATATCAATTTGAATTTCAATTCCTAATATTTCAAGTTCATTATATTTTGCGGCTATATATTCTCTCAAATATTCACAAATATCTCCATTTGAAACAACAATATTATAATCTGGATGTTCTAACTTCGAATATTCATAGAATGAATTAATTAATCCACTCAATAATTCTGCTTTATTGTTAATTGCTTCAACATACTGTCTTTGTTTATCTTTAGGTACCATTCCATCAGCTAATGCCTTTGTATAGCCTGCAATAACCGTTATAGGTGTCTTTAAATCATGTGAAATATCTGCTAACATTTTTTGCTTTTGCTCTTCAACAAATTTTCTTTCTTGTTCACTTCTATATAGTTTCTGAGCCATGCTATTGAAAGCACCACACATATCGACGAATTCCTGAGCACCATAATATTCAACTGGATCGTAACTTTCGCCTTTTTCTACTTTTTTCATAGCTTTACTAATCAAATTGATAGGTCTTTCTACATTTTTTCTCATAGAAAAACTAAATGAAAGAAGTAAACCAATAAAAATCAATCCCATAATGGCTACAGTTATAATATAGACATAAAACATATTACGTGCCTTTACTCTATGAGATCTACTAACATGCAATATCATATATCTTTTTTCACCATACTTATTTGTAAAAATATATTTTTGTAAAAAAGTACCTTTATCATAACCAGTACAAAGTAGATTATATTCTCTCTCCGAAAGTTTATGTTTTCCGATATTATTGGCATTTGAAAAAATAACATTTCTTTTTTCATCTAAAACCATCATTAATTTTAGCTTGTCACCTTGATAGCTTCCATCATCTTTATATTCTGCTTCATAGACCGAAATCACTAATAATTTCTTATTATCTTTCATCGTGGATGCCAGTTGAACAAAAGTATCCATTGATACATCTGGAATAAAATCAATTGAATTTAAACTATAATTTTTTTTATGTTCTCCACTAGAATACAGACATTTTCCTTGTTCATCTAATATTTCAAAATAGCCATTTTTTCCTATTGCCTTAGACATATCAATTGATTGATAATTTCCGTTTTTGATTTTATAATCAACACTTTGAATCGTGTGTTCAATTACATTTTGATTTTCAATTTGTCCTTCTATGCTAGTTGAAATAAAATAAGTTATACCTATCAAACAAACTACAACTACGAAAAACAAAAAAAAGTTTTTCATAATCAAAAAATAAAGACTATCGCTTATAGCTTTCTTACGATCTATATATTCTATTTTTTTTCTTTCAATTTTTATAAAAATTTTTTTCTTTAATTTTTTATTGAATATTTTCAATTTTGTATCCTAATCCCCTTACTGTTTTAATATATTTTGGATTATGGCTATCTTCTTCTATTTTTTCACGAATCTTAGAAATATGAACCATTATTGTATTATCATCTGATTCAAAATATTCACCCTTTACATTTTCATATATTTGTACCTTTGTAAAAACTCTGCCAGGCTTTTTCATAAGTAAAGATAATATTTTGTATTCTGTTGGTGTTAATTCAATATTGATATCATTCTTTTTTAAAATAAGATTATCCGTATCAAGTTCTAATTCCCCTACTCTTAATATTTCAGCTTCACTACTTTTGCTTTCATTAAAGTCATAGAATCTACGTAAATTAGAATTCACACGCGAAACAAGTTCTAACGTATTAAATGGTTTTACAACGTAATCATCTGCTCCTAAATCCAACCCTAAAATCTTATCGCTATCACTATTTTTTGCTGATACAATAATAATTGGAATATTACTTGTTTCTCGAATCTTCTTTATTAATTCGTAGCCATTCATTCTAGGCATCATAATATCAACTATAGCCAAATCTATATTGTTATCTTTTAAAACTTCTAATGCTTCTACACCATCAGAAGCTGTAAGTACTTTGTAATTAGAGTTTTCGAGATAAAGAACCATAAGTTCAACAATATCGGCATCATCTTCTGCTACTAAAATCTCATATTTTTTTTCGTTCATTTTGTTACCCTCTTTTGTAATTTTCTAGTACAATACTTTTTTTGCCTTTTTCATTTTACAATATATCTATAATATATTCTAGTTTTTTGACTGAATATTCTTTTTTCTAATCAAAAAAATTGGATTAACTTATAGTTTCAATTAACTATTAGGTTAATCCAATTCTTATTATATATCGTTTTTAATTGTCAATATTCCTGCTAAATAATATCTACATTAAATCAATATTTCTATCAAATTACTATCTTCAATAACTTAATATTTTTATTAAATCACTTTCTTCAAGAACTTAATATTCCTATTAAATTAATGTTTCAATTAAATCTACCATTTTGCCTACGTATTTAGCACAAAGCTCATCTGTCTCAGCTTCAACCATTACACGGATAACTGGTTCTGTACCACTTTCACGAAGAAGAATTCTTCCTCTTTCTCCAAGTTCTTCAGCGATTTGTTTATCTAAAGCTTTAACCTGTTCATTTTCCATGATAACTTTTTTATCAGATACACGAACATTCTTTAATAATTGTGGATACATACGCATTCCTGATGCTAATTTAGCAAGTGGTTCTCTTGTTTCAAGAATAACTTCCATTAACATAAGAGCTGTTAAAATACCATCACCTGTTGTTGCATGTTTACTGAAAATAACGTGTCCTGACTGCTCGCCACCTAATACGTATCCGTTTGCTACCATTGCTTCATTAACATATTTGTCACCTACAGATGTTTTACAGTAGTCAATTCCTTCTGTATCTAATGCTTTAAATAATCCCATATTAGACATAACAGTTGCAACTACAGTGTTTCCTTGTAATTTTCCACATTGTTTAAGATATTTACCACAAACATAAAGGATGTAATCACCGTGGATTTCTTTTCCATCTCCATCAACTGCAATACAACGATCTGCATCACCATCGAATGCGAATCCTACATCTAGGTTTTTCTCTTTTACAAGTTGCTGTAATGCTTCAATGTGAGTTGATCCACAGTTTTTATTGATATTTGTTCCATCTGGTTCACATCCAATAGCGTATGTTTTAGCGCCAAGTGCATCAAATACATTCTTTGCAAGATTGAATGTACTACCATTTGAACAATCTAATCCAACTTTCATTCCATCATATGAACGAGTTGCAAGAGAAATTAAATATCCGATATAACGATTTCTACCGATTGCATAGTCTTTTGCAACACCAATTTTATCCATTTTAGCGTATGGTAACTCATCGATTTCTCCATCTATATATTTTTCCATTGCTAATTCTACTTCTGCAGAAATTTTATGTCCATTTCCATCTAAAACTTTTATTCCATTATCAGAATATGGATTATGACTTGCCGAAACCATAATACCACAATCAAAATTCTCAGTTCTTACAACGTATGCAACACTTGGAGTTGTTGTTACATGTAACAAGAAAGCATCAGAACCTGACGCTGTAATACCAGCAACTAATGCATATTCAAACATATAACTACTACGTCTAGTATCTTTTCCAATGACAATTCTTCCTTTGCTATTTTGGTTATAATACCAACCTAAATAACGACCAATTTTAAAAGCATGTTCTGCTGTTAATACTGTGTTAGCTTCGCCTCTAAAACCATCTGTTCCAAAATACTTACCCATGTCAATCTCCTTTTTTACTCTTACTAAATAATATTGCTCTTTAGTCTCTTAATTTTAAGCACAATTTTCATTATAACAAAGCTAACTTTTGTTTGCAATATACTCCTTAAATTTTTTTCCTAAATAGACTTTAACTTTGAAACAATTGTACATAAAATAGCTATTTTTCATATTAATTCCTAGTAAAACCAGCTTATCCTGAATATTATTAACTTCTCCGAAGCTTATTTTTGAAAAATTAATATCACTTTCATACGGAATTTGCTCTAATTTTTTTATTACCTCTCTCTTATTAGCATTATTATCTATAACAATATTTAAAAAGAATCTAATTCGTTCTAAATATAAAATATCTACCTTATGTTGGTATTGTTCATAGCAATTTGTTCTTTTAAAAAGACGTACTCTTTTGTTGTATAAAACTTCGCTTAGATGCCAAATATTATCTACATCTTTTAATTTATATCTCTCAACTTTTTCATCTGTAACAACTTGAACATAGTTATAAATGACACTACTAATTTGAACTATACTATTTACAAATTCTAAGTATTTTAAAACAAAAATACTGTCTTCTGCAAATGTATAGTTTTCATCAAATTTAATCTCATTTTCTTTTATTATTTCCATTTTGAATAATTTTGCTGTGGCAACTTTATATATCTTAAATTGCCTATCATTAAGCAAAACCTTAGGTATATCAACTGTAATGATTTTGTGATCTACAGTTTCAGTTGACAAAACAATATTTTTTTTACTATCCCTTTTAGCCATTCCACCTACAATCAAATCTGGGATATAATGCAAATCTTTAATTTCATTAAAGCATAATTCAATTGCATTTTTTCGTAAGTAATCATCACAGTCTAAAAACATAACATAATCGCCATTTGCATGCTCTATCCCAAAATTTTTTGTATCAGAAACACCACTATTTCCCTTTACATAATATTTTACTCTACTATCTTTTAAAACAGCTTTTTGACATATTTCGGATGTGCTGTCTGTTGAACCATCATTAACAAGTATAACTTCTATGTTTTTATAAGTTTGTTCTATACAACTTACAATTGCTTTCTTTAACGTTTTTTCTCCATTATAAATTGGCACTACAATTGATACCAACATATTACTATTATTTACTTCATCCACACTCATCTTATTATTCCTCCTCTATAACCATTAACCTTTAATGCCACTTTATAAATTTTTCTGTAATCATTCTATATGGAAATATCTGAGAATTTCCTATATAAAAATATAATATATAAAAATAAATCATTGCAGAAATTGAATAACTCGTTGTTATATATTTTCTATTTGTTTTTGATATAGATTGTTTTAGCATTGCAATTGAAATAATTTCCACATTATAAAAATATGCAAATAACCTATTTCCGAATTGTCCAGCTAAACTAACCATTAGCAATACAATCTGTAAAACAAAACCTATAATATATACCTTGTTGTACATTTCATTTTTTTCAATATTTTTTAAATATATAATACATGGTACCATCAAGAGAAGAACTACTATATAAGCCAAACTTATTTTGCTTTTATCATCTATAAGATAACGTTTGTATTTTCCTAAAAAACTAAAATTATTAAGTATAAATGACATAATCACATATCCATACCAATAGCTTATTAATACTCCAGCGATAAACAAACTTATGAATATACCGCTATATTTTTTTATGTAATTTAATATCGAATCAAATAAATATATTACTCCAACTCCTGCATATATTATTGCTGAATTATGAAACATTATTGCTATTGCCACTAGAATAAAGTAACCTATGAATTTTCTTTTTTCCAATAAAATAATTCCAACCCAAACAATTGTCATTGCTACTGATTGACGTTCAGCATTTAAAAACATTGGATAAAACATAAAATAAAATATTGTATATGCAAGCGGCATATCTATTTTCTTTTTATAATAATCTAATAAAACAAAAACAAGTGTATTTTCTATAAAAGCATTTATAAAAAAGAATCCCCAAACATCTCCAACCAACTTATCTGATATTATGCACTCTAAAACATAAAAATATTCGTTTGAATATTTCTGATACACAACATTATGACTTCCCTTAATTATTTCTCTATATAAGACTTCATATGGATAATAATCTGTTCCGACTTTATATCTTAAAGTTTGCATCAAAACTACAGGGGCAATTATTAAAAAAATAAGTACTCCCTTCTTTAACTTTACGTCTTTTTTTTCTTGATAATTTCTTTGATAGATAAAACTCATACATATAGAAAAAAGGAACACTCCGTAATATATGTATAACGATTCCTGCATCGTAATTTCCATTTTCACTTCTCCCCTATATAAACCTTAGTCAATTCATTTGTAATATCTTTTATATTATATTTGTACGCTTCCTCTGATAATTTATTTGAATGATTTGGGCATTTTTCGTATAATTCAATAATTTCATCAGCCCACTCTTCAGCCGTTTTATTTAATGAACAATACTGGATATTTTCACTTATTTGTGATTCTTTTGTAATTGAATCACTTGCAACACAAGGCAATCCTTCAAATTGTGCTTCAATCAATGCTATTGGATTTCCTTCGTAAATTGATGGAAAAACAAAAACATCCATTGCTTGTTCTACATAACCAACATCATTTGCAAATCCCCAAAAAATAACATTATCTGCAAGTCCCTTTTTTAAAACTTGATTTTTCACTTCATATTCAAGTTTACCACCTTCGCCAACAAGCACTAACTTGGCATTATCCTTTTTTTCTAAAATTTTATTAAAAATTTCTAATAAAAAAAAATGATTTTTTACAGGCATAAATCGACCAACATGCCCTATTACTAAATTATTTTTTGCATTTATTTTCCCTCTGCTTTCTTTTCTCTTTTTTGCCGAAAATTCAAACTCTTTTTTTCTTATCCCGTTATTTATAACTTGAAATTTTTGTTTTCCATACATCCACTTTCCAGCTTCTGTGGAACACGCAAAAAAAACATTAGCATATTTTTTTAGCCGATGCCTATTAATTATATGTAAAAGTTTATAAATTTTTCTCCGCGAACGCGTACTGTGACTATGCATAATTCTTATTGGTACGTTATTTTTTTTTGCTTCAATTATTCCTCTCATATATAGAAGTGCATTTGCGTGAACATGTACTACATCAAATTTATTTTCTTTAAAAATTTTTCTTGTTTCAAAATAATTTTTTATTATTCTTCGCGGAAATGGCGATGTAAAATAAATATGTCCACCCATTTTTTCTATTTCTTCAGCATAAATACACTCACTTGAACGAATCAAAAAATCGAACTGAACCTGATTCGTATCAATGTTTTTGTACCAATCCATTATTATTTTTTCAGCCCCACCACTTCCAAGTCCATTTATGACATGTAGTACTCTGACCATATTTTCACGCCCCTTTTATTAAAATAAACACTTTTAACCCCTTTATATTTCTATTTTGCAACATTATTTTTTATGTACCAAAGATTGTCTTCTAATTTTATTTTAGCGTAAATATTTGTTATTTTATTATAATATTCCTTCATATTATCAAGATAAATTCTTTTTCTATCTGTTGCTTTTACTTTTTTGAAATGATAAATATCATCTATTGACAAGCGATAAACTTCGGCCACATATGCTTCTTTAGAATATCCACAAATTCTACCACACCAATCATCTACAATATTATCTAATCCACCCGCTCCACTGCAAATAACTGGCACTCTAAGTACCATTGCTTCGGCTGCTGCTATTCCATAACCTTCTTCTTTAGAAGGAAGAATGAATGATTTAGATTTTTTTATCAAAGGATATGGATTTTCTAAATTACCAAAGTAAAGCACATTTTTTTCTAAAAAATAATCTTCAATTTTGGAAAAAAATCTGCTTTTTGCATCGCCATCACCTACAATAGCTATTTTTATTTCAGGTCTTTCTCTACACAAGGAATTTATTATATCTGCAAGAAAAATTGGATTATTTTCTTCATTTATTTTTCCAACAAAAATCGCATCAAATAAATATCTTGCTTCAAGATTAACCATTCCATCGTAAGTAATATTTTGATTTGAAAGACGTCTAATTCTGCTTACATTTATAGGTTCACCTACGTTTACAAATTTGTCATATAAAAATCTTGAAAAAATAAACTCTTCTTCCATATCATCTGTGGTTGTCAAAATCTTACTAGCTTTTTTACATGCTAAATACAACGCCACAGATTTATAACAAATTTTTCTCAAATAACTTGGTGTATTATGAATATGTATTATCAGCTTTGCGTCGCATTTTATTTTACTAGCCAAAATTGATGATTTTAAATCATGAGTATGTATTACATCTGGTTTTAAAATTTCAATTGCTTTCTTTAATGTTTTTTTATCTAACGTATCTACACCATAATAATCTATACCAAATTTTTTTAATATATCTTCAACATCACCTCTAGGTGACAAATAAACCGACTCAGCTATGTCATGTCTACTAACATATGAAATTATAGTCAACACAACATTTTCAATTCCTGTAAATGTATTTGAATCAAGAATGTGTAAGATTTTCATCGTACCATCCCCCCTTTTTTATGATTCGGTATCTTGATGATAGCAACACCAAAATTACATACTACAAGCTAATTATTCCAAAATATATCTTTCAAAATACGATAAAAAACGCATATTATCTATATTTTTATACTTAAAATTGCGTCAATTGCATTTTTACTTAAAATATTTCCTTTAGAATTATTAAAATGCAAACATCTCATTCCAAGTCGTTGAGGCGCTTCAAAATCCTTTTGCATATTTGCTCCCACAAATATCATGCAATGATATGGAACTCCAAAACGTAATTTTAGTATTTCAAAAGGTAATGGATTTGGTTTTCTAAATATCGAAGGATTGCCATTTTTTCCTGCTAACTCGTCTGTCAATAATATTTCTGAAATCCTACTATCATTCATAAGACCTAGCTTTGCTAACTTCTTTCTTTGAACTTCACTTCTTCCATCCGTCACTATACCTATTGATATTCCATGTTTTTTTAATGTCTCTATAACTTCGATTGTTTCTTGTGTAATTCCAATTTTTGGATCATGATTTCTATACGTATTCAAAAATAGTTGTGTCAAATCAAATTGACGTTTTTGTGGAAGGCCACTTGCAAACTTTTTCACAAGATTCCTTATTGCAGGTTTTTTTGATAAAGTATCACTAACTAACTCATCATAAACTTGTGAATACACAGCTTCTTTAAAAATAGTCGTCGCTTGCTGTGCAACTGCTGCACATCCACTTTTAATATAATCAATTTCCCGATATAACGTATTATCTAAATCAAAAATCACAACCTTAATTCCCTTTGAATGTTCAAAAATCATCTCTAACTTATCTATGTGATAAATTCCATTTCCATATGTACAAACGCTATCCTCATACCTGCTATATCCTATTCTATCTCTTGCCGCAAATGGCTTATACAAAAGTTTCTTTCCTAAAAGCATAAGAATTGCTGCAGTTGATGAATCAGCCCCTGCTTTTATAGAATGTGGAACACCACTACTGTATCCAGGAATTATTTTTATAAAATAATCCTCCTTAGTTCCTTCTTTCCTAATCAAATGAATAGAAATCGGACCAACTGGCTTAAATTTATTAATAATAATTTTGCTCTCTGTTATGATTTTTTCATCTTGAACTATTCTACTTTTTACAACCTCTTTTTCTCTTACGCTGATTCTTTCGCGAGGAGTTATATATATGGGATTTCCATCAAAATCACAAAAAACATCAACCGAATACTCTATTCCATCAATAAATGGTCTAATTATATAATCTTCCATATCCTGAGCAAAAGCCAACAATTCAGCTTTAGTTTCAACCTTATATCCTATATTGTCTTTTTCCCTATTCCTTTGCTTTATAAAACAAGGAAATTCTCCCTTATATTTCTCAGCATTTTCAACAATATTAGGGTAACGTAGCTTACACGTTGCAAAGAATAAAGCAGTTTTTGTCTTATCTTTACATATTTCAATCATTTCTCTAGATGATAAAAACAATTTTACTCCGATTGCGGAAAATTTTTCCCTGTTATCGCTAAATATATATATACCATCTTCTCTTAACGGAATTAATAATTGAACATCATTACTAATGCATATATCAATTACTTCTTCGATATACCCCTCATCTTCTACTTTCGAGGTCAAAAAAGATTTATCGCAAAAAGACAGCGCAGGTGACGAATTGGTTATATCTGTACCTATTAAAGTTACAGGTATCCCTATGTTACTCGCTGCCTCTTTATATGATCTTATTATTTCGACTCTGCGGCCGACGCTTGTAAATAAAATGTTCATCTAAACACCCTCCTTGGCATTTACTAGAACTTAATAGTTTGTTTTACAAACATCTTACGAATAATGTCAATTATCTTTTCTTGTTTATCTTCATCTAGTTCAACATCACTTGGTAGACATAGACAGCATGTATACGCATCCGTGCTCACTGACCTATCTACTTCATAAAAATGTTCGGCATACTTATATAATGCAACAAACTCACAGTCCCGATATTTTTTGGTTAAATGAAGCGGCACAATAATAGGTTTTGTTAGAAAATTCTCATCTTCAAGTTTTTTTCTAATCATCTCTGGTGTCGTCTGTTTAAATTCAAGACTTAGACCATAAACTGTTTCCGTATCAATTCGAATAAAACTATTCCAAAACTTTGACTTTGACTCATCTAAATTTGGATTAACTTCCACCGGCAAATCATCAAACGCATGCTTATATTTTTCATAAATCTCTTTCTTTTTTTTCATATAAGTTTCAATATCATTGAACTTAATTAACGTTTCTTTCGAATTTTCTACATTTTCTTTTGC
This sequence comes from Lachnobacterium bovis, assembly GCF_900111325.1. GTDB lineage: Bacteria > Bacillota > Clostridia > Lachnospirales > Lachnospiraceae > Roseburia > Roseburia bovis_A. The sequence goes on from NZ_FOGW01000004.1 coordinate 271,693, forward strand.
AACTTCAACTAAAATTGCATTATGTTTTTTACAAATCTCTTTTAGCTCATTTATATGTCCCTGTGTTCCATAAAGATTGGCTACAATTACTGTTTTAGCAGTTTCATACAATCTAAAAGCGAGCTCAAGTGCAACCGGATCCATATTTAAAGTATCTCTTTCTGAATCAATTAAAACAGGAACTGCTCCTTTATCAACATATTTATCTATAATAGATTCTTGAATTAAATCCTGAAAAAAAATAATATCTTTTGTTGTAATATCTGTTTTTTTCATCTAGCCACCCCTTTATAGAACATTTACATTCTCCTATATTTTCTATCGGCTTAAAATATATACTCTTTATTTTTCTCCGACTCTCTTATATATATTTTCCATTTTTTTACATATTTCATGAACATCACATTTTTTTACAGTTTCATAATTTTGTTTCAGATACATCCTATATTCTTCCTTTGATAAATCAACTGCTGTAAGTATTGCTTTTTTAATATCAAGATATGATAACGGATTAAAATAAAAACGCGAATCCTTTATCAAATCTACATTTCCCCTTACTTTGCTACAAATAATTGGCACATCGCAAGCCATTGCCTCCATTAAAGAAACAGGCAACCCCTCTCTTAGTGAAGGAAAAATATATAAATCACACACTTTACACAATTCAATTATATCTGTTCTGTATCCTAACAATATGACTTTACCATCTAATTCTTGCTGTTTAATATAATCTTTTAGAACTTCCTCTTGATCTCCTATACCACATATAAAATATTTAAACTTTAACTCATACTTCAATGAACTTAAAGCTTCTATTACACGTATGTGATTTTTTCGTGTTCCCAACTCACCTACCGATAAAAAAATAAGCTCATCATCATGAACCCCTAGGCTTTCTCTTTTTTTCTTCCAATCTATTTTTATTTTATCAATTTCTTTAACGTCAACTCCAACACCTGGAATATACTCTATATTTTTTGCTTTGAGTTTTTCCTTTGAAAAATTATAATCTTCCTCATTAATATTTATAATTGTATCAGTAAATTTACTAAGATATTTTTCTATCTTATAATACATCCAACTACCCGAAATCTCTTCCTGCTGACCATCACCTTTATATTCAAAACTATATCCATGTGCTGTATAAATAACTTTAATGTTTCTTTTTTTTGCTTCTAATCTAACTAACGCACTAGCAACAGGGGTATGTGTATGTATAAAACAATATTCATTATTCTCTAATAATTCAGCAATTTGTTTTCGGGAAATTTTATGTTGCTTAAAATTTTTGGCGCTTCTAGAAAAATCAATTTGAAAATATCTGACACCTAATTCTTCTAATTCTTTTTTTAATTTATCTATTATATCAGATGTGCAAGTATTACCTTCTATAAAATTGCTTGCTACATCAACTTCATATCCTAATTTTTTTAATAATTTTATATTCGGCATATTAAATTGCTCTATCATCGATGCTGCCGTTGATACCATCAGTACTCGTTTCATTTATAGACCTCCGTTTAACTTCATCATTACTCGTTTCCATTTTCACATTTTCAGCACCTTCTACATAACCATCTCTCATAATTACAGTATAAAATGTCTTAAAAAAACATTTTAAATCTATTAAAATTCCATATTTTATATAATATTCACCATCTAATCTTGCTTTTGCCTTTGTTGTCAACTTATCTCTTCCATTCACTTGAGCCCATCCTGTTAACCCCGGTTTAATTTCATTTACTCTATATCTATCTCTTTCATTTATCAAATCATATTGATTATATAGTGCTGGTCTTGGTCCAATCAGCGCCATATCTCCTTTTAAAATATTAATAAACTGTGGTAATTCATCTAAACTACTACCTCTTAAAAAACGTCCGACTTTAGTAATATAATTATTCGATTTGTTTAACATATGAGTTGGAATATACTGTGGTGTATCAACTGTCATCGTCCTAAATTTTATGATATAAAATTCTTTCTTATTTTTCCCAATTCTTTTTTGTTTAAAAAAAGCTGGTCCTTTTGAGTCAATTTTTATACAACATACAATTATCAAAAAAATTGGACACAATAAAACAAGTGCACTAAGCGAAAAAATCACATCTAAAATTCTTTTAAAAATCATATATATTTTCTTTATTTTTTGATTTTTTTCTAGAATCTTATCGTACTCAATATTATAATTCATGCTTGTTTTTTCATCAAAATTCAAGCACCCCTTATTATCAGTAAGCACATGTTTTATCATACATTCACACCTCGTCTATGGCTCTAATTACTCACCTTCTGCACCGTAATATTCACCATAATACTTTCCATAGTATTTTCCATAGTATTTGTTACCATCATAATCTACTTTATTAAGAACCACGCCTAAAATATTACATCCTGTTTTTTCTATCTGCATTTTGATTTCTTGGATAAATTTATGGCTGACTTTTCCCTGCTGAACAACAATAACTGCTGCATCACATTTTTTTGCAACGACTGCTGCATCAATTACGCTTCCTAGTGGAGGTGCATCAACAATTACATAATCATAATGTTCTCTCAAAAAGGCAATTAGTTGCTCAAATCTCTTTCCACTTAATAATTCAGATGGATTAGGTGGTACTAACCCCGAAAAAATAATATGCAACCCACTAATATTAGTTCTAAATAAAACTTCAGTAATAGATGCACGACCTGCAAGCAAGTGTGTAAGGCCTTTAACATTTCCTTTAACATTGTAGCGGCCTAAAATCACAGATTTTCGTAAATCTGCATCAATAAATGCAACATTCTTTCCTGCCTCTGTCAATGTAACAGCAAGCCCCATTGCCACACTACTTTTTCCTTCTCCTGGTGTACAACTTGTAATTACAATAGTTTTATTAATATCTCCTGCAAACTCTATATTGGTTCTTAATGTTTTATATGATTCATTACTTCTAAAGTCTTTATCATCCTTAACATATTCAATATTTACTTCTCTCATGCTAAGCTCCCCTTCGTTCCATATTCATCTCGTTTATTTTTCTTTTTCTCTTTTCTTTTTTTACGATTTGAAACCTTTTCTGTCTCTTTAACCGGAATTGATGCAAGTACTGTCAATCCTACTAAATTTTCAACATCTTCTGGTGTTTTAACTGTATCATCTAATTTATTTACTGCAACGACAATTACTGCAATAAAGAAAAATCCGATCACACCACCTAAAATCGTATTTTTTATAATATTTGGTGAAGAAGGTTTAGTTGGTAGACTAGCCTTTTCAACTGTATTAACAGCATCGATATTCATTACATCAACAATTTGATTTGAAACTTCTTTTCTTAATGTATTTGCCAAATCTCTAGCGATTTGAGGATTGTTATAAGTTACTCTTATTTTTAAAATACGAGTATTATCTGGTGTATATACCGAAACACTTTTCTTTAATTCCTCTGTTGTTATGTTAGTTAAACCAACATTTTCTATTGTTTTTTCAAGAACCGGACGCGAAGTCACAAGCTCAGCATAATCACTTGTCAACTGATTACCAGCTGTCAAATCAGATGTTGTTATAGTATGTTGATCTTGCTTTGTTAATACATATACCCCCGTCTCTGAAGTATACTGTGGTTCTATAAAAAACTGTGTTGCAAAAAAGGCTGCCGTTGCGAAAATTATCACAACCGTTAACACAATCAAAAAATGTGACCACAATATATATAAAATTTCCCCTATATCAATCACATCTTCAATTTGTTCATTTTGAGCATTAGAATTACTATAATTTATCAAACTATCCCCTCCCTATTATCTGCATAATAAGCAATTTCTAATCAATTAATTCTTTTGCCTTGAAGAATCCTTAGCTGATTCTCCATAAAAATATCTTGTGCATAATCCATTCCTATTTTTTTTACTACATAATTTGCAGCTTTACTAAGATTAGGTTTCCTATCATTTAAATCATGAGCATCTGTTGCAACTAAATCAATCAATTCCTCTTTAAGAACTTTTTTCATAAACTTTTTATGTTCTCTGTCATTTGGTTTATAAATCGTATTGGCATTCATTTGTATAAGAACTCCCATACCCTTAACGTGCTCAACCTTTTCTAGATCTTTTCTCAAAACTTCATACCGTTCAACATGAGCTAATATTACATCGTAGCCACACGCTTTTAATTTTTGAAAGGCACGTAACATTTCATCGTATGAAATCATAGGAGAAAATTCAACTAAAACATAATCCGTTTTATTTATAGTTCTTATTATATGTGGTGATTCTTCTAGAATTGAGGAATAAAAATAGAACTCTCCTCCTAAATACAGATGCATCTGTGGATATTTACTTCTAACGATTTCTTTTAATTCTTCAAATTTACTTACAATTTCTTCCTCTGGCAATAAATAACGCGGTGCCTTTATATGTGGTGTTAAAACCAGACCAATTATTCCATCTTCTAATGCCATTTCAATCATTTTTTCTGCCATCTCTAAATTCCTTGCTCCATCATCTACTCCTGGCAAAATATGACTATGAATATCAATAAACCCTTCTAGCATAACTTAATCTCCTTTAAATATATCCTATACATTTTATCGGAGTTTTATACTATTTATTTAATTTTTACTCTGCTTTTACAAATACGTTACTTTTATAAATAAAAATTCATAAAAAAAAGATGAGCAACAGAACCATCTCTCTTACTCATCTTTAAATTCATATTAAACTTTACAGTTATTTTTTTATTTAATAATTATCTTACTTTTCTTTTTTTAGTGAAACCATTGTTAATGCTGAACAAATAATTATTCCCGAAAGTAGCCAAACCACTCCGTAACCATCATTTGTATTAGGCGATTTTCCTTTACCTTTTCCACCGCCGCCACCTGTTGTTATAACACTTCTCGTTGCTAAACCTGATGATTTATTTCCACTACTTTGAGTATAGGTTGCACCTTTTGAAGGGGATGGAATATCGATACTGCCACCACCACTATTACCTTTTGAAGTATCATTTTTATTATCTTTATCAACTACACTTCCAGTTCCATTATCTTTCGTTTCAACACCTTTTTCAGTTTGAAAAATTCCTGTAGTTTTTCTAAATTCTGAGATATCACCATCATAATCAACTATTGTAATATATATAGGAGAAAAATTTTCAAAACTTGGGGAAATTTCTCCCGCATCTGAAATCTTTAAAATCTGTCTTGTCCAGTATCCCTCTTTTGTATTATAATGCGAAACAATAGCAATTTTCTTTGCATACTGTTCACCAAGATAAATAACAATACATCCACTGCCTTGAGCCCTAACATCCATCTTAAAATTATTTACAATACCTAAGTCATTTTTTTCTAGACGCTCATTTATATCCTTTGCTTCGCTTTCTAAAGCTTTTAGAGCCTCTGGATTTGTAATATCTGGTTCTACACTTTTTATTATAACCCCATCTTTGGCTTCTATACAATCTTTCGTAATACCTTTGGCCTCATCAATAACCACCGCAATAGCACTTCCTGCCGCAAAAGCAGTCACATTCATCGCAAACACCAATATTGTCGTTAATACCACCTTTATTAACTTCTTATTCATGCTTTATCCTCCCTAGCTTGCTACAATGTTAGTATAATTCACCACAAAACTCCAAATTACACAGACATTTTCTGATTCTTTTTTATTCTTTATAAACAAAATCTAGTTATGTACAATTATTTTATCGAATGATTCAATTGCTTATTAATAATCAGTTTAAATATTTTATAAATTTTAATAATTTACGGCAGAATATCTATGCAAGCCTTTTTAGAGTTCTTTATTCTTTTTTATTCTTTTTTATTCTTTTTTGATAAAATCTTATTTTTTTTCATAGAAAATATCTAATAGCATTTCATATGATTTATCTTTATCTGGAATAAATTCATCAAATTTTGTTGTCGTTGGTCCTTGATAAATTCCTGGTAAAACTTTATATTCTTCAACTTTATAATCTCCCGTAGCAAAAATCGAACCTAAATAACTTACTTCTGAAGCTGAAATATTAGTTACCATATTATTTCTTAATGCATTTAAGATTCCAATCACAGACGTCGGATTCTCTTTAAAATGCTGCTGTACTGTTGCCATTAATCCCCTAACATAATCTTTTTGTCTATTTATTCTTTGCATATTACTTCCTGTAACATTTGTATCTCTATATCTCAAAAACTTTTCTGCTTTAATTCCTGTCATAACAATTGTAGCGCCTTTTTTATATGCACTATCAATATATGTATAATCTTCCGACATTGTAACATTTACGCCACCCATTCCATCATTAATAATTGGTATTGCTTCGAAATTAACAGCTGCGTAATTATTTATTGGAATATCATACAAAATTTTTGATACCGAATTTAACATATCATTACAACTTTTTTCTTTTCCATCTCCATATGCATATTGCAAACAAACTTGACCTTTTATAATATCAGATACTTTACCACTTTTAGTTCGAGTCAAAATATCAGTAATTGTATCTCTTGGAATGTTAATGTTATTAACTACTTTTTTATCTGTATCAATCGATACAACACAAATAACATCCGCTTGACCGAACTCCCCTGGGACTTTACTTTTGGCCGCTATGTCACCTTCTGAATCAATTCCCATAAACAAAATATTAATAACATTATCCTTTAATTTATATTTTTCTCCATTATACTTAACTACATCTTCTATATTATTCTTCCCATTTGAAGCATTTTGTGATTTTGCAATGAGTTTTTGTTTTCCATTAGAAATCATAAATGCTACTGTTGCCGTGCCTATTCCCGCTAAAAGTAAACATACTGCAAGTACGGCAACTAAAATTTTTAACTTCTTATTTTTTTTTCGATGATGTCTATGGCTGCTTCCGTGATGACTATGATGTCTAGGATGAGAACTGCTATGTCGTCTATGATAATCATCACTAGATTTATAACTTCTACTCATTAATTATTCTCCTCCTCTTTCCACTTATTTCCCTGTCCATCATCTTCAAGATAAGCTTGGACAATATATCTATAATCTGGATTTCCAATACAAGTTGACAACGTTATAATCTTTGAATTCTTTGTAACTTCTGGAGTCGCATCTATATTATTCTTCATATTCTGATTTGACAAAATAGATTGTAAATAGGTATCAAATACTGCTCTATCCTTAAAATCATCATATTTTTCTAAAATCAAATCGTTACTTGTTACATATGCAGCAAAAATTTTATACTTCATTTTATAATTTTTTGTATATATATCTATTTCCCTATTAGCATTAAAAAAATCTTTGTCTTCAAACTTATGTAATGTTGCAAACATACTTTTATCTTTCATATTATGACCATATATCACTGTATTAGGATCTGTAAACTCTGGTGAATTCCTTTTTTGTGTATAAATGCAACCTGGGTAGCCACTAGAATGATCAACATTATGTTCTAGATAATAATCTTCTGGCAGCCCATCAGAACTTCTTAAAATAGGATAATCTACATTTGTATTAGGAATTTTAATCCATGCATATATATCTGGATTAATTTTATATAATTCGTCAAAATTAATATCTGTTTGTTTTGGATATTCTTTTACTTTAGACTTTTTATTTTTATTTGATTTCTTTTCAACTTTTTGAACACTATATGCTTTTTTCTTTATATCTTCATATTTAGTTTTCTTAAGACTTAAAGAACCTAGATAAGCGCCAATACTTGCTACACAAATTATTATTACAATACCTAGTAGCATTTTTACCGCTCTATTTGTTTCTCTCATAACAAAGCATCCTCCCCTTTTCTATAGATAGACTACTTTCTTTACCTTGCTTCTTTTTTTCTTACTTCTTCTTTTACCTTTATTATTAAAAATCACTAAATTACATTCCCATAATACATCTTTTATTTCGACTTTATTTATATTAAATTTAGAATATTTATAAATATAAATATTTTAAAAAGTCTTGCTAAGCTATTAATTAGCTTAACAAGACTTTTAATCTAGTTAATTATAATATGTTTTTTATATGATAGATTTATCTATCACTTAACAATTTTAAGTTCTCATCTAAGTCTAAGGTGTCGTCACCACTTCAGATTGTGTATTATCACTCTCTTGAATAGATGGTTCTGTCGAACCTGAAGATGCTGAACCACCTTCAGTTTGACCATTTCCTCCTGCTTGTGTCCCACCATGATTAATGTGGTGTTCCGGTTGCTTTATCGTTTCTGTATGTTTCTCAGGAGTTCTTGGCTTAGTCTCTGTATTCACAATTCTGTTTCTATTTCTTGTAGTTGTTTTCTTTTCTGTATTTCTTTCAGATGAAGTATTCTCTGTATCCTGCGTATTATATGATTTTCTTCTTGTCTTAGATGAACTTTCTGTACTATCATCAGAATACTTAGACTTACTATAACTTGAATCATCTGACGAATCATACAAATCTTTAACCTTCTTATCATCTTTAGTTAAGATTCCATTTTCAGCTCTATCGCGAATTCTCTTTTCTTCTTTCTCAATTAAATCTTGATTTAATTTTTTGCCAGAATATATTTCTTTGATTAATCTCTTTCCTTCATCAATAGACTCAACACTTGGAAGCATTACATAGGCTCTACTTCCTAAAGAATATGGAACTCTCTTAGCGTTACATCCTGTAGCATGATATGTTGAAATTGTCCAATCTTGTCCTTCATCTAACTGTAACTGAACTAATTCAGAAATAACTGAATAAGGAATGTTCATCTCAAAACTACTCTCTATACTCTTAAGTACAGATTCGTAATTAGTAAGCATTTTAGTCGACATACATTTTTTAACTACAGCCTTGATTACTTTCATTTGATCAATACCACGTTGCTCATCACCCATGTCCTTGAATGCTTTACGTTCTCTTGCAAATGAAAGAGCTCTCGCTCCATTTAATTTATTAATACCCTTTGAATATTTCTGTCCATCATGAGCTGTAAACTTGTAATCTGAATCAACTTCAATTCCACCTAATGCATCAATAATATTTCTAAAGCCTGTAAAATTCAATCTGAAATAATAATCAATTTTACATCCATAAATATCTTCTAATGTATCAATAGATTTATTAATACCATATAAACCAGCATGTGTTAACTTATCGTAATTGCCTTTTGAAACCCCAGGTATCTTAACATAATAATCTCTAGGTGTAGAAAGCAACATTACTTGATGAGTTTTTACATTAATGAAAGCGATAATATTAACATCACTTCTACTTGTTACTGATGGATCTCCCTCTGTATCAATACCACTAATATATACAGCAAATGTATCTTTTAATTTTCCACTAACTTTTTGCTCAGAATCAGTTTTAATCTCATATGTAGCGATTACCTTTAATTCCTTAGAAATATTTTCGAAACCTTCAATATCATCGAAACTATCTAAATATCCTTTTTTCAAAATTAAAGCATCTACTTTTTTACTTCTAATTGCTTTAAAACTTTCATTAACATTGTCTAAGCCTTTAGTTTTAATAGATTTACCAACATCTTTTTTAATATAATTTACTGTTCTTTTAGTAATATCTTCATCTTGGTTTGCTAGAACACCAAAACTATAATTTTTAGCATCTTTAATATTCTTAGCCTTGTCATCTTTTAAAACATAAACACATACTTCTGTCTTATCTTGATTATTTTTTGAAATTTCTTCAAAAGCTAATCTACCTCTTATCATGTAAACACTACCAATAATTAGTAGCACACTCATAATTGAAGCCAAACCAGCTCCAACATAAAAAAAGTTATCAGCCTTCTTAAATCTCATCACCGCACCAAGTACAGCAAAGATAATTAGAAGAACAAATGCACCTAAGAAAATATATTTGTTAGGTAACACTTGTACATACTCAAGAACACCTATTGTAGCTATTGATGCAATAAAAAGTATTGCAAGAATAATTCGACCAATAACCGTTCTTCTTCTCAAGCTTCCTTCTTTAAACTCAATAGATTCATTTTGTTCGCTATTATTATTCAATTTCTTTTCCTCTCATTTTTCCACTAAATATCCTAGTTTTTATTAATTTATATAACAAACACTATTTTGAATTATAACTATTTTCTATATTTTTTTCAATAGTATTTATAATATTAACACTATATTTGCTCTATATTGCATAAAAACTGTCTTTTTTTGTTATGTAGATGTCTCCTACACATTCTGTAAATAAATTCTAAAGAATACGCATCATCATTTTTCAATACACCTAGCATATATTCTATAGCATCAATGTTCCTAAATTCATTTGGCAAAAAATTTAATTCATTTTCATGCTCACAAATTATACGAACACTTTCTCTCTCTTCTAACTCTATTTCTATTTTTTTTTGTTCAATAAATTTTTTCTTACAAAGGCTGATAGATAAAATATCAACTGTAATAAATAAGTTGAACAATAGCATGCTTATAATATAAATCAAAGCACCTTTACTTCCTAAAGATAATAATCCTGTTGAAACTAAAACTATAAAAATATCAAGTAGCACTCGACTTTCTACTTTTTTACTGTAACGTTTTATCATCTCTTCAATTTCTTGCTCATATGCTTTTTTCTGAAGAATATGCTCGTCAGCTTTTTGGCATATATCATATGCTTTCATAAGTCTAATTAATGTCATTTTCATTTGTACTTATCCTATTCTAATCTAAAAAAATTAATGGGCTTACAAAATTATAATGACTAAGTTAACAGTTGTCAACATAACGTTCTTTAATACATATTACAATTATTTTTTTAATTATCTCATATTTTTTTCTCCACATAATTTAACATGTACTATACAGCTTATCTATTTTCAAGGCTATTGTAAACTTTTGCGTCTGATAGATTTAAAACATTCGTATAAATTCCATCTGTACCTAAAGATTTTGACTTAATATAATTTTTAAAAGTATCTATAGTGTGATTAAAAAAATATTTATTTTTTTTATGTATCTCATTTATCTCTGTTATTCCAAAACGCTTATCTTCAAATTTAGCCGTAATCACCTGAATATTCTGATGTTTTGAAACAAATTTTATTATTTTTTCTGCCTTTTCTTTTGTTGCGTAAGTTGTAAAAATAATGCTTTTAAAAGGATAAACACTCATCACCGTATCATACATTTCTTCATCATAAATTTGTGGTATTATTCTTTCTAATAAATGTATGTCCTTTTCTTTTGCTAAATTATAAATTTGTTCAAACTGAATCTGGGTTTCTTCTTTTGAAAAATCCGAAGATTTAGTATCTGTAATAATATACATATCCTTATTTATAAGCATTTCATCTAAAAGATTATCATACATCATAGTTGTAAATGTTTGACCAAAATCAGGATAACCTGTACCTTTAAAAGCTTTCCACTCTTTTTGTGAAAAAGCCCTATTATCTTTCATTCCAAACTTCTTCCAATCATGAACAAGTGCCATCTTATTATCCGAAGTAGGATACATATCAAATTCAAAAACTCTAAATCCTAAATTATAGTTTTGAATGATTGCCTCTTTAGAATTAGTATAAGAACTATAATTATTGCGTGTTTTTACAGCTCCACCTGCATGTGCAATCATTTCTGTATTATTATACCATGTCTTAGGGTGTATATTTTTATACTTAATATGATGATTTTTATAGAAAAAATCTAGCATAAACACATCTTTTAATGCTTTAGCCGTCACATAATCTTCTCCATCTATTGTTTTTATTTGTTGTTTTATATTGTATTTATAACTGTTTTTTCTACAATAATTATTAATTTTATCCCAAAAAACAGTTACATTAACACCGTTAATTTTACCTGTATATATATTATATTTCTTAGTTTTAAACCCAATTAAATTCATTACATCATTTATTTTAAAATATTTTTCTTTTTCTATTTTATGTAACAATAGCTTTTGAGTTTCTTTTTTATAATATTTTTTTTCATAATTACGTCCTAACGTAAATACACATACCATACTTATGAAAAAAAACATCATAATCAAAATAATCCTACTTATATTATTTATTAATTTATTTTCCTTCAAATTGATCTTCATTTTTCTCACCATGTAATACTTTCTAGTTTGTAAAAACAATATACGTATTACATAATAACACACTGTTATTGTTTTGTGTAGAAAAAAGCATTCTATATTATCCTAATAAAAGAAATAATATAAAATGCTTTTTTAATCTTATTTAAATAAATTATCTTCTTTTCTTAGCCAAAAAGAATCCAATTGCGCCTGAAATGAAACTTACTGCAATTAAAGCAACTGCAATACCAACTAATTTCATTGCATTATTTTCTTTTTTATCTACTTTTTCTTCTTGTTCTTTGGCCGATTTAGGAACTTTATTTTCCTTAATATTAGTTTTATTTTTTGATGCTTTTGATTTTACTTCTTTGGTATTCTCCACATTATTATTTGCATCATTTGATGTAGAAATACTATTTGATGTTTCCGAAGCTGACTCTACATTTTGTGCTTCGCCATTGTTGTTTGTTGATAATATATTAGACCTAGTAACAGCTGGTTTAATTACACTCACAACTGTTTTTACACGCTTAGCAGTTGTAGTAGAAACACCTGCTCCTCCTTTAATTGCATTGGATCTAACTGAAGATGTATTAGCAGGTAGCGAACTTACAGCATTTGTACTTTTCGAATCACTCTTAGTGCTTCCTGAAGTGTTACTATTTTTATTTGTACTCTCTTTTGTACTTGTTTCACTTCTTGTAGGTTCTTCTGTAGGTGTTTTAGTATTTTCGTCACCCTGACTTGGTTGTGGCTGTGGTTGTGGCTGTGGCTGTGGTTGTGGTTGTGGCTCTGGCTGTGGCTGTGGTTGTGGCTGTGGTTCTGGTTGTGGCTGTGGTTCTGGCTCAACAACCGGTGTACCATATAAATTATTTAATAATGTTTTGTAGTCATAACCATCTAAAACACTAGATCCATTTATAGCTGCTGCCTCATCTTTTCCAAGTAAAGGTCTACTTTCATCAATTACAAAACCTTTACCATATGAACCATATTCAAAGAAACGAGCATCCTTTGCATAATTTTCAGACATATCTCCATAGCTTTGGCCTTTTTCGATATTTATTGCGCGTCCTAAATAACAATTAATGAAGATAGTTGAATCATCTTTTCCCCATGGTCTAGCCATTCTATAGCTTCCATCTTTTATATTATCTTCAGCAATAAATCTACATTCATTAAATACCAAACCATAATCAACATCTGCTGGTGTATTACCTGCTGTAAATACACCATCTGCTTTATAAGGTGTGTATCTTGCAACAATATCACAATCATCAAAATAAGATGAACCCGATCCATAAATAAAGTCTACATTTCCTGTTATGTAACATTTTTTGAAATATTGCCTTGTTTTAACAGTCACACCATTCTTCTTTTGTCTTGCAGCTGTTAAAACTGTATCCTGATAACCTAAAAATCTTACATTTACAAATGATGACTTATCTGCTGCAACACAAATTGCATCTGCTTGTTGACCATTTTTATTTCCATATGGGAAACTATTTTCAATTGTCAAATTTTCAGCTGTAAAGCCCGTGGCCTTAGAATCTACATAAACAGCATTTCTATCCCACATACTAGTAGCTGTGTTATCGCCTGTTGCTGCGTGATAGTAAATATGAGTATTTTTGCTATCTTCACCTAATAAACTAATGTTAGGTTTATCAACAATAACTCTCTCATTATATTGTCCATTTTTCACAAAAATTACAACATTTTTATCAGCTGAAAATGTAGCTTTTACTGCGCTTGAAACTGATTTATATGTTTTTTTGCCTTCGAAAGTACTACCTTCTTCTCCTGGATAATTTTTATCAACTACAATATCATAGTCAGGATTACAAACAAAATTAAAATATGTTCTTGTTATTTTTTGATTGTCATCAATCAAAAGAATTTCAACATCATTTCTCTTATCTAAAAGTTTAGCGCAAAAATCAAATTCTTCATCAGCTTTTACGTTTCTTTCTTCTTGAACTTTTCCGTTTACAACTAACTGTGCTTTTCCAGCTTTGCTAGATTTTAATTTTAAATTTGCCTCTTTTTTAAATACAGTATCATTGTCCTTTGAAATTACACTAATTTTAGCAGCTTCATTTTCATATACATATTTACCAACATGTCCATCAGTTGTTAACACTTGTAATTTATTTGATGGATTTGAAGTGTTTGTCTCATTTTTAGCAACTACATAATATACATATGCTTGTTCTTCTACGATATTTACATCTTTATATTCACACTCTTTTACAGTGGCACATAAAGTTGGATTTCCCTTAAATCCAGTTGTTCTATAAACATCGTACTCTGTTGCCCCTTCTACCTGGCTCCATTTCAAAGAAACTTCCTTAGCTGATGCTGTTCCTGTTAAAGTGCTTGCATTTAAAGGTTTCACATAAGATACTTCATTTGTTTCAATTTCTTGTCCTTGTGTGCTTCCACCGTAAGGAATAATTTTAAATTTATAAGTTCCCTGTTCGTTTAAATCATTGAAAACAAAATTATTTTTTCTAACAGTTTTTACTTTATTGTACTCTGAACCATTTTTAGAAACAAAAATATCATACTGTTCTACTCCAGAACCATTCTTATCAATGTTCCAATTAAGAGCAATATTTGTTCTATCCTCTGACATAGTAGCTGTTGCATTAGAAATACTTGGTGCTTCTCCCTCAACATTAAACTGTTCATTTGAACTATAAACAACTTTATCCGATTCATCAGTCAATATTATATTTGATAAACTTACACTAGCTCCTGAAATTGCAAAACCATATCTGACTTTTTGCTCATTTCCAAGACATGCCGACTGCTTAGCTGGTATAAACTCATAATTGTTCACAATTATATTATTGTTAGAATCTTTAATTGTTGTGTAGCTTTTATCTCCAACTTTTTTATATTCAACATAATATGGTTTTCCATATTCAAATGTGGATGTTCCCATTTCTTTTTTGCCACCATCTGCTTTCCCTTTTGAATACGCATGAACCATTAATTGATTTTTATTAAACTGAAGCGCATCATAATATACGAAATTATCACTCGCATTAGGAGCAAATTGTCCTACAAAAACGCCTTGTTTATCAGTTCCCTTATCTAAACTATTAATTACAACTTCAGCTTTTAAAGTCATATTGTTAGTATTTTCTGGCAAAAGCAAATAATCTACATTAGTTGATGTTCTAATATCTCCTTTTGAACATGCTGTTCTATCAGATGCTACGTTAATTCCGCGTCCAGACAATTCACATGAATACTTTACTTTATCCTCATATTTAGCGCCTACATCTGCACCTGTCATATGATTTAAGGTATATGTTTCAACATTTGAAGTAAAAACTTCACTACCATTACTTTTAATTGATACATCTGTTGCTTCAATTTTAAGTCCTTTTGAAGCGAAAAAACCAATTGTAGATGGTTTAAAATCCGAAACTCCCATTCCATTTCTTGTCATTATACAATCCTTGAATTCTGCATCCTTAGCTACTGTATAATAAACTGCGTTCTCTGAAAATTCTAATTTAACATAAAATTCTTTTGGCAATGTATTAAGTGGTTGTTGACAAAGTGCCGAACCATTTTGTTTAATAACTCCCATCTTATTTTTTGAATAATCAATATACCAGCCACCTGCTGCTGTATTTACTGTTTCACTATCATTTCTAGCTATAATACCGATTTGACCAGCTGTAGCATTATCATTACAATTTTTTACTTTAGCAACAATTGATGAATTTCCCTCTACATCTGTAAAAAGATATGAAAAATCATTCTGTTGATAATCTTTATCAAAACCTTTATCACCCTTACCAACAAGAGTAACTGTTTTGTTTGAAATGCTACCCATTCCACTCTCTGTATGAGTTCCTATTTCACTAAGAATAAGTTGTGTATTTTTTTCCGTTTGACTTGCCTCAACCATTGAAAGTGGTAGAATGTTCAAGCAACCTGGTGTAACTGTAGTAGTTGAGATAACAGTTGTCGCTGTAATCACCTTAACCATCAAAGCAAGTTTTTTATTTTTTCTCATATTTCCTCCTTGAAACAAAAAACAAAAGTAACTAGCTTTCATTTTCCATAGTGTAACTAAAATTTGAAAAATAAAAGATGACATAAAAAACACCATGTTTTCACTTCAAGAGAAACATGAATTTTTCATAAACCAACTATAAACTTTTTATAAATTTTGTTACTGCATAAAGATTACCATAATTTTACAAATTTTACCATCGTAAATAGCAACAAGAATGTTTCCATTTAAAGAGTGTTTTATAACTATTTTTTATAAAAATGACTTTATTGTGAATTTTTTATTTAATCCATTGATAACGTGATGTTTTTTTAATAAAAAAGACTATGAAATCGATGCACATAATCTTGCATCACTTCCATAGTCTTTTACATTTTCTTGTTTAAAATTTTATAACAAAGTTTCCAATTTTTTTAAGTAAAAAAATTAAATATCATCATTCGTTTCTTTTTGTTTATTTCTATCGAGAACCTTCTTGATTTTTTCATCATACTCACTCTTTGTAATCAAACCTAGCATTCTTTGCATTTTGATTTTTCTTATCTCATCAAAATAATCTACTTTACTCTTTGCTCTTTCTATTTTTTCTTCATATTCATCCCTGCTTAAAATTCCCATCTCTAAAGCTTTTGCAAGATGTTCCTTAGCTTTTTCATACTCTCTTTTAGCTTTTATTCTTTCTTTTTCATCGTAAACATCCCTCACATAAGCCTGCTGCTTTGAGTACTCTCTTTTAAATGTTTCATATTTATCAATAATTGGATCAATTTCATCTAATAAATCTTCAACATCAAAAGTTTCTATCAATTCACCATTTCTTACAAAATCAACATATCTTTTTCCGATTTTCTGGTAAAGTTCATTCAATTCTCTTTCTGCTGCCAATTGTTTTAATTTAATATTTGCAAATTCTCCATGTTCTTTAACTGTTGTACATACAGTCGTTCCAACATCTTTAGCAGATAATGCTATCTTTTCTAATAAGTTCACTAAAACACACCCTCCTAACATTTTTACAAAAAAGTTACTTCTAGCGGTATTGAACAGCTATATTCATAAAACAAACTAATAAGTAATTCTAGAAAAATAAGTTTTCTTATATTTAACAATCTAAATATCACATTCAAAGTGTCACTTATTATATCGAATAAAATTCAGTTTTACTTATTGATTTGCTTATTGAATTTATAATATATCTATCAGAAATATAATTCAATAAACTTTATAAAACTTTATCAGAAATTTCCCAAATTTTTAATTTGACATTTTGCACAAAAAATATATCTATTTTTTTCTTATTTTAAACAATTGTTTCAGTTGTTTCATATGAAAAAATCGTTTCATATATTCCAAGAAGTTATAGGTATATAACTCTTCTATAAAATTTAAGTTTTCCTATTGACTTTCATTCTTTAGCAGTGTAAACTGAATTCAACAAGTGCACAACTTGTGTTAATTTAACTAAATATTTTTAGAGGAGGAAGTTATCATGAAAAACATTAATGAAAATCTTTGGACAGAAATTTCTGTAGAAGAAATGGAAACAAGAGAAGAGTTTTGTTTCTGGAACAACTGCTTCACATGCTTTTGTTTCACATTCAACTGGTAATTAGAAGTGTTTAATTTTACCCCTAGTAATTAACATTAAACATCAAAATCAGTTATCACACATTAAGGATTAGATTTAATTGAATCTAATCCTTATTTTAAAATAAGGCGTTTTACATATATAACATCTAGGAAAGAAATACTCAAAAACTTAATAAACCTCTTTAAAATATTCTCTTAGATATTATTTAATAAATGCCAAAAAAGTAGAAAAATATAGATTAAGGAATCAAAAATTATGGCGATTATCACAAAATATTGTTTAACATATAAAATGAATGAAAATGAACATCTTTTAATAAATACTGTGACTGGAGCTTTAGATATTATCGACACTCCTTCACTAAATTTAATTAATGAAGTTAAAGCTGGTAACTCAGATGCTATTTCAAAGAAATCACAATTATACTCTGATTTACAAAAACGTGGTTATCTATTTGAAACACCAAAAGACGAGCTTGCATTATTACAAAAAGTAAAATCTTATAGCGATTTTCTTTATAATAATTCATTTCCATCAGAGTTTATTATCCTACCAACTTTAGGATGTAATTTACGTTGTACATATTGTTTTGAAGATGATGCACAACACGTTAATCACTGCAAAATGACAAAAGAACAACTTGAAGGAATTTTAAAATATATAAAAGAAATCAAAGAATCTCACAAAGAAATTCTTGAAAAAAACAAACAAAAACTTAAAATTAGAATTTTTGGTGGAGAACCACTTCTTCCTGGAAACAAAGAACTTGTTATACGAATTCTAGAATTTAGTCGTGATAATAACGTAGAAGTAAATATCGTTTCTAATGGTACTTTAGTTGATTATTACATGGAAACATTAGTTGAATTTAAAGATGTTATCAATCTTCAAATTACACTCGATGGTCAAAAAGATATCCATGACAAACGTAGAATTAGAGCCGATGGAAAAGGAACTTTTGATGCCATCTGTAAAAATATTACAAAACTTATCGACAACAACATTCGAATTGCATTAAGAGTAAATGTTGATGCAGAAAACATTTCTGGCATTAATGAAATTGAAAAAATTATTATTGATAACCAATGGAATAAACATGGATATGTAATCCCTTATTTTTCACCAGTTGTAGACTTTTCTGGAACATCAACTACTGTTCTTGAAGAATCCGAATTACTCGAAGGATTATTAAAAAGTGGCTATAAAACTGATGGTTCTTCAACTTTTAAATCAGTTGTTTCGCCTTGTATTGGTTATCTCAATATGTTTTTTAATCCACACTCAAAACATAAATTTTGTAAAACTCACTATTGCGGAGCTACATCTAAAAATGAATTATGTTTTTCACCAGATGGACTTGTTACAAGTTGCATAACATATAGTGGAAAAGGAAAACACAGCATTGGAACTTTTGATGAAAACGGAGTAACTTTCGATCAAGAAGCTTACCTTGCTTGGACTGATAGAAATGTATTTAAAATCCAAAAATGTGGCAACTGCAAATATGCATTTCTTTGCGGTGGTGGATGCCCTATTAAAGCAATTGACCAGAATGGTTCTATGGAAGACGTTGTTTGTAGTGATATCAAATCCACAATTGATACATATGTAAATGAAGTTGTAATTCCAACTTTAACTGCCGGAGAAAGTGCATAATGACTTATGATTTTATAAAAACAAAACCTTACGAAATAGGTGAACACACTAAAGATAATAAGATAATTTTATCTTTTGATAAAAAACATCACATAAAACTCTCAGCAACAGCCAAAAAAATTTTGGATAAATTTGACGGATCATCTAGTTTAGAAGATATACATTTGGCATTAGAAAAAGAAGAAATCAACCTCTCTACTGAGGAACTATCTATTTTTGTTGATAAAATTCTTGTACCGAATTCACTAATAGAAGGTACAGAATATGTTCCTAATAAAGATTCTCTTTTATGGCTTAAAATCGAGCTCTTTGAAACTGATAAATTGTCATTTTTATTCGAAAAGCTGAGATTTTTTTATAAAAAATCAATTGTATTTTTTATGTTGTTTCTCATTTTTTGTTCAATTTCATATTCATCATACGCTCTTGTTTCAAATCATATGAATTTAAAAAGCGTAAATAGTGTGAAAATTTTGCTCATTGTAGCTTTAGATATAATTATACATGAAATTGGGCATGTTGTTGCAGCATACAAATACAATGTACGTGTTGGCAAAGTTGGCCTTGGAATATTTTTGTTTTATCCTGTAATGTTTGTAGATATGTCAAATATTTGGCGTTGTAAAAACACACAACGTGCTGTTGTTGACATTGGCGGTACATATTTTCAACTATTTTTATTGATAATACTTTCCGTTATCGGATATTTTACAGGCGATATCAACTATCATTTAACAAATGTTTCCATTTTTGTTGCAGTGATAATTAATTTGTTACCTATTATAAAACTTGACGGATATTGGCTTTTTTGTGATATTTTAGAACTTGACAATTTATCAAAAAATACGATTGACAGATTAAAATCTCAACGTAACATCCACAAATACAACAGTATAAATGACAATCAACAGAATGATATATGCAAGAACAAAGACTCAAAATATATCCTATTTTCTAATCTTTATCTTGTAAGTATTGTAATTGCACTTATTGTTACTATAGTTTATTCGATTAATATCGTTAAAAATTGGAACCGCTTAGTTGGGTATTTTAATATTATAAAACTTGATTTAATTCACCAAGATGTAAACCTAGTGCTTACGCATTTAAATGAAATTTTTATTTATATTTTACCACTAGTTTTTATCATTTATATGACATTAAGTGAACTAATCAAAGCATTTTTTAGGAGAAAAAAGCATGATAAAACTAATTAATATATGTAAAACTTTTAAAACGGAGTCATCAAGTCAACAAATCCTAGATAATGTGAATTTTTCAATACTACCGGAAGACTTCATTACAATAGCTGGTCCTTCCGGTTGCGGAAAATCTACGTTGCTTAGTATTATTTCGTTACTGACAACTCCCGATGAAGGAAAAATTACATACAATGGAACTAATGTTGATTTTTCATCTCAAAAACAATTAGAAAAACTTCGTATAAACTATACTGGACTTATTTTTCAAAATCCTAACCTAATATCATCATTAAGTGTGCTTGAAAATATCTTACTTCCAGCTGATTATAAAAAATACGGAAAAAAATCCATAATTAATAAGGCAAAAAAATTGTTAGATGAAGTCGGTCTTAGTAGCAAAATAAATGCTGATGTAACCAAATTATCTGGCGGCGAGCAACAGCGCGTTTCGATTGTTCGTGCTCTTATCAATGAGCCTAAAGTTCTCTTTTGTGACGAACCAACCGGCGCGCTTGATCAAAAAACAAGCGGCCAAATTCTTCAACTTCTTCTAGATGTTGCCAAAAAAAATAAAACCGCTATTGTTATGGTGACTCATGATAATAATATTTGGCAAAAAGGAACTCGAAAAGTAAGGCTACAGGAGGGTAACTTAATTGAAATGGCTTAAATTATATCGTGAATACAATTTGAAACAATTAAAAAATTCCTTTTTAATTCACGTTTGCATTATGATTTCAATACTTTTGGCTGTTGCTACTGCGATTTCAATTCCAAAAGTTACAAACTCTATCACTACCTCTTATGAAAATAAGGCAACAAAAATTAACGGTGGTGATATAACTATTCAAACCTCTAGCGATAATCAGAAACTACACGACTTTTTGAATTCACACAATAATGAAATCACACACTATACTATTGGCAAAGCACAAAACGGTTCAATAAAATCAAGTAAAAACAAAACACAATCCTTTTATACAGATATTATTACCGTTTCGAATAACAAAAGTGAAAATGTTTTGCACCAAAATGGTAATAAACTAAAAGTAAATGAAGTTATAGTTTCATCTTATCTCGCTAGTAAATTAAATTTATCAAAAGGCGACACTATTAAGCTTCTTGACAAAGAAAAAAAGGTTGTACAAATAGAGAAACTACCATATGGTTCTTCTTCACAAGGAAAACAGCTTGGATATATTAAAGCAAATATAGAATTAACTAATCCTTACGCTTATATTTTCTATATTGATTTAAAACAACCTAAAAAAACAGATAAATTTTTATCTACACTAAAAAAAAGTTTAAGAAAAGAGTTATCAAACGACACAACATATTCAACTACAAAAGATGTTATAAAGGAAAACAATAATAAACAAGAAACATCTCTTGTTATTGTGTCATTAGCGAATACAACTTGTTTTATTTTTACACTTTTCACTACTCTTTCATGTGCATATATGTTGCTCGCAAAACGAAAAAAAGATTATGCAATAATGCAGTTATATGGTGTAAAAAAATCTTCTATTAAAAATGCATTTTTCTTCGAAATGTTATTTTTAATAATTATTGCTTGTGTTTTAGGTGGAATTTTCAGTGCTCCTTTAGAAAATATGTTACTTGCAATAAATGGATTAGGACAAACTAAAACAAGTAGTATTTTTTCTATGATAACTGTTGTTGGAATCGCTTTTTTTGCATTTATTTATGCAGTATATATTCGGATTTTAACAGTATCCATCGATAAAACTAATCCTTATAATGTAATAAAAGATATACCAAACAAAAAAACTGTACCGTTTATTCGATACACATTCTTTACTTTAATTACATTATTTGCATATTCAATTTACGTTGGAACTGCATCTGTTTTTGTGAGTAGTATGATTTTAATTATTGCATTACTTATCTTTTTTATAACATGTTTTATATTAATTAAATTAATATGTAATCTTAAATTTATAAATAAAACAACATTATATACTTTAAAAAAGGTTTCTAAACGCGCCACTACTTACTCACTTGTAATTTTATCATTTGTTTTTATGAATATTTTTTTAATGCTTGGCTACAACTTGCCTAAGGAACTTTCAAAAAGTTTTAATTTAACTTTAAAGAATGATTTGCCTTTTAATTATATGGCAATGGTAAAAAATACTGACACCACCGAGCAAAATTCACTTGAAAAACAAATAAAAAAATATTCTAAAATCTATATAAAAAATGGTTTAAGATGTACCGCAAAAAATGGAAAAGTCAACTCAGATATTACTGCAGGTTTTGTCGAAAAAGATGACTATTATTACAAATATAAAATTAAAAAAGGCAAAAATATCACTTCTATTTCAAGTAATGAAATAATAATCAGTGATGAATTTGCCAAAAATAACAAAATTAAACTTAACGACGAAGTGACTATTAACACTTTTTCACAAACACAGTATAAACTTAAAGTTTCTGGTATTTATGTTTGCCAGAAAATTAATCCAAATTTAATACTTTTTAATGGTTCATTTGATTCGTTTAAAGTCAAATTCAATCTTGAGAAAAATTTAAACGATAACTCATCATCTCAAGATTCAATGACTGATTATTATCAATATTTGATTAATAAAAAATCAATTGCATCTATTAAAAGTTCTGAAAACACCTTATTTATCGGTGTAAACAATATAGTTGATGCTATGCTTGGTGTTTTAGATGGATATGTTAAGATGTTAAAAATTCTTGGTTTAATCTGTATTTTTGTTGCAATAATTTTTAGCATAAACGTATTTATTATTTTTACTAAATCTGATGAAAAAGAGCAGATTATTATTAGAGCCATCGGTATTAAAAAAGATTTTTTACAAAAAACAAGTTTAATCGAAACAATAATTGAAATCTTTTTATCCATTATAATTGCAAATATTATATATTGCTTTATAAATAAAATGCTTTCAAAAATGCTTTTTAACGCCAGCGGTATTTATAATTTTATGAACACATTAGAAATATTAATACTAACAACAATTATTGCATTAATTACTTATGTAATAAAACTACACTTTATAAATACGCGTTCTAATAACTTCGATCGTTTAAGAGAAGATGCTTAAATCTTGAGTCTTTAAATAATTTAGCATTCTTGAGTATAGCGTTATTAAATATAGTGTTATCAAATATAGCATTTTCAAAACGATTTTTTCAAAACGATTTTTTCAAAAAGGATGTCTCCCTATATCATAATATGGAAGACATCCTTCTTTTAATTTCAACGTTTTTTTCAATTTGTATTTTGTATTCAAATTGAAAAATCCATTAATATTCCTTCAAAACTACTCTCAAATTGTACTGTTCTCATATTTGCAAAATCTATATTATCACTTGGTATTTCAACAATATTTCGCCGCTGTTTATCCGAAAATTCATTTAAATTTGGACCAATTGTATCCCTAGCCTCTCGCTGATTTTTCTCTAACTCTCTCATCTTCTCTTCATGGGCTAATTCTTCATCTTCATCCCACTCAGATGCTTTTTTCTTTATTCTCTCTTTATTTTGTCTAGACAAAAACTGCAAAGCCTTTGCTGCCTGATACATTTTGTCATCAAATTCCATCAGCTTACGTTCATCCGATGCAGGTACCATATCACCATTTGCCATACTTCTAAAAACTGCCATTATCTTTGCCTTATCCTGTGCATCCTTCTTATTAGCTTCTAAATTTGTCTTTTCTTGTGCCATATTTGCGTTTATTTCTAATTGTTTAGCATACTCATCCTTGTCTTTTCTCATCTGGTTGGTGGCTTTTTCCGTCAAAACTAGTACATCTTCATCTTCCGATAATACTGTCTCTTCGCCCCTCGAATTTTTTACTTTAGTGCCCTTTGGCACTCGATAAGCCTCGTACGAATGCATAAATCTTAACATTGTATTCGTTACTGAATCCATATCAACTGCCTCCTTAAAAAATGACAGCACAACAACACTCATCTCCTATTTCGTCATTTATTTTTATTTTATTCAAAACATGAATATATTTAATTTTAGTTAATTATTTATTAATTGATTTTGGGTTTTATTTTATATTTATTCATTTTATATTATTTGATTTCATATTTTTTTATTTTATCTTAACCTTTTTTGTTTTTTCTTAATTTTTTGGCTTCATTATATTTTAGGGGTTCCATTTTGTTCTTGAGGGCATTGTACTCCTGTTTTTTATTATAAGTTTTCATTATTTCTAAATACTTACTCTTCTATTTCAAATAAATTAAAATAGCATTTCACAATATTACAAAAGAATTTCTCTTTTTTTTGCGTGAAAAAAACTTGATAAATGATTTTTTTCAAACAAAATCGAATAGATTAAAGCTAAAGCTTTAGATGATAAATATTTTTAATGTTTTGAAGTTTCTATATTGGCTTATTGGATACACACAGTCTTTCTGAAAAACTTTCAAAACGTTTCCACATCGTGTTCAGTATTTCATAATTTATCCTCTGACAAATAAGGAGGTCACTCAAGATGATTAGAGGTTTAAAGAAAAAATTACTTATTGGTTTATTAAGTGCTGCTGTTGTTGGCACTAGTTTAGCTCCAAATGTTCCACTTGTTGGTAGTTTTGCTCAAGAGGTTAAGGCGGATGATGCGACAACACAATCAATTGATATAAGTGCAACACAAGAATATAATGGAAAATCTGTAACTGTAACTAAACCTGCTCATACACAAGTTACTTTGAATGGTGTTAGCGCAGAAAACGGTACAGTAACTTTCAATGTTGCCTCTGAGGATGGCTATGTTCTTGGTGGTGGTTTTACATTAACGCATCCTATTACAGTTGATGCTAACAAAGATATTCAACAAAGTTCATTTAACATAGGGGGTAGTGTTTCTCTTGCAGAATTAAAGCTTCATCCAACAAAGACTAACACTGCTGCAGATGGAATCACATATAGCCTTGATAAAGATACTTTAGATTGTGTAACAAATAAAACTGCCAAATTAACTATTACCGCAAAGAGTGGAAGAAAATTTGCAACTGCTCCTACAGTTGAGGAGTCTCCAAATGGCAAAGTGACAGTGAGTGCTGTAGTACTTTCTGCAGATAAAACAAGTGCAACATGTACAATTACTGCTCCAGAAAATACTCCAGAAAGTGTAACAACAAATGTAGATTTAAATATTAGTGGTGGTACCTATGAGACACTTTCAAATATTAAAGTGGATGATACTAAATTAGTAGGCGCTGATGTTACAGTATCTAAAAAAGAAGGAATTACTCAAGATGATCAGATAACAGTTACTGTTACACCAAAGGCTGGTTATACTTTTCCAGATGTTGGTCAAAATGGTGCACCAACAGCAACAATCAAAGGTGTATTAACAGGTAATGTACAGGTTCAATTAGCACCAACAGGTGGAAAATATGTTGGAACAATTCCAGCTAAAGATAAATTTAAAGATGATGATCTCACATTAGTAGTAGAGGGTTCTGGAACATTTGCAGCCGAGTCTAAAGAAGAAAAAGCAAATGATAAGAATGTAAAGACAACAATTAATAAAAAGGTTGAAAGTACAGCAAAAGTTACAACAAAACCAGACGGAGTATATGAAGCTGCAAAAGCATCTGGTCATATTTCATCTGAATTAAATGCATTAGCAAATGCAACTGAAGAAAAAGCATTAGAAATTAAGACTTCAATTTCCATTCCAGATGCAGTTGATGCACCTATTGTAACAAAAATTAAAGATGACAAATTAAATGTTGGCTATGCATTCGTTATAACTATTACAAAGTCAATATCTCCTGTAGCGGGTGGTGGTGCTCATCAAGCTGTTGAAATAACAGATTTAGGCAACAACTTGGTTTCATTCACAATTAGTGTTCCTACAGAACAGCAAGGAAAGAAACAATATGCTGTATATAGAATGCATGATGGTTTGGCTGAAGTAATTTCAACAACTCCAAATGAATATGGAGAGTATATTGAAGTAAGTTCAGATACTAGCACAATCACATTACACGCAAATAAGTTCTCAACATTTGCTATTGCTTATGGTGATGATGCAAGTGTAACACCTGAAGAAAAAGATGATCCCGAGGTTCCAGATCCAACTAAAGAAGATGAAAATAAACCTGGAACAATCACACCTTCAAGTGGTACAGGCACAACAGCTACAACAAACACAGCTAAAGCTGCTACATCTACAAAAGCTGCCAAAGCTACTACATCAACAAAGAAATCTTCAAAGACTTCTTCACCAAAGACAGCTGATTACGCAGTAAACTCATTACTTGCATTATTAACAGGTGCTGCAGGATTATTCGGAATCACTTTAATTAACAAAAAAAGAAAAGAAGACGAAGAATAATTCTTACCCAAAATAAAAAACAATAATACAAAAAACTATTATTAGTAGAAAACTTCAAATAATCTATTTACTAATAGTGAAAAAGTAGAATCAGCCCTCTAGAAGCAACTCTGGAGGGCTGGTTTTTGCCATTAAACAGTTTTACTTTTTGTCAATTTTCACTAAATACTTCTCTCATTCTTTTCCAAAAATCTACTACTCGTTTCATAATTAACCATTGATAATGCTCCAAAATCCCTGTATAATCTCTATTGCGATTAAAAATAGATCGGAGATTCAAATGAAAAA
>NZ_FOGW01000038.1 GCF_900111325.1 Lachnobacterium bovis
AAGGTGATATAAGAGATATTTACTGGTTTATGAAATTTCACGAAGACAAGTTTTATCTTATGGAGAAATACTTATTTAATTTCATAGACGCAGAATGTAATCTGTTGATCAATATGTATGAAGAGGAGTGGATAGAAGGAGATAATTTGAAAAAAACTCTTGAGATAACTGATCGCATGATTAACAATTCAGATAATGAGGAATTTCTTGAACTGGCAAAGGAGTTTCGCAACCTTGTTCTGAAGGCAATTGAAGTCAATACATGTGTGGGTTGCTTTTTCTAAATGAGTGAAGAAAAAATATTCTTTCATGACTTCATCACCGGACAGGAAACTGGCATTACAGAGTTTGATGAGGCTCTGGTCAAAAAGCTTATCGAGGAGATCACTGTCTTCGCCAACCACTTCACCGTGGAATTCAAGTCCGGGATCACAATCGAAATCGAATCATAAAAAGGCTCCTTGCCACTGAACCTAATCAGTAGCGAGGAGCCTTGGTCTGCTTACTCTTCTTTTGTAAGAACTTTTCTCTGCCAGCTTCTTTTTCCACACTCTGGGCATTTCATATATCTTGTCCGTCCCATGTGCATAGCAAGATTTGTCTGCCAGTATGTAGGAACATATCTGTGGTGGCAATTCTGGCATTCATAGTATCCGGCCTTTTGCTCAATGCCCACAGCGATAAAAGCTACCGTAAATATCATTATGAGAGCAAACACGATAAGTGCAATTCGCAGCCAGACTGGCATCTCT
Source organism: Lachnobacterium bovis (assembly GCF_900111325.1). GTDB lineage: Bacteria > Bacillota > Clostridia > Lachnospirales > Lachnospiraceae > Roseburia > Roseburia bovis_A. The sequence continues at coordinate 753 of NZ_FOGW01000038.1, forward strand.
AAAAATGAAGCCACAAACACCATGATCAGTCCTGCAATGATGGCAGGAATCGCAATCCAGTATTCCGTCTGAAGCATTTGCCTGTTCTTTTCTTCAACCTCTCGCCTCATTGCCAGCAGGTTTTCTTCTGCCCGTTTGTCATATGCTTCTGCCATAATTCTTTCGCCCGACAGGAGTTCGTTGACGTTAATTTTCAGAAGTTCACACAGCTCCAGCATAATCCCGGAATCCGGCATAGACTTTCCGGTCTCCCATTTTGATATCGCCCGGTCACTGATTCCGAGCTTCTCAGCAAGCACTGCCTGCGTCATGCCCTGTTCCTTCCTGCAGGATGCTATGAATTTTCCAATTTTGATTTGATCCATATCGGGCACCTCCTTTCATAACTCAAGCATAGCCGGAATTCATGTTAATTCACACGAACCGGCAGTTGATTTTGTCCACTCTACCGCTGGTTGAGTCCAAAAAAGCTCATTTTACTTTAACTTCGCATATAGAAACAAATCATAAATTTGCCCATTTTTATAAACAGCACTCTTCTGTACGCCTTCACGTATAAAGCTATTTTTCTCTAACTTTTTCTCCTACTACATCGGTGTTCCCACTTCAATTAAGTTGCCGTCCAGATCATAGAAGCGAATGACCTTCTGTCCCCAGCTGTGCGTCATCAGTCGATTCACATATTTCACATCTGGATAATATTTCTCAAGTTTCTCTACGAATCCTTCAATATCAGACTCCTCAAAATAGAGCTCACAAGAGTTATTTTCCGGAATGATCTCTTTTCCAAGGAACTCTTCCCAGTATTTTTTCTCCTGCAGCACCAGCCCTTCTGTCATAATCATATTTCCATTATTGTCAAGAATCATCTCAAGGCCGAACAGATCATGGTAGAACTGTCTTGCTCTCTCTATGTCTTTTACAACGATCAGTACGTTCTTCAGTTTCATGTTTTCCCTTTCTTCATCAGCGCAGGCAGTATACTTAAGCTTTCGCGACTATTTGCCTTCCGCTTCATTCATTGGCTCATACATTTTATCGAAAAAGATTAGCGCTTTGTAGATATTATCTCCACAAACCTTTTCAGCAAGTATCGACCGCTTCTTAGCTTTAGCCTCTACTAAGGCATTTTCTGTCTCTTCTATTTTATCATAAGTCTTACTGAGGCGGTCCTCTAAATCTGCTTTTCTTCTCTTGTAATGCTTATCTTCATAATCCAAGTTTTCCAAATACTTAGCAATTCCATTTGATCCCATATCTGTATTTACATATTGGTCAAAGATTGTTCTGATAGCTACAACTTCCTCTTCGTTGATTTCAAGTTTTCCATCAATAAGGGCATATCCATATGGAGCAAACCCACCGTTCCATCTTCCTTCTCTTACTTTTTGCATACGCCCTTCCATTGTTTGAACACGTATATTCTCTCGCTCAATCTCAGCAACGGCAGAAAGAACAGAAATCATAAGTCTTCCGGCTTCTTCATATTCTCCAGCGATTTCATAGTCATTAAATTCGCAGAAAGCTTTCATTCTGGATTTCTGTGCATCCAAAGAATATCCATCTATCTGCATGGCAGTTGAAACACGAGTATATAAATAGACTTTCACTTTTTCTTTAGCCAATCTAACCAACTCCTCTAAATATTTTTGTCTGGAAGCTTTAATAGACCATCAATAACCGGTCTAACCATATTTACTGATTCCACCTTGTTAATGGCACAAAGCTTTTTCCCCGCATCTTTGCTGGACGCTCCGCAATGGAAAGCCTGCTCTGTCGGTAATCCATAATCGAGTACAATAAGCCTATCATGACAATCCGGATTTGGCTTAATTCGAAGCGGTGGATATTGGTTTAGAAAATCATTAACCACTGATGTTGTAAGAAAGCCTCGCTTACCGTGTCCATTTTCTGTAAAAAGAATAACCTCAACCCCAGGATTTTTCTGCGATAATAACTGCAAAGACTTCGTATTCATATAATCATCAACAACATAAATTGACTTGGCTGCCTGCTGATAAATATTTATGTAAGCTACATCTGCCTCAAACTTCTGACCTTTATAAATTATGAAATTCTTAAAATCCTTATCCGAAACAAAATTTTCATTCAGGGTATCAATACTCTTCTGAATGTCTTCAATTGCTTTATCCGTTTTCTTCTGATGATCAATTGCTCCTGCCATTTGCACAGATAACTCCGAAACTTTAGCAGTAACTATGCTCATTTCAGACTGCGAAACAAACTGCTGATTCTGCCGAATATAATGACGCATTTCCTTAAACGCACGCATGATAAAAATACTTTGCTGTGTGGCTAAATCTCCCTTGAGTACAGTTGCCAACATATATATTCCTTGTTCAGTGAAGGCATATGGCATCTTTTTTATGTGTAAACCGCGTTTATTTCCACTTTCGTTTAAAGTCACAAATTGTGACTTTAAATAGTCGTTTGGAATTTCTTCTTGGTTTAATTGAAACATAAAATCTTCGGGAAACCTCTCAATATTTCGCTTTACCTGTTGATTCATAGCTTTGACCTCATATCCATAAATATGAGCCAAATCACTGTCAAGCATCACCTGTTGTCCGCGTATCGTATATACACAGTTTCTAATTGACTCAACTGTGAGTAATCCTGTTGTATTTTCCATAAACACTATAATCCTTTGCATTTCCTTTTTTTGAAGTCACAAATTGTGACTTCATGTATTTACACGTTAAAAACAAAAATATTTTTGTGGCCGAAAAAATAGACCACAAAGCCTCAGTTCAAATTTGTAAACGCATATTAGACTTAGAACTATATCTACATCTCTTCAAGACTCTCTATCTTCTTCAGAGCCTCCATATAAGCCATAAGACGCTTCTGCTGCTCTTCCCTGAGGTTATGATAATCTTCAATCATCTGAACATCGCCGGGAGTGAATTTACTCTCCGGACTTGCAGCTGCAATTTCCTCTTCATCCTCAATTCCTTTACCGGTAAGAAGTTGCTCCGGGGTAATTTGCAGAACATTACAGATGTCCATTATCTTTTCCACAGTAGGATTTGTCTTTCTCTTTTTCCATTCGCTTATTGTACTGGTAGAAATTCCAACCTGCTTTGCAAACTCCGCCTGTGTCATATTGCGTTCTTTTAAAACCTTTATAATTCTTTCACTGATAATCATGAGTGATACCTCGCCTATCGTTCACTTATATAACATTCATATTAATGAATTTATTTTACCACACCTCACTATATCCTTCAATATTCTACTTCGTTTTCTTATTACGGAACTTCATATACGCCTTCTAAGATTCATATATATTTTTTTTGAAGATAGACATCAGGATCCGGTAATGAATCAAAATCAATTTCATCCGCGTATTTTGCTATCATATTTCCGATAAAGTTTGCAAGAGAACTCCATATTTGTTAAAAGTCTTTTCCACCTTCTTTAAAACTCGTTCATGATTCTCCTTCATATCCGAAATTGTTTTGCCATCTACAGTGCCACATGAATTGGCAACTTTTGCTTTTCACCTCCTCTCGTTATCGTTGTTCATGGACTAATTATCCAAGATTTAGAAGCCCTACTCCGCATATCCAAGAGGTAGGAAATAGCTGCTCTACTCAAAATTTTCCACGATATTGGAATACATCATTTATAGCAAACTTACATTCTGTTATGATTTACATATACAAGGACTTTAGGAAAAGCACTGGGGGAATAAAGCATTGAAGTGTAAATTATCAATTCAGGAAAAACTAAAAGATTTGAGAATAGAAAAAGGTGTCACGTTTTTGCAAATACAACGAAGGATTCGGCTGAGTTTTTTAGGAATTAGAGGTTTTTATTGTTGAAACCATATAGACGGTTGAAACCTAACTAAGATCGTGATATTATTAACAAGGTTTTAAATATTTTTACAATAAGGAGTTCGAAATGCTAACATACGAGAAAGTATTTAATCTGAGCACAGATAAGAAAAGAAACTTGGTAAATACTGCTTTGGCAAACGGAATCGGAAGCACTTATCTTGAAACATTCATGAGTGAAGCAAAAAGCACTTCCACAATTAACTTTCCTAAGCTTAAAGCTGTGATCACCAATAACTATTATTGCTATTACGGGAGTTTTAAAAAGGCCATCTGCATAGTACCCATTGCCGACATAGTAAATGTATACTCCAGCAACATGTTTTTTAACAAATATGATTACGAACAAAAAGGCATAGTTGTTGAAACCAGAGAAGGAACAAAACTCTACACCGCCAGGGTAAGCAGAAATTACAAAAAAGATGACTATAATGAAGCGCTTAATATATTGATCAAACGCTGCTTATTTAACGAAGGAAATTTGATTGCATAGGAGGATCGGTTAAATGATAATCATATACGGAACCAGAACAAAACTTAAAATAGATAAAAACATAGGAGTAAGAAAGTGTGAAAACTGCCACCATACGGTTGAGCAGGCTCTCGCAAGAGAAAAGCTGTCCTTTACACTGTTTTATATTCCTTTCCTGATCTTGACAAAGAGGAGAATGATCCTCTGCCCTTGCTGTGGAGAGGCAAAATCCATGAGCTATAAGGAATACAAACAGATGAAAGAATCTCTTGGTGATAATTGACCACTTACATTTAAGATTCAGATACCGGTAAACAGTATTTTCATAGAATCGCGTAGGAGGGAGATTTTAATAATCTCCCGACCTCTCACACCACCACCGTGCGTACGGTTCCGTACACGGCGGTTCAATCAACTTAACAAGTAACACACCTTTCGGTATAGTAATCTAACATTGAGACTAATCCAACTGAGGTTAGACTCTTTGTACTTATAGCCTTTTGTACCCATCCATTGTGAGCGAGTCTTGCACATCTGTCTCCACAATAAGCGATTTTATACGCTGCCCATCTTGGTACGTCTAACTTCATCAAATTCTTAGCTCTATTTATAATATAGCATAGTTAGATTGGGGGGTCACTAGGGGGAATCTATGTGGTTTTTTTTAACACACACGATAAATAAAAAAGCATCAACGCTACCTTTTATAATAACGTTGATGCTTCTAACTAATGTTTATCCTTTTTTACTTCCATTATCATATAAATATCCCTAATTCCATTCTGGACAAAAAAATCAGAGCAAACATCATATTGCTACAATGCCGCTCTGCAAAAGATTTCTTCTTTTTCTATGTATTTTTATTGTAATTCCTTTGAATCCAATTGTCAATAACTTTCGACAAAAAATTAAAACTTGTTGCAATCAAATCATTACTATCATAATAATTTGATTCTCTATTTATTCTTTCTTTTAATTCAAGCAATTTATCGCACTCTTTATTTTTTATTCCATTACTTGTAACCAACTTTTCATGAACATATAAAAGAGTAACAATTTGCTGCAATCTAGCATTTGTCATCTTATTTTTTTTAAATTTTTTATTTAATCCATCCATAGATGTCAACCACTTAACAACTTTTGTATTTGTTTTATGCTTACAAGTATTAGTTTTTAAATCATTAATAATACAATTATTATGCGCCGCTGCATTCCTAATTTCTTTACATGTTTTAAACATAAAGAAATTATCTTTCATTTGCTTATCATTAAACTTTTCAGCACAAAACTTATATAAATATATCAAGCTTCCAAATGTTATAAGTTCAACAAATACCCATATTGGATAATCATCTTCGTATGCCTTTAATAAATCACCACAATAGACATTTTCTTTATTTCTTTTTAATTCTGCCCTCAATTTATTTTTTTGTTTTTCTTCCAAATAGTTAAAATATTCTTTTACAATTGAATAGCCATCCTCATTGTATTCACTTACTTTTTTTATTAAATCCATTCTTATGTAATGTTCTATATCTAATGCCATATGCAAAATATGATATCTAATCCTCATATCAATTATTGCTAAATCAACCAAATAAGCAAACTCTAAGTGAATATATTGACCAACTTGAACTCCACCTGGATGTTTATCATAATTCTTTCTATATGATGTCACCTTAAAATAATTATTATTGTTACTCAAATATTTTTTTGCTTCGACCTCACTCATTATATTAAATTTTATGCCCTTACTTTTTAATAATTCAATTTGTTCATCTATAGAAATCATAGGTTTTCTTGATAGCACTTTTTTCTTTATTGTATCTTCTATATGTCCTTCTAACACAGTCTTAAATATCTCCCATACAATTATTTTATAATTTTTACTAAATTATAACATTTAAAACATTATAAAATAAAACTATACATAATATAAAATTCGAGAAAAATAATCCATTTTCTCTGCAATTTATCCATTATGATTATTATAGCATTAAATGAACAAATTGTAACCCATTATTACCCTTGCCAACAATTACCCCTTCTACTTTATACCAGTTAGGATAGTTGAGCCATAGAGGCCATAAACCCTAGCTTCTGTTTTTGACAAAGTTTCTTAAACGAACTTTAAAAATACAATATCAAACCAATCCATTCTTCTTAGCCTTCTTCAAATATCTTTTTTAATTCCTCTTGAGCTTTTTCAATTTTTTCCTGCAATTCCTTTATTTCATTTTGTTTTGCCTGGTATGATGTTGCAATTTTTTCTTGTTTTTCGATTGGTGGTAATGGAACAATCATTTTTTTCAAGGCTGACACTGATATAGTTGGAATCACTGCACCTACTACGATTGAGTTCAATGTTGCTTCTCCAATTTCACTTTCAAAAAAAGCCTTTAAAAAATATGGATTCACCTGTTTTTCATCAAGTTCTATAATAAACAAATTGCCATTTGCTAAAATCTTTTTTTCATCTTCTATTTCTGCAACTGCCACCTTAAAAGGCGATCCGTTTTTTGAAATCAATAAGTTTTTATTTCCGATACAATATTTATCAAGCTTTGGATTGATTTCCTTAAGGTATGGTAAGTCCTTTGAAATCATTCCATTTTGAATATTTGCAATCATAAGATACTGCGCATTTGTTGGATTTTTTGAAACCATCTCATCTAAGTCTTTGGCTTTTAACGATGCACCTCGTGTAACTCGTTTTATTACTTTACCAAATTCTACGCCGTTTTTTACTTCAACCTTTTTAACAAGATATCTTGTTGGATCGAGGACATAATCATTTTTTTCTATCTCGGCAATATCAACTGTTCTGGCTTCTTCCCCTTCTTCTTTTAGCAATTTAGCGATATATTCCACGTCTTTTACTGTAAAAGTATTCTGTCTTCTTCCTTTTTTACACTGCTCTATTGCATTAATCATTCTAATTTTTTCGTTGTCATGACTTAATACAAGCATTGTAGTTGGGATACTTGTTGATTCAAATAAATTAGATGGTAAGGCTATAACTGCTTCGACATATCCGCCTTTTACAAAGTACTCACGAGTTTTTTCGTCAATGCTATTTAATGTACTTCCGTTTGTCATAATTGCTACTGCTTTTCCATTTTTTTTAAGATGATCGAGCATCAACAAATTGTAAATCCAATCTGCTGATGTTGCTTTTTTTATTTCAGGCACTCTTTCATAAAGTTCTTGGATATAATCTGTTTCTGGAAGATTTCTTAATCGCATTCCAAATGGGTAATTCATAAATATTTTGTCGAATTTCTTGTCATTTAAATCATCCAGTACATCTCCATTTTCGATTTCTACATTGTCATTAAATAATCCTGTTCTGATTTTTGATATCTCACAATAATTTTTATTAATATCCCTTCCGTAAAACGATGCTTTTTCGTTTTTATCTGCTGCCATAGTAATGAAATCACAGACTCCGCTACATAGGTCAGCTACTTTTTCGTTTTCTTGGATATCTAGGATTTTCAATGCTAAATTTGAAATTGAATCTGGTGTGCCGAATTCTCCAACTTTTTTTCCACAGCCTTCTCTTGGATATCTGTAAAGATACGCTAACAATTCATTTTTTGAATACATCTTAGATAATTGAATGGCACATTCTATATTTTTTTCTTCCATAACTTGTGCCCAATTTTCCTCTGGAGCAAGTTGCTGGTCATATTTTTCTGTTTTTATTGCTGTTCCCGGTTCTAAAATTCTTGTTAAATCTTGTTCATCTGCTACGTTATTTTCTGCTGCCACATATGCTAAATAGGCAACTTTAAAGTCTGTTCCTACGTCAGCCATTGCATTTCCTTTTGTAAGTGCATTAATTCTTTCTCTGATTCCTTCTACTACTTTGCTATCGATTCCTTTAATTTCTGTTGCGTTTACTTTATTTGTCATATGTTTCTCCTCCTTGGTTTATACAAGATTGTTGGTTAATAAGTTATTTGTTGGTTTTGTATAACCTTATTTCCTTATGGTTATAATATACCATTATCAAGTATGGTTGTCAATAACCAAATTTGATTTATTTGATTTTTGTAAGAAATACTCTAAAATTAATGACATTGCATTAGAGCGCGTCCATGGCGCGCAAACTAACAAATGGGCATAGGATATTCTCCTTTGCCCATTTTTCATTATTGCTTTATTAAATACTTAACCGGAACTTCCTTAGTAAGCCATACACCATTCTTAGATAAGAAAAACTTATATCCTTCTCTATGCATCTCTCCTGCCTTAACAATATACAATACCGGCTTGCCATGGCGTTGACCTACTTTTACAGCAGTGTCCTCATCTTTTGACAAGTGTACATATAATCTGCTTTTAGGAATCAGTCCTTGCTCATCAATAGAATTAACATACTTCTCACCAGTACCATGCCATAATTCTTCCGGCGGTTCAGTTTCTTCAAGCTCTACATCAACCAGGATTGAATGTCCCTGGTTAGCTCTTATTAGTGTCTTATCATCATTGAATGAATATCTCTGTTTATTATCAGTCCTGACAATCTCTTCCAAGATATCCATGCTAAATTCATGAGTTTTTGCTATTCCTTCAATTAATTCATCGACATTGGCCCAGCCATGTTAATCTAAGCTGATGCCTATTGTCTCTGGTTTATGCCTAAGAATAAGACTCATGAATTTGCTTGTATCATTTAAACTCATATATTATCCCTTCCTTATTTTCCGTATTTTTCTTTTAACCTAATTTCTTCAAGCTCAATCATAAGCTCCACATATGCCTCACGAAGTTCCATCGTCAAAACATCTTATCTCCAAGTGGTAGAGATTATTGGAACAAGCGTTATATTGAAAAAATGCTTAGTAATGTAAAATATATTGGTGACTCATATGTAAACACAACTGAAGGCGAATATCATTATTCAAACCATCATCCTGCTATTATTT
>NZ_FOGW01000010.1:0-34496 GCF_900111325.1 Lachnobacterium bovis
GAATAACGACTTATAAGAGAAAGTAATAAAAATGCGATAATACATTACAATTCTTATAAAATAAATAAACAAGGGGCCGATTTGGCCCCTTGTTTTGCATTAAAGATTAATAGATGGATTATATTTAATAATATGCATGAAACATATTATTGAAAACAAAGTTAAAAATTAAGTATTATTTATACCATCGTAGGTATACATTTTTAGTTTTCCTTTTACCAAGAAATCTCTATAGTTTTTTTGGTTAGGATGTTTTATCAAATAAAGTGCTTGTTCAACAGCCAATGTTACAATTTGGTTGTGAGGATGCACGACAACGTTAATGTTAAGTTGTGTAACTAAATTATTAACCTGATTACCATAACCGTAAACGGATATTGGATGATTAATATTCTTTTGTGAATTAAAAAGCAAGTAGTCAAGGAAACGGTTCGTTATGTTTGGTGTAGTACAAATAATAGCGCCACATCCTTTGCATAACATATCAGAAACCATGCTTCCGGTATCAAATTCAGGATTATCCATTACATCATAGATAAGGTTGTCATCATACGGAATCTGCGAAGAATTTAAAGAATCAACGTATGCTTTTAAAACTTCTTTCGAAGATGATACCTTAATATTTGAACAAACAAATGCAATTTTATGATGGTGGGAAGCACTATACGAAACAACGGCCTGATAAAAGGCGCTGTAATCATTTTCTAAAATAGCACTTTTTGTTGTACCTTCAGGCTTATTAATCAAAAATAAAACTGGAATATTTGAAGGAACAACATCCTCAATCTGTTCGAATTTTTCAGCATTAGAAATAACAAGAATACAGTCTACTAATTCTGAAAAAATCTTAAACAGTTCGCGTTCACGATCAAGATTATGACTAGTCATACCCATTAAAACTTTATAGCCACGGTCATAAAATTTATTGCATATCGAATCAACTAACGAATCTCTATAGCTACTATCTATGCTTGAAACAATAAAACCAATTGTGTTTGGTATTTTATACTTTGACATATGTCCTCTCCTTTTTACATACATAAGTATTCATCTAATTTTATCGGAAAAATTTATAAATATATACAGAGCAAATAAAAATAAAATAATAATAAAATTAAATTTTTCTTTACAAAAGTTTTATTTTATGATAATATTTTCGTTGTCGCGACAATTCTAATTTTTCAATGTTACAAATCGTAACTTATTCACATTTATTACGAAATTGACATAATATATTAACATTAAAAAGTATATAAGTTGTAGTTTATGAACATTATAAATAGCATAAACAAGATAAACTATAATTTATGAAGTAAAAAAATATAAAGCAGATAAACAACAATAAAAAAATTCAAAAAAAATCATAATAAAAAAGGAGATTACCATGAAAGAAATATTTGAACAATATGGTGGTGTATTAATTACAGTTGTTGCAATTTTATCAGTTATTGCAGTTATTATTTTTGTTGTAGGTCAGGGTAACAATAGCGTTATAGGTCAGGCGTTTATCAGAATTATTAATAGTTTTGTAGATAATGCAAATCATAATGCAGGAATTAATTGTAAATTGATGTAATGTAGGTAGGTTATTATATGAAGTTTGGACAAGAATATTTTGGACCATTATGGAGATATATCGAAGACGAAAAAATAACAGATATAGATTATAACGGAAGTCAAGTGTGGTTAACAGATGTATACAATCGCCGTTTTTTAGCGGATGAAAATTATGTAAGTCGTTATATTAATAGTCAATTTATAGAGCAGTTTACGCAAAGAATAGCTAATGCAGTTAGTCGACAATTCAATAAAGCAAATCCGGAGTTAGAAGCCGAAACACCAGATCTAAGAGTTACAATTATTCACGAATCAGTTTCACGTCAAGGGAGAACAATATGCATCAGAAAAACTCCTCCGATTATCAGGCTTAATATAAAGGACATTCTTGAAAAAAAATATTGTACTAAAGAAATTTTGTCTCTTTTAATTAATTGTGTTGATAGTAAAATGAATTTTTTATTTGCGGGTGAGCCTGGAGTAGGTAAGACGGAGTGCTTAAAATTTTTTTCTAATTTTATTCCAGAAAATGAAAGAGTAATAACTATTGAGGATACTTTAGAATTAAGATATTCGAAGACAAATCCACAAAAAGATTGTGTAGAGCTAAAAGTAGATTTTAATAAATTTACATATTCAGACGCATTAAAAGCATCGCTTCGCCTTAATCCTAAGTGGATTATGTTATCGGAAGCAAGATCTAAAGAAGTAAAATATTTGCTAGAAAGTTGGTCAACTGGGGTTCGTGGAATGACAACTTTACATACTTCAGATGTTAGAAATATTCCGGATAGAATTTTAAACATGCTAGAAAATAGAGTTGATGCTGATCGTTTAGAAAATGATGTGTATCAAGCTTTAGACGTTGGGATTCTAATACGCCAAAAAAATATAGGTGACAAAATATATAGATATATAGATCAGGTATGTTTTTTTACAAGAGAAAATGGAGTAAATAGTATAATTATGGTGGTAAAAAATGGAGAATTATTATTTGACTTTTCAAAGGATCAGATTAGTAAATTCTTTCCAAGAACTATAATTCAAAAATTAGAAAAATATAATGTAAATAATCCATTTAGCTGTAAAAAAATATAAGAATAAAAGGAGCTATTATGTTTTATAAAAAAATTCAAAATAAACTAAAAGGTATAAATCAAAGTATTAGTAAAAAATGCTTTTATACCAGTTATATAGTTGCGTTTTCGTTGATTTTTTTATTACATCTTTTATTAAAGCTTCAGTTGCCATTTATGGGAATAATGATTTTAATGATTATTCCCATGCTTTATGGATATATTGTAGAACATCATAAGATGAAAAATGAAAGAAATCGATTTGAAGACGTTGCAAGATATATAGAGACTATACTTTATAGTTTCGAACAAAACGGTAAAATAAAAGATTCTTTAAATGCAGTCTATGATTCGTTTAATGATGGAAAAATGAAAAAAACAATTCAAAAAGCAAATAATCATTTGACAAGTACGTTTGATAGTAGCAATGTTATGGAAGGTGCACTTAAAATAATTGAAAAAGAATATGAGTCTAATCAGCTTAAAGATGTACATGATTTTATGCTTAACGTAGAAAAAAATGGTGGAAAAATAGATAAGCCAATAGAATTGTTGTTAAATAAAAAAAGTATGTGGGAATATCGTATAAATGAAATGATTCAAGATAATACAAGAAAATTCAAAGAAGTTGTTATGTCAGTAATAACGTCACTTCTAATTTGTAGCATGGTATTGTATATTCCTACGGCAAATGTAGACATTAGCAAAAGCGTCGTGGTTCAAGCGTTAAGTGTGCTGGTATTTTTAATAGACTTATTAATTATAAAAAAAGCACAAAAATTTCTAAGTATTGATTGGCTTAAATTAGATATACTAAATAATGATGAATATTATATTAAAAAAATTAATGAATACAAAAAAAACAAAACCAATCGAATAAGTTTGGTGTCAGTTATTATAGGATCTTTATTTTTAATTTTAGCAGTTGTAGCATTTATTTTAAAAAATCAGTGGCTTGGTGTTGTAATGTTTTTATTATCGATTTTTGGTTATAATCAAGAATTGGTAGGAAGACGAATTCAAAAAAATGTATTGATAAAAGAGATAAAAAGAGCTTTTCCAATATGGTTAATGGATTTGGTTTTATTATTACAAAACGAAAATGTACAAATGGCATTGAAAAAATCCAAAGAAAATATTCCAGGAATTTTACGCGAAGAAGTTGAAATTTTGATTGATAAAATCGAGATGAGTCCGGAATCACCAAAACCGTATCATGATTTTTTGGCAGAGTTTGATATTGCAGAAATCAAAACTGCAATGAGTATGTTATATAGTTTATCAAACGGAGATGGGGCAAGTGCGGATGAACAAATCAAAAAAATTATAGAAAAAAATCAAAAGATGTTAAATAAAACCGAAAAAATAAGATTTAGTGATTTAAATTCTAAGTTGTATTTATTATTTTTAGCGCCAGTATTATCAGCTTCATTAAAATTAGTTGTTGACATGGCAGTATTTATGGTTACATTTTTGACATCAACTCGAATTGGAGGCTAAGTATGGGACAGGTAGTTAAATCATTTTTAGGCGTATTTTTAATAATGTTTTTAGTGGCCACGTCAGTGTCAATCATATCCGTTTTTCTAGAAGTAATGAATGCTCAAAATGAACACGCAAGTATAATAAATGAAATTGAAAACAGTGATTTTAATAATCAAGTTATTACGCAATGTGTCAATGATGCTAAGAAAAAAGGATATACTGTTTCAACTAAAGTTTTTTATGAGGATTTAGAAAAAATAAAATTAGAAAACAAAGATCTAGATGAAGCCAAAGTGGCAAAAGTCGAACTTAAATTTCCAATAAATATTGCCTTTTGGCAACTAAATCAGGAATATAAAATTGAAGGATATGCAAGATAGTATAAAATCTCTATAAAAAAACATGAGGTAAATTTATGAAAGAAATGATTGAAGAATATGGTGGTTCAGTAATTATTATGATTTTAGGAGGAGGTGTATTAGCTGCATTAAGTAAAATTGTTGCAGTATTACCGTTGTAAATATAATAAGAACAATTACTAAAAACAGATAGAAAAACAACTAAAATCAGGATGGACTGCATCTTAAATCAAGTAGAAAAAGGACTAAAAAAGGTAAACAACAACTTAGAATAGAAAAATGTGAGTGGAAAAATGAAGAAAATAATAGAAGAATATGGTCAAATTATAGTAGCGACTATTGGAGCGGTGACTTTCTTAGCAAGTTTTAATTTTTTATTTGTGCAGTCAAGTTCCCCTTTTATAAAATGTATAGAATTTTTTGTGAAAAGAGGAATGTAGATGAAAGAAATATTAAATCAATATGCATCAGTTTTAATAGTTGTGATAGTGGCTCTTTGTTGCATAGGCTTATTTTGTGGCAAATTTCAAAATAAATCAATTTCAGCTGTTACAAAGGAATTTATGCAAGAGAAAATTAAAAAAACTAAGGTACATCAAGATGAACAAGGTAATCAAAAATTTGAAAAATTCATGCAACGACAAAGGCCAATAATCAAATATACAAATAAAATAAAACTCTATGAAAAAAAGCAATATAAAATAGATGAGCTTTTTATTGCAAAAGATCAAGACGGAAATAAGCTTGATATAAAAATTATAAATGCTTATCAAGAAGAAACAAAAGACAATAATATTTTAATTCAAGGAAAATTAATTTATTTTTCGAAGGCCGGTGAATATGTTTTTATTTTACAAAGTAAGGATTCATATAATAAAAAAACGGTCTCTAAAATTTTACTCCCAGTTCAATCAGTATTAGAAAGGTAAACGATGAAAAATGTAGTAATTGGTATTTTTTCTGCACTTATAGTGGTATACGTAGTTGCAATATGTCTTACCCTTTACAACATAAATGCCAGAAAAAATCATATAGAAAACATTACCTCAGATGTTATGTATGAACATTTAAAAAAACATTATGGTTCATCAAATGTAAGTAGCGAAAAATTAAAAAAAGAAATAGAAAATCGATTAGATTTTATAAAAGAAAAAGATGAACTAAAAATAAATATATCTAAATATAATCTAGCTAAAGGGCTAATAATTGCAGAAATTCAGGATAAATATCGAATTTTTTCAGGGAAAATCAAAAATATCAAAATAAAGAAAATAATTATTTTTGATAAAGAAGATATAAAACTTAAAGAAAAAAATCAATATAGAAATTTGATTTTCTATGTGAAAGATAAAATATATAAAAAAGTTAGGTTAAAAGTAGGAAGTACTTATGTGGTTCCTAAATTTGATTTAGATGCTTTTCTAGAAGAAGATAAAGCGACAAATGAAACAGTTAAATCCAAGATACTTATAAAACAAGGTGAAATCATTAGAATATCTAATGAAATGCCAGAAAATAATATCTATTTATTAGATTTAGAAAAATAAGAGATTAAAGAGTATGAAAAATATTATGAATTTAAAAAAAATAATATTTTGTTGCGTATTATTTATAGGTGCAATAAAATATTTATCATTAGATGTTAAAGCCGCAAATTATGATGCTAAAAGCTTTGTGGAACAATTTGGTAGTTCAGTAAAATTTGTACCACAAGAAAATCCAAATGTGCCAGGTAATCCTTTAAACGATGCAAATCACATGTTGGATAGATTTTCTGACGATGGGGACATATTATATGGAACAGAAGGTACAGCGGCGGTTTCACAGGGTATAAGATATTCAACTATCGGATGGAAGGTAAATGTATGGTACAATGATGCCACAGGGGCTAAGAGAGAAGAAATTTATTTTAAGCTTGGTGGATCATATATGCAAAGAGTATCTGAAGTTTCTTCAAATGGAGTTGAATATAATTTATATTCTATAAAATTAAGTGTTTTGCGAAGTAGAATGTCACCTCAAGCAAGAGAAGCTATGAATAGGGGCCAGGCAAATTTTACACTTGATGCTTGCGTATCTTTAAAGCAAAATGGCGTATTACTTTCTGATATGAATGACAATGGTTGTACTAGAGATATAGGACATTTTTACACAGATCATAACGGAATAGCAAACGCTGCACCTTGGCGTAGTGCAACTAAGGAAAAATTAAAAACTTACTTCAATAAAAATATTGATGGTTTAATGATTAGAATAAATGTAGAAGGTGATGAGGGAATAGCAAGTGTTTCTGGAAGTGGAAATTATTTGTACGGAACGAATGTAAATATTTCTAAAAGTATAAAAAATGGATTCGATTTTACAGGATGGAAGGTTGTAGCGGCACAAAATCAAGCATTTTTAAATACAAGTATTAATTCAGAAAACTTTAAATGTAAAGCAATTACCAATATTACCTACCGAGCAACAACGAAACGTAAGCAAACTAGGATTGTTTTTCATAGGAATGAAAGTATAAACGATACGGTAATTCATACGGAAGTATTTACGTATGGTGACAATGATGTAGCGATAAATCTGGATAGATGGAATGATAAAAATTGGATAAAAGATGGATTTCATCAAGTTGGTTGGGCATTTAAGCCGGATGAACAAAAAGCATATGGAATGGATGATAAGTTAAATAAAGATTGGCTATTATCGAAGTCACCAAAAATCGATCTTTATGCGGTTTGGGAGGAAAATACATACGTAATCCGATACGATGGAAACGGCGCTTTTAAAGGGCATATAGATGATGTAAGAGCAAAATATTCTGAAAAAATTACAACTAGTAACAATGAATTTGATAAACCAATTGAAGATTCAACTTATCTAGGATGGAGCCAAGATAAAAAAATACTTTTCCCGGAGTACAAAGAAAAACAAACAGTGTCTGTAAAAGAGTTAGCGACTAAGGCGGGATGTCTGCATGAAAATAACGCAGTTATAATGCTTTATGCTACGTGGAATTATTGGCCGACAATAAGCGCAAAAGATTTGTATTATAGTCTAGAAGATGCTCAAAATGGAATAATATCAGAAAGAGAAATTGCATCAAAAATTAGCGCAAAAGATAGAGAAGATGGAAATATCCAATATGGTTTAAATTCAAAGAATTTTCTAAAGCTAATAAATTATAGTGAGGAAGAATTTATAAATTTAAAAGATAAAGCAGATATATCAGAAATCATTTGCGTTAAAGATCAACATGGCAAACTCATTGAAAAAGAAATAAATATCCATATTACAGATATTAAACCGTTATACGGTAAAGATGCTGTCGGTAAAATTAGATTTTACGATAAAAAGTATAAAAATACATTATTCAAATATTCGGTTTGGAAAAATAAGAATTATCAAAATGAATTAGAGTAAAAAATAAATGAAAAAACAAATGAAAAAATAACTACAAAAACAAATGTAAAAAAATGAAAAAATAACTACAAAAACAAATAAAAAAAAGCATAGTAAATTGTAATTAAAATACAAACTACTATGCTTAAGTATTAATTATGAGTCTTTTATCTCTTCAGAAGGCAATTTGATATAAACTCGTTCAATTCGATTTTTATCAACCTGATTGATTTTTAAAAGAACGTTATCATCGTTAATTACAATTTCATTTTTTACTGGCAAGTGATCAAGTAAACCAAGACAATAACCACCAATTGTATCATAATCATCTGATTCAAGATGTATTTTCAAAGTGTTAGAAACATCATCAATATTAGCTGAGCCGAGTACTAGAAATTCACGGTCAGAAATTTGTGTAATATCGTCTTCTTCGTCAAAGTCATATTCATCACGAATTTCACCAACGATTTCTTCGAGTAAGTCTTCTAATGTGATGAGCCCTGCAGTTGAGCCATATTCATCAAGTACAATAGCCATTGAAATTGAATTTTTTCGCATCTCGATAAATAAATCAGCTGTATTTTTTGATTCAAAAGTAAAATAAGGTTTACGTAAAATAGAATCAATAGTAAAATTAGATTCATTTCTACATAGGAGTAAATCCTTGATATTAATTGTTCCAACGACGTTATCTGTAGTATCTTCATAAACTGGAAGTCTAGTGAATTTATTGTCTTTGAAAATTTCAATAATATCATCATATGATGAGTCGATTGAAACGAAAACCATATCTATTCGTGGAACCATTACTTCCTTGGCATTAGCGTCTCCAAAATCAAATAAGTTATGAATTATATCACGTTCTTCGTGCTCAATAACCCCGTTTTCTTGTCCAACGTCAACAATAGTTCTAATTTCTTCCTCAGAAATTGTTTGACTAAGTTTGTCAGGATCGATTCGAAGAAGAAATAGCACTAGTTTTGATAGGCTATTTAATACAAAAATAAAAGGTGTAAATATGAACATTAACATACTAATAACCCTTGCGTATCTAAAAGAATATTTTTCAGACTGTATAGTTGCAAGAGTTTTAGGAGTTATTTCACCAAAAATTAAAATAACAAGAGTTAGAATACCTGTTACTATTCCAGCTGCATAATTTCCAAAATATTTGATTGCAAGGGATGTTGAAAGAGAAGATGCTGATAAATTAACAATGTTGTTACCTATCAAAATCGCAGACAACATTTTAGAGCTATCGTCTGTTATTTTAAGAACTAAAGAAGCTCGTTTATCTTTATTTTCGGCTAAAGTTCGTAACTTTATTTTGCTAACGGTTGTAAGCGCAGTCTCGGCCGATGAAAAAAAGGCGGAAAGTATCAATAATATAATTAAAATGATTAGTTTTCCTATGTCGCTATTATCCAAAAAAATTTCACCTCATTAAGAAATATTTTACATAAGTAAATCCAAACGTAAATTCAAACGTAAATTCAAACGTAAATTTAAACGTAAGTAAATTTAAACGTAAGCAAATTTATACATAAGTAATACTTTTATTATACACATATTTGATAATATTGTCTAATAAAAGAGGCTAATACTATCCTTTTAATCGGATAATATTAGCCACTTATAAAGTCTTGATTTATAAATTAATAATAGTAAGTCAGATATTAAGCCTCAGTTGTATAGTTAGGAGCTTCTTTAGTAATGTGAATGTCATGTGGATGACTTTCTTTTAATGAAGCTGAAGTAATTTTTACAAACTGACCTTTCTCTTTTAAGTCTTCGATTGTTGGGCAACCGCAGTAACCCATACCTGAACGAATACCACCAACTAATTGGAAGATAGTATCTTCGATGCTTCCTTTGTAAGCAACACGTCCTTCAACACCTTCAGGAACAAGTTTCTTAGCATTTGTCTGGAAGTAACGATCTTTACTACCGTTTTCCATAGCTGCGATAGATCCCATACCACGGTAAACTTTGTATTTTCTACCTTGGAATATTTCGAATTCGCCAGGAGCCTCATCACAACCAGCAAACATAGATCCCATCATACATACGTTAGCACCAGCTGCAAGAGCTTTTGTCATATCACCAGAGAATTTGATTCCACCATCTGCGATACATGGAATACCGTATTCTTTAGTTGTTTTGTAAACGTCCATGATAGCAGTGATTTGAGGAACACCAATACCAGCAACTACACGAGTTGTACAGATTGATCCAGGTCCAATACCAACTTTAACTGCATCAGCACCAGCTTCGATTAAAGCTTTAGCAGCAGCACCAGTAGCAATGTTACCAGCGATAACCTGTAAATCTGGATATGTGTTTTTGATTTTCTTAACTGCTTCAATGATGTTCTTAGAATGGCCGTGAGCTGAGTCAACAACGATTACGTCAACATGAGCGTTAACAAGAGCTTCAACTCTTTCCATCATGTTAGCTGTAATACCTACACCAGCACCACAAAGAAGACGTCCCTGTTCATCTTTGGCAGAGTTAGGATATTTAATTTGTTTTTCAATATCTTTAATAGTAATTAAACCTTTTAAGTTGAAATTATCATCAACGATTGGTAATTTTTCTTTTTTAGCTTTAGCTAAAATTTCTTTTGCTGCTTCGATAGTTATTCCTTCTTTAGCAGTAACTAAGTTTTCAGATGTCATACATTCACTGATTTTTTGTGTGTAATCTGTCTGGAATTTTAAATCACGGTTAGTGATAATACCAACTAATTTACCATCTTCTGTAATAGGTACACCAGAAATACGGAATTTAGCCATTAAGTCATCTGCATCTCTTAATGTATGATTTGGAGAAAGGTAAAATGGATCAGTAATTACGCCGTTTTCTGAACGTTTTACTTTGTCAACCTCATCAGCCTGTGCCTCAATAGACATATTTTTGTGGATGATTCCGATACCACCTTGTCTTGCCATGGCAATAGCCATTTTTGATTCAGTTACGGTGTCCATCGCCGCACTCATCATAGGAATATTTAAAACGATTTTCTTTGTAAGATGTGTTCTTAAATCAACTAAGTTAGGTGTAACCTCCGAATATTGAGGAACTAATAACACGTCATCAAATGTAATTCCATCGCCGATAATAGTACCCATTTATAAAATCCTCACTTTCTTAATACAAATGTTTATTTATACGAAAAAATAATAAATGTTTATCATGGGGAATGATAAACACTGCTGTGAATTGCTCAGAAAAAACCCTGAATTGTATGAAAAATTAATAGAAACAACTAGAAATATACTAGAATTCACTAATTTGGAGCAGTATTGTTTCTGAGAATTCGGTTCATATTGGAAAAAATATAGCAAAATTCTTGTTGGATGTCAAGATTGTTTATGAAATTTTTGAATAAAAATTATAAATAATTTTTATTTGTAAATCCCTTGATATTTTAAAATAGTTATTGTATACTAATCAGCAAAAAGAAAACGCAATATGAATTTAAACAATTAAGGGACAAAGAAGTCGCACATCGTGGTACTTTTTTGCCCTTTTTTAGTTAATACGTTTTAAAGGAGATAAAAAATGGAGTTTAGACCATGCGTTGATATCCATAATGGTAAAGTCAAACAGATAGTTGGCGGAAGTTTGACAGATGTAAATGATGTTGCATTAGAGAACTATGTTTCAGAGGTTGATGGAGATTATTATGGTAAGCTTTATAAGAAATATGGCTTAAAAGGTGGGCATATTATTCTTTTGAATCATAAGGATAGCCAGTATTATGAAGCAACAAAGCAGCAAGCGATAAAAACGCTAAAATCGTACGATAAAGGCTTTCAAATTGGTGGAGGCATCGATTGTTCAAATGCGAAAGAATATATTGAAAATGGGGCTGATAAAGTGATTGTGACATCTTATGTTTTTAAAGATGGCAAAATCAACTATCAAAATTTAAAAGAAATAGTGGCAATAGTTGGAAAAGAAAATTTGGTTTTAGATTTGAGTGTTAGAAAAAAAGATTCAAATTACTATGTTGTAACAGATAGATGGCAGAAATTCACAGATGAAATTTTAAATCATAAATTGTTAGATGAATTAGAAAAATATTGTAGTGAATTTCTTATTCATGCTGTGGATGTAGAAGGAAAAGCCGATGGAATAGAAGAAAATGTTGTCAAACTTCTTAGCGAATGGGGCAAGATACCAACAACCTACGCGGGCGGTATCAGTTCATATGACGACATTAGACTTATTAAAAAAATAGGAAAAAATAAAATAAACATTACAATAGGTAGTGCATTAGATATTTTTGGTGGGAAACTAAAAATAAAAGAAGTGCTAGATATATGTAAAGATTGATATAAATCAAAACTTTATTATTTTTTAAGTTAAGAAAGAAGAGGAAAATGAAAATGCCTAAATATACTAGAGAAGAAATCATAAGATTGGTTGAAGAAGAAGACGTAGAATTTATTAGACTTCAATTTACAGATATTTTTGGAACACTTAAAAATGTTGCAATTACATCTAGTCAATTAGAAAAAGCATTAGATAATAAATGTATGTTTGACGGATCTTCTATTGAGGGATTTGTTAGAATAGAAGAGTCTGATATGTATTTATATCCTGATTTAGATACTTTTGTTATTTTTCCATGGAGACCTCAAACGGGAAAAGTGGCAAGAATCATATGCGATATAAGAAAATCTGATGGAACACCATTTGAATGTGATTGTCGTTATATTTTAAAGAAACAGCTCGAAAGAGCGCATAAAATGGGTTATAAATTTCAGGTGGGTAGTGAATGTGAATTTTTCCTATTTCATCAAGATGAAAATGGACAACCAACAACAATCAGTCATGAAAAAGGTGGATATTTTGATTTAGGCCCAGTTGATTTAGGAGAAAATGCAAGACGAGATATGGTTTTAACATTAGAGGATATGGATTTTGAAGTTGAGGCATCTCATCATGAAGTTGCACCAGCTCAGCATGAAATTGATTTAAAATATACAGAAGCACTTGAGGCAGCTGACAATATTATGACATTTAAATTAGCGGTAAAAACTATTGCAAAACGACATGGACTATTCGCAAGTTTTATGCCAAAACCAAAATGTGGCGTAAGCGGTTCAGGTATGCATATCAATATGTCATTGACTAAAGATGGACAAAATATTTTTTACGATGAGAATGGTAAACTTCAGTTAAGTGAAAATGCATATTATTTTATAGGTGGAATAATGAAGCACATTAAAGGAATGACAGCAATTACTAATCCACTTATAAATTCATATAAACGATTTGTGCCTGGATATGAGGCACCTATTTATATTGCGTGGTCAGCAACTAATAGAAGTCCACTTATTCGAATTCCAACCCCAAGAGAAGAGGAAACAAGAATAGAGCTTAGATGTCCAGATCCTTCAACTAATCCTTATTTAGCTTTTGCAGTATGTCTTGCAGCGGGATTAGATGGAATTGAAAATAAAATCGAACCACCAAAAGGTGTGCATGGTAATGTTTTCGAGCTAACACCAGAAGATATTGAAAAATTAAAAATTGAAGAATTGCCACAGAATTTATTTGAAGCAATCAAGGAATTACAAAAAGATGATTACATCAAAGAAGTTCTAGGAAATTTAATAGTTTCCAAAATGGTTACAGCAAAAATGGATGAATGGACAAGATATAGAGAACAAATTTCACAATGGGAAATAGATCAATATCTATATAAAATATAATATTTCACAGAAGCATTTTTAATAGAAAAACGAAACTAAAGAATTATGAGGTAGAATTGTGAACAATATTATAGTTGCTTTTCCGAATGAGAAAAATGCACAAAAAATAAAAAGAATATTGACACAAAGCGGTTATAGTGTGAAGAATGTTTGTACAACAGGAGCCGCAGTATTAGCTAGCATGGGAAATTTAGAAAGTGGAATATTAGTATGTGGTAGCCAGTTTGTTGATATGCGATATACAGAAATATTTGAGTATATGTCGCAGGACTTTCAAATGTTACTTGTAGCCTCGCCGCAGGCTGTAGATGATAGATTTATAGTATCGGATAAAAATCAAAGATTAGTTTGTCTGTATTTACCAATTAAGGTGCATGAACTTTTAGAGACAATTGAGATGATGAATTATTCCATTAATCGAAAGAAAAAGAAACGAAAAAAATTAAAAGAGAGAACACCTGAGGAGAAAAAACAAATAGAAGATGCTAAATTGATACTTATGAATCGTAATAATATGACAGAAGAAGAAGCTCACAGATACATACAAAAAAGAAGTATGGATAATGGAATTAGTTTCCTAGAAACAGCTCAAATGATACTTAGTTTGTTAGGCTAGAAAACAAACACAAATAATACATAAAATAGTTAAATAATCATTTAATATATACAAAATCAAAATAAAAAGATTGGAGAAAGAAATGTTTACAGTTAATGAAAATTATTTAAAATTACCAGGTAGTTACTTATTTAGTACTATTGGCAAAAAAGTTGCTGCTTTTGAAAGTGCAAATCCAGATAAAAAAATCATTCGTTTAGGAATTGGTGATGTAACACAGCCATTAGCACCAGCAATTATTGAAGCACTTCATAAAGCTGTTGATGAAATGGCAAATCCAGAAACATTTAGAGGTTATGCACCAGATTTAGGATATGAATTTTTAAGAAAAGCAATCGTAGAAAATGATTATAAAGCAAGAAATTGTGATATTGAAGCAGATGAAATTTTTGTTTCAGATGGTGCAAAAAGTGATTCTGGAAATATTCAAGAATTATTTGGACCAGATTGTAAAATTGCAGTATGTGATCCAGTTTATCCAGTATACGTTGATTCAAATGTTATGGCAGGAAGAACAGGAGTATATGATAAAGCAACGGAAGTATGGAGTAATGTTATTTATATGCCTACTACAGCAGAAAACAATTTTGTTCCAGAGTTTCCAAAAGAAACACCTGATGTAATTTATTTATGTTTACCAAATAATCCAACAGGTACAACATTAACTAAGACTGATTTACAGAAATGGGTTGATTATGCCAACGAAAATAAAGCAGTTATTATATATGATGCAGCTTATGAAGCATATATTAGTGAAGATGATGTTGCACATTCAATCTATGAATGTGAAGGTGCAAGAACATGTGCAATCGAGATTAGAAGTTTCTCTAAAAACGCAGGATTTACAGGCGTTCGTTTAGGATTCACAGTAGTACCTAAAGATTTGAAGGTAGATGGAGTATCAGTTAGAGATATGTGGGCAAGACGCCATGGAACTAAATTTAACGGAGCACCTTATATCGTTCAAAGAGCAGGAGAGGCTGTATATTCTGCAGCAGGAAAAGCTCAGTTAAAAGAACAGGTTGCTTACTATATGCAAAATGCCAAAATCATAAAAGAAGGATTAAAAGATGCTGGTTATACAGTATTTGGTGGAGTAAACGCACCATATATTTGGCTTAAAACACCAGATAAAATGTCATCTTGGGATTTCTTTGACTACCTATTAGAAAAAGCAAACGTGGTTGGAACACCAGGTTCTGGATTTGGACCAAGTGGTGAAGGATACTTTAGATTGACTGCATTTGGAACACAAGAAAATTCAATTGAAGCATTAGAAAGAATAAAAAATTTGTAATAATTTTGAGAAACATATTATTATCAAAAAAAACATTAATTAGATGTTTTGGGTTTTGTTAAATATATATTTAACTCTAGCTCAGATATAATCTGTATGGTATATTTAAAGGAGTTCCGTAAAAGGAGCTCCTTTATTGTGCATAAAATAAAAAAGGGGGGGATTATTAGATGGACAATGTTGGAATGGAATATACTGTAAGAAAAGCAGTTGTAGAAGAAACTGAAATACAGACCAATCTAAATATTTTATTTTTATTAGAAGGAACGATGACAGTTGAATACTATGAGGAAAGGTATCAGCTTCAAAAGGACGATATTTTGTTAATTTCTCCGGGAATACCATTTGCAATAACAGAGTGCCAAAATGCATTGTATGGAAATGCGAGTTTTAGTTCTTATACATTCGCACAAATTACTTCGTCAAGAAATATGATTTTTCACTGTAATTCAGTCATTGATGTAGAAAAATCATACGATGGGCTAAGAGAAATTTTTTTAGAGTTAACTAAAGAATATGCCAAGAGAACTCATCAGACAAAAGCGTATACGGATAGTCTTCTTTTAAGGCTAGTAGATATTCTTGTGGAGGAATTTCAATTTAAAGATATTGGAGCAAAACTAGATTTCAAAGAAACAGATAAGAGAATGAAAGAAATGATGCAATATATTTTGGCAAATCTTGATCAAGAATTAAGTTTGAATGATTTAGCTGAGAGGATGTTTGTATCGCCATCCACTTTATCGCGTGTTTTTAAAAAAAGTACAGGGCAGTATTTTGCTGATTTTGTTTTAGAAATGAGAGTTAAAAATGCTATGAATTTGTTAGTTCACACCCAGCAGAATGTCACTCAAATAGCGCTATCATGTGGTTTTACAAATTCGGCCTCATTTAATAGAGCATTTAAAAAATTAGTAAATATGACTCCGATTGAGTATAGAAGTAATTCAAGTGAAAAAACTATAGAAGATAAAACACTTAATTACAATGAAGAAAATGTAAAAAAAGAACTTGAAAAAAAAGGTTACACCAAAGCAAAGACAAATAACGTTGAAGAAATCTTTGTTAATCTAAATACCGAACTACAAAGTAATTATAAAAAGTTATGGAAAAGTATAATTAATATAGGAGCAATTAGTTTGCTTGCAAATGCTAATATGCAATATCATGCACTTTATCTAAATGAGCAGTTACATTTTAAGTATTATAGAGTATGGAATATTTTTGATAAAAAGCTAATGATTACTGATGGAACTAGAATAGGTTATTATAATTATGATTTGATAGATCAAATATTTGATTTTTTAATTTCGCACAAGCTAACTCCATTTTTGGATTTCGGTAGGCGCCCTAATACTGCGTTTCGTTCAAGTGGAAATTCAGTTTATTTAATTGAAGAATGTATCGATTTTAAATCAAAAGAAATATGGAAACATATGATAGCTGATTTTATTAATCATTTGGTATTAAGATATGGAATAGAGGAAGTATCTACGTGGAAATTTGAACTTACTAGAAATGGTTTCCATGACAAAGATGTAGCAGATAATCGTTTATATGATGATGATAATTATAATTTTTTTGATGCATTTAAAATTTTTTATAATATTATTAAGCAAAAAATGCCAAATGCCGAGGTAGGAGGCGTTGGCGGAACAGTTATTAATGATAAAAAGTATTTATTAGGTTTTATAAATAAATGTGTTAAGGCAAACATAAAACTAGATTTTGTTTCTTTAATTATATTTCCATATGTGCAAAGTTATGATAATGATAATGGCGAATATAGGATGTTATCAGGAAATAGTGATTATGAATTAAGTATTATAAAAGAGTGCAAGGACATTTTAAAAGAAACTAAAATGGAATCTAATACGAAGATTATTGTGACGGAGTGGAATAATACTCTTTCTAATAGAAATTATCTAAATGATAGTTGTTTTAGAGCTGCATATATATCTAGCAAAATGACTAAACTAATAGGAAAAGTCGAGGCAGTAGGTGTTTTAGGTGGTTCGGATTGGATAAGTAATTACGTGGATAGCGTAGGTATATTAAATGGAGCAGTAGGTTTAATCTCAAAAGGAACAATTAGAAAACCTGCATTTTATGCTATAGATTTTCTCAATCAACTTGGAAATATTTTGATTTGCAAAGGGGAGAATTATATCGTTACGAGAAAAGAAAACGGTGATGTATATATTTTGACGTTCAACCAATCGTGGTTTAAAAATAGCTATTTATTTAAGGATGAGGATCTAGGATTGAAAGTAGTTGATTCTCATATCTATAATAATGATAAGTCTCTTCAGTTGCAGCTTCATATTGAAGGATTTACACCAAACAAGCTGTATTGTATTAAAAGAAGAACATTAAATAATGAGCATGGAAGTGCTTTAAGAGAATGGAAAAAGTTCGAATATGATACAAGACTTATTCGTTCAGACGTAAAATATATTCAGGCAATTAGTATTCCGCATTTAACACAACAGAAAGAAAAATTAAATCAGGATAATACAGCAATTGATTTAGATGTTACAATGGAGGTTCATGAAATAGATTTGATTCATATTTTTGAATCTGAAGAGTAAATTAGAACTTAATTTTAATTAGAACTTAATTTTAATTAAAACTGAATTTAAATTAAGATACTAGCTAGTAAAACTCAATATAAATATAGAATCAGAGAAAAACAGAAGGTGAATATAGAGGCTATGCAATAAATGAGAAATATTTGTTGCATAGCCTTTTTTTATTTCCCTAGGAATGCAATAGATATATCAAAACACAAAATATATGCAAAGATGTTATTGCATATTTTTTATACAATATAATCACAGAAAGCAAATGAAACACCTCGATCGGTCAGGAGTGAATATAAAAATTATGAAGGAAAAGGAGAATAGCAATGTATAAATACGAAAAGAAAGGACCAAAAAGAGGCGTAGCACTTTATAGCTACTCAGCAGAATTTGGTTTAACAAAAACATTAGAGGATTGTTTTGAAGACTTATATGATATGGGAGCTCATGGAATAGAGATTTTAGCTAATACTCATATTGAGAATTATCCATATCCAACAGATGAATGGGTAGAAAATTGGTGGAGATTATGTGACAAATACGAAATCGTTCCTGTTGAGTACGGTAACTGGATTGATTCACATGTACTTGGCGATAGAGATCTTACAACAGAAGAAGCAGTTGAAATGTTAAAAAGAGATATAAGATTAGCACATAGACTCGGTTTTAAAGTAATGAGAACTAAAATGCCTGTAATCAATGATTTACTTGAACCAGTAAAAAACTGGAGAGAAATCATCAAAGGTGCACTTCCACTTGCAGAGGAATTAGGAATTCAAATGTGCCCTGAAATTCATACACCATCAAACTTAAAAGGAAAACTTGTTAGTGATTTTGTTGATTTTATAAAAGAAACAGGAACAAAGAATTTCGGATTAAACATTGATTTTTCAGTGTTTAGAACAGAATTTGCAGAAGGAGAATGGGTTGATCCAAACTACACACCAAATAAGCCAGAGGATATTATTCCACTTCTTCCATATATTTATTGCTGCCACGCAAAATTCATCAACATGAGTGACGACTTTAAGGAAACAACAATTCCATATGAAGAAGTCATAAAAGTTATGAAAGATAATGGTTACGATGGATATTTGCTTAGTGAATATGAAGGCGCAGATAAATATGATGAAGGTTATGAAGTAGGTCAGACTCTTCGTAAACATCATATTCTTCTAAAAAATATATTAGGTGATTAATTAGTAGAAAGGACAGATGAAAAATGGAAAAACAGGTAATTCAATCAGTAGGATTTAGAAATACAAAAAATGATAAAGGGGAAATCACAGGATTTCAGTTTAAAGTAAGACTTCCATATTATAGAGGAATTTTTCTATCACAGATTAGACCAGGAACTCTTTATGTAGATGGCAAAAAAATTGATAACGATCAAATCACATGGACAATCAATGGAGAAGAATTTACTAACGAAGAAATGGCAGTTGACTTCCAGACACATTGGGCAACAACAAAGCCAGCTGTATTAAAAGTTAAGTTAGCAGGTGGATTAGAACAGGGCTATCACGATTTGAAATATGGCTTTTGTTTCACTTCAAGCTATATGCCACCAATCATTCAAAGTGGATTAAATCCAGACAAAGAGTCAATGGTATTTATGCCAGAGTTTGGACATCATGTAAATGAAAGACATTTATTAATTGTGTAAAAAAGTAAAAAATATATTAAGGTATCGTATAGAGGAGGGCAATACTATGATTAAGAAATTTCCAGTAGGAGTACAGGTTTATGGATTAAGAGATTTACTTGAAGATACACCAGAAAATTTTAAAAATGTAATGACAGAAATTAAAAAGATGGGATATGACGGAGTTGAACTCGCAGGTCTTTATGGACTTGAGCCAGAATTTGTTAAAAAAACATTAGATGAAGTTGGATTAATACCAATCAGTGCTCATGTAGCTTTTGCAGAGATGATGGATGACATAGATAAAGTAATCAAAGATTACAGTACAATTGGCGTTAAGTATCTAGTAATGCCATATATGGCAGAGGAATATCGTCCAGTTAATCCTGAAGGATTTAAGAAATTCCTTCCACTTTTAAATGAAATTGGAGAAAAGATTCATAAAGCAGGAATGACATTCCTATACCATAATCATGATTTTGAGTTTGTTAAACTTGAAAATGGTAAATGGGGTTATGACGAAATGTTTGATTCAATTCCACATGACAACCTTCAGTCAGAACTTGATACATGTTGGTGTGATGTGGCAACAGGTGAGCCAGTTGAATTTGTTGAAAAATATACAGATAGAATTCCTGTAGTTCATCTTAAAGATTATATCAAAAAAGGTGAAGTCAAGAACATGTACAAACTTATCGGTATTGATGAAGAAGAAAGCGAAGAAGATACAGGTTACTTTGGATTTAGACCAGTAGGTTTTGGCCAGATGATTTGGGAGCCAGTTCTTGAAGCTGCAACTAAAGCAAATGCTAGCTGGGTAATAGTAGAACAAGATGAACATTATGAAACAGCACCATTAGAGTGTGCACGTCGTAGTCGTGAATATTTACGTATTTTAGGAGTATAAAAAATAGAGTAAATAAAAAGGCAAAAAAAAGAAAAAAGATGATACTTTGAAATATCGAGAAAAAATATAGAGGGATAAAAGGAGAAAAAACTATGAAAGAATTAAGAATCGCAATTATCGGATGTGGTATGATTTCACACCGTCACATGACAGTTATAGAAAACTTAAATAAAAGAGGACAAAACCTTAAGGTTGTAGCAGCAGCAGAAATCGATAAAGATAAACTTATGGCTTGGGGCAAACAATATGGTTTAGATGAGAAAGATCTTTATGTAGATTTCCGTGAAATGTTAAAAAGAGATGATATTGATGAAGTTGAAGTTTGTGTACATAACAACCTTCATACATCAGTTGCAACAGCTGTAATGGCAGCAGGATTCCCTTGCTATTCAGAAAAACCAATGGCAGCAAGCTATGCTGATGCAAAAATCCTTTATGATGCACAGAAAAAATATGGTCAAAAACTTGCTGTACAAATCAGCTCAATTTATAATCCACAGACACGTATTGCAAAGGAAATGATTGCAGATGGTAAACTTGGAAAAATTTATCATGCACGTTCAGTAGGACACAGACGTCAAGGACGTCCAGGTTATGATATGCCAAACTTCAGTCATGATTTCGTAGATCCAGAAGTTGGTGTACATGGACCATTATTTGATCTAGGTATTTATCACATCGCTCAGATGTTATATGTAATGGGTATGCCAGAACTTGAGAGTGTATACGGAACAACAACATGCGATTATTGGAGAGATAAGAGAATTGACGATGCAGTAAATTGTCATACACCAGTTGAAGATTTATCAGTAGCAATCGCTCGTTTTAAAGGTGGTCTTTCAATGGATATTTATGAAGATTGGGCAATTCATATGGATGAAGTTGGTTCAACATTTATCGCTGGTTCTCTTGGAGGACTTAAATTTACAGATGTAGACCAGACAGGTGGCCCAATGGCAGTCCCAGAAGGAGGAAATATCGTAGGTGGAGGTTCACTTCAACTTCCAAGACTTCAGCACTTTGGAGTAGATGAAAAAGGACGTTTATTTGATACAAAACTTGAATGTGCTATCGGTGATGTTACAGGAATGCAAGAGCTTGCTCTTAATCCAGAAATTGAAATGTACAACGATAACCAACTTCAGTGGTAT
Source organism: Lachnobacterium bovis (assembly GCF_900111325.1). Lineage (GTDB taxonomy): Bacteria > Bacillota > Clostridia > Lachnospirales > Lachnospiraceae > Roseburia > Roseburia bovis_A. The sequence goes on from NZ_FOGW01000010.1 coordinate 21,798, forward strand.
TCATATCTTCGTGGAATTCTTACAGATGAAACAAGAATTGATTCACCATACATTGCAATGCAGACTGCTTTCTTATCAGAAGGTGTAATGCTTTCAAATGAATTAGGCCGTTCTGTAACAGCTGATGAAATCAAGAAAATGTCAAAATCAATTGCTATTAGAAAACAGCAGACACCATTCGGTGTGATCGAATATGATTTTGATGACTATAAACCAGAATAGAATGGAGATATAGGAGGAAATAACTATGGCACAAGATATTAGAATTGCAATCATCGGACACGGTTTTATGGGACATGAACATGAAAAAATGTTGTCTGATTTTCCAGGAATAAAACTTGTAGGAATCTCTGATAGAGATCCTAAACAACTTGAAGATGTAAAGGAAGGCTTAAAAAGATATTCAAGCAACGAAGAATTATTTGCAGATCCTGAAGTTGATGTTGTAATTATTGCAGCAAATAATAATCAGCATCGTGATTTAGTAGTACAGGCTGCTAATGCCAAAAAGGATATTATTTGTGAAAAACCAGTAGCGATGAGCCTTAAAGAGTTAGATGAAATGGAAGAAGCTGTAAAGAAAAATGGGGTTAAATTTACAGTACATCAGCAAAGACGTTTTGATCCAGATTTTAGAACAGCAAAAGCTGTATATGATTCAGGCACATTGGGGGATGTGTATTCAATCAAGAATCAGCTTTATGGATTCAATGGAAATATGCATGATTGGCATGTCTTTGTAGAAGAAGGTGGCGGAATGCTATATGACTGGGGAGTACATCTTTTAGATCAAGTGTGCTTTATGTTCCCAGGAGCTAAATTGAAGAGCGTATATGCAGACATTAGAAATGTTATTAATAAAGAGGTAGATGACTATTTTAACATAATGCTTCGTTTTGATAATAATGTAACAGCAAATATTGAGCTCGGTACATATTATCTAGCAGATAAAGTTCAGGATAAATGGTTTGAACGTCATTGGTTTGTAGCTGGAAATAAAGGAACAGCTTATGTTGACGGATTTTTCCCAGAAGGTAAAATCGTACGTACAACACACCTATTAACAAACGTAGGTGGAAAGAGAACAATGACAGCAGCAGGTCCTACTCGTTCATTTGGACCAGCACCAGACGGAACAATAGTTACAGAACCACTTCCACAGGTTAATACAGAACATAAGAATTACTTTGAACATTACATAAAAGCATATCATGGAGAAGAAGAATTTTACGTAAAGATTCCAGAAGTCAGAAGAGTACTAAGACTTATGGATGCAGTTAGGGAATCAGGTCGAACAGGTAAATCTATCGACTTTGAATAAAATCTATATGTAATGATAGGGAGGTTTTTTATGAATGATGTAACAATGACTACGTCTAGTGTAAGTGAGGTGACAGAAAAAAAGAAAGTTAGGACAGATCCTAAATTAGCAGTGGGGTATGCTTTTGGAGAAGTCGGATGCCAGATGTCTTGGTATATGATAAATAACTTTCTAACACTTTTTTACAGGGATATTGTAGGACTTACAGCAACAGCAATTTCTTTGATAATGGTTATTGCAAGAGTTTGGGATGCAGTAAATGATCCGATGATGGGTAATATTGCAGATAGAACCAATACTCGCTGGGGACGTTTTCGTCCGTACCTTTATTTTGCACCACCATTCCTTGCGATATTTAATATACTAACCTTTACGGTTTGGCCATTGCATGGAATGATTAAGGCCTTAGTTTGTTTGATTTGTTACGTGGGAACAGGTATGGCTTATACAGCTTGTTCGATTGCATATCAGGCACTTCAAAATGTAATTGCAGTTGATTCAAAACAAAGAATGTTTCTTGCTACAAGCAGAAATATAGGTTGCTCAGTAATTGGTATTATTCTTTCAATAGTTGCAACACCAGCATTACTTTTCTTCTCAAAACCAGGTGTAAAAGCAGCGGATGCGCAAGGCTATTTTGGCTTTTCAGTAGTAATGGCTGTAGTAATGATTATTCCATTTTGGATTTGTGCGGCAATTTGTAAAGAAAAATACACAGATGTGCTTCATGCAAACAAAGGAAATGCTGAAAAACTTGGATTTTTAGCATCGCTTAGAGAAATTGCAAAAAATGATCAGTTACTTATGGTTGTTTTATCAGCAGTACTTGGAACTATTTGTGTTACAGGTCGTATGGGACTTCTAACATTTTACATTATTTATGTAGTAGGTGATTTTCATCATGTTGCAACATTTTTTACAGCTATGACGGTTGCACAATTACTTGGAAGTTTACTTCTTCCATGGGGAACAAACAAGTTCACTAAGAAGGGTTACCTTATTATCCTTCAATTGACAATGAACGCAGGATTTTTAGCAATGTTTCTTCTTCCAAATGCAGGTATTAACGTACTCCTTGCTATTTCATTTGTATGCGGACTTTGCAATTCGGCACAAGGAATTTGCTATGGATTAGTTGGAGATGCACTAGAGTACGGAGATTGGAAACTAGGTCGAAGACAAGAAGGCGTTGCAGCATCAATGCTTAGCTTTAGTGTAAAGATTGCTACAGCTCTTTGCGGATCGGTTGGAATCCTTCTTCTTGATGCAGTTGGATATGTGCCAAATGTACAACAAACAGATGCTGCCAGACAAGGTATAAATGCAGTTGTTAATTTACTTCCATTTGTTTTAGGATTAATATCTCTTATACCTATGCTATTTTATAAATTAACTCCAGAAAAGGTAGAAGAAATTAGAACAGACCTTGAAAAAGGAGTTCACTCTCACAAAAAATGATGCTATAAAAAGTTATACAATGCATGATTTTTTTCTCTTCATAATTTACCGATTTCTAAAAGTCAGACTAAAACTGACGATTAGAAGTCGGTATTTTTTATGGTGTCATTGAAAACATATACTTTCATTCCAATAATAGATAGTAATAACACAATAAAATATGGTAAGGCTTGCCAAATATTAAACTTAAAGTTTCCAGCTAGATTGTTTTTATTCATAAAGGAATAAACAACTAGAATAAAAAAATCGCTGTTTTTATAGCGGTAAAAATTAGATATTATATAAAATCTCCCACAGATGCAGGGCTTTCAAATATTTTTGAAGATGAAATATTTGAATGTTCGGTGTTTGTTTGGGGGATTTTTTTATATACAAAATATTTGCAAAGTAATCAATAAATTTAGATAAATACAAATAATACTAGGAAATATTTAAATATTCGTATTTATATATTGAAAAAAGAAAATAATAATAATATACTGAATATGTTGCGTGAAAAAGTAATTTGATATATATGAGGAAAAAAATAATGTTTGCAAAATTAAAAATAAAGCTAGATGATAATACATTAGATTATACAAAATCATCAATGTTTCAAGGAATTCTATTTGAAAAGATTGATACAGAGTATGCAGATTATTTGCATCAGCAGTCTTTCCATCCATATAGTCAAGGAATTATTAAACAGAAAAATAATGAAGTGTATTGGTGTATTAATACACTTTCTAAAGATGCATATGAAAAAATAATTATTCCTTTATTAGACTCCCAATTAAATGAAGTACATATAAAAAAAATAGATAAAACAGTTAAGCTTATAAAAAAGGAATTACAAATACAAGAGTCCAAAGAATTAACAGTACGTTTTTACAGTGAAAAACCTACAAAAAAAATAAAATTAGATTTTTATGCTCCAGTTTCATTCAAGCAAAACGGATATTATCAAGCTATGCCTGATTTGAGATTGATCTATCAGAATTTGATGAATAGATACTCTTCAATCAATGATATGGAAATGTTTGATAGTGACACATTAGAAGAGTTATTAAAGAATAGTTCAATTACAAAATATAGAATACATAGTGCGTCATTTCCGATGGAAGGTACATATGTCGTTGGTTGCGTAGGCAGTATTATAATAACTTTTTTTAAAAATGAAACTGTTAGTAAATATGCAAGATTACTATTTGATTTTGCTGAATATGCAGGAATTGGAGTAAAAACTTCTATGGGCATGGGAATGGTAAAAAAGGAGGAACTATAATAGATGAAAATTGAAGATGTTAAATTAATAATTGCGTCCTTGTTGCATGACATAGGTAAAGTTGTGTACAGAGCGGAAGGATGTCGCGAAACACATAGTGTATTAGGTGTAAATTTTCTTAAAGAAGTCGGAATTAAGGATAATGATATCTTAAATTGTGTTAAATATCATCATGGCGATAAGTTAAAAAATGCAAATATATCAGAAAGTGATTTGGCATATATTGTATATATTGCGGATAACATAGCAGCAGCTGCAGATAGACGAGAAGATGATGATTTAGAATATGGTTTTGATAAATTTGCTCAGTTACAATCAGTTTTTAATATTTTAAATAAAAATAAAGGTTGTGGGAAAGAATCATATAAGTATAAGCCTGTTATTTTAAAAAGTGAGGAAGATATTAATTATCCGGAAAATAAGGAAGAAAAATTCACAGACTCTATATATAACAATATTTGTATAAATATTAAAGATTCACTAAAGGGAATTGATTTTAAAGATGAAAATGTGAATGATTATATTAATTCATTATTATTAGCTCTTGAAGCTAATTTGACATATGTTCCATCTTCAACTAAAACAGATGAATTGATGGATATATCTTTATATGATCATCTGAAATTGACAGCTGCTTTTGCAATATGCATAAAAAAGTATTTAGAAGAAAAAAACATTTTAGATTATAAAACAGAGTTGTTTAAAAATGCCTCTGGCTTTTATGAAAAAGAGGTATTTTTATTAGCATCATTAGATGTGTCCGGAATACAAAATTTTATTTATACAATTTCAACAAAAGATGCGTTGAAAACACTTAGAGCAAGATCATTTTATCTTGAAATAATGATGGAGCACATTATAGATTTAATACTAGAAAGAATGAATTTGTGTAGAGCAAATTTGATTTATGTAGGAGGAGGACATTGTTATATGCTCCTTCCTAATACAGAAAAAATAAAAATGCAGTTTGAAAATATACAGAATGAAATAAATGAATGGTTTTTAGAAGTTTTTAAAACTGCTTTATATATAGCAGGAGGATATGCAGAGTGTAGTTGCAAAACACTTCAAAATGATCCAAATGGAAGTTATAGAGAAGTATTTAGAAAAGTTTCAAGAAATATTTCTGATAAAAAGAGTAATAGATATACAGCAGAGCAAATAATGAAATTAAACAAAGAAGAGAAAGATAATTACATAAGAGAATGTAAAGTGTGTAAGAACTCTTCAAAAGTTGATGAAGATGATGTATGTCCAATGTGCAATAGTATAAAAAGTTTTTCGAAAAAAGTTTTATATTCCGAAATCTTTGTAGTTTATAAGGAGGCAAGTGATGGTCTTCCATTGCCGGGTAATTATAAACTTAAGGCATATAATAAGAAAGGTTTTACAAAAGGTGAGATAAAAGAAGAGTTAGACAAATTGTTACAGGATGAAAACACTGTTCGTTTATATACCAAGAATAAATATTACACAGGGAAAAAACTTTCTACAAAAATTTGGGTAGGAGATTATACAACTGGAGATACATTTGAAGAATTTGCAAAAGAGTTAAGTCATGGTATTGGAAGAGTTGGAATACTACGTGCAGATGTAGATAATCTTGGAAAATCTTTTGTTGAAGGATTTGAGGATAAGTATGCTACGTTAACAAGATCAGCAACGTTATCAAGACAATTATCATTATTCTTTAAATTGTATATAAATAGTATATTAAAAAAATCAGAATGTCATATGTATGATGTTATAGAAACAAGTCAGGATAGTGATGAAAAAAGAAAAGCAACTATTGTATATTCCGGAGGAGATGATGTATTTATTGTTGGAGCATGGGATGATGTTATTGGTTTGGCTATAGATCTTAGAGAAGCGTTTAACTTTTATTCGCAAGAAAAACTTACATTATCAGCTGGAATCGGAGTATATAAGCCAGGATATCCAATTAGTGTTATTGCAACCGAAGTTGAAAAATTAGTAGATGAATCAAAAAAAATGTATGGAAAAGATTCAATTACTTTATTTGAAGATGGACAAAAGCATGAAGAGTTAGCACAAGGAGAAACTATAGAAATTGGGGATGGAACATATAAATGGAACGATTTTATAGATGGCGTTTGTTTTGAAAAATTAGATATTATATCAGACTTTATGAACCAGTGTGAGGATAAGGGAAAATCATTCTTATATAAACTTTTGGAATTGATTCGAAATCAAGATGAAAAAATTAATTTTGCCAGATTAATTTATCTTTTATCTAGAATAGAGCCTGAAAAAAATATTATAAAAGATGATGAAAAATATAGTAAACAAAAAGAGGCATATGATAAATTTTGCGAAAAAATTGTAACCTGGATTAAAAATAAAGATGATATTAGACAATTAAAAACAGCGATAACATTGTATGCATATTTAATAAGAGAAAAGGAGTAAAATAGATATGATTTATAGAAATAATGAACGAAACAATCAGAATAGTAAGCAAACAGTAAGAAACAATGATTCCCACTCAAATACACCGGATAGAAAGCCTCATATTAAAGCAAGTGAATATGCTAATTATGTAGATAGAGCAGAAGCGGTGATAGAATATTTATGGTCTAATAAAAAAGAGATCACGACTTCTAAGATAAGAAATATCCTAGCTATGGCAGCAGATATTTACAATGACATAAAAAGAGATAAAAGTGAAAGTATTTCAGAAGAAAACAGAAAGAGATTAGAGTATTTAAGAGTTAGAATGATATATGAAGCAGGTAGAACTAAAGAAGTTCAGAAGTTTTTAATAGAATCAGACCTTTGCAATGAATTAAAAAAAGTGAATGGTAAGAAGACAAAATATGTAGATTTTTATCATTATCTGGAAGCATTGGTAGCGTTTCATAAATATTATGGTGGAGAATAGAATTGGAGGTAAAATAGATATGTACGGAAAAATTCAGATAAGAGGAATAGTAGAGTTAAAGACAGGAATGCATATAGGTGGTTCAGAAGCTTTTGCAGCAATAGGAGCAGTTGATTCGCCAGTTATTAGGGATATACAAACAGGAAAACCGATGTTACCAGGAAGTTCAGTAAAAGGTAAGATTAGAACATTACTTGCAAAGGAATTAAATGAAGAAATAACACAACCTGATTGTGACCATGAAAGAATATTAAGAGTGTTTGGAAGTTCAAAAAAGGGAGACATTCGTCCTAGTAGAATATTAGTTTCTGATATGTTTTTGGCTAATGGAGAGGAATTAAAATCTATGGGAATTCAGACATATACAGAGGTAAAGTTTGAAAATAGTATATCAAGAACTACAGGTGTGGCTAATCCTAGACAGATTGAAAGAACAGTCAGAGGTTCAAAGTTTGATTTAGACATTATTTATGAAGTTACAAATAAAGAAACTGAGAATGAAATAATAGAGGATTTTGAATTAATTGCAGAAGGCTTAAAGTTACTTGAGTATGATTATCTTGGAGGTAGTGGTTCTAGAGGATATGGAAAGGTTAGCTTTAATAATTTAAATGCCAAGGCTGTTGTGGGAAACATTAATACAGAATTAGTTAATAAATGTGAAAGTGTATTGCAAGAAGTATTTAACAAGGGAGAATAGAAATGAAACATAAAATTTTTAAACTGAAGTTTAAGACAGCTGTTCATTTTGGGGCGAAAAGTTTAGATATGAGTAATGAAATTTTTCATTGTGATACGCTATTCTCAGCTTTATGCCAAGAAGTTGTAAAAAAAGGTGATACAAATCTTGAAGAATTTGTAGAGATGTTTAGAAGTAATAAAGTAAGTATTTCAGATGCATTTCCGTATGTTGGAGAAAAGATGTATTTACCTAAGCCATTTCTTCATGTTGAAAGTGCGCAACAAGGTGATAGTGGAGTGAAAAAAGCATATAAAAAATTAAAATATATTCCAATTGAGTTATTAGATAAATACCTTAAAGGAGAGTTCCCTGTCCTAAAAGAAAGCGTAAATCTTGATAAGTTAGGAAATCATGATACTAAAAATCAAGTCGCTATTAGAACACTTGAAAATAGCGAAGAAGGGGATCCTGAACCATATAGAGTTGGAATATATCGTTATAACGAAGGAAATGGTTTATATTTTATCCTGGGTTATAGTGATGAAAAGTCGTATGAAATATTTAAGGAATTTTTTATAAGTTTAAAATATAGTGGAATTGGAGGAAAAAGATCTTCTGGTTTTGGTCGCTTTGATTTTGAAGAAATCGAAGTACCACAGGAATTAGAGAAGAGACTTAATTGTGAGAGTGCCTCAACATATATGACATTATCATTATCACTTCCTTCAGATGAAGAATTAGGTGAAGTCGTAAAGGATGCTAATTATATGTTAGAAAGAAGAGGAGGCTTTGTTTCTTCAAGTACATATGAAAAACAACTAGTAAAAAAGAAAGATTTATATGTTTTTCAGACAGGATCTTGTGTAAAACATATTTATAAAGGTGATATATATGATGTATCTAGTATAGGCAGCCATCCTGTATATAAATATGCAATTCCAATGTTTTTGGAGGTGAAATAATGGATAGAAAAAGTTATCTAAAAAAATACAAATTTGTATTGACAACCTTATCACCAGTATTTATTGGATGTGAAAAAGAAATAAATAAAAAAGAATACTCATATAATAAAGATAAAAGTGAAATAGATATATATAAACCATATGAATTGTATCAAATGGTTAAGGAAAAAGGGTTAGCAGATGATTTCGAAAACTTTATTTGTTCACCAGCAAATTTAAAAAAGGATTTAGGAATTTGGTTAAGTAGGCAAAAAAAAATAAAACCAAGTGAAGTATCTAAATGTGTTAGATATTCATTAGAAATAAAGGATGCAAAGTTAAATGATGCTAAAACCAAAAACTCTGGAGGTAAATCTACAATTAGTGAATTTGTTAAAGATTCTTATGGTTTACCATATATACCAGGTAGTAGCTTAAAAGGTGCTCTTAGAACTATAATTATGGCAGAAAGAATATATAAAAATAAGGATAATTATAGGAAAATTAAAGAGGATATAGAGAAGGAAAGTTATAAATTTAAAAATATAAGTAAGCCAACTAAAGATATGGAAATCAAAACCTACAATGAAAACAAGATAAAGGATGAAACTAAAATAAGGGATGTTAGAAATGATGAGTTAAGAGGGCTTATTATTAGCGATTCGAAGTCCTTAGAATTGGAAAATTTAATTTTGTGTCAACGTTATGATTATAGCGTTGGTGGAAAAGAAAAACAATTACCTTTGCTGAGAGAGTGCTTAAAGCCTGATACAAAGATAGAATTTGAAGTAACAATTGACGAAAAAGAATGCTCAGTTACTAAGGAAGAAATTATTTCTGCGGTAGAAATATTTAATCGAATATATAACGAAAAGTTTGTTTCGTCATATATTGAAAAGAATAGTTTTATTGACATGAAAAGTGGAAGTTATTTGTATATAGGTGGAGGAGTAGGATTTGCTTCAAAAACAGAAATTTTTACTTTATTTGAAAAAAATAAGGCAGCAGCTGTTACTCAAAGAATACTTTCTAACACAAGTAAAAAGGATAAGTATAATGATGACGTAAGAAATCATGGAATTTCACCTAGAACAATAAAATGTACAAAATATCATGGTAAAACATATCAAATGGGATTATGTAAGTTAGAGATATTGTAAAATAGAGTTCTTAAGGGGGAGAAAAATGAGTCAAGTTTATATTGATGAAAATGGAGCACAAATTGGGACAGAAGGTAATAGATTAACAATAAAATATAGAAATGGTGATGTAAGATCTTTTCCTATTGAAACAATAGAAAGTATTATTATGATGGGAAAGTCACAATTAACGACACAATGTATGGAAAAATGTATGAATAAAGGAATACCAGTTGCTTTTTTTTCAAAAGGAGGAAAGTATTTTGGAAGGTTAATGTCGTCGGGACATGTCAAACCTGAGCTACAAAGAAAACAAAGCGCTTTGTATGATACAGATTTTGCTTTTGAATTATCAAGAAAGATTATAAAGGCAAAAATACAGAATCAAACAGTAGTGTTAAGGAGATATGCAAAATCAAGAGATTTGGATTTGTTAGGTTTAATCGTTAGTATGAAGAGCGATATAAAACATATTGATAACGTGAAAAATATTCCAGAATTGATGGGATATGAAGGAAATTCCGCTAAAATATATTTCAAAGGTTTATCGCAATGTGTAGATGATGAATTTGAATTTGAGGGTAGAAGTAAAAGACCACCAAAGGATCCTTTTAATTCTTTAATCTCTTTAGGCTATTCCATATTAATGAATAACATATATGAAGTCGTAGAGGAAAAAGGTTTAAATCCATATTTTGGATTTATGCATAGGGATGGGGAGAATCATCCAACGTTAGTTAGTGATTTGATGGAAGAATGGAGAGCTGTGCTGATTGATTCTACAGCAATGAGTTTGATTAATGGCAAGGAAATACTACGTTCAAATTTTTATACAGATTATGAGAATCCAGGTGTTTTCATAGATAAAGATGGGCTAAATATTTTTATTTCAAAATTGGAAATGAAATTAAAAACCAGTGTAAAATATTTGAAGTATGTAGACTATGCTGTAAGTTTTAGAAGAGCGATTGCATTGCAAGTTATGTCACTTGTGAAAGCAATTGAAAGCCAAAATCCAGATGAATATGAACCAATTGTTATAAGGTAGGTGCGTAGTATATGGAAGATTATTTTTTTCAAGTAGAAAAAAGTGAAGATAAGAACTTATTACTTATATTGATTATATATGACGTGGTCAATGATAAACGTAGAAATAAGTTGGCAAAGTATCTTTCAGGGTATGGAAATCGCGTTCAGAAATCGGCTTTTGAAGCTAAAATAACAACAAAGAAGTATGAAAAATTACTTAAAGACTTACCCAATTTTTGTAATATTACAGAAGACAGTATAAGAGTATATAAGATAATAGGAAAAAGCCAGGTTAAGGCTTGGGGCGTTTCAGAAGAAGCAAAGGTTGAAGACGTGATAATTTTATAAAATATAAGGAGAATTAAGTGTAATGAATGAAATAGTGTTGTTTTCACCAATTGGTGGAACTGATCCAATATCAGAATACAATTTGCATGAAGGAGCAATGTTACATATATGCCGTCATTATGGAGTGACTAAAGTATATATGTATATGTCAGGAGAAATTCTAGAAAAACATAAGAAGGATAATCGTTATGTAAAAGCAGTAGAAAAATTAGCGGAACGTCAAAATAGAAAAATTGACTGCAAGGTAATAGAGAGACCTGATTTAGAAGAAGTGCAAAATTTTGATTTTTTCTATGAAGAATATCAAAAAATATTAAAAGATATAATATCTGAATTAGATGAAACAGATAGGTTCCTTTTAAATGTTTCTAGTGGTACTCCAGCTATGAAAAGTGCGGTATTGATTATGCATACTTTAGGTGAGTTTAACTCAACTGCAATTCAAGTGAAAACACCGGAAAAGGGAATGAATAATCATACACATAATGATGAATATGATGTAGATACTTATTGGGGACTTTGTGCTGAAAATGAAATTGAGGATGATGGTGTAGGGCGTTGTGTAGAAGTAAATTTACCTTCATTAATAAAGATTAGATACTCAGAAATAATAAAAAATCATGTGAAAAAATGTAATTATGCAGCAGCTTTAGATGTCTTGGAAAATGCCAAAACGTTATTTTCAGGAAATCAATATGAAGAATATCATGCTTTGTTAGAGATGGCAAATATGCGTTTGCATCTTGATTATAATCATGCTAAAAAGATTGCAACTGAAAAAGGATTGGAATGTTTTTCTATAGTAGATGGTTCTAAAATTAAAATATTTGAGTATGCATTGGCTATAGATGTTAAAAGAATGAATGAAAATTATGCTGATTTTATTAGAGCATTAACACCATTGTTTCTTAACTTGATGGAGTTAATGTTAGAAAAACAATGTAATATTAAAATAAGCAAGTATTATACAGATGATAATGTAAAGTGGGACATGGAAAAGTTGGTTAACACAGAGGTGTTTAATATTCTTATAAACAAATGGGAAAATTTTGGGAATAAAAATAGTACACCATATGTTCAATCTGTACATATACTAGAAGTGATTATTAATTTGAGTGATGTCTCTTTAAAAGTGAAGGAGTGTGCAAAGAAACTTAGAAAAATTGAGGAAAGTATAAGAAATTTAGCTGCGCATAATATTGTTTCAATAACAGATGAAGACATAAAGAAAAAAACTGATATGAGTAGTAAACAGATAATGGACTTAATAAAAGAAGCATTTACTTATACTGCTATAAATGTAAAGACACATGCATGGAATGATTATTCAAGAATGAATGAGAGCATTATTGGAAAGATAGATTTGTTATAATGTGTAATTGTTATATTGAATATTGTATTGGAAGATGTTAAAATGTAAAAGGCTATTCTGCATTTATTGAAGAATAGCCACGTACTTAGAAGATACAGATTTTTATAAGGTTTTATATCTATATAAAATCTAAATAATTTTGAATTGTAGCTTTCCCACGCAAAGTGGCTTTTTAGTGTACTGCTATCAAGGGTTTGCAGGGAGAGGATTAAGAATTTAAAACTCCGAGAGGAGACGAGAACA
>NZ_FOGW01000010.1:36397-118267 GCF_900111325.1 Lachnobacterium bovis
AACTTGAAAAAAATGGAGAATTAGTAATTGTAGTATGTTTTTATAAAGATTAAAGAACAGATATCCGAATTATACCAATGTATGAGTGTATTTGGGGGATAATATGAAAAAAATAGAAAAGAAATTTAACAATAAAATATTTAGAATAAATAATTTCAAAAGTATAGGTGAAGATATTTTAAAAATAATAAAAAGTATTTCATCTTATGGAGTCCCATCATATGCTGCAGAGACTTCTTTTTTTATTGTACTTTCATTTGCACCTGCATTGTTGTTTATAAGTTCTATTTTAAAATATGTTAGTTTCTTTAACAGAGAAATATTTATCTTAATTGATGAAACATTTCCGGATTATATTGCTATAAATGTGAAAAATATTTTGCATGAAATATTAGAGAAAAACGGTCAAATTCTTCCAATTTATGGATTACTAGCACTTTGGTCAGCAGGTAATGGAATAAAATGTATGATAAAAGGCCTAAACAGGATATATGGGGTAAAAGAAGAAAGAAATTGGTTGGCGCTTAGAATAGAAGGCGCAATATATACTTTTGTTTTTACAGTTGTGATATTATTTTTGGCAACGTTATCCTTTTTTAATGGAAAAATTAAAACAATAATAAAATGGTTTCCAAATGATATTGAATTTATAAGAGAAATTCATATGATAGCAGAAAATGCGAGTGTTGTTACAATTGTTTTGTTGATTATATTTTTTACAAGTCTATACACTTTTTTACCAAATAAAAAAGTAAAATGGGTAAAACAATTAAGAGGTGGAATTTTTTGTACATTAGGTTGGGAAATTTTTTCAATATTGTTATCTATATATGTTGAAAAATTTGGAGGATTCTCACTTTATGGAAGTCTTAATACTATTGCAATAGTTATGATTTGGTTATATGGAAGTATTTGCATTTTCTTTATTGGAGGAATAATAAACAATAAAAAACAGTATAAGTAATATTAGTAATCTATGTTCAAATTATATTTTAGAAAATTTATCTATATTTTTTATTTAAATTATCTTAACGATGTGTTATATTATTAACTGACTACATAATAATTGACTTGAGAAAGGACTAGAATGATGAAAAAAATTAAAAATTTTAAGTTACACAAATTTGTTTTAGGAGGATTTATGTTATTTTGCATGTGCTTGCTATTTAATCCTAGTACATTGTATGCGAAGAATCTAAATAAAACTAAGAAGACAGGACTTAAAAAAATTGAAGGACATGAAGTAAAAGAAAAAGTTGCTGAAAAAAGTAACAAGGGAGATTTGATTTGCGGTGAAAAAATAATTAAAAAGAGAGCTTATACTGCAAGTTATAATTGGAAAAAATATAGTGCAAGATATTATTACAATCAGTTAACCTCCGAAGAGAAAGATTTATATAACAAATTATATAATAGATGTATGGAATTATTGAGCAATTCTGATATTAATTGCAATGATACAGTTCAAGGAACTCCTGTAATTGGCAAAATCATATACAATAAGAAAGTGACACCGGCTGATTTAGATGAAGTTTTTAATGTTTTTGAGGCAGAGAATCCACAATTTTTTTTCTTAAGTACTCAGTATTGGTATGGAACGACTTCAGATAATGAAAAGTTCTTTTCGTTAACAATTTATCCAAGATATATTTCTGGAAAAAATAGAATTTCGGTTGCTAATCAATTAAAAAGTAAAGTTGAAAATTGGATAAAAACAGTAAACAAGAAAAAAACAACGATGCAAAAACTAAGAACTTTAGAAAACATTTTAGATAAGCAAACTCTCTATAAAAGTGGTGAGATTGATCAAAGTGTTGTAAGTGCAGTACTTGAGGGAAAAACCGTATGTGCAGGTTATTCAAAAACATTTACAATGATTTGTAATGCTATAGGAAATGAATCTGTTTGTGTTACTGGATCAGGACATGAATGGTCACGAGTAAAAATTGGAAATAAATGGTATAATGTTGATGCTACATGGGATGATGACGATTCATCTAACATAATGGGAATTGATTTCTTTTTAGTAAGTGATGCTAAAACAAAAGAAAATAATACGGCTCATGAATTATATTCAGTATGGAATGGTAGAGTAAAGGCTCCAACATCAAATGAAAACTATTTAGATGTTATCTTTGATATTTCATATTATAGAAACAATAATTGGGATTTGCAGGAAAAATTAGGATATTACGATGGCTCTTATTTAGATCATTTTATGGATGAAGGAATGGAAGAAGGAAGAAGAGCAAGTGCAACTTTTGATGTGAATTTCTATATGAATAATAATGATGATTTAAGAGTAAAATTTGTAAATAATTTACCTCTATACTATCAACATTATGCTGAAGTTGGAGTAAATGAGAAGCGTCAGGGTGCAAGTGAATACTACGAAAGATATGCATCATAATAATCTAAAATTCAATAATACAAAAAAGTTTTGAATTTATTTATTGTATAGATATAAAATCTTAAAAAAATCTTTTTGTTTTTTTAAAAAAATAATGATTGAAATCCACTTTTTTGGACACATAATAAAATATAATGTGTTTAGAAAGTCCAAGATAAGTATTAGAAAAAGTTACCAAGGGCTAAATTAAAGCATATTATATTTTTTAAGGAGGTATTCTATTATGAAAACATGGAAATTAGTAAGTGGTATTTTATCAATTATTTTATTTGTTATCGTTGCATTTCAATCATGTGCAGCAGGTATAGCAAATTCACTCGGTGATGGTAAAGATGCAGGAGGCGGAGCTGGAATTTTGGTTGCAGTACTTATGCTTGCGGGAGGTATAGTATCTATTGCAACTAGAAAATCAAAAGGAAAAGGTGGCAACATCGCGTTAATTATTATGTTTGGTATGGCAGCATTAATGGCATTTGGAGGCGCTACTGGAATGTTCAAAGATCTCATTGTTTGGGGAATATGGTGCTTTATCAATGCATTAATGGCAATAGTATCACTTTTAAAAAATAAACGTCAGATTTCAGATGATTTAAATATGAATGTTGATTTATTTGATGCAAAAAGAAATGAAAATTATTATAAAACAATTGATCAAGAAGTAAATCATAATGATGACAATAAATTTTAGAAAGAGTATACTAGAAGGCGTAACAAGGGAATATTTTGGATAAAGCGAATTAATTAGAAGGAGTGTACAGATGCCCAAAAGTGAAAACCAGAAACTTAAACTATTTAGATTACTAGAAATTTTTTGGAGGTATACAGATGAGAGTCATATGATAACGACTCCCGAGATAATTGCTAAACTTGAATCATATGAAATAATAGTTGAACGTAAAACGGTTTATGCCGATATCAGGGAACTTAATAAGCTTGGTGGATTCAAAATTAAAAAGAAAAAAAAAGGTGTTAATACATATTATTATATAAGTGATAAGATTTTTTCGATTTCTCAGCTTAAGATTTTAGTTGATGCAAGCCAAGCTTTTAAGTTCATACCAGAAGATACATCAGAAATGCTTATTAAAAAACTAGCATTGTTTTCAAGTAAGTATGAGAGTGATGGTCTGAAACATCAGGTGCGTTTAAGAGGACGTATTAAGACTAAGAACCATGTTGTTTTAGAAGTTATTGATACATTAAATGAGGCTATTACAAAGAAAAAAATAGTCAGATTTAAGTATTATAAATGGGGTTACGAGGATAATAAAATACAACTTAAAGAAAGACATGAGAATTTTGTTTATTCAATATCACCAAGGGCGTTAGTATATAACGATGAAAATTATTATTTTATTGGTATAGATGAAAAAATCAAAAAAGAAAAGTTTTTTAGGGTTGATAAGATGAAGGATATTGAACTCGTAGAAGATGAGAAAATGACTGGAGCAAATAAAACGGATACATATGATATCGTTGGATGTGTTAATTCAAATTTTGATATGTATGCTGCCAAAAAAGAAAATGTAAAAATTGAGTTTAAGGAAGATGTGTTAGGTGTCATAATTGATCGGTTCGGAACAGATATTAGAATAATTGATAAAGGTGACGGATGGTATGGCACAACACTTATGAATGTGGGTGTAGCTAACACATTTTTTGGCTGGTTTTTTATAATTGGAATGAGCGCTAAAATAGTAAGCCCTTCACATGTAAGAGATAAATATAGAGAATATTTGTTAGAACAATTAAATAATTATTAAAAATAAAGACTCAACATATCATGATTATGTAACGTTTCTAAGCGTTAGACCTCAGATCCAACGCTTAAAGGCCGGTATATTTAAATGATTATGTTGAGTCTTTTTTACATATCTGTATCTAATATTTGATTGTGTCTAGATTGTTTTATTTGTGTAGTGTTTCTAAATTTTTTTCCATCAAATATAATGGAAAAAATAACGAATATTATCAATACAAAAGGGTAAATCAAATATGGTATAAAATAAAAACTTGGAATTTTAGCAATGCTAGATGCAACTAGTAATTGCGCTCCGTATGGGATTATTCCTTGCATAATGCAAGAGCTCACATCTAAAAGAGAGGCTACCTTCGTAGATTCAACTCCGTACTCTTCTCCAATTTCCTTAGCGATGGGCGCTGATACTACAATAGCAACAGTATTGTTGGCTGTAGCGATATCCATAAAAGCAGTTAAAAAAGAAATTCCAAACATTCCACCTATTTTAGATTTTGCTCTTTTTTTAATAAAATTAAGAATTGCATCGAATCCACCATTATTACGAATTAGTGCTGTTACAGAAGCAACTAATATTGTAACAATCATAGTTTCAAACATGTTTGAGATACCATTTCCAATAGATGAAAGAGCAATAACATAATTTAAAGATCCAGTTAATACACCAACTAAACCAAATAGAAGGATACCAATACTTAGAACCACAAATACATTCATTCCAATAATAGATAGTAATAACACAATAAAATATGGTAAGGCTTGCCAAATATTAAATTTAAAGTTTCCAGCTAGATTGCTTTTATTCATAAAGGAATAAATAACTAGAATAAAAAAAGTGATAGTTGCAGCAGGAAGAGCAATTTTAATATTTGTTTTGAATTTATCTTTCATAGCGACACCCTGTGTTTTGGTGGCTGCTATTGTTGTGTCAGATATAAAGGATAAATTATCGCCAAACATTGATCCACCAATGACCGCTCCTACATATAATGCGAGGGACGATGAACCATTAGCTGCTATAGCAACTGCTATTGGAACTAAAACAGTAATTGATCCTACGCTTGTTCCCATAGCCATAGAGATTAAACAAGCAATAAAAAAAAGTCCAGGAACTTCAAAATTATTTGGGATTACATTAAGTAACATATTGGCTGTACTAGTTGCTCCACCAGCTGCAGATGCAATTCCGCTAAATGCACCAGCTAGAATAAAGATAAATAACATAGTGATGATATTGTCATCAGCAACACCCATAGCACAAATATGAATTTTGTCTTCAAAGGAATATTTACGGTTTTGGGCAAAAGCAACAGCTAAAGATATACTAAATGCTAGTACAACCGAAACTACATAAAAGCCCATTTGTCCCTTTATTGGATTAATGTATTCGAAATATATTCCATTTCCTAAATATAAAAATAAAAAAACGGCAATTGGCAATAAAGCCCATGGATTTGCGTTTCTTTTGTTTTTAGTAATCATTAAATCTTTCTCCTTAAAAATATGTGATAATAGTTTATTGATTTATTTATTTAAAGCATCAAAAGTGCCCTTCTATTTTATCAAAATAATTGCTATTTCACAACTAAAAAATATTTTTTTCAGAGGGTATTTTTTTATTTAAAATAGCTAATTAGAAAAAATTCCAGATAACAAAATAAACTGTTACCTGGACTTTTTTAACGGGGTTGTCTATTATTTTTGAAGAATGCTAATTATCACTTTTATTATTACTATCGTTATAATTATTAGTAATATTTGTTGCTGAAAGATTTTTTTCGGAAGTGCTTAAAGTATTCTTTATTATCAATTTCCTTTTTAGCATTTTGTGTCTAATTTCTATCCATGCTATTTCTAAGCCAACAAGCAGCATATATATGCAAACCTGAATAGCTTCGTTAGAATAATGTGTAATAGTGAATTTGAAGATTATTCCTGTTAAGAAAAACATAATAGAAAAAGATATCCAAAGCCAACCATGTGCATGGTTCCATTTAGAAACGTCAAGTAATTCGTCTTTTTTAGGTGGTATTTCATTAGAATTGATAGCGACTGGGTCGACGGAATGATATGATGCGACACCAATCAAAACGAATATCAAAGTACAAAAAGTGTAAATAGTAAAATAGATAATTGTTGCTGCCATTGTTTCTCCCTTCTGTGACTAATTAATAACTCCAATTTTATTATATATCAATTTATTTAATAAATCATCAAATTATGTAAGAAATTATAAAAAATGATTCTGTAGATTGACGCACTGGGGCGGGGTTGTTATTGATTAGAAGCTATGATTTTTATTGAAACTATTTCTCGTAAGGAATATAATAAAAAAGAATAGTGGAAGAGGAATTAAGTGGTGAACGTACAGATAAAAGTTCTATCAGAAGTATCCTCAGATTGTGGACTCAGTGAGTCCACAATCTAAGTTGCTGTCATGGACGCACTACAGAGTCCTGTTACAAGTAGAAGATACAGATGCCAGAGGATGCTTTTCTAAAAGAACCAATATTTGATGGAAAAACTTTCTGGGAATGCGAAAAGGAAATGGAATGGGTTGATTATTTTGGTATCAGTGAAGATATGAGCGTATTCAAGATAACAAAAGTTGAAGACTCTGCAATCAAGTCAGCATTAAAAAATGTTGAGATGATAGCTACGTCTGTTAGTAAAGAGATGTGCTTGTAATCAAATAAATGTAGAAACAGATGGAGAACTATATATGACATACGATGAACTATTAAAGATTTTTGAAAAAGGCGACGATTGTGATGAGACTGTATTTTACTTTAAAACCGATCCAAAACATAAAGAGCATTATCTTGGATTTATACCCAAATATGATAAGCCATATTGGATTGGATATTGTGATATAGAAGATGGTTGTGAATTTACAACTGCCAAAGAGATGTTTGAGGCAAAAGTATTTGATGGCAAATCCATAAAATCTCGATGGGATGAGGTTGTATTGTGTTCGATAAATGGAAGAAATGTAGAGGATTTTTTTTGAAAATGATTATATGACTTCTGGTCCACTGGACCAGAATTTTTTTTGTTATAAAGTACTAAAAAAAAATAGAAATAATCGCAAAAAATGTATAAAAGAGTTAAAATATATAATATAGATAATGAAAAATTTTAATAAAGGATAATTCTTACGAGAATAATAGGGAGAGGGTGTATTTATGGAGAAACAATTAATCATTACGATAGCTAGAGAGTTTGGTAGTGGAGGTCATGAGATTGGTAAAATACTAGCAGAAAGATTTCACATTACATTTTATGACAGGAACATTTTAGAGACAATGTTTGCGGGAAAAGAAAAAACACAAGAAGTATTGAAACAATATGAAGAAAAGCCGGCTAATATATTATTTAGTAGAAGAGTAAGAGGACATACTAATTCACTTGAAGAAAATTTAGCACAGATGCAATTTGATTTTATTAAGGAAAAAGCATTATCCGGGGAATCCTTTGTGATTATAGGACGCTGCGCCGAATCTGTTTTATATGATAATGAAAATGCGATAAAAGTGTTCATTATAGGAAATCAAAAAAATAAATTAGATAGGATTATGAAAAAATACAACTTAGATGAGAAAGAAGCTGATAGCAAAATAAAAAGACATGACCAAAGTAGAGCACGTTATCACAATAAATATTCTATTGAAAAATGGGGAGATGCTAAGGGTTATGATATTTGTTTAAATTCTAGTTACTTAGGAATTCAAAAAACAGCAGAAGTTATAGAAAATTACATAAAAATGAGAAATGAAGATAAGTAGAAAAATAGAGATTAAGTAGAAAAAAAGTAAATAAAAAAGATTAAGAGGGGACAAGATATGTTAACAATAGAACAAGTTATGGCACTTATCATTTTTGTTTGTATGTTTATCTTTATTATTTTTGACAAAATAGAAAGACAGTATGTTACTCTTTTTGCAGCTCTATTAACAATAATAGTAACATTTGGAATATGTATGAGAAGTCCGTCTGCGATTATGCGTGCATTAAATATACAACATTTCAATGAAGTGAGTTTTTGGTTTTCTAAAAAAGGGTCGGAATCGAAAATGTCTGGAATTAATTGGGAAACTATTATATTCATTACAGGAATGATGATAATGGTTGAAAAAATGGGAAAATCAGGTTTTTTTAAATGGTTATGCATGAAAATTGCAAAACTAGTAAAATATAAACCAATTTCACTTATGGTGTCTTTCATGATTATGTCTTTTGGCTTAGCAATGTTTATAGATAGTATTACAGTTATTTTATTTTTGGCGGCTGTAACGGTTGAACTTGCACAATTGTTAAAATTAGATCCAGTTCCTATGATTTTATCGGAAATATTTTGTGCAAATCTAGGTGGCTCAGCTACTATGTGTGGTGATCCACCTAACATAATTATAGGAACAACATTGCATTATTCATTTAAAGATTTTATAAAAAATACCGGAGTAATTGCACTTATGAGTTTAGTTGCGATAGTAATTTATTTTTTACTAGTTTATCGTAAGGAACTTGTTAATGAACAGGTTACGCAGGAAGATATCGAAGCAATGCCAGAGGCGAAAGAAGTAATTAATTCCCAAAAAGATTTTTTGGTAAGTTGTGTAATTTTTTTACTAGCAGTTATTTTATTGATTACACATGAACGTACAGGAGTAACAGTTGGTTTTATAGGAGTTTTTATAGCAATATTAACATTAATAACAGATTTGAAAGATTCATTAGATGTTTTAAAAAAAATAGATTATAAAACACTGTTATTTTTCATAGGATTATTCGTTGTAGTAAGTGGTTTAGAGGAAACAGGATTATTAAAGTTGCTGGCAAAACAGATAGAAGAGGTTAGTGGAGGAAATACTATAGTTATTGTGGCTATAATAATTTGGGTGTCAGGAATTGCTAGTGCAGTTGTAGATAATATTCCTTTTGCGGCAACAATGCTCCCAGTTATTCGTTCATTAGCAGTCGCATCCGGGGTGGATTTGGCAGTTCTCGTGTGGGCATTAGCTTTAGGAACAGATGTTGGAGGCTCAGCCACTCCTATTGGTGCATCAGCTAATGTAGTTGGAACATCTGTAGCTATAAAAAACGGTTATATAATTACGTGGGGAAAGTATTGTAAAACCTCTATTCCGGCAACTGTAATTGTAATGTTTATTTCCATGGGAATGATTATTATTAGATATTGTTTATAAAGAAGACTTGACATAATGCTTTGAGTTATTCAGCCTATTGATAGTTAGCTGATACTAATATAGTGTAAATCATTTTTTGACTTCCTTTCCTCAGTTTAGCACACCATTAAATGGGGAAGGGAGTCATAACAAAAAGTAGCTGAAAGGATGTTTTTTTATAGTGTATATATCTAATTAGTAGTATCTTGAAATAATTTTTGTTATAGGGTAGTATAAATAACGAGTTACACTAAGATATTGGTGGCAATGTGTTAAAAATATAACTTTGAAAAATTGGCTGAACTAAAAAGGAGGACATCGGTGATGGACAATTTAGGTGAAATAATAAGACAAGCTAGAAAAGAACAATCTGTTAGTTTTGCTAAAATAGCAAAGGGTATTTGTGATAGAAGAATGCTAGCAAAGTATGAAAATTTGGAATGTTATCCAACAAAGATGGTTGGGATAGCTTTGTTACAAAGGTTAGGAGTAGATACGCTTGAAACTGAAATTATATATGGAGCAGATGAAAAATATTGTTATGAAAGTAGGTTGGTTAGACAGTTAAATGAATTAAAAAAAATAAATAGGGCTGAAGAATGTAGTAACAATGTCTTAAATGATTTATTTAAGATTTCTAAAGAAAAAACGATAGAGGAGTGCTGGAAAAATTTAGATAATGAATTATTCACAGATGTAGAATTAAAAATAATAATACTCTACATTAGCAATAGTATTGACTTGACAAAAATATCAGAAAACAATATTAATTCTCTTATAAAGAAGCTAGAAAGTATAATTGAGAGAAAAAGGATTACCAAAAATCAGGTAATTATGTGTGTAGATTATCTAATAGAAATATACCAATATATATTTGAAAAAAATCATGAAAAAAAAGTGATAAAGAATTTAAAAAAAATTCAAGGATGCATTTCGAAGAAAGATATTTTTTATCTAAAATTGGATATGTATATAAAAAAATTCAAACTTGAATTTAGTGAAAATCAGCAATCTTTAAAAAAAATAGAAATATGCGAGGTTATGAGGGAAATAGAAAATGCCGGAATATAATAAAAGTGAATTTATAAAAAGAGAAAGAAACTATGTTAAAGTATCTCAAAAAAAATTGGCTGATGGAATTTGTGAAATTGAAACAATTTCAAGATATGAAACAGGAAAAGTCATACCGTCAGATACAAAATTTTTTGAAATTATGAGAAAACTTGGAAAAGACGTAAGGCGGTTTTACATTCCAAATGGAGGGAATGAATTTATAAATATGAGAGTCCAAAAAATAAATGATAGTATTTATTTAGAAAACTTAGATTATGTAAAAAAAAATATGGAAGAATTTTCAAAGAAGTCAGAATTTACAATAGATGAGTTACAAATGATTGAAAGATGTAAGTCATTTATTGAATATGAGACAAATGAAATAAACCTTAAAGAGTACGCCAGTAGACTTGAAAAAATTATTCAGCTATCATCACCAAATTATTTTTTTGGGAAAAAACTCGAAGTAAAATATCATTCGAAAATAGAAATATATTTATTAGATGATCTTGCTAGAATAATGTATGAATTAAGAGATTATGAAAACACAAAGCAATTAATTATAGATTTGGATGACTATTATAAGTGTGGATTCCTTCAAAATGAAAGAAGAAATATGTGCTTGAGTTTCCATTTGAGAGGAAAACTTTTTAGAAAATTACGTGAATATGAAATGAGTGAATCTGTTTTGCGTAAGGGGATTACAATGTGTAATGAAATATATAGAGATGATTATTTGCATTATTTTATGGCTGAATTGGGTAAGTTATATTGTGAAATGGGGAAAGAAAATAGTGAAGTTCTTACGTGTAAAGGAAAACTTTATGAGAAAATTGCAGAATTTTTAAAAAGAGAATATTGTTAATTCTTGGGCTTAAGTCAATAAAGTGGACACCGAAAGTGCAACTCTACGCCGCACCTTCTGCGAGCTCTGTAACTGATTTGCCAGACAAGTACAAATCTATGATTTGTCGTTTGAACTCTTCAGAGTATCGTTTGCCATTGTGGATCATTGTGAAACACATCTTTTCTTTATTAAATATTTTAATGTGTCGCACTTCTTGTGTCCACTAAAACATACTAACAGCATCTTTTATTGTACAAAGTCAAAAAATTAAGAAACTAGAATAATGATTCTCTTCTAAAAAGAGTAATATACATGCCTTTTGAAAACTAAAAAAAAACAAAAATGTACATAATAAGTCATTGTAAATTCTATTATTTAGTGTTTTAATAAATTATATTAATTAAATAAGGAGGGTTATCAAATGAGAGGAAAGAGTTTAAAAAAATTAATTTTAGCAGGAGCAATTACAACAGCTTTATGCGGAACAAATGTTTTGGCGGCAGGTTATACAGGATACGTTTTACCACCAAGACAGGGAAATAATTATACGTCAGCACATACAAAAAAGACAGGTGCTAACTATATTACAAACCATGTTTATAATTTAGAAAACACAGATACTGTAACATTTTGGGCTGCAAATAGAACACATAAACAGATATCGGCTGATTATAAACAAAAAAAGGGTAGTACAGTAAATATACAATTTACAACAAGTGGTTATGCAAAAAAGGGTACACAAGTGGTTTTAGGAATGGAAAATTCACATTATTATTTGAAAGAGAATGCATTTGTTGCAGGAGATGTGAATTATAGATAAAAAATGTGTTACAAAATGTTTGGGTAGGCGACATATTGTTGCCTACCTTTTGAAAGGCGTATTAAAAAATGAAAACTTTAAAATTTCATATAAAAAATCAAATAAATCAAAGGGAATTTAAAATAAGTGTAGCATTATTGTATGCTTTAGTTATTCTTGCTTTTCTGCAAGCATGCATGGTAAATTATAAGTTTCCATATGTTATGGTTAGAAATTCAGCAGAAAATTCGTTAATAATTGGAATAAGTTCTAGAGTGGCTAAAATGATGTTTGTACCAGTTATACCATTGATTGCAACAACAATGTGTGCTGGATGTAGAAAAAACTCGGATTTAAACGGTAATGGACTTTTTTCGTTATTAAGGATGAACAAAAGAAAATATATAACAGGAAATGCAGCAGCGGTTGTTTTAATTACTATAATAACAGTTTTTGCTGCATTATTAATTAATCAAGTGCTATGTTGTATAGCTTTTCCAATGAATTATAGTAGCAATTCATATGGTTTCGCAAGATATAGGCTTCTGCAAACTGATTATTCGAATTATTTATTTTGGTTTTGGTATGTGCAAAATCCATATATATATAACATATTTTATATGATAATTATCAGTTTGTTATCTGGAGGGTTCGCTTTATTATCGTATGGTTTATGCATGTTACCATGTACAAGAAAATTGAAGGGCGCTCATGTTTCGGTACTTTCATATGGTTTAATAATGGTGGTATCTATATTAGGACAAGTTTTGAAAGTAAAATCAATTAATATTTTTTTGCTTTTAGAAGAAGGACATATTGCTAGTTTAAGTGACGGCATTATTTTGCTGGTGATATTATATGCAGCAGGAATTTTTATGACAGAAATAGGGGCAAAATATTATGGGAAAATTTAAAAAAACTAATTTATTATGGGTATTAACTGTTTGCATTGAAGTTATGTTATTGATTTTAGAATTTAAATATATTAGAAGAAATTCAAAAAAAATGACATGTATTATTTTTATGCAAGTATATAATCAATTGATGATTTGTTCAGTTTTATTGCCTTTATATGCTATTCTGATATGCATAAATATCAAAAATAATATGTATTTTTCAAAGTTATTAAATTACGGAAATAGATCTAGGTGGATTTCAAATATTTATAAAGAGAATCTTATTGTGACTATAAAATATATACTATTATTGCTTGTGCCTTATAGCATATTGTCATTTGTAGGATGCATAAAATATAGAAGTATAATAGATGTGATATATATTATATTTACAATTATTTCATATATTGTAGCTTTTTATGCATTGAGTTTTGTTATTATAGCAATAAAACTTAAATTTAATAATGATATTTTAGCTATAATATCCATAATTTTGATATGTATTCTTCCATTTAGTATTATCGATAGAATTATATTAAGTGATATATCGATTTTTTTAAATGCAGGAAATTTTTTTGTTAATTATCGTTATATATGGGTATATCATGAAATAGCTATTGTCATTATGTTAATAGTCACTTTTTTGCTATTTAAGGGGACTACATATTTGACTAAAAAATTAGATCTGTTATGGAGAGATAAGGAATAATGAATACGAAGATAAATAAGCAATTTTTGGGTAGAATTTTTTTGTTGGCAGTTATGAATGTCCTTTTTTCAGGATATTTATTTTCAGATTTAAATTCATTCAAAAATGATAGAATAATACACTTTTTATTTGGATCAATCAGTGTAGAATGCAGTTCTAATATAATCCTTGTGATGTTTAAAGTTATTCCTATAATTTTATTTCTTTCATGGGTTGTAAATAAATATATAAGTGAGTTAAAAGACAATTTTTTATATATTTTTTTAAGGACTAATAATCGAGAATTGTGTTTGAAAAAAAATATGGTAAAGATATTTATCAGTATTTTTTTGTATGAAATATTTGTTATGCTTATTATGCTGATTTTTTTTATAGCACCTAGAGAGAGTAAAGAAATATCTGTAATTAATCTTGTGGTGTTATTGATTATTAATACACTTCAGTTATTTATGTTAGCGATGATTTCAAATATGCTAGTATTATTCAAATCAGAAGTTGTTTGCAATTTAGGAAATATAATATTAACAACGGCACCTTTAGTTATAGTTGGAGCATTGTATGAAGAAAGAAAACAATGGATTATTTTTGCAAAATGGTTTCCGTTAAATTTAGGTAATTACGTTTACTTAAATTCTATGAAAGAAAATATTATCAGCATCTTGCTGATGATTGTAATTAATTTTGTATTGTATTATGCGACGGCTTACAGACTGAAGAAATATGAGCTTTTAGAGTAGTAGGAGAAAAAAATGAAGATTAAAGTAGAAAATATAGAAAAACAGATTAAAGGTAATGAAGTTTTAAAAAATGTATCGTTTGAGTTTGAATGTGGAAAAGTCTACGGAATATACGGACGAAATGGCTCAGGAAAGACCATGCTTATGAGAAGTATATTAGGATTGATAAATTTAGACTCAGGAAAAATTATGATAGATGAAGACGAAATTGGAAAGGATATTGATTTTCCACAAAGTGTTGGGGCAATGATTGAAAATCCTGGTTTTTTCCCATACTCAACAGGATATGAAAATCTAAAGTTGCTTGCAGAAATAAAAAATATTATTGGCGAACAAGAAATCCGTGAAATGATTAACAAGGTAGGGTTAGATGACAAGGATAAAAGAACTGTATCAAAATATTCACTAGGAATGAGACAAAGGTTAGCGATAGCTCAGGCTGTTATGGAAAAACCAAAGTTACTTGTTTTAGATGAGCCTACCAATGCGTTGGATGAAGAAGGCGTCGAAATGTTTAGAAAAATAATAAAAGAAGAGGTAAAAAGAGACGCTTTAATAATTATTTCTAGTCATAACAAAGAAGATATTGATATTCTTTCTGATGTGAAAATTAAAATGGAATCAGGAAAAATAGTCGATGTTGTTGAGAATGATTCGAAAGGAGAATAGTAATGGCACGGGGAACTAAAAGATTTTTTGGAATTATTGCTATTATAATAGTTCTTTTGATGATAGTAGGTGTAGTTGTTAGAAATAGTTATACTGGATTTAAAAATATAAAGGAATTATCAAAAGTTAAGAATATTAACGAGTTTAGAATGTCATGCGGAGATATTGATGAAGAATTATTAAACTCTAATGTGAAAACAATAGACGATGTAGCTAACAAATCAGATTTGATAGTTAAGGTTAAGATAAGTGATGAAAAGATTATAGAAGATGCTGATATAAAAACAAAAGTAAAAGTAGAGAAAATCATAAAATCAGATGGAAGGAATATTAAAAAAGGTGATGATATTTATATTTATGAAATGATTAATTTATCTATGGTAGATGATAGTATTATGACAAATGCCAAATATAATTATTTAGACACTGGCAAGGAATATTATTTATGCTTAAATAGTCTAAAAACTATAAAAGGTTACAAAAAATCAGAAGAAGAAAAGAAGACTTATATGTATAGTACGAATTATTATTCAGTATATTCTGCCTCAAAAGAACAAAAAGTCGTTAAATTGAGTAAGAAAAAAATATATAATGTGGAATATAAATATAGGGATTTAAAAGATCAAGTTATACTTACTTCAGATAAGAATGTAGTTGATGATTACAATAAAATGAGTGAGAGTTTCGCGCAAAAATATATGGATTAACGTATGATTACGATAAATGTGATTGAGTAAAGTAAAAGCCCATGTGGTAGCTTCTTAT
This sequence comes from Lachnobacterium bovis, assembly GCF_900111325.1. GTDB lineage: Bacteria > Bacillota > Clostridia > Lachnospirales > Lachnospiraceae > Roseburia > Roseburia bovis_A. The sequence continues at coordinate 52,228 of NZ_FOGW01000010.1, forward strand.
ACATGTGAAAAACATAGTTGAAAGTAGCATATCATATGGGCTATTTAAAACATATCATACTTTGCTTAGCACCTAGGTAAAGAGAGTAAAGCTTGTGTAAATATCATAATTTACGAATTTTTATTGAGCCGCGTTTTGTTTTTTTGATATCATAAAGCGCAGAATCGGCTTTTTTTATAAAATCCCAAAGATTATCTTTTTCACTAGGAACTTTAATAAAAATACCTTGCGAAATCGTTAGGTAAGGTGAAACTTTTGAGTTATTATTTGGAATTTTGATTTTCTTAAGTTCTATATTTATTAATTTGGCAAATTTTTTTATTTTATCGGCTGATAAATTAAAATACAAAATGCAAAATTCATCTCCACCATATCTTGAAATAAAAACGTTATCATGTTGAATCTTTTTTAAACACCTAGAAAGTGCGACTAAAGCCTTGTCACCGAACTGATGACCATAGGTGTCGTTTAATTGCTTAAAGTAATCGATGTCAAGAATTTCAACAGCAAAGTTGGTTGAAGTCGTTTTTGCTTTTTTAAATAGCTTGTGACCTTCTATATCTAGCGCGCCTCTATTTGGTAGTTTAACTAAGGAATCCGTCATAGCTTCTTTTTGGAGGCGAATATTTTCTGCATGTATACGTTTTTGTTCATTTCTTATTTTGGACATATTTATGCGATATTTTGTATTTTCATAAGCGTCATAAATGCCATTTTTGATTTGGAGATTAACAAAAAAATGAAATTGAAGGATATCTTCATTAAGTTGTTTGGTATCACCAATTTCTTTGTCGTAAGCAATTTTGTTGGTTAAAAAAACAAGTTTACAACTTTGATTATTAGAATGTGTAATTGCATCATCTAAAAGGTCTATTAATTCTTTGGCTCTATCAAAATGCTTACTCATGAGTAAAAATGTAAGCATTTCATTTATTTTTTGATAATGTTGAGAATCATGTATATAGGTTTCTTTAACTTTTGTAATATATAAATCTAAATAATAACGCTCTTTATCATTATCATGAATTCCACCATAATATTGAACTTTTGCAGTTATGACATACAAAGAAAGACTTTCATCAGGAGAAAGTTCAATTATTAAATCTAATATATTTTTTGCAGTGTCTAAATCTTTGACCCTGACAAGCGAATCAAGCATTAAACACAAATTAGTAATGCGATTATTAATTAATTCTTTTGAAGGGGCATTTGCCTCGTTACATTTTTGAACAAAGACTTCCTCAATTTGTTTATTTAGTTTTATGCATTCATCAGGATGACCTAAAACTTGCAACTGTTTGGCAATTCTTTCCTGTGCTATAAGATAAGGCAAGGAATTAACTTTACAACAATTTAAAGCTTCTAAGAAAGAGTCAATCGACAATGTGAATTCCCCACAATTAAGAGCATCTGTGCCTAATTTTATATAAGAATAAGCGCGCTTAGTGAGATCGTCTATTTTAGAAATCTCGTTAAAATTTATAAAACCCTCTGGGGTATGAAAACTGAATTCTTCTTCCATAATATAACCTCAAATCCTTTTTTTATTTTGTGTTTATGATAGGTAATATTCAGTAAAAAAGTGTCAATTTATACAAGCAATAACTACAAAAAAAGACTAGATGACAAATAGTGATGTTATACCAATAGTCTCTAGTCTTTTTCGTATAAAGTTTATAAAAAATTAATAACTATTTATAAATTATTATTTGTTATTTGCACGTTTACGAAGTCTTGGATCAAGAATTCTCTTACGGATTCTTAAGTTTTCTGGTGTTACTTCAAGTAATTCGTCTGTGTCAATATAATCAATAGCTTGCTCTAAGCTTAATACACGAGGTGGAACAAGTGTTAAAGCTTCATCAGCAGATGATGAACGTGTATTTGTTAAGTGTTTCTTCTTACATACGTTAATTTCGATATCTTCTGCTCTAGAACTCTGTCCGATGATCATACCAGAGTAAACTTTCTGACCAGCACCGATGAATAATGTACCACGATCTTGAGCAGCAAATAAACCATAAGTTACAGATTCACCAGATTCGAATGCGATAAGTGAACCAGTTGCACGGTACTGAATATCACCTTTGTATTCATCATAGCCATCAAACATTGTATTAAGGATACCATTACCTTTAGTATCTGTCATGAAGTCTCCTCTATAACCGATAAGACCTCTTGATGGGATTCTAAACTCAAGTCTTGTATATCCACCAGCGATTGAACCCATGTTTCTAAGCTCACCTTTACGTTGTTGAAGTTTAGAAATTACAGCTCCTGTAAATTCATCTGGAACGTCAACATAAGCAATTTCCATAGGCTCTAATTTTTTGCCGTTTTCATCTGTTTTATATAAAACTTCAGCTTTACTTACAGCAAACTCAAATCCTTCACGACGCATGTTTTCGATAAGAACTGAAAGATGAAGTTCACCACGACCAGATACTTTGTATGTATCAGGTGTTTCACCTTGCTCAACACGAAGAGAAACGTCAGTATTTAACTCGCTATATAGACGGTCTCTGATGTGACGAGAAGTTACAAATTTACCTTCTTGACCAGCTAATGGACTGTCGTTAACGATGAAGTTCATAGAAATAGTTGGCTCAGAAATTTTCTGGAAAGGAATTGCTTCAGGATTTTCTGGAGAACAAATTGTATCTCCGATATGTAAATCTGAAATACCAGAAATTGCTACGATAGAACCAATTTTAGCTTCTTCAACATCAACTTTATTAAGACCTTCAAATTCATATAATTTACTGATACGAACTTTTTGTTTTTTGTCTGGATCATGATGGTTAACTACAACTGCTTCCTGGTTAACCTTGATAGATCCGTTATCAACTTTACCAATTCCGATACGACCAACATATTCGTTGTAATCGATTGTAGAAATAAGAACCTGAGTATTAGCATCAGGATCTCCTTCTGGAGCTGGAATATGATTGATAATTGTTTCGAATAATGGAATCATATTTTCTGGTTCGTCATCTGGATTGTACATAGCATATCCATTACGAGCTGATGCATAAAGGAATGGGCAGTCAAGCTGCTCATCAGAAGCATCAAGATCCATAAATAATTCTAATACTTCGTCAACTACTTCAGCAGGTCTAGCTTCTGGACGGTCAATTTTGTTTAAGCATACTACGATAGGAAGACCTAAAGCTAAAGCTTTCATAACTACGAATTTAGTCTGAGGCATAACACCTTCAAATGCATCTACTACTAAAACAACACCATTAACCATTTTAAGTACACGCTCTACTTCTCCACCGAAGTCAGCATGTCCAGGTGTATCGATAATGTTGATTTTTACATCTTTGTATTGAACGGCTGTATTCTTTGAAAGAATTGTGATACCTCTTTCTTTTTCGATATCATTTGAGTCCATAACACGTTCTTGTACTTCTTGATTTTCACGGAATACACCACTTTGTTTTAATAGTTGGTCAACTAAAGTAGTTTTACCATGATCTACGTGGGCAATGATGGCAATATTACGAATATCGTCTCTTGTTGTTTTCATTTATTTATCCTTCTTTCTTGGACTTTGTTTCTATAATGTTACTATAAGACTGAAAAAACAATCAGTCTAACTTTAAAATCTTATCATAAAAAAAGTAAATAAACAAGCTAACTAAAATCAATTTTTAAAAGATTAATAAATATGTATATTTTATAAAAAAAAATAATCTGTTTTTGGTGAAAATTCCGAATAATATCAGGCTTTTTCCGGTAAAAAGTTGCAAAAAACTCTATAATGTGGTATTTTACCTATAACAATGGATGTGAAATCTTAAAAACACGTTTTATGACCTAAGAAATAAGATAAATAGATTTTATAGTTTAGAGAATTTATTTATATTATAATTGGCGGATGAGCTAAGGAGGAAACATGGCTAACGGTGTAGTAAAGATTTATTATGGTGAAGGAAGAGGTAAGTCCTCATCAGCACTAGGTAATGCTGTACTTGCAGCTGCAGAATCTAAAGAGGCAATTATTATTCAGTTTTTAAAAGAAAAGATTCCAATGCAAGAGGAATATTTAAAAAGATTTGAGCCAGAACTTAAATTATTTAGATTTGCTAAACAAGATGAGTGTTTCGAAAAATTAACACAAGAGCAACAAGCAGAAGAAAGAGAAAATCTTAGAAATGGATTTAATTATAGCAAGAAAGTTATTTCTACTTCGGCATGTGATTTGTTAGTGTTAGATGAAATCCTAGGTTTAGTAGACGAGAATATAATTGAAATAGACGAAATTAAGAATATGTTAGAAAAGAAACCAGACGATATGAATATAATTTTAACAGGAAGAGTATTACCTGAAGAGCTTAGAAATATTGCTGATGAGGTCTATCATATTTCTCAAGAACACTAGAAATTTTAGTGCTTTTAATGATAAATAAAATAAAATGTTAAAGTATAGTTAAAAAAAAGAAGAATCTTAAAAAATCTTAAGGTTCTTTTTTTGGTGTTTTCCTTGAAAGGCACTTTTCATAATGATAATATAGAAATTGACAAAAAGAAAAGAGGAGATTGCTAATGTTGAGAGCCAAAAAGGATACAAAAAAAAGTATTATGGTTTTATTAATCGTTATCGTTGCACTTGCACTTTTAGCAGGTATAATTATAGCGGTATTAGGAAACAATAAAAAATTAAGTATTGAATTAAATGGTAAAGCAAATCAAGTAGTAGATTATGCTTCAAAATATAAAGATCCAGGAGCAAAAGCTACATATGCAAGCAAGTTCTTACCATTTGGAAAAACAGATGTAAAAGTTAAAACTACCGGAGAGGTTGATACTAGTAAATTAGGTAAATATGAAGTCTCTTATGAAGCTTCTTATGACGGCAAAAAAGTAACAAAAAAAAGATCTGTTGAAGTAAAAGATATATCAGGACCTAAAGTTAAATTAAGTAAAGGTAATGTTGTATATGTTTTACCTGGACAGGAATATACAGAAGACGGTTATAGTGCCACTGACAATTTAGATGGCGATGTAACTAATAATGTTAAGAAAACAGTTAGCAAGAGAAAAATAACATATGAAGTAAGTGATAAGAGAGGCAATACAACAACAGAAGTTAGAAAGATTGTTTACAAAGATAAAGTTGCACCAGTTATCACTTTAAAAGGTGGCAAAAAGGTTACAGCTTACCAGAATATTGGTTGGAAAGATGAGTATACTGCAATTGACAATCTTGACGGTAACGTTACTAATAAGGTAAAAGTTACAGGTAAGGTTAATATGAAAAAATGTGGAACTTATACTTTAAAATATACAGTTTCAGATGCTCATAATAATAAAGCTACAGCTAAACGTGTTGTTAAAGTTGAAAAAGAAGGTACAATGCCACAGGTTGTTCCAGATAGCAAAGTTTGTTATTTGACATTTGATGATGGTCCTGGACCACATACAAATAAATTATTAGATATTCTAAAGAAATATAATGTTAAGGCGACTTTCTTTGTAACTAATTTAAGAAAAGATTGCCAGGCTGATATTGCAAGAGAAGCTAAAGAAGGACATGCTATAGGTGTTCATAGTTTTACACATGATTACAAAAAAATCTATGCAAGTGAAGCTGCTTATTGGGCTGATTTTGATGCAATGGAAGAAGTAATTAAACAAGAAACTGGTAAAACTACTAAATTAATGAGATTCCCAGGTGGAAGTTCGAATTTAGTAAGTAAGTTTAATCATGGTGTTATGGGAAGATTAACACAACAAGCTAATGATAAAGGTTACGTATATTTTGATTGGAACGTATCAAGTGGTGATGCAGGTGCTACAAAAGATACTAATGTTGTAAGACAAAATATTATAGCTGGTATGCAGACACATAATAAAGCAGTTGTTTTATGCCACGATATTAAAGACTTTACAGTTAATGCAATTGAAGGTGTAATTACTTGGGGATTACAAAATGGATATACATTTTTACCATTAGATGAATCAAGTTTCCCAGCTCATCACCCAGTATTAAATAAATAATTGTAAATAATTAGAAATAACGTGTATTGACTTAATAATAGTTTAGTGTTATAGTTAGGTTAAGTTATTAATGATTTAACATATTAAAATTTAAAATTGTTAAAGAGATAGAGGTTGCGCAAGTCAAAAGTACTTTGCTAGATGAAGCAAATCAGATGACAGTAGAGGAAAGGGGCAAGCGCCGAAAGGGTTATTTTTGCAGAATAATTCTTGGGCATAAAGTTAATAGCTTTATGACTGTCATCGTAAGATGGAGTGCTATCATATAAGTTGAATTTGTAAGCCAGCTCTATCATTTTTTTGATGGGTTGGCTTTTTTAAAAGCTAGAAGTTATGAAGATGGTAGCAATTATATAACTTAAAATTGTCTATGAAAAGAGGAAAAAACATGAGTATTTTTAAAGGTGCTGGAGTAGCTATTGTAACTCCAATGAAAGAGAATGGAGACGTTAATTACACAAAATTAGAAGAGTTAATTAACATGCAGATTGATGGTGGTACAGATGCTATCATTATCACAGGAACAACAGGTGAAAGTGCAACACTTACAATGGAAGAACATTCTGATGTCATTAGAAAGGCTGTTGAATTTACAAAGGGTAGAATCCCTGTAGTTGCAGGAACAGGTTCAAACTGTACTAAAACAGCTATACAACTTTCTTCTGAAGCAAAAGAGGCTGGTGTAGATGGAATTTTAGTTGTTTCGCCATACTATAACAAGGCAACACAGCAAGGCTTAATTAATCACTACGGAAGAATAGCTGATGAAGTAGATATTCCAATGATTATGTATAATGTTCCAAGCAGAACAGGTTGTAATATTATGCCTGAGACAGTGGCAACTTTATTTAAAGAACATAAAAATATCGTAGGTTTAAAAGATGCAACAGGTAATTTGAGCCAATCAAGTAAAACAATGTATCTTACAGACGGTAAATTAGATTTATATTCAGGAGAGGATGGATTAGTTTTACCATTGCTTGCTATTGGAGCAATTGGAGTTATTTCGGTTTGGAGTAATATTGCACCAAGACAGGTTCATGATATGTGCTACAATTTCTTTGAAGGAAACGTAGAAAAAGCAAGACAGCTACAATTAGAGGCATTGCCACTTATTGACGCATTATTTAGTGAAGTTAATCCTATTCCAGTTAAAAAAGCACTTAATTTCATGGGAATAGAAGTAGGTGGATTAAGACCACCACTTAGTGAAATGTCAGATACAAAGGCTCAAATTTTGAAAAAAGCAATGTGTGAATACGGAATTGCACTTGCAGATTAATATGACGTGGTGTAGAATATAAACGAATTTTGGTATTATTAGTAAGAAAGAGGATAGATTAAATGACAAAGGTTATTATGCATGGATGTAATGGTCACATGGGTCAGACTATTACTAAGCTTTGTGAGAATGATAAAGATATAGAAATCGTTGCAGGAATTGATTTCTGCGATAAAATTGAGAATAAGTACCCAGTTTTTAAATCAGTAGATGAATGTGATGTTAAAGCAGATGCTATAATTGATTTTTCAAATGCTAAGGCTATTGATGGTTTATTAGAGCATTGTGTTAAGACACAGACTCCAGTTGTATTATGTACAACAGGTTTAAGTGATGAACAGTTAGAAAAAGTTAATGAAGCTAGCAAAAAAGTTGCTGTTTTAAGATCAGCAAATATGTCACTAGGTATTAACACAATTATGGAATTATTAAAAAAGGCTGCAACTGTTTTTGCTCCAGCTGGATTTGATATGGAGATTGTTGAGAAGCATCATAATCAAAAATTAGATGCACCTTCAGGAACTGCAATTGCATTAGCTGATTCTCTTAATGAAGCACTAGATAATAAATATGAGTATATTTATGATAGAAGTCAAAGAAGAGAAAAAAGAGATGCTAGAGAAATTGGAATCTCAGCAGTTAGAGGTGGTAATATCGTAGGTGAGCATGAAGTATTTTTTGCAGGTATCGATGAAGTAATCACTATCAAACATACAGCTTATTCAAAAGGTGTATTTGGAAAAGGTGCTATTGAAGCAGCTAAATTCTTAGCAGGAAAAGAAGCAGGAAGTTATGATATGGCGGATGTTATTGCTGCTAAATAATCTGTTATAGAATCTGTTATATTAAGGAATATATATAGATGATATTTAGAGTCTAGATGGAGATTTCTCTGTTTAGGCTCTTTTTTTAATTAAATAGATGGCCGAAATAGACTGTAACATATTAAATTGCTTTCTATTTAATTGCTATAAAAAATCACTTATGTTATACTGAAGTGAAGGTTATATAGGATATGTTTTTTGGTTATATAAGGTGTATAAGTAATAAAAAATTAGGGAAACAAGGCGGGGAAAAAGTATGAAACTACTTATAAAAAACGGAAAAATCATTAATCCGGCTAATAAATTTGAGCAAAAAGCTGATTTATTAGTTGAGGATGGAATTATTAAGAAAATTGATACTAAAATTAAAGAGAGTAAAGTTGATAAGGTAATTGATGCCAAAGGATGTTGGGTTATGCCGGGATTTGTTGATTTAGATACACATTTAAATGATCCAGGACCTGAAGAAAATGGCACAGTTATTTCTGAAATGTGGGCAGGTGCAAGAGGTGGATATACAACTATTGTTGCTATGCCAGATACAACACCTGTTATTGATAATGCTGATGCAGTCAAATATGTATTAAATAAATCAAAAGCAGAAGAGGCAATTAATGTTTTACAAGCAGGATCGATTACAAAAGGTTCTAAAGGAGAAGTTCTTACAGACATTAAGTCTTTATATGAAGCTGGGGTTCCTGCACTTAGTGATGCAGGTAAGTCAATAAAAGATACATTAGTATTATTTAAGGGCTTACGTATGGCTGGAGAATTAGATCTTCCTGTATTTGCACATTGTGAAGATCCATATCTAATCAATGGTGGAGTAATGAATGATGATGAAAATGCTAAGAGATTAGATATGCCAGTTTATTCGAATGCAGTAGAAGATGTTGTTTTAGCTAGAGATCTTATTGTAGCTTATAAAGCAGGTGCTAGAATTCATATTAGTAGATGTTCTACTCATGGTTCAATTCGTATGATAGAATTAGCTAAGCAAATTGGGGTTAAGGTTACAGCTGAAGTTACACCACATCATTTTACATTAACTTCAAATGATATTAAGGAATTTATTCAGGTTCCTGAAAATGGAATAATGATACCTCATGATAACGATGCTGATACAAATTATAAAGTTAAGCCACCTCTTAGAACGCAAAAAGACGTAAATGTTATTAGAGAAGGCCTAAAAAATGATATTATAGATGTAATTGCAACAGATCATACACCACATACCTTTGGGGATAAAAACACATCAATGAGAAATGCTCCATTTGGAATAAGTTCAATCGAAACAGCAGCAGCAATAACATATACAGAACTTGTTTGTAATGAGATAATTACTCCTATGCAAATGGTTGAAAAGATGAGTTATAATCCAGCTAAAATAATTGGCATTGATAAAGGTGATATTAGTGAAGGCAAGGTTGCTGATATTGTTATTTTTGATGTAAATGCTAAGTATAAAATTGATAAAAATAATTTTGTTTCAAAAGGAAAAAATACTCCATTTGACGGCAGAGAAGTTAAAGGTAAGGTTAAAGCAACAATTTGTGAAGGTAGAGTTGTTTACGAAGCATAAAAATAGATATATAGTATAAAATGGCAAGCTATGGCAGATAAAAATGCTGTAGCTTGTTTATTATAATTTTTAATAAAAATTCTTGTTGACTTTTTAATAAAAACATTAGAAAATATATATCAAGGTCAAATGAAAGGCAGGTCAGTTTTGCGACTTGTGGTGTTATTTCAACGACTATTACATATTGTTTAGAGAGAGGAACTAAAAAATGATTAACAAGTTAGTTGACAAAATTAAGCAAAAAAACGCACCAATAGTTGTAGGTTTAGATCCAATGTTGGATTACGTACCTAATTTTATTAAAGAAGAAGCATTTAGCCGATTTGGTGAGACTTTAGAAGGTGCAGGGGAAGCTATTTGGCAGTATAACAAAGCGATTATTGATGCAACGCATGATTTAATTCCGGCAGTTAAGCCTCAGATTGCTATGTATGAACAGTTTGGTATTGAGGGTATTAAGGCATTTAATAAAACAGTGGAGTATTGTCGCCAAAAAGATCTTGTAATCATTGGTGATATTAAAAGAGGTGATATTGGTTCAACTTCTAAAGCGTATGCTGTTGGCCATATTGGTAGAGTTAAAGTTGGGAATAATAGTTTTTGTCCATTCAAAGAAGATTTCGTTACTGTAAATCCTTATCTAGGTTCAGATGGTGTTAATCCATTTATTGACGTCTGTAAAGAAGAGAAAAAAGGCATATTCGTTCTTGTTAAAACATCTAATCCATCAAGTGGAGAATTCCAAGATAGACTAATTGACAACAGACCTCTTTATGAGATTGTTGGTGAAAAAGTAAATATGTGGGGAAGCGAGTGCATGGGTGACGAATATAGTTACGTAGGTGCAGTTGTAGGTGCAACTTATCCAAAAATGGGTGAGACATTAAGAAAAATTATGCCTAAAGCAATGATTTTAGTACCTGGATATGGTGCCCAAGGTGGTAAAGCAGAAGATTTAAAATGCTTCTTTAACGAAGATGGATTAGGAGCAATTATAAATTCTTCAAGAGGTATTATTTGTGCTTATAAAAATGATAAATATAAGGATCAAGGAATAACAGAAAAGAATTTTGCAGATGCATCTAGAATGGCTGTTGTTGATATGATTGAGGATATTAATTCAGCAATTAAATAGTTATAAGCTATAAAAACAGTAAAGAACAAGGAGAAAATATGGCGATTTATAAAGAAGAAGCGATAGTGCTATCAAATGAAAAGCTAAGTGAAGGTGTTTACAGTATTGTTTTAAAAACAAAGGATATTGCAAAAGAAGCAATAGCAGGACAATTTATTTCGGTTTATTGCAATGATTCTAGTAGAATTTTGCCTAGACCAATAAGTTTATGTGAAATTGATAAAAAAGAAAATACAATCAGGGTTGTTTTTAGAACAGTAGGAAAAGGAACAAATGAGTTCGCAAAGTATGAACCTAATACAAAAGTTACAGTTTTAGGTCCACTTGGCAATGGATATGATTTATCTAAACAATATGATAATGTTCTTGTAATCGGTGGAGGAATCGGTATCCCACCAATGTTACAATTAGCAAAGAATATACAAGGGAAAAAACAAATTGTAGTTGGTTATAGAAGTAAAAATGATATGTTTCTTTATGAAGAACTTCAGAAAGAGGCTGAAGTATTTGTTGCAACAGATGATGGAAGTTATCAGACAAATGGAACAGTCATTGATGCTATTAAAGAAAACAAATTAAAGGCAGATGCTGTAATGGCGTGTGGTCCTATGCCTATGTTAAAGGCTTTAAAAGAATATTGCCAAAAAAATGAAATGGATTGCTTTATTTCGTTAGAAGAGCGTATGGCATGTGGAATTGGAGCTTGTTTAGGATGTGTAACTAAAACTAAGAAAAAAGATCATCATTCGAAAGTTCACAATGCAAGAATATGTACAGAAGGACCTGTTTTTGATGCAAGGGAGGTAGAAATCTAATGAATACTTGTGTTAATTTTTGTGGAATTAATTTTAAAAATCCTGTAATTACTGCATCAGGAACATTTGGATCTGGTCAAGAATATTCACAATTTGTTGATTTAAATCGACTAGGTGGAGTTGTTACTAAAGGTGTTGCAAATTTACCTTGGAAAGGTAATCCTACACCTAGAGTGGCAGAAGTTTATGGAGGAATGCTTAATGCAGTAGGACTTCAGAATCCAGGAATTGATACATTTTGTAAGAGAGATATTCCGTTTTTGCAAAATTACGATACAAATATAATTGTTAATGTATGTGGACATACAACAGAAGAATATTTAGAAGTGGTTGAAAGATTAGCCAGTGAAAATGTTGATATGTTAGAAATTAATATTTCGTGTCCAAATGTAAAAGAGGGTGGAATAGCTTTTGGTCAAGATCCTAAAGCTGTATTTGATATAACACAACAAATAAAAAAAATCGCAAAACAGCCAATTATAATGAAACTTTCACCAAATGTAACGGACATAAAAGAGATGGCAAAAGCTGCAGAGGCAGGAGGAGCAGATGCAGTTTCATTGATTAATACTATTACAGGTATGAAAATCGATATAAATAGAAGAAGTTTCGTATTGGCAAATAAAACAGGTGGAATGAGTGGTCCAGCAATTCATCCGGTTGCTGTTCGAATGGTTTATGAGACAGCATCTGCTGTAAATATTCCAATTATTGGAATGGGCGGTATTGTAAATTATGAAGATGCAATAGAAATGATTTTGGCAGGAGCCTCATTGGTATCTGTCGGTACAGCAAACTTTATGGATCCGCAGTCAACTATAAAAATTGTAGAGGGTATAGAAGATTACATGAGAAGATATAATGTATCTGATATCAAAGAATTAGTTGGTGCAGTTCACGAGAGATAAATTAAATATTAAGTCTATACTATAATAGTTAAAGCTCTAATTTGACTTAAAGTGTAATTGTGGAAATACTTTTACTCTAAAGGTTAAATTAGAGTTTTTTTGTTTTTTATAGGAAATATACAAGAGGAAAATAATAGAAAAATAACATAAAGAAAATTTAAGGTTAAGTCTATCTAACAATGTGTTAAACTAAAGGTATAAAATCGGAAAGGTGAGATGAAATAATGAAGAAAAGTATTGGGAGCTTTACGAAAAAACAGATAATAGCGCTTGTTTTATTGGCGCTTGTGTTTTTGGTCATTGCTATTATTTGTACGATATTATTAAGACATTCTTCGGGGAAAAAAGATAAAGTTTATGTACAAAGAGTATCTGATATACTTAGTGAGCAATCAACTGGTTCGAACAAGTACATGGGAATTATTGAATCTGAAGGAAATAAGGAAATTGAAAAAGATGCAGATAGAAAGATTCAAGAAGTTTTTGTGCATGAAGGTGATGAGGTCTTAGTTGGAACTAAATTGTTTGCTTATGATGTTGAAGAAGCAAAAAATGCAATTGAAGCAGCAAAAATTGAAATAGAAAGTAGTAATAATTCGATTGCAGATTACAATGATAATATTAATAAATTAGAAGAAGAATTAAAAACAGCAGATGAAGAACGTCAAAAATTTATTGATTCCGAGATTAAAGAAACAAAAATTAATATAAGAGATGCACAGTTAAATATTAATTTAAAAAAATCAGAAATAGAAAAAAATCAAAAAATAGTAGACAATGGAACTGTAGTGAGTACGGTCACTGGAGTTGTCAAAACAATAAATAAAGATGATAAAAATTCTCAAGGAAATACAGAACCATTTATTGTTATTTATCAGAACGATAAATATAAAGTTAAAGGTTTAGTGGAAGAAGAAACTGCGAGAAATTTAAAAAAAGATCAAGAAGTGGTGATTCGTTCTCGCATAAATGAAGATGATGTTTGTAAAGGAAAAATAACAGAAGTGTCATTGGATAAAAAAGTAGATAGTCCCGCTTCAGACATGGGGCAAGAGGGTCAACAAAATGAAAGTTCATCTAAATATCCATTTTATGTTGAGCTTGAAGGCGAAAATAATTTTTTATTAGGAGAACATGTATATATAGATACTGATTTGAGCTCCTTAAATAAAAAGAAAGGCTTATGGCTTGATTCTAGTTATGTAGTAAATGATGATAAACCTTATGTTTGGGTTGAAAGTAAAAATAAAACTTTAGAAAAAAGAAATATTAAAATAAGTAAACTTGATGAAGCATCAAATAAGTATAAAGTTTTATCAGGTTTAAAAAAGAGCGATTATATAGCGAGTGATATACCTGGAGCATACGAAGGAATATCTACAGTTCGAGATCAATCAAAGGTTGATTATAAATCGCCTTTGTATAGGAAAAATTCAAATAGAGCAAATCCAATAGGTACATAAAAAGGAGAATAAGATGTTAGTTGAATTAAAAAGTATTTATAAAGATTACTATGGAGATAAACAGCTTGTTGTACCTGTTTTAAAAGATATAAATATTGAAGTTGCAGAAGGTGAATATATAGCAATAATGGGGCCTTCAGGTTCAGGAAAGTCTACGCTTATGAATATAATTGGCTGTTTAGATCATCCTACAAAGGGTGAGTATAAATTAGATGATGAAAATGTTTTGGAATTAAAAGATAAAGATTTATCGCAAATTCGATTAAATAGTATAGGATTTGTTTTTCAACAATTTCAGTTGTTGCCAAGACAAACTGCATTATATAATGTTTCTTTACCTTTAATATATGCAAAAGTTAGTAAAAAAGAAAGAAATAAAAGAGCTTTTGAGGCGTTAAAAAAGGTAGGAATAGAGGATAGAAGCTCTTTTAAACCAACCCAATTATCAGGAGGTCAAAAACAAAGAGTTGCTATAGCTAGAGCAATGGTAAATAATCCTAAATTGATACTAGCAGACGAGCCAACTGGGGCATTAGATTCAAAATCAGGCAAGCAGGTAATGGAACTTTTTGAAAAGTTAAACAAAGAAGGTGTGACAATTATTATGATTACACATGACGAAAATGTTGCAAAATATGCTAACCGAATTTTGTATATAATTGATGGAAGGCTATACGATTCAAAGGAGGAGGCGATTGCTCATGCACAATAAAGTAAAGACAGGAATAATCGCTTTGATATCTATAATAGGTATTGTTGGTGTAATATTAGGAATAATATATGGAGTATCTTTTTACCAAAAAAGTAAAATGCATGCTGATGTCAGAGAAGTATCTAATCTTAACATGGGCTATAATAATGGCGAGCTAACAAGTGAGGGATATGTTACATCTGATAAATCACAAAGTGTCATGTTAAGTAAGGAACAGGTAATAAAAGAAGTGTACGTTCAAAAGGGACAGCAAGTAAAAGCAGGAGATAAACTAATAGCGTTTGATGTTGAGAGTGTTGCTATTGCTATAGAAAAAGAAAAAGTAGCTCAGTCACTTTTAGATGTAAAAATTCAAAAGGCAAAGGGTGAAATAGAAAGTTTAAAGCGAAATAAAGTAGAAGCTTTTCCAAGCAATAAAGTAGATACTCAAAAATATAATAAAGTAGAAGTTTCAAAAGCATCAAACGATATGGAAAGTAATGACTCTGATGATGAAGAAAATGAAAGTAATATAGAAAAAGATATTGCTCATGACAAAAATACACAAGATAAATCAGATAATTTGTATGATGAAAAATCGAGTGAGGATGATTCATTAGATAAAAATACACAAGATAATGATATACCATACAACTCAGATAAAGAAATAGATGAAGCAATTAAAGAGCAGGAAAAAACTATAAAAGGTTACGAAATCGATATGAAAAAATCACAATTACACTTGAAACAACTCGAAAAAGAGATTCAAGATGGTGTTGTTTATGCAAAATTTGATGGAGTTGTAAAAAAAGTTGGCAATAAAGAAAAACCTTTATCAGATGGAAGTGTTTTTTTGATTATTACAGCAAATGAAGGAATTCATGTAGAGGGATATTTAAGTGAACTTCAAATCAAAAATATAAAAATAGGACAAAAAGTAGTTGTTTCGTCGTATGATAAGCCAGAAGAAGAATACAAAGCTAAAATTGATAATATAGATAAAAATCCAGCTTCAGAAAAAGAAGAAATATATCTTGAAGGAAATCCTAACGTTTCAAAGTATAAATTTAGAGCTTTCATTAAAGAATCTAAAGAGTTAAAAGAAGGAGATCCATTGAATTTAGCAATAAAAGTAGAAGGCAATAACAAAGAAAATAGAATAGTTATTGAGCAAAGCTATGTAAGAACAGATGAAGAAACACCTTATGTTTTTGTTTCAGTTGACGGTCGATTGCAAAAACGATATGTACAAACCGGAAAGATAATTGAAGGATCTAATATTGAAATTAAATCTGGATTAAAAATGAGTGATAAGATCGCTTTTCCATATGGAAAAACAATTAGAGAAGGTGTAAAAACAAGAATTGCTAACTAGTAGTAATTAACAGGAAAAAAATTAGAAAAAGGAGGGAGAAATTTGCTAGAAAATATTAGACTATCTTTTTCGGGGATTTTGTCACATAAAATGCGATCATTTTTAACAATGTTAGGAATAATAATTGGTATTGCAGCAATTATTGTCATTGTATCTACTATAGAAGGTGCAAATAAGCAGATAGAAAAAAATCTAATTGGTTCAGGTAATAACAATGTTTCTGTTGAAATTTCAAAGGGAGATGATTCGGTTGATTTTGCATTTGAGGCAATACCTGAAGGTCTTAATGATTTAGAAGAAAATCAGATAAGTGAACTTAGAAATATAAAACATGTAAAAAAAGTAGCAACTTATAAAAAAAGAAATGAATATGAGGGTGTATTTTATAAAGATAATCCATTAGGGAACGGTAATGTATTAGGAGTTTCAAAAAATTATTTAGAAACTTGCGATTTAATAATAAAAAAAGGAAGAATTTTTTCAAAAAATGATTTTAACAAATATCGTAAAGTTGTTATATTAGATACAACAGCAGAGAAAGTTCTTTTTCAAGGTGAAAGTTCAATAGGAAAGACTATTGAAATAAAAAAAGAACCCTACACTGTAATTGGAATTGTGAAAGATAAAAAGGAATTTAAACCAGTAATTAATAGTGTAGACGATTATTATACATATTATGCTAATAAAGTTTCTAGGATTTTTATACCTAATACAACTTGGCAAATTCCGTATCAGTATGATGAACCAAGTAATGTTGTTTTAAAAGTTGATAAAACATCAAATTTAACATCGGTTGGTAAGCTTGCTGCTAAAAAATTAAATAATAATATAACAGCAAACGATACTTCGATTAAATATAAAGCACAAAATTTACTTGAGCAAGCAAAAAAAATACAAGAATTAGAAGAATCAACAAATATGATGTTAATATGGATAGCAGGTATTTCGCTATTAGTTGGTGGAATTGGTGTTATGAATATCATGCTTGTTTCAGTAACAGAAAGAACTAGTGAGATTGGCCTAAAAAAAGCAATTGGAGCGAAGAAAATTACAATATTAGGACAATTTTTGACAGAGTCAGTCGTTTTAACAAGTATAGGTGGAATTATGGGTGTTCTTGCTGGAATTGGATTAGCAGAAGTAGTATCTAAAATTAATAAGCTACCAATACAAATAGACGTTATTTCTGCCATTGTTGCGGTTGCGTTTTCTATGGTAATTGGAATTATTTTTGGAATTATTCCATCATATAAAGCAGCAAAATTAGAACCAATTGAGGCTTTGAGAAGAGAATAGGATAAAATGCCTAAAATAAAGCGTGCTGCATCTCTTGATTTTTGTTGAAAATTACAAAATAATCATTAAAAATTGTATTTATATTAGTACATTACTAGAAAAATATATTGATTTGTTGTAAAATATAGTTGATATGGTTGAATTTTTAACAAACATAAGGGAGAAGATATGTACGCAGACGAAAATGTAATTAAAATTAAACATGCGGTTTTGTATGAGGTTGCAAAACATGCATTTAAAGGTGATTTAGAGGAACGTAGAGACAGCATACCGTTTGATTTGATACCTGGACCTCAGGCACAATTTCGATGCTGTATTTACAAGGAAAGGGAAATTATCAGACAACGTGTGAGATTGGCTGAAGGAAAGTCAGCTGGAACAGATGATAATCCTAATTTGATTCAGGTTATTCATGCAGCTTGTGAAGACTGTCCTATTTCAAGTTACACAGTAACTGATAACTGTCAAAATTGTTTAGGAAAGGCTTGTATTAATGCTTGTAAATTTGGTGCAATTGAACCAGGAGCTACAAGATCGCACATTGATTCCACAAAATGTAAAGAGTGTGGTATGTGTGCTAAAGCATGTCCTTATAATGCGATTGCGCATGTTAAGAGACCATGTAAATTTAGTTGCCCAGTGGATGCAATTACATACGATGAGTATGGAATCTCAGTAATTGATGATAAAAAATGTATCAGATGTGGTAAATGTATCCATAGCTGTCCATTCGGTGCAATTGGTTCTAAAACATCTATTGTACAAGTTATAGAAGCTATTAAAGCAGAAGGCAAAAAAGTTTATGCAATGGCCGCACCAGCAACTGAAGGTCAATTTGGGGAAAAAATTACAATGAATAGCTGGAAAAAAGCTATGAAGGAAGTTGGATTTGACGATTTCGTTGAAGTTGGATTAGGTGGCGATATGACAGCTGCTTATGAAGCAGAAGAGTGGGCAGAAGCATATAAAGATGGTAAAAAGAAAGTAACTTCATGCTGTCCAGCATTTGTTAATATGGTTCGTAAACATTATCCTGAAATTGCTGATGCCATTTCAACTACCGTATCACCTATGGCGGCAATATCAAGATTATTAAAGGCAAAAGAACCAGATTGTGTAACAGTATTTATTGGACCATGTATTGCAAAAAAATCAGAAGCAGCAGAACAAGGAATTGAGAACAATGCTGATTATGTTTTAACATATTCGGAAATACGTGCAATTATGAAAGCAAAAGGTGTAGCATTAGAGCCAGATGAAGAATGTAAATATCAAGAGTCATCAATTTATGGCAAACGTTTTGCTAATTCAGGCGGTGTTACAGAAGCAGTGCTACAGAGCTTGCGCGAGAGTGATGATGAAATTGCAGCAACAGTTTGCAAGGCAAACGGTGCAGCAGAATGTAAGAAAGCATTATTGCTCATGAAAGTCGGAAAATTACCAGAAGATTTCATTGAAGGTATGGTATGTGAAGGTGGTTGCGTAGGTGGACCAAGCTCATTTGCAGATCAAATTAAGACAAGAAAACAAAGAGAAAACTTATTAGCTAAGGCTGATGATAGAAATATTCATGAAAATTTAAAGAATTACGATATGGATTCATTCTCAATGCACAGAGAGTAGAGTGTAGAGGATGTAAAAGTTAAAAGAAAATATAATAAAAAGAGAGTATAGGTGATTTTTACAGTGTATGTAAAGATTCACTTGTATATAATAATTTTCTATTTTTTATAAGAAGAGATTCTTTAAAAAAGTTTTAGGTTCATAAAAGTTGGAATGGTAAAGAATATCGTTCCAACTTTTATTTTTTTATATCTAAGGCTTACATTATCTTTAAGATGTGCATTAAATATTTAAAAATAAAAAAGACGCAATCTCTGAGTATAAAGACGACGACTTTAAGATGTGTATTAAATATTTAAAAATAAAAAAGTAAAAGACCCTGCAAAATTGCAAGGTCTCTTACCCCCTTCTTAATCATGTCCTTATATCATATTCCCCCAATAAATAATCCAATTTATATAAAAAGAATAGGTACAAAAAACTATTGATTATCGTCGTGTGTAATTAAATAAAAAATTTTAAACATGTGTTTTAAAAATTATAGTGTTAATATAAAAGAAAAAATGAAAAAATAAATTAATTATTTAACTACAGTAACATTGGTAGCTTGTGGTCCTTTTGCACCATCAGCGATTTCAAATTCTACTGAAGCTCCCTCTTCAAGAGATTTGAATCCTTCCATATTAAGTCCTGAGTAGTGCACGAATACATCATGACCGTCTTCGGCTGTGATAAATCCGTAACCTTTCTGATTATTAAACCATTTAACTGTACCTTTGTTCATCTTATAATACCTCCAATATATAATGTTGCTTCTGCAACTGATTTTAGAATATCATAAGTATTTCGAAAAGTAAAGTAATATCATGAAAAAAAACAACTATTTTCAAAAATTATCAAAAATATCTAAATTGCAAAGAATTTTTTGTATATTATAACTCTTGAAAAAATATCTCAGATATGTTCGTATTTATAATATATCAAAGTCAATATTATTTTTGCTTAAGAAAATTCGAACAAGGCGATCCCATTCGTTGTCTAAAGATTTATCAATATTAAATGTTTTGTAAGAAATTCCCGTAGTTAGAGTTAAAATTCCGTTTTGAAATTTTATATTTAAAAACATACCAGAAACATCTAAGGGAGTGTAAGTTGTCTCAATTGAGGATAAAGTTTTTTCCAAATTAGTAGGTGAAAGTAAAAATACAAATTTAAAATATCCTGGAGTGTGTTTACCTTTTACAATTGATAGACATTTTGGTCGGATTTGACTATATGGGAAAAAAGAAGAATCTAATACACCTAAACTTTCTAATTCTTCAGTATTATATAAGTCTTTGTTAACGTGACCATCGATTACATAGCTAGCACCATTTACAATTGTTGTTTCTTGTAATAAAAAGTGATCAAACATGTCACTTAAAAGTAAATTGTTCATAAAATTTTTAATATTTTTTATTTGAACTACTATCATTAATAATTTTCCTTTCAAAATCAATTAACAACTTATAAAAAGTCAACTAGAATTATAGCATAAATCAAAAAATAGTTGTAGAAGTTTATAATGACAGAACGTATAATAAATAAAGTAATGTAATATAACAAAAATCATTATTGAGAGAAGCATGATATAAAAATATATAAGCTGAATAAGATATATAAAATAATATATAAAAAATAATATATAAAAAATAATATATAAAAAATAATATAGTGAATGATTATTGTTATATTGCAAAAATTTGAAAAGAGGTTATATTTATGGAATTTAATAATTTAGAAATCGATAATTTATTTTCTATGGTAAAAATGGGAGTATCTCCATTTGGGGTAATAGAAGAATCAAGAAAACGTCTAGAAAAAGCTGGTTTTTGTGAGCTTTCATACGGAGCAAATTGGAAATTAGAAAAAGGGAAAAAATATTTTGTTGATCACCACGGAAGCACAATTTTTGCTTTTACCGTAGGCAAAAATTTTGATAAAAATCAAATGATTAGAATGGCGGCAGCACATACAGATTATCCATGTTTTAGAATTAAACCAAATCCTGATTTTAATAAAGAAGGATATGGCCAGATTAACACAGAAAGTTATGGAGGCTTAATTATTAATACATGGCTAGATAGACCACTTTCTGTAGCAGGAAAAATTGCACTTAGAAGCGATAATGTTTTTGAACCTAAAATTGTTAATTATAGAGCGACAAAACCTATTCTTACAATTCCTAATTTAGCAATTCACATGAATAGAGATGTTAATAAAGGAGTAGAGTTAAATAAACAAATTGATACAATGCCTATTGTAGATCTCCTTTCAGAAGAACAAAGAGAAACTAAATATTTCATGGAATTTTTAGCAGAGGAATTAAAGGTTGATGTTGAAGATATTTTAGATTTCGAATTATCTGTTTTTGCAACAGAAGAGCCATGTTTTGTTGGTGTTAAAGATACAATGATTTCATCTCCAAGATTAGATAATTTAACTTCAGCATCTGCTTTATTATCAGCTATTATTAATAATGATAGAAAAGAAGGAATTAATTTAATTGCATTATTTGATCATGAAGAAATAGGAAGTTCGACTAAACAAGGTGCTGGATCAATTATGTTGCATGATATGTTAAGAAGAATTCTTGCAAATTTAGATTTAAATGAAGAAGAGATTCAAGCTGATATGTATAATGCAATGATGCTTTCAGTTGATGTTGCGCATGGATTACATCCAAATAAAGCAGAAAAAATGGATATAACTAACCATCCTGTTTTAGGAAAAGGATTTTGTATTAAAGAAGCATGTTCACAATCTTATGCCACAGATGCTAAGGCAATTGCTATTGTTCAACAAATTTGTGAAAAAAATAAAATTCCATATCAAAGATTTGTTAATAGATCAGATGTTAGAGGTGGAGGAACATTAGGGTCAATTGCATCAACACTATTGCCTATTAAAGTTGTAGATATAGGTGTACCATTACTTGCAATGCATTCTGTAAGAGAACTTATGGGAACTAAGGATCAAGAGGCTTTATATGAGTTTATTCTTGCTTTTTTTACTGAAAAATAAAAAAATTTAATTAATTTTGTACATATATTTAACGAAAATATAAGGGATAGAATATTTTAGCTTTTCAAAACATAAAAAAAGTGTTATGATAAGCATGGAATGTAAGTAGTTTTTAAAACTACATATACTAGAAAAGAATAACAATATATTTCGTTGTAAATACTAAACATATAAAATAAGGAGATATCATTAATGTACAAAATAATTATTGATAGTTGTGGAGAGCTTACAGAAGAATTAAAAAAAGATGGGCATTTTGTTAACGTCCCACTTGAGTTAGAAATAGATGGATACCATATTGTGGATGATGAGACTTTTGATCAGCTTGACTTTATTAAGAGAGTTGAAGAAAGTCCAGTAGGACCAAAATCTGCATGTCCATCCCCAGAAAGATATATGAAAGAATTTGAAGGCGATTATGATGATATTTTTGTTATTACATTATCTTCAAAGCTATCAGGTTCATATAATAGTGCAGTTCTTGCAAAGAACCTTTATGAGGATGAAAATGGAACACAAAAGAATATCTATGTTGTAAATTCTCGTTCTGCGTCAATCGGTCAGACTGTAATCGGAATGAAGATAAGAGAATTCGAAGAACAAGGAATGCCTTTTGAAAAAATAGTTGAAGAGATTGAAAAATATACTGATTCAATTAGTACATATTTTGTCCTTGAAACATTAGAAACATTACGTAAGGCTGGAAGATTAAGCAATGTTAAAGCATTTATTGCAAACACATTAAACATTAAGCCAGTAATGGGATCAACAGACGAGGGATCAATTCAGCAGCTTGGTCAGGGAAGAGGAATGAAGAAAGCTTTGGCTAAAATGGTGGATTGTATAGCAGAGAATACTCCAAATCCTGAAGAAAGAAGAATAGCTATTTCTCATTGTAATTGCCCTGAAAGAGCAGAATATGTAAAGAAATTATTAGAAGAAAAATTAAACTTTGCAGAAATTATAATAGTACCAACAGCTGGAGTATCTACAATGTATGCTAATAATGGCGGAATTGTTGTTGCTGGTTAATTCTGACTAGTGATATTGGTGCAATATAATTTTTAGTGAATGTTATTTAATTAAATTTGATTAAAATAATCTTAAGTAAATGTTATCTAATTAAATTTGGTTAAGATAATCTTAAGTAAATGTTATCTAATTTAATTTGATTAAAATTTTACCTACGTTTACATATCTAAGAATAAGAAGAGATTCTTGTAAAAAAGGTATGTTAGACGTAGGGGTTTATAAAAAAAATAAATTTTTTTTAAAAAAAGTGTTGACAATGGTTGGCTAATTTGTTATTATAATCAAGTCGACAGCGAGCGACAGTAAATAAAACAGCTGCGGAAGTGTCGGAACTGGCAGACGAGCAAGACTAAGGATCTTGTGATCATTGCGATCGTGAGGGTTCGATTCCCTTCTTCCGCATTATTTAAAACGTATAGGAAACCTTGAGGTTTCCTTTTTTTTTATCTAAAATTAAGAATTTTAAATTATATTACGGGGTAGATTATATTTTTTGAAAATTAGGAGGTAAGGTATGTCAAGTACTTCACATGCTTTAGAAATTAAGAATCTTTACTATAGTAAAGGATATTTTTCAATTAAAGATTTAAATTTGTATGTTGATTCGAATGAGGTGCTAGGAGTTTATGCTTCGCCTGGTATGGGAAAGACAACACTTGCGATGCTAATTGGTAATGCCTTAGAGCCAGAATATGGAGAGATTTTATATTTTGGGCAAAGTATGAGAGATGACGAGATTTTGATAAAAGAGAAAATATCTATTATATATGACACACCTAATTTTAATCTAAATTTGAAGATAGAAACATTAGCTAAGGCAATCAAAAAATTAGACAAAAATTTTGATTTTGAAAATTTTTTGCTTGATGCTAAAAGAGAAAAACTAGATTTTAAAACTAGATTAAAAAATTATTCTAAGAGTGATTTAAAGGTTTTGTCACTTTTGATAGCCTTAAATCGAAACACACAAATTCTCGTTTTAGATGATTTGAAAATAGGAATAGAAAAAGATAAAATAAACCAAATAAATAATTTGATTAAAGAAGCAATATTAAAGAAAAAATTAGCTATTTTATTTTTGACAAGCGATAAAGATGCTATAAAGCAATTGGCAGATCGCATATTTGAGTTGAATTCAAAAATGAGTTAGAATTAAAGATAATGCTATAAGATTGTATTAGAATAGTGCTACAAGAAGTTATTAGACAAGTACTATGAGATAGTATTAGATATAGTGATAACAGAGATAATTTTAGAGGAAGAATATTATGCTTAGATATTTTCAGTTAAAAGGAAGAGGAGAAGAAACGGAAATTCATGCAATAGTTTCGTTGTTACTTGCAATTTATTGTATGATTTTTTCGAATGAATTAATAGGAGGAATGGGAGGTCTACCAATATGGTCAGGAATATTACTTTCTTACTATATAATGAGACTTGTGGCAAAGTCTAAAAGTAACATTTGCCATACGCTTCCGATAGGTAGTCGAAAAGAAGTTGATTATATTTTGTGTGGCTATATATTAATTTTTATGGTTTCGTGGGGAATTGTAAAAATAATGGTAGTTGCTTCACGAATGATTGGATGGTCGAACCTAAATGGAATGTCCCCAGGCGAGTATATTGATTCAATTTATGGTAGCTCGTTGTTTGAAAGATGGGCGTATTTTATAGCATGGATTATTGTGGCAGCATTTGCAATATCACTTTTTCCGCTTGTAGTAATAAAAACAAAAAGATTTTTTATGTTGTATTTATTGATTGATAGTGGAATATTTTATGTTGTATGTAAAGTTATAATTGTGACATGTGGAAGCTTTTTACCACAGAAGAATCGAAGAATGCATATTAAAACATTATTAGATTATATGCTTGTATGTCATATGCCAAGACGACTTGTGGCAACAGGAATAATAGGTTTGATGGGCATAGGTCTTGCACTTATTGTTCTGCTTGTAAGAAAAATAAGTCATGTGATATATGCTCCTAGTAAGGTTAATACCTCGAATAAAAAACTAAAAAAAATAAAAGAGTATATTGAACTGAGTCAAGAAGAGAAAAAAGCACATAAAATTAAAAAACTAAAAATTACTGTTAGTGTATTATTTGCTATTTTTTGCTTAGGCGTTGGTTTGGTAAAAATTGGTAAAATAATAAAATACAACATTCAAGACGAAGAAGGTGTTTCTTATGTTAAAGTGGCAGAATGCTTGACGAATGATAAAGCTTTTGGACCAATTTGCTATAAGAATAAAATTTATGTTCCTATAGATGAGACCTTTAATTTTGACAAAAATGGAGGCAAACCTCTTGGATATTTAGGATATAAAGGCCAAAATTGCCAAACACAGTTATATAAGTTGACAATTGGAAACATGTTATACAAAAACATGAATGACGATCCGAAATATAAGTACTGCTTAGAGATGAGTGGGGCTGATTATAATTCATATAAACGAGTTGATAAAGTTGAAAAAGAGGCATTTTATAAGCAAGATAAGGTTTTTGTCTTGTGGGATGAAGACTGGATAAATGAAACTAGCTATGGTGCAGACAAAACAGGATATACGATCATCGAGAAAGGTTTTGTTGAAAGACTAGTTGAAAGATTTGGTAAAATTAAATACAATCCCAATGATTTTAAAAGCTATGATACATATTTTACTATAAGAAGCTATCAAGAAAGTAAAAGTGTAAATGGATCCGAAATAGTAAATGGAAACTGGGTAGGATGTATTTTGGTGAAAAATAATAAATTCTACTTTGGAAATTATAAAAATCAAATAACAGGAATTGAATTAAAGGAACTTTTAGATATTTTAGGAGGCAACATTAATCAGCCATTGAAAACAATAAAAAAATAATTTTTTTCAAGAAAAAAAGGAAATGGCATTTTAGTATAGAATATTAATAGTGTAGGTTGTTCTCTAAAGCGTTTTTTGAAGAAGGAGTTGTAAAAATGACTATTCGAGAACAAATAGAAAAGATGGAAAAAGAGAACTTAAGTCAATTTGCATGCTTAAGTATTAATTCTAAAGGTCGTCTAGTTCAAGAAGAACAATGTGATATTCGTCCTGTTTTTCAAAGAGATAGAGATAGAATACTTCACAGTAAATCTTTTAGAAGATTAAAAAATAAAACACAAGTTTTTCTTACCCCAAAGGGCGATCATTATAGAACAAGATTATCACATACCTTAGAGGTATCTCAAAATGCTAGAACGATTGCAAAAGCTCTCAGATTAAATGAAGATTTAGTTGAGGCGATAGCACTAGGACATGATTTAGGACATACGCCTTTTGGACATGCGGGAGAGTTCGTTTTAAATAAGGTATATGAAGGTGGTTTTGAACATAATGTTCAAAGTCTAAGGATAGTGGATAAACTTGAGAAATCAGGCAAAGGATTGAATCTAACTTGGGAGGTTAGAGATGGTATTTTAAACCATCAAACGCATACTAAACCTCATACTTTAGAAGGTAAGATTGTTAGATTGTCAGATAAAATTGCATATGTTAATTCGGATTTTGATGATGCAATACGTGCAAAAATTTTGTGCGAAGATGATATACCTCTTGAAATCCGAAAGACTTTGGGATATGATACTAAAAGTCGTTTAGATCATCTTATTCATGATATTATAATTAATAGTATGGATAGGGATGATATTGTGTTGTCAAAAGAGACAAATGAGGCTCTGTTTGACTTAAGAAAATTTATGTTTAAAAATGTGTATACTAATCCGGTTGCAAAAAGAGAAGAAGGAAAAGCAATGGCACTTTTAGAGCAACTCTACTACTACTATATGGAAGGTAATCATATAGAACAATTGCCAAAGAAGTATTTAGATATGTTAGAAGATGGTACTAAAAAAGGCAGGGTAGTTTGTGATTACATCGCAGGAATGACCGATCAATTTGCAATTAGCACATTTAGTAGTCATTTTTTGCCGAAAGAATGGCAAGTTGGCGATAGTTAAAAGTGTAATGTTAGTAAAAATAACGTGAAAAAACGGTGCTGACGTGATTTTTTTGCAGGAAGGAGGACTTAGATGCCGTTTTATTCAGATGATTTAATAGAAGAAGTAAGACAAAGTAATGACATAGTTGATGTAATAGGTAATTACGTTAGATTAAAAAAGAAGGGTAGTTCCTATTTTGGCTTGTGTCCGTTCCACAACGAAAAAACAGGATCTTTTTCAGTTTCTCCTAATAAGCAGATGTATTATTGCTTTGGTTGTGGAGCAGGCGGTAATGTTTTTACGTTTTTAATGCAATATGAGAACTTTTCATTTAAGGAGTCCATGGAATATCTCGCAGAAAGGGCAAATATAACATTGCCTCAATATGAAATGACTGCCGAACAAAAGATGAAGGCAAATGAGAAGGCTGTATTGCTTGAAATAAATAAAGAAGCGGCTAAGTATTTTTATACGCTACTTCGTTCCCCAAGAGGTGAGATGGCTAGTAAATATTTTGAAAAAAGGCAATTATCACCTGAAACAATGCGTAAGTTTGGACTTGGATATTCGGACCAATATAGCGACGATTTGTACAGATATTTGAAACAAAAAGGATATGATGATGAAATTCTAAGACAATCTGGTTTAATTACTATCAAAGAATCTAAAGGTGTTTATGACAGATTTTGGAATAGAGCTATGTTTCCTATTATGGATGCGCACAACAAAGTTATTGGCTTTGGTGGGCGTGTTATGGGAGATGGTGAACCTAAATATCTTAATTCACCAGAAACAAAGGTTTTTGATAAAGGACGAAATTTGTACGGCTTAAATTTTGCTAGAGCAAGTAGACGAGAATATTTATTGTTATGTGAAGGCTATATGGATGTTATTTCATTACATCAGGCTGGTTTTGATAATGCAGTTGCATCACTAGGAACTGCATTAACGAGTGGACATGCAAGTTTGTTAAAAAGATATACTAAGGCAGTTTATCTTACGTACGATAGTGATGGGGCAGGAGTTAAAGCTGCTCTTAGAGCAATTCCAATTTTGAATGAAGTTGGAATTACCACAAAAGTTATCAATATGAAACCATATAAAGATCCAGATGAATTTATTAAAAATCTTGGAGCTGAAGAATACGAAAAGAGGATTCAACAGGCAGAAAATAGTTTCATGTTTGAAATTAGAATTCTTCAAGATAACTTTGATTTAAATGATCCAGATGGAAAGACTAAGTTTTTCCAAGAGGTTGCAAAGAAGTTATTAGGCTTTTCAGAAGAATTAGAAAGAAACAATTACATAGAAGCAGTAGCTAAAAAATACCATATTTCTTATGAAGATTTAAGAAAAATGGTTGTAAATATGGCAATAAAGCTTGGTGGCTATAAGAGGCCACAAGAGATTAGAAATAGCCACACAGTAAAAAAACAAAGAGAAGATGGCATGAGACAATCCCAAAAACTTATGCTTACTTGGCTTATTGAAGATGAAAAGTTATACCCTATTATTAAAAAATATATAAGTCCAAGTGATTTTACCCAAGAGCTTTATCTAAAGGTCGCAACTGAAGTGTTTAGTCAATACGAAGAAAGTGGTGTAGTTAACGCCGCTAGAATTATAAGTATGTTTGATAGTGAAGAAGAACAACGTGAGGTTGCATCACTTTTTAATGCTAAAATTCAAAAATTATCTTCAAAAAGTGATAAGGAAAAGGCATTAAAAGAGACAGTAATAAGAATAAAGCAAAATAGTATTTCAGTACGTTCTAATGCATTAGACCCAACAGATCTAAAAGGATTGATGGAAGTTATTAATGACAAAAAAGAACTTGAAAATATAGAAAAAATGCAATTTAGTCTTTAAAGTTAAATTTACTTTTAAGGCGAAAAGAAAGTTGAGAGGAAGTTAATAATGGCAAACAAAAAAGTAGCAAAAAAGAATTCAAAAGCTTTAACCCCAGAAATGATTGAAGATTTTCAAAAAAGACTTCAAGAATTGAAAAGCTTGGCTAAAAGAAAGAATAACATCTTAGAATATAATGAGATTAGTGATTTCTTTGAAGATATGCAACTAGATGCTGATAAATTTGAACTTGTACTTGATTATTTAGAAAAAAACGGTATCGACGTATTAAGAACACATGATGGTGATACTGACGCATATGACATTGATGATGATGCACTTTTAAGTAGTGATGAAGATGATGTTGAGATGGAAAATCTCGATTTATCTATTCCAGAAGGTGTAAGCGTTGAAGATCCAGTTCGTATGTATTTAAAAGAGATTGGTAAAGTTCCACTTTTAACAGCTGATGAAGAAATTCAATTAGCCAAAAGAATGGAAGATGGACAGGCAGCAATTGAACCATTAAAAGAACTTAAGAAACAACTTTTTGAAGCAGAATTAGATGTAGACAAAATAGAACTTAGAGAAAAAATTAAGCCTTTACAGTTAGCTGTAGATAGAGGTTCTGATGCTAAGAAGAGATTAGCTGAAGCCAACCTTAGATTAGTAGTAAGTATTGCTAAAAGATATGTTGGTAGAGGAATGCTTTTCCTTGATTTGATTCAAGAGGGAAATCTTGGTCTTATCAAAGCAGTAGAAAAGTTTGATTATAATAAAGGATATAAATTTTCAACATATGCAACATGGTGGATTCGTCAAGCTATTACAAGAGCTATTGCTGATCAGGCAAGAACAATCAGAATTCCAGTACATATGGTAGAGACTATTAATAAACTTATTAGAGTATCAAGACAGCTTCTTCAGGAATTAGGAAGAGAACCATCTCCTGAAGAAATTGCAAAAGAATTAAATATGCCAGTAGAAAGAGTTAGAGAAATCTTGAAGATTTCACAAGAGCCAGTATCTCTTGAAACTCCTATTGGTGAAGAAGAAGATTCACATCTTGGAGACTTCATCCGTGATGAAAATGTACCTGTTCCAGCAGAGGCAGCAGCATTTACATTACTTAAAGAACAATTAGGAGAAGTTCTTGGAACTTTAACTGAAAGAGAACAAAAAGTTTTGACTTTACGTTTCGGACTAGAAGATGGACGTGCGAGAACTCTAGAAGAGGTAGGTAAAGAGTTCAATGTTACAAGAGAACGTATAAGACAAATTGAAGCAAAAGCTTTAAGAAAACTGCGTCATCCTAGCAGAAGCCGTAAATTAAAGGATTATTTAGAGTAAAATGTTAAAGTTGTCAAAACGTATGAGAGCAGTTGCTGCTATGGTTACGCCTGGTAATATTTTAGCAGATGTTGGAACAGATCATGGATATGTTCCAATTGCTCTTATACAAAGAGAAAAAATACCAAAAGCTATTGCGGTTGACATAAATGAGGGACCACTAAAGAGAGCAAATGAAAATATTAATTTATACGGAATGCAAGATTCTATCGAAACACGTATTTCTGATGGTGTTGAAGCATTAAAAGTAAACGAAGTTGATAGTATTTTGATTGCAGGAATGGGTGGCGAGCTTACAATACATATTTTGACAGAAGGCGAAGAGATATGTCGCAATGCGAAAGAACTTATTCTACAGCCACAATCAGAGGTTAGAAAAGTAAGACAATACCTCAGAGTAAATCGTTATAAAATTGTTGATGAGGATATGATTTTGGAGGATGGAAAATATTATCCAATCATCAAAGCGATTCCGGTTGATCAAGATGACTTTTGGTTAGACAAAAATGAAAATGTAATCACTACATGTGATATCTACGGACCATTACTTCTTAAAAATGGTAATCCGGTTTTAAGAAAATTTTTGGTTCATCAGTATAGAAAATTGACATTTATATTACAATCCTTAGTTTTACAGCAGGATTCTGAATCAGTTAGAAAGAGAAAACAAGAAGTGTCACGAGAAATACACTATAATGAATCTGCATATTCAATTTTGGGGGCGATAAAGAATGCAGGAAATTAATGTAGTTGTCAAGCTTTCTAACGGAGAAGAAAGAGTGACATTAAATAAAAACACAACATTATTAGAATTAGCACAAAAATTTCAAGATAAGTTTTCAAGACCTATTATGTTAGCAATATGCAATGGTAGGTTGCGAGAACTTGCAAAAGAAATAAAAGGAGATTCAACAATCTCCTTTTTAACAATTGAAGATAAAGACGGTAGACGTACGTATGAAAGAGGCGTCGTTTTTTTGATGCAAAAGTCCATAGATAATATCTGGGGAATCAAAAATAATAAAGTTCGAGTTTGTTATTCATTAGGTAAAGGTCTGTATTGTGTGTTCACGCATGAAAAACCAACACAAGAAAATTTAGATAAATTAAAAACAGAGATGAAAAAAGTATGTAAACAATGTATTCCGATTAAAAAAGAATCTCTAAAAAGCGTTGAAGCAGAAGAGCTTTTTAAGAATATTCAAATGACGGATAAGGAGAGATTATTACATTACAGACGTTCATCAAGGGTTAATATATATGATTTAGATGGCATGAAAGATTATTCATATGGATACATGGTGCCTAATACAAGTTTCTTGAAGTATTTTGATTTGATTCCATATAAAGAGGGCTTTATTTTGCAATTGCCAGGACCACATAGTACAGAAATTGAAAAATTCGAACCTTATGATAAATTATTTTCTGTTATGAAAGCTTCGAAACAGTGGAGTAATATGTTAGGATTTGGTACTATTGGCTCGCTTAATGATGAAATTTCTAATGGTCGTGGAGAAGATATTATTTTAGTACAAGAAGCTTTGATGGAAGAAAGAATTGGAAAAATAGCTTCTACAATAAGTGAAGATCGTAGAAAAAAATTTATTATGATAGCAGGACCATCCTCATCAGGAAAAACATCTTTTTCACACCGTTTATCAATACAATTATCGGCAAAAGGAATAACACCTCATCCAATAGGTTTAGATGATTACTATGTTGATAGAGTAGATACGCCAAAGGATGAAAATGGAAATTACGATTTTGAATGTTTAGAAGCTTTAGACATAGATAAGTTTAATGAGGATATGATAGCTTTATTAAATGGCGAGGAAGTCATGATGCCAACATTTAATTTTAAAACAGGTAAGAGAGAGTATAGAGGTAATACATTAAAATTAGGCGAAAATGATGTTCTTGTTATAGAAGGTATACACGGATTAGATGATCGACTTTCATATTCTTTACCAATAGAAAGTAAATTCAAAATATATATATCAGCATTAACTCATCTTGCTATTGATGAATTAAATCCTTTACCAACAACAGATGGAAGATTGCTTCGAAGAATCGTAAGAGATGCTAGAACAAGAAATACAACAGCAAGAGAGACAATAGCAATGTGGAAATCCGTAAGAAGAGGTGAAGAAAAATATATCTTCCCATTCCAGGAAAATGCAGACGTTATGTTTAATTCAGCATTAGTTTATGAAATTGCTGTATTAAAAGTTTATGCAGAACCTCTTTTATTTGGAATTCCAAGAGATTGTCCAGAATATTTTGAAGCAAAAAGATTACTTAAACTATTAGATTACGTAGTGCCTTTACCTGCTGATAGCGTAAATAAAAATTCTTTGTTACGTGAGTTTATAGGTGGAAGCTGTTTTAATGTTTAGATTATATTAAGAGAAATTGTACTTGAAAAAATACCAAAAGAAGAGTATAATTAAAACGTTAATATGCAGGACAGGTGATCGCAGCTGCTAGTACCGAAAGGTCGCAGGTGAGGAAAGTCCGGGCTTCATAGGGCAGGATGCCGGTTAACGGCCGGTAGGGGAAACCCTCAGGACAGTGCAACAGAAATAAACCGCCACATTAGTGGTAAGGGTGGAAAGGCAGTGTAAGAGACTACCGCCATTTTGGTAACAAGATGGGCACATGTAAACCCCATTTGAAGCAAAACCGAATATAAGCGTTGACGTGGCCCGCTAGCTTAAGGTAGGTTGCTTGAGGTAATTGGTAACAGTTATCCTAGATAGATGATCATCCACGACATAACCCGGCTTATCGTTCTGCTAAGTTACATTATAATTGATTTGAATATTTAAAAATGGTTGGGTTTTCCTAACCATTTTTTATTTTGTGTTGTTTTATTTTACATTACGAATTATAATATGATAGTATAGGTTTGTTATGCAGTTAAATGTTGTAACAAATTAGACATTATAAAGACAATATGATTTATTAAATTGAGATTTAATATAGATTTACTGAATGTATGCATTTTTAAAGAAAAGATATGCAAATATTGAGTAATTAAAAATTTAATAGGTTAATATAAATAAAATAGGGAAAGGTGGTTAAGATGAGAGAAGATTATAGAGAAGTAGATTCGGATAGCATTGATCAAAATGATAATTCTAAACTCAATTCGAGTAATAATACAGAATTTGAAAAAAATATAGATGTTGATTCTCAAAAGAATAATGTTAATCAGGATTCTTTTGAAAAAAATAATAAAGATATTGATAGTGACAAGTACGAAACTGACGGGGCAATAGATAATCATTCGGATAAAAATGTCAAGAACAATCAGAATGATAATCAAGATAAAGATAAAGATGATGATGATTATGAAGAAGTATGTTCATTTTGTCGTAGGCCAGAAAGTGTAGTTGGTAAGTTATTACATATTCCAAACGCTTTTAGTTTATGTACTGATTGTATGCAAAGAACTTTAGATATGATGAAGACTACACCTAATAGAATGGATGATCCGTTTTTAAAATATGGAGAGTTTTCAGATATTCCAGGTGTTAGCTTTTTGAATCTAAGTGATTTAAAATCTGATGTACCTAAAAGTCAGAGATTAAAAAAACGCACCAAAGAAGTAAAAAAAGAAAAACCTGTTTTAGACATTAATTCTATTCCAGCACCACATAAAATTAAAGAAAAATTAGATGAATATGTAGTTGGACAAGATTATGCTAAAAAGGTAATGTCTGTAGCTGTTTATAATCATTATAAAAGAGTTATGGATGATAAAAATAAAATAGATGACGGTATAGAAATCGAAAAATCTAATATGTTAATGATTGGACCAACAGGTTCGGGTAAAACATATTTAGTTAAGACATTAGCTAAGTTATTAGATGTACCATTAGCTATTACAGATGCAACATCTCTTACAGAGGCTGGTTATATCGGTGATGACATTGAAAGTGTTGTAAGTAAATTACTTGCAGCGGCAGACAATGATGTAGAAAGGGCAGAACATGGTATTATTTTTGTAGATGAAATTGATAAGATTGCAAAGAAAAAGAATACTAACCAAAGAGATGTAAGTGGAGAGTCTGTTCAACAGGGAATGCTAAAACTTCTAGAAGGAGCTGAGGTAGAAGTCCCAGTTGGTGCAACTAGTAAAAATGCGATGGTACCAATGACAATGATAAATACAAAAGATATTCTATTTATTTGTGGTGGTGCTTTCCCAGGAATAGAAGACATTATTAAAGAAAGATTAAATAAGCAGGCATCGATTGGATTCCATGCTGATTTAAAAGATAAATACGATAAAGATGATAATATTTTACAAAAAGTTACAGTAGAAGATGTTAGAAATTTTGGTATGATTCCAGAGTTTATTGGACGTTTACCTATTCTTTTTTCTCTAGAAGCTTTAACAGAAGATATGTTGGTTAAAATATTGTCAGAACCAAAAAATGCTATTATTAAGCAATATATTAAATTGCTTGATATGGATGAGGTTAAGCTAGAATTTGAAGAAGATGCGCTACGTTGTATTGCTCAAAAAGCTAAGGAGAAGAAAGTTGGTGCAAGAGCGTTAAGAGCAATTATTGAAAAATTTATGCTTGATATAATGTTTGAAATTCCAAAGGATGATCAAATTGGTAAAGTGACAATAACAAGAGATTATATTGAGAACAAAGGTGGCCCAGTTATTTCTCTTAGAGAAAATTAGATTTTTTTGAGTTTGAAATTTAGACCCAAAAACAGACAAGCAAGACATACATTAAGATTTATATAAAGGAGTTGTAAAATTGAAAATTATACATTGTGCAGACATTCATCTAGACTCTAAGATGACTACAAATCTTACTAATGAACAAGCTAAAGAGCGCAGAGATGAATTACTAAATACATTTTCCAAAATGGTGGATTATGCAAAACAAAATGAAGTTAAAGCTATTTTAATAGCAGGTGATTTATTTGATACAAGAAACATTTCGGCAACAGCAAGAAATGTTGTAAAAGAAGCAATTTTAGGATATCCAGACATTGATTTCATTTATTTAAAAGGAAATCATGATCATGATAACTTCCTTTCAAATTTAGAAGATTTACCAGCTAACCTAAAATTATTCTCTAATAAAGAGTGGAGAGCATATGAGTATGGAGATATCGTGATTACAGGACTTGAATTATCAGATGATAATCAATACTCTGTATATAATGATTTGAAATTAAATCCTGAAAAATTTAACATTGTGACTTTACACGGACAGATTAGAGAGGGAGAAGGAAGCCCAAGAGACTTTAATGTTAACCTTGATAATTTAAGAGGTAGAAATATTGATTATTTAGCATTAGGTCATATTCATTCATATGAAGAAGATGATTTAGATGCAAGAGGAAGATATTGTTACCCAGGTTGTTTAGAAGGACGCGGTTTCGACGAATGTGGTAAAAAAGGTTTTGTTTTATTAGAAATCGATGAAGAAACAAAAGAAGCAAATACACAATTTGTACCATTTGCAAAGAGAAATGTTCATCATTTAGAAGTGGATATTTCGGGTGTATATACAACTATTGAAGCGTTAGTTAAAGTAGAAGATTCTTTAAGACGTAAGGAATACACAGAGACTTCAATGGTAAAAATCACATTAACAGGTACAGTTGATGTTGAAAGTGATATTAATACTAGAATTATTGAAGGCAAATTAGAAGGTAAATTCTACACTGTAAAAGTTGTAGATGGAACTTCCCAAACAGTAAAATATCAAGACTATGAAAGAGATAGATCACTTAAAGGTGAATTTATTAGATTAGTCTTAAACTCAGATGAAAACGAATTTGATGATAAAGACAAAAATGCCATTATTAAATGTGGCATAAAAGCATTACTTGGGGAGGACTTATAATGAGATTAATTAAATGCCACATTGATAATTTTGGTAAATTGCAAGATAAAGATTATAGTTTCAATAAATCATTAAATGTATTTAATGGTGAAAATGGAAGCGGAAAGAGTACATTTGCGGCCTTTTTAAAAGCAATGTTATATGGTTTTGATAATAAAAAGGAAAAAGGCGCTTTCGAAAAAGAAAGAAATATTTACAAACCTTGGCAAGGTGGAAATTACGGTGGAGAGTTAGAGTTTGAGCATCAGGATAAAATCTACAAAGTAGTTAGAAAGTTCGGAAATACTGAAAAAACAGACGAATTTCATATTTATGATATGAATACTAACATGGAAGTCGATTGTTTTACAAAACATCTTGGTGATGAATTATTTGATTTAGATAGAAATTCTTTCGCAAAGAGTATTTTTATTGGACAAAATGATTGTAATTTTTCAACTTCAGATCAAATTAATGCTAAGTTAGGTAATGTAGTAGAAAGTACAAATGATATTAATAACTACGAAAATGCACAAAAAAAATTAAAAGATGTTGTAAATAAATTATCGCCAACTAGAAAAACTGGATCAATTAGAAAACGTAAAGATCAAATTGATACTCTAAGAATTGAATTAAGAGAATTAGAAAGTAGAGAAGCAGAATACAAAAAAGTTGCAACTTTAATGGAAGATCAGCAAAACAAACGTATTCTTTTAGAAAAAGAACGTGCAAAACTTACAGAAGAACAAAAATATGTAAGTGAGGCAGGAACTAAAATTGCAGAGCAAAATAACTACAAGCAATTGTGTGATATTGAAGATGAAAAAACAAAAGCCTTTGAAGAGGTTGATAATTTCTTTGAACATGAATGTCTAACTGATGAAGAAATTGCTAAACTTACTTCAGATGTCCATGATTTAGTAAAACAAGGACAAAGTGCTGATGTATATAAATTATCTAATGAAGAACAAAAAACATATGATGAATTAGGAGAACGTTTAAATAACGGTGCTGCTGATGAAGCTATGTTATTTGAAGCTATTGCCGGCAATATTGAGTCAATCGAAGAAACAAGAAAGTTAAAGGCACAGCTTTCAGATAGTAGAGTTGAACTTACTAATTTAGAAAATTTATTCCAGACAAATGAGGCAAAACGTAATCAAAATATTCCAAAAGTAGAAAGTGCAGGTAAAAATGTATTTTTTGCTGCAGTTGTTTCAGCTGTAATAGCAGTTGTATTCTTGATTTTTGCAGTAGTAAATGTGTCTAAAAAATCAGTATTTACACCATTTATTGCAGTAGCAATTATTGCTATGATTTTTGCAGTTGTATTTATGTTAACAGCAAAGAAACAAAAACGTTCTGCAGAAATTGATTTAGCAAGATACATGCAAAACAAACGTGATGAAGATGATAGAGAAATGCGCTCACTTTCTGCATTAAGAATCAAAATTGAAGAAATGGAAAATAAAATTGCATCTATTAACAAAGAGATTAGTGCGTTTTTATTTAGTTACGAATTAGGCGTTGAAAGTGAAGAAAAATATCAAACAATGCTTTATGAATTAAGAGGTTTAAAAGAAACTTATGATGATTTACATCAAAAAGATGTAACATATCATAACGCAAGACGTGATTATGAAATTTTAAATAGAAGAATCTATGATTATTTACGTCAGTATTTTGAAGAACTTGATAATACACCAGAAGATTATACAGAAAAAATCTCATTTTTAACAAATAAAGTTACTGAGTATAAATTAGCTAAAGATGCAATGGAAAATGCAAAAAAAGCTAGAAAAGTATTCAAAGAAGCTCATGATGATGAAGATCTTGCAGCAGAATTTAAGATCAATCACAGTTTAGAAGAATTAAACAGACGAATTGATGAGATTGATGCTAATTTAAATGAAATTAGAGATGATATTGAAAAATATAATCGTCATATGAATGATTTGTCAGATCAGCTTGACGAAAGAGACGAAAAATTAGAGTTACTTGATACTCTTGAAAAAGAACAAGAAAAAGAGCAAGAGTATTATAATGTTGTTGAAAAGACAATTGAATTTTTAACACAGGCAAAAGAACAATTTACATCAAGATATAAAACACCAGTTGATAACGCATTTAAAAAATATTATCAGCATATAACAGGTGAAGATAAAGAAAACTGGCAGTTAGACGCTAATATATCTATCAAAATGAAACAAGAGGGTGTATATAGAGAAGTTGATTGGTTATCAGCGGGATATAAGGACTTAGTAGGTGTTTGCATGAGACTAGCACTTGTTGAGGCAATGTTCCCATTAGATAAATCATTCTTAATTTTAGACGATCCATTTGTTAATTTAGATGAGGATAAATTAGAGAAAGCAAATGATTTATTAAATATGATAAGTCAAGAATATCAAGTGATTTACTTTACTTGTCATAGTTGTCGTATGCCACGATAGGTTTTATAATAAAGCATCTATAGTTATTGTATAAAAACAAAGCTATAGATGCTTCAATTATATAAGCAATAAATTTATTCAAAACAATAAACAATTTAGAAAGGATGTTTAAATGAGTCAAAAGAAACAGGGAATTGTATTAATAATTATGGCTGGATTTTTCTTTTCCATAATGACACTTTGCGTTCGTGCTTCAGGAAATCTGCCAACCATGCAAAAGGCTTTTTTTAGAAATGCAGTAGCAGCTATTATAGCCTCTGTAACATTGATTAGAAGCAAAGAAGGATTTAAAATAAAAAAATCCAGTTTAGGTGATCTTTTTGCAAGATGTTTTTGTGGAACCTTAGGATTGATTTGTAACTTTTATGCAATTGACAAAATAGGATTAGCTGATGCTAATATCTTAAACAAATTATCACCTTTTTTTGCAATAATTTTTTCTTTTATAATTTTAAAAGAAAAGGCAAATAAAGTTGAGTGGAGCTGCGTAATTATAGCTTTTATAGGAGCTCTTTTTGTAATAAAACCAAATGGCAATATAAATATGGTTTATTCGCTTATTGGAGCACTTGGA
This sequence comes from Lachnobacterium bovis, assembly GCF_900111325.1. GTDB lineage: Bacteria > Bacillota > Clostridia > Lachnospirales > Lachnospiraceae > Roseburia > Roseburia bovis_A. Next base: position 91,310 of record NZ_FOGW01000010.1, read on the forward strand.
GGGTTAGGCGCTGGTATTGCATATACATTTGTTAGAAAATTAGGAAAAAAAGGGGAAAGAGGACCAATTATAGTATTTTGTTTCTCGATGTTTTCATGTTTAACAATACTACCATTTTTGATTGTTAGTTATAAGCCAATGACAATTCAGCAGACATTAATTTTGATAGGTGCAGGATTAGGCGCAGCAGGAGGACAATTTACAATAACAGCGGCTTATACTAAGGCACCAGCAAAAGAAATTTCAGTTTATGATTATACACAGATTATATTTGCGGCTATGTGGGGATTTTTCTTCTTTGGAGAATTACCAGATTGGCTAAGCATTACAGGTTATGTTATAATCATAGGCAGTGCAATATATAAATGGTATTATGTGTTAAAAAATGAAAATAAAACACAATAATTTTTAGTTAGAGTAGGAGATTAGATGAAAATGTTTAAATTTAAAAAGGTAGAAGGCGGAGTGTGTGCTTCGCAAGGATTTGAAGCAAATGGATTAAATTGCGGACTTAATCCGGTTAAAGAAAAAAACGATTTAGGAATTATTTTTTCAAAAGAAGAGTGTCAGACAGCTGCTGTATACACTCAGAATAAAGTAAAGGGAGCTCCTATAATCGTTACAAAGGAAAATCTAAAAAAATCAAATAATATTTCTCAAGCAGTAATCGTAAATAGTAAAAATGCAAATACTTGTAATGCAGATGGAAAAGAAAAAGCAGAAGCAATGTGCAAATTAATTGCGGATGAACTACAAATTCCACGAGAACGAGTAATTGTTGCGTCTACAGGTGTAATCGGCCAGGTTTTACCAATTGAGCCTATTAAAAGTCATGTGTCTGATCTTGTTAAAGGTCTATCGAAAAACGGTAATATTGAAGCAGCTCATGCAATAATGACAACAGATACAATAAAAAAAGAATATGCAATTCAGTTTGAATTAGATGGTAAAGTCTGTACAATCGGAGGTATGGCTAAGGGAAGTGGAATGATTCATCCTAATATGGCTACTACCTTGAATTTTGTTACAACTGATATAGCGATTGACGAATCACTTTTGCAAGAAGCCCTAAATAAGATTGTTAAAATTACATATAATTGTCTTACAGTAGATGGTGATACCTCAACGAATGACATGCTTTGCGTTATGGCAAATGGTTTAGCCCAAAATAATAAAATAACAAGCAAAGGGGAAGAATTTGATATTTTTTGCGAAGCGTTGTATGACGTACTTATGAATTTGACCAAAATGCTTGCAAAAGATGGAGAGGGAGCATCAAAAATGATAGAGTGTACTTGTAAAGGTGCAAGTAGCTTAGATATTGCTATAAAAGTAGCCAAAAGCGTTGTTGGTTCATCGCTATTTAAATGTGCAATTTTCGGTGAAGATGCCAATTGGGGAAGAATTTTATGCGCAATAGGATATACCGATGCCGAATTCGAAATTAATAAAGTTGATGTGACTTTAGCATCAAAAGCAGGTGAGATTGTAGTTTGTCAAAACGGAAGTGGAGTTGAATTTTCGGAAGAAAAAGCAAAAATAATTCTTGAAGAAGATGAAATTTATGTAAACGTTGATTTGAAACAAGGTCATGAAGAGGCAAAAGCCTGGGGATGTGATTTGACATATGAATATGTCAAAATTAATGGAGATTATCGTTCATAAAAAATCAAGATAAATTATATTAAAATAAAAATTAAAAGCTTAAAATATATTTAGAGTCATTAAATCTTAATAAAAAGAGGTGTAAAAATGAGTTTTGAAAACAAAATTATTGGATTTATAGGCTGTGGAAATATGGGATCTGCAATGATTTCAGGAATTCTTGAATCAAAACTAGTGGAAAGTAAAAATATTTTTGCAGCTGTAAAATCTAAGGAAAGTGCGTTAGACAAAGAAAACAAACTTGGAATAAAGGTTTGTTGTAACAACGCTGAAGTGGCCCAAAAATCAGATATTTTATTTTTAGCAGTAAAACCACAATTTATGGATGAAATATTAGAAGAAATAAAAAATGAAGTATCAAATGATACCGTAATAATTAGTATTGCAGCCGGAAAGGATATTAACTATTACGAAAAGAAACTTGGTGAGGATAAAAAAATAATTCGTGCTATGCCTAACACACCTTCAATGGTAAAAGAAGGAATGATGGGCATATGTATAAATTGTAATGTCCAAAAAGAAGAAATTGATATGGTAAAAGAATTGTGCATGGGATTTTCTAAAACAGAAGTTGTACCAGAAAATTTGATGGGAGTCGTAACTGCAGTCAGTGGAAGTTCACCAGCATATGTATTTATGTTTATAGAGGCGATGGCAGATGCTGCAGTTTTAGGAGGTATGCCTAGAAAGCAAGCATACGAGTTCGCGGCACAAGCAGTGTTAGGAAGTGCAAAAATGGTACTAGAAACTAAAAAACATCCTGGTGAATTAAAAGATATGGTATGTTCACCAGCAGGCACAACAATTCAAGCAGTAAAAACATTAGAAAAAGAAGGCATGAGAAGTGCAGTTTTTGAAGCTGTTGAAAAATGTATTGAGGCATCGAATGGTTTGAAATAAAAAATTTTACTAAAAAGTATTAAAAAACTATTAAAAAAATAAAAAAAGTATTAAAAAAATAAAAAATAATAAAAATTAAATAAACTTGTATAAATTTTTGAGTTGTGATATAATACGCAAATAGAACAAGATAGGAAAAAGGAGAGAATAAAATGAAAAAAAAGATAGTTTCAGCTATTTTAGCGACAGCTTTAGTAGCATCAAGTTTAACAGGCTGTAGTTTTATGGGATTAGGTAATTCGTCACAAATCGAAGGAAGCAAAAAAAGCGATAAAGAGCTTGTAACAGAGGCTACAGAGTCAGTTCTTAAAGATTGCCAGAATGCAGATTATGATGCAATTCTTAAAGATATTGATTCATCAGCTAAAAATGATTTCAAAAACTTTAACATGGAGACAGCTGATAAAGCTTTTTATGCATCACTTGGAGCAGGTGCAGAAGCTTATGTAGGTGATGATATTAAAACAAAAGTAACTAACCTTTGGAAAAAATTCCAAAAAGATATGATTAAGTCTTACAAAGTTAAGAAAGTAACAATTAAAGACAAAGCAGCAGTAGTTGATTATGATGTTAAATATGCATTCACAGATAAAGAACTTGTTAGCGTTGTAACAGACAAAACTGTAATCAATGAGTTCAAAGAAGAGTGTGAAAAATATGGAACAGATCATGCAGCAGAAGTTCAGCAGATTTATTTAACAGAAGGTGAGACTGGTCTTTACAAAAAGATTTACAATGACTTACTTCCAAACTATATTGAAAAAGTATCAAACAAATATGATGATTCTAAGAGTGGATTTAAAGGTGATTCTTACATTTATCGTTTTAAATTAAAAATCAAAAACAATAAATGGGTTGTTACATCTTTAAAGAGTAATGAAACATCTAAGATGAAGAGCAAATAATTATTTTCAGTTGGCATAATAACATTTTTTTGCTAAAATATTATTATAAAGGTAAAGGAATGGGAGATGCTATGGAAAAGATAAAAGATATTATTACTACAACATATAAATATGATGATAAATATTTGATTGATGTAGTAGAAAATAAAGAAGAAGAATTTTTTGAGGCTTGGTTATATGGTAAAGAGAATACCCAGAAGTTAGCTATTTTAACTGTACCAACCACTAATATCGAATTTAAAGATATGGTTTTGACTGATTCAGCATTTTTAGCATTAGTTGATTCAAGTATTCATAATGAACATTTAATTGAGATGTATGAAGAAGTTTGTGGTGAAGAATAATTTGTTTCAAAAAATAATTTGAAAATCAAATAAAAATTAGGCAAAAAGCTGTAAGTTTAAAGAATTTATAAATTTTTTAGACTTACAGTTTTTTTTGTTTACAATAAAAAAAAAATGTCCGATAGCATAAATGTGAGAAGTGCAGGTATATGTAGGTTAAGCAGTGATTTAATTCAAAATTATAAATATTTTTAAGGAGATTTGCAATGAAGAGAACAGAAAAAATAACAAACACAACAAGCAACGAAACATTTAATGATGCGGTTAGATTTGAAAGGGCGTATATGTTTCCTTTTACACTTAACGAAAATGTATGGATCTGTTTTAGAGAAAAACAAAGAGCAGTAAGTGTTTTTGTTACTGATATTTCTATAAAAGGAATTCAATTAAGTGGAAGTTGGTATACGTGGGATGAGCTAGAAAAAAGCGGGGGAGTTTATGAATCTGAATTTGATGCGCTTCGTAGTATGAGTTAAGCTTGTTGTTTAGAAAAATTTATATCACAGGCAGGGAGGTTCGTGAAGTGGATAATAAGAATACAGTAAAGAAAAAAAGTAAATTATTGTATGGTATAAGGAAGAAATTCTTAGGAGTTTTGATACCAATTGTAGTTGTAGGATTTGCATTACTTTCGTACATAAGCTATAGAGAATCTAGTAAGTTTATGAATGATGAAGCAGAATCAAATGTTAAAGCTGTAGGTAGTGAAGCTGCAGTAATGCTTAGAGGTGAGATTTGTAGTAAAAAAATTTTGATCGAGAATTTAGCAAATTCTAAAAATTTTGCAAAAGCATCAATCGAAGATAAAATTCAAATGATGAAAGATGCAAAAGCAACAATTGGCGGAATAGCTATGATAGCATATAGTGATTTGAATGGTAATGCTACAGGTGATCAGGGCGAAAAAATGGAACGTGGAGATAGAGATTATGTAAAGGCAGTTTCATCCACAGGAAAGTCTTATATAACAGCACCATTCACATCAGGTACAACTGGTAAATTAATTATAGTAGTTGCTTATCCAGTGAAACAAGATTCAAAAACAGTAGGTATTGTATATGCAACAATTAATCTTGATACTTTATCTGAATTAGTAGGAAAGTATTCCTATAAAAAATCAGGATATGTTTATGTGGCTGATGAAGCCGGAATGTGTATTGGATTTAAACAAAAACCAGATAGAGTTGGAAAAATGGATTTAACTAAGACTGACGGTGAGGTTAAGATAAATGAGAGTTTAGTAGAAGCTTTTAAAGAAAGCGTTGCTAGTAAGAAAACTAATTCTACATATTATTATTCATCAGATGGAAAATATAACAAAGCAGTATTTACAATGGTAGATTTAGGTGAGAGATTATGGGTTACAGTAACAGTAACTCCTGTAAGTGAAATTGAAGAAAATTCAAAATTTTTATTTAGAAACATGTTGACAATTTCAATATTAATTATTATAGTCGCAATTGTTATTATTTCTGTATTTACTTCAAGAACAGTTCAACCAATCAAGGCTGTAACAAAGGTATTAAATAGAATGGGAGCGTTAGATTTTGTTTCTGTAGATGAATTAGAAAAAGTAAAGAACAGAAATGATGAGACAGGAGACATGGCTAATTCGCTAATCAGTATGGAGAAGGAAATGGTTAGTGTAATTAGTGATATTCAAAATCAAAGTGAAAGTTTATTTAATGCTTCTGAAGATTTACAGAAAAACACAAATGAAACAACGAGAACTTTTGGACATATAGAAAATGCTGTTTCTGAAATTGCCGATGGTGCAACAAGTCAGGCTGCAGAAACACAGTCAGCAACTGACAATGTTGTTGTTATAGGTGATATGATTAAAGAAACAAAGGCAAATGTAAACGATATAAATGAGGGTGCAGTTACAATTTCTGAAGCTAATAGTAAAGCTAATGAGGCATTGAAGGCCCTAAGTGATATTAATAGAAAAACTATTGAATCAATTAAGATGATTGCAAAACAAACAAAGACAACAAATGAGTCTGCTACAAAGATTAAAGATGCTGCAACATTGATTGCGGATATAGCAGATCAAACTAATTTGCTTTCTCTTAATGCATCAATTGAAGCTGCTAGAGCAGGAGATGCTGGAAAAGGATTTGCGGTTGTTGCATCTGAAATACAGCAGTTGGCAGATCAATCAAATACATCTGCACAACAAATTGATGTGGTTGTAAAACAGTTGATAGATGACTCTGATAAGTCTGTTAGAACAATGTCAGAAGTATCAGAAATTATTGATAAACAGTCTAAGTACATTGCTTCAACAACAGAAATATTTGAAAGCGTTGAGAATGGTGTAAAGAATTCTGTTGAGGGTATTAAAGCAATAAGTAAGAAGACTGAAGAATTAGATGAAGCTAGGGGAAATATTATAGATACAGTTCAAAATCTTACTGCTATTGCGGAAGAAAATGCAGCAGGAACAGAGCAGACTTCAGCAGCAGTAATTGAGGCTGACGCTATTATGAAAGATATTGCAAAGAGTGCGCAAGAATTAAAAGATATTGCAAATGTTTTAGATACAAGTATGAAGAAATTTAAGATTTAGAATGATTTAAGTAAGTATAAAATTTAAGTAAGTATAAAAAAGAATAAATACCTAAGATATGATATTAGAGTAATAAAGATAAAGGCCTTACAATTGTTAAAAATTGTAAGGCCTTTAAAGAAGATGTCAAAAGATAATTCCAAACTTAAAGAATATCATAAGAACACTATTTATATAGTATCAAATAAGTAGTCTCTGTTTCATCTGCTGTATATCTATCAGAATGTCTAACAGAAACATTGAATTTAATATCAATAACTTCTTTAACCTGGGAGCTATTTAAAAAAGCATTAATCTGCATTTCGATTTCTGAAAAAGGAATACTATCTTGAAATTTAAAATGTTTAACTTTCATACACTTTCCTCCATTATATTTAATATAAAAATCAAGAACTTCCGTTGCTAAATACTATATCGGATTATTATCAGAAAATTAAACTATAAAAAAAATAAAAAGAATTTAGTACTATATTTTATAAAAATTTCTAACAAGATTACAGTGAGTTTATAAATATTTTATAAAAGTAAAAAGACTATAAAATAGTATTAAATATAGCCGAAACGTATTGATTTTTATACAAAAAAGAAGTAGACTCAAAGTGTAACAAGATAAATATGTTTAAAGATGTTAGTTAGAAAGAAAGCAATGCAATAATGGAAAAGAGTTTTACAGAAGTCATTTTTAAAGAACCTATTATTGAATGGCTAAAGAGCCGAAGATTTTCTGATATAATCGGATTTTATTCAGATCAGGAGTTTATCAATAACTCAGCAATATTTATGGTAGATTTAGATGACAATAAACTTGTTAGAATGCATGTTGGTCAATTCGATAAGCTACGAGAAATTGCACCAGGAAAAAAGGCAGGTTATGATCAGATATTAGAGGCTGTAGTTGAACAATCAGTGCTGTTTACGAGTAAAGAAACAATCAGTTTATTTTTTAATAGACAAGTGTTATTTAATCGTTACAGACAGGGAATCAGATTTGATGAAGTTGAATTAGAGTGTCTTGTTAAATCAAAAGTTATTTGGATACATGCCAATTATATGTTATTCAAATCAGAAAATGATCACTTGTGTGCATACATTTTAGTAATGAATATTGAAGAATATCACAAACAAAAAGACAAAACAGCGTCAAGCTTTGCAAGGGAGATAAATCCGCTGACTAGTTTGCCAAATATGTTTTTTTTCAGACAGTTAGCTCCTAATGTGGTATGTCAAAATATTTATGAAAATAACTGTACAGCTTTTGTTCATTTAGATATTGATAACTTTAAAGCTTACAATGCAAGGTATGGTTTTTCAAAAGGTGATCAATTATTGAGGTATATAGCTGCTTCATTACAACACTTATTTTCAGAAGATTTAGTTGCCCATTTTGGACAAGACCACTTCGCGATTGTTACTAGAGAAGGAGGCATAGAGGAGAGGTTATTACATTTAGAAGATTATCTCAAATCTTATCCAAATGGCAATATGGTCCATATCAAATCAGGAGTCTACCTTATATCGGATGGTGAAGTTGATGTAAGTTTAGCATGTGATAGAGCTAAAATTGCATGTGACAGCATCAAAAAACAATTCGATCAATCAGTTAGATTTTTTGATGAAGAGTTATTAAGTGTATTAGAAAAGCAAAAATATATTATTGATAATATTGACAAGGCAATCGAGAGAGATGAATTAAAAGTGTATTATCAGCCAGTATTTAGTACTAAAACAGGAAAGTTAAGTGGATTTGAAGCTTTATCTAGATGGAATGATCAAAAATATGGTTTTTTATCTCCAGGCGAGTACATTGAAGTATTAGAAAAATACAGATTAATACACAAGATAGATATTCATATGATAAAGAGAATATGCAAAGATATAAAAAAATTAGCAGATTTATCGATACCGTATGTTCCAGTATCTGTTAATCTCTCTAGACTAGATTTTGAACTTTGTGATATAGCAAACGTAATTGAATCTGAAATTAAGAAAAATAATATACCAAGACATCTTTTACATATTGAAATCACTGAAAGTGTATTGACTGAAAATGCAGATGATTTACAAGAAAAAATTGAATTCTTTCAAACTAAGGGATACGAAGTTTGGATGGACGATTTTGGAAGTGGATATTCTTCACTCAATGTCCTAAAGGATTATAATTTTGACGTGCTAAAAATCGACATGCTTTTTCTGCGAGATTTTGAGTCAAATCCTAAGTCAAAAGAGATTGTCGCTTCTATCATAGAGATGGCAAAAAAACTTGGGATAGATACTTTAGTGGAAGGTGTTGAAACAAAAGAGCAATACGATTATTTAAAAGAGATAGGGTGTAACAAGGTGCAAGGATACTATCTAGGTAAGCCGAGCCCGTTTGACAAAAGATTGATATCGTTTATTGCTAAAAATGTAGAAAGTAAAAACCTGAAAGATACTAACAATTTAATATTGGAAAAAAGTGTAACAAAAAAACAAGATTCTATTATTACTCCTAGAATCTTAGCAACAAAATATCAGCGTGCGTTTGTTTAAGTAATTAAGTAAAGGCATGTAATACAACTGAATAATAGAAATTCACAATTGAATAAAAGAAATTCACAATTGAATAAAAGATTAGATAGATGTTAAATGAAAAACAGAACAATTAAATATAAACTTTGTGATATAATAGCGAATAGCTATAATAAGTTCGGAGTTTATATATATGGATCGGAAATTAATAAACTCTGCAAGTTGACGCAGATAAGAATTTATATGATTAAAAAAAAAAAATCGTTATTTAGATATGACGTGGAATAGAAAAACCAAATGATTACGAATAAAGAACAATAATTATAATAATAGAATAATTCATTTCAAGCGGCTCGTTCGAGCCGCTTTTTGATTTGCAAAAATTGTCAATATATAATAATGTCTAAAAAGCAGAAAATTTGACAATTAAAGAATTATTCTATACAATTGAAATATATCATATGCAGAAATGGCGGAATTGGCAGACGCGCAGGTTTCAGGTACCTGTAGTATTTTTTACTGTGTGGGTTCAAATCCCATTTTCTGCATTTAGTATTAGAAGAGATAGCCAACGTTTAGTGGCTATTTTTTTTATTGAATTATATTTAGTTTATAATATGCTAAAAAAAGAAAATGGCAAAATAGAGTAAAAAGCAACAAAATCCTATTTATATTTTTAAATATCTAATATATAATAGAAAAGTGAGGCATTATAGCTTCGTATGATTATATAAATAATTATATAAAAATAATATAAATTTTAATTTGCACTAAGTTGAATTTAGGAAAGGAACAAATAATGTTAGAGATTAAGGATATTACATATCAGGTAGAAGAAAATAATAAAAAAATTAATATCATTGATCATTTAAATCTAAATATAGAAGATGGTAAATTTGTTGTTATTACTGGTCCAAATGGTGGTGGTAAATCAACATTAGCCAAATTGATAATGGGTGTTAATGAAGTAACATCTGGTAAGATGATTTTTGATGGCGAAGATATTACGAATAAGAGTATCACAGAAAGAGCAAAGTTAGGAATAAGCTATGCATTCCAACAGCCAGTTCATTTTAAAGGTATTAAAGTAATTGATCTTCTTAGATTGGCAGCGGGAGAAAATCTTTCAGTGTCAGCAGCTTGCGAGTATTTATCAAAAGTAGGTTTATGCGCAAAAGATTATGTTAATCGTGAAGTGAATGCATCGTTATCTGGTGGAGAATTGAAACGTATAGAAATAGCTACTGTTTTAGCAAGGGGAACTAAATTTACAGTATTTGATGAACCTGAAGCAGGAATAGATTTATGGAGTTTCCAAAATCTAATTAAAGTCTTTGAGAATATCAGAGAATCTATTAATGGTACAATTCTTATTATTTCTCATCAAGAAAGAATTTTAAGTATTGCAGATGAGATAGTTGTAATCGAAGATGGACATGTAAAAAAACAAGGAACTAAAGAAGAAATTCTTCCAGAAATTTTAGGTACATCTTCAGCAGCTAAAGTTGCATGTGATAAGCTTATGTAAGGAGAGGGATTAATATGTTAGATGAAATTCAAAAGCAAATTCTAGAGGAAGTTGCAGATTTACATAAAGTTCCAGATGGAGCATATAATATTAGAGCTAATGGTAAATCAGCTGGAAGAAATACAACAGCTAATATCGATATCGTTACTAAAGAAGATAAAAGTGGAATTGATATTATTATTAAACCAGGTACAAAGAATGAAAGTGTGCATATTCCAGTTGTCTTAAGTGAAGCAGGAATTAAAGAAGTTGTTTATAATGATTTTTATGTTGGTGAAGGTTCAGATGTAACAATCGTTGCAGGATGTGGAATTCATAACTGTGGTAATCAAGATTCGCAGCATGATGGAGTACATAGATTTTTCGTTGGCAAAAATGCAAAAGTTCGCTACGTAGAAAAGCACTATGGACAAGGTGAAGGAACAGGTAAAAAAATATTAAATCCTGTAACTGAAGTATATCAAGAAGCAGGTAGCTATGTTGATATGGAAATGGTTCAAATTAAAGGTGTAGATTCTACAATAAGAACAACTAAGGCTGAATTAGCAGAGGATGCAACACTTATTGTTCATGAAAGATTAATGACACATGCTGATCAAAAGGCTAGTAGTATTTATACAGTAGAATTAAACGGAGAAAATTCAAGTACAGATATTATTTCTAGATCTGTAGCCAAAAATGAATCAGAACAAATTTTTGAGGCTGCTATTGTAGGTAATACAGTATGTAGCGGTCATGCTGAATGTGACGCTATTATCATGGATAAAGCACACGTTGTAGCAATACCTAAATTAGATGCTAAAAACGTTGATGCAGCACTTATTCATGAAGCAGCAATTGGTAAAATAGCAGGCGATCAGTTAATTAAACTTATGTCTCTTGGTTTGACAGAACAAGAAGCAGAAGAACAAATTATTTCAGGATTTTTAAAATAAGAATATGAAAAAAAGAAATATAATACATATTTCTGATTTATCAGATGAAAGAATAAAAAAATACATCAAGTATAACGAAAATCAGTTAACACACATATATGAACCTGATTTGGGTGTTTTCATTGCAGAAAGTGCCAAGGTAATAAAAAGAGCGTTAGATGCAGGATATCAGCCAGAGAGTTTTCTAATTGAAGAAGGATACTTAGATGAAAGTTCAGATAGTGTAGCAGTTCGTGAAGTAAGTGAAATTATTGAGCTTTCGCCAGAGGTACCGATTTTTACTGCTAGTAAAGAAGTATTATCAAATATTAGAGGATTTGTTGTAACTAGAGGTGTTTTGAGTGTTTTGCGAAGAAAAGAAAAAACTAAGGTCGAAGATATTATTGCTTCACAAAGAAGAATAGTAATTCTAGAAAGTGTTGTAAATCCAACTAATATTGGTTCGATTTTTAGATCAGCAGCAGCGTTAGGTATGGAGAGTATAGTGTTAACGAGAGATTGTTGTGATCCGTTATACAGACGTTCAGCAAGGGTGAGTATGGGAACAGTATTCCAGATTCCTTGGACGTATTATGATGAAAAAAATAAAAATTACGAACATTACATTGATCAGTTGCATGATTTAGGATATAAAGTTGTTGCTATGGCATTAAACGATCAATCTAAAGATATTACAGACCCTATTTTTGAAAAACAAGATAAGCTTGCAATTATAATGGGAAGTGAAGGAAATGGTTTATCTGAGGCAACTATCAAAAAGTGTGATTTTGTAATTAAAATTCCTATGTATCATGATGTAGATTCATTAAATGTTGCAGCAGCAAGTGCGGTAGCTTTTTGGGAATTAAGAGTAAAAAATAAATAAACACATATGATACAAAAATGTTATAAAGTTATAACATCAAGGAATATTATTAGGTAATATTATAAAGGAAAATAAAATGGCCCCTTGAGTAAATTGAAACGACACCTAAAAGTTAGACTTTTTGGTCATCTCAAAATTATTTACTTAAGGGGCTTTTAAGATTATATAATAATTCTACTCTTCTCAAGTACAATTTTTAGTCGTCTTAATCCATTTTCTAAGGAAGCGTCATTATCTAGGTTAGATAATGAAACTCTTATATAATGTTCATTATTTTTATTTGTTGAACCGCAAACAAAACGATCTGAGTGGTAAATTTTAAGCCCTTTTGATAACATGTAGTCTTCTATTTGTTTGCCAGGCTTGTTGCTAGAAATAGGGAGCCATCTGTAAAAACTAAGTGGATGCCCTTTTTTAGGAGCATATGGAAATATATCATTAAATAATTGGTTCCTTATTTTGGCAGTTTCAAGTTTCTTTGTGACAATTTCATCTGCAATATTATTCATAATTAAACTACTTACTAACTGAACGTTAAACGATGAAGTTTTTACATTTACAGCAAAAAGAGCGTTTAAAATCCTTTCTCGAAATGGATTGCTGTATATTAAATAAGCAACTCTTAAACCAGAGCAAATCGATTTTGAAAGACTGCAAATATACACACTTTGATCAGGTGCATATCGTGACATTGGTCCCATGTAGTTAGGTATTATGTCCGAATTTAAAAATGCATGGATATCATCTTCTATAAGTATTAAATTATATTTTTTAACTATTTCAGCGAGTTGTCTTTTTCTAAAATCTGTTGTTACAACTGTCGTAGGGTTATTGCACGACGGAACAATAAATAATCCACGTAATCTTTTTTTCTTAGCGTGAGCTTCTAATTCTTCTGGAATTATTCCATTATTATCACTTTTGATAGGTATAAGTTTTATATTTAACATTTTTGCAAGTGTGATAAAATTTGGATAAGTAAAGCAATCTACAGCAATATAATCGCCAGGTGAAAATAGTGCAAGTAAGGTTATTGTTAAGGCATTTTGGGTTCCGGCTGTGATTGCAATATTATCGATTGAAGGATAGCATTTAATTTTTTCAAGCCAAGAAAGTGCTGCTTTTTTATGGGAGATAAGTCCAGTTGGATCCTCATATGTTAAAAGAGCAGGAAAAGAATTCTTTTTATAAGCCTGAGGTAAATGTTTATAAATAATAGAGTTATATTGTTCAAAAGAACTAACAAATCCAAAATCGATAATTTGAGATGGAGTATTTTCTAAAGAAATAGTAATTTTATTTGAAGCACTTGGAGAAACGAAAGTGCCTCTTCCAGTTTCAGCATAAATTAGTCCTTTTAATTCACATAATTTATATGCTCTTGTGACCGTTGTAAAATTTATATCAAGATAGTCTGCAAGTTCTCGCTGTGGTGGTAATAAAGTGTTCGGAAGAAGCACTCCACCGATTATATCTTTTTCAAGAAGTCCGGCGAGAGACTTATAAATAGGCTTTTTTATATTTTTTTTATCTGGTTTCCATGACAAAAAATAATCGTCAAAAGAATTAATAGGCATTTTATGGTCCTCCGTCATTTTAATAATTAAATTGTAATCCATACAATTTAATTGTTGATTGTATGTAAATATAATGATACGATTGATTCTGCAAAAAGTAAAGAGATTAGAAAAGAGGTAACAAAAATTGAGAATAAAAGCATTAAAAGCGGCATTTCCACAGACAATTCCTATTTTTGCAGGATTCTTGTTTTTGGCAATGACGTTAGGAATATATATGGTAAAATTAGGATTTCCAGCGTGGATTCCTATTTTAACGAGTGCGGTTGTATTTGCAGGATCAGTAGAATTTATAGCAGCTAATCTTATGCTTGGAATTTTTAATCCAATACAAGCTATAACGCTTGCAATTATGGTCAATGCACGACATTTATTTTACGGAATATCTATGCTTGATAAGTATCGTGGCATTGGTAAGAAAAAATTATATGTGATTTTTGGAATGTGTGATGAAACTTTTTCCATAAACTATACAGCTGATATACCTGAAGATGTCGATAGAGGATGGTTTTTATTTTGGGTGACAGTATTGAATCATATGTATTGGATTTTTGGGGCTTCAATTGGAGCGCTTTTTGGAAGTATTTTAAAATTTAACACTAAAGGGTTAGATTTTGTAATGACAGCGATGTTTATTGTGATTTTTATGAATCAGTGGGGGAAAGAAGACAATCACATAAGTGCAATTATTGGAGTTGTTGTATCGGCTATGTGTTTGATTTTTTTAGGAAAAACTCAATTCATTATTCCTTCGATGATTCTTATAGTTTTGATTTTAACAGGTATGAAAAAATATATAGTGAGGTAACATTATGACATTATTTCAAAAATTAATAATAATTTCTGTTGTTTCAGTAGGAACGATGATAACTAGATTTACACCATTTATTTTATTTCCAGCAGGAAAAGAAACTCCTAAATACGTGAAATATTTGGGATCGGTTTTACCGGCAGCAGTTTTTGGATTGTTAGTCGTTTATAGTTTAAAAGATGTTCACGTATTAACGGGAACACACGGAATTCCAGAAATGCTAGCATCATTAGTTGTGATTGGATTGTATTATTGGCGTAAAGATATGTTACTTCCAATAGCAGGTGGAACAATTTTTTATATGTTTTTAGTTCAATGTGTTTTATAAGTAAAAGCTAGATTATAGTTAGATATAAGGAAAAGATTATAGAGTTAAACAGAATTGTTGAAATAGTAAAGAGAAGTCAGTAGATATATTTAAGGATATATTTATTGACTTTTTTTTGTTAGATGCATATAATTATATTAAAAATACCCCGATGGGGTATATGAAGTTGCGTAAAATTAAAGAGTAGAGGTGAATTATATCATGCCAAATTTAAATAATAAAAAAGAAATAGAGTCAGAATTAAAAAAATGTTGTTGTTCAGAAAACAAATTAGAAAGTGGCAACACAGTTGAATCAAATAGTGAAGAATTGATTGTAACCGGCAAGACAAAGAAGAGAACAGAAAAAGAATTTAAGGATTTATACAACAGACTTTCTCGCATAGAGGGACAAGTTCGAGGCGTTAAAAAGATGGTAGAAAAAGAAGCTTATTGTGTAGATATTTTAACTCAAGTTTCGGCCATTACATCAGCACTTAACAGTTTTAACAAGGTTTTATTATCTAATCATATTAAGAGTTGTGTAATACAAAACGTCAAAGAAGGTAACGAAGAGGTTATAGATGAGTTAGTAAAAACAATTCAAAAACTAATGAAATAATTTTTAAATGTTTAAGCAATACATGGAAAGGAGGAATTATTTCAATGGAAAAATATAAAGTTGAAGGCATGACGTGTGCTGCATGTGTTGCTCATGTCGAAAAAGCCGTTAAAAAAGTTGAAGGAGTTAATGAGGTTACAGTAAGTTTATTGACAAATTCAATGGAAATAGATGGAGATGTTAATGAAGCAGAAATATGTAAAGCAGTTGAAGATGCTGGGTATCACGCTTATAAAAGAGAAAGTAACCTAAACAGTGATAGCCAAAGTAGTAGCAGTCAAATAGGATACGGCATACAAGCTGATATAAGAGATGACTTTAAGGATACGACCACTCCAAAGCTGAAAAAAAGACTATCTTTTTCCGTTTTGTTTTTACTGCCTTTAATGTATTTTTCGATGGGCCATATGATGTTTGGTTTCCCGTTACCTTATTTTATGATTGACAATCATATCGCAATCGGAATTACACAGATGCTTTTAGCAATTATTGTAATGTTTATAAATAGAAACTTTTTTATCTCGGGATTAAAAAGTACGATGCATGGCACACCAAATATGGATACTTTAGTGGCAATGGGATCAGGAATATCATTTATGTATTCAGTAATTGTGCTTTATGGAATGACATATTATGTTTCGATTTCTGAAAAATATAAGGCTGCTAAGTTGATGGATAATCTATATTTTGAGTCAGCAGCAATGATATTATCACTCATTACAATTGGTAAAACGTTAGAATCCTATTCAAAAGGTCGAACAACAGATGCAATAAAGGGGCTTATTGAGTTAATACCACAGAAAGCAACTGTTATTAAAGATGGAAAAGAAATAATAATTGATGCATCCGATGTTAAAAAAGATGATATTTTTTTAGTCAGACCTGCAGAAAAAATACCTGTGGATGGTATAATTATATCAGGTGAAAGTGCAATAGATGAATCGGCACTCACAGGTGAAAGTATTCCAGTTGATAAAGGAAGTGGAGCCGAAGTTTCGGTTGGAACAATAAACATCTCTGGTGTTATAAAGTGTAAGGCAATAAGAGTGGGACAAGACACTAGTTTATCTAAAATGATAGAAATGGTAAGTCAATCGGCAGCAAGTAAAGCACCTATCGCTAAAATAGCAGACAAAGTTGCAGGAATTTTTACTCCGGTCGTACTTGTGATAGCGCTAATCACTGCATTTGTATGGTTTTTTGGGTTACAGGCAGACGTGGGAACAGCCCTTACGCATGCAATTACAGTGCTTGTAATAAGTTGCCCTTGTGCATTAGGATTAGCAACCCCGGTAGCGATAATGGTTGGAAATGGAATTGGTGCCAAAAATCAGATTTTATATAAAACTTCCACAGCGCTAGAAACAGTAGGTCGAGCAACAACTGTGATTTTAGATAAAACAGGAACGATTACAGAAGGCAAACCTAAGGTAACCGATATTATCTTAAATGGGAATGCCTCAAAGAATTTTTCTAAAGAGGATTTGTTACAGATTGCATTTTTATTAGAAAAAGATTCAAAACATCCATTAGCGCAGGCAATTGTAAATTATTGCCAAACTAAGGAAAATAAGGGATGTGTGAAGGACGAAAGTCATTTGATAACCGAATATGAAGAAATGTCTGGAAGCGGAATAAGAGCAAGAATAAACGGTGTGATGTATTATGCAACAAAAGGCGAATATGTTAAAAAGCACATAGTTGATTCAAAAAAGTATGAAGATTTTATATTACAAAATAATGTAGATGAGTTATTATTAATGGGTAAAACTCCATTGTTTTTCTCTAGGGAAGACGAAATATTAGGTGTTATTTTAGTGTCTGATACAGTTAAAGAGGATAGTGCTAGGGCCATTAATGGGCTTAAAAAAATGGGATTAAAAGTGGTTATGTTAACTGGTGATAATGCTAAAACAGCAGAATATATTGCCCAAACAGCAGAAGTTGATGAGGTGATTTCAGATGTTATGCCAATTCAAAAAGCAGATGTTGTAAAAGAGTACAAACACTCAGGCGAAGTAGTTGTAATGGTTGGCGATGGTATAAACGATGCCTTGGCGTTAACAGAGGCTGATGTTGGTTTAGCAATTGGTGCTGGAACGGATATCGCAATTGAGGCGGCTGATGTTGTCTTGGTAAATAGTAGCCTTTCTGATGTTGTTTCTGCAATACAACTAAGTAAAAAAGTAATAAGTAACATTCATGAAAATCTTTTTTGGGCATTTATTTATAATATCATTGGAATTCCGCTTGCAGCAGGTGTATGGATCGGCATCACAGGGTGGACATTAACGCCAATGTTTGGAGCAGCAGCAATGAGCTTATCTAGCTTTTGCGTATGTATGAATGCGTTAAGATTAAATTTGGTAACTAAAAAACTTTTTTCGAGTCAAAAAAATAATAAGCAAACTTTAGAAACAAATACAACGCAAGAAATATCAGAAAAAACACAGGAAACAAATATTACACAAAATAATTATGAAAAAAATAAAGAAAAGGAAGGTATAAGTAAAATGACAAAAACATTTAAAGTAGAAGGAATGATGTGTCACAACTGTGAGAATCATGTAAAGAAGGCATTAGAAAAAATCGATGGAGTAGAAAGCGTGGTTGCAAGTCACGAAAAAGGAACAGTAGAAGTGACATTAACAAAAGAAGTGGATGATAACACATTATGCGAGGCAATAAAAGAAGAAGGATATGAGCCAAAGGCGTAAAAGATAATAAAAAGAATATATGCTGATTAAAAGTTATATTGAATTTCGGAGAGAGAGCAAAAATCAGATTGTTTTAGTGCTTGATGGAATTTGATATAACTTTTTTTGTGGGAAAATTGAGTGGATTTTGAGATTAAAATTTACAATTAATGGGGGAAAAAATGAGAGTCCGAATTATTGGACAGATATAGTGTTAAAGTTAAATGTAAGGGGCCCTAAAATGAAAAATTAAACCTGTAATATATAAAAAGGTAAGACGATAATAAAAAAAATGAAAAAAAAATAATTTATACTTGCATTTGAATTTTATAAGGTGTATATTTAAAGAGTAGATAATAGGTTGAAAAGAGAAGTGAAGATTTTATTACTTCACATTAAAAAATATAAAGGAGGAACAATGAAGATTACTATGGTATTTCGACTTGAAAAGTCGGAAATAAATAAGGATTGGCGAAGATTATTTCTTTCGTATCTAAAGGCGAGAATAGAAGAGGAAAATGAAGAATATTTCGAAAGCATGTATTCTGAGGGAAAAACTATTCAGAAACCATTTTGTTTTTGGGGTTTTTTACCAGGTTTGAAGTTTGAAGATGATGTAGCAAAGATACAGGGACATGAAGTTAAATTTTATGTGTCTTCGACTGACATAAAGTTTTTATTTATGTTAAATAATGCCTGCTTGAAAGAAAAAAATAAAAAGTATCCTCTAGCAAATAAAAATTATATGTGTTTGGTAGATAGTAAAATTTCAAAAACAAAGGAAATTGACGAAAGTGAAATAATTATCAAAATGTTATCTCCTTTAGTTTGCCGAAAACACAATAGAGAAACAAATAGAGATTTATATTTTTTGCCAGAGGAAGAAGGTTTCGAAGAAACTCTTAATGACATTCTTCAAAAAAAATTTTATTCTTCAACTGATGTACCAAAGATAGAGGTTTTGAAAACAAAAAAAGTTGTAATAAAGGCATATAGTGCAAATATTCCATCAAGTTTAGGAGTGTTTAGATTAAAAGGAAATATTGCACAACTAAATGAGTTGTACTTAAATGGTTTGGGAAGTAAGACAGCATCTGGCTTTGGAAAATTTGAACTTATTAATTAGAAAGGAGAAAAAATGATAGAGATACTTGAAAATGATAGGTATAACCGAAGAATATTTCCATCAGATTGGAGATATTCAGCGGCAATTGTGGGAATAAAATCTTTTTTTGATTATTGTAAAATTGTTGGAAGAACTGTTGAATATGAATTGACAGAAAATTATATGGATTATAATTTCCAAGATTTAGATTTAAATGATTCTAATGAAGAAGTTTATCATGTTTTTTTAGATTTTGTGGAGGAAAGATACTCAAAATATTTAGCACATTGTATTTTAGAAAGAATTTTGCATAATGAAGAAATAGATGATGAAAGTATTAAACTTGCAAAATCCAAATTGAGTAATCCAACAATTTGTAAAAAGGTTTTTAAAAATTTAAAGGATCCACAAAAAGATAGAGAAGAAATTCTGAGCAGAATTAAAGATAATAGATATGATCTTATTGCGGAAACTTATAATAAAGCAAAATCTATGTATGTCCAATTTATTCATGATGGATGTTTTAGAAAAACTCAAAAAGATATGGGAGGCATATCTAGATTAGATGGTTACTATGTTGATTTAGGAAAAAAGAAAAAATCACTTGGATATAATTTTGATTTCAAGAATGCTGTATTTTGTGATGAATTTGAGTTTGAATTTATTCCATTTGCGTTTACGAATACAAGAAAAGCTTATTTTGTAAACTGTAGCTCTGATTGTAGATTATTATATAAAGCTAATAAGAATCTTTTTGTTACAATTGAAGAAAAAGCTAATAATAGAAACATTTCAGAAGTTTTTGTTATAAAAAAAGTTTCTGATTATCTAAAATATGATGTTGAAATTTTAACTAAAGAGATAGGCAAACCATATGAAAGTTTAATGTTAAGAAGGAACGCTATTGATATTTTCAGAAGTATAGATGAAAAAAAATGCCAAAAAATCAATAGAAAAATAAAACGTGGAGAAGAGTATATAGATATATCTGAAATTGTATCAGAATCCATAATTGAAAATATTAAATTAGATAATTTAATAATTCAAGTTATGAAGGATAATGTGGATTTTACAGATCAACTAATCAAAATAAATATAAAAATATATGAAGGAGAAAAAAATATGGAAAAAAACACATATTTTGCAAGCAAAACTGCTGGTGAAGTGGTCAAAGTTTTTGTTCAAAGAAATAGTAAAAATAAGATAACAAGCTATAGACAAAAACTAATTTCAGCTTTGAATTTTAAAGATTATGAAAGGTTTAATACCATATTGTTACAACTATCGTCATATTCAGGTGTTCCGTTTGAGTTCGCATATGACTTATTTGACGATTTTGAGAACAATAAAAATATTGCATTTACATTTGTAAATGCCTTAAGTGAAAAAAATTTATATGATAAAGAAGAAAAAGGAGAGTAAAATATTATGGCTAATAGTATTACAATTACTATAATTTCGAATATGACTTCGAATTATTCAGAAGGATTAGGAAATATTTCCACAGTACAAAAGGTATTTAAAAATGGAAAAACATACGCAATTCGATCTAAAGAAAGTTTAAAAAATTCAATCATGGTACAAAGTGGCTTTTATGATGATTTAAAAGTTGATGTAGACGGAGCTACTCAAAAGGATGTTTCGGAAGAAAAAAATGCAACTAACTGTAGAGCTTTAGAAGGCGGTTACATGAACACAAAGAATGATACAGTTATAAGAAATAGTTCATTTTATGTCACAGATGCAGTAGCATGCGCAGAATATGTAAATGAAACAAGATTCCATAATAATTTGTATATGGCACAGACATATGCGAAAGCAAATGATTTAAATTTACAGACAGAAGCTAGTAAGTGTGGCTTGATGCCTTATCAATATGAATATGATAAATCTTTGAAACAGTATAGTTTTACAGTAGATTTAGACATGATAGGAACTGATGCAAATTATGAAGGCCAAGAAGCAAGTGCAGAAGAAAAGGCTGATAGAGTAATTTCTCTATTAGAAGCAATAGAAAATTTAAGTTTAGTTGTAAAAGGTAATCTTGATAATGCTGAACCTATTTTTGCAGTGGGAGGTATTTCAAACAGAGCAACACATTATTTTGAAAATGTTGTTAAAGTACAGAACAATAGATTAGTTATAACCGACTCGCTAAAAGAAAGATTATCTGGAAACTTTAAAGTAGGATTTCAGGATGGAAGCAGTATTGAAAATGCTGATGAAATACGTGAAAGCTTAAAACCGGAGTCGATTGGTAAAATGTTTAAAGAAATAAAGGATGATGTAAGAAAATTCTATGGGGTGTAATTTATGAAAACATTAAGAATAATTCTTTATCAAAGTCAAGCAAATTACAGAAGGGAAGAGACAATTGATAATAAAATGACTTATCCTTTACCACCAATGTCGACTGTAATTGGTGCTGTTCATGCAGCATGTGGATATGAAAAATATCATCCAATGGATATTAGTATTCAAGGGTGCTATGGATCTAAACAAAAAAGGATTTATAGATATAACGAATATTTAAATTCAACTATGGATGATAGGGGAATTCTAGTGAAGATGAAGAATTCCTCTATGTTATCTCAAGCACATGAAATTGTTTCCGAGGCATTAAAACAAGGCGCTTCTCACGAAAAAGAAGTTAAGACAGTAGTTCATAATAGAGAATTACTAGAAGAATATAAAAAATTAAGAAAGAATAGAAAGGATATTGATGACGAAATAAAAAGTCACAAAAATGCGGATAAGGAAACTTTAAATAACTTAAAAAATAAAAAGAAAAACTGTCAAGCTAAATTAGACAACTTTGCAACGTTAAATAGATCGATAAAATCTTATGAAGTTCTTTATGATGTTAAGTTGATTATTCACATCAGAGCAGATGATGCTGTGGTTGAGGATATTTTAAAAAATGTTTATAATATCAAATCTATTGGAAGGAGTGAGGATTTTGTTGATATCCAGGAAGCTAAAATAGTGGAATTATTTGATGAGATTGA
This sequence comes from Lachnobacterium bovis, assembly GCF_900111325.1. Taxonomy (GTDB): domain Bacteria; phylum Bacillota; class Clostridia; order Lachnospirales; family Lachnospiraceae; genus Roseburia; species Roseburia bovis_A. Next base: position 113,657 of record NZ_FOGW01000010.1, read on the forward strand.
TTGTGACGAAATTGCTAATGATTCCAATGAAAAAAAATTAACTGGATATGTATCTAGTAAGGCAGTTTCTGAGGATGTAATAATACCTAACGAGAGAAGTGAAGGTATAAGAGTTGGTGGAACTAAGTTCTATTTAAATAAAAATTATTATATAAAAAATGGTAAAAGAATATTTGAAAAAAAATGGGTAGTATATTCTAGCAATTATAAGATAGATGATGAGTCAGAATTAGGCGATGATACGAACGTCTATTATGATGGAACTTATATAGTTAGTTTCTTATAAACACTAAATCTTGCTTATGGTGTATTACATATCATGAGCAAGATTTTTTAGGAAGGAAAAATATGGAAAAAATAAATTTAAATCTTTTAGCAAAAAGTAATCCAGAATTAACAATTAGACAGCATACAGATGATGTTATAGAATGTGCTAAAATTTTAAGTGACAATTATAAAATGGATAAAAAAATAAGAGAATTATTATTTAAATCATGTGAATATCATGATTATGGTAAGTTTAATGAAGAATTTCAAAACAGAATAAAAAATGGGGGAAAATTTAATGATGAAAAAGAATTACCACATAATTTTTTGTCAATTTTCTTCATCGATAAAAATGATTTTGATAACGAAGAAGAGTATTATATTGTTTGTTATTCCGTTTTGTATCATCATAGTTTTAGAAATGAATCAGTCAATGATTTAGTACTAGACAAAAAAACATTAAAAAATAGTTTGTTAGAATGTGTCGAACATTTTAATGTAAAGAGGAGAGACTTTAAAAAAATTGAAGCTGTAAGAAATATAAATAAAACAATATTAGTTAAAGGATTATTAAATCGATGTGATTATGCTGCAAGTGCAGGAAACATTGTAGAAATAAATAATAATTTTTTGCTATCTAAAATAGATGGTATGTTGAATGAGTGGAAAGAAGTTAACGAGAATGCAAAATGGAATAATATGCAAGAATTTTGTATGGAAAATGCAGATAAAAATTTAATGATAACGGCTGCAACAGGTATGGGAAAAACAGAGGGATCTTTATTATGGCTAGGAGATAATAAAGGTTTTTATGTTTTGCCGTTGAGGAGTGCGATAAATAGTATATTTTTGAGAGTTGTGAATGATATTTTAAAAGGTGAGGAGATCGAAAATCGTGTAGCTTTATTACATTCAGATAACTTAGGATTCATTGCAATACAAGAAGAAAAAAGTTTATCAGAAATAGATTTAAAGACATATAAATCAAAATCGAAACAATTTGCAATGCCAATAACTATTTCTACACCAGATCAATTATTTGATTTTGTTTTTAAAACAGATAATTATGAAATGAAACTTGCAACTTTGGCAAATTCAAAGGTAATAATAGATGAAATACAAGCATATGATGCTACGATGTTATCGTATTTAATAAAAGGAATTCATGACATAATGGAGTTAGGTGGAAAGATTGCAATTTTTACAGCCACATTACCTCCGTTTGTGAAAGAATTGTTGATGAAGGATTGTAATAATAATACGTATGATTTTACAATTGGTGAATTCAATCCAGATTCGGTCAGACACAATTTGAAAACATTAAATGAAGAATTAAATGTAGATAGAATAGTAAAAAAAGCAAATGAAAACTATTTAGAAAAGAAGAGTAATAAAATACTTGTAATCTGTAATACAGTAAAAAAAGCTCAAGAAGTATTTGATTCCTTAAAAGAAAGCATCCAAAACGAAGAAATTGAAATAAAAATGTTGCACTCAAAATTTATTAAAAAGGATAGGACAAAGCTTGAAAAAGAGATAGGACAAGATGGTAAAACTGAAGTATCAAAAAATGTAATTTGGGTTGCAACTCAAATTGTTGAAGCAAGTTTAGATATTGACTTTGACTATTTGTATACAGAATTATCCGATTTAAATGGTTTGTTTCAAAGACTTGGAAGATGTAATAGAAAAGGAAGAAAGAATACGAATGATACAAATTGTTTCGTCTTTACAGAAATTTTTGAGAATATTATAAATAGATCAGGAGATAAGGGATTTATAGACGGAACATTATATGATTTAAGTAAGGAGGCTATAAATGGTTGGGATGGATCAATTTCAGAAAAGCAAAAAGTAGATCTTATTAATACTTTTTTTACAATGGATAAGTTGAAAAAAAGTAATTATATGAAAATATATAGGTCATCGGAAATGAACTTATATGAAATGGATGTTAATGAACTTAGTAGTGAGGAAAAAGCAAAGAAATTTAGAAACATCATTTCATATACTATTATTCCAACAGATGTTTATAATAGTCAAAAAGATTATATTGATGAATTACTTCAAAAAATAAAAAGTATAAAAGTTAATAATCAAAATGATTGGAAAGAATATCAAAAATGTATTGATGTAATTAATGAATTAACGGTTGATGTTGGATTATATGATATGGGGTGTTTTAGTAGTGAGGTAGTTGAGACTGAGTTTGACTTAACACAATATCAAAAAATTTATGTATTAAAATGCAATTATGATGCCGTTAGAGGATATAGTAGAGTATCTAGAGACGAAAGTAATAGTAGTTTAGAAGACGATTACGGAGTATTCATTTAAAAAGGAGGCAAATAATGAATGACAATGAACTTAGAGTGACTGGTTTGATGTTTTATTATTACTGGGTATGTGATAGAAAATTGTGGTATTTTTACAATAATATTTGCATGGAACAGAATAATGAAAATGTCGCTCTAGGAAAATTACTAGACGAAAAGACGTATTCTAAAGAAAAAAAACATATTAATATTGATAATGTTATCAATATTGATTTTATAGAAAAAGATAATATTTTACATGAAATAAAGAAATCAAAGAAAATTGAAGAAGCAAGTATATGGCAATTAAAATATTATCTATACTATTTAAAACAAAAAGGTGTTTACGGGCTAGTTGGAAGGATTGATTATCCTTTGCTCAAACAAACTAAAGAGGTTAAACTTCTTGACTCAGATGAAGTTATAATTGAAAAAGTGCTAGATAATATAAAAAAAATAATATTAGAAGAAAAACCTAGAAGCCTGTATAAAAAAGCTATATGCAAAAATTGCTCATATTATGATTTGTGTTACATATAGAAAGGAACAAGATGAAAAGAAGCTTTTATTTATATAGTGAGGGTCAATTAGAAAGGCATGATAATACAATACGTTTTATATATAATGAAAATGATAGAAAAGATATTCCGATAGAGCAGGTATCTGAAATATACGTGATGAATCAAATGAACTTTAATATGCCTTTTTTAAACCTGCTTTCGCAGAATAATGTTATAATGCATTTATTTAATTATTATGATTATTATATTGGCAGTTTCTATCCAAGAGAGTCCTTATTGTCAGGAAAAGCTATTGTTAAACAAGTTGAAACATATACAGATAAGGAAAAACGCTTAAATCTAGCAAAAGCTTTGTTAGAAGCTTCTTCATATAATATATATAGAAATTTAAGGTATTATAACGGAAGAGGCAAAGAATTAGATTTTGCTATGAAACGTATTTTAGAATTAAGAAATCAAATTATTAAGTGTAGGTCTATTCAAGAATTAATGGGAATAGAAGGAAATATTAGAAAATGTTATTATGAACAATGGGAAGCAATAATTAATAACAAATTTCCATTTAAGCAAAGAATAATGCATCCTCCAGACAATGAAGTAAATAGTTTGATATCATATGTAAATAGTTTGATATATACAAAAACTTTATCGCAAATATATAAAACACAATTAAATCCAACAATTAGTTTTTTACATGAACCTGGTGAAAGAAGGTTTTCATTGTGTTTGGATTTGTCAGAAATATTTAAACCACTTATAGGGGACAGGTTGATTTTTTCTCTAATAAATAAAGGGCAGATAACTGATAAATCGTTTGATAAAGGACTAAATGGTTTACATTTAACCAAAAGAGCTTCACAAACAATTTTACAATCGTTAGACGAAAGAATGAAAAAGACTATTTTTCACAAAGAATTGAATAAAAATGTTTCATATGAATATTTAATAAGGCTAGAGGCATATAAACTTGTGAAGCATATTTTTGGAGAAAAAGAATATAAAGGATTTGAAATGTGGTGGTAAAAAAATGTATGTAGTTTTGATATATGACATACCATTAGAAGATGGTGGGGCTCGCATACAGCGTAATGTTTTTAAAATATGTAAAAAATATTTGTTTCATATTCAATTGTCAGTTTTTGAGGGGGATATTTCAAAAGTTCAACTGAAACAGTTAAAAAACGAATTGGATAAATATATACGAAAAGAAAAAGATTCAATAATTGTTTTTAAAAGTAGAGAAAAGAGATGGCTTGAAAAAGAATTTTATGGGAAGGTTGATGATATTACAGATAATTTTCTTTGAATTGTCGATGTGCGATATCATAAAAAAGTCTATAGATAGACAATACTGTAAATTAGCAAAATAACCTTATAGAAGTAATAATTTCTTGAATAAAGTTGATGACGACAACGAGCATAGACAAAATATATAATTGAAAAGTTTGAAAATACTATGCTATAATTGTTACGGGTATTAATTGAACCAAAGTGGAATGTAAAGACAA
>NZ_FOGW01000021.1 GCF_900111325.1 Lachnobacterium bovis
AACCACACTCTTATATATTAAATGTACATATATAGAATGTGGCTCTTTTTATTTTTTCTAAAATTATTACATACTATACAAAAATTATTATTTATGATTTCTTAAGACTACTCCTCAAAACAACGCATATTTTTTACTGTTTTTTAGATAATAAAGAACTATATTTTGAGTATGGTTTTCTTTAATTTCTAGGTTTTTCATATTTCTTGTTTCTACCTTTAGTCATAGAGATATATTCCTATATACAAAATTTTTATATAGAGAATATATCTCATTGTATTTTTACTTGTCTTACTGTCTAATATTGATCATCTCAACAATTCTATCTGCTCTTTTTGCTAATTCCATATTATGAGTTACCATTACCACTGTTTTACCATTTTCCTTACACAATTGTTTAATTAAACCAAATGCATTATCTGAGGATTTGGGATCTAGAGAACCTGTTGGTTCATCGGCTAATACAATGTTTCCTGGTTTTAATATAGTTCTTGCTAAGGCCACTCTTTGTTGCTCTCCACCTGATAAAGTATTTACAACTTCCTTTTGTAAATGTTTTAATCCCACATAATCTAACGTTTTTGAAATCATATTTATCTTTTCTTTATGAGATTTATTTACAAATTCCATTGCTATAAGCAAATTTTTCTCTACAGTCTCATTATCTATTAATGCATAATTTTGAAAAAGATAGTTAATTACATTTCTCCTAACCATTGTGGCTGCCTTAGAGTTTATTTCTGGCAACTTTTTCCCATTTATTTTAATTTTTCCTCCATCATAATTTTCTAACATTCCCAAAATATTAAGAAGTGTAGATTTTCCACATCCACTAGGCCCTACAATTGCTACAAACTCTCCTTTTTCTATTTCAATATTAAAATTTTCTATAATATGTCTATTCCCAAACTTTTTATTTAAACCAGTTACTTCTATGGCATTTTGTTTCATTTTTTAATTCTCCTTAAATTCTGTGATTATACTTTCTACTGCATTTTTTGACAAGTACACTTTAAGCACAACCAATTGCACTATTCCTAACAATGTTGTCATAAGCATACCAATTCTGCACTGTAACAATTTTGCAATTAAAATTTCTATTATTACAGCCACAATAACTACAGCCGAAATTTTTCCATGCATTTGTAAATTACTATAACCTAAAAATTTCTTTATACTGTTTTTCTTGATATTAGTCTTTTTATAAAGTACTGCTATTGCCAATAAATTTCCTGTTACTATAACGGATAAAATACCAATAACAACTCCAAACCAACATATTGATGTTCTTAGGCTTTTTTGTATTCCATTTATATATTCTCTTACTGCAATAAATTTAATTTTATTATCATCCAAATGATATTTCTTTAAATACTTTATATCAGTGTACTTGTCAGCAAGTTTTGTATTTTCAAGTTTAATCATAGTATTTTCAAGTGTTTCCGCCCTTAAATTATCACATTCAACAGAATTTATATTTTCAGACGTTGTCAACAAAATATAAGGTGAATCTGTTTCGATTTTTTCTTTAGATTTAGTTCCCCATGTAAAGAATTTTTTCTTTGGTTTGTAGTATACAAACTTATACTCTTTGTTTCTTTCAAATGAAGTTTGAATATCATCATCAGATATGTTGCTTTCTGTGTCTTCCTTAATCCATTTTTCAACCTTGATTTTTTCTTTTTTTGATAGTGTATCTGGTAAAAGATATACTCTCACTCCATTTCTTGCCTCATCTAACAGTTTCGAATCTAAATCTGGAATCTCTTTTTTAGCATAATTAGGTGAATAATAAAAATACCAAAATGGCTTATCTGGTATATTTTTATAAGACTTGTAATCTTTCCACCCCTGTATTACACTGCTACTATACTCGGAAGTATTAATTATATATACACCTTTTTTATCTTCCATGCTCTTATACCAATCAAGCACATCCATACTTAATTTATTAGAATTATTCGCAAATGATTCTTGGTCATCACCTGGTAAAATGTCATACAATACATTATAATCTGACACCTTTTCCCAACGACTTAGCAATTTTGAATTTTCATCTATACTTTTTTTCAAACCATCTACGTACCAACATGATCCTTGCAACATTCCTACAACAATCAAGTATACAACTGACATAGAAATATACAACATTTTTTTCGGCACTCTACCATGAATAGCATTAATAGGTTTTACACTAAAACATGTTAATGCAACTGGAATTAGTTCGATAAACATTAAAATCACATTTATCAAACCTGCCAAAATACAATAGCTAATAAAACTTATAGAACTATTATTCCATCCCGAAAAAACAAATAACGCTATTGCAACTATTGGAATCAAAATAAATGCAGCATTAATAATCTCTTGATAGCACATAGCGAAAAAAGATTTTCTAGACCATCCCATCAATATATATTTGCCTTCATCCTTCATTCTTAACAAATAAAGTATCATATTGGCTACTGCATTAAGTATAACGCTTCCTATTACAAATCCTATTATAAACATATCCCTTAATGGCGCTGTCTCACTTTCTTGACAATTTGATATCAAGAAATTATCTCTATTTTGTTTTGTTGCTTTTGCTAAATCATTTAATAAACTGTCAAATTTTGCAGTATCTAATCCCGATATGTAATATTGTCCATTTACAGTTTCCTTAGTTGTCTGTTTTAATTTTTCTATAACAAAGTTATCTCCAAAGTTAAAAAGGGGAATATTTCCGATTGAATTTGCACTACCATTTAGAACTCCTAAAGTAGTTTCATCTTTCTCTGACTTTAACAATTTTTTGACTGATTTCTTATTTACAATATCACGACCAAGGAAGTCAAACTCTGGCATACTATTTACATCTCCGTATACCCCCATCTTCATTCCTCTTATGGATTCTCCTTGGTCAAGACTTATTTTTTTAAAAATAAAAGCGTGTTCCCTATCTACTTCTTCTAATAGTAAACTTCTAATCTGTTCTTGTTTGTCATTTGATATATCTTTAATATAGAGTTTATGAGTTTTTTGCTCATTTTCGCCATAATTTCTCCATTTATCATTATACATATTACTCAAACAATTTAAAACAAGCAAGGCGCATATAGCACCTTGCATAATTAATAAACTGATTAAGACATATGTAGAAGTATTTTTCTTCTTCATTTCCTTTACCTCTTTGTTTTCCTTGCCACCATGATGTCAAATTTTATAAACCGTTTACATTTTTATGGTATCAATAGCAATTTTATTTGTCAAGTTTAACATTGTTTTTTCACTTTTATCAAAAGCAAATGGTCCTGGAATTGTTGACTTCTCTCTCATGTTACCATAGAAATCTCTGTCTAAAATTAATGGCTCACCATTTGGATTTTCAAATTGTTCTTCTGGTTCAAATGCTATTCCAAGAGTTTTTGTTGTTACTAAATTACTCTTTACTTCTGCTACAAAGTCATATATATCAGTATCTAAATACCAACCATTTTCGTCAGAAACAAGTTTAAGCTTGTATTTTTTATCAGAATCCACCTTATAATTTTTTTCCTTTTTCCAAGGTTTAGCTCCATTTAAAAATACATTTCCATTTGTCCATACTGGAAGAGGCATATAATATCTATCTGTATCCGGCGAACCCATTCCACAATATCCTTCAAACTCATGTTTCCACTCGTCAAATGACAAAAATCCATTATCAAATACATCTGTTCCAACATTTATATTTCCATCATCCCATCTATTGCCGTCCTTTGATAACTCTTCCATAACATTTTTCATAACTGCTCTTTTTTCTTGCTGAATAAAAATGTTATTATAGAACTTATCATCTCCATGTAAGATAGTCATAAATCCCATTATATCTGTACTATGTGCCATATGATATGGTGTATACCTAACTGTTTTATCTTTAAGTTTCACTCCACCATTATCTGTGCCTATCCCAATTGATACTAATCCTCCTGCAATTAAATTGTGAACAACCGCCACGCCCTGACTTGCAAGTTTAATAGCTCGATCTGATAAAAGAACATTATTATCTATCAGTGTTGGTCCATGTGACACTTCTACAAAAATATCTTCACCCATCCCTTGAAAAGCTGCTACGTTTAATTTTTCAATCTTTTCAAGTTTTGGCAGCGTATTATGATGGAACAAATTTTGAGAAACCCTTGTTCCTTGTGCCTGCCAGTCTAACCACAATCCTCGTGTACAATTATAAATATGATTTCTTCTGATAATTGTATCTATTGCAGCATGTAATTTAATTCCTCCAATTTCAGCACCTGCAAGATTCTGCTTATTATTAATATTGTAGATTTCATTATCCTCAATTATACTAAATACCGCGCCTAAATGTCCCACTATTCCGGCTTGTCCGCAATCGTGAATCTTACAATTTCTAACAATATGACTACCTATATTATCTTTGTTCCATCCATTTACAACTGCTTCACAGATACATTCTCGTTCAGTTTGTGCTCCATCTTTGTATTTCCAATTCAACCATTTGTTGTCATTATCCTCTTGTTTGTACTTTCCCAAAGATATTCCAACACATTTGCTTTCATATACATCACAATCTTCTATCATCCAACCTTTTGACCAATGTGGGCCAATCATTCCATCTTGAAAAGCTGTAGGTGGTGCCCATTGAGTTGCTGCTTCTCTTATAACAAAACCGCTTAGATGTATATAATTTTTCCCTATTTGTTTTGGGAAAAAGCAATTTTTTCTTACGCTTATCTCAACTATTTCCTCATTTGGATCTACTTTATCAAAATTACAAAGAAATACTATCTGATTATTTTTTTTATCCTCTTTGGCATACCAAACATATTTTGAAAATTCTTTATCCCATGAATTTGGATTTAATTTAGGATTTTTTACATCTTCTTCAGATGTTACTTCATACATAGATTTATGATTCAAATAAACATCTCCTGTATGTGCAACAAAATCCGCAATAAACCAATCCCCAGAAACTCTCGTTGTGTAAGGATTATAATCTCCAAAAATTTCGCAGTTTATCCTTCTTTCCCAAACACCATTTCCAAGCGCCTTCCAGCCTTTAACTCTTTCTGCACCCGTAATAATAGCCTTATGTTTTTCAACGCTAATATATTTTATTGGTTTATTTTCTTCTCCTGAATAAACTGGATTAACAGACTCACGATAAACTCCAGGATAGACATATATTTCATCTCCTGGTTTTGCTACATCTGCTGCTTCCTGAATTGTCATAAAAGGTGCGTATTCATCCCCAATTCCTGTTCTTTTTACATTTCCATTTACATAATACTTCATATTTTTCCCTCCATAACATTATTTTCTCCTTTAATAAAATTATACCCTTCTCTAACTTTTTTTAAATATATTTTTTATTTATACATATTTTTTATACTCAATTTTCACAAATAGTCGTGTTATTTTATTACACTTTTTCTTTATACATCTCTAAATTTACATAAAAATATAAAAAAATGCAGTTTTAAGACAAATTTCGACCTTTTTACGACTTAAATGTTCACAAACAAAATTTTTTGATATTATATACATATACGAAAGAGAAACAATTGATTCTGTTAAGATTAGGGGATTTCTTACAGGCAATTGGTACAGTTGGGGATGTATCAAATAGTTAATTGTTATCTTGAGGAGTACTGAATAATTAATCAGTTTAGGTATAACTTTGGGGAGTTTATATTTATAAGGGTAAGAAACAAATTATAGGGATTGTGTTATTTCATTAAAGAAGTAGTTTAGGGGTAGACTACTTCTTTTTTGTTTGTTTTTCATTATATATTCTTTAGTTTTTGTTAATTATTTAGTTATGAAAAATAAAATTTTTCTTTATCTTTTTTTTATAGTATCTTAATTCATTCTGTACAGTATTCTTGCTCTATTGCGCATTTTCAACCGATACAATATGTGAAAAAGTTCCAATCCATCAAGTTAAACCAATATAAACTTTACCATACACTTGGAGGTACAAACTAATGGAAAAAGAAAATCCAAACACAACAAAACGTAACGCAAAACACGGTGTAAAAAGAAGCATACGGTGGACTCTTGTTTTAGGCTTAATGCCTATTATTGTAAAATGCATTCTCTATTCTTAACTTAAGCAATTCATCTTCTAATTCTTTTACATGTTCAATACTTGTGTCAACAACTGTTTCTTCACAAGGTTGAACATTTATATTTTTCTGATGTTTATCCAATGCTTTCTTCCTACCTTTCTTATGCGGTCTCAGCGCATCAGGACCAGAAATGCGAAAGCGATTAACCCATGCAGCAATCATACTAGGATTGCTTATACCTTCTTGAATGGCCAACTCCTGATATGAAACCTCATTTGATAGATAAAATTCTACCACAGAAAGTTTCTTTTCGAAAGAATACTTTGCTTGTTGACGAGAACGCATTAAGCCTTCATCACCAAAGGACTGGTAGTTATTGACCCATTTTTGTATATTTTCTTTATGTGGACCATAGACGGATGAAAGATACTTGTAGCCTCCTTCACCTCTTAAATAGGCATCAACAATTTTTTTTAAACTCGTAGCTGTACTTAGCCATAAAAATACCGACCTCCAATCGTTAGATTTTTGGTCTAACTTTTGGGGGTCGGTACAGGGTAGGCTACTTTTTTTATAGAAAATTTTTACATGCTTATTTCTAATTCAGCCAATTCCTGCCTAATTTTTTTTATATGAGATGTCATTATTACTGTATTTCCGTTCTTTACATATTCCTTCAAAATTATTTTTATCTCTTCATATTTTTCTGAATCAATTCCTGAAAAGAATTCATCCATCAACATCAATTTTGGCTCAAGAACCATTCCACACATGAGTTGCACTCTTTTTTTCATTCCTAGCGAGCATTGTTTTATTTTTTTATTCTTTATTTCTTCACAATAGAAATGTTTAAGAATTTCTTGTTTCTGAGATGTATTCTTCTTTATATCGTTTATATCTAAAACAAGAGCAAGCATCTCACATACAGTTAAATTATCATATAAAATCACCTGATCCGTTATAAAACAAATATCTGTTTTTTTCTTAATAATAGAATCATCTATCAAAATTTTTCCATCATCTACTTTTACCATTTGCATAATTGCCTTAAATAGTGTAGTTTTTCCTGAGCCATTTTCACCACATAAAAAAATGAATTTTCCTTTCGGTATTGTAAATGATATATTTGAAAACACCTCTTTATCACCATATCGTTTGGTCAGATTTTTTACAATTAAAATATCCATCTATATGCTCCTTTTTTACATCTTTATTCAAAAAAAGTATTTAAAAAACTTTCAATCCGTATTATTTTTTTTATTTGTCGGATTCTAATTAATATATAAATTTTTATGATAATAATAATTATAATTTGATAAATAATCATGCAAATTTTATCAATTTCCCCACATGCAAATAATATCGTTCCTAAAACCAAAAGCACCGACGCAATAAAAACTTTAAAATCCTTTGAAACTTCATTTGTTCTACGGTTATACGTATTTTTCATTGCGTCATATTGGGCACTAATAGAAACGGGATTATCAACTATAAGATAATTCTTTTCAACAAATGCAAGCTCCATTAAAAAAGCTACTGCAACCAACAAATATATTATTATTCCAACATCTGTTACTTTTTTTATACATGTGAAATATGCCGCCCCATATATTGCAGTCACTGGAAGGATTTCTCTTTTATAATATATTTTTCTCTTTACTTCAAATAGTTTTGAAAAATCATTAATCCATAATAGAATCCTCTCCCTTTCATAGTCAAAACTGTATTGATTATTCATATCTAAAATGTCGCTACATATAAAAAACAATGAATTTGATATCATTACAAAAGCCAACATCAACGTAGCTTTATTATAAGTCACTCCACTTACCACTAATATTCCAACAAAAAATCCAATTATAGCACATTGAAAAAATCCAATTTTTTCAATAAAATTTTTTTCTTCTTGTCCATAAATATTCATTTTTATATTCTGTGAGTTTCTTTCATTTAATATTGTTTTAATTTTCATTACCACAGCATAAATCACTGCTACCACAACAAATCTTATGCTAATTCCAAAAAAATATGCTGGATTATTCACTATATTAGCAACACTGTTTCTTATACTACTTTTCACATCAAACGAATAAAACCACTTCCAAAAAATATTTGAATTTTTTGCATTAAATTTTAATGGTATTAGAATCACATGTTTTGATATAACATTTCCTGCGATAATTGCCGCAATAACTTCTAAATATTTTAAAATTATTTTAAATCTTTTCGATGTAATCCTAAACGCTTTTTTACTATTAGAATTATATGTTTTTACTGAATTATTTTCGTGACTTATTATCTCATGATATAGTTTTTGACACATTACCACCGAACAAATAATCACCATAATAATCCCACAAAAAAAATTTACAATACTTGACACTTTTGTTATTCCTAATATGTTAAATATTGCAATAAAAAGGATTACATTCTCTTGTAAACTCCAAATCACTTCTGCTTTTATTATGTTTTTTAAAATTTGTTTACGAGTTAACTCAGAAAAAATCAGATATACTTCAAATTCCTGCTCTTCTATTATATTTAAAACTCTGATTTTCAACTCTCTCCATGTCAGAATCACAGATAAAATAATTATTGCACTCAATAATCCTATACGTATTTCTTCTTTATCTATTTCAACATTCCAAAACATCGTTACACTCGATGCCAGGATTATCATAGTTCCCAAAGCGAACAAATATATTGGAACGAATACAGGAAATGGTATATTTTCTAATAAAACATTACTACATATTCTATCTTTGAGTTTCCTTTTCAATTCCCATATAAGCATTTTTGTACTTTCTTTTTTCATTTTTTCTCCCATACTCACACACTAACAACATTGTAATTTTTTACGTTGCTTTTTTTTAATTTATAATAATGAGCTTCTATGCGTTTTAACTTATAATGTTGCTATTTTATAAGAAATATTTGCTTCTATTAAAGCCGCTACTATTAACGCCAGTACTATAAGAATTCCCAATTGTAAATATTTTCTCCACACAACATGATTATTAATTTTAATTATTTGATTTACACCGATGGATGCACATACTATCAAAGCTGTAATTTCTATTATTCCATGTGGTAAGAGCGACAAATATTTAAAATGGGATTCAATATAGAAATCAGCACCAACTACGACGCCCCAGAAAAAGCCATTTACAAAAATTATAAGATATGATAACAATTTATTTACAATGATTCCTGCACATAACAAAAAACATACAATTAAGTTTTTTAAAAAAATCATATTCCACTTTGGTGCACCGTCATTGCTCAACACATCTGTTTCTTTTACAAATTCTATACTTCTGGATACATTTCCATATTGGGAATAAATAACACAAATAATTCCTAAGACTACTCCAGCAAACAAAACAACGCATACTTTTTTACTGTTTTTTAGATAATAAAGAACTATATTTTGAGTATGGTTTTCTTTAATTTCTACGTTTTTCATATTTCTTGTTTCTACCTTTAGTCATAGAGATATATTCCTATATACAAAATTTTATATATAGAGAATATATCTCATTGTATTTTTTATGCTGCAATTATTACTTTTTTTGCACCATGTTGAAAAGCTTTTTTTACAATATATGCTGTAATACCTGTTCCTGCTACTAATGCTATAATTGTAGTTGCTGTCGCGCCAGCATTTATGGCCGCAATAACAACTTTCGCATTTTTACTTGTAATAACTCCTGCTGCTGTTAAATTTGAAATAATCTTCGTAATAAAATACATTTATTAATCTCCTTTAAGTTTTTTTCATCATGATGTCATTTTTTAAGTAAACTGTTTACGTAATAATAATAATAATAATATCACTTGTCAATACTTTTAACTATATTTTTTTAAGTTTAATATATTCTAAATATTTTACGTCTATAAAAAATGGATGCCTCCCACCAAAACGGTCGACATCCATTAATAAATTACGATTATTCTTTATAATCAGATACATCTATACGTGTCAAAGCTTTTCTTAGAGCATATTCAGCACGTTTAACATCAATTTCATTTACATGATCTTTTAGACGTTCTTCTGCTCTTTCCTTAGCTGCCTGAGCACGATTTATATCAATTTCCCCAGGCCACTCAGCTACCTCTGCTAAAACAGTAACCTTATCTTGAAGGATCTCTACGAATCCAGAGTGAACTGCTGCCACTTTTTCTTCTTCTCCTTCATAGATAGATACTTTGCAAGGAACTATTGGCGCTGTTAAAGGAATATGATTTTTATACACACCCATCTCTCCATTTACAGTTGTAAGCTCTATAAAATCTGCTTGTCCTGTGTAAAAAACACGATCTGGTGTGATTATCTCTACTTTAAAAATATTGTCTGCCATAAGCTCCCCCTTAATTCATGCGGGCACGTACATCATCAATACTTCCTGCATTTAAGAAATAGCTTTCTGGAACATCATCATGTTTTCCATCAAGAATCTCACGGAATCCACGAATTGTTTCAGCAATTGGAACATATTTTCCTTCAAGACCTGTAAACTGTCCTGCTACGAAGAATGGTTGTGACAAGAATCTTTGAATCTTTCTTGCTCTACTTACAACAAGTTTATCATCTTCTGATAACTCATCCATACCAAGAATTGCGATAATATCTTGTAATTCTTTGTATTTCTGTAAGATTTCCTGTACACCACGAGCAACTTCAAAGTGCTCTTTACCAACGATTCTTGGATCAAGAATACGTGATGTTGATGCAAGTGGATCTACGGCTGGATAAATACCTAACTCAGCAATAGAACGCTCAAGAACTGTTGTAGCATCCAAGTGAGCGAATGTTGTAGCAGGTGCGGGATCAGTTAAGTCATCGGCAGGTACATATACAGCTTGAACGGATGTGATAGAACCATTCTTTGTAGAAGTAATTCTCTCTTGTAATGCACCCATTTCTGTCTGTAATGTTGGCTGATAACCTACGGCTGATGGCATACGACCTAGCAAAGCTGATACTTCTGAACCAGCTTGTGTAAAACGGAAAATATTATCAATGAATAAAAGTACGTCTTTTCCACCTTTATCACGGAAATATTCTGCCATTGTAAGTCCTGTTAGAGCAACTCTCATACGTGCTCCTGGTGGCTCATTCATCTGACCGAATACCATAGTTGTTTTATCAATAACGCCTGATTCTTTCATTTCATAGTAAAGATCGTTACCTTCACGAGTACGCTCACCTACACCAGTAAATACTGAATATCCACCGTGCTCTGTAGCGATATTGTGAATTAACTCCTGAATTAATACAGTTTTACCTACACCGGCACCACCGAATAATCCAATTTTACCACCTTTTTGATATGGACAAAGTAAATCTACTACTTTGATACCTGTTTCTAACATCTCTTGAGATGTTGCCTGATCCTCATATTTTGGTGCTTGTCTATGTATTGGCCATTTTTCTTCTGTATCTGGATCTGCAATTTCATCAATTGCATCTCCTAATACGTTAAAAATACGTCCTAAAGTTTTTTCACCAACTGGTACACTAATGGAAGCCCCTGTTGCAATTGCGTCCATTCCTCTTACCAATCCACTAGTAGGACCCATGGCAATACATCTTACTGTATCATCACCCAAATGCTGAGCAACTTCTACTACTAAATTTTTTCCATCTTTTAATGGTACTTTAATAGCTTCGTTGATTTCAGGCAAGTTGCCTTCTGTGAATTTGATATCCAAGACGGCACTAATAATCTGAGTAATTTTACCTACATTATTTGCCATTTTAATTCTCCTTGTTTGTTTTATCTAAATATGCACTCTTTACTGCTCAACCGCATTTGCTCCAGCAATAATTTCTGTAAGCTCTTGAGTAATTGAACTCTGACGTGCACGATTGTACTTCAACGACAAATCGCTAATAATTTCTTCCGCATTACTTGTTGCAGAATCCATCGCTGTCATTCTTGCGCCATTTTCACTGGCAACCGCTTCTACCAAAGCTCCATATAAAAGACTTGTAACATACTTTGGTATAATCATATCAAGTGCTTCAATTTCATTTGGTTCATAATTCATCAAAATTTCATTATCGCCTTCTTCTACTTCAATTTCAGATACATCCACTGGAAGTAACTTAATCATAGTAGGTACCTGGCTTACTGTGTTTTTGAAATGTGTATAAACCAAATATATCTCTCCAATTTCTCCATTTTCATAAGCTTCAAGAACTCTTTTGCAAAGTCCTGCTGCTTCATCATAAGATGGAGACTCTATTAAATCTGGAATACTTTCCTTAACGTTATAGCCACGTCTTTGGAAAGCTTCTGCACCTTTATTACCAACTGCATAAATTTCTAAGTCTTCTTTATTTAACTTTCCGTCAGTTACTAATTTAACAATATTCGAATTATATCCACCTGCTAAACCTCTGTTAGAAGTTATAACTACTACGCCTTTTTTATTTGTTTCAGGTTCATGTAGATATTTATGGTCGATATTTTGACTTCTTGCTAACATGCTTGCAACTGTTTTATACATATAGTTAAAATATGGATTTGTTTGCTCTGCACGGCTTCTTGCTTTTTGCAATTTTACGGTAGAAACAAGCTTCATGGCGTTTGTGATTTGCTGAGTACTTTGTATACTGCTTTTTCTTCGCTTAATGTCTCTCATTGAGGCCATTTCTTACCACCTACTCTTTCCTACCGATTTATTTGAACTGAGCTTTACATTCCTCAATTGCTTTAACAAGTTTTTTCTCTGTATCGTCGTCAACTACTTTCTTAGTAGAAATTGCTTCGAATACTTCTGGATATTTTGTATCAATGAAATCAAATAATTCATCTTGGAATCTTAAAATATCTTCAATTTTTACATCTAACAAATATTTCTTTGTAGCTGCATAAATGATAACAACTTGTCTTTCAACTGGCATTGGCTGATACTGTGGCTGTTTAAGAATTTCTCTAATTCTTTCACCTTGAGCCAAACGCTCTGCAGTATCTGCATCTAATTCTGAACCAAACTGAGCAAATGATGCTAACTCACGATACTGTGCTAACTCAACACGGATAGGAGCAGCAATTTTCTTCATAGCCTTAATCTGAGCAGATCCACCTACACGGGATACTGAAAGTCCGGCATTGATAGCTGGTCTAAATCCAGAGTTAAACATTTCTGTTTCAAGATAAATCTGACCATCTGTAATTGAAATAACGTTTGTAGGGATATATGCTGATACATCGCCTGCCTGTGTTTCAATAATTGGTAAAGCTGTAAGTGATCCTCCACCTAATTCATCTGAAAGTCTAGCTGCTCTTTCAAGCAATCTAGAATGTAAGTAGAATACATCACCTGGATAAGCCTCACGTCCTGGTGGTCTCTTAAGTAGTAATGAAAGTGTACGGTAAGCTGCAGCATGTTTTGACAAATCATCGTAGATAATCAATACATCTTCGCCATTTTCCATCCACTCTTCACCAATAGCACATCCTGCATATGGTGCAATATATTGTAATGGTGCTAACTCACTAGCTGTTGCTGCTACTACTGTAGTATAAGCCATTGCTCCAGCCTCTTCAAAAGTTTTAACTAATGAAGCTACTGTAGATGCTTTCTGACCTATAGCAACATAGATACATTTAACACCTTTTCCTTTTTGGTTTATGATAGTATCAACTGCGATTGCAGTTTTACCTGTTTGTCTATCACCGATAATAAGCTCACGCTGTCCACGTCCGATTGGTACCATGGAATCGATCGCTTTAATACCTGTCTGTAATGGAGTATCAACTGATTTTCTTGAAATAACACCAGATGCTACTCTCTCAATTTGACGGAATTTATTTGACTCGATTGGTCCCTTGCCATCGATTGGCTGACCTAACGCATTTACAACACGTCCTAACATCTCGTCGCCTACTGGAACTTCAACTACTCTACCTGTAGTTTTTACGGTATCTCCCTCATTGATATTTTTTGCAGCACCTAATAATACGGCACCTACATTATCTTCTTCAAGGTTTAATACCATTCCATAAACTTTGCCTGGAAATTCAAGCAACTCATCTTGCATCGCGTTCTCTAAACCATGTACACGAGCAATACCATCAGCCACCTGTATAACTGTTCCCACATCAGCTACTTCAAGTTCAGAAGCATATCTTTTAATCTGTTCTTTAATAACTGAGCTGATTTCTTCTGGTTTTAAATTCATGGAGTGTTGTCACCTACCTTCAACTGTATTTTCGATAAATCACGTGTCAATCCATATAATTTTGTTTTGACACTACTATCAACGACTCTGTCGCCAATTCTAATTATCATTCCTCCTATAATAGAAGGATCAACTTTAAAGTACATTTCGAACTTATTATAATCTGTTGTGCTTAAAAGTTTCTTTTCAATTTCTTCTTTTTGATTCTTAGATAATTCTATGGCTGTTGTTATATCGGCAATACCTATGCCTTTATATTCTTTGACCTGATTAATAAAATAATCTAATACACTATCAACTTCGTTGTAATGGTCTTTTTCAACAAGCATACTAAGTAATCCAATAATTTCATTAGAAACAAACTTTTCAAAGCAATTTTTTAAGATTTTTACTTTTTCATCTTTATCAATTTTTGGATGATTCATAAGTTTGTTCAGGTCTTCATTTTCCTGTAAAGCTGTACGAATCGCACTAACTTCATCAAAGAATTGTCCGATTCTGCCTTCTTCAACAGCTACACCAAACAATGCATCACCATATGTTTTTGATACTAGCTTCGCCATGTTGAATCACCCATCTCTCTAAGTGTTGCATCTATCAACTCATTCTGAATAGATGTATCAATATTTGCTGCTACAACTTTACTTGCCATTAATGAAGCAATTTGTATTACTTCTTGCTTCATTTCATCCATAGCACGTTTCTTTTCAAGTTCAGCTTCTTGCTGAGCTCTTTTTGTGATACGAAAAGCTTCTTCTTTTGCGCCTTCGATAATTTTGGCTTCTTGACGAATAGCTTTCTGACGAGCCTCTGCTAAAATAGTTTCAGCTTCTTTATCTACATCTCTTAGTTTAGCCTCATATTCAGCTTTTAATTTTGCAGCAACATCTTTGTCTGTCTCAGCATCTTTAATGTCTTTGGCAATTCTATCTGATCTGTCTTGTAAAATTTTACGGACTGGATTAAATAGTAAGTAACCCATGAAGAAAGATAAAACTAGAACAGATAATCCAATTGTTGATGCATCAAACAAAAGCTGTGGATCAAGACCAAACAATCTGGTATATTGTTCTGCTATAAGCAATCTCAAACTCTCCTTTCTATTGGATTTTTACTCCAATATTTATTAACTTAATGGCTGTACGAAGAGTAAAAGCATTGCAACTAATAATCCATAAAGACCAGTTGTTTCAGCTACGGCCTGTCCTAATAACATAGTTGACATAATCTTTCCACTTGCGCCTGGGTTTCTACCTACTGCAGAAGCACCATGACCAGCTGCAATACCTTGACCTACACCAGGTCCAATACCTGCTATAACTGCTAAACCTGCACCGATTGCTGAGCATGCTTTAATTAAATCGCTACCATTGATATTCATAATGAAATCCTCCTTATTTATAAAAGATAATAATACTATTCTTCAGACTCACACGCCTGAGCTATGTATGTCATAGTTAACATACAGAATACATATGTCTGAATTGCTCCTGAGAACAAATCAAAGTATACATGTAACGCTGCTGGCCAAACTTTTGCTACGGCTGTCAGTAATCCATATACCAACGCCATCATAACTGTACCTGACAAAATATTGGCAAACAAACGTAGTGACAATGAAATTGGAACTGCAATTTCACTTATCAAGTTGATTGGGAACCAAATTGGCAACCATGGTGGTAATGGTGAACACATATCTGTCCAAATCTGTTTTCCACTCTGATGCTTAAACTGGTTATAGTGAATCAGAATAAACGTCATAATACCTAAAGCAAATGTAGTACCATAGTCTGCTGTTGGTGGTCTCAAGCCCAATAAGCCTGAAATATTACTAAATAGTATGAAAATAAAAATCGTACTAATGTAATTAACAAACTTAGGAGCCCATCTTCCCATCGAACCTACAACCATGCTATTTAACAATTCAACAATGAATTCAACAACATTTTGGAAGCCCGTTGGTACATCCTCTGCTTTTTTTAACTTTACGTGTGCGACTATTGAAAAAATCAATAAAACCATGAAAACAATAAATACACACACATGCGTCGTCGTAATATAAATAGTTTGACCAAATAATTTGAATTTAGTTAGACCATGAACCATAAAATCAAGATTTTGGTCACTAGACGACAAGAGTATTGCTTGATTCACGAAGTCACCTCCTTATCCAAGTTTTCGCTATTTCCTTCCTTGGCAGACGCATCATTTCTACCAAGCAATCTATTTATGATTTTTGTCCTTATAGGTTGGGTATATGCTGAAACTTTAAGTCCCAGCACACCTATAAAAGCCATAAATAAATTTCCAAATCTAAAATAGCCCAATATAATAAACAAAATTACTACAACTACATACCTAAAAACACTTTTAGTAATAATTTTGCGATTGGCATTCTCCATATACTGCATATCTACAGCATCTCTAATTACCTGTGCGATATTAATTGCTAACCAACAGGCAATCGTTATTCCATACCACAATCCAATACTATAAGAGATTTTTTCAGATACAAACCATACTCCTATTAACTGAACTAACACTCCATAATACACTATGCCTCTTTCCAAACTTGGAAGAGCATCATTAATTCTTCTAAGCATAGCTTCCTCCTAATATATACTAACATTCATATTTTTTTATCGACTTTTTATATGAAATTCTTAAATTAGACACTTCATTCTTTTATTTTTATAGTTTTTTATTATTTTTTTATTTGTTGAAAAATAATTTTAGTGTAATTAATTATCATTTTTAAAAAACTTCTTGAACTCTTTATATACATTATTTCCACCTGCAAGAACACCCACAAAAAATAATGGAATCGGAAGCCATTTTAAATTAAATTTTTTTCCAAAATAAACTCCCACAAATGTCATTAAAACAATTGGAATTATCATATTCAAACTAATTCCAATAAACATTGTCATTGCTTGTCTTAATTCTCTAGAATCTGATTGTTTCATCTTTCGATCTCTTCTCATAATTTTACCTTCTTCCATCAAGAAATTCTTTGCAATTGTTTCATTGGCAATTTCATCTTTTCCGTTATATTAACACAACATTTAATTGTGCGTAATCTCTTAAACTAAAAAAAGGTGAGTCTCAAAACTTGATACTTCTATAATTAAATAATACAAGTATTTTTAAGTTTAATAAGGCTCACCTATCATTCAAAAAGTCTTCAAATCAATTTTTACATATGAACTTCTACGTTTCTTCCTGTTCGTCTGTATCTTCGAGTCTTAACTCCAGCTGATTTTAGCATTCTTTTTGACGCAATGACCGATGGCGTATGCTGATACTTGTCATCATCGTATATGATTTCTTTTATTCCAGACTGAATAATCGCTTTAGCGCATTCATTACACGGAAATAAT
This sequence comes from Lachnobacterium bovis, assembly GCF_900111325.1. Lineage (GTDB taxonomy): Bacteria > Bacillota > Clostridia > Lachnospirales > Lachnospiraceae > Roseburia > Roseburia bovis_A. The sequence goes on from NZ_FOGW01000021.1 coordinate 17,646, forward strand.
GTCACATATATCTTAGCGTCTTCAAGGCTTCCACCTCTATAATTTAGAATTGCATTTAATTCACTATGGGTAGTGTAAAAATATTTATTATCTTCACCTTCTCTGCCCCATGGATATTCATCATCCGAACAACCAAGTGGCAATCCATTATAACCCATAGATAATATCTTATTGTCTGAACTTACAATACAAGCTCCGACTTGTGTGTTGGGGTCCTTTGATCTTAATGCCGACAACATTGCAACGCCCATAAAATATTCGTCCCAAGTAATAGCATCAAGTCTTTTTGTTGTCTGACTCATCCGATACCTCCAATCTACAAAACGTATTACTTCTCTTATAGTACATGTACTATATATGAATCAAAACTTAAATTTTTTCATAAATTGATTTCATAATAGCACGAATCAAATACTTTTTTCAATACACAATATTAAGAATCTGTATATCTTTTTCAAATATTTTATATTTGAAGTCGGTTTTTTCCAATTTTTAATTATTTTGTACCGAAAATTCTATCTCCTGCGTCACCTAAACCTGGAACAATATAATTGTTTTCATCTAAATGATCATCTAAAGCACCAATGTATAAATCAACATCTGGATGTGCTTCTGTCATTCTTTTAACACCTTCTGGAGCTGCAATGATACACATGAAATGAATATTTTTAACTCCACGATCTTTTAACATTTGAAGTGCTGCCACAGAAGAACCACCTGTTGCTAACATTGGATCTACAACAAATACCTCACGGTTAGCACAATCTTCTGGAAGTTTACAATAGTATTCTACTGGCTCTGATGTTTCTGGATCTCTATATAAACCAATATGACCAACTTTAGCTGCAGGAATAAGATCAAGCATACCTTCTACCATTCCTAAACCAGCTCTTAAAATAGGTACAACTGCTAATTTTTTACCTTTTAATTCTTTCACTGTTGTTTTACAAATTGGTGTTTCGATTTCTACATCTTGTAACTCTAAATCTCTTGTTGCTTCAAAACACTCAAGCGCAGCTATTTCACTTACAAGAGTTCTAAATTCCATTGAACCTGTTTCTTTTCTTCTTAACATACCAATTTTGTGTTGAATTAATGGATGATCCATTACTACTACTTTAGACATACTATTTATTTCTCCTTTGTTAAATTTCTAATATTTTTACTAACTTTTTCATTGTGTTACGAAGATATTCATAACACAAGCCATATGTTTGGAGTGGTGCTCCATATGGATTTATAATTTCAAGCTCATCTCCAACGTACTCCGATAATACAAAAGTATTTTCTTCATTTGCGTTATCAAATTGCTCAATTATCTTATTTCTATAAGTCTCTTCCATTACAAAAATTATTGTATTTTCAGTTATATCTTCCTCTTGCAATTGAGAAGAAACATAATTTTCTTCAAAATTTATTCCATTACTAATCAACACTGCTTCTGCCTTTTGGTTGATTGGTTCTGGAAATAATACTACTAAACCTTTTGAACAAACCTCTATTGGATCTGTCACTAAAATATCCCTCAATATTCCCTCTGCCATAGGAGCCCTACACGTTCCTGTTTTCTCGACAAAAATTACTTTTTCATATTTTTTCATATACCCTCTCCTATCTAAAATTATGTTTGTATTACTTGATGCCCTGCTGCTTTAAGCAATCTATTCATAATCGCATTACCAATTCTAGGTGTCTGAAAGCTTTCTGAAAAAATTGAATCTATTTCTAAATCATCGCATTCTCTCAAAATTTTATATAAATGACGCGCAATAGAATCTTCATCATTTCTACTTCCAATATTTAGTATTACGTCTGCCTGATATTTATTTTTTGTCTCATCAGTTGCAATAACTGCAACTTTTTTGTCCTGATTATGCTGTTCTTGCACCAATTCATTGATTTTTTTAACTACATTATTCTGTTTACCTTCAACTAATACCAAAGATGCTTTTGGTGCATAATGCTTATACTTCATTCCAGGTGCCTTTGGTTTAGTTGTGTCATCCTGTGCAATAATGCCTGGATCTATTTTTACTTCTTTACCAATTACTTCTGATAACATTTCTGGTGTAATGTAACCTGGTCTAAGAACTAGAATTTGATCTTCTGTTAAGTCTACAATTGTAGATTCAATTCCTATTCCAACTTCTCCGCCATCTAATACCATAGCAATTTTACCATCTAAATCTCCTACTACATGCTTAGCTTCTGTAGGACTAGGACGGCCTGATGTATTTGCACTAGGTGCTGCAATTAAACACCCACTTTGTCTGATAAGTTCTAGTGCAATTGGATGATTTGGCATCCTAACCGCAACTGTATCCATTCCACCAGTTGTCTCATATGGAACTTTATCATTTTTATTAACAATCATCGTAAGAGGACCTGGCCAAAATTTATCTGCTAATTTTTTTGCTTCAACAGGTAAATCTTTTGAAATCATTTCTAAATCCTCATATTTAGAAATATGAACTATCAAAGGATTGTCTGATGGACGACCTTTTGCCTTATATATCTTTTCCGCTGCTTTCGCATCTAAAGCATCTCCGCCTAATCCATACACTGTTTCCGTTGGAAAAGCTACAAGTTCTCCCTTTGAGATTAATTGTCCTGCTTCTTTTAAAGAGTCCATATCTATGTTATTTAGATCAACTTTTAATATTTTTGTTTTCATGACATAACCTTCTTTACTATTGCATAGTCTTTTCTATTATAACACATATAGACTCTTTAGCAAATTTAAGTTTAATAATATTTGTGTCCTGTTTTATTAGCCATTTAAATTTTTGTAGTTATAGTATCAAAAGAAATTTCATTAGTACTCTGTTCTTTTACTTCATATTTACTGACAATACTTTACATTATATACTGTTATATCCTGATTTGATGCTCCTACATACACTTTGTCTAATGTTGAAAAATTATTGCTTCCATAAGCAGCCACTACATCGCTGTATTTAAATTTGGCAAAGTAATGTCCGTTTATTGTTACAGTTTTTGATCTTTTTACTTTCACCCATTTTGCTCCACCAGACCATGACTGTAAAATAAATTCAATACAACTTGGTCTATATCCTGAATATTCAACATAAAAATATCCATTTGGTGTCATAATATATGGATCTAACCAACCGCCATTTTTCTTTGTTACAATCTCTAATGCCTGCCCCCATGGCTTAGAACTTGAAACACTGTTAAATAATGTTATCTCATTATGCTGTTGTGTTGGCTGATTAGGTTGAACTGGTTGACTAGGCTGATTTCCACCATTTGAATCTTGTGAGGGATTGCTCTTTGCATAAACATTCACTAACTCTCTAGCAATATCTGGTCCTCTAAATTTCATGGAATTTCTATCAAAGATACCAAAATTCTCTTTTCCATAATTAAATGCATTATTATCCCACCATACAACTGGCATTTGCATTCCCTTTGCCATCTGTGCATATGTTCTTGCATATGTCAAACGTGAACTATCATTTCCAAAGTTTGAAGCTCCAAATTCACCAATTACAACTGGTATTCCCTTATCAATAAATGTCGATTTTATTCTAGATAATATTCCCCATAATTCATTTTTATCATTGTCATTCCATTGAGTATGATATCCATCAAACGCAAAATCAAATGGTACATATGCATGGATTGATGCAGCTACCATATTATCATTACTTAATTTCTTCCATGAATTCATTTTAGATGCATCACTTGATGCACAATATGTTGGCATCATTACTAATCTGTTTCTATTATTTCCACCTGTTGCTCTAATTGCAGCTCTTGCTTCTTCGTTACATTCATTTACAGCGTTATATAATCCACTATTTCCATTCCAATCATCACCTTGACGTGGCTCATTAAAAGTTTCAAAAATCAATTTTTGATCATATGATTCAAAATATTTTCCAACTTGAGTCCAAATAGCTTTTAGCTCATTTTTGATTTGTTGCTTCTGCCACCAATCTGTAGTTACTTTTTGCTGAATAGCATTATGATGAACGTTGATTATCACATACATGTCATTGTTATATGCATAATCTACAACCTCTTTAACTCTTCTTAAATAATTTGGATTAATAGTATAATTAGATTTGTTTGTGTAGTTTTCGTCCCATCTTACTGGAATTCTTATTGTTCTAAATCCTTTATTTTTGATTGCGTCAATCATTGCTTTATTAGTTCTTGGATTACCCCAGTTAGTTTCTCCACCTGAAGCTTCCAAAGAATTTCCTAGATTCCAACCTGCCCCCATGTCCTGAGTGATTTGCATTGCTGTCTTACCATAAACACCTGCTGAAATTTTCTCTGGTCTTTGAATCATAACTAATCCTACAACCATGACAAACACCAAGAGTTTAGATATTATCGTTACTAGTTTTCTCTCTCTTTTTAAGTTCTCCATTAATCTTTTCCTTTCCATAATAAAACTAAATCTTTTGAACATAACTACAAAAATACTTTCTAAGTATAGCATTAATGATTTTTTTGAGCTACAACTAATTTTTTATTTATTCAACAAACTTTTTAATAAATGCTTGTTAATTTTGTGTGAATTTCCAATAAGCATCCCTTAAAATCAACATTGTGCTAAAAAAAGAACAAAAAAGGGGGATTGTTTTTAATTGTTTTTATGCTACAATAAGGATAGTCGATAAATGACTACACTATTTTTAACAAATATTAAGGAGGAATTTATTTATGGCATACGTAATTTCTGATTCATGTGTTAGTTGTGGAACATGTTCTGACCAGTGTCCAGTAGGAGCAATCTCTGCTGGTGATACACAGTACAATATTGATGCTGATTCATGCATTAGCTGTGGAACATGCGCTGGTGTTTGCCCAACAGGAGCTATTTCTGAAGAGTAATTGGCACCATTAATAATACATAAACGAATTAAACAAAAGCGTGTTTATAACACTAAAACAAAAAGACTATCGTCTACCACCGCTTATGGTGATTAGACTGATAGTCTTTTTTATTATAAAATGATATTATTATATATTAATCTCTTATTAAAATTTTATATATTGATCTCTTATTAAAATTTTATATTTTAATGTTCTAAGTTGGCAAATCTTGTATACTCTGGTAACCATGCAAGTTTAACAGTTCCAATTGGACCATTACGTTGTTTTGCTATAATTATCTCTGATATACCTTTTTGATCCGTATCTTTGTTGTAGTAATCATCTCTATAGATAAACATTACCACATCGGCATCCTGCTCGATAGCTCCTGACTCTCTCAAATCCGAAAGCATTGGTCTATGATCTGGTCTTTGCTCTACTGCACGAGATAACTGCGATAACGCAATAACTGGAACATTTAATTCTCTCGCTACCGCTTTTAGTGATCTTGAAATATCTGATATTTCTTGTTGTCTTGAATCTCCGCTTCTACCAGAACCAGACATAAGCTGTAAATAATCAATTATTATTAATTTAAGATCATGCTCTAATTTATATTTTCTACATTTACTTCTTAATTCAGTAACACTTATACCAGGTGTATCATCAATAATCAAATGTGAATCACCTATTATACCTGCTGCTTCTATCAACTGCTCCCAATCAGCATCAGACAAATTACCTGTTCTAAGTGCTTGTGCATCTACGTGACCCTCTAATGAAAACAAACGGTTCATTAGCTGCTCACGCGACATCTCCAACGAAAATATTGCTGTACACATATCTTCATGAAACGCAATATGCTGAGCTAAATTTAAAACAAACGCCGTTTTACCCATTGATGGTCTTGCTGCAACTAATATTAAATCTGAAGGTTGTAATCCAGCTGTTCTGTAATCTAAATCAATAAAACCTGTTGGGATACCTGTAATCGAACCACTTTGTTTAGATGCTTTTTCGATTCTCTCTAAAGCATTCATAACAACTGTACGAATAGGCACAAACTCTCCACCTGTTCTTGTTGATAATAAATCAAATATATCTTTTTCAGTTTTATCAAATACCTCATCAACAGAAGCTCTTCCTGCATAACATTCATTTGCAATGTTTTCATTTATGCTAATCAATCTTCTTTTTATTGCATTGTCTCTTACTATCTCTGCATAATATCTAACATTTGCAGACGTTGGTACCTGTGCTAAAATATTACCTACAAATCCTAAGCTTGCAATTTCTTCTGGTACATCTTTCTCTTTTAATTTATTCTGTAAGGTCACAAGATCTACTGGCTCACCCTCAGCATTTAATTCGAGCATAGCTTCAAAAACTTCACCATATTGTTTTTCATAGAAATCATCTTTTGTAATAATTTCACTAGCTGTAATAATAGCATCTTTATCCATTATCATAGAACCAATAACAGATTGTTCTGCTTCCGTACTATGAGGTTTTATTCTTTTTACAACCGCGTCTTCCACTGTATCTTTCTCCTTGCCTTTAGGATATATAAGGGCTATTTAATCAATCTTAAATAGCCCTTGAATTAATAAATTAACCTTCTGAAACATGAACTGCTAATGTTGCAACAACTTTAGGATGTACTTTAATCTCTAAGTTATATGTTCCTAATGAATTAATTGGAACATCGCATGACATTTTCTTTTTATCTAATTCGTATCCTAATTGATCTTTTATCGCTTTTGCAATTTCTTTAGTTGAAACAGATCCAAATGTTCTTCCATCTTTGCCCGTTTTTAACTTAACTTCAACTTTTTTGGTTTCTAATTCTTTTGCTAATTTTTTAGCATTTTCTAAGTTTTCTTCAGCGACTTTCTCATCATGTTTATTTTTTAATTTCAAATCATTAAGATTCTTGTTTGTAGCTTCAAGTCCTAATTTTTTTGAAATAATAACATTTCTTGCATATGCATCATTTAATTCGACTACGTCACCTTTTTTTCCTACTTTTTTTACATCTTCTAATAAAATTACTTTCATATGTTAATTTCTCCTTCTTTTAGCATCTCATCGATGGTCCTTAATATTACCTTCTTAGCCTCAATTAAATTTACATCTTTTAATTGAGCTCCGGCAACATTTAAATGTCCTCCACCACCAAGTTTTTCCATAATCAATTGAACATTAATCTCATCAATCGATCTAGCACTTATGTATATTTTTTCTTTATACTCAGTCAATACAAATGTTGCTTTTATTCCTATTATATTCAACAATTCATTAGCTGCCATAGCCGCAACAACTGTTGGACTTTCTAGATTTTCTGATGGACAAATTGAAATTGCAAAAATATCCCTATATACTTCTGCTTGTCTTACTGTCTCTGCTCTTGCTTTATACGCTTCCATGTCATTTCTTAGAAGTTTTCTAACATGAGCCACATCAACACCATTTCGTTTCAAATATGCCGCTGCTTCAAATGTTCTAACACCTGCTTTTGTCATAAAGTTATTGGTATCTATAATTATACCTGCATAGATACATTCTGCCTCGGCTGCATTTAATTTTAAACCTTCTGAAAAATATTGTAAAACTTCCGCTACCATTTCACACGCACTTGAAGCATATGGTTCAATATATGATAATAACGGATTAGTTATTACTTCTTTTCCTTGTCTATGGTGATCAAATACAACTATTGTATTTGTCTTTTTAAGAATTTCTGGACACTCTGTGTAACTCGGCTTATTAGTATCAACAACCATAACTAACGTATTTGCATTTGTTTCTTCTATAGCTGTTTCGCTATCTATAAATAAATCTGCTGGGTATCCATCCTCTACTCTAAATGTATCCATAAGTGGTCTAACCGATGTAGATGGCGAATTTATACATATTTGTGCTTTTTTACCAATATTTTTGGCTGCACAATAAATACCAATTCCAGCACCTAGAGAATCTATATCTGTTACACTATGTCCCATAATCACGACATTACTAACACCTTCCATAATTTCTCTAAGGGCATGTGCTTTTACTCTTGCTTTTACTCTTGTGTTTTTTTCAACTTGCTGTCTCTTACCACCAAAATATGAAATATTCTCGCCTTCTTTTACAACAACTTGATCTCCGCCTCTTCCAAGTGCTAAATCAATTGCCGCTCTAGCATATTCATAATTGTGATTATAATTATTGTCCCTTATACCAACACCAATACTTAAAGTAACCGCCATTTCGTTACCAACTTTTATAGTTTTTACATCTTCAATAACACTAAATTTATCATCTTCTAACCGTCTTAAATATTTATATTTAAAAACTAGAAAATATTTGTCTTTTTCAATTTTTCTCACTAACGCGTCATATTCTCTAAAATAATTATTAACTTTTCTATCTATCAACGCTGTCAAAAGTGATCTTTTAACATCCTCAATACTTTCAAGCGCCTCCTCGTAATTATCAATATATACAAGCGCAGATACTAATTTCTGTTCAACATTTTCATTTTTATAATGTTGCAATTCTGTCTCATCATAAATATAAACTGCTGTCAAAAACTCTGTACTATTACTTGCATCCACAAATTCACTTCCATCTGTGATTTGATTAAAATATATTCTATTTAAAATTATTTTAAATTTTCTATCTTCCTTCTCAACATGAACTACATCTTCTGTTTCTGCTTTTTGCAAGAACTCTTTGGTAATAGAAGAAAATATAGTAGTGATTGATTTATGATAATTCTTATCTACACCTGTAACATCACTAAAATGATTATTAACCCACAATATTTTTCCATTAAAGTCTAGCAATGCATACGGAATATCAAATTCATCAATCAATTTTTTTTGCACAGATGCATATTGCGTCGCAAAATCAATTAACTCATTCATAACTTTAGTCTTAGAATTACTATAAGTTATAACTGTAAAAATAAAATAAAATAAAGCACATGCGCTTACTAAAGCACCCGCTCGTGCATCGATCATATATAAAGGAATATCAACTATTACTAAAATTATTGTCAAAAATAATGGCGCAATAATATATGACTGCAACTTCCCCTTAAATTTAATGTTTCCTTTCATTTAGCATCTCCCTCTTCAGATATTCTAGTTTCAAAATTTATAAAATAATAAACTTCTTTATTCTCACATTTAACATCAAATCATGTTACATTATAACATTTTTATTAGCCTTATAAAAGACATTTGTAAATCGCACTCCACCACATATACAATCGGCATTTTGCATTTTTTTCTGCATTAATTTTATTCAACAAAAAGAAGTAGCTATTCCTTTAAGCTACTTCTTTTTATTGGTTCAAAATTTATTATTTTATTCTTCTACTTTTTCTGATTTTGTCTCATTTGTATCTGTATCCTTCGCAACTTCAACAACAGATTTTGCAAGACCTGCTAAACCTTGTATTTCAGATGGAATAATAATCTTTGTAGCTCTACCATTCGCTGCTTTAGCAAACGCCTCTAAGCTCTTTAATTTAATTACTTTATCATCAGGTGACGCATTCTTAATCATTTCAAGACCATCTGCTGTCGCTCTTTGAATCTTAGCAATAGCTGAAGCTTCACCTTCTGCTTCTTTAATAGTTGCTTCTTTTTTAGCTTCTGCGGCTAAAATTGCAGCTTGCTTTGCTGCCTCAGCTCTAAGTATTGCAGCTTCTTTCTCAGCTTGTGCATCAAGAATTGCTTTTTCTTTATTACCTTCTGCCACTCTAATTGTAGATTCTTTTTTACCCTCTGCAATTAAAATAGATTCACGTTTTTCACGTTCAGCCTTCATCTGTTTTTCCATGGCCTCTTGAATAGCTCGTGGTGGAATAATATTCTTTAACTCAACACGATTAACTTTTATTCCCCATGGGTCTGTAACTTCATCTAATGTTGCTCTTAACTTTGTATTAATTGCTTCTCTTGATGTAAGAGTTTCATCTAACTCAAGATCACCTATTAAGTTTCTTAATGAAGTAGCTGCTAAATTTTCAATAGCAAGTAATGGATTATCAACACCATATGCATATAATTTAGGATCTGTAATCTGGTAAAAAACTACTGTATCAATCTGCATTGTAACGTTATCTTTAGTGATAACTGGCTGTGGTGGAAAATCTGCAACCTGTTCTTTTAAAACGATTCTTTTTGATACTTTATCAATAATTGGCACTTTAATATGTGGGCCTACCTCCCATGTTGTTAAATAAGCTCCTAATCTTTCTACTATTCTTGCTTCTGCTTGAGGAACAAATCTAATACTTCTAACGATTGCTATAACTATAATCGCTAAAATTACAAGTAAAACTTCATATGCTTCCATATTATTCTCCTTTTCCATTCTTTGTTTATTTATTTTTTAATAAAATTAAATACATATTTTATTTTATTATTGTAATTATCATCTTTTTTCAAGTCTTTTTACTACTAATTTAACGCCCTGTACTCTAACAACCTCGCATATTTCTCCAACATCAATTTCATCTTTTGGATCATCTGCAATTATAGACCATTCCTTTCCTTGAAGATTTCCCACTCCAACTTTACCAAATGGTTCTATCTTTTGTGTTATTTCCACTTTTTCGCCTATAATACTATCAATATTCGTTGCAACTTTCTTGGTCACAACATATTTATCCATGAATGGTTTTGTAAAAATCAATAATATGATAGATACTACAAAAAAAACTATAACTTGAACATATAATGGAGCTCCAATTCCTGCGAAAACAGCCGAGGTTGCCGCTCCTATAGCAAACCAAATTGTCACCAATCCTACTGTTATAATTTCAAGTACAATCATAGCAAACATAATTACTAACCAAAATAATACCTGCTGTGAAAATATTGATAATAATTGATTCATTTATTCAACCTCCTTTTCCTTACATTATCACAATTTAGTTTGTATGTAAATAATTAACTGATATTTTTTTCACATTTTTCTAATATAATATGCAATTTGATATGGTAATCTTTCATCCGGAGTTGCCAAATCATTATTTATCAATTTTTTTATATTTGAAATACGATAGATCACAGTATTTCGATGTGTAAACATTTCCTCTGCAACAGCTTGAATACTTCCATTGTGCTTCAAATAGCATTCTAATGTATCAACATAATTACCCTTGTGCTTGTTATCATATTCCATAAGTTCTTTTAAAGGTTCATTTTTCATCTTTTCAAGCAATTGGGTGTCATTTACTGAATACAATAATCTAAACAGTCCAAGATCATCAAAATATTTCAAATTTTCTTCATGACGCAAAGACATTTTAACTGCACCCTTTGCACGCATAAAACTAATATATAAATTAGAAATATCAACTACTTCACTTCCCACACCAACATATAGTGGAAATTGAACCATTCGTTTTTTTGCACGAGTAAGCATTCCCTCTACGATTTCATCTAAATCTTTTTTTTGCACATCATTTACAACTAATACAAAAAATGAATCATAATAGAAAAAATTACCATTGTGTGTTATTTTTTCTAAATACATCTGAATTCTGTACGATAATTTTTTTCTCTCAACAGTATCCATTGTATCTAAACCTTTTAATGTAATTAAAACAACCTGAAAAGTTCCATCTACGTCAAAATATGGTAGTAGTTCCTTTCTATAAGCATCTTGATTGTCCGGAACTTCAATCGCTTTTATCATTGCATTAGAAATTTGTTCATCTGCACTATCTTGTAAAAATATACGAATATTAATATCTTTGATCATATCACCCATATGAATCTCTTGTGGAACCGTAAGTAGTGGAAAGTCGTTCTCATCACAATAATCTAATAATTCCTGTGGTACTTCTTTAATGTAATGTCCCGTATTTAAAATCAAACCAGCACCATGATGTTTTACCATTTCTCTTGCCAATTCCATCAACGACTCAGTTGTTCTAAATCCTAATCCAGTAGTAACTGCTAATTCTTTCCCCCAAAAATTTTGTACTATAGTCGTTTCTTCTAACATATGAGTCCAAACTATTGAATTTGACCATCCATTTTTGCCTGCAATCATCTTCATATTATACCTATTCTTCGATACTAACATCATATCTTCTATTGTATATCCCATAAATTCACCTCAAATTTGTTATTTTTCCGTGTACAAAAAACACTTGTCTTTATTATAGCACTTTTTGTACTCTGAGTACATATATCGGTATTTCTTTTTATTTTGGAAATCCATTGGAAGATTTCCAAAATATGATAATATATATTGTGTTGAGAAAACAACACGAAACTTTTTGATAACGATTTGAAAATTTATTTTCGAATCAGCTTCATGTAATGAAGCCACTTAAAAAGCTTTTTTCATAATATAATTCCTAATATATATAAGGGACAGTCATATAATGACGGTCCCTCTCTTCCTTTTTATTACAAATTTATTCAACACACTTATTAATGAAAACATTTAAATATCCCTATTATTTTTGTTTTCATTAATATAAATAATTATAATTCATTTTAGACTTTTTTATATTCTCAGTACTAAACTGGGATTTTTTTTTATATTTTTTTATTCTTTCTTCCATATACTATTTCGGCTAATTTTTATTATAGTTTCCTATCTCATTCAATTTTTCATTAAATTTTGACACTTTAAATTTTTTCTATTAAATAAAAAAAGACACTTTTTAGAATTCTCCTAAAAAGTGTCTTTTAAATATCTTATTATATCGAGCAATAGTAATTATCAAAATCATTCAAATTTACTCAAAAATCAAATATATTTAAATCCTTGATAACTAACTTCTATCTCTTGCCAGTACTAGGAATTAGTCCTGTACGTATGGCATAATAGCTAAGTGACGTGCTCTCTTGATTGCTACTGTAAGAGCTCTCTGGTGTTTAGCACAGTTACCTGTGATACGACGAGGAAGAATTTTACCTCTTTCAGAGATGTATCTCTTTAATTTGTTTGTATCTTTATAATCAATGACATTATCTTTGCCGCAGAATACACAAACTTTTTTTCTTCTACGCATTGGTCTTCTCTTTGAAGAACCTTCGCCTTTATTGTAAGCCATCGTAGTTACCTCCTTTTAAAATTGTAAATCTACTAATTAAATGGTAATTCTTCTTCAATTCCATCAGGAATTTCCATAAAACCTTCACTTGGTGCCGCTTGGCTTGGTGATGGTTTAAATGGCTGCTGACTATATCCGCCACCCATGTTGTTATCACTAGTATTTTTGCTTTCAGCAAATTCAACTTGTTCAACAACAACATCAGTAGTATATACTCTTTGGCCATCTTTATTGGTATAGCTTCCAGTTTGAATTCGACCTTCAACGACGAATTTAACGCCCTTGTGTCCAAATCTTTCCATAAATTCTGCTGTTTTACCAAACGAAACACAATTTATGAAATCTGCTGTCTGCTCCTCATTATTTCTTCTAAATCTACGGTCTACTGCAAGAGTAAATCTTGCAACTGCACTTGAGCTCTCACCTTGAGAATAACGGATTTCTGCATCTCTGGTTAAGCGTCCCATAAGAATTACTTTATTCATATAATCTCCTTTTATGCCTCGTCTTTTCTAACGCATAAGAAACGAAGAACATTGTCCATAATACGAACATCCTGCTCTACAAGAGCTGGAACATTAGATTCTGCATCGAACTGAATGAAGTAGTAGAAAGCTTCGTTCATTTTCTGAACTTCGTAAGCTAATCTTTTTTTGCCCCATTCTTCAACTTCTGTAACAGCACCACCTGCACGTTTAATGTACTCTTTTGCTTTTTCAACAGTTGCTGTTCTCGCATCATCTTCGATCTTTGCACTTACTACGAGTGCTAATTCATATTTATTCATGCGATTGTTTACCTCCTTTTGGTCTCTGGCTCACGACATTTCGTGAACAAGGAAAATTTTAATATACCACGAGAATAAATGATACCATGTTTTGTTTTGTTTTGCAAGTGATTTTCATTATATTTTTTTACTTTTTATCACAGTTTTGTAAGTCTTTTATTATTTTCCATCATCTAAATTTAATCTAGATATAATCACCCTTTTTATAGCATATTTTATCACTAAATTTCTATTTTCGTTTTTTATTTATAAATTAAGTTTTTTATTTTATTTATAAATGCTTTATAATATTAATGTACAGTTTGTTTTTTAAAAATTTAATCACTTTTCATTATTCTATTTATACTATTGTACATTTTTAGAAAATAAAACATTTAGAATTATTTTAAGATGTAATAAGTTTATGAAATTCTTTTTTGTACATTTAGTATATTTTTTATTTCATTATGTGTATATTTTTTTTATATCTATTAGGGAGGGTTTACAAATGAACAAAATAGAAATTTTTTCAGACTGGATCAAAGAATCAAAATCAATTGTTTTTTTCGGTGGTGCAGGCGTTTCAACTGAAAGTGGCATTCCAGATTTTAGAAGTGTTGACGGTTTATACAATCAACAGTACGATTATCCACCCGAAACAATTCTAAGTCACACTTTTTTCCGCAAAAAAACGGACGAGTTCTATAAATTTTATAGAGCAAAAATGCTCTGTCCTGATGTAGAACCCAATATTACCCACAAAGTGCTTGCTAAACTAGAAGAAAAAGGCAAACTCACTTCTGTTATCACCCAAAACATAGATGGCTTACATCAAAAAGCTGGAAGCAAGCGTGTTTTAGAACTTCACGGTAGTACTCTTAGAAATTATTGCGAAAAATGCCACAAATTTTTCCCAGTTGAAACTATTATAAATTCGAAAGATGTGCCACGTTGTGATAACTGCGGCGGAATAATTAAACCAGATGTTGTACTTTACGAGGAAGGATTAAACGAAGAAACACTACAAAATGCCATATCAGATCTTTCTAATGCTGATATGTTGATTATTGGTGGTACTTCTCTTACAGTTTATCCTGCTGCCAATTTAATTTATTATTATCAAGGAAATAAACTTGTTCTTATTAATAAAACACCAACTCCAGCCGACAAAAAAGCAAATTTATGTATAAACAGTGGCCTAGGTAGCGTATTTTCACAATTAAATATTGATGCTTTATAGTTTACAATTTTTTTACTATAAAATTCAGTCTGTTTTACATTGATTTTTATTATATTATATCTATATTTAATTTTTATCCATAAATTACTTTATTTTTTTACTTGGAATAATGTACGATTTTATTGATAATATCACGGCGAATATGATATCATATTTGCAACTTAATGATTCAAATTATTATGGAGGTTTTTATGGAATATAAATATGAAGTAGGCGATATTGTAAAATTAAAAAAGAAACATCCATGCGGAAGTTTTGAATGGGAAATACTTAGAGTTGGTGCCGACTTTAGGCTAAAATGCATCGGCTGCGGTCATCAAATCATGATCGATAGAAAATCCGTTGTTAAAAATACTCGTGGACTTAGGCCAAAAAATAATTAGGTTATTATTTCCATAAATTTAGCCCGTATACTTTAAAAAATATACGGGCTTTCTTACTTTATTTTTACTATTTTATTATTTTTATTACATTACAATTTTTATATTATTGTATTTTATGCACCTAACATAGGTTCAATATCATCTTGACGGCCAACTACAATAAGATGATCTTTGTCATTAAATCTATATTCTGCTGAAGGCAACACATCCGTACCTTCCTCATTTCTAATTCCAATGATTGTTATACTATAATTTTGTCTGATTCCTATTTCTTTAATTGTCTTTCCTATCCAATCAGCTAATGGTTCTATTTCATATAATGAATAGTCATCCGTTAATTCCATATAATCAAAAACATGATTTGTACTACATCTTTTTGCTAAATTAAAAGCCAAATCTCTGTCTGGATATATTACTTCATCTGCACCATTTTTTAATAAAAATTTGGCTTGAACATCCCTGTTTGCTTTACTAATTACATACTTAGCACCCATTTCTTTAATTAACGATGTAACCTCTAAGCTGTTTTGAAAACTTGTTCCAATACAAACAAAAACTATATCAAATTTTTCTAGATTAAGTGATTTAACAACTTTTGGAATTGTACAATCTCCAATCTGTACATTTCCAACTTTGTACATCATATCTGTAACATTTGCTTCTTCTTTATCTACTATCGTAACATTATTATCAAGTTTTATTAAATTATTACAGAGATGGTGTCCAAATCTTCCCATTCCTATAATTAGTAAATTTTTCATTGTTTCCTCCATTATTGTTTTTATGCAATATGTCTTAGTTAAGAATAACACCTTATCAGTTTCTTAGTGTGACTAAACTGTGTATATTTTAATCTATTGCAAAAAAAAAGTGGCCTTAACTAAGCCACTAAAAGTTGCGGGAATAGGACTTGAACCTATAACCTTCGGGTTATGAGCCCGACGAGCTTCCAATTGCTCCATCCCGCGTCATCAACCTCAACAACTATATTGTACTACTTTATACTCAAACTGTCAACTTTGATTCAAAAATAAATTATATAACTATTTATTCTCTAATAAAGACTGATAGACATCTCTTTTTTTCATTCCTCTATCTTTAGCAACTTTTTTCATTGCCTCCTTATGATCAACGCCTTGTTTCTCATAATATTCCATATGTTCTTCGAGTGACATTTCTTTCCACTCGTCTTGTTTATCTTTAATTATATCTTCAAATTCGCGCCCTGCTATAACCATTACATATTCTCCACGAGGCGAATTATCTTTGTAGAACTCTAACAAATCATCAAATGTTGTCTTTATTTTTGTTTCATGCTTCTTTGTCAATTCCTTACATATTGTAAGATCACGATTTCCTAAGTATTCTCTTAGCTGTTCTAATGTTTTAACCAAATGATGTGGTGCTTCATAAATAATAATTGTTCGAGTTTCATTTTTTAATTCTTCAAGCACCTGTACTCTTTGTTTCTTATCTCTTGGTAAAAAAGCTTCAAATGCAAATCTTCTTGTTTTTTGTCCTGACATAGTAAGAGCTGTAACACATGCAACCGCTCCTGGTAAGGATGTAACCGGAACCCCTTGTTCATAACATATTCTTACTATATCCTCCCCAGGATCTGAAATTCCTGGAGTTCCAGCGTCTGTTATCAACGCAATATTTTTTCCTTCTTTGAGTTTTTCTACCAAATAATATGCTTTTTCAATTTTATTAAACTCATGATAACTTGTCATAGGAGTTTTTATTTCAAAATGATTTAAAAGCTTAATTGAATTACGTGTATCTTCTGCTGCAATTAAATCTACTTCCTTTAAAGTTCTTAAAACTCTAAAAGTAATATCTTCTAAATTTCCAATTGGAGTCGCACATAAATATAATGTTCCTACCATATGTTCTCTCTTTCTTACTAACTTTTCTCTTAATTTAGATATAATAAAAATGATTACTTCTACTTATTATAAATATCTAAAATTTCCTGCGTATAACTTCCATCTTTGTTATACACAATTAGAGGCGGTTCAATTGTCATTCGACTCTTGGCACCTCTTATTCCTTCTATTAGAACCATATTTGGTTCTTTATCTACGTAGGGATACACTAATCTCATTCTTTTTGGTTCGATTCTATATCTTACCATTTCACTCAAGATTTCTGCTAACCTAAACGGTCTATGGACCATATATAGTTTTCCTTTAGGTTTAAGTAATCTAGCACTTTCTCGAAGCAAATCATTTAAATCACATAAAACTTCATGACGAGCAATAGTTTTTGCATCATTACCATTTTGTAATCCATGTTGTCCTATCATATATGGTGGATTAGATGTTACAACATCAAATGAGGCTGCTTGAAATTTTTCTGAAACATTTTTTATATCACCCTCAACAATATGAATCTTATCCTCTAAGCCATTTAACTGAACACTTCTGCTTGCCATATCTGCACTATCTTTTTGAATCTCGAGTCCATAAAATTCTTTTCCAAAACCTCTCGCTTCCATAAGTATTGGAATAATTCCTGTTCCCGTACCTAAATCAATTACTCTAGCATTTTCTTTTGCCTTGGCGAATGCAGATAATAAAACTGCATCCATCCCAAAACAAAATCTATTTTTATCTTGAATTATTTTATATCCTTTTCTTTGTAAATCATCTACCCTTTCAGTTTCATGGATAAATGTATCATTTGTCATTGTTTATTTAATCCTCTCGCTTGTTACTACGATAATTTTTCTTGTTTTTTCCATGATAATCTTTCTTACCACGTCTTGAAGATTTATTATTCTTTGAAAAATTCTCGTTTGAATCATCGTTTTTTCTTCCATTATGGTTTGGATTCTTACGATAACGATGTTTTGTTTTATTTGGTGCAAAATCATTTTCTTCTCTACTCTGATAATTTTTATCCCATGGATTATGATATCCGCCATTAGTATTATCAGAATCTGAGTTTTTACGATCTTGCCTCATATTTTTATTTTTTGATCGATGATCGCCTCTTGCTTTTTTTCTTGAATGACGCTTTTTATTATCTTCTGAAAAGATTTTAGCTTCTTCTTCGAAAATTTCATTATTCTGTGAAACTTTCACTGATTCTTCCTTTTTAGATTCTTTATTATTTTCTTGTTGGCTAAGTACTACTTTTTCATTCTTTACAGAGTCATTGAATAATCTTCCTTCATTTTTACGTTTTTTATCAAAAGTAGCTTTATTCTCTTCACCTTTATCAGCTTTCTTTTCAGTTTTTTTATCATTATCATTCGAATTCTTATTATCTGCAAAATTTTCTTTTTTGCGCTCTTGTTTTTTCTCTTGATAATTCTTCTTTCCTGAATTTTCAACAATGTCTGTTCCTTCATCTTCTAATTGTTTTAATTCAGCTAACTCTTCTTCTGTAACTTTTACAGCTTTTTTTCTAGATGGCTTAAATGAGATTTCATCAACTTTATACTCTCTTAATTCTTTCACATCACCATTTTCTACTAAAACTTTTACAGTTTGTCGCAAGACACTCATTCCTGTAACTTCACCTTTAAATCCATCAAAAGTTGTTACACTATCACCTACCACTGGCAATTTACTGTTCAAGTATTCATATGTTTCCTGCTCATTTTTTAAGCAACACATAAGTCTTCCACATACACCTGAAATTTTTGCTGGATTAAGAGATAAATTCTGTTCTTTTGCCATTTTAATTGAAACTGGTGCAAAATCAAATAGGAATGTTTTACAACATAATTCTCTGCCACAGATTCCCATTCCACCCATGATTTTTGCCTCATCACGTACACCTATCTGTCTTAGCTCAATTCGTGTTCTAAAAATTGCTGCTAAATCTTTTACAAGCTCTCTAAAGTCAATTCTTCCATCCGCTGTAAAATAAAACAACAATTTATTATTATCAAAAGTGTACTCTGCATCAACTAATTTCATGTCTAATCCATGCTTTTCTATCTTTTCTTTACAAATTTTAAATGCTTCTTTTTCTTTTCTTCTGTTTTCCTCTACGATTACGTCATCTTCTTCTGTCGCAATCCTAATAACGGGTTTTAATGGTTGAACAACTTTGTCATCCTCTACTTCTCTATTCCCCAATAGAACTGTACCCATTTCAATTCCTCTTGCTGTTTCTACTATTACATGCATTGGAGGTTCTAATTGAAAACCTGCTGTCGAGAAATAATAAATTTTCCCCGCATTTCTAAACCTAATACCTACTATTTCTGTCATTTTAATTCTCCTTAATTGTAAGTAGCAACAATTCTATAACCAAGTCAAAATTCACGTTTGCTCTTATTCTCATTTTTGCTTTTTCAAGCGCATTTATGATTTCTTCAATTCCAGCATATGAATGTTTTGAAACTTGTTTTTTTATTTCGTAAACTTCCTCTTTAAAAATTAAGCCATTTACATCTCCTGTTGCTTTAAAAAACAATAAATCCCTATACCATGTTATCATTAAATCAAAGTAATCACCGATTTCTAATTTATATTCTGCAATTTTTTTTACAGCTTGACCCATTTCATATAAATCGATGTCACCTATTCTTTTAACGAGTTGTAAAACCGATGTCTTTAACTCATTGAATTCTTGTGATTTTGCAAGTTGAATTGCTTTTCCAACGTTTCCTTGTGAAAAAGCTGCGCATACTTCAGCTTGATAATCTGGAACTTTATAAGTTTTCATAAGATAATCTACAATTACATCTTTTCTTACAACTTTAATATCTAATTTTATACATCTTGATAATATCGTTGGTAAAAATAAATCTGCATTGGTGGTTAATAAAATTATAATTGCATAAGCTGGTGGTTCTTCGATTGTTTTTAACAAAGCATTTTGTGATTGAATATTCATTTTTTCTGCTTCATCAATTATATAAATTTTATACTTACTATTGTATGGTTTAATCGCTATATCATTATTAAGTTGTAATCGAATATCATCAACACTTATCGTATTTGGTTTATCGTGATTTACATAAATTACATCTGGATGATTATGTCCGATAACCTGCTTACAAGAATGGCACTCTAAACATCCTTCTGTGTCATTATTTTCACACATGAGCGCTAACGCAAACGCTTCTGCTAGCATTCTCTTTCCTGAATAATCTGGTCCATTTAAAATATATGCATGCGATACTTTATCTAATTTAATCGCATTTTGTAAATGTTCCACTATTTTTTCATGCCCAACTATATCTTTAAATCCAGCCATAATAATACCTACCTATTCCACTACTTTAAGATCTCCTCAGCAGAATTATGTTAAAATATCCAGCAATAAACCTTCAATTTCTCCTATTCTTCCAAGAATTTCTATATGATTTGTTTCATCTTTTACTAACTCACTTGCTAATTCATCAAGATTTTCATCTATTAGTTTAATAATTCCATATACTCTATGTCTGCCTTTTCTATCTAAAAAATTTTCTCTTGAAAATTTATGTGATCGATACACAACTTCGTTAAGAAAGTCTTTTATCATTCCACGATATCTTTTCATATCACGAATATCCATATGCTGCGCAATCCTATTACCCTGTGCAGTAATATCGTTTAATAGAGTTTCTATTCTCTGCTGCAATTGTGCATCATCTATTGCACTTGATAATGTAAATTTAAAAGTTCCATCTGTATTTTCAACTTTAACAGTATCAGGAACCTGTGAAACTTGTTGCAAATTATTAACCTTGATATCCAAAATTCTCACCTCACTTATTTAAATAATAATTACTTAAATATTTCTGAGAAGCAAATATTTTTGCCAAAGTTTATTTATTATTATTAATATATGAAATTATTTCTTCTACCGTATTTTTTAAATTTTTATTTGTAAAAACCTTATCCACCTTTGCATTTTTTAGATTTTCTTTAGAAAAATCCTTTTGATCTGCTAGAAATCTTCGACACATTTCCTCATAATGTGGTGTACGTTGTTTTTTCTCTCTTCCAAGCGCGCGAGTAAGCCTTTCACCATCTTCTACTTCTATGTATATCGGAATAACTTTACTCGTGCCATAATATCTTCTTAGCGAAATAAAAGTTTCTAGCGTACCAATCAATAAGTAACTATTTTTATCTAAATCAATCTGTCCATCATCAGCTGTAAAATATTTCCAAATTCCATGAACAGTATTATATTCACGTATTTCAATTATCTTATTTTCTTTATTTAATTGTGTTACTCTTTCTTCATCACAAAAAAAGTATTCTCTACCATTTTCTTCGCCAACTCTAATTGGTCTTGTTGTATATGGTATGATTTTTTTGATATTAAAGTCTTTTCTATTTAATAAAGTTTGGTAAATAGTATCTTTACCAGTTGAACTTTTTCCCATGATACAAAAAATTTTATTCATATTCTTGCCCTTTAAGTATAATATAGTTATTTTGTAATGACAACTTCAATTCCATCTAAATGAGATAGTCCACAAACATTTAGTTTCATTTCAATACAATTTTTAATATTATTAATCATATCTGCTGATATAATTTCTCCAGGAACTAAAAGTGGTATTCCTGGCGGGTATAAAAATACATAATCTTTAGAAATTTTCCCAATTGAATCATCTAAACTTATTTCTTTAGATTCTGATTCATCCGCTTCAAATATCTCTAAAGCCTTTTCATTTGAAATATATATTTTTCTCACAAAATCATTATTATTTTGTTTATTATTTTCGCTATCATCAATGTATTTTTTATCTATTTCATTTAGAGCAAATGCTAATCTGTCAAATCCTTCCTTAGTATCTAAAAGACTTGTCATTGCCACTACATAATTTCCTGAGCACATTTCCATTTGTAAATGATACTCTTCTAGTAATATATTATATAATTCTACTCCAGTTAAATTAGTTTTTCCTGTGAAGATAAGAATTTTTCCAAAATCAAAACCAAATACTTCTTCATTTGAAAAATCCTCTCTTTTTATAATTTTTAGATTTTTAACATTTTTAACGTCATTGTAGAACATATTTAATTTATCTGCATAATCTTTAAATAAACGAACCCTATCGTTTTTAATCATTAATAAACTTTTTTCTATTCCTGACATCAAAATATATGAAGGTGAACTTGTCTCATATATTCCTAAAAATTTCTTTACTTTACTGATATCAACGCGATTGCTGCAAACATGAAGAAGTGCTGTTTGTGTAAATGCTGCCAGTGTTTTATGAACACTTACTATAACTATATCTGCACCTAATTTCACTGCATTTTCTGGGAAATCCTCGGAAAATCCAAAATGTGCCCCATGTGCTTCATCTACAATAAGAACTGCTCCATATTTATGTGTTATTTCTGCAATTTGTTTAACATCAGAAACAATTCCATCATATGTAGGAGAAGTTATCACAACCACTTTTATAGAGTTATTATTTTTTAATTCTTTTTCTATTTGTTGTGGACTTATGCTTCCCTGTAATCCCATTTTTGTAACCTCTGGCATAACATAAGTTGCCTTAAGTTCCCTCAAAAAAATACTATTATACACGGCCTTGTGAGAATTTCTTGCCACTAATATTTCTCCACCCTTATCAACTGCTGCAGAAATAGCTGATAAAATTCCACAGGTACTTCCATTTATAAGATAAAACGTCTCTTTTGCACCATATAATTTAGCTGCCATATCTTGAGATTCTTTTATAATATCACATGCTTCATGCAAATTATCAAATCCCTCAATTTCAGTTATATCTATTTCATATGGATTAACGAATCCGATATTTTTTCTCTTATGACCTGGCATATGAAAAGGATAATAATTGCTATCCTTATATTTAACTAACTTGTCGTATAACATATTTTTTCCTTTCGTATCTTTGGTTCATACTTTTACTATTATAACATTTTTTAACTAAGAATGAGCAAAATCTTTTAACCTAGGAACCTATTAAGATCTGGCATCCAATCCTTTACTAAAATTTCATTTTTACAATATGCCGTCCATATCGGTTCTATAAAATTTAATATTCTTTCTATCGCAATTTCCCACGAATCAGATTTTAGTTTTTTATTACTCAGATACTTATCCCATCTTTTTTTCATATATGCATATTTTTTATATTCTTTTAGTTTGCTAAAATATTGCATATTTTTTATCCTGTCATTTATGTTATTTTTTGCATAATCTATAAGATGCATTCCACTCAATGTATCTCTTTTTAAAATTTCATTCAAAATATAATAATATTCCATACTATCAATTAGTTCTAATTTTCCTACTATTTCAAACATATTATCTACAACAATTCGTTCTTTCGGATATATTAATATATCAACTTTATCCTTATTATCAAGAAAACTATATTCATACGCTAGATACTCTTTTTTTTGAACACTATCAAATAACGGTCTAATATGTACTGTAATCGGAATAATCATTTGTTCATATACAGCTTCTAAATTCCATTGAACATCATCTTCTTGAAAATAGAATTCTGCATTCCATTTTATTTCACTATATTTATTATTTTTCATTATATTAATAAGCATCTTTTTTGCAAAAACGACATCTAAATCTGCACAACATAGTTCCTCTTTGGGATTTTTTCCTTTAAATGTTGTCTTTTTTTTATTTTTAATATTATTTTTAATATAATAAAAATTCAAACTTTCTCTCTCTGTATTTGAGTCAAAACTCATAATAAACGGGTTCACAAAATAAAGATTTTCGTTGTACTCAGATTCGTAAATTCTACTTATTATTTCTTCTATTGCAAAATATCTTAATGCCATAGTATAGTTCAAATTAAGCTTTCCACTTTTTTCTTTAATCCTAGTATTCTTTTCCACACCAATCTTCATTTGTCCACCCCTTTTTGTTTATTAATACATTCTCCTTTTATTTATCAACAATACGATTTATATAAACCCTCTTTTTCCCCTTATAAAATTAGGTTTATATCCAAATTCCTATCATTGTTTGTACTTTTCTAAGGACTTTTCTTTTTCGAGCATATTCCATCAAACGACAAATATCTTTGTCTTCATCTGATATATACGACTGTAAGCACTCTTTAAAATCCTGTCTTTCTAACTTTCCCTCATATTTTAAACAATCACATATTAATCTTTCTTTATCATATATTTGAAATTTTTGACCTTCTATTTCAATTTCAGTACTACCTAGTTCAAGCACTTCAGGTTCTGTATAATATGGAATGACCCTTGGATAATCCAATTTAAATCTCGACTTCGAAGTATTTTTATTTATTGCAATTGACCATCCATATGGTTTTCTTGAAATATATCCATATGCATACAATGCACTTTCCATGCACAGTCTCCCATCTGGAAAAAGCTTTGCTACTAATTCTGTTTCAGAAAATCTATCTATTTTATCTGTATAATACCCATTTTTTATTCTAACTATTTCTCCTAAATCTACAAAATCTAATATAATTCTATAATCAATCCCTAATGTCATTAAATCTTCTTTTTTTGCAATTCCCCCCTCTTCTTCAATAAAATCTTTTACTTTTATAAGTAGTTCTTTTCGCCTTTTCACACTTTCACTATTTGTCATTTTCTTCCGCTCCAATACTTTTTCTTTTATAATAACTTTTTTAAGTTGTATAGTCAATTACTCTTTTTAGGGCACAATAAAAGACTACTTTTGTCAAATTCAAAAGTAGTCTTTTACATTTCCATTCTCTTATGTTTTTGATTTAGTTTGTTTTTAATTTGTTTTTAATTTTGTTTTTTAGTAAATGTTTTTTATAAAATTCTATACAATTACCGATTATATAACTAATGATATAACCAAGATTATCATCGTAATTGTATTACCTAGATATTTTGTCTAACCTCCTCTATTTCTTATTCCTTCCTATTATGATAATCTTTATTATTATACCCGTAAAAATATAAATAAACAATAATTTTTTTACTATTATCACTTCACTACGTCACATTATAACTTTAAAGTTAAAAAGGTTGTTTTTTTTAAAGAAATAGAATATTATATACTTAATAGTATTTTACAACTTTAATATAGATAGGAGATTATAATATGGAAATGCAAATGAATTTTATTCGAAAGTTACCTACTCCAAAGGAACTAAAAGAACAATATCCACTTGATAACAAAATTAAAGAGTTAAAAGAAGCTCGTGACAATGAAATTTTTGATATTTTTTCTGGTAAAAATGATAAATTTCTTTTAATTATTGGTCCTTGTTCTGCTGATAATGAAGATGCAGTTCTTGAATATATGACAAGACTCGCTAAAGTCCAAGAAAAAGTAAAAGACAAAATTTTTATAATTCCACGAGTATATACAAATAAACCTCGTACCATTGGTGTGGGCTACAAGGGAATGCTTCATCAACCTGATCCTGAAAAAGATGAAGACATGTTAAAAGGTATCATTGCAATCAGACAAATGCACACTCGTGTCGTTAACGAAACGGGCTTTACATGTGCCGAAGAGATGCTTTATCCTAGCAATCACCGTTATTTATCAGATTTACTTTCATATGTAGCTATAGGTGCCCGTTCTGTTGAGGATCAATCTCATAGACTTGTTGCTGGTGGTGTTGGAATTCCTGCCGGCATGAAAAACCCTACTGGTGGTGACTTAACAGTCATGATGAATTCTATCATTGCTGCACAAAACGGTTCTAAATTTTTATACCGCGGATGGGAAGTTGAAACAAATGGTAATCCATATGCTCACGCAATAATGAGAGGTTATGTTGATAAATTTGGTCGCAGTATTCCTAACTATCATTATGAGGATTTGATGAATGTCTCAGAATTATATGCCGAGAAAGATTTATCTAACCCTGCTATCATTGTTGATTGTAACCACGCTAATTCAGGAAAAAAATATTTAGAACAAATTAGAATTAGTAAAGATGTTTTACATAGTAAAAAGATTTCTCCAGATTTAAACAACATAGTTAAAGGACTAATGATTGAAAGTTACCTTGAAGACGGAAGCCAATGCATTGGTGACGGTATCTATGGAAAATCAATCACAGATCCTTGTCTAGGATGGGAAAAAACTGAACGTCTTATTTATGAAATTGCTGATTTGTTATAATACAAAACTTTATAATAAAATCTAATATAGAATAAGTGTCTTTTATCTAACATTTTTAGATTTAAGGCACTTATTTTTTGTCTTTTTTTATGTATTATGACTTTTGTCGTTGACTTTTTATTGTATTTCAACCTTAAATAATTTATAATTTTTATAAAGTTAATGTATTATTAGGGAGGGGAAAAATGAACAAATCAACAACACGAAAAAATCCATCGCGTGAGGTTTGTGAAAATGAAATAGTCAGAATATTAAACACAGAGCTAAAACAATCAGGAAAAAACAAACATTTTCGCAGTGCCTCTGATTTTATGAAATATTTTGAATCACTTTATCCAACATCCGGAGCATTGGTAAAACAAGTTCAACGAGCAATAAAATCTCTTGATATGCCAAAAGACAAGGATGGATTCTTTATAATCAACAAAACCAAAAAACAATATGAATACGAATGTGAAATATCTAAAATCTTAAATCAAAATAATTCTTATCCTATTGGTAATTCAAATATTGAAAGTATTTTTTTGAATTTACCAAATGATTGTGTTCAATATGTTACAGGATTATTTAATAAAATTGATTCCCTAAAAGAGTCGTATATTACGATTATTGAAACAAATAATGGACTATTATTTTTGACTGAAAACAAAGATCTTCTACTAGATGAAATTAAAAAAATTATAGAACTATAAAATTAAGGCTAACCATTTTGCTATTTTCTTAATATAGAAATTTAGCACATAATGATTAGCCTTATTTTTAAAAATTACTGTTTAATCTTAAAAAATAATATTTTTCTTTTTTGCTAACATTTTTCTAAAGGTAACTGTTAATAAAATAATAACTACCGCACCTATGATCCATTTTATGATATCATCATTATCATTCGAATTCACTGTTTTAGCTTTTTTTATTTTTTCTTTAGGTTGTACAATTTGAATTGCTCCAACTTTTCTTCCAAGGTAGCTATACTCTAACTCAACTTTTGAATTATTTTTTATAAATTTACTAGTTACTTCTTTATAATCTACAGTTTTTGGAACATTAATATAAGAATTTAGATCATATTTCACTTTTTTTCCTTTATATTTAAGTTTCTTCTCATAATCCTTAACATTTAATATTTTAAAATTATCAAAGCAATAATCAAATAATTTTATCGTATCAAGATAATGATTTGGTGATTTTGCATTTAAAACAACACAACATAACAACATATCATTTCTTTTTGCGTAAGTCACAAGAGTTGCATTAGCTGCAATAGTATATCCCGTTTTTCCTCCAAGACATCCATCATAGAGATATTTTGTCGTTTTTTTAGGATAATACATCATGTGATGATTTCTCAGATATGTTTCTTCTGGATGTTTATTCGTAGCAGGTAATGTGTATTTCTTAGTTAACATGATTTTTCTAAAATTTTCATTTTGATAAGCTTCTTTTGCTATCAATGCCATATCATATGCAGTTGTATAATGCTGCTCATCTGGCATACCATTTGAATTATTAAAATGTGTATCTTTACAACCAAGTTTTTGCGCTCTTTTATTCATTAAATCTATAAATGTTGTATAATCTCCGCCTTTTTTACTTCCTACATGCTCTGCCGTTGCATAAGCACATTCATTTGCTGATTCTAACATCGTCGCATATAAACATTGCTCCATTGTAATTACTTCACCCTCATCACGGGCAATATGTGAAGCATTAATTTCATTTTTATATACTGCTTCTCTCGAAAAAGTCACATTTTCACTTAAATTACAATTCTCTACTGCTAATAAAGTAGTAAGAATTTTAGTAATACTTGCTGGATAACGTCTTTCATTTATATTTTTTTCATATAAAATCGTCCCCGTATTAACATCCATCACAATTGCATTAGGTGTTTCTATTTCAATTCCACTAGGCCATTTGTTGTTATTATTATCATTTTCGCCCTCAGAATATACAGTTTCTTCAATTTTATGACTGTTTTTTTTATTTTTTTTATTATTACTATCTTTTGCATAAATTTTTTCACAAAAAAAGATATTATTATTCTTTTCATTTTTAATATTTTTACAAAAATATTCATTTAAAAATATATTTGAAAGAAAAATTCCTAAAACTGTTGATCCTATTACAATTTTTTTTCGTATTTTTTTATTCGACCCCTTCTTTTTCATTTTTTAGTACCTCCAAATTAATATATGAAAGTATTTCTTCTCCCCTTTAGTTGTCACGCATAATTGTGTCACAAAAAAATAATTTCACCCCTATTATACAAAGAGCACTACTAAAATACAACGAAAAATATTTTTTTCTTTTTTATTTTAAAAAAATATATTACAATATACTATGCTTTACGCAATTTGTTTTAATCACCAAATTTTTATTAAATTTAATATTTTTTAAATTATAATTTTTCAAAAAATATTATATGATATAAACAGATTTTTATGATTTGATTAAGAAAGACTAACTATTAAAAGTCAAGTTAAAAAATGATATTTTTTGATTAAAGTGCAGAAATGCATTTTAGATATATTTTGAACTCAGTTGGAGTTCTATGAACCTTGAAAACTGCATGACAAAAAGAGCATCTATGTAGGTGCTCAAAAAAGGAGTATTGAATTAGAAAAAGTTAAGATGCTTTAATGTATTGCTGATTTGTTTTTTCGAGATGATAAATGACTCGTACTAGCTTTTTTACAGCGTGAGATAGAGCAACATTATAATGTTTACCTTCGGCTCGCTTCTTGGCTAGATATTC
>NZ_FOGW01000023.1 GCF_900111325.1 Lachnobacterium bovis
GTATATCAGTTCTTGGATAAGAAAAGATTGCAAGGAAAGCCGTATTATGTATATATGACGGCTGGCGCTAATAAATTTCTAAGAATTTACTATGGCAAGGTTAAAGAGTATCTATCCAAGCTGGAAAAGTAATTGCCATTTATCATTTGTGTATTGGGCCGGCACATATGTGGTGGCTTATTAGTTATGCACGATTTCGAAACTATAGAAAAATCTTATTTTACTATTGACTTTATATTTGCAGGCTCGATTAAATATGTTTTTTCTTTTTTGATATAAGAATTTGATTTCTTGAAGAAATTATTTCTTGAACAAATAATTTCTTATAAAACAATTTCCGATAAAATGACTTCGGTTAATTTTTTTGCGCCAGAGTCGCTTAGATGATCTGTATCAATAAAATCATCATCATTAAAAAAGTCTTTTTGAAAACAGTTTGTGTCAATTAAATGAATGACTCCGTTTGCATTATTTAAGACATTATAAAAAATATTTTTAAAATTCTTATTTAATTCTTTAGCATAGCACTCTGACATTGGTGCTGTTACAAAAAACAAGGATATATCATTTTTTTTACAGAAATCTAAAAAATTATTCAGTAATAATGAGTTTTCTTCTAATGTAGTGGTATGGTTTATACTCTTATTATGCATTTCTGCCCTAGTTTTTCCAGCCTGTATTTTTTCTTTATCTGACAATTCATTCCATTTTTTAGTTGTTTCTTTCCATGTAAATATAGCGCATAGTTCTCTTTTTTTAATGTCCGAAAAATAAAAAGAAGGTTTCATAACATTTTCATATTCGTTGAGTATTTTTTCAAAATCAAATATTTTACTATATGGCATTTTATTTTCTGGCTTTGGCAGTATCATACAATTATGAATATCATCAAATAGTGGAAGATATACTTTACTTATTCTTAGCAGTTCTCTAGCTGTTTTAGATAAAGATAAATCTGAGAAAAAATAATAATATCCACAAATCATTACTACCTTTTTAATATTTTTATTATATTTAAAACTTTCATATACTAGTTTAATTGAATAATATAAATCTTGAGAAATCATAGATAGATTAACAGCATTAGGACTTAACAAGTTTTCATCTATATCGAATAGTGCATAAGAGGAACCGGTTATGATTGTATCTATATTTTTGTTTGTACAAGCTTTTTGTAATGTTTTTTTTAAATAATAATAATCATATTTATCATAAAATGCTTCAAGAATATAATTGCCAATTTTTGAAAATATTTCTTCATATGTAAATAATTGTGCAGGCTTATAGTTACAAGCTTTTGCTTCAGTATCTCGTTCTGAAATAATTACAATATCATCGAAGTTATATTTAGGTTCAATTTCATATAATGATATTGGTTTTGGTGCTTGTTTTTTTAATAGAACAGTTACAGAATCAATTGTAAAATCTTCAAATTCTTTTATTATAATTCTCATTTTAAGATAATTCTCCTTCAATGTAGATTTTTTTATAAAAAAGTAACTAGATTTATATACGTTGTTTATTATTATAGAAGAATTATCGACAAGGTTTTATAGGCGATTAATGATTTAAAAAGCCATAAGTGGTAGATAAAAAGGAACAGCGTACATCAAAAATATGTATATTAAGCAAAAACAGCGTATATCAAAAATATGTATATTAAGTAAAAACAGCGAAAACACAGTAACGTGCTTTCGCTGTTTTTGTTTTTGCTTATTTTTTAGTTTAAAAATCTTTTCGTTTTATTATCAAATATGAAAGAGTAATAAAAATAGCATTATAGATTAATGTAAATATAAAAATACGAGTGTATTCTGAATTTTTCAATATATTATTGCCGAGACTTCCCATAAATGATACATACCAATAATCGTGAAGTTTATTGAATTTTATGAGTTTTTCTACAAGCTGTAAAATACTAGGTATTAATGCAGGAACAAGTATACTAGCGGCAATTGCAAATGCCTTTGATTGAGTTAATACGGAAAAGAAAATAGAACAATTAACAATTATCATGTAAACAAATATTTCTAAAAGAGCATTTAAAATATGTTTACCTGTAATGTTAGTATAACTTACACCACGAACAGAACCATAAGCGATACCTATCAAAAAACTTGCTAGAGCAATTATAATCATATATATGTTACTCATTATAATTTTTGAAAACAAAATATTTTTTCTTGTATAGCCACGGCCAATCATGATCTTAATGCAACCAATATCCATTTCAGTGCAGAATAAAATAGGAATAAGTATTGCTAGGATTAAATCGAGGGAACAGCCTGAAAGAATTCCAATAAAATACTCGTTTCCATGTGGAATTTCACCATTACAAGAAAGGATGCCATTGAGTATTGTGAATGCAAATGTTAATAAAGAGCAAATATAAATTGCTTTTGTTGAAAATGTTTTTTTGTATTCGTAACTAAGTAAACTTCCCATATTTAACCTACCTTTTCTATAAAATATTCTTCTAAACTTTGTGATCTGTTATATAATTTGTTAACTGCGATTCCATTTTCTACAAGAATCTTATTGTACTGACAAATTTTGTCATCATTGTTTTTGATTTCAACGTTGTTGTTGGTAAAAGTAATATCATTTGAATTAACATATTGGCATAGAAGATTGTACGCCTTTTGATTATCTTTTGTACCTATAATAATTTTTTTCTCACATAAGTCCCTTAATTCATTAGCAGTAACTTCTTCAAGTAGTTGTCCATCATTAATAAATCCGTACTTTGTTGCTATTTTCCCTAGTTCATCTAATAAATGACTAGAAATTAAAAAAGTTACACCTTCCTCTTTGTTTAAATATATTATTAAATCTCGGATTTCTTTAATACCGGCAGGATCTAATCCGTTGATTGGTTCATCAAGAATCAATAATTTAGGATTGCCAAGTAAGGCGATAGCTATACCAAGTCGTTGTCTCATTCCTAAAGAAAATTTTTGAGCCTTTCTATTTCCAACATTTCCGAGGCCAACTAGATTTAAAATACGATTAATATCTGCATCTGTTCCACCATATATTTTTGAAAAAATCTTTAGATTTTTCTTGGCACTTAAACCGCCATATATAGAAGGTGTTTCAATTAATGCACCGACTTTTCTTAGATTTTTAGGATCATTGCTCCCTAAAATTTGACATGTGCCTGATGTGGCTTGAACCATTCCAAGACATGTTTTCATAAAAGTAGTTTTTCCGGCACCGTTTTTTCCAATTAATCCGTAAATATCACCTTGGTTAATAGTTATAGACACGTTATCTAAACTTTTTTTACTACCGTAGTGTTTAGATAAACCAGATGTTTTTAACACTACGTTTGTATTTTTTACTTCATTTTGTATCATAATTATTCCTCTCTGCGTGTTTTTTAAATTATTTTATTTGAAATAGTAGCTAGAATTAGAAAAATACAAATCATTGCTACCATATAACAAATCTGATCTAAATTTGATACCATTGTTTTAGTAGTTTTTCTTCTTTCATAGGAAAAAGGTATTAATAAAGTTGAAATTAAAAATGATAATATAGCGATTAAAAATGCTATTACAACTACTTTTAAAGAAGTTATCAATACCATTGGAATCATTGGTAACAAAAATAAAGAAGTAGCAATTTTTAGTGTATTAATCATTTTTTTAAATTTAAAATGTTTTATTTGATCGGCTGTATGAAAGAGTATAAAATTTCCGGTTTCATAAGCAGTTAATTCTATGTAAGTATTAGCAAACATATATGATATTGCGGCAGAAAAAGTTATCAATTGTTCGACTGATTTTTCATTTTCAAGCATAGATAAAAAAATAGTTAATGCAAAAACATATAGAGCTTCCATAAATTTTATTTTCCTTATGAAAAATAAATAATCTTTTTCTTTTTTAACTACTTTGAAAGAAGACAATTTTTTTATAAGAATTCCATTATGCGTTGGGCTTTCGATAGAAAGATACTTTAAAGAGAGTAACACGCTAATTGCTGTAATTGCAATCTTGAGAATTCTAAATTTGTGTTCAAAAATTCCGTCGATCGGAAGAGATATAATTTTATGATTTGTTAAAATAATAGCTCCGAGGAAAGCGAAAGTTATCACACTTTTTATTGTCATCGCAATTTCATGGCTGGTCATAGAAAAAACAGCAACTTCAATCGCAGTTATAAGTTCAACAAAAGCAATAAATGTTAAACAATCATCTAGATATTTTATTTCAAATGGACATATAAAATAGAGAAAAAATATTTGAAATACAATATATTTATAATATCTCATGTAAGTTGTGTATTTTTTTGCGTCTAAATTATCAAAAAAGGTTTCTACAAATAGTACATCATCATTTTTTATTTTTTTTAGGACAAATTCTATTGCAAAACATACAAAGATTATTGTTATAAGCAACATTGTTGCTGTATAATGTTTAAATTTATACATTCCAAATTTAGGAAGTATAAGTAAAGCTGAAAATATTAGGAAAAATCCGAGACAATTTGCGAAACCGTACAGGCTGAATTGTAATCTGAATTTTTCGATTCTAAATTTAATTACTTCCTTCAAAAATTCGTTCCTCCATATCTTTAATAGTTTTTGTATTGGTAAATGTATCTTTTATTTTTCCAGAGTCTAATACAACGAATTCATCACATAAATCTACTAGAGTGTCTAAAATATGTGAGGAGATTAAGATAGTTGCACGTTGTTTTATATTTTGTAGTAATTGTTTTAATTTATAAATATATTTAACATCAATACTATTAAAAGGTTCGTCTAATATAATTAAGTCATATTTTTTGCACATAATAGGAATTAGTGTTAGCTTTTTTTGCATACCTTGGGATAATTCATCGATAGAGGTTTTTCTTTTTTCCTCCATCTCTAGTAAGGATATGATTTCGTCAACAGACATTTCTGTCGAAGAAAAATCCACAAATAGCTTTACAAATTCTTCGACTGTTAAAAAATCATATATTTTTATTTCAGATGGAATAAAACCGATTGTAAATTCTTTTTTCTCTGTTTCAACTTCATATATTTTATTTGCCTTCATAAAGCCGCTTAAAATTGACATTAATGTAGTTTTTCCAGCACCATTTTCTCCGACTAAGCCGATTATTTTATTAGATGAAATTTCTAAATTATCTATTTCAAGTGAAAACCCTTTTTTATATTCGTGTTTTATTTTTCGTATATTCATTTTCTCCTCCAAATCTACAGTATTAAATATCACTTCTCAGTATATATGACTAATAGTATTATTTCAAATTTTTGTAACGAAGAAAAATTTCATAACAGTTGATTTATTGTAGTAAGTGAAATTTTTTACATGGCCCTCTTTTGCCGCAAGCTAAAAAGGCATCTGGGAATTTGCCGTAAAGATTATCAAGGTATTTAGGTCCAACTGGAATTTTTTTGCCAGATGAAAGAGTTATTTTTTTTTCGGTAATATTTACAACAAAAGTACTATTTATAATGTAAGATCTATGAACACGTATAAGAGTAGTATTTTTAAATTCGTGTTCTAGGACACCGAGATTTTTAGAAATAGTAATTTCATTACCATCAAAAATTAAACTAGAATAACGTCTATGAGCTTTTATATATTCAATATTGCATATAGCAATTTCTTGTTTCTCACCATAATAATCAGAATAGCGAAAAGAATTGTTATGAGAGTTAATCGAGTTATTTTTAATAATTTGTGCTGTATTATCGTCCCTGGTATAAATTACAATAGTCATATAAATATTCTCCTGTGTTGTTATAATGTAATGTTGCATATATTGAACACAACAAAAAGGAATAGCAGGATCTGCTATTCCATTAAAATAAGTTCTTTTTTTAGTTTAAATAATGCGTTAAATAATATCATGAAAGCTAAAAATACTCCAATTTGTATTCCCAAACATTGCAATGACATCCATAAATCCATTTGAATCCTGTGCTCTAGTAAAACTCCGTTAATTAATAGATATTTTTGAAAAGGTGCATTATTAATTATCAAGATAACCTGAGATAATTCCAGAAATAATGCTATAATTATTGCTAAACTAGATGAAAGGATTAAGGATAATAAATTAATAAATACACAAATAAAGCACATAAATACACATATGTTAATTGAGTCAATGGCAATTAAACATAATGAGTAAGGGGTGATTTTAGCTCCAATGCCAAAGCTGATTGCTAGTACAACCACAATCATACATAAAGTGGAAATAATAACTTCCCTAACAAGTTTTACAACTTCCATATTAATTACAGAATTAACTTTTGAAGTTCTTGTAAAGATCAAAGGAACGTTGCTTTTGATATTATCCTCAAAAGTTGTGGCAAAAACAAAACAACACACTACTTGTGGAAAAATCCAAATCATAGTGTTTATTAATGTGTTAGTAAAAGATTCACTTGAAGATATTGGAATTGAACCTAAAACATTTACAAAAAATTCATAAATATTTCCACTTTTATCAGCAGTTAATAATCTTGCAATCAAGTATAAAAAACCGGCACCAGCCAATGTGATTTTTTTATTCATTATTCTAAGCTCCTTTTAAGAAAATCTGTCCTTTTTAAAATAATGCATGTGATGGCTAATATTACAAAAAAAAGCATACAATTTTTCAGTATTGATTCAAATCCTTCTAAAAGAGTAAAGTTTTTTAATCCAATATCCGAACCAAGAAACATATTGTGATAAATGGAGTATATATATTTTTTTATACCTAAAAAGGCTATTTTTTCTTGAACACCTTCAGTTATAAGGACTATTCCCCATGTCAAAATAATAGCCAACACTCGACTTTTAAAAAGGAAGAACAACGCAATTGTAAGTTCTCCTAATATCAGCCATCCAGGTACTTGAGCCAATAATTTTAGTAAAGATGAAATAAAAAAATTTGAAGTATATTCGCCCATAGTACCTGTTATATGTCTTTTTATTTCAAAAATATGGTTTATTCTAATTGCGATAATATATATTATAGAAAAAATACTTGCTGTTTTAAAATTAGCAATATTAGCCCTTAATACAAGTTTAATTCTATTTTTTTCTCTGACAATTCTTGTAGAATCCATTAAATTTTCAATATCGCTAGAGATATTGAAAACGTAAAGTAATGTAACCAAAAAAGTAAATGTTTCTCGCCTCCATATTAATGAATTATTTTTATATAGGGCTGAAATGAAAATGATTAAAATTATATAGAAGGTAAAGAACATAATTTTTTTATAATTTTTTATCAAATATTCAAGCATTAGTATATGTCCTCCCTTTTTGTTCCAATGTATATGCCTATAGCACCCCAAATGATAAGCAGTCCTAAAAGTGTTAATGTTGGTATAACTTCCTTGAACGTATAGGTAGAAGAATAGAGACTTATTTGCGTCCAAGCATTAGTAGAGTTAGTGAGGCTTTTTATTATTATAGATAAGATTTCAAATGCCGTTATTATTATGAAAGGAGCGACTACAACATGAATTTTTTGGAAAAAATCAAACATATGTGATAGTCCATACCCAAACCATGCAAAAACACCAGCTACCATACTTCTATAAAATATAGTAAGAGTTAAATATAGAATAGGGCGATATTTTATTAAATCTTCAAATATCCAATAATCTGATTGAGATAAAATATATTGTTCTGGTTGAGAGAAATAATTCATGCCTTCAGCTGGGAAAAATAAAGTTATCAAAATCAGATTAACCAATAATGCAGTTGTAAAAACTATGCTTGACATAAATGCAACTGCTAGACCTTGTTTTATAATTTGCTTTTTTTTGCTTATTCTTGTAAAAATACATGAGGTTATTTCATTGTTGCGCTCTTCAACAGCTATAGAGGAGCCTATATAGCAGCTAATAACAGGAAGTAACAGAGAGAAAAATAGTTCTGCAGGAGAATTGGTAAAGTTATCTAATACAGATAGAGAGATGGGTGTTAGAATCTCACTTAAGTAATATCCCCGGTACAGATTAATGGTGTAGATAAAATCTCCACATCCTGCTGTTAACAGTATTAAGAATGCAATCCATAATTCATTTCTATTTAATAGTTTTTTTATTTCAAATTTCATAAGCTACACCTTCTTTAAAATATCATTTATGTTTTTTTTGTTACTATCGTAAAACTCAACAACGTTAGGATCCAACGTGAATGAATCATAATTTTTCAAATTTTTATATTTTAACAAAGCATTTTCGGATTGTTTTTGTGTCATTAAAAAACATTTACCATCTACAGTATCATTTGTAACGTGATATTTGCTTATACTTCCAGTGGTTAAAACATAGGTATTATCATATTTACCATACATATCACCGGGATATTTCCTCAGAAAAACAATATAATCTTCGCCATTGTTAAAGAAGAGAGATCCTTCTGCACCATACATTTTCTTTTGATATATACCAACAGATTCAATCAGTTTTATTGTATTTTCAGCAACTTTTCCTTTATATATTTCTTTAACTTTTCCTTCAACATAACTTGACTGATAGGTTTTATGATGTTTGGTGTTTTTTCCAATATTAACACGTACAATCACGTCTGCATCTTTATAGAGAGTGTTAAAATTTTGTATTTGAGCGGGTGTTTTTGCTTCATTTTCAAAAAGTTCATCGAAATTAACGGTATAGTTGCCATAATCGTTAGATGGAATAAATAACAAATCATTTTTCCATGTTTTTTTTATTGCTATACCAAAAAAAAGACTAGTAACAACTATTATAAGAGTCACTAATCCATACAGTAATTTCATTTTTTTACGCACTTAGGTCATCTCCCTTTTTAGTATATTTAGTTTGTTCTTTTAAAATTTTTCCATTTTCCATTGTAATTGTTTCATCACATAAATCTTTTAACCATTCCAAACTGTGGCTAACAACAATTACAGTAGTTCCGTTTGATTTTTCTTCTTTTAAGATTTGTTCTAAACGTTGATTTCCATCAGTGTCTAATGCATTTGTAGGTTCGTCTAATAATAATAAATCGGGTTTTTCCATTATTGCTTGGGCGATTCCAAGGCGTTGTCTCATTCCTAAAGAAAATTTACGGATTAAAGTTTGTTCTTTTCCTTTTAGCCCAACTCTTTCTATTGCATTTTCTATTTCACTGTCACCAATTTCACTTTTTATAGAAGCGAGTGTTTTTAGAGTTGCTTTAAGTGTATAGTTTTTCCAAAACATAGGATTTTCAATTAAAACTCCAACTTTAGGAGGAAAATCAATATCTTTATGAATAATTTTTCCATCTATTATAACGTTACCAGTTGTAGGAACAATTAATCCGGCAATAGCTCTTAATAGCATAGTTTTTCCGCAACCATTATGTCCTTGTATTCCATATATTTTCCCTTTTTGGAATTCTATGTTAATGTTATCTAATACTATATTTCCCTTTATTTTTTTTGTTAGATTCTCTAACTTGATATATTCCATATTCAATTCCTTTCTTAAAAGTGTTCATCATAGTTTATTTAATAAATTATGATGAACACCTAAATATAAATAAGTTAAACGTTATTTATAATTAACAATTCCTGATGCATGATCTCTTCTTATTAAAGTCCTTGATGCATTTTCTATTGCCATGTCAACGCTGCTTCCGGCATTACTGTTTTTATTGTAAGTGATTAAATATTTGCCGGGTTTACGCATACGAGCAATTGAAGAACATCTTACGGCACTGCTTAACCCTGTTCCTGAACAAAACCAAGCATTAGCACCTTTTTGTGAATCGCAGCTTTTTAGAATAATATATCCGCTTGTTTCATTAGTCTGTTTTTTCCTAAAAGGAAAATAATGATTTCCATAGTTATGTGGTAAAGCTAAAGACCATGGCCTTTCTGTACCAGATGCTTTAACAGTGTTTGCTGGTGTTACCAACATTGAAATTGACAATATACTAGCACCTCCAAGTGCTATCAATTTTTTACTAATTTTGTTCATACCTAAATCCTCTCTTCCTTAAAAATATTATATTTATGAAAATTTACTATAGAAAAAATAGACTAGTAAATTTTCAAACTTATTACATTAAGAGTATAATATTTCAAATGCTATATTTCAAGTTTTTGTAATAAACGAGAATATTCTGTAATAAACGTGTTTATTACATCAAGAATTTTGTAATAGGTTATGAACATTTTTAGAAAATTTGGCACCAATTGGAAGTATTTTTCCAGATAAAAGAATTACATACCTAGATTTAATTTTTTTTACAAAATTGATGTTAATCATGTAGGATTTGTGTATACGTACAATATCTGTCTCACATAGATTATCTTCTAAGAGACCGATATTTTTAGAAATAAAAATTTCTTCATTAGAGCATATTATATTAGAGTATCTTCCAAAAGCCTTTATAAATTCTATATCGTTCACATTAATACTTTTTTTTTCACCATAATAATTGTAACAGAGGATGTTATTTTTTTTAGAAGCTATTATTTTTTTTAAAAATAATAGCGTTTTTTTAAAATATTTATCTGAAGTGAGGGGTTTTTTAAGAAATCCTCTTGTTTTAGAACAAAAACATTCGGGTAATAGTGAATCATTATCAGCAATAAAAACAACATAACTAATTTTTTTTGATTTTTCAATTTGGTGCAGAGTTTTATAGTTAAAAAAAGAAAAATCGATATCAAAAAATAATATGTCGATATTTTGTCCATTTTTTTTTAGAAACGTCATGATATCATCGATTTCTTTAGGTGTTATAATATCAAGATTATTTTTGGAAAAATTTAATTGTGCTTCTTTAGTCAATGTATTTATTGTTTTGTTATCTTTAGTATAAATCATAATTGTCATTGTGTTATTCTCTCTATTCATTGTATTGCATATTTATAATAATTCTTGTATATTATGAAGGTTTACAAGATGTATAGTCTCTTATGCCTATGCTGCGATAATTATACTATTTCAATAATTGCACTTCAAGTTTTTGTAATAAACGAGAATATTCTGTAATAAACGTGTTTATTTAGGTCGTTTTGTGATGAAAAAGCTGTCCAAGTTTTGCAAATAGAGACTGAGGTATTGCAAAACCAAAAATAATTCCAAAAACTATTGCGGATGCAATTTCAAATGTTTCAAGACCTTTTTGAGCAAAAAGAGTATGTTGCTTAGTAATTAAATAATATGCAGTGTAGTAAATTCCAGCTCCCGGCACAAGTGGAAATATTCCTGGTAAAATATAAATTGTAGCTGGATGCATTCTAATAACTGCAAATGATCTAGAAATAATAGCAAGTCCTGAAGTCGCAATTAAGGCAGCAACGATAATTGAATAATGAACATAATTATTTAGAATAAAATAAATAATCCATCCGAATCCACCTGTAATTCCACAAAATATAGCTTCTTTTCTTGGCGCACAAAAAATAACAGAAAAGGATAAAGTGGCAATAGATGCAATTAAAAATTGAATAAATAATTCTAAAATCATAATACTGGTACTCCTCCATTTATAGATTGATAAATGCTTATAACAATACCGACTCCGGCTGCAATGCATAATGCAGTCAAAAGGGCATCAATTAAATGAATTGTGCCAGATAAATAATCACCGTTATAAAAATCACGTATTGATGTCGTAAATGTTATACCAGGCACTAAAGGCATAATCACACCAATAACAATTTTGTCGTATGAAATTTTAAGCCCAAACAAAAGAGGTAATAAGCTAAGAGTCATTGCAACTATACTAGCAAATACATTTTTTGTAAAACGAGAAAGTTTTTGATGGGCACAGTATAAAAGAAAAATTTCAAGAAAAATACCTGCAACGAAAGCCATAATAGAATCTAAAATTGTTCCTCCAAATAAATAAGTAAAACATGAACAACCAAGTCCACAGAAAAAGCAAAGAAGTCGTTTGTCTGGACTTGGGCTATTTAGACATTCGTCAAGTCGCTTCCAAGCAGTTTTTACATCGCAATGTTTACAGCAAATATCGCGAGTTAATTGATTCAGTGCAGAAATTTTTCTTAAATTAACATCACCAAGCGGGGTATGACGAATGATACTGCATGAATCGTCTAGACCTTCATTTGCACTGGCAAAAATACCATTTGACAAAACATATATATCAAAATTTTCTATATTATATGCTTTTAAAATTCGTACAAGAGAATCTTCAACACGATAAATTTCAGCTCCATTTCTAAGCATTGCATCGCCTATTTCAGCGGTTAAAGTTAGAATTTCTTTTGTAGTTGTCATAAATATAATCTCCCATAATTTTTTATAAGAATACAATAATAAGAATAAATAAGTGTGTCAATAATAATAGTGAGAAAAATAAAGCGAAAAGTGCTATTATATGTGGTATAATATGAAATTAGTTAAAAGATAGGAAGTGAGAAGATGGTTACATCAATTGTTAGACAGAGTGTTATAATAAAATGCAAACAAAAGATATCTGTCATGTTAGGAAATTATGAATTTTATTATAGTGTTGGTTTTTTAAATAAAAAATATGATTTGGGCTGTAATAGTCAAATGAAACCAGTTGAAATAAAAGAAAAGATTGCATCTAAATTAGAAGCAATTGAAGGTGATTCTCCAGAAGAAGAGTATTTGATAACCATTTTAAAAAAATATAGGCCAAGTGATGAATATAATGATGATATGGTTGAGGTTTTTGAAATGGGAGTAAATGAGCAAAAACCATGGAGTGTAAAATTATAAAAAAAAAGAATAAATTGACGATAGAGTAAGTAAGGAGATTTAAAATGGAGTTAGAAAACATCAAAAATCAAAGCAAAAAAGCTGTGCTAGAAATAATTGAAGAAGCAAAATTAAAAGAAGGAGATTTATTTGTTGTAGGTTG
The DNA here is from genome assembly GCF_900111325.1 of Lachnobacterium bovis. Classification (GTDB taxonomy): domain Bacteria; phylum Bacillota; class Clostridia; order Lachnospirales; family Lachnospiraceae; genus Roseburia; species Roseburia bovis_A. The sequence continues at coordinate 12,840 of NZ_FOGW01000023.1, forward strand.
TTCAACAAGTGAAGTCTGTGGACAAAAGATTGGAACGTTTTCAAATTATGATGTAGCAACAGCAATTTATAAAGGAATAAAAGAAGCACTTGATACAAAAGGTGTTCTTCTTGCAGCACAATGTTGTGAACATTTAAATAGAGCCTTAATAGTTGAAAGAGAGACTTGTGAAAAGTATAATCTTGAAGAAGTAAATGTTATTCCACAACCTAAAGCAGGTGGTTCATTTGGAACAAATGCGTATAAATTAATGAAAGATGCAGTTGCAGTTGAAAGTTTAAAACAGCAAGCATCCGCAGGAATTGATATTGGTGGAACTTTAATAGGTATGCATATTAAACCAGTGGTTGTACCTTTACGTATATCTTTTAACAAAATTGGTGATGCAAATTTCTTATGTGCGAGAAGAAGACCTAAGTTTGTTGGAGGCCAGCGCGCTATATATAATGAAAGTTTAAAGTAGTACTTGAAAAATAAACTAAAAAGGTTTATAATGGTGAGGCTGTCTCGGCCAGTAGGATAAAAACAAGGATTAAAGAGAGGACGTTTTTACATGAAAACAGTTGAAGAATATATTAGAAGTATTCCAGATTTTCCAGAACCAGGTATTATTTTTAGAGATGTAACAAGTCTTTTACAAGATGCCGATGGTTTAAAATTAGCAATTGACGAGATGATTAAGGCCTTAGAAAATGTCGATTTTGACATTGTTGCAGGTACAGAATCAAGAGGTTTTATTTTTGGTGTGCCAGTAGCATACGCTATGAACAAGCCATTTATTCCAGTCAGAAAAGCTGGTAAGCTTCCATGCGAAACAGTATCACAATCATATGATCTTGAGTATGGTTCAGCTACAATTGAAATCCATAAGGATTCTATCAAACCTGGACAAAAAGTCGTATTAATCGATGATTTAATTGCAACTGGTGGTACTATCGAAGCTGCTGCTAAATTAGTAGAGCAACTCGGTGGAGAAGTTGTTAAGATGTTATTCTTATTAGAGCTTAAAGGCTTGAACGGAAGAGATAAATTGAAGGATTACGATGTAGAAGCAATCGTTTCTTACGAGGGTAAATAGAATATAGAGGATTGACTATGAAAAGAGATACATATATTAAAATGATAGATTTTTTCAATGCCAATTCGGTTAGAGCAAAAACAATCCAAGTAGTCAATAAGTTGATTACTAGGGTTGTTTTTGTTAGTTATCCGTGTTTTTTGGCATATCTATTGTGGAAAAAAGATAAATTATTTTTAAAAGGAATAATGGTACCATTGATATCATTTGTAATTTTGACGTTAATTCGAAAAATGATAAATGCGCCAAGACCCTATGAAGTTTTTCAAACAGAAGCAGTTATAAAGAAAGAAACAAAAGGAAAATCATTTCCAAGCAGACATGTTTTTTCTATATTTATAATTGCCAGTACATATTATTTTGTATTGGATATAAAAACGATTGGAATTGTAGTTGCAATAAGTGGGTGTGTACTCGCTACTACAAGAGTATTGTTAGGGGTACATTTTACAAGGGATGTAATAGCTGGTGCGATGTGTGGTATTTTAGCAGGAGTTATCGGATTTGTTATATTTTAAAAAGAATGATGTATCACAGTAATTATATTGTAAAAGTGAGGGTAAGTGAGAGCTTACTCTTTTTTTTTTGCAGAAAATAGATGGTTGAATATCAAAAATCTAGTAGACAGTATGTTGTGTTGAAAAATAAAAAATTAGGGTATTGACATTTGGGTTAGTTAAGACTAATATCATATTTGGAAATATTATATTAAAAAATAGTATTTCTATGAAGAGTTTAGGTATAAAGAAATAGTAAAAATAACTAAGAAAGGAATAGAAAATGATTTCATACGTATTTAAATACTCAGGAAAGTATAAGAAAAAAACAGTAATGGCCATGATTGTTATGACAATAGGTATTACACTGTCTGTGCTTCCATATCTGTTTGCATATCAATTAATTGAGCCACTTTTAAAGCATCAAAAATTGGGTGTATCGTTTGCAGTTTCAAGAACAGTATTCATGTTTGTATGTATCTTGATGTATCGTGTTCTTTATTGTTATGGACTACAATTTTCACACGAGGGGGCATTTTATACATTAAAAAATATTAGGGAATATGTTCAGTCTAGAATAGAGAAAATGCCTCTTGGAAAAATTCAGGATATCGGAACAGGACAATTAAAAAAAATGTTCACAGATGATATAGATGGGCTAGAACTTCTTATGGCACATGCACTTCCAGAGGGATTTGCCAATGCATTAGGTGTAGTGATTTTGTGCGTTGCCATGTTTATTGTAGATATAAGAATGGCATTATTAAGTTTAGCGTCTTTAGCTGCGTCAATGTTAGTTATGTTTATAATGTTTGGTTCATGTATTAAAAAAATGAATGAATATTATGCGTCTTCAGCTAGAATGAATAATACAATTATTGAATATATTAACGGAATGGAAGTTATAAAAGTTTTTAATCGTAATGAAGAATCTTTTAAAAAATACAGACAAGATGTTGTAAGCTATAGAGATTATACTCTTGGATGGTATAAATTATGTTGGCCATTTCTTGCAATAACAACAAGCTTGTTTTCGTGCATGACAGTTTTTTCTTTGCCAGCAGGAGTGAAATTTATCAATGATGGAACTCTTTCTATTTCACAATTTGCTCTCATTATTTGTTTGACAATATCGATAGTTGGTCCTATTTTGAAAGTGGGAAGTTTTGGTTCAACTTTGCCACAAATTAGATTCAAAGTTAAAGCATTAGAGGAATTAACAGAAGGTGAAAGTTTGAAAGTTGGAGAAAAGAAATTTGAGGGAACAAAACATGATATTTCTTTTGAAAATGTAAAATTTTCTTATAAAGATAGGGAAGTTATTCATGGAATTTCATTAGATATTAAAGATAATTCAATGACAGCATTTGTGGGTGCGTCAGGTAGTGGAAAATCAACATTGGCAAAATTGTTAGTACATTTTTATGATATAGACAGTGGATGTATTAAGATTGGTGGGCAGGATATTACAAGCATCAGTCTTGAAGAACTAAATAATCAGATTTCTTTTGTTTCACAAGAACAGTTCCTATTTAATACAACGATTTATGAAAATATTTTAATAGGCAAACCAAAAGCTTCTAGAGAAGAGGTTTTAGAAGCAGCTCAAAGAGCACAGTGTATGGAGTTTTTAAATAAATTACCAGAAGGAATTGATTCAAAGGTTGGAGATAGTGGAAAGATGCTTTCAGGAGGAGAGAGACAAAGAATAGCACTTGCTAGAGCAATTCTAAAAAATTCTCCAATTATTGTACTTGATGAGGCTACTGCATTCATCGATCCAGAAAATGAGGAAAAAATGAATAGAGCGATATCTCAAGTTATACAAGATAAGACAGTAATTATTATTGCACACAGACTTCCTTCAATTATAAGTGCAGATCAGATTGTGGTATTAAATGATGGAAATATTGTAGATAAGGGAAGTCATAGAGAACTTCTAGAGCGTTGTGGCGAGTATAAAAAGATGTGGTGTGCACAAAAAGTTACACAAGAGTGGAAAATCAAGGAGGAAGCATAAGATTATGTTGAAAATGATACATAGGATTGTAGAAGCTGCAGGTAAAAGAAAAACACGAATACGACTAGCATATATATTTTGTTTTATAAAAGGTTTACTGATGAAGTCACCGGTTATAGTTGCGTTTATTGTTATTAATAAAGTATTAGAAAATAAATTAGATTCGGATTTTGTTATAAATTCAGCGATTACGATGGGATTAGTTTTAATTGCTCAGATTTTGGCACAATACATTGGAGACAGACTTCAATCAGCTACAGGATTTGAAATGTTTGCTGATATGAGAATTAAAGTAGGTGAGCATTTAAAGAATCTTCCTATGGGTTATTATACAGAAGGTAATTTAGGAAAAATATCTTCAATACTTACAACTGATATGTCAATGGTTGAAGAAGTATGTATGTCTCAGGTTGCACAGCTTATGACGTATATTTTTTCGGAAGCAATTATGATAGCTTTTTTGTTTGTCTTCGATTATCGTGTTGGAATTTTTGGCTTGTTAACAGTATTGGTAATTGTTTTAGCAGGTAAAATGGTATCTAATAAAGTCCTTTTACATTCTAAATTAAGACAGTCACAGGCAGAACACTTAACATCGGCTGTAATTGATTATACAGAAGGAATGAATATTATAAAAACTTATAATATGTTAGGTAAATCTTCTAAAGAATTATCATATAATTTTGAACAAAGTTGTAAAGAAAACATTAAATTTGAAAAAGCTGTTTTTCCTTTTTCTATTGGATTAGGTTTTATTTATGCATTGGGAACAGCGGGAACACTTGCTATATGCGTATGCCTTGTTATGAAAAACATAATTAGTGTATCTTCGTTCGTTGGAATAATACTTTTTATATTTGATTTATACATGCCGGTATTTATTTTATATAATGAAGCAACAAGACTTACTGTTATGAATGCTTGTATGGATCGAATCGAGGAAGTATTAAGCGTACCAGAACTTGATGATGCAGGAAAAATGAAAATTCCAGAAAAATATGAAGGAAAACAGGTTGAATTTAAAAATGTTTCATTTGGATATGAAGATAAAGAAATTCTTCATGATATTTCTTTTGAAATGGAACCTAACACAATGACTGCAATTGTTGGACCATCAGGAAGCGGAAAGAGCACAATTGCAAGTCTTCTTGCAAGATTTTGGGATATAAAAAATGGTGAAATTAAGATAAAAGGTATTAATATTAAAGATGTTTCGCTTTATGATCTGATGAATGAAATAAGTATGGTATTTCAAAGAGTTTATCTTTTCCGAGATACTATTTATAACAATATTGTAATGGGACGACCAAATGCTACAAAAGAAGAGGTTATACAAGCAGCAAAAAAAGCAAGGTGCTATGACTTTATAATGGAACTTCCAGATGGCTTTGATACAGTAATTGGAGAAGGTGGAGCAAGCCTTTCAGGAGGCGAAAAACAAAGAATATCAATAGCACGTTGTATTTTAAAAGATTCACCTATTGTTATTTTAGATGAGGCAACTGCATCAGTAGATGCTGATAATGAGAGACTAATACAAGATGCCATAAATGAGCTCGTAAAAGGAAAGACACTTCTTGTTATTGCACATAGACTTAAAACTATAAAGAATGCGGATGATATTTTAGTCATAGCTGACGGAATAATACGAGAAAGGGGAACACATCAGGAATTAATTAATAAAAACGGATTATATAAAGAGTTTATGGAAAAAGTTAACTCAGATATTTCCTGGACGAAGGGAGAGGTAGCATGAATAAAGAAAAAACTATTTTTGTAGTAACTCATGATTATGAATTTATTAATGAGTGCTGCGATGAAGTTGTAAAAATATAGTATACATTTAAGATGTAATGTTATATTTTTTCGGGGAAATATAATAAAGAAGTAACATTATAAATGTGATATAATAGAAAAGTAAAATCATAAATACTATAATAAATTATGATTAGTCATTGACTTTTATAGTCAGTAATAATATTTTATTAAGACAGAATAGGAGGCACATGATGGGAGTACAATCAATAGATGTAGAAGACGATCAATTTGCATATCGTTATGATACACAGCTATTAATTGATAGACGTGATAAAGATTTAGATGAAGATGAAATCGCAGATTACATAACAGAGCATTTTGAAGGAAACAGCTTAATCGCTGCTGGAGATGAAGATCTTATAAAGATTCATTTCCACACTAATGAACCATGGAAAATTTTAGAATACTGTAATACAGTAGGAGAAATTTATGACATTGTAGTGGAAGATATGATTAGACAATCTGATGGACTTCAGGGTTAATTAGTAGAAATTTATTGAAGTAAAAAGATTAGAGACAAAAAGTTTATTAGACTTAAATTTATATTATGTCAAATTTTGGGGTGCAATCCTAAGGAATGCACCCCATTATTATTTTTAAAGTGACGGTAATGTAATAGGTGAGATCACTAGGAGTTGTTCTCTTTACGATATCGCAAAGGAGTTGTGTGATATTTTTTCTTAAAACTTCTGTTAAAGTACGATAGATTATCGAAACCAACTTCATTAGCAATATCTAGAATAGATGAATCAGACGAAGCAAGAAGTCTACTTGCCATAGTTAATCTATAATCCTTTAAATATTCTATAAAAGTAGTTCCCATTGTATTTTTAAAATATTTCATAAAATGAGATTCAGAATAATCTATTAAATTAGCAACATCATAAATTGAAATTTTATTCATGTAATTGTTTTCGATATATTTTAATATTATTTTCATTTTATCAAGTGCTAGAGCTGTATGATTAGATTTTGGCTTTGCATCAAGTTTACAACGATTATTTAATACAAAAAAAAGATTAAATAATTGACTCTTAATGTAAAGTTGATATCCTTGCGGTCTAGTCATAGAAATATTGTCGCAACAATCTAAGCTAGAAACAACATCATTATAATAAGGATATAGTTTATTGAATACAGTTGGAACTGTAATTTGCCGATTAAGTAAAGGTAGGATAAAGTCAGTAGAACAACAATCGGCTTGTTTGGGTATAAGCATGGAAGGATTAAAAATTATATTTTCATATTCCATAGAATAATCCTCTAATTGCTCAATCGAATGGAGTTGACCTGGTAAAATAAGTACAACGGAAGGACTTTTTACATTATATGATTTAAAGTCCACTGTAACAATTCCTTGGCCTTTTTTTATATAGATAACCTCCATTTCTTCATGCCAATGTAGTGGAACTTTAGAAAAGTCATATGGTATTGAGCAAAGGTATGTATTATAAGGAAAAATAATATCTCCATGTGATATAGTTTCATGATAATTTTCATATTCTAGTATATTCATGATAGAATTGTACCATTTTTTAAGAGTATAATGCAAGAATAACGTCGCGTTTTTTCGTATAATTTAGTTGTAAGTTAGGTGAGACGTTCAAAGGATTGTGTTTTATCAGACAATATCCAAGAGCGGTAAATTAATAAAGGACTTTTTATAAGCACAGGAGACTAGGAGCAATCATTATTTTGTAACTTCCCTTTCCTCGAAATATAGTTTCAGTATACAATACATAACGGTAATTAGATTGCTTCCTAGAAAAATGTGCTAAAGAGATGGAGGATAATCACAAATGAAAATTAAAGGAAAAGAGAAAGATTTTGCAACTATAATCGAAAAAAAATATGATAAAAGTATCGCTAAATGTACAACAAAAGAGTTATATGATGCTCTTTTAGAAACGGTTAAAGAGCTTGCAAAAGAAAAAGAAAGTAATAAGGGAAAAAAGAAATTATATTATATTTCAGCAGAGTTTTTGATCGGTAAATTATTATCTAATAATTTGATTAACTTAGGAATTTATGATGAGATAAAAGAAACTTTAGAAAAAAATGGAAAAAATTTAGCTGAGTTAGAAGAGTTTGAAGTAGAACCATCATTAGGTAATGGTGGACTCGGAAGACTTGCAGCATGTTTTATAGATTCAATTGCAACATTAGGTTTAAACGGAGATGGTGTTGGCCTTAATTATCACTACGGATTATTTAAACAGGTTTTTGAAAAAAATCTACAAAAAGAAACACCAAATCCTTGGATTACTGAAGATAGCTGGCTTAACAAGACAGAAAGATCTTATGAAGTAATGTTTGGTGGTTTTAAAGTAAAATCCAAATTATATGATATCGATGTTGTAGGTTATAATAATAGAACGACAAAATTGCATTTGTTTGATATCGAAACAGTTGATGAGTCAATAGTTGGAAAAACAATTGATTTTGACAAAGAATTGATAGAAAAGAATTTAACTCTTTTCTTATACCCAGATGATTCAGATGATAAGGGTCGTTTATTAAGAGTATATCAGCAATATTTTATGGTAAGTAACGCAGCTTCATTGATTATTGATGAGGCATTAGAAAAAGGATCTAATTTACATGATTTAGCAGATTATGTGACAATTCAGATTAATGATACACATCCTTCAATGGTTATACCAGAACTTATTCGTCAGTTACAAGAAAGAGGATTGTTAATGGATGAGGCTATTGAAATAGTATCTAAGGTTTGTGCATATACTAATCACACAATTCTTGCAGAAGCTCTTGAAAAATGGCCAATAGAATTTTTAGATAAAGCGGTACCACAATTAATGCCAATTATTAGAGAACTTGATAACCGAATTAAAGATAAAGTGAAAGATGAATCTACCTATATTATTAAGGATGGTTTGGTTCATATGGCACATATGGATATTCACTATGGATATAGTGTAAACGGTGTAGCGTACTTACATACAGAAATCCTAAAAAATACAGAATTAAATAATTTTTACAAATTATATCCAGAAAAATTTAATAACAAGACAAATGGTATTACATTTAGACGTTGGTTAATGGAATGTAATCCTGAGTTATCTAGTGTTATTACAGATCTAATTGGAGACGGTTGGAAAAAAGATGCAAATGAATTAGAAAAACTAGAAAAATTTGTTAATGATGATGCTGTCTTAGATAAGATTTTAGATGTAAAACACCAGAAAAAAGTTGAACTTAAGAATTATTTAAAAGAAAAACAAAATATTGATATTGATGATAATTCTGTATTCGATATTCAGATTAAGAGATTACATGAATATAAGAGACAGCAGATGAATGCTTTGTATGTAATAAACAAATACTTTGAAATCAAAGAGGGAAAATTACCAAAGAGACCTATTACCGTTTTCTTTGGAGCAAAAGCAGCGCCAGCGTACGTGATTGCTAAAGATATTATTCATTTGATTTTATGCCTACAAGAGATCATTGAAAAGGATCCAGAAGTGAATAAATACTTAAAAGTTGTAATGGTAGAAAATTATAACGTGACATTAGCTGAAAAATTAATTCCAGCGTGTGATATTTCAGAACAGATTTCACTTGCTTCTAAAGAAGCATCAGGAACAAGTAATATGAAATTTATGTTAAATGGTGCAGTTACACTAGGAACTATGGATGGAGCAAATGTAGAAATAGCTGAACTCGTAGGAGAGGACAACATTTATACATTTGGTGAGTCTTCAGAGGTTGTAATTAAACGCTATGAAGATGCAAGCTATGTTTCTCGTGATTACTATGAGAAAGATGAAAAATTAAAAGAAGCTGTTGATTTTATAGTTAGTAAAGAACTTCTAAAAGTAGGTTGCAAAGAAAATCTAGAAAGATTATATAATGAATTATTAAATAAGGATTGGTTTATGACATTCCCAGACTTTAAAGAATTCGTTAAAACAAGAGATAAAGTGTATGAAGAATACGAAGATAGAAAAGCATGGGCAAAAAAAATGCTTATAAATATCAGTAAAGCGGGATTCTTCTCATCAGATAGAACTATAGCTCAGTACAATGATGAAATCTGGAAATTAAAATAAAATATTAATCCATAAGGGCTATCATTTCTGCTAAAACAGAATTATAAAATATAGAGACTATTTTCTTGAAAGATAAGAGAATAGTCTCTTTTTGTTTATTTTTCTGCTACATACAATAAATTAAATCCAATAGGGCAATAAATAAAATTGCTTAAAATAGGCCAATTGTGTATAATTAATATTATTGAAATTACATAATGAATAAAAATGTTTGAAGAAGAAGGACTAAAAATGAAGCGAATGAGAAATAAGATTTTAGCAATGTTAATGACGTCTGTGACAGTAGTATCTGTTTTAGGAGGATGTGGAAGAAACGAATCAAAGCAAACAACATTTAAACAATATGGAATAAATGCACTAGAAAACGGACAATATAAAGAAGCTATAAAGTCATTAAATAGTGCACTAAATCAAGCCAACGGAAAAGTTGGGAAGAATGAAGTTGAAATTTGTTATTATAAAGCAGAGGCTCAATATTTAAGTGGAGATATAAAAGGTGCTTTAAAAACATATACAGCTTTAATTGATTATGATAATAATGAGAAAGCTTATTATTTAAGAGGAAATGTATATCTTAGCCAGAGTAAAACAAAAAAAGCATTTAGTGATTATAAAAAAGCATTAGAAGAAAATGAAAATGACTATGAATTATACATAGGTATTTATAATTCTTTAGCAGATGATGGTGAAGAAAAAGAAGCCAAAGAGTATTTAAAGAAAGCCTTAAAAATAGATAAAGATAAGGCTTATGATAAAATGCAAAAGGGTAGAATTTATTATTTATTAGAGAAAAAAGACAAAGCTATTAGTTTGTTAAATGAAGCTATAGATGATGGACAAAAGGATGCATATTTTTACTTAGGCGATATATATGCTGAAAGCGATAAAAAATCTAATAAAGAAAAGGCAAATAATTATTTTAAAAAGCATATGGAAGAATCTGATTTGACATCCGAGGAATATTATAGATTTGGAAAAAGTTTAATGAAGGAAGATAAATATTGTTATTCATTAAGTTATTTCTTGAATGGACTTAAATTAGAAGAAGTACCTAATAAACAAGCTCTTATGAAAAAAGCAATTTCCGCATATGAGCATACAAGTGATTTTAAAGCTGCAAAAGAACTTATGAAAAAATATGTAGAAAGCTATCCTTCTGATGAGGCAGCTAAATCAGAATATGTTTTCTTAAAAACAAGATAATATGTATTTTTGTGACTTTGCTTAAGAAATGCGCAGTGATAAAAATCTATATAAAATAAGATGAAAAGGAAAAATATATGGCAGAAACATTTGAAATAGAAGAATTACAAGAAAAATTGATTCTAGTTGGTGTTGGAGAACAAAACGGTGATGATGTTAATGAATCTTTAGATGAGTTAGAAGAACTTGTTGAAACAACAGGTGCAACAGTCTGCGGAAGAATAGTACAGAATCTAGAAATAAGAAATACAGCAACATATGTTGGTAGCGGTAAAATACAAGAGATTGCTGAATTGATAGAGCAGACTAATGCTACAGGAATTGTTTGTGATGATGAATTAACACCTGCACAACTTAAAAATTTAGATGATGCATTAAATGTAAAAATAATGGATAGAACATTGGTAATTCTTGATATTTTTGCGGCGAGAGCATCAACTAGAGAAGGTAAAATTCAGGTTGAACTTGCACAATTAAAATATAGAGCAAGTCGTTTGAGCGGTCTAGGTGTATCGATGTCACGTTTAGGTGGTGGTATTGGTACAAGAGGCCCTGGTGAGAAAAAATTAGAGATAGATAGACGTCTTATTAGAGATAGAATAGCACAACTTAATAAAGAACTAAAGGTTATTCAAAAGCATAGAGATGTTACAAGAGCACAAAGAAAGAAAAATAACATTCCAGTTATTGCAATTGTAGGTTATACAAATGCCGGAAAATCAACTTTGTTAAACCATATGACAGATGCAACTGTATTAGAAGAAGATAAATTGTTTGCAACATTAGATCCAACTACAAGACTTCTAGAATTAGATGCGCATCAACAAGTATTATTAACAGATACGGTTGGTTTTATTAGAAAATTACCACATAATTTAATAGAAGCTTTTAAGAGTACGCTTGAAGAAGCAAAATATGCGGATTATATTTTCCATGTGGTTGATTCTTCTAATGTAAATTATGAACATCAAATGGAAACAGTATATCAAACACTCGATGAATTAGAGGTAAAAGATAAAACAATTATTACGTTATTTAATAAACAAGATAAGAGATTAGATGACGAACCATTAAGAGATTTTAGAGCTGAAAAAACTTTACTTATTTCTGCTGTTAAGAATCAGGGATTAGATGAAGTAAAAGAAGAAATAGTAAATCTTTTAAGAGATAATAAGATATATGTGGAGAGAGTTATTTCTTATCAAGATGCTGGTATTATTCAACTTGTAAGAAAGCAAGGAGAATTAGTATCGGAAGAGTACGTTCCAGAAGGTATTGCAATTAAGGCATATGTTCCAATGGAAGTATATGGTAAATTACCAGATTAATTAAATGGGGTAAGATTTTTTTGTTATATCATCCGATAAACATTGTAGGTGTTGTCGGATGATATATGAAGGGGGACTAAAGAGTTGGCTGGTAGTAGAAATAGAGAAAAACGTTGGGATAAACTAGATAATACAGCAAATCTATTTCCTGTAATAGCAGGTGAAAATATGACCAATGTATATAGAATGAGTGTTAAATTAAAAGAAGAGATACAGCCCAAACTTTTGCAAGAAGCACTAAATATAGTACTTCCCAAAATGGATGGTTTTAATTTATGTTTAAGAAGAGGTGTGTTTTGGTATTATTTTGAGGAAAATGGAAGAAGAGCACCTAAAGTAGTAGAAGAGCATACGTTTCCTTGTAGATTTATTCATCCAAGTACAACTAGAGATTATTTATTTAGAGTAACTTATTATGGATGTAAAATTAATTTAGAAGTTTTTCATGTCTTAACAGATGGAATGGGCGGTATTAATTTTATCAGAGAATTGACATATCAATATTTAAGATTAGCCCACAAGGAATTGCAGGAACAATATGGAGATGTTTTTAGTTATAGGACATCTTTAAATAGAGAAGATAGTTTTGTAAAGAATTTTAAGAAAAAATCAAAACGTGGATACAAAAGTCAAAAAGCATATCTTGTAAAAGGTGACAAATTAAGTGAAGGTGAATTTGGAGTAATGCATCTTCTTATGCCGTTAGATGAGATTAAGAATGTTGCAAAGAAATATGATGCGACAATAAATGAATATTTAGTCGCATGTTTTATTTGGAGCATTTATGTGGAGTGCTTAAAAAAGATGCCAAGTAAGAGGGCAATTCGGGCAGCAGTTCCAGTAAATCTTAGACCTTTTTTTGATTCGATAACAACAAAGAATTTTTTCATTATGGTATCAGCAGAATTTAAACCAGAAAAAGACGAGTATACTTTTGAACAAGTACTTGAGATTATTAAGAAAAGTTTGAGAGAACAAATAACGAAGGATCATTTAGAAGAATTATTTTCATATAGCGTTGCAGGACAACTTAATAAATTTGCAAGACCAGTTCCTTTATTTTTAAAAAATGCATATATGAAGATGGTTTATACTAAATCAGCGTTAGCAAATACAACAACAGTTACAAATATAGGTAATTTAAAAGCAGAAAAACCTTATGATGAATATATTGAAAGGTTTTATGCATTTATAGCAATGTCAAAAGGACAGAATATTAAAGGTACGATTTGTTCTTATAATGGTGTTTTAGTGTATACATTTAGTTCAATTTTGACAGAAACTTCTATACAAAAATGTTTTTGTAAACAATTAGTGACGGATGGAATTAGCGTTTCTGTAGAAACGAATGGAGTGTATTCATGTTAAAAAAACAGAAGGTTTGGTGGAAAAATGGCACGTTGTAAAAAATGTAATGTGGAAATCTTAGATGATACCGATAGATGTCCACTTTGTAATTTGATACTTAAAAAAAATGATAAAGAAATAAGTGAGTTATATCCGCTTGATGTAATTGCAACTACAAGGAAACATCGTTTGCTTGCTAATATCATGTTGTTTGTATCTATCGTATTGCAAACAATTGCTTTTTGGCATGACTATGATGCTCATGGTGTAAAAATCATGTGGAGCCTAATTATTGGAATGGCAATTATTTATACCAATGTTGTTGTACGTTTGACAATTATGGGCAGATCTGGTTTCCTTTTCAAAATAGCAGGGGTATGTTTTTTCGCCTTAGTATTTTGTGTGTTGGGCGACTTTGTCATGGGATATAAAGGTTGGTCGATTGAAGTTGTAGTACCAATTGTGATGATGGGGTTACATCTGTTTATTTTTATTCTGATGTTGGCACATAGAAAACATTGGCAAAGTTATATTATGATTCAAGTTGCACTAGTAGCTATAGGTGTTGTATTAGTTACAATAGGTGCATTAGGTTTTATAAAACATGTAATTTTGTTAAATGTTTCAACGGCTTTATCCATATTTATGTTTCTGGGAATAGTAATAATTGGCGATAAAAGGGCAAAAACTGAGCTAAAGAGAAGATTTCATATGTAGTATTTGTTTTGTAAAAGATATTTTTTTGATATTTTTGATAGGAGAAGGCTATGAAACAAAAAGATGATTTTTTTAGAGACGAAATACGAAGTGGTTTTTATGTTCCAACTGTGATTAAACAAGCATGGGCAAATGAGCTTGATGTTTTAGGAAAAATAGATGAAATATGTAAAAAATATGATATAAAATATTTTGCTGATGCGGGAACTTTATTAGGAGCGGTAAGACATAATGGATTTATACCATGGGATGATGATATAGATATATGTATGTTTAGGGATGATTTTGAACGTTTCATGGAGATAGCGGAAAAAGAGCTTCCTAAAGATTATACAATTCATGATTATAAAAGGAAGGAAAATTATAATAATTTTTCAGTGAAAATCGTAAATGGGCAAAGAATAAATTTTGAATTAGATTATTTAAACAAGCATTACAATTTTCCTTGGCTTTCATGTGTAGATGTTTATATACTAGATTATTTATATGAAGATTCAGAACAAGAAAAACAAAGAGATGATGAATTACTTTATTTATTAGCTGTAATAGAAATACTTGAAAAAAGAGAAGAATTAACCGACAAAGATCTCTTTTTATTAGAACAATTAGAACAAAAGTATAATGTGAAATTTTTAAGACAGGGTAGTAAGTTAGATATAACGAATCAAATTAGAGACTTATTTGTAAAAATATCAAGTAGAGTAAATAAAAATGAAAGTTCACGGGTGGGAATTATACATCCGTTTATTTTGTCCGGTGAAGAAGGCGTATCGGCAGAATTGTACAAAAATGTTGTTTATTTTCCTTTTGAAAAATTTAAAATTCCGGTTCCTATAGGTTATGATGATATTCTAAAAAATAGATTCAATGATTATCATATTATAGTTAAAGATAGATCGTTGCATAATTATCCTTTTTTTGAAGAACAAAAAAAAGATATTGAACAGTTAGCAAATGAGAAAGTATTTGATTTTGAAATAGATAAAAATCTACTGTTAAGTAGACCAGTGGTTGATTTTAGCCGTTGTGAACGTGAAGTGGAAAATATAGAAAAGAAAGAAATATTATTTTTACCAATAGGAATTAAAGAATGGGAAAGCATGCAGCCATATTATGAAAAGGCGAAAAGAGATAAAAATTCAGACGTTTACATTGTTCCATTACCACTTATGAGAAAAGATATTTTGGGAAATGTTATTGCAGATGATAAAGATATTTTTGAGGCATTAAATATTGAGGCATACATACAGTCACATTCGATAAAAGTCGAAGACATAGTGAGTTTTATTGATTATGACATTAGTAAACATTGTCCAAATGAAGTGTATGTACATAATCCGTATGATGGCGAAAATCCATATTTTACTGTGCCTACTAACTATTATGTAAAAAATATAAGAAATTACGCCTCAAAAATCACATATATTCCAATTGGTAAGGTTGATGAATTTGAAATAGATGATTATGTCGAATATTATAATATGGTTCACTATGTCTGTAAGCCTGGTCTAGTTTATGCTGATGAGGTTATAGTACAGTCTGAGAATATGAAGGAAGTCTATATAAAAAAATTAAATGATATATTTGGAAAAGAATATGATAAAGCATGGAATAAAATGATAAAATTTTAAAGGCAATAGGTGTAAATTGTACTGCCCTAGAAATAGTAAATGATATTATTTTTAATAACGAAAAAGAAGCAGATAGTATGCAGTCTCAAGTATTAATATGTTAAACCACTAGATTATGGAGACGCATAAAAATTGTGCTTCTTTTTTCTTAGAGTATTCTATTATTTATTGCGTATTTTATATAGCATTATTTTGCTATATAATGTCAGTTATTTGTTTTCTTGTAAAATTCACCAATTTTTTTATCCATTTTTAGAATATGTGTTGTTAACCAATTAAGGAGAAATGCTAATAAATCGTTAAGGTAGCCTTGTTGATCATCATCAATATTTTCTAGGTCTATTTCATTTAGTTTCTCTATAAAAGCGATATGTGCTTTCATTTGTTTATCTAAGTCAGGGTAATTTATCTCTTTCATAAAACGTTCTTCGTCTGAAAAATGAAATTCTGTATATTCGCGTAATTCGTCAACAATATCCATTATTTCATCGTATTTATCAAAGGAAGATTCATCATGTATAATTTGGTTTGCCTCCTCCATTATTTCAAATAATCGCTTATGCTCATCATCTATTAGTTTAACACCCACAAAGTATTTTTCTGTGAATGCAAATGGAGACTCTGTTTTGCCAATTAAAGTATCACTTCCTATTACGTGGTTAAATAGCCAACGAGACATATAATCTAATAAATCGGTAGTTGCAATTTTTAGATTTTCATCAGAAAGACCTACAACGTTTAAACTGTTCATTCTTGCTATAAAAGATTCATGGGCTAATTTTTGACGTGAAAGTTCGGGATCATGTATTTGTTTCATATATTCTTCTTCATGAACAAAATGCGTACTAGCATATTGTTTTAAATCGCGTATTAATTCAATACAAATTATACGTTTATCAGCATCACTTTTATTTAATTCAGTATATGCAGAATTAATCATATTAAATAGTTTTTGATGTTCTCGATCGATTTCTTCGATTCCTGTTAAACAGTCTTCAGTAAATTTTAACATTATTTTTTCCTCCATAGATGGCTAAGAATATTAAAATAGATCTCATCTATGTTATAATCGGTAAAAATTAATAAGTTACTTATATGCGAAATTTTATAAAAAAATCCAGCTCTATTATTTACATAAAATAAATAATAAAGCTGGTTAAAATCAAGTATGTAGATATTTGAGTTTTAACAGTGTAGGATTAATTATCTTACCTATTTTTTATCTACTACTAGATGATTTTTTAATTTGAAAGTCCTGTATATAATTGATAGTATTTACCACGTTTTTTGATAAGTTCATCGTGATTACCACGTTCAATAACGCGACCTTGCTCAAGAACTATGATACAATCGCTGTTTTTGATTGTTGAAAGTCTATGTGCAATAACGAAAGTTGTTCTGCCATGCATTAGCTTATCCATTCCGTCTTGTACGATTTTTTCAGTACGAGTATCAATTGAACTTGTTGCCTCATCTAAAATGAGTACAGGTGGATCAGCGATTGCAGCTCTTGCAATGGCAAGTAGTTGTCGTTGACCTTGACTTAAGTTACTACCATCACTAGTAAGTAATGTGTTATATCCATCTGGTAACTGACGAATGAAAGTATCAGCATTTGCAAGTTTTGCAGCAGCGTAAACTTCTTCATCAGTTGCATCTAGTTTTCCATATCTGATATTTTCCATAACAGTTTCTGTAAAAAGATGAGTATCTTGTAAAACAATTCCTAGAGAATGTCTTAAATCTGCTTTTTTGATTTTATTAATATTGATACCATCATATCTTATTTTTCCATCAGAAATATCATAGAAACGATTTATCAAGTTAGTAATTGTTGTTTTACCAGCACCAGTTGAACCTACAAATGCAATCTTTTGTCCTGGAGTTGCATATAAATCAACATTATGTAAAACAATCTTATCTTCATTATAACCAAAGTCTACATCATCGAATACTACATCTCCGCGAAGAGGAATATAATCAACAGAGCCATCAGCTTGATGAACATGTTTCCATGCCCAATGGCCAGTGTGATTTGGTGTTTCTGTTATTTTGCCTGTTTCATCTTCAATTGAGTTAACTAAAGTTACGTATCCGTTATCTTGTTCAACTTCTTCATCTAATAAAGCAAAAATTCTTTCACAACCAGCAAGAGCCATAACGATAGCATTTAACTGCTGACTAATCTGGTTGATTGGCATACTAAAACTCTTGTTAAAAGCAAGGAATGTAACAAGAGAACCAATTGAAAGACCTATATGACCATTTAATGCTAACATAGCACCGACAATTACGCAAATAACGTAACTTGTATTTCCGATTTGGGCATTAACAGGTCCAAGGAAGTTTGCAAAGCGGTTAGCACTGTAAGCGCTTTCAAATAATTTGTCATTTAAAACATCAAAATCTTTTATGTTTTGTTCCTCATGAGTAAAAACTTTTACAACTTTTTGACCGTTCATCATTTCTTCGATAAAACCATTAAGTTTACCGATATCTTTTTGCTGAGCTAAGAAATGTCTACTTGATAATCCAGCAAAAGTTTTTGAAACGTATATTGTTATGCCAATCATTGCAAGAGTGATAATTGTTAGAGGAATACTTAATATTATCATCTGTATAGCAATTAAAATAACAGTTAGTAAACTATTAATTAATTGTGGAATACTTTGACTAATCATCTGACGGAGTGTATCAATATCATTAGTGTATACTGACATAATATCACCGTGAGCGTGAGTGTCAAAATATTTGATAGGTAAATCTTGCATATGAGAAAATAGGGTCGTTCTCATTCTTTTAAGTGTACCTTGTGATACATATATCATTATTTTTGAAAACATATATGTTGAAAATACACCAATTAAATAAAAAATACTAACATGTGTAATAGCACTTTGTAGAGGACCATAATCTGGAGTTGCAGATTTAGTCAAAGGAATTATATAAACGTCAACAAGGTCTTTGGTAAAGGCAGTACCTTTAATATTTGCAAAAACACTTATTACTATAAAAATTAAAACAAAAATTAAATGTATTCCGTAACTTTTTCCTACGAATTTGAAAAGTCGATGGAAAAGTTTGCCAGGATTATTAATCTTTGGTTGTGGTTTCGGAACTTGTCTAGGCATTAATTATTACCTCCTTCGTCAAAATCTCCACCGCCGTTAGTTTGAGATTCGTATACATCACGATATATATCATTATTTTTAATAAGATTTTCATGTGTATCAAATGCATCAACTATACCATCGTTTAAAACGATAATTCGGTCAGCATCTTGAATAGAAGAAACACGTTGTGCGATGATTAATTTAGTAGTACCAGGGATAGCTTCCTTAAAGGCTTTTCTAATTTTAGCATCAGTTGCTGTATCTACAGCACTTGTACTATCATCTAAAATAAGAATTTTTGGCTTTTTCAATAAAGCTCGAGCAATACATAGTCTTTGTTTTTGACCACCAGATACATTAGAACCACCCTGTTCAATATATGTATTATATTTATTAGGGAATCGTTCAATAAATTCGTCAGCACATGCGAGTTTACATGCATTGATACATTCTTCATCAGTTGCATTAGGATTACCCCAACGAAGGTTGTCAAGGATAGTACCACTAAATAATACATTCTTTTGTAAAACAACAGATACTTGGTTTCTAAGAGTATCTAAATCATATTTTTTAACATCTATACCGCCGACACTTACGCATCCATCTGTTACATCATAGAGGCGGCTGATTAGATTAACAAGTGAAGATTTACTACTACCAGTTCCACCAAGGATACCAATAGTTTCTCCAGATTTTATTTCTAAATTTACATTAGAAAGAACAGGAGATTCAGCTGTTTTGCTGTATTTGAAATTGACATTTTCAAATTTGATAGATCCGTCTTTGATTTCGTATACAGGATCTTTCGGATTGCTTAAAGTACTTTGTTCGTTTAAGATTTCTGCGATACGATTTGCACTAGCAATACTCATGGATATCATTACTAATACGAAAGATAACATCATTAAACTCATAAGAATATTCATACAATAAGCAAGTAAACTACTTAATTCGCCAGTTTCAAGGGAACCACCAACTACCATTTTAGCACCAAACCAACTAACTAAAATAATACAAGTGTAAACTGTAAATTGCATAAAAGGTGAATTCCAAATGATAATATTTTCTGCTTTTACAAGCATATCATGGATTGTTTGGTTAGATATATTAAAACGTTCTTTTTCATGTTTGCTACGTACATAAGCCTTAACAACACGAATAGCCGAAATATTTTCTTCAACACTTTCATTTAAGGAATCATATTTTCTAAATGCTGCTTGGAAATATTTCATTGCCATAAGAGTAAGTATTAAAAGCAATGAACCAAGAATAATTACCGCAAATAGATAGATAAGAGCTAGACGAGGGCTTATAATAAAACATGCAACCATTGAACAAATCATACTTGCAGGAGCACGCATACACATACGAAGTATCATTTGATAAGCGTTTTGTACGTTAGTAACATCTGTTGTCAAACGAGTTACAAGTCCGGCTGTATTGTATTTATCAATATTTGCAAACGAGAAATTTTGTATATTTCTAAACATTGCACGTCTTAAATTGCGTCCTAATCCCATTGAAGCTCTAGCGCCATAAGTCGCACCTAAACATCCGAAAGTAAGACTGCAAAGGGCAATAACAATCATAAGAAAACCAGTTTTATAAATGTAAGAAAAATCATGCTTATTTATACCAGTATCTATAATTTTTGCCATTAAAAAAGGTATAAGAGTTTCCATTAAAACTTCACCAAGCATAAAAAGAGGAGTAAGAATGGAATCTTTTTTAAATTCTTTTAATTCTGCACTTAAAGTTTTTAGCATTTTGTCCCTTCTTTCTGTAATATAAATATTTTTTACGATGATACATTTAAGGTATCGGTAAAATCTTAGCATATAACACTTGAAAAAATAGTTAGTATGCTAACAATATAAATGATAGACTTTTTAATAGAGCATGTCAATAAAAATATACAAAAACAGGCGGTCATTTTTATGAAAAAAGACAATAATTTTCAAGAGAGTAAATACAATGTAAAAAATATAGGTTTGCTTGTTAGGACAATTTAGAAACAATATCATGATTAAGTGTGAGAAGGGCGATTAAAGAAAAAAAGTTTAATAAAATGCTTTTTTTTTAACTAATGTGTGCTAAAATTATAAACGAAGATAGTCCAATGCATAGAGAATATTATAAATGAATTAGGATAGATGAAAAGGAAGGCAAAGGTATGAAAATTTCAAAATACACAATATTAAAATACGTATGTGTAATATCATTAGAAATAGTGTTAGCCGCGTGTATAGTTAAGCCACATTATGATAAATATGCTTGCAAGGATGATTTACCACCATTGGCAATTAAGGCGCAGTTAAAAAAAGCAGAAAAAGACAACATAAGTGGAAACGAAGAAGAGAAACCTCTAAAAAAAGCTTTAGAGAATAGAATAAAAAAAGGTGAAATCGTAAAAAAAACACCAAGTAAGTATAAATGCAATATTTTACCGGTTTTTGATTTGAAAAAGGATGTATATTTTACAAAATATAATATCTATAATAAAAAAACAAATAAAAAAGTAGGAGAAGGCTATATTGCTTCAACGTGTGAAGAAATTGGAGATTTAGAAAAAAGTATGGAAGGTGATTTTAATTATATAACATATATAAAAGTGTTTAATCCTGATGATCCAAGTGAAAATTATGAAGTTAAAGAACCGGGCTATTTTACAAATTTTCAATTTGAAAAAATCAAAGAGTAGAAAATGAGCTTTGGCTAACATGTATAAGAAAGAATAAAAGAACAGGGAAAAAAAATGATGAAATTAGAAGTTAAAAAGTTTATAAAAACCAATTTTACTTTATTAGCTATAACTTTTGTTATATGTATTATATCAGCTATATTGTGTTTTTATAGTGAAAGTATTATGGCCTTTTTTTCGTATAAAGATGAGGTAAAAAAAAGTTCTTCAGAGAAGTATAAGTCATTATCATATGATTTCAGCAAATTGAAAGTGTCAAAGACTGAAAATGGAAATTACGTACTTATAGATGATAGGAATAAAGAGTTTGATTTGGTTTCAAAAAATGAAATTGGTAGTTATGCTTATAATACGCAGGGAAAATATTTTATAAATTATACTGAACCGTTTGAAGAGCAGAGAAACAAGAATATAAAAAAATTTGAATATGATGTTTATAATCTAGATAAGAAAAAAGTTACAAAAAGAATAGATTTAAAAGCGTTACTAAACAAATATTGTAGTGATTGTTGGTGGACTTCAAAGGATATTATAGAAAATAATGTGGTATATAGTGTAAATGGAAAGACATATATTACAGCTGGATTTGTCAATCCTACAGTTGCAGAACCAATTTATTATTTTTGTGATCGTTTTAAATCTACACCGAAACAGGATATAGTATTATTACGCCAATTTGGATCTGAACATGATATAAGAAGTAACAAGAATGTAAGTGATGGCGATTATGGTTGGTATTTAGGAGAAGTCACATATGGTGGACTTTATATTTCATTAGATCAGAAAGATATTATAAAATCACTTTTATATTCTTCAAAAAACAAGAGAAATGTATTTCAAAAAGTTGGTTCAAATAATAGTAAATTAGAGCCAGATGATATTCAGTACAATTTTATTTATGATAAATTAAATGAAAGAAAAAATCCATATGATAATATGAAAAAATACCCAGATGAATATCGATTTACAGATAGTGAGTTGGTAGAACATAAAGAGTATAGTGAAGATTATTATAAAAATTTTTTGATTTTAGATAAAATAAAAACAGCAAATGGAATTGAGAGTTGTTTTGCAACAGACTACACCAACCCATTTTGCAAAGTAAAGATAGAATTTAATTCATCAGCCTTAAAATCAAACATGACCAACTTATTTAATAAGTATCCTGAACTTAAGAAATATGTTGGTGTAAAAGGTAAGAAAATAACATTGTTTGATCATGACTTAGAGAATGATGATCAAGTGTTGCAATTATTTACACCAGATGGCAAACCATTAAGCTTTGCAGGTGTAAAAGATGACAAAGTTGGCGAGATAACAGGAGTTGCGGATTATTGCCAGAAGATGAAAAAATATTATGAAACTCAAAAACACTAAAAAATGGAGTAGAAATTAAATGAGTATAGAAAAAAATAATAAAGTAACTA
>NZ_FOGW01000041.1 GCF_900111325.1 Lachnobacterium bovis
GTTATCTTAGAACTTATTTTATACTGTAAATCAACTGGCTTCGGTGTTGAATTTATACTTACAACTGATTGTGAAAATGTAGATGGTATTATGATATACGCACCATAGTTTCCATTTTCAACACCTTCTTTAGCCATTTCAAGGCTTACTGATTCAAAATTCTTAGGCATTCCACTAATTAGTTTATCTGCGTAATTGATTGTTTTGCCACCTTGAACTACTGCTTCATCTGCATTAACTAAGGCTATCTTTTTGGTGTTAAATCCTTTTTCTTTTATCTCTTTTGTGATAGTTACAGGACTTTTTAGTGCTCTAGCTTTTTGATTTATGTTAAATCCCTGTGCTCCAAAAAGATATCCTATAGTTCCGCAGAAAAGTGCAGCACATACACCTATAATGCATGATAATATTTTATCTTTCTTCATCCCTAATTCTCCTATTTTTAATCTGTTTTGCCCGCAAAAATTCACCTCCTAGGGCATGGGATGGAAGAATTATTTAAAATCAAATAAGTCGGCTGATAATCTTTCGTTGTCAGAGATTTCCTTTATTTCAAAATTTCCACCATATCAAATACTATCAAAATATTCCTTCAAACTCTTTATTCTGGTATCCCCACAATCTTTAAAACAATTATTTCTTATATATACATTGTCATAATTTAATTTTTTCCCAGCTGGAAGTAACTGTTTGGCAACCTCGTCAGAATTTTTTTCATCCTTGATATACCATTCAATCTCATAATCATCGCTAAGATATTTATTTTTTAATTCTGGAAATTTTGAAACAAATTTTGAATCCTTAGCTATCTGATTTCCAACCATCGTCATACGCATTGGCCCATATGAGTTTTCATTCAACTCTGTTGTACCATATTTTATTCCATTCGAGTCAAGCAATGATTCAAATGAGTCCGGATTCATATAATTATTAATACTGAAGTTTCGTTTGTATTTTTCTCCACTTTTTAAAGCCGATCTTTCTGGCACTGTATTATAACGTCCATCTTCAAATACAACGCAACCTGGTGTCTTTACATATTTTTCATTTATTTTATCTAATGCTATCTTCTCAAATTTATCCTCATCAATATAATAAGCAAAATAATCAAAATCTTCTTCTACGTCACAGTAAATTTTCGTAGGTATTTCAAAAATCATT
Organism: Lachnobacterium bovis; assembly: GCF_900111325.1. Taxonomy (GTDB): domain Bacteria; phylum Bacillota; class Clostridia; order Lachnospirales; family Lachnospiraceae; genus Roseburia; species Roseburia bovis_A. The sequence goes on from NZ_FOGW01000041.1 coordinate 1,162, forward strand.
ATTTTTTTACCATCTTTGGTTGTACCAATTATAGGTTGAGTGAATTCTTTAACTATTGACCAATCAGATTTTCCTGTCGGCTCGTAATATGATTTTATAATTGGTAAAATATCCAATTTCTTTTCAACCTTATTGTTTTCAGTATTATATATTATTATACTTGCTTTCATACAATTATAACAAACACTTGCCTCTCCTTCATATTTACAACTATATGATAGAATTTTATCCTTGTCTATTCTCATCTCGTTTGTATAATTCAATTTTTTATTATTTTTTTTCACTATACAAATGTCATTTCCTACCTTTTTTTCATAAACAACTAGCTTATCAACAGAAACTACTTCTTCACAATTGTTTTCTTGTTTGACAGTATCCGAAACAATATGATTTATATAAGGAAGTTCACTATCTTCTAATTGGCTATCTTTTGCACCCCCTAGATTTATCATTCCAGCTATTACTATATCCAATTTAAATACTAATACAAAAACTAGAAAAAAAGCTGCTACCCCACCTTTATAATCTCTTAATAACCACTTTATAGTTTTAATCATAATCGTTACACCCTTCTTTTTTGTCTATTTCTTTTGCTTTTTTCATGTAATCGTCTAAACTGGTAACTTGAATATTATTTTCTAGATTAACTCCATCTCCATAACTTATTTTTTTCCCTTCTGGCAAAAAATACTCTGCTATTTCATCAGAAGTTTTACCTTTAATAAATAGTCTTGCCCATTTGTCTTTTTGACCTATGTATTTTTTTAGTTTTGGATAAACTTTATATAGTCTTGCATTTTCTTTTGGAAGACCTTCCGTTTTTATCCAAAGATTAACCTCATTATAATCCACTTGATTAAATGAATAGTAAATATTCTTTGTATCAATTCCATTTTTTTTCAGTAGGTTTTTAAACGTATTTTTATCCATCAGTTTTAAACCTTTATAATTCAATTTTTTATTAGCTAATGCCTCTTCTGGTTCATTTTTATAAACCGAACTTGTTACATAATAGTTATTTGCATTATCCTGGCACAGAGTACAATTTTCTCTTTGTATATATTTTTTCTTTACTCCACAAACATAATAAAAACCTAGTTTAACTTTTCCATTATCTGTAGTACCTAAATATCTAAAAGAATATGGTTGTATGTTAAGTAATTTATTCTCACCAAATATATTTCTGAGTATTTTTAATAAATCTTGTTTTTTTGCAACCTTCTTCTTGTGGATATCATAATATTCTACCTTGCATTCATTTAATCTTGCATTGTCAGATTTTAAAAAATAGTTTTCCATGCCGGGATTTTTTTTTTCTAATTGATATTTTTTTATACACGAATCGGCACTATAATCAAATTTTCTATCAGATATATTTATTTTAAATGCAATAAATTCATCTGAGGAAATTCTATATATCTGATTTTTATTACAGTACAAAGTACAATCGTCTTTCCACATATCCTTTTCATTTTGATTCATTTGAGATACAATACAAACACTGTTGTCCGGTGTAGTACTTTGTTCCATCAACTCAATCTTCTTCCAATCTATTCCACTTGTTTTTTTACTATTTTCAAAACATTTGAAATCATATGGATAATAGTAAATTACTGCACGAATAAGCCATCCCATAGCTAATGCTATCAATATATAATCAATTACGTTTTTTATTATTTTTTTTATATTATGTTCTTTGCTCATTTTTTACTTATATAAATAACTCTATTATTAGATTATCATTAAAGTTATCCTTTTCCTCCTTTAACCACAATATTGTCTTTTTTTATTGCTTCATATATTCCATTTACTAAATTTTCAAAATGTGTACTATACGTTTCAACATTTCCTTCTACTGAAGAACATACAATTGAATATGCTTTAAAAAATTGAAGTCTCTTTTTTTCTGAGCCTTGTAAATATTCCCTAATATCTACATCGTCATTTATAATTTTGATTGCTAAATTTTCTATATCCTTTGAAATTTTCTTTTTCTTAACTTTATTTTGAACATTTTTTATAACCTTATCAACAGCCTCCTTATCTTTCAAAGCATTAGATAAATCTGGAATTTGCGTCTCATATTCTAATTTATATGCAATTGCTGTTGACAAATCTATACCCTGAAACCCAATATTCTTATCTTGAATTTTTACCACAGGTGTATGGGTATTTTTCATAGTGGTTTCCCACTTCGATTTCATCTTTTTTTCATATTCTGAATCCTCCTCAATAGCATCTAAAACCTTGAAAAGATTTTCTGCATTAAAAGATTTTCCAGCACCTTTTAAGCTTTTTATAGTTTTTTCTCCATATGTTGTTTGCTTAAACTTATTAAACACTTCACTATTCAACGATATTGAGCAATTTGGCATTTTACTTTGAAGATATTGTTTAACAACGTTTGTGGCGTCTTCTACTTTATTTGAAATTGACCATTTTTGATTTGCTATGTCATAAGCTTTTTTTGCGTAACCAACGTCTTTTGCTTTACTTAAATTATTTGTCATACCATCAATTGTTAAGTTCGTAACTAATCCAAAAATAGGATCAATTTCTACTGACATACATTTTAGTGTATCTAAACTGATATCCATCATAGCTTTAGTTCTTGCTTTTTTAGCTTCCTCACTTTCATCACTTAATAGTATTTTATTCTCTTTTTCCTTATCCTTCTCAGCTTTTTTTGAAACATAATAATCACATTTAATTTTTTTTGTAGCATGAATAGGATCTCTTGGAAGTTCTGTTATTTTGATAGTAATTGTATCATCCGGTAAATAATCATTATTATTTTTTATTTCTATATCATTAATACTACAAATACATGTATTAACATTTGTTTTTCCAGTCTTAAAATCCACCTCTCCAATAGGATTAATTCTGTCTAAAACAGCATAATTAAACCTAAAATAATCTAAAGTACTTTTCCACTGTTTTTGCTTTTTCTTAAATTCTGCTGAAAATTTATTTGTTGACCCATATTCACAGCCAGTTTTTACAAAACAATCTGCCCCTTCTTCTGTAATCACTCTTAACTTAATATATGAATCCTGATATAAAATTGAAATATATCCTAACTTATACTTATATTTTTCTTTACTGTCATATACTTTAACTTTAGGTCCATCAAATACTATTGCATCCTTAGAATAATTCTTATCATCATTCAGTATTCCATTATATAATGCCATCACTTCCTTTTTTTTAGAATCATCTGTATCATTTAATAAATAATCATTAAATACACATTGTGAAAAATCTGCATAAAATCTTTTACATCCTTCTTTTAATTTTTCCGGATTTCCCTTAAATGCCTCATTATAATTTCCTTTCATAATATTCAACATACAATTATAGCTATCTTTAGAGCCTTTTTCATACTCCTCCGATGAAAGTTCATTAAATAACCCTACAATATCAAACCCAAAACTTTTTAGCTTTTCAATTCTACTATCTGATACCCCTTTTGATTTTAGATATCCTATACTTCTCTCTGAAATCGTTCTATCAAAATCTGACACATATTTATTTATTTCTTTACGCCAACTAGCATTTATATTTTGAACATAATTACCATTCACAAAACATGAATTAATTGATTTAATAATTTTGTTAGCTAAATCTTTATATTCATTTCCTTTATCAAATACATTGTTTGTTTTATTTTCTATATCGTAGTATTTCTTTCTTTTCTCATTAATTATATTTCTCGCTGCACTTGCTTTATCTAATACACTTTGTCCAGTTTGCGCATTAGATATATTTATATTTGCTAATGTCTGCATATTATTCTGCTCTAAAGGAAGCTTTTTAGTTGTTCGTGCTTGATTAATGCAAATATTCTTCATTGTAAGTGCATTCGTCTCTACAGAACATAATTGTGTTTCATATAACTCCAATGCAGCTGAATCTAGCACTTCGTCTCCAACTAAATTTCCTAATTTATAAAATGAATTCTGGTATTCTGCTAAACTCATATTCACAACTGTCAAATAAGTACTCATATCTTCTGCATTATTTTTTATACAATCAAAGCCCTGACATTTAATTGTGTCATTACCTTGTATAGCATTTAACTTACTTATAACTGTTCCCATTTCATAAGACTTTTTCATACATTTATCAGCCCCTTCTGTACATTGGCTTTTTATAGTGTCCGGATTCAAATAAAATATATCTCCCATTTTGTTCCTCCTATTTTCTTTCAGTTTTTTTCACTACTATATCTGATTTTTTCTCATTTTTCTTCTTCACTGATTCATCAAATTTTTTATACTCCTTCCAAGTAGTATCAATTTTTTTACACAAAGCTTCTGCATTTTTTTTTACATCATTTATAATATCTGATGCCGATTTAATAACTAATTTCGAGTTTTTGTTTGCAGTCAATGTCGTTTTTTTATCAACATTTGCAAGTTGAATATTTGTCAAACTACCATATGAACTTTTTATATCATTTTTTAACTTAACCATAGTTGTTTCATCTATATTTATATTAGTCTCTGACATTTTTACTCTACTCCTCATTTATTCTAGATAATTTTCTTTTCAACAACTCTTCTTTTGTTAAAATTTCCTGTATTTTTTTATTTGAGAAATGCTTCATTCCGTCTAAAAAATCTTGTTGATTTTGATTCATTTTCATCATCATATATCTCATCTCATTTAAAACAACCTCAAAATTTCCATAAAGCTCTGTTTCTCTAAATACATTTTTTCCTATAATTGAATCTAAAAGTTGTAAATTTTTATACGATTCTTCAGAAAACCTTTCATTTTCTTTCTCTATCTCATAAAGATTTTTTTCTAAGTCTTCACGCATCTTTTGATTTTTCCTAAGTTCTGACACAAGCCTATCTTCTTTTTCTCTACGTTCTTCCTTTTCAAAAAATTCTTTATCATACTCACTTTTACTTGCTTCCATTCGTGTCTCCTTATTACCTTAACAAGCTTTTTCACAAAAAAATCCCCACGCCACACAGACTAACTGCATCTTGTCATTCCTTTATGTTGCAGTTTTCTGCGAGCATAGAGATTTTCTTAATCTTTTTTTCCTGATTTAATCAAGTTATCAGACTAGCTTATAAAATCCTACTCAGACTATTTATCTGTTAAATAATTATATTTCACATAATCATATATTTATCTGGTTTTACATTTTCTTTTTTATACTATTACTTCTTTGCTAATCCAATCGCTTGTTCTGATTCTTTGGTATTAAAATCTAGTTACGATTTTTTGAACCAACTGTTGTATCAAATTCTTGATATGCTTCTGCATTTTTAATAACTCCATCTCCGATGTCTGTTATTAACTGTCTCATT
>NZ_FOGW01000055.1 GCF_900111325.1 Lachnobacterium bovis
TATTATCAAATAGAAAATAATACTAGAAATTATTTCAAACAGGGTGAGGAGTATTCTACAAAAGCTCAGAATATATTAGATGGTATATCAAAATCCTTTAAAGGTGCAGAATATCATTATGATGAGAATGCAGCTTGGAGAGTGGATTATTTAAAAAGCATGGATGACATGAATGTCATATATAAAGATAGAGCCATAAATTACTTAAAATATCGAGGCGTAACAGAAGACGAATTTAAACAGCTAGCGAAATATAATTTTGCATCAACAGAAGTGTATAATTATATAACGCTGACAAATAGTAAAGAAAATGAAGAGTTTATCATGAATATAATACATAAAAAATATGAGAATTCATTCAAAAAAGATCCTTCAACATTAGATAGTTATGCAAAAACATTTATGGGAAAATATGCTTTGGGTGTATGGGGCGTTATGTATGAAAAAGGTGATAAGGCTTCAAAGGAAGACTACGAAAAGCTCATAAATGCTGTGCTTAGTGATGATAAGGAAATGTGGTATTATGATACGAGAACTGGTGTGAAAAAGCGATTAACTAAAGATACAAACGAAAAATATATAAATTATAAGTTATGGGCAGCGAGTCGATCACAAGATTACATAGAAAGTATGAAAAATACTACGTTAGCATTAATGCAATGTAAGGGAAAGGTTGCAACAGAACTTTATGTTAAGACTGGTGATAGTAAAAATTTTAAATACTATCAGCGAGAATGGAATAAATGTATGGCGGCTTATATGTTCTACAGTTCTCTAGATAGTAAAATAGAGTCAGCAAGAAAAGACGTGCATGAATTTACACCGGTATTGTCAAAAATAACTAACATTGAATTTAGGGGAGCTAAAGGAAGAGATGTTGCTACAGTAGAATTTGATTATCAAGCATATGACCAAGTACGGGGAGAGTTTAAGAAAAAATCAGAAGTCTTAGATTATGCTGCCGGTTCTACTGAAAAAGAGAATAGAGTAAAAAAATGGGAGATTGATAATGAAACAGAAGAAGGACCGCATGAAACAGTAGATAAATTAACTGAAATTTCTCAAACTATACTTATAGTAGGTGCGACTGAAATTAATCCAGCGCTAGGTTTAATAGCGGATGTGGTTTGTACGGCAGCGTCTGATGAAGGAATAACGGATGAATATTTAGAAGAAAAAGGAAAAGATGCATTAGGGTGGGTAAATGATGAAACGAATGCTACTGGAAAAGTTAGGGGAAAGGCAAATGAAATATATCAGAAACACGTTTCAGCTCATATGCCAACACTTAAAGGCTTTAATAGTCCCTATGGTACAGTTGCTCTTCAGAGAACAAAAAAAGGAGTAGGTAGTGCTTTAAATTTAGATAATTTTATAGGATTAGGAAAATCAATTTATAATGATGTACATTTTAAGAAAACTATGAATGAAAAAAGAAAGAATCTTTTGCAAGGTTATGATAGTTCATATATATGTTGCAAAGAAGATAATCAAGTGTTTTGTATACACTCACTTGATTTGTCTACTCAGATATACAAGGAAAAAATAAAGAATAAAACAGAGAAAGTTTATCCTGAAAAAAAGGCTAAAGATATATTAGAAGAATTAAAAGGAAAAAAAGGTAAGGCATATGATTTGGCTAGAAAATTAGTAAAAGGGGAGTGCAGTATACCAGATAACTTTAAATCAGATGCAGAGGTAAATTTGTATTATGAAGCAACAGATATTTTAGATAAATGCCGTGCTTCAGATAAACTATATACTACTTTTTTTGACGATGGTGTTAGAAGGCTAAGAGATGATATAGTAGATAGTTAAATACTAAAATTTGGATTATTCCGAAGTTACTATCTAATGAAGCATTGCAATGTAAGGAGAGATAACATGAAGAAAAATATACTTAGTACAAAAACAAAACTTTTAATTATAGGGATTATATTTTTGTTTTTCGCATTTATAATATGGAAAAATAGACTAAATATTTTGTGTATAAAAGATCGGATTATATATACTAAAACGGATGAAGAAAATTCATTCAAACCAACTTGGGATAAAATGGAGTTGGTTGAAAAGAGTACTACTTCAGATGATAGTGTATGTATAGTTAGCGATATAACAAAAGATCAAAAAAAAAATTGGAATAGATATAATGAGGATGCGTATTGTAATGAACCTGGTTTTCAAAACACTAATTCAACTTTTGTAGATCATATACAAAGAATTTCGTCTACAAAGTTTGCTCAATTATCTTACACGTATAAAAAACCATTTATTTTTGCCAAACCTGATGGGTACAAGAAAGAGCAACTGAAAGAAATGAGAGATTATGGGGATAATT
>NZ_FOGW01000025.1 GCF_900111325.1 Lachnobacterium bovis
AGTATCAACATGCGAATTATAGAACTGCTTTAAAGGAACATGGAATTATTCAATCTATGTCTCGAAAAGGTAACTGCTATGATAATTGTATTATGGAGACATTCTTTGGAAGATTAAAAAATGAGATGTATTATGGCTATGAGAAAGACTATGCTTCTTTTGAAGACTTTTCAAAAGCGATTGAAGAATATATAGATTACTACAATAACAAAAGAATTCAGGCAAAAACAAAATGGATGCCACCTGTACAATACAGGATAGCATCCATGTGTTCCGCCTAGTTCATAAATATGTGTCCAGGATTCTGGGTACATATCAGAGCAGAAGAAAATCGGTAGCTATTTTACAGAGATTGACAACCTTATCACCCTTCATCGGCGTGTGTAAAACATTCTGAAAGGAGCACTTATATATGCATACAACGACAGTAAATAAATCACACATGTTATTTTGTGAATATTATAAACAATGGATTTCTGTATATAAAGAAGGTGCAATACGTCCTGTAACAATGAATAAATATTATATGACTTATCAGTGGTTAGTAAAACTTATACCAACCCTAATTGTCGGAGATCTTGATCGTATAACATATCAAAAATTGTTGAATGATTATGCACTTGAACACGAACGACAAACAACCATGGACTTTCACCATCACTTAAAATGTGCAATCTTAGATGCCGTAGATGAAGGGCTTATCCCCCATGATCCAACTAGAAAAGCTATCATAAAGGGCAAACAGCCCCGACAAAAGAAACCAAAATATCTTAATCAATACGAGCTTCATAAACTTTTAGATGACTTAAACTTGTCCGATCAAATAAATATGGATTGGTTAATTTTATTGATTGCCAAAACAGGAATGAGATTTTCAGAGGCTTTAGCACTAACTCCAAAAGATTTTGATTTAAGACATCAATTAGTAATCGTTTCAAAGACATGGGATTACAAAGGCAACGGCGGTTTTCTTCCTACTAAAAATCAATCTTCTATTAGAAAAATACCACTTGATTGGCAAACCGTTATACAATTTGCTGAGTTAATAAAAAATCTGCCTGAAGATGAACCCATTTTTGTTCAGAAAAAAGTTTATAATTCAACGATAAATGATATTTTGGCTAGACACTGTAAAAATGTCAACATACCTATTATATCTGTACATGGATTACGACACACTCATGCTTCTATTCTTCTTTTTGCTGGTGTTTCAATAGCTAGTGTTGCACGAAGATTAGGTCATTCGAATATAACAACAACTCAAAAAACATATTTACATATAATTCAAGAACTTGAAAGTAAAGATATTGACATAATTATGAGGTCTTTATCAAATTTGAATTCATAACAAAAACACACGTCGATGATATATAATGTTAATAAATTTAATTGACAAATTCACTATTACAAATAAAAAAGTCAAAGACTTGCATTACTGCAAATCTTTGGCTTTATATGTATAATATCCTTCATAATAATAACTATGATCAATGCCCTTCATGTATACGTCTCTATTATTAATCTCAGAAGTTAACGCATTTTTTAAAATGTATTTTATTTCTAAATCTTTAATTGGACTTCTTTCCATTGCTTGAAGATAATCTTCTTTGTCAACTAAGCTCCAGTCAACAACCTTTTGTATTTCTTTCTTCAAAATTAAATCCAACCAAATACGTGTGCTTCTCCCATTTCCTTCTCTAAAAGGATGTGCTACATTCATTTCGACATATTTTTCTATAATTTCATCAAAATTAGACTGAGGCATTTTTTCTATGTTCTCTAGAGCTGGTTTTAAATACATTACAGGTGCAAAGCGAAAATTTCCCTTTGCTATATTCACAGTTCTAATTTTTCCAGCGAATTCATAAATTTCACCAAATAAAAAACTATGGATTTCTTGCAATGTTTTCCATGTTCCTGGTTCTAAATTATCCAATGAACCCGATTCAAAAAGTTCTAACGCCTTTTTTTTACTGATTCTTTCTTCTTCACGAGCTAATTCTGTTGAATCTATTATACCAAGCTTATTTTCTAAGGTCATTTAATCCTACTCTCCTCAAGCATTAATTTATTTAACTAATATACTTTCAGTATATACTTTCTAAAATAAAACTTCAAATATAAATATTATTATAGAAAAATTTATAAAAAGAAGTTTATCTAGCAATATAATGAATAATAATAGGCATCAACTCTTCTTTGAACTCTCTTACAAGTTCTCTATTAAACTTAAATTTTGGCAAAGCATTCTCTGTAGCTTCTTTATACGCAGAATAATCCACACTTTCTCTAAGTTTATTTGCATTTGCAAGTTCTCCATCTTTATAATTATATGCCTCATATTTAACATCTTCATAATTAATAAACCATTTTTTTGCAAATTTTTCTAACTCATTATCAATTGCAGAACATCTCATTTTATTAATTATTTCAGATACATCTGAGCCAACAAATTTTTTCTTATCTTTTTCAATTTCATCGAGCACTTGCATAAAAATACTACTTAAACCAGGATTATCTTTTCCTAATTCATCAGCCATTTCACGGAACTCAGATATTTTTTGTTCAAATTTTGTTTCATCGAATTCTACATCTTCAGAATCTAACATTTCAACAAAGCCTTGTAATAACTCAACAATATATTCAAAATCTATTTTAAACTTATCGTATGCAACAAGTTCATAATCATCTGTAATAACTACTGGCTCATCAGAATTATCTACAGGATCTTCTTTTAATAATTCAACAATATTTTTGTACTCTGCTGCATAGTCTTCATAATCTTCTTGACTAAAACCAAAATCATCCATCATTGAAGGATCATAATTTGAGAACGACTTCAAATGTGCATAATCATGATCTAAGTCTCTGAATAATTTAACAAATGTTGTCATTTGTTTTTTAGACAGATTGATTGCATCTGCTGGTGTTGGTGCAAAAGTTCTAATTGTTTTTAAGGAACGATTAAAATTTTCAAGAACAGTATCCCAATCCTCTGCAATTGCCTTACCAAATCCTCCTTTAGAATATAAAACTAATGCATCGTTTATACATTTTTTATACTCTTTTGGAGTACGGAACGTAACGATCTGCCCGTATCGTTTTTTTTCATTAAATAATCTATTAGTACGAGAAAATGCTTGAATAAGTCCCTGTGGACTCATTGGAGTTCTGTCTATAAACAAAGTCGACAAACAAGGTGCATCAAATCCTGTTAGCAATCGATCTACTACTATTACCAAATCGATTTGCTGCGATCTATCAAGATAACGTTTTTCTTTTCTTGCTAAACGCTCATTTAAATTTCTATTATATGACTCTATTGCTTCTAATTTGTATTTTGTTCCAAACATATCATTATAATATTTTAACATTCGAGTCATTGCATCTTGATTTTCTTTTGACGATTCATCGTTTTCTGAAATTGAATACGTAATCGCAATCTTTGGAAAATCCGGCAACGTACGTACAATTTCTTCATCAATCTTAAGTTCATCTTCTCCATTTTTGATTTTCATAATCATATCATAATATCGTTGAGCCGATGCAATTGAATCAACTGTTAGCATTGCTTCAAAGGATTCTCCTCTACCATTCTGAACTCCTAACTTTACAGCAGATTTATTAAGAATAATCTCTAAAACATTTCTCATATGACCTTCACTATGATAATATGTATCTGCATCATCAGCCTTAAGATCCTTTGGCCCAAGATTTTCAACATTAAATCCTAATACTGCCCTATCATGAATAGCTTCCTTAATTGTATAACTATGTAAACAAGGACCATACAATTCTTCTGTTGTCTGCGCAAGATCACCCATTTGATCATATTTATTTTCTTCAAATATCGGTGTACCTGTAAATCCAAACCAAATAGAATTACTAAAAAATCTCTCAATGTCTCTCTTAGTTTGTGGCGTAACAGCTCTATGACATTCATCAACAACAAACGCTACTTTTAAAGAACGTATTTTATTATATGCTCTCGTACCTTCTTGTAATCTCTTATTGATCATGACTTGCATTTTCTGGCGAGTCGTAACGATCATCTGACGGTTACCATCTGCTAATTTTTTTACAAGGCTTCCAACATCTTCCGTATCATCAACTTCAATCGTATCATTATCTGCATAAGACTGAAAAGCTCCTTTAGTCTGTAAATCAAGATCTTTTCTGTCTATCAAAAAAACTGTTTTTTCTATTGATGGAATATCCATCAATAGATTTCTTGTTGCCTTATATGATGTCATAGTTTTTCCTGAACCTGTAGTGTGCCATATGAAACCAGATTTACCAGATTTTGACGCTGTTCTCATTGCTTCAATAGCATGAATCTGATATGGTCGAAGAATCAACAGTTTTCTTTTTTCATTATCTAAAACTGTGTATTTTGTTACCATTTCATGTGCCTGAGGTATACGTAAAACATCTTGTGCAAATTGTAAATAATCTCCAACTGGTTCATTTTTTTCATCAAGCCATCCTGTAAGAAATGTCTTGCTTAATTCTGTATCCCGAGCAGCAGAAAAATACTTAGTATCAACCGCATTACTTACAACAAACATCTGTACATTTGAAAAAATTCCACGAAATTTTCCTTCAGCAATATATTTTTTTATCTGTCTATAACCATCAAGATACGCATGCTCCTTGTTTTTTAATTCAATATGAATCATAGGAATACCATTTATCAAAAGTGTAACATCAAATCTTCTGTTCCTGCTTCCTATGTTTTCTTCATCCTTGAATGCCTGATATTGATTTATTACTTCATATACACTAGAACCACCCGCAATATGCTCATTATTCATAACGATTAAATGAAGTGTTTCGTTTCCACGTTGAACATGCACGTATACTTTTCCATTTTCACCTACCAACCATTTGCCCGCATCATAAAAAGATGCATGCGACAAATCGTTCTTTATCTTGGCAAATTCTGATTCACTTAACGGGATATCATTAAGTTTTGCTTTATTATTCTGTTCAAGAATATATTTAAAATTCTTCCAAATATCGTCTTCTGTTTTTATGTCAGGACGATATGTCCATTGAGAATCTTCGCTACAAAGCTGATCTATCAATTTTTGCTCTAATATAGCTTCTAACTCTGCCATACCACTTTTACCTCCAATATTTAAACACTAAAAATTATTTCTTTTTTCTTGGAAACATATTTTGTAGCATATATTTTTTTACTTCTTTTAAATTATCACACTTGCGCTGATGAAGGGTGATAAGGTTGTCAAGTGACTCAATGTACTCACCGATTTTCTGCTGTTCCTCATATGATGGGACGGGAATCATAATCGTTTTCATCCCCGCGATATCTATACTTTTTCCATCTCTGATCCCATACACATGAGGCTTCAACAGAACATCTATAAAGCGTCTTGATCTAAAGAATGGATAGTAGAATCTACTATCGGTGTTATTCCCGTGAAAAGTATGATATGCAGGGCTTATGATGCCATCAGAGTTTGCCTTTTCTAGTCCCCCTTCGAAGGATCTAAGGTGTACAATAAAGTCATTTTTCTTGACCATTTTGTATCCAGGTAAACTGTTTTTATCATATTGTAAGGATCTATCAGATTCCTCTCTTAAAATTGTTCCGCCCCCCTGTATTATAGTCAGTGGTGGAAGCTCTTCATGCTTCTTTTCTGAGTACTCTTCGAAGACATCAGAAAACTTACGCTGTTCCCAAGGATCAGTAAATCCTGAAAAACGAATTTCTGGAACATTTTCACCTTTTTTTGGAAACATTTTTTGAAGCATATATTTTTTTAAAGTTTTTGTCTCATCACACTTACGCTGATGAAGGGTGATAAGGTTGTCAAGCTTTGCAAAATACTCCGCAATTATATTTTGCTCATCTACTGAAGGCATATAAAATTGTATGGTTGACAATGCAGGATATTTCAAGTTCCATGTATCCGAGGTTAATCCCTGTGACCAACGTTGGAATATTTGTAAAGTAGATTCTTTTTTAAATAGTTCCATAAAAAACTTACCGTTTGCCTCTTTTGTGGGAATGAGCACAGTGTATGCAGGGCTTACTATTCCGTCATATTCAGAGTTTCCCACGGCGCCCTGCCACATTCTCATGGAATTATATGGAACATCTCCTTTTCTCACAATTTTATAATTGCTTTTATCTTCAGATGCTGTATTTCTTTTATCTGAATCAGCTTGTCGAATCACTCCGTTGCCTATTGTTACGGATAGTAATTCTTCATCACCATTAGCTCTTTCGCTTCTCTCTTTAAATACTTCTCCTAACTTACGCTGTTCCCAAGGATCAGTAAATCCTTTAAATCTAATATTAGGTGTTTTGTCCATCACTACACCTCCTCAAATATATTCATGAAGCCTCGAACTGCTTCCTCTGCTTCTGATGAATTAAAAGTCAAATCAGATAGCATCTGCATTAATTGTGCATTACCTTCTTCTATTTTCTTATTTGTGTCTTTTATTTCCACTGTAAGACTCTTTAAATCAATTTCTTCTTCCTCTTCACTTGTATCTACATATCTTGGAATATTTAGGTTAAAATCATTTTCCTTAATATCTTCAAACGAAGCTAAATATGCCTGTTTCTCAACTGTTTCTCTATTATTGTAAAGTTCAATTACCTTATCGATATGTTCATCTTTCATAACATTTTGTTTCTTTTCTTTTTCAAAAAGATTTGAAGCATCAATAAATAATACGTCTCTACCTTCTCTATGTTTCTTTAATACAATGATACATGTTGGAATTGATGTATTATAAAACATGTTAGAAGGCAATCCAATAACTGCATATATTGATCCGTTTTCCAATAATATTTTTCTGATTGTACCTTCTGCTGCTCCCCTAAACAATACACCATGTGGTAATACAATAGCCATTGTTCCAGTTTGTTTTAAGTGGTAAAAACCATGAAGCAAGAATGCATAATCTGCTTTTGATTTTGGTGCAAGTTTGCCACCATAATCCATAAATCTTTCATCTTGTTTAAATCCCTCTGCTGCAGACCATTTTGCTGAATATGGTGGATTCATTGTTACTGCATCAAACTCTGTATCTTCGTTAGTTGGCCAATCTGCATCTAATGTATCTCCATTTCTCAAATGTTGATTTTCTGGATGAACTCTATGAAGGAACATATTCATACGAGCAAGGTTATAAGTAGATGGCATTAATTCTTGTCCATAATACTTAATGTAATCTGGTTCATTAGAATAATTTCTACAGCTAAGCATAAGAGAACCTGAACCCATACAAGGATCATACACTTGTAATCCTTTCTTATCTTCTTGTCCATTCATAGCAATTCTACATAAAATCTGTGCTGGACCATGTGGTGTATAGAATTCACCAGCTTTTTTACCTGTTTCAGATGCAAACTGTCCAATCAAATATTCATATGCATTACCAAGCACATCTCCTTCTGCATGAATTAAATCTGCACCATCAAGTACTTTAATAACATTTGCAATTGTTGCACTTTGTTTTAAATCGCCAGTACCAAGTCTATTAGAATACAAGTCTACATCTGCAAATAAACCGTTAAACAATTCATCAGATTCTTGAATACGATTAAAAGCTGCTTGTAATTTTTCTCTATTGAAACGATTTTCTTTAGCATCTCTTAAAATACTTACATATGTCATATCTGGTTCAAGAGTATAATGCATTGATTCTTTTAATTCATCTAATAAATCTTTTGCATCTGGTGTTTTTAAAATTTCTTCATATTGTTCTTGTGCTTCCTCTAAACTATCAGGCATTGTGTCATTTAGAAGATCATATACCCTTGCTAAATATGAGTCTGATAAATATTTATAAAATACAAGTCCTAACAAATATGTCTTATATTCGTTTGCATCCATTTTACCTCGAAGCTCATCTGCTCCGCTCCATAATACCTGTAATAAATCCTTACTATCTGCCATTTTTAGTCCTCCTCTATCTTTCTTAGCATTTCTAAAGTGTATTTTCTTATATCATTAGCACGTTTTAAATATAATTCATGCTGTAAAATTGATTTTCTATATCCTTCTCCGATTAATTTCTGCTTTTCTAAATCAGGAAGTTTAATCTTTAAATCACCAATTGTCTTTACATTTAGCTTTCTTACGCTTAATGTTGTTCCCTGATGATACATTGCAATTTGTTGTTCTAAATCTTTACTTTCGTTAAATTTGTAACAAAAATACCATGGTAAAATTTTTGTCTCATCTAACTTACATTTCAAAAAGTTTTGAGTTATAACTTTTTTCTCAGTATTAACTGTTATTGGCGCCGCTTTAGATTTAATCAAGTTGATGATACATCCATACGTTTCTCCTGTGATAATGCGATTTGTCAAATCACATTCAAAATCTTCTGGCGTATAGATATCTTCATTTTGTTCTTTTAGTCTTGTGACATTTTTTCCTAGACTAAATTCCATAACTTCTATCAAACTAACCTCTTCCATCGAGCCCTCCTTTCGATGTAATTTAATTAAATTACACTATCATTGTAATATACAGTACATAATTTGTCAACATGTAATTTAATTAAATTACATGTTTTATTTCTTTTTATTTTATAAAAAAAAGACAGTGTTTAAATTTCACACTGTCCCCTCTTTTACTTCAATGGCAACCAATCTAACACTTTTATGCTTGATGTTATATTTACATTATATCATCATTATCTTTTGCAAGTCTACGACTATAGTAATCCATCGTTCTATACTCTATTACATCACCAAATTGTTCTGCGAAAATAGGATTATTAACTACTTTATCTAACTCTTTTTTCAAAGAAACGGTCCTATCTTCATTTATTATAAAGAAGCCTTTTCCTGATTGAGCTAAAAATTTTACTGGATTCTTATAAATATTATTAACATGATCTTTATCTAGCATATTTTTATATTGCTGGTAAGAGGTAATTTGGGGCAAATCTCTCCAATTTGCTCCTATTGCAAAATATTCTTTCCAACTCTTTAATAATTGGTCTTCATTTACCTTCATCAAACAATTACCATTATTATAAAATGCTTTTAATACCGGCATCTTATATACTTTGCTCATACTAGTCGTTTCTATTAATTCTATAAACTCTCTTCCTATCGTTCTACAAAATTGTTGTTCTGGTAATGTAAGTTCATTATGTTCTTCTAAAAATCTAAGATAATGTTTAAATATATTCTTCGACGAATTATTGATTGTCTTTTGATATACTTCATCATCCATTAGAGTAAATAGCTCTAGCCTACTTGGTCTATGACCTACTTCTTCTTTAATTCTTTCATATTCTGAAAAAATCAAATCTGTCAACTTAGTTTGACGTTTTTGAATTTCTTCAAATAAGTCTATTAATCTAAAATCATAGTCTACTAAACAATCATCTGGTAATTCTTCTTTTGAAAAATTAGTATATCCAGATACAGTTGTTTTATTCTTTCCTGTAAGATACGCAAAAGTTTTACCTGCTTTTTGATAATTACCAATAAAATCAAGCACATTCAAATATTGTTTATTTTTTGCTTTTCTTAATCCTCTACCAAGCTGCTGCAAAAAAACAATTGGCGATTCTGTAGGGCGTAAAAACATAACCATATCAATTTCTTTAATATCTACGCCCTCATTAAACATATCAACAGAAAAAATTACTTTTATCTCGCCTTCTTGTAATTTTTGAATTGCAACGCTTCGATCTTGCGAGTATTCGCCATTAGAATTACTATAAACTGCTGCCGAAGGTATCCCCCTTAACGAAAATTCTTTTGCCATTTCTTCTGCATGTTCTCTAGAGCAACAAAATCCTAATGCTTTTTGTGATCCAAACTTTTTATAATTTTTATAAATCAATTCATGTCTATGAACATTTCCGATGTATGATTTATTTAATTCTTTTTCATCATATTTGCCTTTTATTATTCGAATTTTAGAATAATCAACGATATTGTCATATATTCCGTAATAATGAAATGGAACTAGTGCCCCACGATTTATAGCATCCCTTAACGAAATTTCATATGGCACATTATAATCACATATTTCATAAATACTCCTACCATCCATTCGCTCTGGTGTTGCTGTAAGACCTAATAAAAACTTCGGCTTAAAATAATCAACTATCCTTTTATATTGATCATTTACAGCATGGTGAAATTCATCTATTACAATATATTCAAAATAATCTGGCGCAAAATACTCAGCATTTAAGTACTCTTTTCTACCTAAAGTTGATACAGACGCAAATATAACAGATTTATCACAAGTTTTATTTTTTCCATCAAAAAAGCCGTAATCCTCAGAATTACGGACATTATAAAAGGATCTCGATGCTTGTTTTAATATTTCTTCTCTATGTGCAACAAAAAGAACCCTTTTATAATCTTTAGAATCAAATGCTGCTAAATATGTCTTTCCAACGCCCGTTGCTGCTTGAACTAAACCTCTTGTTGCGCCTTCTGCTCTTGAATTTTCTAGTGCACATATTGCTTCTATTTGTGCGCCTCTAGGTTCAAATAACATACGTACATTTGTATCTGATGACTCATCATACTTATCTAAATCTTTTGACACACCTGGTCTATGCCAATTTTGTGCATAATGCTTTAATTCTTCATCATCTAAGATGATTGAATGATTATCAAATAAATCATCAAATGTCTTTTGAAAACGCTTATAGCTATCTGCATCTTTTAAGCTATTAAATCTATAATTCCATTCTATTCCAGAAGTTAGCGCACTCCTTGATATATTTGAAGAACCGATAAAAATATCACTATATTTCTCATAATGAAATATATACGCTTTAGGATGAAATGATCTATTTTTTTCATTGTAAAAACGTAAATCAACTAAATTCCCAAGTTCGTGCTTAATAAGATATAATGCTGAAGGCTGTGTTATTCCTAAATAATTACCTGTCAATAATCTTATTTTGACTCCATTATCAATTGCTTTCCTTAACTCCTTAAGAAGCATTTTGACTCCTGACTCCATCAAAAATGAAACTACAATATCAATTTTTTTAGCAGTTCGAATACTATTAATCAATTGATAATAAAGCTGAACAACTCGATTTGAATCCCCAGTCATTACATCTGTATATTCTATAAATGAACTATCTATAACATCTTGTTTAAGTTCACTTTTAGCACTTAATCCTTCTTTAAGATCAAATTCAACCATTTTTCTTCTCCTCTGCCTGGACGAACATCGGCTGTTACCCATTGTTCTACTATAGAAAGTCCTTCAACCTCATTGATAAATTCCAAAAAAGATTCGAATGTAAAATCAATAAAATATCGTCCGTTACGCTCTCCTTCAAAATTGCCATATTTAAATGACGTATAAATAATTCCATCTTTCTTTAATGCTTTATGCATTTTCTGAAAAACGTCTTTTAAATTATCTCTATTCAAATGTAAAATAGATGAACATGCCCAAATACCATCATATTCATCATCTACATTTAATTCCTGAAAATACATATGCTTAACTTTTATACCTGTGTATTTGCTTGCATTTTTACATAGTTCTAAGGAACCATCTATTGCAGATACATCAAAACCTAAATTCAAAAAATATTTAGTATCTCTTCCTGATCCACAGCCAAAATCAAGAATCTTGCTACCTTTTAATTGTTTTAGGAATCTATCTTGTGTTTCCTTAAAATCCACATTAACTGTATTTGAAATAAACGCATCTGCATTATTATTATAGTAATCTATTGTTTTATTATTCATCTTTTTCTCTCTTTTTTATTTTTTATAATTCCACGGAATCTAAATCATTTGGAATCAATAAATTGCCATTATAATACTTAGAGCCTTCTTCTGCATATAACTCAGCTCTATTTGAAATATTTTTATCTTCTGTATGATATAGTAATAGGTTCTTAACGTTTAATTTTTCAGCCAATTCACAAGCATCTTTTACTGTTGAATGATGCTTCTCATACGGATTAAAAATATCTCTTTGTGAATAAAGGCAAAATGCTTCGTGAAGTAACCATTCACTATCTTTAGCATACTTTTCTTCACATTCAGAATATGGTTCATCTCCACAACAAGTAAGTTTCTTACCATTACCCATGTCCATTGAAAATCCATATTGTTTAGCTTTAGTTGATTGAATATCAAAAAAAATCACATCATGATCTATAATATTCTTTGTTTCGCCATCGTGAACTTCTACAAAATGCAATCTATCTCCTATGAATTTGGACTGTTTTTTTACTAATAGTTTGTCCGACATATCTGCAAGTAGTTCTAAAACTTCTTTATGCGAATAAATAAATGCCTCTCCTTCATAAACGCCCTGGCTCATTGATTGGCAAATCTTTCTGATCATCCATACTATTCCCATAAGATGATCTATATGTTTATGTGTAACAAAAATATGATGAATATCCATTACATCATAATTGGCATATTTAATCTGATGAAGAATATTATTTCCACCACCACCATCTACCATAAATAATTTATTATTATCTTCTACTATAAAGCATGTATTATAACATTCTGTAACTAATGCACATCCTGTTCCAAGCATTGTTAATTTCATTAAAAATCACTTCCGTTTCTTACTATTTAATTATCCATTATATTATTACAAGCATTTGATTGTGCCGTCTAATCAAATATTTATATTTCTTCTATAATCCTGTATCAACAACTAACTGACTACCTTCTTTAGTTTTTTTGACGCAGATTTGTTGCGAAATATTTTCAATTAATTCTTCTCGATGACTAATTACACCAACTAATTTATTCTTCCCTGAAAGATTAATTAAAATTTCCATAGCATTATCTATAGACTTTCTATCTAATGTACCAAATCCTTCGTCTATAAATAGGGCATCCATTTGGACTCCACCTAAATTTGTTGATACTGTGTCGGATAATCCCAAAGCTAAACTTAAGGAAGCTTTAAAACTTTCTCCTCCCGAAAGATTTCCTACTGGTCTTCTATGTCCTGTATAATTATCCAAAACTTCTAAGTCAAGGAAATTGTTACTTTTCTTTCCTACTGCATCTTCTTTACGATACAATTCATATTGACCATCACTCATTGGTTGTAAACGTCTATTTGCCGCAGCAATTATTCCATCAAAACCTGCTGCTTGAATATATTGTTCAAGCGTAATCTTGCCATTACCCGTTGTACCCTTTACAAGATTATACAATTTAGTGCAAATATTATGCTCTTTTCGTGCTTTTTCTAAATCATCGCGTTGATCAAGGATATTTTTGTGTTTTTCTTTATTGTTAGATATACGGTTCGAAATCATATTATATATATTTCTAAGATTTCTAACTTTTTCGTCTTGCGATTTACATACTTCCTTGAGTGCTTCAACATCAACAATCTTCTTACCTTCAGCGTCCTCTTTAGCTTGTAAAAGTTGCTTATTATTAGTTACAACTGCTTGTTTATATGAATTAATTTTCTTTTCAGTTTCTAATAATTCTTCTTCTGACACAACAAATTTAAGCATCTCTTCTACATTTAAAAACTTTTTTTCTTCAAGTTTTTTTTCTAATTTTAACTTTAATGTTTTTACATCATTTTGTTGTATCTGTAAAGTTGACTCTAATGTTTTTATCGCAGCTGAAATACCTGCTAAATCCTGGTCAGCTTTTGTCTTTTCTTTCATTGAATTATCTAAAGACAACGAAATATTATTTTTTCTTTTCTCAGCTTTTTCTTTTTCTATTGAAGCTTTTTCCCAATTCTCATAACTTAAATTCTTGAGTGTATTCAATGTTGCTGTTGATGCTGTAATATCTTCATCAATAAAAATTTTCTTCTGTTGTAACTGCATTTTATCGGCTTCAAGCTTTTCTTTTATAACGCCAGAGGCTTCTTCTAAACTTTTTTCAGAATTCTTTAGCAATATGCAATCTTTTTCTATCTCTTTTTGCAATTTGGCATTCGTTATTATTTCATTATCAACGACCGCTTTTAAATTTTTAAGAGAGAGTACAAGTTCCTCAAGATTTTTGCCTTCAAATTCTATGCTAACAATATCATTTTCTAAACAATCAAGAATCTCTACTCTCATATTTTCTTCATATTGTTCAAGTGCTATTTTAGCTTTTTCTGCCTCTGTATTCGCGGTAGTCTTAGCTTCTTGTGCTTCTAACTCTTTAGCTTTAAGATTTTCGTATTCATCTTCTGAAATGCTATCGTTCGGTAATTGTGCAAGTTCTGGATGATGAGTCGATCCACATACAGGACATTTATCGCCTTCTATCAAATTTATAGCTATTATTCCAGCTCTGCTACTTTCAAAAAGCTTTTCACCTTTTATCCTATCTGCATTGGCACTTTCGTATTTAACAAAAGCTACCTGAAAAGCATTCTGACATGTCATTAAGTGATTTCTACGTCTTTCTCGTTCTTTTAGCTGTTTCTCAAGAACATCTTCTATCTTATCACGAAGATTCTTTAAATCTCTGACTTTAATCTGTACTCTTTGTAACTCACTTGGCTGATTTTTTTTATCTGAAATTATCTGATTTAATTCTAAAATCTTATTATTTAACTTTTCTTCTCTTAAAATCAAATCCGATTCTTCGTTTTTAATAGTTTCTTTAGCCTTTTTTAACAAATCAAGCTTTTCTGTAAGTTCAATGCGTTTTTGATACTTTTCTTTTTCTTCATCAATCTTATTAATAAAGATATTAAGCTTTTCTAATTCTGGCCTTAGTTTTTCTAAATTTTCTAACTTATCTGTAGTCTCTTTTACTAACAGTTCAACTTCTGATTTTTTTTGTGTTTTATAGGTAATATTATCTTTGGTTGAAGTAATTTCTCGCAATTTATTGTACCATGCAACGTACTCTGGATTAACATCGTGTGTCGCTGCTTTTTGGTTGCCTAGAAGTTCTTCTAAATTGGTAATTTCTTTTGCTTGTTCATCTAGCTCTTTCCGCTCTTTTTCGAGATTATTCAACCTCTCAATTATCTTATTATTTATCTCAGCTCTGGCTAAAACCTCTTTATTCTTATTGTACTTATCTTCAGCTTGATCTAAATAATTTTTAATATCTTGCTGCTTTATCTCGTCTTTTTTTATTATTTTTTTTATAATCTCTAGAGTTTCATCTAGATTCCAAGTCTGACCTAATTGTTTTGCTCTACTCTGAAGTTCTATTAATTCCTCATAAATTTGGTCTGTTTCGTCAGTTTTTACATCATTAAAATATTGAACAATGCTTTCCTCCATTTTTTCTTTTTGCTTTTTAGTATTGTTCATACGATCTTTTAGCTTAAACTCAATATTTTTGTACCCATCTGTCATAAAAATAGTACGTAATATTTCAGTTCTTTGATCAGTTTTTGCATTTAACAAATCCCAAAATTCTCCCTGAGCAATCATTGCTATCTGCTTAAACTGTTTATCATCAATATGTAAAAGCTCCATAACAGCATTATTAACTTGTTTTATTCCTTCAATTGGTAACTCGCCTTCGGCAAAAAATGTTGCTTTTTCTTTTTCTATAATCGTACCATCACCACGTTGTTTTGGTCTTTCATATTCAGGATGTCTTTTTACATGGTATTCTTTTCCTTGATGCGAAAAATAAAAATCAACATAACTTTCCACATTCGGTTTAGCATATTCACTACGAAGGTTTTTCGTATCTCTATAGGTTCCACTTGTGGTTCCATATAATGCGAAACAAATAGCATCAAAAATTGTAGTTTTTCCAGCTCCTGTATCACCTGAAATTAAAAACAACCCTCTCTCTTCAAATTGTCCAAAATGAATCTCTGGCATTAATCCTGCATATGGGCCGAATGCACTAATAATAAGTTTAATTGGTTTCATCAATAACACCTGCCTCTCTTGCTGCCATTCTCATCATTTCCATTTCCTCATCGCTTATATCACACTTGTACATAAGACTATAAAAATCACTTATTAATTCAGTAAATGATCTATTTTGTGCTATTTGCGAAATATCTACCTGTTCTATCTCACGTGTATGAGAATTATCATAATCAATTTTTACTGTATTAGGATAGATTTGCTGAAAAATCCCCATCGCATCGTTAATTATTTCTTCATTCTTTAACGTTGCATAAATAAAATCTTCTTGTGCCGTAACATTTTCTTTATTTAATAAATCTTCTATTTTACCAATAATATGACGCATATTACGCATCGGTTTTAAAGAAATAGAATCTACTGTTACTTCTTTTTTTTCGATATTTACAATCGGAACTGATTTATCATTGTTAACTTCACTCAATGAATATTTAAGCGGCGAACCTGAATATCTAACCTCTTCTCGTCCTACTTTTTGTGGTGAATGAATATGTCCTAATGCAACATAATCAAATTTATCAAAAATGTCATATCCTATTTTTTCTACCAAACCTACATTTTGGGTGCCTGCTCCTTCAGAGCCTCCACATTCTGGATCTTCACCTTTTCCTGCCACAAACTGATGAGCAACCAAAATATTATTTTCGTTTTCATCAATTTCAGAATTATCAATAATAGTTTTTACTGCATCTTCATAAGTTTCAATTCCTGCTTCAGGATAAAAATGCTTAACTTGAGATGCTTTAACAAAGGGAAGTAAATAAATATTGAATTTCTCTTCGCCATCCATAATCACATGTTTATCAAGTTGTCCATTATAAACAGCTGAAATATAAATTTGATTACTCTCAAACAACGTACTTCCATAATTTAATCTATCATCCGAATCATGGTTACCACTAATCATAAATACTTTCACATGCTTAGCTGCTAAATGATTCAAAAAATAATCTAATAAACGTGTTGCTGCCTCGCTAGGAATTGACTTATCATATACATCACCCGCTATTAAAACAGCATCCACTGAATTATTATCTATTATATCTAATACTTGATTAAGAATATATTTTTGATCTTCAATCAAGTCAAATTCTCCAAGCGATTTTCCTAAATGTAAATCACCTAAGTGTAAAAATTTCATATTACCTCTCTTTCAATGTTCCATATTTTTTGCTTTTAATCAATATGCTTTGCTTTTACTTTCTTTTAACCACAAAGCACCTATGACTCATTTACAATTTTTCCTGTCATATGAACTGGAGAAAATTCAAGACATTGTACTCTTGATAATGCATTATTTAGCTCTTTTTGTAAATATTCTTCATCATCAGTAAATTTTTGAGTTAAACCTGTGCAAATTTCCTTTGAGAGTTCTTTATCTTCAACCAAATGAATTTTTCCAAAAACAATAACACTCTTGATATTTAACGCCCACTCTCCCTCTTTTCGATATCCTTCATCATAAACACAGTAACTTGCTTTTTCGCATTTCTTTATTGCATCAATTTTATGTCCCTCCTTAGCTCCATGAAAATATAGTTTGCCATCTTTTTCGCAAAACCAATGATTTATAGGAATTCCATATGGATAACCTTCATCACCAATTAAAGACAGTACTCCTCTCTTGGTTTGTTTTAATAATTCAATACATTCATTTTCTGTTAATTTTTGTTTAAATCTTCTCATTTTTCTATACATACTATTTACCTCTATCTATTTTCTATTGCTATTTTAGGTTATTTAATTTTTAATTTATGTTTTACTTCCTTGTTCTTAGCTTTTTCAATGATATAAATAAAATAAAAACGTCATTTCCTTATCTTCTACGACCTAATGACAAGGAAATGACGTTATTCACAATCACTCGGTAGCAATGTGCGTCTAATCAATTTTTTCTTTTATCATAACATAAAAAGAATTAATTGTAAAACATCAATTGCTTCATTCGGAAGTCGCGAGCTCCCGAATTTTCCTTCCTTGAAAATAGATTAATAGTTGCGTCTCATGTCCATTCCTTGCGCTTAAAAATAGGCATAATAATAGACCAGTACATATCAAATCTGGGTGTTCCAGAGGTACTGGTCTATGTAAGGTTACTCTATTAGTTTAATTTGTCATTCCAAAATGTGTGGCTATACTAGCCACTCTAACATTCCTAAAATCAGAATTATATAATCGTTCCTCATGAGCACACTTATTTCTAACCAAGTTGAATATTTTGAGTGCAGATTGCATATCTCCAACACTAATTCTAATAGGACTTGTTGACACATATTGTTTTGCATACTTATCAGAATAATACTTAGCAATAGTATTCTTCTCTGTATTCTTCAAAAAATGGCCAGGGCGTCGTACGCTTCCTGACCTAATCTTATACTTATAATATAGATAGATTTCCTTTATCTGTCAAGCCATAATCATTATCAAAAACAAGCACTACAATGCTAATATAACACTATGTATTATCAAAATAGAATCACAACCGCCGTATATAAAACAGCACCTTAGACTATTTCTAATCTAAAGTGCTTTATAGTTATGTTTGTAATTTTTCTCAACACTGTTGAGAGTTTTCATATTCTTCCTCTGCTATATTTATACAACTCATCCAGTTTCTCTTTTTATTATTGATCTCAATTATTTCAGCCTCAGCAGTGATTGTATCCCCAATATACATCGGTTTTAAAAACTTACTGCTTTGTGATAGATATATCGTTCCTTCCCCAGGCATCTTCATTCCTAACACGGTAGATATACATCGCTCTCAGATATAGTTTTTGAAAAACTTGCCTTTTGTCCTACAAAATATTACATTTCATTCTCCATATTGTTTATTATATTTTTTTTCGAGCTCTAACAATTTTTTAGAACGCTCTTTTTTATATTTACATGGGATACCTACATATATTCCCCATTCATCCAAGGATTTTGTTACAAGTGACATGCTACCAACTGCAGTTCCTTCACCAATTGATACACCTGGAAGAATTGTAGCACCAGTTTCCACTATTACATGTCTTCCCAATTCAACTTTTCCCGAGACTCTTTCCAAATATTCTTCATCAATTGTTGGATTTGTTAAGTGCTCTCCAGAATAGTCATCACTCTCTGCATAAATTACGCATCTAGAGGATAGAGTTGAAAAGTCACACATCTTCACACCTGTATTTCCCGCAAATATTCCACAAAATACCGCGATATGAATGTTACTGCCAAGTTCAATAGCTCCAGATAAAACACAAAAATCATCTATTCTTACATTATTTCCAATAACCATCTTTGATGCTCCATATATCTGAGCATTTCTACTAATCAAGACATTTTTTCCATAGCTTTTAAAACCTATTTTTTTTAATTCATCCTCAGAATAAAAACTAGTTGCCATATTCATTCCCTCCCCAAAGTGTACTTTCTTATTTTTTGTAAAATTAATAAACATCATTATCTGAATTTTCATATGGTGCGACAATATTATAACTCTTTAAACCAAAAAGAACCACAGGCTGATTGAATAAATATTTCAACTTGTGGTTCTGTAATTAATCGCTTATCAATCAAAAGTATCCTCTTACTTGACTGTATTCAACACTTTCGACTAATTCATCTGCAAAATTCCTTCTTCTACTAATCTTGCAGCAAAAAGATATGCTTTAGTTGCTGCTGGATCTACTGTATAAAATTTCTTGTGTTGCGCATCGTAAAGCTCAATCTCTTTTTTAGGCTCTTTAACTTCAGCACTCTTAACATCACTAATCTTAAATTTTTTTACATTTTCAAACAATGCAGGATAAACTGTTACTTCATCCTCTTCAACAATCATCTTCCATCGTGCTCCTGCTACTTGAAAAAGTATTCCAATAAGAAGAATTACTGCAACAATTACAAAAACTACACTATTATTTCACTATACAATTATTTGCTAAGAAATTATTAAAAACATTTTCCTGCAAAAGTCTATATGCAATAGAACTTTTAGATACATTATCTTTTAGGATGAAATCCTTAATTTTAGTTTCAACATATGAATTTAGATTGCTTTAAATTATCTTCTCAATTTTGAAAAAAAACAAAAATAAAAAATTACAAGCATTACTACTTGTGCAATGCAAATAAATAACATGTATAACCTTTTCAGCTTTTTAGATACCTTTTCATTCTTTTCAATAGCTACTAACCCCTTTATCAAAATTCTTCCTATCAAAAACCACACTACCCATGCAATAATAACTTCAACAGCTGGTGTCATTCTTCTTCCTCCTTCTAAGCGATATTCATTTGAAAAGAACCTATCTTCATCTTTTTTATTTACTAAAAAATTTATCCATTATAAATGTTGCAAGTGCAGATGCTATTGCACACATGCCTCCACATAAAAGAGCTCTCCATAAAATTGGCATATCTGCGTTTATATTCTTTGACACTGAATATGTCAAAGAGCATGCAGCTACTGCAATTATATTACTTACATTTCTTTTTTTATCTTTATTCATAATAATTCACCTACTTGTTATAACTTTTAAAGTCACAACATATCCTTTCTTTAAATTTTAACCATTAACTAGGATTAATTTTTACTATCTTAGTGTTATACTTTACATATAGCCAAAAAGTGTTTAAAACAATAACAACTGATAATGGCTCTGAATTTGCAGATTTAGCAAATTTAGAATTACAAAATTATTGATTATATGATGGCAATACATATATGAAATGAATTGCTAAACCAGCTATAAAAATCAAACCTACAACAAATATATAAATAGATTGCACTTTTTTTGTGAACCATTCAAATTTAGGCAATACAGTAAATCCTAAAGCTGCTAATCCTGCAGGTACCAATATTAATGCCAACGATAATAATAATTTAATTTCTGTTGAAACGTTATTCATATTTTCTTCCTCCTAAAATCTATTTATAGCAAAGGCATATACTTTACCTTCAGCTGTCACTAATGTTACATCATTTTCACATGCTAAATAATAATATTCATCCCCTGTTGTATATTCAACATTTATAATATTTCCATCATTATCTTCTATAACATCCTTTGTTATATCAAATGACTTTATTTTTCTTCGTTCAACTTCAACAGCAGACTTGCCTAGCATAATTCTCTTTTTTAATCTATATGCTTTAAATGCGTCAATAAAAGGCTTTCTTATTACAAAAACTTGCATCAATGCACTAAATATCATTGCTAAAATCACAACTCTATACCTTCTAATACAAATAGAATACCATGCGAAAATTAGCATCGTAATGATCATTGGCATACAAAATGTCACTCCTGTTCCTATTTTATCCTTAATTGACTCATTTAATTTTAATTGAAAGAGTTGTTCTTCATTCATAACATATGATCCTCCTACAAACTACGTTGTTGAACAAATATAAAATGCAGCAATAACCAAACACGCACCGACCAAAAAAATAGAATACAATATTCCATAAGCAACCTTTTCAAAAAAGGAAAACTTATCTCCATTTATTTCTTCTCTCCGTTTTCCTGTGTTTTTTTCAATTATTTGAAATATAGTTTCATCTATTTCTTTTTTTGTCTTACCTTTAGATGGATTTGTAAACTCTATAAAATCTCCATTTTTCATTTTTAATCCATGCTTTCTTATTTGTGTATCATGAAGTATCTTATTTTTTTTTATTATTTTAATAAATGAACCATAGCCTACGACTTGATTTAAATCTATTTCTTCAACTTTTTCTTTATTTTCAACGCCCGCTGGATAGTAATAAAATAGTTTATTATCTGACCTCAACTTAACAAATGCTACTGTCTTTTTAGTGTACTTCCTATTTTTACTCGCATCTACAATACATAACATAATACCTAAAATTAACAAACCTTCGGTCAGCCATACTAATTCAAAACAAGACATACATACTGCCATAAGCGTACACAAAACATTTAATTCTGCTATAACTGGCAAATTACCTGCTATTACCTTTTTTCTACCTGAGTATTGCATTCTTTATTTTTCTCCTTATCATCGAATTTTATCAAACCATTAGATGCCGCTGAAACGCTTGTGCCCAATGAAAAGTTCTTTGGATACTAATGAATTTTTGGTATCTAATTCTTCAGCAGATTGTTTCTTGGTATGATCCAATTGTCTTACATCAGATTGAACACAATCCATTATAGCATAATTAAATGAGATTCCAACCCCATTTTGATCTTCTTGACGTAATAATCTACCTTCTTTTGAAAAATAATATACGTCTCCTGCTAATGTTTCATATTTGTAGTTGTATTTTGTGTATACGAAACTATCTCTTCATATTCTGGAAGCTGGCTAATGTAGATCTCTTCTGGAAGGACTGGTATTCCTTTGGCTTTTTTCTCTGTTGATTCTTTTGCCAGTGTTGATACAAACTCTTTAAGTAAAAAAGAACCACAAAGACTTTTCAATTTCATATACATCTAAAAGTATAGCTTTTAACTATATAAAACCTTAATCTTTGTGATTCTTTGCGATTCCCTTTATTTTTTAAATGCTACTCCAATAATCTGTCTTTTGTGACTCTTAACAAAATTTCCAAAGTTCTTAACAGCACTTCCAGCAGCCTTAACCGCTTTACTAGCCTTATCCTTAACCCACTTAACTGGATTTGGCCACATACCATTTAAATCTACACTTAGTACACCATTGTTATAACAATAG
Source organism: Lachnobacterium bovis (assembly GCF_900111325.1). Classification (GTDB taxonomy): domain Bacteria; phylum Bacillota; class Clostridia; order Lachnospirales; family Lachnospiraceae; genus Roseburia; species Roseburia bovis_A. Next base: position 22,519 of record NZ_FOGW01000025.1, read on the forward strand.
CCATATCTATTCAATGTAAACGGCATTTCTATTGTACCTTGAATTACATCTGTTCCAGAGAAGCATGTTTCTATATTCTTTTGTTAAATCTATTACATAATCAATCCTTGACATAGGATTTGTAATCTGCGCTTTTGTATTAAGTTGTTGCATTGGATCTAAACCAACCGCAAGATTTTTGGCAACATCAACTTGTGACATATCGCTTACTTTTGCCCTTGTGATTGAAAATATAACATTTGATTGTCTATACTAACAGAATACTGACTTTTTACCATTTTTTATTAATAAAGTACCAAACTATAACTATCAAAATGCTTAACTCTATTATTGGTAAAGAAATATGTAAAAATTTTTTTGCCTTTTCTTTATTTTTTTCAAGTAAAATTCTATACGGAACAACTATAATAAAATTACCTAAAACAATCAACCCAAATATGATTAATACGATATTTAATGATTCATCTCTCATTTTGTACCTCCATTTTATAAAATTCTTTTGTTTCTGGAATTATATATATTGTTACATTGTCCCCCCTTGTATACTTATGCCCTCTATCTTCATAATAATAAACATTATTGTCTTCTTCAAAAACCCTCCATTCGCCTTCTTCATTAGGCTTAGATGATTCTATAATTCCTCTCTTTGTTATAAAATCATTATTATATATTTGAACCGAAGCCTTTATTGCTGGAACTAAAAAAACTGATACTGATAATATAAGCATGCAAATAGCTATTCCATCAAATACACGATCTACTATAGATACTTCTTTTTTTTTAATAAACGCATACATTTCAGGAATGACTCCTAACAATCCAATAAAAATTCCAGCCACACCAAATATATAATCTACTTTCATCTGTGTTGTCATTTTGTTTCCTCCACATTTTTATTTTTTTTCAATATTATTTTTACTATTTGAATTTTTATGTTTTTGATTCACCGAATTAATAATCAAATCACCAAACACCGTACTTCCCCCTATATCGCACGCATATTTATGCAATTCAATCCAAATTTTTCCAATTGAATCCAAATCAGTAAATCCTCCATATAATCCCGTATGAAGCCCTGAAAAAAATAACTGCATAGCACCTGAAATACCAGCATTTTTAAGTGTTATTAATAGGTCTGTTCCTGAGCTTACTGATGAATATACACTACTCCCAATACCCGCCAATATATTCACTAGGGCGATATTCATTTGAAAAGAACCACAAAGACATTTCATTTTCATGCATGCAAAAAAATAAAACTTTAATCGTATACAAAAAAATTTGTCCTCGTGGTTCATTTTATTTTGTTATTTTTACTAGGATAAAAATTACTCTGCTGCAAAAATCATCATTTCCTAATTTATATGCTTAAAATTCTATCATATCTTCAGTATCAATATCTGAAATAAATCTCCAATCATTGTCGATATTATTTAACTCTGTGACTACGATTATTTTTTAGTTTCTTTTTTATCTTCATCTTTTTTATTTACTAAAAAATTTATCCATTATAAATGTTGCAAGTGCAGATGCTCCTGCACACATTCCACCACACAAAAGTGCTCTATATAAAACAGGCATATCCGAATTCAAATTCTTTGACACTGAATATGTCATAAAGCACACAGCTAATGCTATTATATTACTTACATTATTTTTTTTGTTTTTATTCATCTTAATCCACCTACTTGTTATAGCTTTTTTAATATAATTCTAAAAAGCTATAACATATCCTTTCTCTAATTTTTTAATATTATGGAATGACACTGACAATACATAAAGATACCTAATAGTCTCTCTTAAATTGAATTGTCCACATCTCCTACTTTAAACATTGCAAAATTCCAAACGCAACAATAAAGCCACATAATCTTGACAAAAATTTTATTTTTTTGTTTTTAGAATTATATCATTTTCCTGTTTTAAACTTGACAGCTATTACTATTAAAAAAAATAATACCAAACAAACTCTTGATATAATTTTTTCTAGCAAGCTATCCGAATCAAACCATGCTACTGCCACGGAAAACATTTTAATAAAGCAATAAAAAGCCACTATTACAGCTAAGAAAATCAAACATAATACTATTAATCTCATTAATCTCATTTATCTCACTCCCTTATAACTTATAATAATATGGACTAAATTCTTTTAATTCAGTTGGATTAATTATCAATTTTTTTGACGACAAATCTGAAACCAACTTGTAAAAATTACTTGGCATATGTGCCTCACATATTCTTACACATGATAACTTACTACCATTTCTAAACCCTTTTATAGTATCAAATCTTCTTAAAGGGCTTCTTCTATATGCCTTAAATTTCAATTCCTCTAAAGGAATTTCTTTTCGACCTTTCATTAAATAACTTTCACCAATATTATCTAACGACACTTGTATAACCAGCCTGTGTAATTGATTTCCAAGCCAAACAATCCCATATAAAATTAATACCACAGTACCTGCAATCAAAACGAGACAAAGAAAAATAATTATTCCATAAAATATCTTTACACTCAACTCATCCTCAAGATAAATCGCCATATATATCGCAAATGCTAACGGAAGATAAATTCCAAACATCTTAAAAGTAGATTTCATCATACTCATGGTTTCTTCTATGTTGGAATCTGAAGTATATATATGAACTGTACGATTTTTTTTCTCTCTTTGGCCTTTATTACTTTCTCTTTTCATTCTATATCTATTTTTCATTTTTATTTTCCTCCTGAAATAATAAAATTTTCTATTCAGTACATCCCTTCAGTTCTGCATTATAAAAAACATTAGCATAATCTAATACCCATGAATAAAAATTCGTTACATCACCTGAAGCTCTTGCTCCTACACCATCCACCCTTGTATACCTAAAGCCAAGCCATTTATTAAATTTTTTTGTCATTTCTTCGTCAATTTCTTTTATAGGTTGCATATATTTCTTATATTTTTTCATTGCATTCTGAATTCTGTTTTTTATACTTGCTCTAGCACTTCTACTTAAGCCTTTCTGATGCAATTTTTCTCTTAATTTAGCTATATACTTTTCTTTACCATCAAGAAGAGGCATCTGTTCTTCTATTGTTTGAAGCTGCTCCTCTGTTGCCTTAACAGACGTACGTTTCTCTGCATGTCCTTTAAATGGATTTCCAATATATGAAACAGTTGCATTCGCTGCAAATGAACAAAATGCATCTTTAGCAATAGTACCTCCACTCTTGCCTTCTCTTACATCAGTAAAAACTGATGCTCCAGCTCCAATAAAACCATTTACTGCAGCTTCTATATGGTGTGAATTAATTTTACTTAAACACTTTAGCCCTGAAGCAGCTCCTGGTAAAACCGAAAATGCCACTCCAATTCCTCCTTGTATAGCCACTTCTTTATAATTGATTTCATTGAAATTCTTACCGCTTGAATATTGACTTCCCAGCTCTATTCCTGCTCCAGTAATAAAGCCTGATGCTGCTACAGCTACTAATGGTGCTGCTGTTCCACCTGTAAGTCCAACTAATGCAGCTGCTCCCAAAATCGCTGCTCCCTGTATTCCTAAACCAATAAGCTGTCTTTTATGGCTCTTTACCAAGTTTCCAACCGCCTTAACCGCTTTTCCAGCAGCCTTAACAGCACTTCCAACCGCCTTAGCAGCCTTTTTTGTCTTATCCTTAACCCACTTAATTGGATTTGGCCACATACCATTCAAGTCATTCATCAGCATTCCGTTGTTATAACAATAGCCGTATCTATTCAATGTAAATGGCATTTCTATTGTACCTTGAATTACATCTGTTCCAGAAAATCTTCCTTCTTCTGGGCGATATTCTCTAGCCTCTGCGAAATAGTCATCTGCTATGTTATCTCGCTGATATCCTACGAAGCCAAATGGATTTACCAAATCTGCTACTTTTCCAAGTGCATTCTTTAGCGTATTTATTCCATCTAGAATCTCTTGTCCAAATTCATCATAGCCGTATGTAGCCTGCAAAGCTCCTGCTCCATTTGACATACGCATTGTGCTTCCTAGATCATCGTTTAAGAATGTATATCTTTTTTGAGGTATGTTCATGGCACATCTGTGCTAGACTCTACTAATTCTTCATCTGCCCATGTGAATGTTTGAGTTGATGCATTTATTGATGTATTTGCTGGCACACTTGCTGTTATGTCTGCTGATACATTTGTTGGCACACTTCCAATTGTATTTGCCGTTATATCTTCATTTGCGTTTGTATCATACTCATAGCTTGTGCTACTTAGCATGTTTCTATATTCTTTTGTTAAATCTATTACATAATCAATCCTTGACATAGGATTTGTAATCTGTGTTTTTATATTAAGTTGTTGCATTGGATCTAAGCCTGCTGCAAGATTTTTAGCAACATCAACTTGTGACATATCGCTTACTTTTGCTTGAGTTACTTGTTTACTTAATTGCTGTCTTACCTCGCCACCTAACTGTGGGTTTGATAAATTACCTACCTGTCTTGATACTCTATGTCCTAGTCCATCATAAGAATATCTTGCAATTAAGCCTTTTGCATCTGTTGCCTGTTCTAATCTATTTAATGCTCCATAAAGATATGTATTCTTTATTTTGCCATTTTCTATTATTTGGCTTAAGTTTCCTCGTTTATCATAAGCGTAACTTAAAATCTTTTCAATTGAATTTTTATCTGTTGCAGAACCAATCTTTTCTACTGATTTATTATTAACTGCTGAACTTATATTACTTGCCGACTTGTCACTTAATCCCACTTGACCTATGCTAGAGCCAACTTCTACCGTCTTTTTAACCAACTGATTCATCGCATTATAACTATATGATTCTCGCTGATTTTTTCCGAAGTCTACAAGGCTTGTTCTATTTCCAAATGCATCATATTCATATTTTCTTAATAGGCTACCATCTTTAGTTACGCTTTCAACTCTTCCAATTGCGTCATAACCATATGCATAGTTTCCATTATCTTCTGAAACATCTCTACGAATCTTACTGATTCCTGTTCTATTAAACATGTCATCATACTGATATCTATAGTCATCCAAAATTCCTTTAGCATCAGTATTTATTAGTCTACTTAAATAGCCTCTATCATTGTATTCGTATGCCTGGCTTGTTCCATTATTTAATGTTTTACCAGTTAATCGGCCCATATGATCATATGTGAAGCTTGCGATTTTTCTTGTTTTTTGAGCTACTTGGTCCAAATTTTTTAAGCCATAAATTTCCTGATGAGCTGTTTGGTTCAAATTTCCTAAGCCATGAATCCCCTGATTATGAGCTGATTTTCCAGCATGGTTCTTCTCATTAAATCTTTCAATTTCTCTTACTTGTGTGAGATGGAGTTCTTTATCGTAATCATAAAGCAATGTTCTACCATCTGGATATGTCATACTCTTCTTTTCGCCTGAGATTCCATATGTATATGACACTTCTTTTCCATCTGGATATACTACTTTTGTAGCCTGACCATTGGCATTATTTGTGATTTTTGTAATTCCAAGCCAATCTTCTACCTGACTTAAATTTCTTAGTGCATCATATGAAAGTTTTACTTCTTTTCCATCTGCATAAGTTATCTTACTTACATTTCCAGATTTATTGTACTGATATTTTGTAAGGTATCCTTCTTTATCAAGGCGTTCTGTTAGTTCTCCCACCTTATTATATTTGAACTTTTCTGTCATGCCTAAGGCATCTGTTGTTTCAATTACCTGCCCTAAGATATCATATTTATATGAAGAGTTTCTTGGGAGAAGTTCTTCGCCTGTTACTTTATCCTTGCCTCGTTGACTAACTCCAACAAGTCTATCGCACTCATCATAAGTATATACAGCTTCATTTCCAAGGGCATCTATAACCTTTGTAAGTTGACCTGTCAATGAATACTCGTAATGAGTTTCATTTCCTTTTGTATCTTTTATTGATGTTACATTATCTACAACATCATAAAAATACTCTGTCTTTTCTCCGTTTTGTCCTTCGATTCTTACTAGTCGATCTAACTCATCATACACATAAAATGTTTTATATCCTGTAAAATCAGTTACTGAAATAAGATCACCATTTGCATTGTATTCATAAGTTTGAACTTGACCTTCTGAATCAATAGTTTTTGAAATATCATTTGTTCCTTTTACATACTCATAACGTGTCACTCTTCCTCTTTCATCTTCTACACTTGAAAGGTTACCCATGACATCGTATGTATATATTCTTTTTGCTCCTTCACTATCTTCTTCCTTAATAAGTTGGCCTACTTCATCATATGTTCTTATGACATAATTTCCTACTGCATCTGTTATCTTAATAAGATTCCCTTCAAGATCGTATTCATATGATATAGTAGCACCATCTGGAGTCTCTACCTTTACAAGCTGACCTACTGAATCATACTCATAAAAAGCCTTATCCCCATTTGGATCTTCTGCTGATAAACAATTTCCCATTCCATCATATGTAAAACGTGTCGTATTTCCTAATGCATCTTTAACTCTTGTAAGACGATTATTTTCATTATAAATATATGTAGTTTTACCACCATCTGGTGCTGTCACCCTTGAAACATTCCACATAACATCATATGTAAGATGAGTTTTTCGTCCTAACTGATCTATGATTGTTTCTGGTCTGTTAAGACTGTTATAACTTATGCTTATTGAGCTTCCATCTAAATCAATAGCTTTTGTAACTTTACCAAAGTGATTGTATTCATACTTTCTTGTTTGGCCTTTAGCGTTAGTGTCTTCTACAATATTTCCCATAGTATCATACTTAAATGAATTACTACGATTCATAGCATCTATTGTCTTTGTAACTCTACCAAGGACATCATACTCATACTTTGTACTATTGCCTCGAGCATCAATTAACTCTTTGATGTTGCCTCGATTGTCATATACGATTTCGTTACATGAGCCGTCAGCTAATGAAACTTTAACTGGACGTCCGAATTTATCGTAAGAATACTTCATTGTTCTGCCTAATGCATCAGTAGTCTCTAAGACATTTCCTTTTGCATCATAAACGTTTTTCACTTTTGTGTGACCATTTACGCTTACTGTAACTGGCTTATTATGAACTTCATATGTTACATTTAATTTTGAACCATTTGGTGCAATAATACCTGTTACATTACCTCGATTGTCATAGGTCATTCGAGTTTCATTGCCATTTTTATCTACGATTCTATTTTTTAAATTCTTAGAATTATACGAAAATGTTTCTTCTCCATCTGGATAGACATTTTTTGTATTTCTGTAAAACTCATCATGATAATGAATACTTTTTGCACCATTACGCTCAGTCATTGTAACTGTTTTCTTTTCATCATCATAATCAAATGACATATGAGAACCGTCTGCAAATGTCTGATATGTAGTTCTAGCCTTATCATCGTAAACATTGTCAACTGTTACTATTTCACGTGGGTTCTCTACTGTTCTAAATTTCCCATGTACATCATATGTATACTTAAATGATTGTCCATCTGGTCTTGTAACTTCTGTTAAATATCCATCTGTATATTTATATGTAGAACTTCTTCCCACTTCATCAGTTACACTCTTTAGTTTACCATCTTGATAATAATCAAGTGTAAACTTCTGACCATAGTCTCCAACGACTTCTACTAAAAGTTCTTTTGGCTCTAATGCAGTCAGATTGTCTGATTCTTCAACAGAATGTTCCTTGTCTTCGTTCAAATGTTTTAAATTACATCGAACACAATCCATTATAGCATAATTAAATGAGATTCCAACCCCATTTTGATCTTCTTGACGTAATAATTTACCTTCTTTTGAAAAATAATATACGTCTCCTGCTAATGTTTCATATTTGTAGTTGTATTTTTCACCTTCTAATTTATAAAGAGATGCTGTACTTTCTCTACCAGCTGTGTAATAACCATCTTTAAGTGGCATAAATTTTTCTTCTTGTCCATCTTCTTTAAAAACTACTACATCTATATCATCAGGAGTTATTTCATCCTTTTCAAATTTTAGACATACTTCAAAGTTAGTATTCCAATCTTTTCCTAAAATTCCTTCAAAATCATTGATAGAATTGTAGAATCGTGAAAATACAAGGTCTCCATCATCCTCGTCTGATCCATAGTATAAATCTGTCTTTTGGTAGATAAAGTTTCCTGAAGATAGATTTACTGGATCAAAAAGGAACCACAAAGACATTTCATTTTCTTGCATACCTATGAGTTAAACTTTTGAATATATAAAATCTTAATCTTTGTGGTTACATTTTTTACTATATTCTATTGTCTCTTATAATTAATTATTATCATAAGATAATATCATGGTTTTGTCTAAAATAGTTTGCTTATATTTTGTAAAAAATTAAACTACTTCAAACCATATGCTTCTCTTATCTCTTTAAGCTTCTGCTCTACGATTTCCTTATGCTCTGGATGACGACGTTCTACATAAAACTCGCATGCTGTGACAAGATATTTGTAGAATTCTTCGTAGCCGATGATATCTTCTACATCATCATAATCTGGGCCTGAATAAAAACAGATTACATTTTCTCCAAAATAAAATTCATCATTCGGATCATCATAATCATCTGAAAATATCATTCCATAACCTTCGTTATAATCACTCAATTTATTTTTCATGTCATCTAAAAGTTCTAAAAAACAATTTGAATTGACATATTCATTAAAAGTATCATTTACTGCACCTTTATTACACTTCTTTTCCCAATAATATTCACAAAATTCACTATAACATTCTCCTAAGTTATCATCTGTCACTATAGTTACTTTATTATTTTTTTCTATACTCATTTAATTTCCTACTCCATTCTAATACTGGATGAGCATTTTCGATTTCTCCAGTATTCATATTTTTATATCCTTCGAATTTAAGTGTCTTTCCTCGATATAATACTTGACCTTTGTATTTAATTTTTTTCTGTGTTACTAATTTTTCACATCTTCCACTCTTCACTGCCTCCTTCATTGCATCTTTACTTGATTTTATCATTTCATTATCTGAAATAACATTAGGATCGTATACAGTTTTCTTAAAAATTCTTTTTCCTCCGGGTACGTGTTTAAATTCTCCGGGTATTGGTTTTCCAGTATA
>NZ_FOGW01000044.1 GCF_900111325.1 Lachnobacterium bovis
GGCCCAATGGCTCAGTTGGTTAGAGCGCCGCCCTGTCACGGCGGAGGTCGAGGGTTCAAGTCCCTCTTGGGTCGTTATGGGATCTTAGCTCAGCTGGGAGAGCATCTGCCTTACAAGCAGGGGGTCACAGGTTCGAGCCCTGTAGGTCCCATTTAGTCGAAAGACTACAAATGCCGGCGTGGCGGAACTGGCAGACGCGCAGGACTTAAAATCCTGTTGTGGCGACACAGTACCGGTTCGATTCCGGTCGCCGGCATTAACTGTAAAAGTTAAAAAATGTGTGTGTGTAGCTCAGCTGGATAGAGCACTTGGCTACGGACCAAGGTGTCGGGAGTTCGAATCTTCTCACGCACGTACTTATGAGACCTTCGGGTCTCTTTTTTTGTATATAATTATATTAGAAATTCGTGTTCATATCTATTTGAAGAGTCGATTAAGGTCATTTTGAGTGATTTAGTGATTCGCATATCTGATTCTAATACTTTTTTGGTTTTGAGGACTTTAATATAATGTTTATATAATACAGACTTAAAATTAAAATGTATTTGCAAGTTACACATGTCTTATGAGAATGATCCATATTTAATAGGTTAATTTAGAATGATATTTTTCATTTTTTGATTAAATTACGGAGCATAGATTCCAAGGCTAAAAATATAAAATATAAAAGTTATAATTGGCAAAGTATAAATTATAAATGGGATATTTAGTAAGGAATAATTAGTAAGGAATAATTAGTAAGGAATAATTAGTAAGGGATAATTAGTAAGGAATATTTAGTGAGAAATATAAAATAATAAAGAAGAATAATTATAAACATTAAAAAAGCCACCCATGATAGGTGGCTTTTGAGGGGAGTATAAATAATTAATAAGGGGTATAACATGAAAAGGCAACCGCCTCTTCATGTGTTATTATATATGATAATAAGAAAAAAATCAATTAAAATTTTTACAATTCTAAAAAAAATATGATTCATTGGATAAATGAATAGCTTTATTGTTGAAATGAGTAAAAATAAGGTGTGAAAATACGATATTGTTTAAGATTTATCAATCATTTTTGGGGAAGATAGAAAAGAAAAGAATAACATATTGTTGATTTTAGAAAATTCAAATTATTATTATATGTTTGAATTTTTTGTAATAGTAGTAGTAAGTAAATATGTATGATGAATAAATGAGAAAAATATGGTAGAATTGAAGCAGATATATATAAATATTAGTTTCTAGAATAAATATAAAAATCTAGTCGTTAATTGAACGATAATGTTTATATAAGTATATTTTTTTATTTTTAGAAAGAAAGAGAAGATGTATGAAATTATTTAAGTTAGTTGTGCCATGTCATTTTGGATTAGAGGCAGTAGTTAAAAGAGAAATATATGATTTAGGATATGAGATTACTAAAGTTGAAGATGGAAAAATCACATTTGAAGGTGATGAAGAAGCTATTTGTAGAGCAAATATTTTCTTAAGGGGTGCTGAAAGAGTACTTTTACAAGTTGGAAGATTTAAAGCTACGACGTTTGAAGAATTATTTAATGAAATAGAAAAATTGCCATGGGAAGATTATATTCCGGAAGATGGAAAGTTTTGGGTTAAGAAGGCTACTTCAGTTAAGAGTAAGTTATTTAGTGCTTCAGATATTCAGTCCATTATAAAAAAAGCAATGGTTAAACGTTTACAAAGAACATATAAGAAAAAATGGTTCGAGGAAACAGGAGCAGAATATCCGGTTCGAGTGTCTGTGTTAAAAGATGAATTTATTGTTTCTTTAGACACTTCTGGAGAAGCTTTGCACAAGAGGGGTTATCGTGTAATGAAGAGTTTAGCTCCTATCAGAGAAACAATGGCAGCATCCTTAATAATGCTTACTCCATGGAAGAAAGATAGAATTCTTGTTGATCCATTTTGTGGTAGTGGAACATTTCCTATAGAGGCAGCAATGATGGCAGCAAATATTGCGCCAGGATTAAATCGTGAGTTTACTGCTGAATCATGGACAAATTTTATACCTAGACAATTGTGGTATGATACTGTGGAAGAGGCAGAGGAAATGATTGATTTAGATATAGACGTTGATATACAAGGCTATGATATTGATCCAGATGTAATTAAGGCTGCAAGAAGCAATGCAAAAAGGGCTGGTGTTGATAAATTAATTCATTTCCAACAGAGAGATGTTGCAGATTTACATCATCCAAAAAAATATGGATTTGTTATAACAAATCCACCTTATGGTGAAAGGTTAGTCGAAAAGGAACAGCTTCCTGCGTTATATAAAACAATCGGAAATGCGTTTGCAGAACTAGATACATGGTCTAAATTTGTAATAACTAGTTACGAGGATATGGAGCGCTATATAGGAAAGAAAGCTGATAAAAAGAGAAAAATATATAATGGTATGATTAAAGCTAATTTCTATCAATTTATGGGGCCTAAGCCACCTAGAAGAGATAAAAAATAATTTGTTTTATGCTATTTAAAGGTATAAAATTTTTTAAAAATAGAGGGTGCAGTTATGGAGATAAGGGTTTTAAAAAGGGTGACAATGATTCTTGCTGTAATAATGTTCTTTATTTGTATTTGGATTTGTTTTTTACCGGACATGAAAATTCAAGCATCTAGAATTAGTTATAAGGATAATTATGTATCTTATAGAAATGTTTCTCAGGTGCTTGAATATAATCGAGTTTTTAAAGGAAAAATTAAATTCGTATTACCTGCCAACATTGAAGAGAAGGATATTCAAATAAAAAATGATTATTTTAGTAAAAAAGTTGAAATTTCATTTACAGGGATGAAATCAAATTTTTTTGATAGAAACAAATTAATCGGAAGTAGCGATTATATAAATGAAATATCTTATTTTAACCAAGATAATAAAGGGATATTTGTTTTTAAACTTGATGGTATTTATGAAATAAAAAAACAATTCAAAAAAAATGAACTAGTAATAGAATTTAAAAATCCACATGATATATATGATAAAATTGTTGTTGTTGATGCTGGACATGGAGGAAACATGCCTGGGGCAATACGACAAGGTATACATGAAAAAGATATTAATTTAGCAATTACACTTGAATTAAAGAAAATTCATGATACAGACTTGAACTCTAAAATAGGATTTTATTATACGAGAACAGCAGATGAGTCGGTATCTTTAAAAAGTAGAGTAGAATTAGCAAATGATATAAAGGCGGATGCTTTTATTAGTATACATAATAATTCTAACGAGGAATCTGAAGGATCGTCTTTATCAGGTGTACAAGTTATGTACGATGAATGTAGCCTAGAAAAAGGTGGAAGCAAGGATTTTGCCGCGGTATGTTTAGATAAGGTTGTAGAGGCTACTGGTGCCCATAAAAGAGGCCTTATTGAAGGTGATAGCATTTATATTATAAGAAACAGTAAAGCACCTGTTGCTTTAGTTGAGGTTGGTTTTATGACCAACGGTCGTGATTTGAAAAATTTGAATGATAAAGATTTTCAAATTAAAGCAGCAAAAGGAATATATAACGCAATTAATGATTTTTTGAACAGATAATGATTTTTTGAATAGATAATGTATTTTTGAATCATATTGTGTTTTAATTATTAATTAAAAAGCAGAAAATGGAAGGATACTTAAGATGGAAAAAATAATTTTTGCAACTGGGAATAAAAATAAAGTTAAAGAAGTTAAAAAAATATTAGAAGGATTAGATGTTGAGGTTTACTCGAAAAAGGAACTTAATATAAAAGAGGATGTAGAAGAAACAGGTTCAACATTTGAAGAAAATGCAATATTAAAGGCAAAAGCAATTGCAAAATATACAGACAGTATTGTTATTGCGGATGATTCGGGCTTAGAAGTGGATTATTTAAATAAAGAGCCAGGAATTTATTCGTCTCGCTATTTAGGTGAAGACACACCATATGAAGTGAAAAATAAAGAGATTCTTCGAAGATTAGAAGGTGTTTCGAAAGAATATAGAACTGCCAGATTTGTGTGTGCAATGGCTATAATTATGCCAGATGGTGAATGCTTGACGGCTGTAGAAACAATGGAAGGCTATATCGGAACAGAAGCAAGTGGAAAGAATGGATTTGGATATGATCCTATTTTTTACCCAAATGGATATGAAATTTCATCAGCGGATATGACAATGGAAGAAAAAAATGATATATCACATAGAGGAAAAGCACTTAGAAAAATTAGAGATATTATTAAGGAAAAATTAGGAGATTAGTTTATAAATGAGTAACAAGGTAGTAAATTATAATCACAATACGCAAAAAAAAATAATCATAATTAACGATTTAACTGGGTTTGGAAAATGTTCATTAACTGTTGAAATTCCGATTATTTCAAAATTGAAAATACAATGTTGTCCAATTCCAACATCGATTTTATCCAATCATACAGCCTATGAAAGTTATTATATGAAAGATATGACTGATGGGATTTTAGATTATTTTGAAGAATGGGATAAGCTAGGATTAAAATTTGAAGGCATTTTAACAGGTTTTTTAAGTAATAATAAACAATTTGATATTGTGAGAAAGATACTTGAAAAAGTTAAGAAAAATAATGCTATAGCTATAGTGGATCCTGTTATGGGGGATGATGGTAAAAAATATGTTAGTCATGATGAAGAAATGTGTGATAAAATGCGTGACATTGTAAAAATTGCAGATATTATTACGCCCAATCTTACAGAGGCATGTATTTTGCTAGATGAAGACTATAATCAAATTAGTCAAATATGTGATTATGAACTACTTGTTACCAAATTAGAATATCTAATAGATAAATTTATTGCGTGGGGGGTAAAAAAGGTCGTTATAACTGGAATAGAGCATAATAATAACATATTAAATGTTGCAAAAGAATGTGGAAAAGATATTCAGGTCTTTAGTAACGAAAAAATAGGAATATCGAGAGCCGGTACAGGTGATGTTTTTTCGGCAATAATAGCGGCAGATGCTATAAATAAAATAAATTTCTATGAATCTGTGAAAAGGGCTTCTTTTTTTGTGGCAAAAAGTATTAAAGTATCCGATATAAGAAACGTGCCGAGAGAAGATGGAGTATGTTTTGAGGAAATATTGGATTACTTAAAGTAAAAAATATGATTTAAAAAGAAATTAAAAAAAATTTTTTTGTTTTTCAAGAAAAATATTAGTATTTTTCTTTGAAAATGTATGGATTTTTGAAAATAAAAAAAGGATGGAAACCGCATAAAATGGGCATTTTTTAAACAGCTCAAAAAAAATTTAAAAAAAAAATAAAAAAAATCAAAAAAAGTGTTGACATTATATGTGGTAAGTGATATTATACTACATGTGCCACGGCGATGGGCACGAAACAAAAACAAGAAGATAACACTTTACGGGGTGTGGCTCAGCTTGGCTAGAGCGCCTGGTTTGGGACCAGGAGGTCGCAGGTTCGAATCCTGTCACCCCGACTCTGCGGGTGTAGTTCAATGGTAGAACACCAGCCTTCCAAGCTGGATACGTGGGTTCGATTCCCATCACCCGCTTAACTATGAGAAATAGTTAGGTATGTGTTCGTAGCTCAGCTGGATAGAGCAACGGCCTTCTAAGCCGTGGGTCGGGGGTTCGAATCCCTTCGAGCACATTTGATAC
>NZ_FOGW01000027.1 GCF_900111325.1 Lachnobacterium bovis
TTGTAATTCTACCTGTTCTATATTCTGCTCTGATTTTTCTTCTAATTGCAACTCTGGTATATTCTCTAATACAGATTCTTCTGCCAATTGTGGCTCCGGTTCTGGTATTTCTTCTTCTATAATCTCATCTTCAATAAGAGTTTCTGAAACTTCCGGTTCAATTTCAACTTCCTCTGGTTTTGTTTCTGATTGTATTTCTTGTAATGGCTCTAGTTCTGCTTCTATATTTTCTTCTAACTCTGGTGCAATTTCTGACTCCACTTTTACTTGCCCATCTTCTGGCTCTAAATTAATTTCAATTTCTTTTGTCGCTATTTTCTCATCTGGTATCGAATTATCTTGATTTGCCTCGACTCCATTTTTTATATTTGGCAAACCTTCAACTATTGCACCTGTATATCCAATACTATTTTCAATTACTGCATCAAATTTTTCTGTTTTATCATCAAGCTCTTCTATTCTCTTAATTATTTGCTCATATTTTTCATTTAGATTTTTTATTTCTTCTGCCTGATCCTTGATGATTTTTTCCATCTCAGCAAAATTAACCTCTATCTGTTGGCTAATTTGATTATTTAATTTCATCATTTCCTCTGCTATTGCATTATCATCAATTTCATCATAATCTTCTTCATTATTCTCAACTAATTCCTCAAACTTATCATTCAAATCATTTATTTTATTATCTATTTCTTCAACTCCCATTGTATAATTAGAAGCTAACTGTCCTAGTGATTCCTCAACTTCCATTTTCAAATTGTCAATTTTTTCATTTATAGAACCTTTTTCATTTACTTTGTCATGCAAGTCCTTTATTTTTTCTGACAACTCATTTTCAATTTTTTCTAATGAACTCATTAAATTTTCTGGAGTTACATAATTTCCCTGATAACTCTTAATTTCTTCTATGTCACTCTCAATTTTATTTATTTTTTCTATTGGGAAATCAATTTTATTATTTGATTGACTCTGTATAATCTCATCCTTAGCATTATTAATCTCTAATTCGATATTATTTTTTTCATCAAAACCATTATGAATATCATCATAAATCTTAGTACATATCTCTAATGCTCTTTCTGAATTATCGTTAATATTATCTAATTTCTCGATTTTATCCCCTATATCTGATTTCAATTCATTCAAATGATCATAAAAATTTTGTATTTCATCTTTTATATGATTCACATTTTCCTTTATATCAATATTGGCTGCTATGATTGCTTCTGCGTTTTCTTTGTTTTGATCAATAGTTTTTTGCGCACTTGATTCATTTTTTTTAACAATTGCAAGAGAAACTTCCTTTTGAACTTTAAAAATATCTTCAACACTTTCATCCAAAATTTCTTTATTGTGCTGAATAACCCTTTCTATATCACTACTAAATCTTCCAAAATTTTCACTTTGTATAATCTGCATGTTTTTCAGAGCCTTATATATTTCTTCATTCAACATCTTATTTTCTAGATTGTATAATTTTATTAATCTTAATATTTCAATTATCGCAACAAAAATAGCACAAAAAGCCACTCCACCTAGAGTAGCTATAACAAACAAATTTTTTCTAAAATCCCTTATAGCATAAACCTCTACTATCATTAAT
This sequence comes from Lachnobacterium bovis, assembly GCF_900111325.1. Lineage (GTDB taxonomy): Bacteria > Bacillota > Clostridia > Lachnospirales > Lachnospiraceae > Roseburia > Roseburia bovis_A. Next base: position 1,604 of record NZ_FOGW01000027.1, read on the forward strand.
CCCATAAAAATTACTAATGAAAATACAATAAAAAAACTACATACTTTCTTCTTTTTTTCATATAAATTAGGATTTTTCTCTTTCATTATTCTCCCTCATTTCATTCATATATTTAACGATATCATATATATTTTCGGCAGAATAATATGATTTATATATAAAATATGAATTGAAAATTAAAGTAAAAATATAAAACAATCAATATTTCTTTTCCTAACAAAAAGACACAGAACATTGTCCTTTTTCAAATAATAGTCATCTATTATTTGTATGCACAATTCCTGTGTCCTCAAATAACGTCCCCGAGAGGATTCGAACCTCCGGCCTCTCGCTTAGGAGGCGAGCGCTCTATCCAACTGAGCTACGAAGACGTATAAATTATTGAATTATCATCACTAATTTATTTTACTACATTTTTCTTGATTTGAAAAGAGTTTACTAATAATAAACCTCTCCTTGTAGCCAAACTTTACCTTTAAATCTTCTGCCTACTTTAGGTTCTCCTAATAAATCATTACTATTTATACAAATATCAAACTCTATTCCATTCGCATCAATTTTCATTATATAAATTTCTTCTTTTGAAATCTTATTTATTTCTTTTTTTACTTTTTTAATATTACCTATAATATTATAAATATCAGGTTCAACACCATAAGGAATTATTGTTGTTGATACAATTGATAATACATCTTCATTCTTTATCCTTTTTGTCAATGTAGAATATGTATTAATTTCATTTTCCATTAAATTTTCAACTGCATCTTCATCGCCTTCGCGAGCCTTAGAAATTAATTCATTATTTTTTCTTTCAATACTATTTTTAAATTTAACTTGACCATTATTTTTCTTCTGAATTGGTAACAAAATAGTACCGCTCTCAGCAAGGCCCGCTAAATATGTACATCTTGAAATTTTTTTCTCTCTTATTTCTGTATTACAATTTCCAATATTTTGAACAAAAAATATTAGTGTAACACCCATTCTAATTTCATCGCAAATACCACAAAGAGCTTCTTTGTCATAGTATCTTTCTACTTCAATTTTTTCATTCGTACTTTTACTAGTACCTTTTAAAAATGGATAGTAATACTCTCTAACGAATTCACTTGTATCTTCTTTGTAATATCCACACACTGTTACACCAATATTTGGTGCAACTTGCATTCTTAATTCACCATACCGTGTTCCATCATTTAAAAAAGATATCGATTCATAATAGTTCTCTTTTTCTACTCTTTTTAAGAGATCTTCTAAATTTTCTCTATTTAAATCAGAAAAACCAATTGATTTTAAATACTTATTCATTATCTTCTCCTTAATTTAAGAAGCCTCTTCTTTAATTAAACCTTTTGCAATATCTAACGATTCTTGTTCTTCATTTGATAATTCTAAAATTGAATTACCTCCGATGATTTCTTTTGCATATGTGTAACTTCCTTCACGGCTGTGAACAGCATTAATAATAACACCATCTTCGACTTCATTTAATAAACATAAAGAAAAACTAAGTTTTCCTCCCATTTCATTAAATGCATCATATTTTTTTAGCCCAACCTTCTGGAAAGTAATACCAAATTTTTTGTATAAAGTATCGATGTCTTTTTCATTCTTTTTATTTTTTTGAATCAAAGAATCAACCTGATCTAATCTTTTTATCAATGTATCTTCTAATGTTTTACCATCTTGTCCTTCCATAAAAGCATTATACTTTTTCTCTATTTTTGATGTCTTAACTAAATTAGCGATCATTATAATAAAAAATAAAACAACTAATGCAGCTAATCCAATTACAACATAATCAGTACTAATTCCTAAATATTTTTCTATCATCTCAATCTCCTAGTTACTATTATTTTATTGAACATTTGTTTTAATTATATCAATTATTCTATCTAGCTCATTTTGAGAATAATATTCAATTTCAAGCTTTCCACTTTCAGCATTTTTGGAATTTATTCTAACTTTAGTTCCAAAAATACTTTTCATTTGTTCCTCTAAATCAGAATAAATTATTTTTAATCTTTCATCCAATTGATTATCCAAATTAGTTTTTTTATCATCTTCACCATTTTGAATTTTCTTAACTAATTTTTCAGTTTCTCTAACGCTTAATTTTTCATCAAATATTCTTTGAGCAATTAAATATTGTTTTTCCAAATCGCTTATTCCAAGCAATGCTCTTGCATGTCCAGTTGAAATCATTTCATCAACTATCATCTGCTGAACTTTATCATTTAATTTTAACAATCTCATACAGTTGGTTACAGCGGTTCTACTTTTTGAAACTCTCTCCGCAACTTCATCTTGTTTCAAATTAAATTCTTTTAATAAACGCTTATATGCTAATGCTTCTTCAATTGGATTTAAGTTTTCTCTTTGAATATTTTCAATCAAAGAAATTTCTACTATTTCTTGTTCAGATAGATTTTTTATAATTACAGGAACTTCCTTCAAGCCTGCATTTTTTGCAGCTCTCCATCTTCTTTCACCTGCAATTATTTCATAAAATCCATCCCTTTGCTGAACTAACAATGGTTGTAAAACACCATATTGCTTAATTGATTCTGATAATTCTAAAAGTGCATCTTCATCAAAATCTTTTCTTGGTTGTTCCTTATTTGGTTCAACCTTATTAATTGAAACTTTAATGCCTTCATTTGCATTTGATGTTATTTCCTCTACATTTTTTGTTTTTGCTTTATTACTAACTTTATCAGCAATAAGAGAATCTAGTCCTTTACCTAAACCACTCTTTTTTTGTGCCATTTTATATATCCTCTCTATCCACTATTTCCTTGGCTAGTTTTCTATAGCTCTCGGCTCCAGCTGATTTTTTATCATACATGTTAATTGGCAAACCGTATGATGGCGCCTCAGCCAACTTAATATTTCTTGGTATCATTGTATCGTAAATCTTCGTATCGAGATTTTCTCTAACGTTTTCGACAACTTGATTAGATAGATTTGTTCTCATATCATACATTGTGAAAACTAAACCTTCAATCTCTAATTCAGGATTTAGTCTATCTTGTACCAAATTAATTGTATGCATCAACTGACTCAATCCTTCAAGAGCATAATACTCACATTGAATTGGAACTAAAATTGTATTTGCTGTTGTCATCGCATTTACTGTCAACATATTTAATGATGGTGGACAATCAATTATAATAAAATCATAATCTTCTTTAATATAGTCTACCGCATTTTTTAAAATATATTCTTTTTCTGTAATACCTAATAATTCAATTTCTGCTCCTGCTAAATTCACATTAGAAGAAATAATATTTAGGTTTTCCACTACTGATTCCACAATGCTTTCCTGAATAGAACATTCGTCAAGCATCAATTCATATACAGTATTTTCCACCTCATTTTTGTCAACGCCCAAACCACTTGTCATATTACCTTGGGGATCTAAATCAATTGCTAAGACCTTTTTACCTGATTCTGCAATACAAGCCGCCACATTTATGGCTGTTGTTGTCTTTCCAACTCCACCTTTTTGATTTGCTATTGCTATTATTCTTCCCATTTTTTTATCCTTTCTTGTTTTTTGGACTTACCCTTCTAAATCACTTTTTATTATAGCATTTATATTTCCATTTTTCTATAATTATGTTTCACGTGAAACATTTTTTCCATTTTTCACAAAACATAGTAAACTAAAACTTCCATATTAGTATATATTTAAATTCATTAACAATATCATCTTCTTTGATTTATTGTTTTTTCTTTATATAATATATATTTTTCTCATCATATAGCATTCATTTTTTATATATTTAGATCATAACATTTTAATTTTAAACATAATACTTTCAATTTTATTTTAACCATTCTTATATAAACAATTTTTTTAATAATTAAATTTCAAATATTTTTCATTAACTTCTCTTAGATCAAAATATATCTTAGATTAAAATATAACTTAAATTTAGATATCCATCACAAAAATGTTTCACGTGAAACATTTTATATTCTTAAGTAGTCACCCTTATTCTAAAAAACAAATTTTATTCAATATTAATGTATACACTCACTATTTATTCCTATAATACATTTTTTCTTATTTATATATAATTCAATATTGATTAATATCATGTTATACACTTTACTTAGACTTGTTTTACTTTATTTCCAGATAAATCTTCTTTATTATTAATACCTTTGTATTCGTTGCTACTAAATTCATTTTAGTCACTTTTTATAATGATTAATACCATATTCATTTTATTTATCAATACATTAATATTCGTTGCTATTTTATTCTTTTTCATTTTCATATAAATCTTAAAACATTATACATGTATTGAGATTAATAATATATTTAAAAACATTATAATTATTTTGAAAATATTTTTCTTATATATCGTGCTATAAATCTACAAATGATTCTCTCATAATATTTCTTAAAATTCCTTCATACTATCTTTATTTAGTTTTCTAAAAATCTTATTATAACCACAAAGCTATACTATATAAAACACTTCTAGCATTTTTCAAATGTTACACAACTATTACTTAATGATTCTATTATTTATACTTCTATCTTTCTCACTACATTTTTTTCAATACCGATTTATTAACTACATATTCTGTAAAACTGAGTCTAAGTATAATATTTGAACATATCGATAATAAATTATTTTTTTATATCTTTTAAATACATTATAGTATCAATTATACCCACAAATTTATTTTTTATAATTTCACTCTCTCAAATACCTAGATATTTTATATAACCTTATCAAAAAATGTTTCACGTGAAACATTTTTTAGAAATTAATTTCTAAAATCATTTCAGAAATCATTTGTAAAAATCGATAAAGACATATATAATTATTATATAAAGTGCTTTTTATAAAGGAGGAGTTATATGAAGAAATTCACAAAAAAATTTTTATTTTTTTCAACTCTAGCAATTGCATCAATCGAAGGATATAATAAATATATTTCCTATAAATCTAACGAAGAATTAAAAGATTCATCGGTTGATGGTGATTTTTATGACTATAAATACGGAAATGTATATTACACTAAACGAGGCCATGGAGATCCTATTTTATTAATTCATGATCTTAATCCAATGGCATCTTCCAAAGAATGGGAAAAATTGTCACATGCTTTAGAAAACAAATATACCGTTTATACAATAGACTTGTTAGGATGTGGATTATCTGATAGACCAAATTTAACATACACAAATTATTTCTTCGTTCAATTAATATCATCTTTCATTAAGAATATAATTAATAGCGAAACAATAGTTGTTGCATCACATTTTTCAAGTACATTTGTAGCTATGGCCAACAAACTTGAACCAGATTTATTCAAACAGATTTATCTGATCAATCCTGTTTCACCTATGCAGACAATCGGTAAAATAAGCTACCTTGAAAAATTAAAGAAAAAATTTATAAACACACCTGTATTAGGAACATTCATATATAATATTACATTTTCAAAAAAGAACATAATTAATGCTTTTAAATTAGGTTATTTTTATGATTATACAAAAGTTGATTCAAACCTAATCGATGTTTTTCATTCAAACTCACACTATGATAATTCAGCTGGAAAATATTTATACTCTAGCATGATTTCAAATTATCTAGATGCGAATCTAGGCTTAGCCTTTGATAATTCAAAAACACCTACAACTATTATTTCATCAAGAAATAATTTTGAAGCAAATGAACTTTTCAACAATCTAACTCGTAATGTTGAAAATATTGATTTGATAACATTATCAAATTGCAAATTATTGCCACACTGGGAAAACCCAATGAAAATTGTAAAATTAATCAACAAATAAAACAATATACATTTAATCTACATACTATAAAAATAATAGATTTTAAAATAATAGATTTTAAAAAAATAGATACTTCTAAATTAATAAAGAAGTATCTATTTTTTATTTATTGTAATTTATAATTATTCTATAATGGTTTCTTTGATGGAGTTCCTGCTTTTCTTGGATATTTTTTTGATGTACCCTGTTTTTTTTCTATAATAATAAAACTTCTATTATTATCATCAATTATAAAATTATGTACATCTACTATTTTTCCTCCTAATAGAAATACAGCTGACTTAGAAGCTTCTACTTCATCTGAAACATTTCCCGATTTATATGAAATAAATTTGCCTCCAATTTTAACGAATGGAATACAATACTCAGATAAAGTAGACAAATTAGCTACTGCTCTTGATACTACCACATCAAATTGTTCTCTGAATTTTTTATTCATTGCTAAATCTTCTGCTCTTGCATGAACAGTTTCAATTTTTTTCAAATTTAATTTTTCAATAACTTCATCTAGGAAAAGTATTCGTTTATTTAATGAATCTGCTAAACAAATATCTATTTCTGGAAAAACTATTTTCAATGGAATTCCAGGAAAACCTGCTCCTGTTCCCAAATCTAAAATTTTAATTTCCTGATTTAAATTTAAAACCTGTATCAACGAAATACTGTCAATAAAATGTTTTGTCAATACTTCTTCAAATTCTGTAATACCTGTCAAATTCATTACTTTATTTTTTTCAACAAGTAATTCATAAAATTCTGTTAACTGATTAATTTTATTTTCATTTAATTCTATCTCATATTGTTTTGCAAATTCATATAATTTATCAAAGTTATATTTCATATATATTCTCCATTTTACTATTCTTCATGACCATTTAATTGAAAAAACAATTCTGGATTTGAATATTTTAGTTGTTCTAAATAAACTAAAATTACTGAGATATCTGCTGGAGATACACCCGAAATTCTTGATGCCTGACCAATTGATAATGGTTGTAATTTATTTAATTTTTGAACAGATTCAATTCTAAGTCCACCGATTTTTGAATAATCAAAATCAGTTGGTAATTTTTTCTTTTCTAACTTTTTAAAATGTTCAACTTGTTTAATCTGTCTCTTAATATAACCATCATACTTAACATTAATCTCAACTTGATTTTTTACTTCTTCTGGAAGTTCTACTCTTTCTGGATCTAACTCAGCAAGACTTTCATATCCTAATTCTGGTCTTCTCATCAAATCAGCTAGTGATACACCTGTATTAAGTGGAATACTATTATGTCTCTCCAAAAATTCCTGAACTTTTTTATTCGCACCTATTTTTACATTATTGATTCGTTCTATCTCATCTTCTATCATTTTTGATTTCTTTTGAACCCATTCATATCTATCATCTGATAAAAGACCAACTCGATGACCTTGTTCTGCTAAACGTAAATCAGCATTATCTTGTCTTAACAATAATCTATATTCAGCTCTTGATGTCATCATTCTATATGGTTCAAAATTTTCTTTTGTTACAAGATCATCAATTAATACTCCTATATAAGCTTCAGATCTATCCAAAATTAACGGTTCTTTTTTTAAGATTTTCATAGCTGCATTAATACCAGCAATAAGTCCTTGGCATGCAGCTTCTTCGTAACCTGAACTTCCATTAAATTGTCCACCACTAAATAAACCATGAACATTTTTAAATTCAAGTGAAGCATATAACTGATTTGGATTAATACAATCGTATTCTATCGCATATGCATTTCTAACAATTTTAACATTTTCCATTCCTGGAACAGTTCTATACATTGCTAACTGAACATCTTCAGGAAGTGATGAAGACATTCCACCAACATACATTTCATTTGTATTTAAACCTTCTGGCTCAATAAAAATTTGATGTCTGTTTTTATCAGCAAATTTTACTACTTTATCTTCTATCGAAGGACAATATCTTGGACCAGTTCCTTCAATTACACCTGAATACATTGGTGATCTATCTAAATTATTTCTAATAATTTCATGTGTTTCTTCATTTGTATAAGTTAACCAACATGAAATCTGATCAATTTGAACATCATCTGGATTTGTTGTAAAAGAAAATGGAACGATTCTCTCATCTCCAAATTGCTCTTGCATCTTTGAAAAATCTAAACTTCTCTTATCTACACGAGCTGGTGTTCCAGTTTTAAATCTATACATTTCAATTCCATGCTCTTTTAATGAATCTGTTAAATGAGTTGCAGCCTGTAAACCATTAGGACCTGTCTCATTAATAAATTCACCTGTTAAACATCTTGCTCTTAAATATGTTCCAGTACAAAGAACAGCTGCCTTACAATTATAAATTGCACCAGTAACTGACTTAACCCCTGTTATATTATTATTATCATCTGTAATTATTTCAGCAATTTCAATTTGTTTTATTGTTAAATTATCAGTGTTTTGAAGTGTTTTTCTCATCTCCATGCTATAAGCGACTTTATCGGCCTGAGCTCTTAATGAATGAACTGCAGGACCTTTTGACTTATTAAGCATCTTAGATTGAATAAAAGTCTTATCTATATTTTTTCCCATCTCTCCTCCGAGAGCATCAATTTCTCTTACTAAGTGTCCTTTAGAACTTCCTCCAACATTTGGATTACATGGCATAAGTGCAATACTATCTACACTTACTGTAAAAATAATTGTATTGAGCCCTAATCTAGCACAAGCTAAAGCAGCCTCACATCCTGCATGTCCTGCTCCAACAACACATACATCATAATTTTCAACTATTGCAGGCATTTTTTTCCTTCTTTCTCTGATGTTAAAATTTACTAAAAGTATCATCTATAATATATAATTAAATATTATCTATTTCAATAAAAATTAATTATTATTTTCCCATACAAAACTTACTGAAGATTTCATTAACCAAATCTTCTTCTAATGATTCACCAATAATTGTACCTAATGATTCATATGCATTCATTAAATCAATTGAAAAGAAATCTTCTGGTAAACCATTTCTTATACTATTTATTACAAGCTCTAAACTTTCTTTTGCTTCAGCTAAAGCATTTTTATGTCTTACATTTGTAATCATAACTTCATCATTAAATGAAATTTTACCACTAAAGAACATATCTTTAATTTTATTTTCTAAATCATTAATTCCTATTTCTTCTTTTGCTGATATTGAAATTATTGTTTTGTCGATATGTTTTTTTACGTCCTCAGCGGTTGTCTTACTAGATAAATCAGACTTATTTAATAATATAATTGTTTTTTTATCTCTAATCTGCTCCATAATTGCAAAATCATTTTCATCTAATTCCTTAGAAGAATCAATTACATATATTACTAAATCTGCAAGATCAATACAATTCTTTGCTTTATCTACACCTATTTTTTCAACAATATCTTCTGTGTGTCTAATTCCAGCTGTATCTATTATGTTTAAAGAAATTCCACTCAAATTAATGTTTTCTTCAAGAGTATCTCTTGTAGTACCCTCGACATCTGTTACAATTGCTCTTTCTTCACCCACTAAAATGTTAAGTAATGATGATTTACCTGCATTTGGTTTTCCAACAATTGCTGTCTTAATTCCTTCTTTAATAATTTTTCCATTATCAGCACTTTTTATTAGATGATTAATTTCCTCTAACATTTTAGCTACTATCACATATAATTTTTCTGGATATCCCTCTAACGAAATATGTTCTGGATCATCAAGTGCTGTTTCTATAAAAGCAATCTCATGTATAAGTTTTTCTCTGTTTTTTATAATATCTCTTTTAATAGAACCCTTTAACTGACTTAATGAACTATTCAATGCGTACTCATTTTTTGAATTAATAATATCGATTACCGATTCTGCTTGTGATAAATCAATGCGACCATTTAGAAAAGCTCTTTTTGTAAATTCGCCCGGTTCGGCTGGTCTTGCACCATACTTTAAGACAGTTTCAAGAATTCTCTTCATAACAAAAACGCCACCATGACAATCAATTTCAACAGTATCTTCCTTTGTATATGAATTAGGTGCTCTCATGACAAGTACCATAACTTCGTCAACCATTTCTTCACCATCATAAATATATCCATAATGAATAGTATGAGATTTCACATCACTCAACAATTTATCATTATTCTTTGATCTATAAACTTTATCAATAATATTCATAGCATCTTGTCCACTAATACGTATAATTCCTATACCAGATGGAGTTAATGCTGTTGCAATTGCTGCAATAGTGTCTGTTTTCATTTTATATCTACCTCGTATACTAATTTTAAAAAAGGGTATCCTCTCGGATACCCATAAATTATTTCTTTAATGTAACAACTACATGTCTATAAGGTTCATCACCTTCACTATGGGTTGTGACATAGCGATCATTCTGTAAAGCTGAATGAATTACTCTTCTTTCAAAAGGATTCATTGGCTCAAGCTCTACCGATCTATGTGTTCGCTTAACCTTAAATGCTATATTTTTTGCCAAATTTTCCAATGTAGCTTTTCTTCTATTTCTGTAATCTTCAGTATCAATTTTTACTTTGTAATAATTATCTGCATTTTTATTTACAGAAAGATTTGTCAAATATTGTAATGCATCTAAAGTTTGACCTCTTTTGCCTATTAAAAGCCCCATTTCGTCTCCCTTTAAGTCTACGTCTATTTGACTATTAATTTCATCTACTTTAATAAGTAGTTCAACTTTCAAATTCATAGCTTCAAAAACTTCTGTAAGAAAATTTCTTACTCTGTCTTCAATTGAAAATTTTTTTCTAGCTCTAATTACAGCATTTTTACTTCCTAAACCTAAAAATCCTGTGCTTCCCTTCTCAACCACTTCGTATTCAATCTGATCACTAGTTGTTCCAAATTTAACCGAAGCTTCTGTCAATGCATCATTAACAGTTTTTGCAGAAATTTCAATAAAATCCATCCTAATGCCCCCCTATTATTTACGGCTATTCCTATCATTAAACTCTTGAACTGCATTAGCTTTTGCTGCTAATGATCCAGGTTTAATTTCCTTTTTCATAGAACTAGCTTCATTCATTTTATCTAAATCTAAGCCACTTAAATCAGCTTTAGACTTAATACCTTTTGTATTGTAATGAGCTGCATTATTAATTTGATTTTCATAAATGCCCATCTTTTCACGTTGTTTCTTTAATTTTAATTCATTCTGCTTAATAATGTCATCAATATCTATTTTTTCAAAATGTTTATTGATAAACATCTGTTGAATAACTCTTACAAGACCACTTGTTGCCCAGTAAATACCTAGACCTGAAGGTACAGAAAATGTCATTACGAGTGAAATAATTGGCATAATATTATTCATTGTTTTCATTTGATTAGCCATTTGTTCACTACCATTATCAGGTTGTGGCATCATCTTAACATTTAGATATTGGAATAAACCTGATAAAACAGGAATAAGTAAAGCAACTAAAACTACTAAATATGCTTTGTCTGCCATTGCAGCCTTGATAGTAGTCAATGGTGAATCAGAAATATTTACCCCAAAAAAGTAATTATATTGTTTAATACTATGAATTGTAGAATCAATATTACCATGTAATTTAGGAAACTTATCGTAAACAACTTTCCATCCATCTTGTGGTAACTTATACAATACATCGACAATATAATTATTAACAATACTCTGATGTTTATCTGAAAAATCAACGCTTACAGATAATTTTTGAGAAGACACAATCCCCTTCATAATTCCTCTGTAACCACTTGTTTTAATAATTCCATCTACTAAACCATCAAATGATGATCTTACACTTGTAATATATGCAGGTACTCTAGAAAAAACCTGATATAATGAAAGTAAAATTGGGAATTGTATCAAAATCTGAACACATGAACCAGCTGGTGAAACACCATACTTCTTATATACTAAAGAAGTCTCTTGCTGCATAGCAGCCACTGATTGCTGATCTCTTTTTCCCTCATATTTCTTTCTAATTGCATTTAATTCAGGTTGCATTTTCTGTGAAAACATAGAAAACTTCTGTTGTTTCAATGTTAAAGGAAATAACATACCTAGAATAACAATTGTTAATAAAATAATACTAATACCAATATTTTCAATACCAGTTGCCATCTTCACTAAAATATAAATTTTATCCAAAATCCATCCTAAAAATTTAGCAATAGGACCCAAAATGGCAACGGAATTTGCTGTCAATAAAATATCAGCCATAAAACCTAAACCCTCCGTTATGGAACAGGATCATATCCCCCTTTTGAAAAGGGATTACATCTCAATATTCTCCACAAAGCTAATAAACCACCCTTAAACGCACCATACTTTTCTATTGCTTCTAAAGCATAAGTTGAACAAGTTGGATAATATGGGCATTTTGTTCTCTTCATTGGAGAAAGATATTTTCTATAAAATTTTATTAAGTGTATAAAAATATTTTTCATTGTTCCATCTTCTTAATTTATTTGTTTTCAAGTTCAATAATTCCATGAAGATCTGCAAGATGCAATAACGCACTTTCAACTTGTGCATAACTAATTTCTTTAGCACTTACTCTTGCAACAACTACAATGTCTAAACCACTATTAAACATCTCTTCGTGTAGTCTATATGATTCTCTAATTAATCTTGTTAAATGATGTCTAATAACACTATTTCCAACTTTTTTACTAACTGAAATGCCAACCCTATTTTTTTCATTCAAATTATTTTTTAAAACATACATAACAAGGTATCGATTGGCATATGATTTTCCCTGGCTATATACCTTTTGAAATTCTCTATTTTTCTTCAATGATTCTGAAAATTTCATAATAATATTCCTTACTTTTTAATATAAAAGAAGAAAAGACCACAATGATGTGGCCTAAGCTGATAATTTTTTTCTTCCTTTTAATCTTCTTGCAGCCAATACTTTTCTGCCGCTTGCAGTACTCATTCTTTTTCTAAATCCGTGTACTTTAGATCTCTGTCTTTTCTTTGGTTGGAATGTCATCTTCATTTATATCCACCTCCTTAACGTTAAAAAACATCACTTCAATTATATCAAAAAAACCTATCAAGTCAAGCAATTCTAATGAATTTCATTTATTAAATTTATCTTAATTTTCAACATTCTGTTGATATTTTTTTTGTTGATTTTTTTATAACTTCTTTTCGAGGCATTTTTTGTGTATATCTTTTCACTTTTTTTTGATTTTCAACATAGTTTTCAAGATTATCTACTTATCCACATTTTGTATGTTGATAACTCTGCTATGCTTGATTTTACAGCGTTTTCTTTTGTGTTAATATCTTATTTTTCTTCTTCTCGCATTTCTTTTTATCCATACCATGTTGACAATATTCCGAGTTATCCACATTTTGTTTATAACTTGTGGAAAACCAGTTTATTTTATCTTGATAACCTTAATTTTTTATAATTTTTACCGATAAAGATATTTTTTACATTGAATTACTTCTTCAAATAGTGTAGTATTATATTTGTAAGATTGTGGAAAAGTATACCCTTTTTTTTTAAACATATATTTTATCCACTTTCTGCTAGATTTTTTATACGAAGTATACATATTATTTTTTGCAAATAATGTGTGACTTTTATTTGTGTACCCTAAAATACTTTTTTATTCACATTTCAATATTATGTATATTTTAGGATAAACATTGAATTTATTAGATTTGGAGAAGTACAATGGACAAAATACTAGACAAATGGAATGAAATATTAAATACCGTCAAAAGTGAATATGAAATTAGTGATGTTTCTTTTGATACTTGGTTACGTCCTTTAGAACCATATGGAATAATGGACAATACCTTATATATTTTAGTGCCTTCTGAACCTATGGCTTTGGGGTATATTTCAAAAAAATATCATTTGCCACTCAAAACCATTATTGCAGAAGTAACAGGTACTGTTTTTGAGGTGAAATTTATTTTACCAGAACAAGCCTCACAAATTAATCCAGCTTCTAAAGTATCAAAACCTATTAAAAATAATGTATCAATTGAAAGTTCCAATCTAAATCCAAACTATACATTCGATACATTTGTTGTAGGTAACAACAATAGATTTGCACAATCCGCATCACTTGCTGTAGCTGAATCTCCAGGTGAAGCATATAATCCACTTTATATTTATGGTGGTCCAGGATTAGGTAAAACTCACTTAATGCATTCTATTGGTCATTTTATTTTAGAAAAAAATCCTACTACCAAAGTTCTCTATGTTACATCAGAGGAATTTACTAATGAGGTTATCGAATCTATTCGTAATGGTAATGCCTCTTCGATGACTAAATTTAGAGACAAATATCGTAAAGTTGATGTTTTAATGATCGATGATATCCAATTTATAATAGGAAAAGAGAGTACTCAGGAAGAATTTTTCCATACTTTCAATGCCTTACAAACTCAAGGAAAACAAATCATTTTGACATCAGATAAACCTCCAAAAGAAATGGAGACTTTAGAAGAAAGAATTAGATCTCGTTTTGAATGGGGCTTAATGGCCGACATCGGTACACCGGATTACGAAACTAGAATGGCAATTTTAAGAAAAAAAGCAACAAATGATAATTTTAACATAAATGATGAAATATTAAATTTCATTGCCAATAATATAAAATCCAACGTTCGTGAATTAGAGGGTGCATTGAATAAATTACTTGCATACAACAATTTAGTTCATGAAGAAATTACTATGGATATCGCTCAAAAGGAATTACAAAATATTATAACTCCTGATAAACCTAAAGAAATAACTCCACAATTAATTATAGAAATTGTAGCAGAACACTTCCAGATTTCTTTAGACCAAATGATATCTAAAAGTAGAAGTAGTGATATAGCTAAGCCAAGACAAATTGCTATGTATTTATGTAAAAATATGACAGATATTCCACTTGATACTATAGGTTCATTACTTGGTGGACGTGATCACTCAACAATTATTCATGGTATTAAAAAAATTACTGAGGAATATGACTCTAATGAAAATATTCGTAATACCATTGAAACTATTAAAAAGAAAATTAATCCAAACTAAATATATATAATAAATGATTATAAAAATTACATTTATATAGAAGAAACTCGTAATTTGTTATTATTTTTGCGTTTTAAACCTAATGGATCAACAGAGTTATCAAGATGTTTTTAACTTTTCCACGTTCATACTACGTTGATACGCCTTGATATTATGGATAACTTTCCTTATTTTCCACGACTTTGTGAATTTTGGATGTTGTTATTCACATTCTGTCCCTGTTTAATCCGCAACTTTTTAACACACTTATACAGTCGATTTTATTCTTCTAAATGGCGGTTTTATCACGTTTTTAACACTTATTAACTTATTAACACCCCCTAAGAAGATTACTACGGATTATTTATATATTTTATTTATTTTACGCGGGAGGCACTCACACATGAAATTTATTTGTTCTAAATCAAATTTATACAACGGAGTTAAAACTGTTCAAAGGGCAGTTCCTACTAGAACAACTATGCCTATACTTGAATGTATCTTAATCGATGCAACTACTAACGAAATTAAATTAACAGCCAACGACACTGAACTTGGTATTGAAACAATAATAGAAGGTGATGTTCAAGAACATGGTATCATTGCTTTAGATTCTACAATTTTTTCTAACATAGTTAGTAAATTACCTGATAACATGGTTACTATCGAAACAGATGAAAACTTTAAAGCACATATTAGTTGTGAAAAAGCTAAATTTGATATTTTAGGTAAATCTGGGGATGATTTTTCATACTTACCTTTTATCGAAAAATCTCAAGGAATTACAATTTCTCAATTTTCTCTAAAAGATGTAATAGAGAGAACATCTTTTGCAATAGCTAATGATGACAATAATAAACTTATGACTGGTGAATTATTCAAAATTAATGAGAATAATTTAGAAGTTGTAGCACTTGATAGACATAGAATTGCTGTACGTTACATTGAATTAAAAGAAAGTTATTCTCCAAGAGAGTTAATTGTGCCAGGTAAAACTTTAAAAGAAATAAAAAATATTATCCCTGGTAATGTGAATGAAAATGTGTTAATTTACAACACCAATAATCACATTGTCTTTGAATTTGAAAAAACAACAGTTGTATCTAGATTAATTGAAGGTGACTATTTTAAAATAGATTCAATGTTATCTACAGATTACGAAACTAAAGTTCAAATAAATAAAAAAGAGCTCTATGAAAGTATTGATAGAGCTACTCTTCTCGTAAAAGAAAGTGATAAAAAACCAATTATCATGAATATCACAGATTCAAACATGGAAGTAATGATTAATTCATATATAGGTTCAATGGATGAAAATATTGACATTGAAAAAGATGGTCGAGATATCATGATTGGATTTAATCCTAAATTCTTTACAGATGCTTTAAAAGCAATCGATGAAGATGAAATTAATTTATATATGATTAATCCAAAGGCGCCTTGTTTTATAAAAGATGATAAGGGCACATTTATATATTTAATTTTACCTGTAAATTTTAATGCAATAGCAAATTAGGAGAAAAAATGATAGAAATAACAATTAAAGAATCAGAAGAATTTATTAAATTAGGTCAGGCTTTAAAAAAAGCCGGATTAGTAGATTCTGGTGTAGATGCCAAAATGGTAATCCTTGATGGATTAGTTCAAGTTAATGGTCAAGTTGATACTAGACGAGGAAAAAAATTATATGATGGTGATGAAGTAACCTATAACGGTGAAGTCATTAAAATAAGCAAATGATAATTAATGCAATAGAATTGTCTAATTTTAGAAATTACGAATTATTAAATTTAAAATTGGATAAGGGTACTAATATTTTTTTTGGAGATAATGCTCAAGGTAAAACTAATATTTTAGAAGCTGCCTATCTTTCAGCTACAACAAAATCCCATAGGGGAAGCAAAGATAGGGAGTTAATAAAATTTAAAAATGATGAAGCGCATATTAGAACTAATTTAACAAAAAAAGATATCCCTTACAGAATTGATATTCATCTAAAAAAAAATCATAGTAAGGGTATTGCTTTGAATCAGATCCCAATAAAAAAGGCTAGTGAATTGTACGGGATAATCAACATGGTATTTTTTTCTCCAGAGGATTTAAATATTATAAAAAATGGTCCCGCAGCTAGACGACGTTTTATTGATGGTGAATTATCTCAATTAGACAAAATATATATGTCTAATTTGTCTAAATATAATAAAATTTTAATGCAGAGAAATCGTTTACTCAAAGAAATTTCGTTTAATCCACAACTGAAGGATACCCTAGAAATATGGGATATGCAGTTAGTTAATTGTGGAAATGAAATTATAAAACGCAGGGAGAAATTTGTTAAAAATTTAGGACAAATTTTGTCTGAGATACATAAAAATATTTCTGGTGGTAAAGAGAAACTTGAGATTTTTTATGAAGCAGATGTAAATAGCGATCAGTTTGAAAGTAAGTTATTGAATAATCAAATTAAAGATTTAAAATTTATGCAGACATCTGTTGGACCACATAGAGATGATATTTCTTTTGAAATTAATGGGATTGATGTACGTAAGTATGGTTCACAAGGGCAGCAAAGAACGGTTGCTCTATCTCTAAAATTGGCTGAAATAAAATTAGTCGAAGAGACAGTAAACGACACACCAATCTTATTATTAGATGACGTTTTATCAGAATTAGACAGTAATAGACAGAATTATTTGTTGAACAGTATTAGTAATATTCAAACTTTAATCACATGTACTGGTGTGGAAGAGTTTGTTAGAAATAGATTTGAAATCAATAAGATTTTTAAAGTTTCAAATGGTACAGTTGAGGAATTGGAAAATTTGAAATTTGAATAAAACAAATTACTCAAGATTAGGAGGCAGTTCATGAGTGAAGAAATAAACAAGAATCAGGAATATGGTGCTGATCAGATTCAAATTCTCGAAGGATTAGAAGCTGTAAGAAAAAGACCAGGTATGTACATTGGTAGTACATCAGAGAGAGGTTTACACCATCTGGTTTATGAAATTGTTGATAATGCCGTAGATGAAGCTTTAGCTGGATATTGTAATTCTATACAAGTCGTAGTTGAAGAGGATAATTCGATTACAGTTATCGATAATGGTAGAGGAATTCCAGTTGGAACAAATCATAAAGCAAATAAATCAGCATTAGAAGTAGTGTTTACTGTTCTCCATGCTGGAGGAAAATTTGGTGGCGGAGGCTATAAAGTTTCTGGTGGCTTACATGGTGTAGGTGCATCAGTAGTTAATGCTTTATCAAATAGCCTAGAAGTAGAAGTTGCTAGAGAAGGCAAAATTTATAGACAGACATATACACGTGGTGTACCAAATGGCTCTGTAGAAATTGTTGGTGAATGCGATAAAGACAAGCATGGAACCAAAGTACATTTTTTACCAGATGATACTATTTTTGAAGTTACTGAATTCAAGTATGACATATTAAAACAAAGATTAAGAGAAACTGCATTTTTAACAAAAGGTTTAAAAATCACATTAATCGATACAAGAGAAAATTCTAAACACAATCATGTTTTCCATTATGCTGGTGGAATAAAAGAATTTGTTGAATATTTAAATCGTGGAAAAGAAGCCTTATATGACGAGGTTATCTATTGCGAAGGAAAAAGAAATAATGTTTATGTTGAAGTAGCTATGCAACATAATGAATCATATAATGATTCTGCATATAGCTTTGTAAATAATATCATTACTCCAGAAGGTGGAACTCATTTAACTGGTTTTAGAAATGCTATTACTAAAACATTTAATAACTATGCAAAAGCGACAAAAATGATTAAAGATAATGATCAACCTTTAAACGGAGAAGATATAAGAGAAGGTTTAACTGCTATTATTAGCGTAAAAATTGAAGAACCACAGTTTGAGGGTCAAACAAAGCAAAAACTTGGTAATAGTGAGGCACGAGGTGCAGTAGATTCAATTGTTAGTGAACAGTTAACATATTTCTTAGAGCAGAATCCGGATGTTGCAAAACAGATTATTTCGAAATCAATTTTAGCACAAAGAGCAAGAGAAGCTGCTAGATCAGCAAGGGAGGCTACTAGAAGAAAATCAGCATTAGAAAATACTTCTTTGCCAGGAAAATTAGCAGATTGTTCTGATAAAGATCCTAAAAATTGTGAAATATTTATAGTCGAGGGAGATTCGGCCGGAGGTTCTGCAAAAGTTGCAAGAAGTCGTGCAACACAGGCAATTTTACCTTTGAGAGGAAAAATTCTTAATGTTGAAAAAGCAAGACCTGATAAAATTTTTAACAACGAAGAAATTAGATCAATGATAACAGCTTTTGGAACAGGTATTTTAGATGATTTTGATCTTTCTAAATTACGTTACGATAAGATTATTATTATGACAGATGCCGACGTTGATGGTGCACATATTGAAACATTGATGTTAACATTCTTGTATAGATTCATGCCTGAGTTAATTAAAGAGGGTCATGTTTATTTGGCAACACCACCGCTATATAAAATTGAAAAAAATAAAAAAGTTTGGTATGCATACAGTGATGAAGAACTAAACAAAATTATTAGCGAAATCGGAAGAGATCAAAATAATAAAATACAACGTTATAAAGGATTGGGTGAAATGGATGCAGAACAGCTTTGGGAAACAACTATGGATCCTGCAAACAGAATTCTTAAACGAGTAACAATGGATGATGAATCAGCATCCGAGGTAGATGTAACATTTACTACATTGATGGGTGATAAGGTAGAACCAAGAAGAGAATTCATTGAGACAAATGCAAAATATGTACAAAATTTAGATATTTAAGGAGGAATACATTTAAATGGATGACAAAATTTTTGACCAAATACTTCAAGTTGATTTAAAGAAAACTATGGAGACCTCCTATATAGATTATGCTATGAGTGTAATTGCATCTAGAGCATTACCTGATGTAAGAGATGGTTTGAAACCAGTTCAGAGAAGAGTTTTATATTCAATGATTGAGTTAAATAATACACCTGATAAGCCACATAGAAAATCAGCACGTATTGTTGGTGACACTATGGGTAAATACCATCCACACGGTGATAGTTCTATTTATGGTGCCTTAGTAAATATGGCTCAGCAATGGTCTACAAGATATCCATTGGTTGATGGTCATGGTAACTTTGGATCTGTCGATGGTGATGGTGCAGCTGCGATGCGTTATACAGAGGCAAGATTAAGTAAAATTTCAATCAAAATGATTGAAGATATTAACAAAGATACAGTTGATTTTACTCCAAACTTTGATGAGACAGAAAAAGAGCCTGTTGTATTACCATCAAGATATCCTAATCTTCTTGTAAATGGTACTACAGGTATAGCAGTAGGTATGGCAACCAATATACCTCCACATAACTTAGGAGAAGTAATTGATGCTGTAGTAAAAATAATAGATGATGATATTGAAAATCAGGAAACAACAATTGATGATTTAATAAAAATTGTTAAAGGCCCAGATTTTCCAACAGGTGGTACAATTTTAGGAACTTCAGGAATAAATGAAGCTTATAGAACTGGTAGAGGAAAGATTAAAGTAAGAGCAGTTACAGACATTGAACCAATGCATGCTGGAAAAAACAGAATTGTTGTTACGGAATTACCATATCTTGTAAATAAAGCTCGTTTAATTGAGAAAATTGCTGAATTAGTAAAATTAAAGAGAATTGAAGGTATTACTGCCCTTAGAGATGAATCAGACAGAGAGGGTATGCGTATTGCAATCGAATTAAAGAATGGAGTTAATCCATCTGTAATTTTAAATCAATTATATAAACATACACAATTACAAGATACTTTTGGCGTAATAAATTTAGCTTTAGTAAATAATGAGCCTAAAATTCTCAATTTAAAAGAATTATTAGAATATTATTTAGAGCATCAAAAAGATGTAATTACTAGACGTACAAAATATGATTTAAACAAAGCGGAAGAACGTGCTCATATTTTACAAGGTTTAATAATTGCATTAGATAATATTGATGAAGTAATTCAAATCATTAGAAGTAGTAAAACAACTGCAGAAGCAAAAGAGAGATTAATTAATAGATTCTCTTTATCAGAAGCTCAGTCTCAAGCTATTGTAGATATGAGATTACGTGCACTCACAGGTTTAGAGCGAGAGAAAATTGAGTCAGAATATCAGCAGTTGATGGAGAAAATTGCCGAATTGAAAGCTATTTTAGCTGATGAGAATAAACTATTAACAGTTATAAAAGAAGAAATTTTAGCTATTAAAGATAAATTCTCAGATGAGAGAAGAACTCAAATCGGATACGATGAATATGATATGTCAATGGAAGATCTTATTCCAGAGAAGAATACAGTTATCACAATGACAAAAGTTGGTTATATCAAGAGAATGGATATAGACAATTTTAAAGCTCAACATAGAGGTGGTAAAGGTATAAAAGGAATGGAGACTATTGACGGTGATTACATTGATGAAATGATGATGACAACTTCACATCATTACTTAATGTTCTTCACAAATGAAGGTAGAGTGTACAGAATTAAAGCTTATGAAATTCCTGAAGCAAGTCGAACTGCAAGAGGAACAGCTATAATTAATCTAATACCATTACAGCCAAATGAGAAAATAACTGCAATGATACCAATTAAAGAGTACAAAAAAGATCAATATCTATTTATGGCTACTAAGAAAGGTATTGTCAAAAAGACATCTGTTTGTGATTATGAAAATATTAGAAAAAATGGTTTAGCTGCAATTAAATTACGTGATGATGACGAATTAATTGAGGTTAAAATCACAAATGATGACAATGAGATAATGTTATTTACTAAATATGGTCAATGTATCAAGTTCAAAGAAGCTGATGTAAGAACTACAGGAAGAACAACAATGGGCGTTATTGGTATGAATTTATCTGCTGAAGATGAAGTAATAGCTATGCAAATTGATACTCAAGGTGACGCATTATTAATAGTATCTGAAAATGGTATAGGTAAATGTACATTAATGAATGAATTTACACCACAAAATCGTGGAGGTAAAGGAGTAAAATGCTATAAGATTACAGAAAAAACAGGTTGTTTAGTTGGAGTTAAGGCTGTAACAGCAGAAAATGAAGTAATGCTTATAACAACAGAAGGTATCATAATCAGAATTAAAGTTGAAGATACAGCACTTTCTGGAAGAGTAACATCCGGAGTTAAATTGATTGACTTAGATGAGAACGTTAAAGTTGCAAGTGTTGCAAAAGTTAGAGAAGATAAAAGTTTAATGTCTGATGATGACGAAAATTCAGAAGAAGATCAAGAATCGGAAGAAAAAGAAGATAATTAAAAGATCTTTTAATAAGATTAGTTAAAAAAGATAGAGAGTAATCAAATTTAGAATGTCCGCTATATTTTGATTACGTCTCTATTTTTTATTATAGATTAAAATTGAAATATTTATAGTATAATCAAAAAGAATGATAAGGATATACTATATCATTCTAAGATCAAAATCCCATAATGTAATAGCAATATAAGATAACTCCAATGGTGTTAATAGAGATATATAAAAGAATATTTTGTATAGTATATACAGTAAATATAAAATATAGTATATATAGTAAATATAAAATATAGTATATATAGTAAATATAAAAATAGAATATAATTGCAAAAATAGAAAAAAGACAAAAAATATTGTCGCAAAAAATAATAAGAAAAGGATTATAAAATAAAAAATAAAAAATTATAAAAAAACTATTGACAAAAAAGAATTCCTTTAGTAAAATAAATAATGCGTCATGCAGAGAAATTAATTTTAAAAAAAGAATTCGGAGAAGTACTCAAGAGGCCGAAGAGGTGCCCCTGCTAAGGGTATAGGTCGGGTGACCGGCGCGAGGGTTCGAATCCCTCCTTCTCCGCTTCAAAAAAATTAATTGAAAAAAGTGTTGACAAAGCATTGAATGTATGATATATTATAAAAGCTGCAAGGCACGACATAAAAAAATGTCTTTAAGAATTGCAACGACAAAAACTTTGATAACTAAATAGTGAAAAACCTTGAAAGATTCTAAAGAGAATTATTCAAGTAATCGAAAGATTACACGAACAGCATCTGAGAGAAGATGCACCTTTAAACAGTAACAAGGAAATTAGCCAAGCTAAGTTCTGAGAATCAAATTTTAAAATGAGAGTTTGATCCTGGCTCAGGATGAACGCTGGCGGCGTGCTTAACACATGCAAGTCGAACGAAGCACATTATTTGAATTCTTCGGGAGGAAGATAATGCGACTGAGTGGCGGACGGGTGAGTAACGCGTGGGTAACCTGCCATGTACAGG
>NZ_FOGW01000042.1 GCF_900111325.1 Lachnobacterium bovis
TCATGTTCTATGGCTGAAAGCTTTCTAGCTGATTTTTCTAAATCTTCGTCTTTTGCTAAAATCACATCTTTTTCTTGTTTTACAAGATTAAATTTTCTATTAACTCTGACGCCTTCATTAATCAACAAACGACCTGTTTTTGAATTTTCTAGCAACACAATTGTATGGATATTTTCAGGCAAATTTGCTTCATTATCTGTGGTATAAATTATGCTAAAACCTAGATTTTGCTCATCTTCTTGCAAATATTCCATAAACGAACTGCCACTTGATGAACTTGCAAACAAAATCGTAGCTAGACTTGACGGTAACATCGCCATTGTTTCGGGAACTACAGAGGCTAATCCTTCTTCTTGTGTCTCCTCCAGTCCCGAAACATGGGATGCACCTGAGCCTGTTACTGACGACAATATCGGTAATGTAATGGCTGATATACTTTCATTCTAAATGGGAGTATAATAAAAAACAGCGAAAGCATGGTCTATATCCTGCTTTCGCTGTTATAAATAAATTGAAAATATCATAAGAATAATTGTTTTATCAGGAGTTTTTTTGATACTTTGATTCGATTTCATACTCACTTCCGTATCGATTAATCAATAGATTTAATGCCTTATCTATTTTAGAATGAAACGCCTTTTTCTCATCATCTGAAGAAAAGTCGTTGGAAGTAAATTTGCTTGGTGTATCTATGTATAATCCATCGAAAGTTTCTTGGATATCTAACAACAGATTATCAAGTTCTTCATCGTTTCTAAGTTCTTCTGGCAAGTCATTGTCTATTAAAGAACCGTCTTCATCATAACTCCAAATTGGATAACATTGATATTCAAGAGATAATTTTAATTTTTTCATGTGATTTCTCCTTTTAATTTGATTTAGGATTAGCTCCAACGATATAGTCAATACTTCCGCTTGAAATTGCTACAATGTCCTTTTTATTATATTTTACACCACTTGCATCTAATTGAGAAACAAGTGCCGCACCTTCATCTTTTGTTTCAGAAATTTTTAAACTTTTTGCCTTTGCTTTTGCAGCCTTTACTTTTTTTACTTTTAAACTAAGCTTATCTCCTGCAAAACTTCCTGTTATCATTCCTGTTATTGAACCTGTTATCGATGCAAGTCCTTTACCTGTCTGACTTGCATCTCCGATGTCTTGACCTATACATTCTAGAACACCATATATTCCTCTATCTGATAATGCTTTCCACTTTTCATGCAAGCCGTCTACGTAGCTCGATTCATAGTCATCGTCTAGATTTTCATAAGACTTCTATGAAACCTTACTTATTCGCAGTTTACAAGATTTCTCATGTCAACACACTAATACACTAATTTTGTATCACTTTTTGAGTTTCGTCAAGAAAAGTAAGAAAAAACCACAAAGACATTTCAATTTCATACTCATCTAAAAGTATAACTTTTAACTGTATAAAACCTTAATCTTTGTGGTTACATTTATTTTACTTTGCCATATTTTTTTAGCTATAATGCTTTTAATTTTCTTAAATTATTAAGAAATCTTTCCATATACAACTTCCAACTTTATGTTTTTATATCTTTCTTGAAACTGTTTTATAACGTATTGGCAACTTGGACATGGATATAATTCAACATGTATTTTAACATTTCCTGAAGATCCATAGTTGTCCCCTAATCTCAATGCTATATCATTTAAATTAACAAAAGTTGGATCTGCAAATCTATCATATGCTAATTTCCCGTTGATCTCATTTTTGCTATTAACCATCAATGTTTTGAAAACTTTTTCATATTCCCTTGGAATTGGTTTGATAAATTTTAACTGTCCTAACACCAAGAACTCTGAAAATTTTTCTTTATCTTGCATCATTTCTACATCTTCTTTGAGTAGTTCAAATCTATCTTTTTCTAGTATTTTTTTTGCATTAACTGAATTGTAAATTGTAAAAGCTGTGTACATATCTGTCAATTCAGACTCTTTAACTTCTTCACCAAATTTGACAAGAAGTCTAATAATAAGTGTCATCGCAAGTGCTGACTGAATTGATAAGCTTTTTATATATTTATTGAATCTTACATAACATTTATCCATAGCCTCTCTTGGAGAATTCTTTTCTTTATACATTTCATTGTAAAATTCAACATTTATTAAATATTCTAATTCAAACGAACTATCTTCACTTATATTATCTAAATGCTGCTCCTGATCTTCTTTATGTAAAACTTCTTCACAAGACATTTTAGGAATTGGAGCATCTATCACATCACTTGGCTTAATTAGATTATCCTTTGTAATGGCATCTTTGAATTTGTTATAGTATGTTTCAAGTATTTTTACATCGTGCTCTAGGTATTCTCTTTCTGGAATTGACAATTCTTCTTGTATATTTAAAGATTTTTGTAATTTAAAAATTCGTTCTAAATCTTCTAAATCTCCATAAAAGAACTCTGCATCATTTCTAACCTTTGATGCCATAATCTCAACTAATACTACCAAAGCATCAACATTATCTTCTTCTATGACTCCGCCCATATCAACGTAACACTTACTAGTCGCTTGTCCGTACGAAAAATCGTATGCATATAGATTATCATAAATATTTTCTACAACATCATTTTTTAATGCAAAGAATCTACTTTGATTCTTTTCAGTTTTTGTTCCTGTAAATAAATCAAATAATTTGTTTTTCATTAGTCTTTCTCGCTTTCTAATTAACTCTAAAGTATCTTCGGGAATACTTTACTTTTTATTCTGGTAATTCATATTTATAAAGTCTATTAATATCACGCATTGAATCTTCTAAGAACTCTAATCTGTCTCCTGATAATATACTTTTCACATCAAAAGTTTTATATAGTTCAGCAGCCTTATCAATCAAACTTTTGAATTTTCTTGTTAAGTCTAGTTCCTTACTCCATACTAAAATATTTGTTAATGCAGCTACTGCAATAACTGTTTTTATCGAATCTTCCTCTAGATATTTTTTAAATTTTATCAAACATCTATCGAATGCTTGTTGTTCCGTTAGCTTATCTTTAAAAATTCCTCTATAATAGTATGCATAAATTAAATAATCTAGTTCAAAGGAATTATCTTCTGTAATATTTTCTAATCTATGGTTTGGATCTTCTCCTAGTAAAACTTTTTCTACATAGAATTTAGGGATTTCTTCAAAAAAATCACTTGCTCTACGTGGAAATCCTTCTTTTATCACGTCCTTACTTTTTTCATAAAAATACTCTATTATTTTCATATCTTCCTTTAAATATTCATACTCTGATGATATTAAAAGATTTTTCACATTTAAAGTATTATACAATTTTAGAAGTTTCTCTATATCTTTTACATCATCTGCATACACTTTAACATCATTTGCTATTGTAAGCGCAAACATTTCAGATAATATCATTATTGATAAAATTGTATCACTATCTATGTAACCACAAAGTGAGACCCAACATTTTTGGAATGATATTCCAAATGTATCATCTGAATTTAGAACGTCTCTATATATATCATCTATAACAAAATATTTAAATTCAAAAGGCTTTTCTTCCATCTATTTTCCTCCTCCTGCCTTTTTATATATTACTTCAACTTTTATTTTCGGGTACCGTGCTTGGAATTGTTTTATAACATGCTGACAGCTTGGACAACTCTTCAAATCTGAATACATCTTTATGTGTCCCGATGCCTCTGGATTGTCTCCGATCCTTGTTGCTATTTCATTTAATATTTTATATTCTGTATCATTATATCTATAATAAGCATCTCTTCCATTTACAACATTTTGTTTATTTACCTTCAGTGCTTCAAATACTCTTTCATCCTCCGGTGGTAAAGTAGAGATTCCTTCTGCACGTTCAACCGTCTCTCTAGGATATTTTTTTGCTAAATCCTCTAGAGAATCTACACTACTATGTGCAAAATACGTCGTCTTATCTAAACCTGTGACATGAGCTTCGGCATAACCAGTATTATAATGTCTTCTTATACCTCCTGACATTTTTTCTCTTATTGTACTATTAGCTCTCTCCATGAACTCCTTGTCAATAGCGTCATCAAATTTTCTAAGTACTGCACTACTTAATTCTTGGAGTTTATTAGGAGTTTTAACAGTAGTTTCTCCTTTGTTGCTGCCTTCTACAGAATCCGCCATTTCCATTTTAGGGTCTTTTATTTCTTCTAATTCTGATTCGTTAAGCATTTTTCGAACAGCTTCAAAGTTAGCTTTTTTTAATTTTTTAGGACCATATAGTTCATAAGAGTCCTGAGCAAACTTTCCTCCCATAACAGATCCTGCTACACTGCCAAATAACGATGCATAGCCTTCTTCTGTCTGACAATTATCTTCTAAATCTTGCCCTATTACTTCTAGTATTCCAATTGGTCCTCTTTCTATTGCAGCATTACACATTTTTCCAATATCATCTTTTGTTGCATTGCATTCGTTTTTAAATTCGCGTAATAATGGCCAATCAAAGGCACCATCCGGTGCATATGATATTGCACTCTGCCCTAATGGTACTGCAACCATAGCTATAATTATTATTGCGACTGCATACTCTGGAAATGCTACACATAAAAGCCCTACTATAAACGCTAATGCAAATGCCTTCACAAATGATGTGGAAAACGCATCTAAAATACTACCAACTTTGTTTCCAAAGTCCTTCCATCGTTGTCCACTATCTATAGACTCATTATACAACTGATTCATTCTTGTTTGATATACATCATCTGTATTTTCATACTCTGATATAACATTTTCGTATATATCATTTAGTTCGTCATAATAATTGTGCATCTTATTCAATGTGGGCAAAATTCTTGATTCATGAAACTTTACTATTTTCTCATAATTTGCCTTCATCTTTTTATTTGTTTCTGCATTTTTAGGATCCGCTGAATATATATATGTACTTTTATCTAAAGGAGTACTAGCCGTCTTTGTTTTAAAATCGTATTTTGAGCACCTTATTTGGAACAAATTAAATTTAATATCCAAACTGTCAACTCTAGTATTCACTCCTTCTGCTTTGCACGGTGCCAATTTTGACATATCATCAGTATAATCATGCACTAATTTTTCTAATTTTTCAAGTGTATTGATTAATTCTGATCTATCATTGTACATTTTACTTATTTTTTCCGATAATTTTTTAGTAGATTTTGACTCTTGTTTTGTTAGTACTCTATCTAGCCTTTCTATCGCTTCATTGATATTTTCTATTGCCTCTCTATATTCTTCAATTTTGCTTGCAATTACCTCAAGACCTGTATAATTGATTTTTAAATCTGTTTTCAAAACTTCTCCTTTCTTAATCGTTTATAAAATTTTCTATATTTTGTCAAATTTTAAATCTTGAATATCTGATTTTAATTTTTCTAAATCTGAAACTGCATTTTGTACAATAGTTTCCATTTTTGTCCTTATTATAGTATTTTCTAAATCCATGTCTTCAAAATTATTTTTGAAACTTTTCTCTAATGAATTTGCCGCATTAACAATTTCATTTACGTAATTTTTTGCATCAACTTCTGTCATTTTTATACTTTCCTCCTTGGGAATTCTTTAAAATTTTTTCTGCCTGTTTATGATCAACTTCTTCTAAATTTTTAATTATCTTTGCCGCATTTTTTGCAATAGATTTATAATCATCACTTAGTTTAACTGCCGAATCACTAATGTCTTTTAATAATATATAAAACGAATCTATAAAATCTGAACTCATTGTATTTAGCACTTCTAACTCCTCTTTAAACGGATCCTTAGAAAGCTTCTCATATGTATCTATCGACTGTTGAAGGTAATCAGTACTTGCTTTAAGTTCTGATAGATTTACATCTAAATTTTCTTTCTTACCTGACATGCTTTATTCTCCTTTTTTAATTATTTTTTAATTTTTATTTGTTTTTTAGCATGCTTCATGCAGTTTCCCTGATGTGATTTTTTTATTGAGTTCTATTGCTGTTTCAGGTGATGTGTATCCAACTGTACACATGCCTTTATTCACTATCAATTCTTTTTTCATCATGTATTGAAACTGAAGTTCTAATTCATCTTCATATCCTTTTTGGACTATATTTTCTACAAATGCCCTTGTAAAATAAAAGACTTCTCTTGAGCCTGGCATTCCGGTTGGATAAACTACTCCTGCATACGGATAATAATATTTTCCATCTGAGCCTAAAAATCTATGGGTTATAACCATTCTGAAGTT
>NZ_FOGW01000028.1 GCF_900111325.1 Lachnobacterium bovis
GGGATGTTCTTTGCGATAGTTGACAGCATCCAATTTAAATTGCTTAGTGTGTTGTTTTGCTTTACGTGACATAATGAGTTCCTCCTATTATTATGATTATACTATATTTCGGGGGAATAGCTCATTTTACTTTGTACTAATTAGATGCTAACATCATAATAAATTGTTTAGAATAACAACGTTGGACAATTATAAAGGAAAGCTATTTGAAAAGATTGGAGTTGGATCCACAGAAGAAGAAATGTTAGAAATCGAATCGTCGTTTGTTTATGATGAGTTTGAGGAAGTATGGGAATCTGATAAAGGCGTATTTATAGAAATGGATGCAGAAACCAATAATGTTAGATGGATATCCATATACATACCAGAGTTAGATACAGAGAATTTTGAAAAAGCTGATTGGTAATGTATTAATGAGTTAAATGTAATTAAACTATTGCAGCATAGTCAAGTAAAAGGACACAATTATTAAATACTTTTTGCAGATAAAAAAATTAAATACAGAGGTCAAGTATTATATCGAGGAAAGATACTTAAATTTGAAGGATTTAAAAACATGGATACTGGAGAAATAGAAAATGCTTATCCAGTATTAGAATGGAGTAGAAATTAAATGAGTATAGAAAAAAATAATAAAGTAACTATAGTGACAGATGATAACTTAGGAGAATGTTATAGTGAATTTTATGAATATTATTGGGAAAAGAAGTGTAATAAAGGTGCAGTAAATGTTACTTTTAATGAATATGTCAACTCAAATTGTTTTTTAAAACTTTTAGATGACATGAAAAACAAATTGAGTGATTATAACCAAAGTTATGGAATGATATTTTCAGAAGATTATGATGATCCGTATGATGAATTTTATTTTGGAGAAAATGTAATCTGTTTTTTTTCAGGCTTAGGTTATGATGATGTAGAAGATATCATCGGCTACGAAGAATTCTACAAATATCTTGTTCCAGCATGCGAGTTTTACGTAGAACGTCGTCACCCAGAGCATAAGGAAATCGTAGAGCAGAAGCTTAAAGAGATAAGAGAAGCATATGGTTTGGAGTAGTTTAATTTTTTACAAAATATAAGCAAACTATTTTAGACAAAACCATGACATTATCTTGTGATGATGATTGTGTATCTAAAACGGGAAAAAGTGCAGTTGCATTTACACCACCAGAAGGTTCATCTATTTCAGGATTAGAAGGTAGAGTTGGGACGCAGGGTATGGGGCTTTATGGAGGCGCACACCAAGTCTATTTAGATTATAGGGCGGTGCCTTCAGATTGGATAGAAATCACCACGACAAATTGGGAAAGGTAGGTTTATCATGGATTATATTAGTGAAGCAGAACATAAAGAATTAATTGATATTTTGGATGAGTTAATAAAAACTATAAGTTTATATATTTTTACATCTAATAAATTGCTTAGGAGATAGAATAGCTGAAAGTAATACAGAGACTAGAGGTGCCTGTCATTAAGAATAAGAGGATATTATAAGTCTGAAGTGAGATAATGTAAATAACGAAGAAAAAGCTGATTGAGATTAACAGATATTTATAGAAAATCTAAATGGAGGTAAGTGGTCTTGCAATCACAGGTAGCCAGGCTACAAATGCTAAAGCATCCGTTGAACAGTGGTTTGCGGCAAATGGATTAATGTAAAAAGGAGGATTTATATATCAGACAATATTGAGATATGAAATGGGCAAAACCCTCGGAATTACGGGTTTCAAGAGTCTGCCAAAAAATGAAACAACATTGCAAAGAGCCCCGAATTAGTGTATAATGTAGTGTGCTAATTTAGGGGCTCTTTACATGGAAAGGAGCCTCGAAATGGGAAAAGATCCAAGAAAGCAAAAATAAGAGCGAAAAGCCCATAAAATAAAGACTTTTAAAGGAGATATAAGAACATATGAAACTAGGAATCGTAGGCTTACCAAACGTTGGTAAATCAACATTATTTAATTCACTTACAAAGGCAGGCGCACTTGCTGCCAACTATCCATTTGCTACAATTGACCCTAACGTAGGTGTCGTAGCGGTACCTGATAAGAGATTACAGGTTCTTACAGAAATGTATAATTCAAAGAAAACAGTACCAGCAACAATTGAATTCGTAGATATTGCAGGTCTTGTAAAAGGAGCATCTAAAGGTGAAGGATTAGGAAACCAGTTCCTTGCTAACATTCGTGAGTGTGACGCTATCGTTCAGGTGGTTCGTTGCTTTGACGACACAAATGTTGTCCATGTAGATGGTTCAGTTGATCCAACAAGAGATATCGAAACTATCAATTTAGAGCTTTTATTCTCAGATATGGAAATCTTAGAGAGAAGATATGCAAAAGTTCAAAAACAAGCTAGAAATGATAAATCACTTCAGAAAGAAGTTGCTTTATTAGACAGACTTCGTCCATTCCTTGAAGAAGGAAATCAGGCTCGTACATTTGAGTGCAAAGATGAAGATGAGGAAGCAATCTTCAATCAGTATGGACTTCTTACAGCTAAACCTATCATTTACGCTGCAAATGTAGCAGAAGATGATTTAGCAGATGAAGGAGCTAATAATAATCATGTTAAAGCAGTTCGTGAGTATGCAGCTAAAGATGGAAGTGCTGTATATGTAGTTTCTGCTGAAATTGAACAGGAACTTTCTGAACTTGATGATGAAGAGAAGCAGATGTTCCTTGAGGATCTTGGCTTACAAGAGTCAGGTCTTGACAAGCTTGTTAAGGCAAGTTATGAATTGCTTGGTCTTATTTCATATCTTACATCAGGAGAAGATGAGACAAGAGCTT
The DNA here is from genome assembly GCF_900111325.1 of Lachnobacterium bovis. GTDB lineage: Bacteria > Bacillota > Clostridia > Lachnospirales > Lachnospiraceae > Roseburia > Roseburia bovis_A. Next base: position 2,796 of record NZ_FOGW01000028.1, read on the forward strand.
GGACAATTGTAAAAGGAACAAAAGCACCACAGGCAGCAGGTAAAATTCATACTGATTTTGAGCGTGGATTTATTTGCGCAGAAACAGTTCGCTATGAAGACTTAGTTGAAAATGGTGGAATGGCAGGCGCTAAAGAAAAAGGTCTTGTTGGACTTCAGGGTAAGGATTACGTTGTTCAAGATGGAGATGTCATTACATTTAGATTCAACGTTTAAATCTCGAAGGAGGCAAAAATTATGAAATGTCCATTTTGTAGTAGTGATAATACAAGAGTAATAGATTCTAGACCGGCTGATGATAATACAGCTATTAGAAGACGAAGATTATGTGATGATTGTCAAAAACGTTTTACCACATATGAAAAAGTAGAAACAATTCCTCTAATAGTAATAAAAAAAGACAATAATAGAGAACAATATGATCGTTCTAAATTAGAAGCTGGAGTACTTCGTGCGTGCCATAAAAGACCAGTTTCTGCATCTGATATCAAAAAATTGATAGACGAAGTAGAAGTGGAAATTTTTAGTGCAGAAGTACAAGAAATAAAAAGTTCTGTTATTGGTGAATATGTTATGGACAAAATTAGGGACTTAGATCCAGTTGCATATGTTAGATTTGCATCGGTTTATCGTGAATTTAAAGACGTTAATACATTTATGAATGAATTAAAAAAAGTCTTATCATAGACGATATACACAGTATAAGTAGCTTGTGCAAAGGAGATGCGTATGAATCTATCTGGTTTTAGACCTAATGATATTTTTTTTGAGTATGATGCACAAAAACAGAATGAGTTTCGTAGCAAATTTGTTATGAATCATAGAGAGTGCATTGAACGTAGTGAAAAAAATAGTAGCCACGAAAAAGTAGTAAAAGATGTTGAATATGATGTACAGGAACGCGAAATTGAAAATTATATGATATAGCATATGATTTTTATAAAGAAACTGTAAAAGACACGAAGGAAAATTTCCTAGTTGTTTTTTACAGTTTTTTTAATAAGTAATTGATTGTCAGAAAAATTATAATATGGTAAAATATTAAAAGTTATGCATTATTTTTTTGAAAATGGAGATAAACATGAGTATATTTTTTCCAGGCGAATACTTAGATTCAACGTATTCGATAGATTTTGAACAATTATATGAAGAAGGATATAGAGGTTTATTATTTGATATAGATAATACATTAGTTCCTCATGATGCGCCAGCGACACCTAAGGCTAAGGAGTTGTTTGACAGACTTAAGAAAATAGGCTTTAATTGTATGTTAGTGTCTAATAATAAAGAGCCAAGAGTTAAGAAGTTTAATGATGTAGTTGGAATAGATTACATTTATAAGGCTCAAAAGCCATTACCAAAGAACTATAAAAAGGCAATGGAGAAGATGGGAACTACTACAGATAATACAATTATGATAGGTGATCAGATTTTTACAGATATTATGGGCGCTAATATCGCTAAAATACGTACAATACTAGTTAAGCCTATTAATCCAAAGGAAGAGATTCAAATTGTATTAAAACGTATTCCAGAGAAGTTAGTATTATTTTTCTATAAAATTTATAAATTTTTTAAAAAGAAATAAAACTATACAAATAATTTTAAAAGGAGATTCAAAATAATGAAAATCGCAATAGCTAATGATCATTCTGCAGTTGAAATGAAACAACAGATAAGTGAGTATGTTAAAAGTTTAGGACATGAAGTAATCAACTTCGGAACAGATACAACAGAAAGTTGTAATTATCCAGAATTTGGCGAAAAAGTAGGAAACGCAGTAGCCAATAAAGAAGTTGATTGTGGTATTTTGATTTGTGGAACAGGTGTAGGTATTTCACTTGCAGCTAATAAAGTTAAAGGTGTAAGAGCAGCAGTATGTTCAGATGTAACAACAGCTCACCTTGTAAAAGAACACAATAATGCTAATATTTTGGCGTTTGGTGCTAGAATTGTAGGCGTAGAACTTGCAAAAGATATGGTTAAGGCATATTTAGATGCAGAGTTTTTAGGCGCTAGACATGCAATGCGTGTTGATATGATTTCAGAAATTGAAAATAGAAATTTTAAATAAATAGTGTATTAATATTTTCTTAAGCCTATTAAATCATACTTGAAAGAATACCTAAAATATGATAAAATGGACAAACGAGAGAAAATTTTAGGAATTCCTATTGCTTTGTCGATGGTGAGTTCGAATTAGATTATGCAACATCGCATGTAGAAGTGCGTATTTAAGGAGGAAAATTTAATGATTTCAGCGGGAGATTTCAAGAATGGTATTACCATCGAATACGAAGGCAATATCTATCAAATTATCGAATTCCAGCATGTTAAACCAGGTAAAGGTGCAGCCTTTGTTAGAACTAAATTAAGAAATATCATCAACGGTGGTATCGTTGAGAAGACATTCCGTCCAACAGAGAAATGTCCAACAGCTCATATCGATCGTAGAGAGATGCAGTATTTATATTCAGATGAAGATTTCTATCATTTCATGGATGTTGAGACATATGATCAGATAGATTTAACAAGAGATTCAGTTGGTGAAGCTCTTAAATTTGTTAAAGAAAACGAAATGGTTAAAGTATGTTCACATAAAGGTAACGTATTTGCAGTAGAGCCACCTCTATTCGTAGAATTAAAAATCACAGAAACAGAACCAGGTTTCAAAGGAGATACAGCTACAGGTGCTACTAAACCAGCTACTGTTGAAACAGGTGCTACAGTATATGTACCATTATTCGTTGAAACAGAAGACGTTATTAAAATTGATACAAGATCTGGAGAATACTTATCAAGAGTATAATTTAGAATTATTTTGCCCAAGGCAGCATGTTAAGTGTATGTCTTGGGCTTTTTTTTATTCATTTGTTGTTTTTTCTATAGGATATAATAATCACAAAATATTAAAGTGAAAGGAAATAAGAAGATAGAAAGTAAAAAAGAAAAACTAGTAATAAGAAAATGGAAAATAGTAAAAAAACTGCGTGAAAAAAATTATAAAAAAAATATAAAAAAGGTGTTGACAAATCCTGTGGAATTTAATATAATAAACAAGTCGTCAGGAGCGACACAGAAAGATAAAGCTTAAAAATTGTAATTTGGGATCTTAGCTCAGCTGGGAGAGCATCTGCCTTACAAGCAGGGGGTCACAGGTTCGAGCCCTGTAGGTCCCATTCGTGTGAGAACATGAATGACAAAAGTTTTGTTGCTGATTTAATAGCAAGATAATTTAATAAAAGATATGGCGAGATAGCTCAGTTGGCTAGAGCACATGGTTCATACCCATGGTGTCGAGGGTTCGAATCCCCCTCTCGCTACTCACGATGAAAATCGTATTTGGGATCTTAGCTCAGCTGGGAGAGCATCTGCCTTACAAGCAGGGGGTCACAGGTTCGAGCCCTGTAGGTCCCATTCATGTGAGAACATGAATGATAAATTTTCGTTGCTAATTTTATGACATAATAATTTAATAGAAAATATGGCGAGATAGCTCAGTTGGCTAGAGCACATGGTTCATACCCATGGTGTCGAGGGTTCGAATCCCCCTCTCGCTACTCACGATGAAAATCGTATTTGGGATCTTAGCTCAGCTGGGAGAGCATCTGCCTTACAAGCAGGGGGTCACAGGTTCGAGCCCTGTAGGTCCCATTCATGTGAGAACATGAATGATAATTTTTTCGTTGCTAATTTAAATAACATAATAATTTAATAGAGATATGGCGAGATAGCTCAGTTGGCTAGAGCACATGGTTCATACCCATGGTGTCGAGGGTTCGAATCCCCCTCTCGCTACTAGTTTTTGAAACAGGTTTTATACCTGTTTTTTTCTTTTTAAAACAAGTATACATTAAGAGTTGTGCTGTAAGTCATAAATATCTTGTAGAGTATTTGAATATGAGTTATTATAAAAATGTATGATTTGTATTTTTTTTAAAGGTAGTCATTTGCAAATCTCTCTGTTATAATTAAATTAAAAGAATTTTATTATAAATTAATTTAATCAATAAGAAAAATGAGGTATTGAAATGAAGTTTAATAAAAATTGGTTAGAAAAGAAGTGGGTAGCATATACAATAGCTATTTGTTCAGGTGTAATTCTGTATGAAATATTGAACAATTTATCAATTTTCGCAAAGGCTATTGCTATTTTGTATAATTTCGTTTATCCAGTTGTAATTGGAATAATAATTGCTTATATATTAGATCCGATGGTTATGTTGTTACAAGAAAAAGTTTTCAGAGGAATCCAATCAAAAAAGATTTCTAGGGGAATATCTATTTTTGTGACTATTTTATCATTGATTGTGTTTTTAGGTATAATTATGATAGATTTAATTCCACAGTTAGTTGCAAGTATAGCTGGATTTGCTAAGCAGTCTAAAAATTATGCGGGCACTTTTGAAAAAATGGTTGATGAAGTAAATGGAATTTTAAAGGCATATAATATAAATGGTTCAAATTTTGTATCAGTTGGTTCAAATATGTTAAATAAAATTGGAAATATGATTTCAGGAAATGTTACTAACATTATTAATACTTCATTTAGCATTGGTAAAGGATTAGCAAATGCAGTAATCGCTTTTATTTTGGCAATTTATTTTTTGATTGATAAAGATAATATGATAAAAGGGGTAAAACGTCTTCTTAGAATATTAGTCGATCAAAAAACATATAATAATTTGGCAGTTTTTTGGAGAAAATGTAATCATATTTTAATTAAATATATTGCATGTGATTTGTTAGATGGATTGATTATTGGTATTATTAATTTTATTTTCATGACAATATTAGGAATGCCATATCCATTGTTGATTTCTTTTATTGTAGGTGTTACAAACTTAGCTCCAACATTTGGTCCTATTGTCGGTGGTGCTATTGGTGGAAGTATATTGGTGTTATCTAGTCCAATTTCTGCCTTATGGTTTATTGTTTTTACAATTGTGTTACAGACTTTAGATGGCTACGTGATTAAACCTAAATTATTTGGTGATAGTTTAGGCGTTTCATCGATTTGGATTTTAATTGCGATTATTGTTGGTGGAAGAATGTTTGGTGTAGTTGGTATCATGATTGCTATTCCAGTTGCTGCGATTATTGATTACATCTATAAGGAATATTTTCTTTATAGAATGGAAGAAAAGAAAAATATTGAGCATCAGGCTTTTGATACCTATAAGGATAAAAGCATTGCATTATTAAAGGATATTAAAGATATCAAAGAAAAGAAAATTGAAAAAGCATCAAAACATGAAGAAGCAAGTTCAAAAAAGGGTTCCTCTAAGCGTGTTACTTCAAAGCATGATAAAAATCAAAAGGAAACAAATTATACTAATAATAAAGAAAATGATAACATAGAAAATGATAACATAGAAAATGATAATAAAAATAAATAACATAAAAAGATTAGTTATTTAACGTAATAAATGTTAAAAAATTAAGGGAGGGAATACTGTATAAATTGTATACGGTAGGAAAGTGTATTATGCTTTATAATGACGATTTTTGCGAGAATTTTGATGAAATGTATGAGTTGGCAAAAAGGATTGCAACTGAGGCTCATAAGGGGCAGAAAGATGATGCTGGAGTGGATTATATAAATCACCCGCTGACAGTATCGACTTTTTGCAAAAATAAAAAGGCAAAAATAGCAGCTCTTTTACATGATACAATTGAGGATACATTTATTACAAAAGAATATTTATTAGAAAAAGGAATTTTACCTGAAATTGTTGATGCGGTTGTTTTGGTTACCAAAGAAGAAGGATATAATCCAGAAGAGTATTTTACTAGAATTAAGAATAATGCAATTGCTAGAGAAGTTAAAATTGCAGATTTGACACATAATTCTGACTTGTCTAGAATAAAAAAACCGAATGAGCATCAAATTAAAAGAGTAGAAAAATATAAAAGACAAATGGCTTTTTTACAAGGTAAAATAGAAAAAATATAACATATATAGCACAAATAATATAACGAAGGTGGAAGACATGGAAACAAAAGAAGAGACAAGATATTGTAGACAGTGTTTATTGATGGATCAAGCAAGAGAGGGAAGAGAGAAACTTGATAAGTATTTGTCGATAATAAAAAAACAGGATAAGACGGACGAAAGAGAATATTTAAGAAGACTTGATTTGTGTCGCAAATGTGAGAAGCTAGTTGATGCAACGTGTAGTTCTTGTGGTTGCTACGTGGAATTTAGGGCAGCTGTAAAACATGGAAAATGCCCAAATAACATTTGGTAAAAAATAAAAACTTATCATTGGTATTAACCAGTGATAAGTTTTTTTAGTGTTTTAGTTTGTTGAACTGATATAATTCTCTGTTTTTTTATTTACAGAATTTTTGTTACTAAATAATTTTCGTATACAAGTAATTGTGACAAGGACACCAAGTACAATTAAAAATGTTGCAACAATTAATTGTAGACCATTAACAAGGAAAGTTCCTTTGTGTGCTAAAAGTAATGATAAGTTTTTTTGTACATTTAGTATAATTGCAGTAAAAGTAACACAGAGCATAAAGAACATTGGTGCATAAAGTGTGATACCTTTTCGGTTAGTTGCTTTTAAAAATACAGCAATTCCTATTAAAACAAGGGCAGCAAGCATTTGATTAGCTGCGCCGAATAAAGGCCAAATGTTTTGATAACCGCCAAGGCATAGCAAATATCCTGGAATTAATGTTACAATAGTTGCAAAGTATTCATTAGTAAATATTTTTTGCCAAAGAGGCATTTTACTTCGATCAGTAGTGTCACCAATAAATAGCTCTTGGAAGGACATTCTTCCAATCCTTGCGACAGAATCAAGAGAAGTAAGGGCTAAAGATGAAAGACACATGGTCATAAATACGGTTACATAAACTTTTGGAAGTCCTAATTTAGTTATAAAGTTTCCAACACCTAGAGAAAAAATCTGAAAAGGTGTTAGATTGCTTGGTACAGTATGTCCTGTTGAAACGGCACCAACAACGATTAAAGAAATTACACCAAGTAATGTTTCAAGAATCATAGCTCCATAACCTACTAATTTCATATCTTTTTCATTTCTTATTGTTTTTGAAGATGTACCAGATGATACAAGGCTATGAAAGCCTGAAACAGCTCCGCAAGCAATTGTAACAAATAAAGTTGGAAAAAGGTAGCTTGTTTCTCCAGCTGCATTTGTTAGTGAAAAACCATTAAAAGCATTTAGATTCATAGTTGGATGAACAAAAACTACACCCACAACAGAGCCAAGAATCATTAAAACAAGAAGGATTGTTGTAAGATAATCTCTTGGTTGCATAAGTAGCCACATTGGAAGAACTGATGCAAGAAATAAATAAGCTAAAATAATAAGATTCCAATGTTTTCCAACCATATAGATTGGCAATTTCATACCTATTGCAAATGTTACTATAAGTACGACAATAGCGCATATAAATTTAACTAATTCTTTCTTTTGAGAAACATGTAATTTAATAAATTTTTCAACGAAGGCCATAAACATAGCTGCAAAAACAAATAAAATAGAAATACTAGAAGCTGAAGCAGCACCATAACCTTGTTTTAAAATAGCAGGATCTTTTGATGGTACAGCGTGAAATGTATTAGCAACCATAGATGTAAAAGCGGCAATAACTAATAAAGTAAATAGCCAGCAGAAAAGTAAAAATAAACGACGTCCAGTTTTACCAATATATTTTTCGATAATTAAACCGATTGATTTTCCATCATTTTTAACTGAAGCATAAAGTGCACCGAAATCCTGAACTGCTCCAAAGAAAATACCTCCAATTAAAAGCCAAAGCAATACAGGAACCCATCCGAATGCAGCGGCAAGGATTGGACCTTGCACGGGACCAGCACCTGCAATTGATGAAAACTGATGTGAAAATACTGTAAATTTTGATGAAGGCACATAATCTGAACCGTCTTCAAATTTTTGAGCAGGGGTTTTAGCGTTAATATCGATACCCCATTTTTTAGTCAAGTAGCCTCCGTAGCAAACATATCCTAATGTTAAACAAACACCGGCTATTAATAAAATAAATATACTATTCATAACTTTTTTGTCTGTTAAACCAGACACCCCTTTCATAGATTTAAATAAACATAAATATAAAATAAATATAAAATAAATATAAAATAAACATAAAAATAAACAAAAGATGCAAATAAATTAGCGCTTTAATGTATTGCAGGGTTAAGTTTATTTTGAAATATACATTATCACTATATCAAAAAGATGTCAATAATAATATTTATTATAACTTTAGGTTATAATAAGAAGATAGAAATTAGTTTTTTTATGCTTAAAATTGAATTTTAGTTTAAATTCTTGATAATTTTACAGATTTTACGATATAATTTATGGTGAAGTCTTTTTTTACACAAGTAACCACAATAAGTAAAATGGATTAAAGGAGGAGAGTATGGACGTTATAGAAAAAAATGAAACCGTTATTTCGAACGGAAAAGTTATTTGTGGTGTTAGTGTTTATGAAAATGAAAAAGAATCAATTCCAATGGTATATTTAATTTCACTAGAGGAAAATGGTGATGAAATAATTGAAAAATGTAATGAATTAAAATCCAATACATTTAACTTGACAGTTATAACGTTAAAAGAATGGAATGAATATTTATCACCATGGGAATCGGAAAACATTATATCGGAACAAGATAATTTTTCAGGAAAGGCTGATGTTTTCCTTGATTTTATTTTAAAAGATGTTATATCGTATACTGAATGTGCTTTGACTTGCAAGCCAAGTTTAAGTGTTTTGGTAGGATATTCAATGGCAGGTTTATTCTCTCTATACTCAATGTATAAAACAGAACAATTTGATAGGGTAGCGTCTGTTTCTGGATCTTTGTGGTATCCTAAATTTTTTGATTTTGTTAAGAAAAATAAAATATGCGTATATCCTGAAAAAATTTACCTTTCTTTAGGGGATAAGGAAAGTAAAACTTCAAATGGATATTTAAAAATCAATGAATTTGTAACACAAGAGATTTACTCAAGATATGCTTCAGAGGGAATTAAATGCGAGTATGAGATAAATCCAGGAAATCATTTTAATCATGTTGCTGACAGAATTGCTAAGGGAGTTAAGTGGCTCCTAGAATAAGTACTATAGTAGTTTGTATATACAGGAGGAAAATAACATGAATAAAAGAAACTTAATGTTTGTACTAGTAGCATCTGTAACAGCAGTAAATACTATGGCATATATGCCAAATTCTAATGTCTATGCCAAGGAGGAGGTTAGCATTGTTCAAGAAAAAAATCAATCGCAAACCTTTAAGAAACAATTGGGCATTTTTATAGGCGTTGGAAAACAAAACATAGAAAAATTTAACAACTACAAAACGTTAGTTTTGGACATTTCTGATTATTCAAAAAGCGAAATAAAAAAATTACAAGAAAAAGGTCATGTCGTTTATGGATATCTTAACGTAGGTACATTAGAAAAGTATCGTTCTTATTACAAAGATTATAAAAAATATTCATTAGATGAGTGCAGTGAATATGATGATGAATATTGGATGGATGTTACAAGGTCTAAGTGGCAATATTTTGTAACAGATACGCTTGCACAAGAAATGGCAGATAAAGGCGTAGATGCCTTTTACGTTGCCAATACGGATGTGTATGGAATGTATAATAACAAAAAAACTTATGACGGCTTGATAAAAATCTTAAAAACACTACAAAAATACAATAAGCCAATTAGTTTAATCGGTGGCGAAAAATTCGTAAAAGATCTTGTACAAAACAAAAAAACATATTTAATAAATGAAGTTATTGCTGAGCAATGCTTTACTTACATAGAAGATTGGAATAGTAATCTTTTTGCCAAGCAAGATGAAAAAACTTCAAATTATTATAAAAATTACTTAGAGGATCTAATTTCAAAAGGTTTAAATGTGTCGATAATAGAATATTCTAAAGATGAGCAATTGCGAAAAGAAATAAAAAAATATTGCGAAAAGAAAAATATTCGTTATTTAATTTCAAGAAAATCAAACTTAAATGAATTAATTAATGATTCTACGCAACCGGAGCCAGAGCCACAACCAGAGCCAGAGCCACAACCAGAGCCAGAGCCACAACCGGAGCCAGAGCCACAACCAGAGCCAGAGCCACAGCCGGAGCCAGAGCCACAGCCAGAACCACAGCCACAGCCGGAGCCAGAGCCACAACCGGAGCCAGAACCACAGCCGGAGCCAGAGCCACAACCGGAACCACAGCCAATTCACAAATTTAAGAATAAGTATGGAGTTTTTGTTGGCCTAGGAAAAATGGATGTTGAAAAGTTTAAAGACTATGAAATTGTAGTTCTTGAAACAGACAATTACACAAAGGCAGATATTGAAGCTCTTCATAAAGCAGGACATAAAGTATATTCTTACTTAAATGTTGGATCATTGGAAAATTGGAGAGATTATTGGAGTGCATATAAGAAATATAGTTTAGGCGTTTACGAGAACTGGGAAGATGAAGTGTGGATTGATGTATCTAAAAAAGAGTGGCAGGATTTTGTAGTAAATTCGTTAGCAAAAAAAATGAATGATAAAAATGTTGATTCATTTTTTATAGATAATACAGACGTGTATTATTTTAAAAATGGGGAGAACATTTATCAAGGTTTAGTTAATATTTTTAAAGGTCTAAAAAAATATAATAAAGGTGTTGTTGTAAATGGTGGCGATGTGTTTGTAAGTAGACTTATTGATGAAAAACAGTGTGATTTAATTACAGCTATTAATCAAGAAGGATGCTTTACAACAGTTAAGAATTACAGTAAGGATATTTTTGGTGAGCAAGCACCTGATGATAGGGAATATTTCACAGAGTATATTGAAAAATGTAAAGCAAATGGATTAGATGTTTTTATATTAGAATATACTAAAGACGAGTCAGTAAAAAATAAAATAATAAAATATTGTAATGAAAAGAAATTCAATTATTTTATTTCTCCAACTATTAAATTAAATACTATACTATAATTTGACCAATAACTTTATGTAAATTTAGTTGCATAAAAAGTATAGGTTAAAGTATACAAATAAAATAAAAAGCTCAGTTGCACATGTGAAGTTTGAATATAAAAAAATATATATTCAATATTGTGTGGCTGAGCTTTTTTATAATTTTTTAATATTATAATAGTGTAATTGTTGCGTTATGATCTATAGGATTTCTATTTTCATAATCAAAAACACAATAAATAGGTTGTTTTTCATTGAAGAGATTAGTAAAACCAAAATCGGAATGTGTTAAATGATAGAATGGTTCAATGTGTAGTTTTGAGCTACGACGTAAACCATTTTCCATGTAAATATTTTTAGTTTCTTCTTTAAGTAATGTCAAATCCTTCATCCAATTAGGGCGTTTTTTAAGATTTTCTCGTAAATATAAATCAAGTAAACATAGTTCCTTTAATTTTTCAATAGAAAAATTAGTTAAATCAGGATTAGAATAACTAATAACTGAATTGCTTTCGTCAAGTTGTTCTAATAAAAACTGAGAGAATTCAATTAAAATTTCATATTTTCTAATTCTATTGTGAGAAATTTTATCATAATTTTTATATGCATAAAATTCTCCAAGAGCTTTGAAAAATGAAAAAGGTGTTTTAAAAAGTTCAACTAAGTAAGGCAAAGTTTTAGTAAATTGGCCACTGTTATAGTAAACTTCAACCATTTCTTCGACTTGTTTTAAAAGTAAAATATCATCATAGGATATCCATTTGGTTGATAAAACTTCAAAAGGTGAAGATTGTTGGTAAACACAGTCATATTCATCTTGGTGTGCATGCATAAATGAGCCCTTAAGTACTTTTAAAAATCCCATTTGAAGTTGCTCGGGTAAAAGCGAGTATACATCATTAAATGAATTTGCAAAACTATCTAAATCTTCATGTGGAAGACCAGCAATTAGATCAAGATGCATGTGAACATTATGGTTAGTATGAATGCGATTAACAATTGAAGCAAGATGTTCAAAAGATGAAGGACGGTGAATCGCTTCTAAAGTCATAGGATTAGTTGTTTGAACTCCAATTTCAAGCTGAACTAGTCCAGGACGCATCTGTTTTAAAAGTTCAATTTCTTCATCATTTAATATCTCTGCGGCAATTTCACAGTGGAAATTAGTGATACCTTTGTCGTGTTCCATCATGTATTTCCAAATCGCAATCGTGCGTTTGTGGTTACAGTTAAAAGTTCTATCTACAAATTTAACCTGTGGAACTTCATGATCAATAAAAAATTGTAATTCATGAAAAACCTTATCAAGTGATCTAAAACGTACTTTTTTATCGATAGAAGAAAGACAGTAACTACAATTAAACGGACAGCCACGGCTACTTTCGTAATAAATGATTCGATGATCTAATGATAAATTATTTAGTACTTCATAACAAAATGGAAGTTTATCAAGATCAAAAATGTCTCGTGGTCTTGTTACAATAATAGATTCATCAAATAAAATATTTTCAGAAACAGTATTATATTTTTGTAGTTCATGATCAGCAAGAGCTTTAGATGGACGAAAAGCTAATCCGTTAATATCATTTAATTGGCCAATTTGATCAACATAATATTTGCAAAATTCAAGAAAAGTTTCTTCACCTTCACCAATCATAACACCTGAAATTTCAGGAATTGAGTCAACGATTTCATTCGCATTATAAGAAACTTCAGGACCACCGAGCCAGATTTTTGTTTGAGGCAGAATCTTACTTAAATCTGAAATAAGCTCTCGAATATAATTAATATTCCAAATATAACAAGAAAAGCAGATTATATCTGGTTTTTCAAGATATAAATCGCGTAAAATAAAATCTTTTTGTTGGTTAATTGTGTATTCTTTTAATTTTAAAGAATTACGGTATTCGTCAGCATATGATGCTAGACAATAAATTGCTAAATTAGAGTGAATAAATTTTGCATCAAGTGCTGTTAGTAAAATTTTCATATAAATCCATCCTTTGTAATAAAATGCATTTCTATTTTAGACCATATGTGAAAGGGATACAAGTTATAGTTCGTTTTTTATATATTAAAAAAATGTAAAACACTATAATGAAAACATAAAATGTTATAATAAAAATATAAAATTTTATAATGAAAACATAAAATGTTATAATAAAAATATAAATTTTATAATGAAAACATAAAATGTTATAATAAAAATCAAAATAATCAATAAAAAGTAAAGGAGAATCGTGATGAAAGATTCAAAAAGAATCATTAGATATTTAATAATCAATTTATTGTTAGCAAGTTCGGTGGGAATTTTGGTAATGCCATTAGCCTTAAAAATAGTTCCACATTATATGAGTGTTTTACAGATTATTTCTATCGTATTACTAGGATTTGTATTGTTAGTTCCAAATATTTTTTATGGAAAACTTATGGAAAAAAGATTATCGATATCTCGAAACGGATGCCAATTATTAATAGTTTTTCTTATGACAGTGTCAGTGATTTCGATTTATTTATTAGTTGCTTTTTTTGGAGGAGACGTTTTTATACCATCAAAAGATAATTGGATACAGTGGATTAAGATTGTTGGAATTTTTGTTTTATTAGAAAACATCTTGTTTTGGAGTGGAATTATAAGAATCTATGTTTCGTCAGCACAATTAGGATTAAAATGGCGAATTATTGGAATAGTTTGTGGGTTGATTCCAATTGTTCACTTAGTTGTTTTAATTAAATTAATTAAAATTGTTTCGGCTGAAATCTATTTTGAAAATGACAAATTACTTTTAGATGAAAATAGAAAAAATGATCAGATTTGCAAAACAAAATATCCAATTTTATTAGTACATGGAGTGTTTTTTAGGGATTTTAAATATTTAAATTATTGGGGAAGAATTCCAAAAGAGTTAGTAAAAAATGGTGCAACTTGTTTTACAGGCAACCATCAATCGGCAGCTGCTGTAGCCGACAGCGCTAGAGAATTAGATGAAAGAATAAAGGAAATTGTTCAAAAAACAGGATGCGAAAAAGTGAATATCATTGCTCATTCTAAAGGTGGATTAGATTCAAGATATGCTATTTCAAGGTTAGGTACTTCTAAATATGTTGCTTCTTTGACAACAATCAATACTCCACATAGAGGATGTGAGTTTGCAGATTTTTTATTAAATGGTATCGGTGAAGCAAAGCAGCAGTTTGTGGCTCGAACCTATAATAGTGCTTTTAAAAAATTAGGCGACGAAAATCCCGATTTCCTTTCTGCAGTATATGATTTGACTGCATCATCATGTGCAAAATTTAATCAAGAAGTTCCAGATGCTCCAAATGTTTTATATCAAAGTATCGGTAGCAAGTTAAATAAGATTATTAGCGGAAGATTTCCACTTAATATGACTTATCAATTTGTAAAATATTTTGATGGAGACAATGACGGTCTTGTTGGAGAAAAATCATTTAGATGGGGTAGTAATTATAAATTCCTTGTGAACAACCAAAGTAGTAGAGGAATATCACATGGTGATATGATTGATTTAAACCGCGAAAATATTAAAGGCTTTGATGTAAGAGAATTTTATGTTCAGTTAGTAGCCGACTTGAAAAAGAAGGGTTATTAAAGGAGTAAAGCTAAAAGCAAAATTAAAACATGCATATTCTAGGTGTAATTTTAGAATATGCATGTTTTTTTTTAAATCAGTTATGAATAATAAATAATAATCATAAGTAATCATCATAAAAACATCTATTGTAGATTGTGATTTTTTTGGGTGACGTATGTCTTAGGGCAAAAGTGACAATAGTAAATATAGTGCCAATAAAACTGAAAATACCAATAAATAATCCCATGAATGTGTTACGAGTATTCACTTCATATGCTTTATTTGGATTATCTGGATTAAGCTTGATTTTAACAACATCATTTATGCTGTGGTTAGGCGAAGATGTACCATAATTATCGGTTACGGTGTATTCTTTGTTTTTGTATGTAAAAGAATAAACGGGATGGTACATTATGGTTGAATGGTGATGACTATCTGTCGTATATCTTCTTTCCATGTTTATTATTGTTGCATTTGTTTCAGCAGTATATGTCATTTTTTGTTTGAAAAATATTCCAATTGTAACAATATCTACTATCCACAAAACAATTGTGACTAAAGTAAAAATAGAAACCAAAAGTTTTTTTTCGCCGCTTGTGGCTCTACGAGAGCAATTATTATAATTTATGTAAGTTTTTGCTTTCATTTTTTATCCTCCTCTTAAAAATATAAAAAGATTTTAGCACATATAATGAAATAACACAAACAAAACGACAATATAGCTTATATTATCAGGTAAAAAATTAAACTAAAAAAATAAAAACAAAAAAGTTTCCTAAACGCCTTTTTTTTAGGTAACTGTGTGCTATAATAATAGAGTTGATCAAAATGGTATATGGAAGGAGTTAGAATGTTGAATAAAACAACCAATAAACAGAATTTTAATGTCAAAGAGAAGTGGAAAAAAAATATAAGGGAAGTTGTTACCTTCAGAGAGTTTCTTCAAATAGATTTTCAGCTGTTAAAGCACAATTTTCACAAAGAAAATTTGATTTTTATACATATATTAAGAATCATTTTTACAATGTTTATGGAGAACACGGATATAAATGGCATTTTGAAAAAAAAATCAATACCGACGATTTTCTTCCAAGAGATTATTTTATCAGAATGGATAGCTTAAAAATACAGTATTATAACATTGATAAGAAAAAATAGAATAGATACGAAAAAACAGAAAACTAATTAATTTTTTTATGTATAGTGAATTATGTTAGAACTAGGAGAAAAGAAAAATGAAAATTTCAAAATACACAATATTAAAATATGTGTGCGTGTTATCACTAGAATTAGTATTTGTTGCGTGGTTGATACAATCTAATTATAAAGGTTATAGGGAAGGTAAAGATAAGCATTTGTACGCAGTTGAAAAATTATCATCTCAGTGGGAAAAAGATACAGTGGTTGCGGAAAAAGATGAGAAAGAGTCACTAAATCAGGCTTTTGAAAATAGAATTCAAAAAGGTGAAGTGGCGAAAAAACTTCCAGGTAAATATCAGTGTAAGTTTGTGAATGCATGTAAATTTGAAAAAAACATTTTTTTTACAAAGTATGATATTTATAATAAAAAGATGAACAAAAAAGTTGGGGAAGGTTATATTGCATCAGTTAAAGAAATAGATGCAATTTACAAAATTTATACACCATATATAACTTATATAAAGGTATATAATCCTAGTGATAAGAATGAAAACTATGAGGTGAAGGAACCAGGATACTTCAGTAACTTTGATTTTACTAAAGTGGAGGAGGACAAGTAATGAAAACAGCTTTTAAGAAAATAAAAAAGGAAAACGTTGGATTAATATGCATTACTTGCATTTTGTCAATTATGACTGGTGTGTTTTACGTAAACAAAGATAGAGCATTTGCATATTTTGAATATAAAGATAAGATAAGGAATACAGAAGCAAAAAATCATCAATTTTTATCCTGTGATTTTAAAAAGTTAAAAGTTTTAAAGACGAGAAATAATGACTATGTAATTATAGCTGGAGGTAGAAATGCAAATAGTTGGTTTGAATTAGTTTCAAAAAATGAAATCGGTAGTTATGCATATGAAACACAGGGTGTGTATTTTACAGGATATACGGAATCTTTAGAATCACAAAGAAATAGAAATATCAAAAAATTTGAATATGATGTTTATAATTTGGATAAGGAAAAAATAACCAAAAAACTCGATTTAAAAGCAATGCTGAATAAGTATTGTAAAAACTATTGGTGGACTTCATATGACATAAGATCAAATGAAGTTGTTTATAGCGCTGATGGGAAAACATATATTACAGCAGGATGTGTGAATCCTATAAATGAATATTATTATAGTACAAAAAAATCAGCGAATAATAATATACTTTTTTTGAAATCATATGATCATAAATACAGAGGAATAGAATTTAATTATGATTATAATAATATTGGAACAGAGGTTATATATGGAGGATTATATATATCTTTAGATCAAAAAGATATTGTAAAATCACTTTTATACACAGGTGAAAATTATAGAAATATTTTTAAAAGTGTGGGTGAAAGCAATAGTAAATTAGATTCAAGAGATATAAAATATAATTTTATTCTGAATAGAATTAAAAACAAATATGATATGAAAGACTATTATAGTGTCGCAGATAATAATGATATTATAAATAAAATAAAAACTACAAATGACATTGATGTTGGGTTCGCAACAGACTACACCAACCCATTTTGCAAAGTAAAGATAGAATTTAATTCATCAGACTTAAAGTCAAACATGACCAACTTATTTAATAAGTATCCTGAACTCAAGAAATATGTTGGAGTTAAAGGAAAGAAAATCACTTTGTTTGATCATGAATTAGAAAATGATGATCAGGTCTTGCAACTATTTACACCAGATGGCAAACCATTAAGCTTTGCAGGTGTAAAAGATGACAAAGTTGGCGAGATAACAGGAGTTGCGGATTATTGCCAGAAGATGAAAGCTTATAATGAAGCTCATCTAGCGGATGAATAACGACCATTAACGAAAGGTGAATAATAAAAATGAAGAAACAAAAATTAAAAATCAGTACTCAGTCAAAAGTAATCATAATTACAATAGTTCTTGCATTAATATTACTGTGTAATGTATTAGCACCATACAAGGAATATATAGCAGGGCAAATCCTATTTGCAAAGGATAAACTTATATATGTAAAAACGGATGAAGAACATTCATTCAAACCAACATGGAACAAAATGGAGTTGGTTGAAAAGAGTACTACTCCAGATGATAGTGTGTGCATTGTAAGTGATATGACAAAAGAACAAAAGAAGGAGTGGAAGATAAACAACAAATATTCCTTTAAAGAATTTTCAGATACCGATTATGTAAATATGAAATTTTTTAATCACATACAAAGAATTTCTTCTAACCAATTTTTACAAATATCGTATACATATAAAAAACCGTTTCTTTTCGCTAAACCTGTTGGATATAGGAAAGATAAAGAAATAAACGAGATTGAAGATTTTGGAGAAAACTTTGGAAGTAGATTAACTAGCATTAAGTTGCAAATTTATGACATTAATAAACGAAAAGTAACAAATGATAGAGAATTAATAAATACTAGATTAGTATCCGATAGGTATGTTTTACTTTACGGCGCAGCAAAGGAAATAGTAATTTCTAAAGATCGTATAGAAAATAAACCTTTTTTTGTAATTCCATTATGTTCTATTAATGAAGAACATTTCATTGGCGGACCTTATCGAAGAACAATAGATAAAAATGGAATATATGATTATCCTTCTGATTATACAAATATTTACTGCTTTTATAGTAATAGGCATACAAATTGGATGGATATTGAAAGTCTTGGAAATTTGTTGAAGCAGAATGGAGTTGACTTAAAAGGAGTAATGTGTTTGTACAATAGTATTGATTATAATGATGTTAATTTTTTGATAAAAACAGAGAGTTTGCCTCAAAAGGATGCGTACTTATACAAAGTCTATCCAGGTTTAAAAAAATATAGAGGTAAGAAAGGTAAAGTGGCAAAAATTTATTTGAAAGGTTTAAAAAGTTCAGATGAGTTAGTAAGTTACTTTTTACCAGAAGGACAAAATGTAAACTATGGAGATGGCATCGAAATTGAATTAAAGGATAAAAAGAAAGTAAAAATAAACAGTCTGGAAGAATACTTTGATAGTATTGCACAGGAAAAAAATGATAGTTATGAGGAAAGAGAAGTCAAAGAAGAAAATAGACTATCAGCCGACTTATTTGATTTTAAATAATTCTTCCATCCTAAATTAGTATTAAAACTTCTTGAAGGCAAATGGTATGGCTAGAGCTTTGATGGATGCAGGAAATTTATTTAATTTGTATGACGCAATTGAACAGGATAGAAATTTAAAAAAAGAAAAAATTGAAGAAAATCTTGGATTTACGAAAGGATGATAGAAAAGTGAAACAATTAGTTAATGAGGAAAATATTGATGTAAGGAAAAAAAGGTGGAAGAAGATAAGAAAGAGACTGATTATAGGTTTAGTTTTGATTCTTCCAATAGTGATATTATATTGTGTTCCATTTGATTTTAAATATGTTAAGATGAAACCCCAATATAAGTATGTAGGGTTTTCAGATGTTGAGCTCGTAGAAAGAAGTATGACACCAGATGACAGTGTTTGCTTAGTTGTGAATGAAAAAGATAATGATAGCTGTAATATTCAGAGAATTTCTTCAAATAGATTTACAAATTTTAAGGCTGGATATTCGCAAAGAAAATTTGATTTTTCTACAACTTTGAAAAATCATTATTATTATGAGGATAATGATAATGATTGTCCATTTCATTTTAAGAAACGTATTTATGATGAAGATAATGGACCAAGAGATAGTTTTGCAAGAATGGATAGCTTAAAAATTCAATACTATAATATTGATAAGAAAAAAATTGAAAAAGAAGAAGAGATAATGCCGTATTTAAAGAAATATGATGAAAATAATGCCTTATATGGAATAAGCATGAACTGGATAAGTTTTTTTAATGACAATGATACAGGAAAACCAGCTGTATATTGTAATGGCAAGATATTACAAAAAAATTCAAATGGATATCAAGTATTTATTGATCCATTTGAAGAGATGGATAATTATATACAATATGATTTTACACATTATGAAAAGAGAGGGTACATGGGAAGGGATGCTTTTAACGAATTGTTGAAAGTTAACGGAGTAAAAAGAAATGATGCATATTATTTTCCATGTGATCCTTATTGTGATATTTATTTTTCGATTGTAGGAGAAGAGTTACCTAAA
Organism: Lachnobacterium bovis; assembly: GCF_900111325.1. Lineage (GTDB taxonomy): Bacteria > Bacillota > Clostridia > Lachnospirales > Lachnospiraceae > Roseburia > Roseburia bovis_A. Next base: position 22,672 of record NZ_FOGW01000028.1, read on the forward strand.
TCAAATGCAAAATTATATAAAGTTTATCCAAAACTAAAAAAATATATAGGAAAAAAGAATAAAAATGTAAAATTTTTTATAAAAGGAATAAGTAATCCAGATCAATTAGTTGAATATTTTTTGCCAAATGGACAAAAAGTTACATATGGGAAAAGTGGATTAAATCTTGGAAAAATTGAAGGAACAGAATATAAAGGAAAAGTTTGTAGAAATTTTCAAGAATATTTAGAAATCCATAATCAGGTAGAAACGCAAAAAGAGTAGGAGAGAGTGTATGAAAAAAAGTTTTTGGGATAAAATAATAGACATTAAGGTTTTATATTTCTTAGTTTTTATGTTTTTTGTAATAGGTTTTATTATTAAAAAAGATTATATTTTTTGTGTAGATAAAATTTTAGAAAATGAAGCTGCAAAATATGAAGACTTACGAGATCGTGTTAAGGAACAAGATAGAAACCTTGTTAAACTATATTCTGAAGGATTAGATAATTATTATTCATCAGAGTCGTTGTTTAAAGGCATTAAATCTTTATACAGAAATGGGGATGAATTTTGTGTTGTAAAAATGAAAGGAAAAGATAATTCTTACGAGTATGATATGTATATGGATAAGAATAGAATTTTAAGCTATAATACTCGAATTTATAGAGGAAAAAACGAAGATAAAAATTTAGAGGCGTTTAGCTCAGAATCAGAAATTCAGATTTACAATACTAATACAAAAAAAGTAGAAAAAACTGTTGATGTTTTAGCTGAAGTTAAAAGGTTGATTAATAACAAAGATTTTCAATCTGAAGCACGTAAAAAAATAGAAAACAGTACTCTAAAAAATAAAAATGAAAAAAAAGAGAGATTGCCGGCGAAAAGAGAATTCCAAACTCCAATCATCTGCACAGATAAATTAGGAAAGCGCATAATGGTTTTTGAAATTCCTAAACAACAAGACTGTAAAAGTATAGATGATTTTGAATATCTTGCATATTATATCGATGAAGGTCAGATGAAAAAAATATCATTTGAAGACCTACCAGATCGAATAAAAGATGCTGAAACAGATTTTAAAACAAAAAATCAAGATGTAAGTAAAGACAGTGTTAATAAGAAACTGGAGAATAAAATCATTTGGGCTCAATCCGCATTAAAAACAGAAGAACAAGAAAGAAACAGTTACTGTCTAAAAAATTACATGGACAGATCAGCATTTGAAACTTTATTAGATTCAAACAAAATCAAATACCAGTCAACATATTTAAGTGATACTGCAGAAAGTCCAGTACATATAAAGATGTTTGGAAGTGATTTGGAAAAATCCTCAAAACTTGCCATGAAATTTCCAGAGCTTGTCAAGAAGTATGCAAACGATGACTACATAATCGATTGGTATGTCGGAGATGAGAAAAATTCTGATGAAATTGCCAAGCAGTTACTTCCAGAAGGAAAGAAATTAAACTATGATACAGTGCATGTTGGTGATGATTGTGCCAAGAATCTAAAGAATGCATCGGTAGATAGCTTAAAAGATTATTATAAAAAGGTTAAACCAGAGTGTATACTTGAGGGAAGAAAAAAATAGAACAGCGTTTCGTCTGTTAAGGATGAATTAATTACTGAAGATTAAGGAAGGAGTAATTAGGATGATATCAAAAAAATATACAATATTAAATTACGTATGTGTGATTGCGTTGGAATTAACATTAACTGCATGCGTATATAATCATGTACATGAGGTGTATATACATAGTTACAAAATA
>NZ_FOGW01000030.1 GCF_900111325.1 Lachnobacterium bovis
GGGATGTTCTTTGCGATAGTTGACAGCATCCAATTTAAATTGCTTAGTGTGTTGTTTTGCTTTACGTGACATAATGAGTTCCTCCTATTATTATGATTATACTATATTTCGGGGGAATAGCTCATTTTACTTTGTACTAATTAGATGCTAACATCAATAGACAGTAAATTATGAATAGAAGCAAGAATACGAGACCTCGATAAAAAGAAAAAGAGAGTAGGTTTATAAGGTGACTGAGGTGACCACTTATATCTTTTGCTCTCTTTTTTTATAATCTTTTCCTATGTTGTTATTGTAGCTTCTTGTATGCGTCTTCGCAGTCGCTCTCTATTTTTTTCTGTGCCTTTTTTGAAAGTCCTTTATTAATGAGTTCTGTTAATCTAGAACTTGAATAGTCATTTATGTTTTCTGCATATCTATCATTGACCTTCAAATTTCCGTTCAAAAATTCTTGTTGATATTTGAAATTCATATATTCAATTTGATAATTCATAAATACTCGTTTACTGTTTAATAAGTAATCTTTGAAATTATAACCAGCTTTTTTGAAGACTTTATCTATTTTTTTATATCTTGAATTATTTTTAAACTCTTGAATTTCTGTTTTGATGAATTTTTCATATTCATTCTTATCTGTTGTAACTTTATTTTTTTCCCCGTTTTCATATTCTGTATTAATATCAACAACAGTTTTGGTTGCTTTACTATTTATATCAGATTTTTTTTCGCCATTGCATAGGAATGAAATGTAACTACTTTGATACATTTCTTGATTACTAAATTTATTCTTTTTACAGTATTTAATAAAATCAATTTTTTTATCATATTTCAATAAATCATCATAGAATTCATCTGAAAGAATGCTTTTGTTTTTTAAATTATATATCTTGGAACTTTTTTCGATATCTACTAGCTTATCAATAGCTTCTATATCGGTATATAATGCTCCGTCTTCTGTTTTCAAATAGCATTTTTTATCTTTTTTAAATAGATTGAATGTAATTATGTTTTCATTCTTTTCTACGATAGAAAAAACGTAGCAAGAAGAATCGGGTTTAATAGTAATATTATGAAATTTACTCAATGGTTTAGCATTTTCTATGTTCTTTTTCCAAACTTTTTCGTATTCTGAAACCTTAGTTGGATTTCCCTGAACGATAAAGCCATTATATTGTATGAGTTTTATATCAGAATCGTTTGGAAATTTGATCTTATTAGGTTTTTTAATCATCCAAAAACAAAGGATTGTAAATACTAAAACAATAACTATTCCAACAATTGCTAAAGTTTTTTTCTTCATAATATTAACTCCTTTCATTTTTTATCCTCTTTTTAAATTTTATCACTTAAAAAAAAAAAAAAAAGAATTCTAACATAATTAGCACAAAAACGACAAATTATGTTTTATTGTTTTTGTGCTATTTATGTTAGAATTAAGACTCATATTTTTTTTTGAGAACAGCTAATAAACATTTTTCATATATTTCCTTACTTGTACTACGAGAAATATTTAATCGTATTCCATTAGATAATGTAATCACATTTTTACTAAGTCCCTGAATATAATTTTGGTTTATTAAATAACTTTTATGAATTCTAAGAAATATATTCGATGACAAATATCCTTCGATGTCATTAAGTTTTGCATACATATAGATATCTTTATTAACTGTATGTAATATTATTTTGTGACTATAACTTTCACAATATATTATGTCTTCTTTTTTTATATTGTGTAAAAGTTTTTTTGAGATTTCCGTAAAATGATTATTTTTTTTATTATTCTTTTCAATCATAGTAAAGCTTTCATAACGCCTCCTCTTATAATGCCTGCGTATTAATAATAAAATAGCAGAAAATGTTTAGTCGTTTTTAATATCATTAATATTTATATACATTATACTATTTCTAAAAATTTTAATCTACCCAAAGATCGTTCTAATACAAGTTGAATGATATTTCGACGAGTTTAGAAAAAATAAAGTTTGACACATTATTGTGATTAAAAAGGGGGATAAATATGAAAAAAGAAAAAAAGCAGTCGGCTTTTGCTGAGCTTATGTCTTATGCCGGTAAATATAAGATATTGACTTATTTTTCAATAGTATTTTCTGTCATATCGGGCATTATGGCAGTTATGCCATTTGTTTATTTGGAAAAAATTATAAAAGAAGTTGTTAAAGTATATCCAGATTTTTCGAGAGCAACGCATATAGTTGAGTATGGTTGGATGGCAGTTGCGTATTCTCTTGGATATATGGCATTTAATTTCTGTGCACTTGCATGTTCACATCTTTCGGCATTTCGAGTAGCAAAAAACATGAAAAAATCACTATTATATCATATTTCAAAGCTCCCAATTGGTTTTTCAGATGAAATAGGATCAGGTAAAATTAGAAGAATTGTTTCTGACGAAACAGGTAATACAGAAACATTTCTTGCTCATAATTTACCTGACATTGTTCAGGCTATCACAGTTCCTATTGTATTAATTGTGATGTTTTTTATTCATGATATTCGCTTTGGAATAGCAAGTTTAATTCTATTTTAAATATTGAACCTTTGAGGAAAGCTAATAAAAATGAAGTTCCAAATGGTTCATCAGTAGAAGTAGAAGATGTAAAATATCAGTATGCAGAAGTGTGGCCTGTATGTATTGCAATTGTAATTGTGTTTACTTCTAAAAAAGTTCAAAAATATTTTGTAAAAAAATATGTTGATGCTAAAGTTGATTTAAGTGAAGCAATACAGGAATTTATTGAAGCATTACGCGATTTAAAAAGTAACAATGCTGAAAAAATAACATGAAAAAAATAATATGAAAAAACTACTTGAAAAAAAATAGTTAGTGTGCTAACAATATATAAAGATAGATTAAAAAAATAGATATCAAATAGATGTCAAATAGATGTCAACAGGCATTTTATTAGGAATATATATAATATTTGAGAATTTTAATATTATTTTAGGGAGCGATTCATTATGGAAAAAAGAACAAGTTTAGATAAAACATTAAAAAAAAAACTACAGGTAATGAAAATGTGGTAAGAAAAAAGACTGTCGCAGAAAGTAAGACTGTCGCAGAAAGAAAGACTGCCAAAGAAAAGAAGACTGCACCAGAAGAGAAAACTACAAATATCACAGAAAAATTTAAACCAGGATTTGTACTGGGAAAATTCAGAAAAATTAATATAATAGTAAAAAAAATCTGGTCTAATACCTGGAAGGATTCTACTATTGATCAAGAGCTCACACCAGTACAGGGAGCAACAATAGGTTTTTTAATCGACAATAGTGACAGGGATCTTTTTCAGAAAGATGTTGAAAAAGAATTCAATATTACAGGCGCAACGGCTACGAATATTTTAAAGTGTCTCGAAAAGTGTAATATGATACGTCGTGAAAGCGTGGAAAATGATGGTCGACTTAAAAAAATTACTGTGACAGAATTAGGCAAACACCACGACGAAAATGCCCTCAGAGCCTTAAAAAAAATAGAAAATAATATGTTCAATGGAATGTCAGAGGAAGAAATTATTCTTTTTAATAATCTGCTCGAAAAATGTGTGTCAAACCTAGAAATATTAAGTCAAAATGAGATTAATTAATATAATGCATGAATATTCTAAAAAGCCCAACCACAAAATATTGTAAAATGAACTTGACACTAACACAATATGTAGTATAATTAAGTTATGAAATGCAACTACATATATTGTTAGTGTGCTTTTTTTAAAGGAAAAATTAAATATTTTATACCGGTATTTGTACAAAAATTACTATTGACAATAGAAAAAAAATATTAGAAACATGAAATAAAACGAAATTTTTAAAAGAGCTTTTAAACTCTTGAAAAGAGCGTTTCAAATGACGTATAATATCGTTTGTATGCAAACAGGTAATTAGTTTTTAGATATAAGACCAACTTTGAAGATCATAAAGATCCTATACTAGTTTTTCTTATATCTATTTTTATGAAGTAAATTTACAGCAAAATAAATATCATGAGTGAACAAGAGAGGAAAATAATATGAAAATTATCAAACGTAGTGGTGTTGAAGAAGCATTTGACAACAAAAAAATAATTGCAGCTATTAGAAAGGCAAATGATTCTGTCATTGACTATGAAAAAATTGATGATACACAGATAAAAGACATTGCAAAAAATGTTGAAATTGCTTGTGAAAACATGAAGAGATCTGCAAGTGTTGAAGAAATACAAGATATGGTAGAGAATCAATTGATGAATCGTAGAGCTTTTAATGTTGCTAGAAATTATATCACTTACAGATATAAAAGAGCCTTAGTTCGTAAATCAAATTCAACTGATGAGCAGATTTTAAGTTTATTAGAATGCAATAATGAAGAAGTTAAACAAGAGAATTCTAATAAAAATCCTACAGTAAACAGCGTTCAGCGTGATTACATGGCAGGAGAAGTAAGTAAGGATATTACAAAAAGATTCTTGTTACCAGAGGATATTGTAGAAGCACATGAACAAGGAATAATTCATTTTCATGATGCAGATTATTTTGCACAACATATGCACAATTGTTGTTTAGTTAATTTAGAAGATATGCTTCAAAATGGAACAGCAATCAGTGAAACAATGATTGATAAGCCAAGAAGTTTTTCAACAGCATGTAATATTGCTACTCAGGCAATTGCACAGATTGCTAGCTCACAGTATGGTGGACAAAGTATTTCATTAGCTCACCTTGCCCCATTCGTAGAGGTTAGCCGTCAGAAATTCCGTAAACAAGTTAAAGCTGAGTTTGAAGCTGCTGGCATTGAATTAAATGAAGAGAAAATTAATCAAGTCACAGAGATGAGAGTTAGAGAAGAGATTAATCGTGGTGTTCAGACGATTCAGTACCAGGTTATTACTCTTATGACTACAAATGGACAGGCTCCTTTCGTAACAGTATTTATGTACCTTAATGAGGTACCTGAAGGTCAGACAAGAGATGATCTTGCAGCAATTACAGAAGAGATGCTTAAACAAAGAATTAAAGGTGTTAAAAATGAAAAGGGCGTATATATAACACCAGCATTCCCTAAGCTTATCTATGTACTTGAAGAAGATAATATTACAGAAGGTTCTAAATATTGGTATTTAACTAAATTAGCAGCAGAATGTACAGCTAAGAGAATGGTGCCTGATTATATTTCTGAGAAAAAAATGAAAGAACTTAAAGTTAACCAACATGGAGAAGGCGATTGCTACCCATGTATGGGATGTAGAAGTTTCTTAACACCATATATTGATCCAGAAACTAACAAGTCAAAATATTATGGCCGTTTTAACCAAGGTGTTGTAACTATTAACTTAGTTGATGTTGCATGTTCTTCAGAAGGTGATGAAGAAAAATTCTGGAATATTTTAGATGAAAGACTTGAGTTATGCTATAGAGCGCTTATGTGCAGACATAAGAGATTATTAGGAACTCCATCAGATGTTGCTCCTATTTTATGGCAAAATGGTGCATTAGCAAGATTAAAACGTGGAGAAGTTATCGATAAATTATTATACGGTGGATATTCAACAATTTCTTTGGGCTATGCAGGTCTTTGCGAATGTACACGTTATATGAAAGGTGTTTCTCACACAGATGAGGAAAAAGGAACACCATTTGCACTTAAGATTATGAAAAAATTAAATGCTGCATGTAAAGAATGGAAAGAAAAAGAAAATATAGACTTTAGTTTATATGGAACACCATTAGAGTCTACAACTTATAAGTTCTCTAAATGTTTACAGAATAGATTTGGTGTTATTGAAGGTGTTACAGATAAGAACTATATCACTAATAGTTATCACGTACATGTTACAGAGAAAATTAATGCTTTTGATAAACTTAAATTTGAATCAAAATTCCAAGAATTATCTCCAGGTGGAGCTGTAAGTTACGTAGAAGTTCCTAATATGCAAGATAATATCGAAGCTGTTTTATCAGTAATGCAGTTCATCTATGAAAATATTATGTATGCTGAGCTTAATACAAAGAGTGATTATTGTATGGAATGTGGATACGATGGTCAAATCGAAATTATCGAAGAAGAAAATTCAGGAAAATTAATATGGCAATGTCCTAATTGTGGAAACAAGGACCAAAGTAAAATGAGCGTTGCTAGACGTACTTGTGGATATATCGGAACACAGTTCTGGAACCAAGGAAGAACACAAGAAATCAAAGAAAGAGTTCTTCATTTATAAAAAGGACTAGGACAGGAGAGTTATAACAAATGTCAGATCAATTTATTAGAACTAGAATATTAATTGGTGATGAAGCAATAGATAAATTGAATAAATCAAGAGTGGCTGTATTTGGAGTAGGTGGTGTTGGAGGCTTCGTAGTTGAAGCCTTAGCACGATCTGGAGTAGGTGCTATTGATTTGATAGATAATGATACTGTAAGTTTAAGTAATATTAATAGACAAATAATAGCAACGCATAAGACAATTGGTTGCTATAAAACACAGGTCATGGAAGAACGTATTAAAGACATTAATCCAAATTGTAAAGTAGAGGTTCACAATTGTTTTTATTTGCCCGAAACAAAAGACGAATTTGATTTTACACAATATGATTATGTAGTTGATGCCGTAGATACAGTAACAGCTAAGTTAACTTTAGTTGAGGAAGCAAAGGCCAAAAATGTTCCAATAATTAGTAGCATGGGTGCAGGAAATAAATTAGATCCAACAGCATTTGAAATTGCGGATATTAGTAAAACTTCAGTATGCCCATTAGCTAAGGTGATGAGACGAGAGTTAAAGAAGCGTGGAATTAATAAATTAAAAGTTGTCTATTCTAAAGAAAAACCTGTTAAGCCAATAATTGATTTGGCAAAAGATCAAGTAGAATCAACCAGTAAGAGATCTGTTCCAGGTTCAATTGCTTTTGCACCATCAGTAGCTGGTTTAATAATTGCTTCTGAGGTAATAAAAGATTTAACACAGAAGTAACTTTGACGAAATAGTAAGGAATAATAAAAAAACAAATTTGCCAAAAAACATAAAAAATATTATAATGTAAAAAAATAAGCATAAACAGGAGAATGACTATGAAAGAAAAAAATTACGGTTCAAGAAGGTGGATAATTAGTATAATAGCTATGTTTGTCATGCTTGGATTATGGTATTTCGGAATGTATACTTGCGATCTTAAAAGTATATTAACAGATACATTGTTTGTGATTTTAACATTAGTTGCATTAGTAGTAATGCTTTTAGATATAGTTTTGGCATTAGTTTTTTTACAAACAGACAGCAGAAGAAAAAAGAAAAATAAATAAAAGCTATATGAGTTTAATAAAAAAAGGGCAAACACTTAAGAAAATTAAGTGCTTGTCCTTTTTTATAAATGACTAAAAACTTAACACAATAACATAAAACAAATAGCAATACAAATATATGATTGATTGAATGTAAGTAATTTAGATTTTGTTATCAACTTATTTAGTTGAATCTTCAGTAGAAAGTGTGCTTAAATAATTGTCAACACTTTCTGAATTAACTGTAAATGATTTAGCAGGTCTAGAGTCGATATAATGAGTGACGCCTGCTCTAATAATTAAAGCTAAAAGTGCTATTCCAATAATGGCTGTGCATAAAAGAAAAATATTCTTTTGAAGTTTGCGACGAGCGATTACTTTTGCACGATTTTTTCTTTCCTTTTTATGTAAATCAACTTTAGCTTGACTCATATTATTCTCCTTTTTTTGAAATATATGTTCTAACTAAAATATTACCTTTTTTGGAGAAAAAAAGCAACATCATTTACAGTAAAATAATAAAAAACTATTTGTTACTTGCTTGAATAATAGATAAATATAAAGTAAAATTACTTTTAGTAAAATAAAGAATATGGAGGATCCTATGAGTTTAGCAGATCAAACTTTTGTTGCAATGTGTAAGGATATTTTGGAAAACGGAGTGAGCACGGAGGGTGAGAAAGTAAGACCTCATTGGCCAGATGGAACTAGCGCTTACACTATTAAGAAATTTGGTGTTGTAAATCGTTACGATTTATCAAAAGAGTTCCCTGCAATCACTTTAAGAAAAACAGCAATAAAAACATGTACAGAAGAGATGTTATGGATTTGGCAAAGAAAATCTAACAATATTCATGATTTAAAAAGTACAGTATGGGATGAATGGGCTGACGAGAATGGATCAATTGGTAAAGCATATGGTTATCAACTTGGTGTCAAACATCAATACAAAGAAGGTATGATGGATCAGGTAGATAGAGTGATTTATGATTTAAAAAACAATCCATTTAGTAGAAGAATCTTAACAAATATTTATGTGCATGAAGATTTACATGAAATGAATCTTTATCCATGTGCATATAGTATGACTTTTAATGTTACTCAGAAAAAAGGTGATGATAAATTAACATTAAATGCAATTTTAAATCAGAGATCACAGGATATATTGACAGCAAACAATTGGAATGTATGTCAATATGCAGTACTTGTTCATATGTTGGCACAGGTATGTGATATGAAAGTTGGAGAACTTGTTCATGTAATCGCAGATGCACATATATATGATAGACATATTCCATTGGTAGAAGAATTAATTAAACGTCCACAGTATAAAGCTCCTAAGTTTTGGCTTAATCCAGAAATTAAAGACTTTTATAAGTTTACAAGAGACGATGTTAAATTAATTGATTATGAAACAGGTCCACAGATTACAGATATTCCAGTTGCAATTTAATAGTGGATTTAAGATGAAATCATGGTTTTAGAACGAAGTGACAAAAATCTATAAATAATTTTATAATAGACACTTAAAATGTGGAGGTAAAGATGAATTTAATAGTAGCAGTAGATAAAAATTGGGGAATTGGAAAAAATAATGATTTATTGGTTAGAATACCAGCAGATCAAAAATTTTTTAGAGATACTACAATCGGTAAAGTTGTAGTTATGGGAAGAAAGACATTAGAAAGCTTTCCAGGTCAAGTCCCTTTAAAAGGAAGAACCAATATTGTTTTAACTCATGATGAAAACTATGATGGTCATGGCGCAATCGTAGTAAATTCGATGGATGAATTAAAAGAAGAATTAAAAAAATATAATGATGAAGATATTTTTGTAATTGGTGGCGAAAAGATTTATAGACAGTTGCTTGACATGTGTAAAATCGCTCATGTTACTAAAATTGATTATGCGTATGATGCTGATGCATTTTTCCCTAATTTAGATGAACTAGATGAGTGGGAATTAGTTGCTGATAGCGAAGAACAAACATATTTTAATGTAATTTATCATTTCAATATGTATAAGAGAAAATAATATTAATTGTTATTCAATATGGTATCGGGGAAGGGTATTTATCATATTTTTCCCTGATATATATGTGAATAGTGATATAAATATGTATAAGTTTGTGGAAATGTACGAAATATATTTATAACATGAAATATTGTTTCGTATTTGATAGTTTATGAAAAGTGTTATGGGAAAGAAGGGAATAAAATGGATATTGCAGGCAGAAAATTATTTGTCAAAGCTTTAAATGAGGAGAAAGTAGATACAATTTTTGGCTATCCAGGCGGGATGGTTACGGATTTATTTGACGAATTATATAAACAAGATAAAATCAAAGTAGTTCTACCACGTCACGAACAAGGTTTAATTTTTGAAGCAGAAGGTTACGCTAAAGCAAGCGGAAAGACCGGTGTAGTATTAGTAACAAGTGGTCCTGGTGCGACGAATATCGTGACAGGTTTAGCAGATGCTTACTATGATAACGTACCTTTGGTATGTTTTACAGGTCAGGTTTCATGTAATCTTATTGGCAACGATGCGTTCCAAGAAGTAGATATAGTTGGAATGGCTAGAAGTGTGACTAAATATAGCATAACTGTAAAGGATAGACAATCATTAGGTAGAATAATTAAGATGGCATTTCATATTGCTAAGACGGGCAAGCCAGGCCCAGTTCTAATTGATATTCCAAAAGATATACAAAATACAATAGGGGATCCAGAGTATCCGGAAAAAGTTGAAATTAGAGGATATAAGCCTAATAATTCGGTTCATGTGGGTCAATTGAAAAAAGCATATAAATTATTAAAAAATGCAAAAAAACCATTAATTTTAGCTGGTGGCGGTGTTATATTATCTGGTGCGCAAGCGGAATTTAAAAGTTTTATAGAAAAAATGAATATACCAGTTGCAACAACAATTATGGCAAAGGGTGTATTACCAACAGGTCATCCACTATACATAGGAAACGGTGGATTACATGGAAAATATGCAGCAAATTTAGCCATAAGTGAATGTGATTTGCTTTTTTCTATAGGAACACGTTTCAACGATAGAATTACAGGCGATTTGAGTGAGTTTGCACCTAAAGCAAAAATTGTTCATGTAGATATAGATACTGCATCCATATCAAGAAACGTTGTCGTAGATGTTCCTATTGTTTCTGATGCCAAAAGAGCACTTGTAAAGTTAAATGAGTGGGCAGAGAGAATGGATACAGAAAAATGGAAAAAACAAATTTTTGAATGGGAAAAAAATTATCCTCTTGAGATGAAAAGAGATAAAGGAATGACTCCACAAATAATTATGGAACATATTAATTCTAATTTTGATGAAGCAATTTATGTGACAGATGTAGGGCAACATCAGATGTGGGCAACGCAATACCTTGATATGAGTTATAAAGATAAACTGATTACCTCAGGTGGTCTTGGAAGTATGGGATTTGGTCTTCCAGCTGCAATAGGTGCTAAAATTGCTATGCCGAAAAAAGAGGTTGTTTGTATCACTGGAGATGGCGGATTCCAGATGAATATACAAGAGTTAGCGACAGCAGTAGTGCAGCAAGCACCTGTAATTATATGCCTTTTTAATAACCAATATCTTGGAATGGTAAGACAGATGCAGCAATTGTTTTATGGAAAAAGATATGCAGCAACATGTTTAAGAAAGCGTGTAACTTGTCCTAAAAATTGTAAAGGACCTAATAAAGATTGTCCACCATATACACCTGATTTTGTGAGCTTAGCAGAAAGCTACGGAATTAAGGGGATTCGAGTAGAGAATGAAGATCAAATAGATGCAGCATTAGAAATCGCAAAAGGCAATAGAAAAACTCCAACGATAATAGAGTTTATTATAGCATCAGATGAATTGGTTTTACCAATGGCAAGACCAGGAAAACCAGTAAGCGATATGATTTTAAATTAGCCGCATTAGTGGACAAAGTTGAATAAATTACAAAGATAGGAGCGGGGTAAATGAATAAAATTATGGATAGAACCCTAAAAGAGAGATGGATTTCGTTACATGTTGAGAATCAAGTTGGTGTTTTGGCAAAAGTATCTGGATTGTTTTCGGGCAAAGCATACAATTTACAATCGCTCACCGTTGGAACAACAGAAGATGAAACAGTTTCAAGAATGACAATATGCGTAAAAAGTGATGATGTCACTTTCGAACAGATAAAAAAACAATTAAATAGAATGGTAGAAGTTATAAAAGTTGTCGATTTGACAGATTTATCAATCCACATGAAAGAAGTGATGTTTGTTAAGGTATTCGAGTTAAATACAATAGATAAGCAAGAAGCCTTTAATGTTGCACGAGTTTTCTCGGCAGATGTAGTTGATATAGGAAAAGATAGCGTGATGATGGAATGCAAATTGACAACACACAAAAATAATGAACTAATAGCGCTTTTGAAGAAAAGATTTAATAGAATTGAAGTCGTAAGAGGCGGTGCTGTAGCAATAGAGTCAATAAGTACGGCGTGTAAATAAAAAACGTGTAAATAAAAACGTATAAATAAAAACGTATAAATAAAATAATACGGTTTAGATGAAAATTCAAAGTCCCCCATCCATTAGAGGTAATTTCTAATGAATGGAGGACTTGTATATTTATCATAGTTTTATTAATTATCTAGCCATACTTACTAAGATTTCGCCAACGTACATAGTGTGCATATCATTGTCAGCATAGAATTTTTCTTTAATTGCTTTATCACAGAATGTGCTTTCATCGAGTTCAACTGCAGCCATTTTTTTGCAAATTAAAACTAAATTAGCTTCATCAGGGAATGGAATTCCGTGTTTTGATGTAATAGTTAAATTAGCTTCTTCAAATTTGTCAACATCACGACCTGAGTGAGAACCACAGTAATTTAGTGCATCTCTGTAGCTTTCGTCAAAAAATGAAATTGAAAAAACATCATTTTTATCAATAAATTCTTTTGTATAGCGAGACTCTCTGATAAAGATAAAAGCAGAATTCTTGCCCCACATAACACCGAGACCACCCCAGCTTACAGTCATACAGTTAGCATCATGTTTGCTACCTGCTGTAATAAGTGCCCATTCTTTGCCAAGCTTATTGAATGGATTTAAATCTATATCATTAATTGAAAAAGGTTGAAAAGTATGCATAAAAATTTCCTCTTTTCTTTTTTATTATATTTTAATGACCAATTTTGTTTTAGAAAAAATTTGATTGTATCATTTTTTATAAAACAAAGTAAAAGAATATATTTTTTATTCAATATTAACATATATCGGCAAAATAATAAAGGCAGTGATATTATAATTGATGAATTTTAAATAAAAACAAAAAAAAATCATAATGGTGAAAAATAAAAAAGGCACAAATTCTGTGATATAATATAAAGTATTGTCTAAAAAGTTTTTAAAAGTAAATTTAATTTATTTAATAAATGAATAGACAAAAGTATTTGTAGATTAAATTTTTTATATGTTTTTGAGAGGTTATTTAGATGGAAGATATAAAAGAAACAACTAGAATCATGGATGAAAAAGAATTAAGTCAATATGAAAAACTTATTTTGACTCCAATAAAAAAATTGATTCCAAAATTGGCGATTCCAACAGTGATAAGCATGATGATTACTATGATTTATAACTTGGTGGACGCTTTTTTTGTTGGAAAAATTGGAACAAGTGCAAGTGCTTCAACAGGAATTTTATTAAGTGTTCAGGCTATTTTTCAGGCAGTTGGATTTATGTTTGGACATGGAAGCGGAAGCAATATTAGTGTTCAACTTGGCATGGGCAAAAGGAATGAAGCAAACAAAATAGCAGCACTAGGCTTCTTTTCGGCGATTGTTGTAAGTATCGTTCCAATGTTTTTTGGCTTGATTTTTATAGACGATTTTATGAGAGCGCTTGGAAGTACTGAGACAATTTTGCCTTATGCAAGAAGTTATGGATTTTATATTTTAATTTCCGGTCCGGCACTCACACTTTCATGTATTTTAAATAATATCATAAGATATGAAGGCAAGGCTTTTTTTGCTATGATAGGTCTCGTTTCAGGTGGAGTACTTAACATGTTTTTTGATCCTATTTTCATGTTTGGATTAAATATGGGAATTCATGGTGCAGGTCTATCGACTGCAATTTCACAATATATCAGCTTAGGTATTTTGTATTATATGTTTTGGTCTAAAAAAACAATTACAGAAATAAAGTTTTGCAACTTTGAGTGGAATACAGTCCGTTTTTGTAGAATTATAAAAAATGGTTTACCAAGTTTAATTCGACAATCGTTGAATAGTGTGTCTACAATGACACTTAATATTTGTGCAATGCCATATGGAGACACAGCCATTGCAGCTATGGCAATCGTTGGAAGAGTTGCGATGTTTATAGGCTCAACAATGGTGGGAATAGGTCAGGGATTTCAACCGGTGTCGGCGTTTAATTATGGTGCTAAAAAATATAAAAGAATTCGAAAGGCGTTTTGGTTTACATTTTTTATTGGTGAAGGTGTACTTGGAATAATGGCGATAATGGGTATGTTTTTTCCGGCAGAAATAGTTAGAGTTTTTAGAAATGATGATAAAGTTGTGGAAATCGGTAGAATTACCTTGATGTATCAGTGCATTGCGATAATTGCTCAGCCAATGAGTATTGTCACAAATATGTTATTCCAAAGTATTGGAAAAAGTAAGATTGCTTCTTTTACAGCGGCATTAAGAAGTGGAATTTGTTATATTCCAACTTTAATAATTTTACCAAAGTTTATAGGACTTACTGGTGTTGAGTGTGCTCAAATGATATCAGATATTATGACTACTTTGATATGTTTGCCATTTACGGTTTATTTTTTCGCTAGACTTCCAAGAAAGGATGAAGAAGTAGAACTAGACAGGCAGTATATGGTCTCGAAAGAGAAAATGTATTATAATAAATCAGAGAGTTAAAATGTTAATTAGACTAAGTTAGGAGATTAAGTTTTATGTTATTTAATGAGAAAATGTACGAATTGGGAAGTAAACGTTCAGTAATTAGAGATTTATTTGAATATGGAAAAGAGCAAAGTAAGATTGTTGGGGCAGAAAATGTATTTGATTTTTCAATAGGAAATCCAACAGTTGAGGCCCCTGAAATTGTAAATAAAACTATCGTAGAGCTTACGTATAAAAAAAGTTCTATGGAACTTCATGGATATACTTCTGCACAAGGCGATGAGGAGACTCGTCAAGCTATTGCGATGTATTTAAATAAAAAATATGATACGAATTTTAAGAGTGATAATTTTTATATGACAGTTGGTGCAGCGGCTTCGCTTACTATCTGTTTTAATGCGCTTACTAGTTCAAAAGAAGATGAATTTATAGCGATTGCACCGTTTTTCCCGGAATACAAGGTCTTTGTTGAGGGAGCTGGTGCTAAATTAGAAGTGGTTTCGGCTGATGAAGTTAATTTTCAAATTAATTTTGATGAATTGGAGAAAAAAATAAATAAAAATACAAAAGGAATTATTATTAATTCTCCAAATAATCCTTCAGGAGCTGTGTACACTAAGGAAACTATTCAAAAATTATCCGATTTGCTTATGAAAAAATCAAATGAATTTGACACTGAAATTTTTATTATTTCGGATGAACCATATCGTGAAATAGTGTATGATGGCGTTGAAGTTCCATACGTCACAAAATATTATAAAAATACTATAGTTTGTTATTCTTATTCTAAATCACTTTCACTTCCGGGCGAGAGAATTGGTTATATTTTAGTTCCAGATGAAGTCGTAGAGAGCAAAAAAATATATGCTGCAATTTGTGGTGCAGGTAGATCGCTTGGCTTTGTTTGTGCACCAAGTATGTTCCAAAAAGTTTTGGTTAAATGTGTTGGTAAAACAGGTGACATTGAGATTTATAAGAAAAATCGCGATTTGTTATATCAAGGCTTAATGGAATTAGGTTATAAATGCTATAAACCACAGGGCGCATTTTATTTATTTGTAAAAATTTTAGGTGATGATGAAGAAGAATTTTGCAAAAGAGCAAAAGAGTTGAATCTATTAGTAGTAGGAGCAACTGGTTTTGGATGTCCTGGTTGGGTAAGAATTTCATATTGTGTAGATGAATATATGATAAATAGATCTTTTGGCGCATTTAAAAAGTTGAAGGAATCATTTGAATAATAATAATCTACAAATCTATTTTTACGGGAAACTAGGAATTCAATTAGATAAGAATTTTGTAGGAGAAAAGTAATAAATGAAAGCAAATAGTCAATGGTTTGTATACAATAAGAAAGCTGATTTTTTTGGATTAGCTAAAAAGTTTAACGTAGATCCAGTAATTATCAGGGTCATGCGTAACAGAGAAGTTATTGAGGAGGAAGATATCAGAAGATATTTAACAGGCGATAGCAGTGATTTTTATAATCCACACTTATTAAAAGATGTTGAAATATTAACAGATATTTTAATTGAAAAGTTTAATGAA
Source organism: Lachnobacterium bovis (assembly GCF_900111325.1). GTDB lineage: Bacteria > Bacillota > Clostridia > Lachnospirales > Lachnospiraceae > Roseburia > Roseburia bovis_A. The sequence continues at coordinate 15,760 of NZ_FOGW01000030.1, forward strand.
AATAAAACTATTAGAATAATAGGTGACTATGACATTGATGGCGTAATGTCTTCTTATATTTTAAGAGTTGGATTAGGTAAGTTTTCTAATAATGTTTCAGTCAGAATTCCGGATCGTAAAAAAGATGGATACGGTTTAAATATGAATATGATTGATGCAGCATATGAAGATGGTGTGGATACAATTATCACATGCGATAACGGAATTGCAGCTATTGATGAAATTGCACATGCAAAAGAATTAGGCATGACAGTACTTGTTACTGATCACCACGAAATTCCTTGCAAGATTGTAGATGATAAAAAAATAACTTTACGTAGTCAAGCTGATGCAATTGTTAATCCTCATCAAGAAGAGTGCGAGTATCCAAACAAGAAGCTTTGTGGTGCAGCAGTGGCGTGGAAAGTGATATGCGTTTTATATGAGAAGATGGGGATACCAAGTGAAGAGGCTGATGAACTAATTGAAATGGCGGCTTTTGCTACCGTTGGAGATGTAATGGATTTAGTTGGGGAAAATAGAATTATTGTAAAAGAAGGCCTAAAAAGAATTAGAAATACAAAAAATATAGGCATGAAAGCGTTACTTGCAGCCTGTAATATAGAAATGGATCAGGTCAATGCTTTTCATTTTGGATTCGTTTTAGGCCCTTGTATAAACGCAAGTGGTCGTTTAGAGACAGCGATTCGTGCTTTAGAATTATTTTTAGAGAAAAATCCATTAAAAGCAAAAACAATAGCTGAAGAATTAGTGACCTTAAATGAAGAGAGAAAAGAGCTTACAGTAGAAGGCACTAAGGAAGCTATTGAAATTGCTAACTCGAAAGAATATGAAAACGATACAGTTCTTGTATTATATTTGCCAAATATTCCAGAGAGTATAGTTGGTATTATTGCCGGAAGAGTCAGAGAAAGTCAGTATAAACCGGTTTTTGTTTTGACTAAAGGAGAAGAATGTGCAAAGGGTTCAGGTCGTTCAATTGAGGAATATTCAATGTTTGATGAAATGTGTAAATGTCGTGAACTATTCATAAAATTTGGCGGACACCCTATGGCAGCGGGATTATCGATGGAAGAAACAAAAATAAATGTATTTAGAAAAAAAATAAATGAGATTTCCCCTTTAGTAAATGAAAAATTAACCGAAAAAGTTCATATAGATTTCTATATGCCGGTGGATTACGTAACAATGGACCTAGTAAGGCAATTAAATGTACTTGCCCCATTTGGCAAGGCAAATGAAAAACCAATATTTGTTGATAAAAATCTTAAAATTCGTCGAATGATTGTTATGGGAAAAAATAAAAACGTATTAAAACTATTTTTAATTTCCGAAAAAGGAGCCGAAGTAACAGCAATTTATTTTGGAGATATAAATGAATTTGAAGAATATTTAATTGATAAATATGGCGAGGAAGAAGTGAATAACGCTTTTTTAGGAAAAAATAACAAAATTTTGATTTCAATGGTTTATTATCCGACAATAAACGCTTATAATAATAATGAGAGCTTACAATTTCAAATGCAATATTTTCATTAATTCTAGATAGAATTACGTGTTGACCGAGATAGTATTACTTAGAGACTAAAGGATAGACCAAAAATTTAGTGTTCTTATGAAAAAATTAATGGAGGTATAATAAATGTTTGGTGGTAAAGAGGGGAAAAAGCTATCACAAGATGATGCAAGCAAATATTATCAGGCAATCACAAATTTAGTTGAAGTAAAAGATACATGGAACGCAAACATGGAAGAAATGCAATTATCTAGAAACCAAATGTGTTCTGATATTTTACAAGTTAAGAATAATACTAGAGAAAATTTAAAATTAGCAAAAGTAAATATAGATAGTCATCAAAAAATCATAAAGAAAATGGAGGATTTTGTTGGTGAAGTTAAGTATGAACGTACGAGAATTAATGAGCTAGTAGAAGCTATGAAAAATCAAGGCTATAGTTGTGAAAAAGTTGCAAAATATAGTGTTGATTATAAGAATATATCTGATGATCTTGCTTCAAAAAATAAAGATGTTGTAGAAGATAATGAAATTTGTTTAGATGAATTAGAAAACATGAACAAAGTTGGAAAAGAGATGGAACTTCAGACATTAAATCTCGCAATATCTGCAAGACGTAAGGGTGCGATGGGACAAGAATTTTTAGATAATGCTGAGAAAGTTCGTCAGTTGTCTTTGAAATATGTTGATTCAGCTAATCAAGTTAAATCTATGCTAGATGGCGTTAACAAGAAACTAGATGAAATTCAAAAGTTGCTTACAAAAGCAGAAAATCAAGTAGAAGAAAGTGGCGATAAAGCTAAAGAAGTTGCTTTAAATAATGTTTATGCTACACAACGTCTAGGTAATATTAAACTTAATGAAATAGTTGATTATTTGACCGAAATTAAAGAAATGATTGGTGAAAATAAAAAGAATGATGAAGAAATTGTAAAAACTCAAGAGAGAAGTCTGATTCAAATTGAGGACATTAATTTTGAGGTTATTTACCAAAAAAATTCATCAAATGAATTATTTGACGTAGTAAAACCTTTTTTTAATGCAGAATATGACTCATATGAGGAAGACTAAATTTAGTGTTAAGTGAGGGTTTTAAAAAGTGAGTATTAGAGAAAATTTTACATTATTATCGAATAATGGAAAAACAAAAATAAATTGTGTGACTTGGAAACCAGAAAATGGTAAATGTAAGGGCGTAGTGCAATTAATACACGGAATGATAGAATATATTGATCGATATAGTGAATTCGCAGAATTTTTAACACAAAATGAATTTGTTGTGGTAGGACATGATCATTTAGGTCACGGAAAATCAATTGATTCTGAAGAAGATTATGGATTTTTTGATGAAGAACGTCCAAGCAATGTATTGATTGCAGATATTCATAATTTAAAAAATAAAATGCAAGAAGAATATAAAGATGTTCCATATTTTTTGTTAGGTCATAGTATGGGATCCTACATGTTGCGCAAATATATTGCATTATATAATAGAAACGTAGATGGTGTAATTATCATGGGAACAGGATTTGTTGCGCCTAAAACGACACTTTCAGGAATGAAATTTGCTAAGATTATTAAGAAATTTAAAGGAAGTCATCATAGAAGTAAAACATTAGAAAACCTTACTTTCGGAAAATCATATAACAAATTTGACAAAACAGGAGCTGATGTAGCAAACAGTTGGCTAACTAAAGATCAAGATATTGTAAAAAAATATTATTCTGATCCGTTATGTACATTTAAATTTACCGTTAATGGATATTTAGGTTTATTAGAAGCTGTTTTATTTAGTTGTAAATTAGAAAATGTGGATAGAATACCTAAAAACATTCCGTTTTTCTTTGTATCTGGTGAAGATGATCCTGTTGGTGACTTTGGAAAAGGCGTAAAAAAAATATATGATATGTTCAATTTGACAAATCATAAAGATGTAACCATGAAATTATATAAAAATGATCGTCATGAAATTTTACATGAAACAGATAAAGAGATTGTTTATAAAGATATCTTGAACTGGATTAATTCGCGTGCAGAAAAATAAATTAAGAGATAAAAAAAGATAAACAATAAAAAGATGAACAATAAATAGCAGATAAAAAACCTTGTTACATTTGATATGTAGTAAAATACACAATAAATGTATGCAAGGTTTTTTTTAATGTTACATCTGTCTATATTTTTTCTTATAACGAATTAATTCACTTGATGTCGTTTTAAAAGTAAACTTATTAACAACATAAGCAAGTAAACAAGCTAAAAAAACATCGATTGTAGAATGCTGTTTAATAAACATTGTTGAAAGAATAATGCTTATTGCAAGTAATGCAGAGCCAAAACAAAACATTCTTTTATTTTTAAATTTATCACTGCTAATTATTGCTAGATGGACACCAATTGTATTATAAACATGAATACTTGGCAAAATATTTGTAGGTGTATCCGAAGCGTAAATTGCCTGGCATAAACTTGTACAAATATTATGGTGAGCAAAATAAGCTGGTCTTAAAAATTGTCCATTTGGATAAATAACAGAGCAAATTAAGAATAATGTCATGCCTGTAAATAAAAATCCACAAAGTCTATAATGTATTTTTTTGTCGGTAAGCGCAAAAAAAGTAACTCCCCATCCTACATAAAAAAACCATAAAATATATGGAATTACAAAGTATTCACAAAATGGTATAAGATCATCAATTGGTGTGTGAATTATATGAAAATGAGTAGTTATATTGGCTTCAATTAAGTTAAAACATATCAAATAAGGTATAAAATAAAGTAAAATCAGTAGATGTTTAACTTTAGCATAACCAATCTGAGCATAATGTCTTACTATTATCATTGAATCATCCTCTATAAATTATATTTCAATATTGTTTCATAATATTATAACACAAAACACCTAATTTAATAAAATAAAATTTTTATATAAAAAAAATATAAATAAAAAATAAAAAAAAATTAAAATATTCGAACCTAAAAATTTGCATTTAAAAAATAATCTTGTATTTATGGCACTAAATGGAAAACGTAAAAGATTTGTAACATTTTGCAGTTTCTTGACTTTTTAAATCCGATTTGTATAATAGAAATTGTTTGTATTTCACAAGAAATTTAAAAAGTAATAGCTATAAATAACGAACAGGAAAAGAGAGGTTTTGTATGTTTAACAAAATTATGGAAAACAAAAAAATCTTATATAGCATAATAGGTGGAATTGCTTTTCTACTTGTTGTTTATATAGGTGGCGGTCTTTATTTTTCGAAACATTTTTGCCCTGGAACAACTATCAACGGCAGAACAGTTGGTGGTTACTCAGAGGAAAAAGTAAAAGATATGATGATGTCGAATGTAGATAATTATGAGCTAACGTTAGTAACTCGTGAAAAAAATAAAGAAACAATCAAAGGAAAAAATTTTGGACTAAAACAAGATTGGGATGATGGAGTAGAAAAATTACTCGATAATCAAAATGGTTTTACATGGATTGCAAAATTATTTTCTGGAGATAAATTATCAACAGCAACATTAATAAGCTATGATGATAAGAAGTTAGAAAATCAACTTGATTCATTAGCTTGTATGCAAAAAGAAAATCAAAAAGAGCCAGTAAATGCAAGAATTTCTGAATATACACCAGGAAAAGGATTCACAGTTTTAGCCGAAGAAGACGGTAATACAATTGATAAAGATAAGCTTTTAAAGAAAGTAAAAGAAACAGTAAATAAGACAGAAGATACTCTTAACTTAGAAAAAGCAGAAGTTTATGTTGAGCCAAAGGTTAAGAAAGAAGATAGTAAATTAAAAAATTCTGTTAAGAAGTTGAATAAATGTGTAAAATCAAAAATCACATTAAAATCAGGTAGCCAAGTTGAGACAGTTGATTTAAATAACTTCAAAGATTGGTTAACAATTGACGATAATGAAAATCCATCAGTTGATGAAGCTAAATTAGCAGCATACGTTGATACATTATCCAAAAAATATACAACATTTGGAAAACCAAAACAATTAAAAACATCTTATGGTCCAGTTGTTACTATTGGTAATAGTCATTACGGTTGGAAAGTAGATAAAGCACAAGAAATAAAGCAGTTAAGAGAAGACATTTTATCAGGAAAAAATGTTACTAGAGACTTAAATTATTCAGTTAAAGCAGCAAGCCATGACGGAAATGATTACGGTGATTCTTATGTAGAAATTAATCTTACAGCTCAGAAATTATTTGTAATCAAGGGTGGTTCAAATGTATTTGAATCAGATATTGTAACAGGCAATGTTTCTAAAGGTAATGGAACACCAGCAGGTGTATTTGGTGTTACATATGCCACAAGAGATGCAGTTTTAAAGGGAGATAACTATGCATCACATGTTTCATATTGGATGCCTTTTAATGGAAATATTGGTATGCATGATGCTACATGGAGAAATAAATTTGGTGGTATTATTTATAAAACAAGTGGATCTCACGGATGTGTTAACTTACCATTAGGTTCTGCACAGACTGTTTTTGGATATGTTTCTAAAGGATTTCCTGTTTTAGTATACGAACTACCAGGAACTGAAAGAGGTTTATCAGCAGCTGATCAGGCTAAGGTAAATGATGTTGTTAACACAATTAATGCGATTGGAGCAGTTACATTACAATCTGAGCCAGCAATTGCAACAGCAAGAGGAAAGTATGAAGCTTTACCAGCACAGGCAAAAGGTCAGGTTACAAATTATGCTAAATTACAACAAGCAGAAGCTTCATTAGCAACATTAAAACAACCACACTAAGGTAATTAATTAAAACTAATAAATTATTTTTGTTGTTGACAAATTATATTTGTTGATGTTATATTTTTAAATATATATATGGATAAAAGTACTGATGAAGAGGAGTACACAGGTAGATTGCTGAAGAGAGAATGGTGTTCATCGGCTGGAAGACACCAGAGTTAAGCTTGTGGAAGGTAGCTTCTGAACTTATAAGATGAAACATTTAAGATGTAAGTAGTTTTATACGGTTTATTCCCGTTACAGAATAAAAGAGATATACGCTTATAAGTGTATAACAAAGGTGGTACCGCGATAATTCGCCCTTTATGCATAGTTTTGCATAAGGGGCTTTTTTTGTGTAGCAAGGTTTTAATAAACCCCCTGCTATGCAGGGGGACAACAGACGCTTTAGCTTACAGTAAAAACCTCCCGTGATATAATAACTTTGGTTCGCCAGCCAAGCTAAATATTACAGGAGGTGGTCCAAGATGGACATGAATAGTTTATCACATACAAAGTGGGAATGTAAGTACCATATTGTATTTGCGCCAAAATTCAGAAGAAAGGTAGCATATGGGCAATTGCGACAAGACATAGCCAACATTCTCAGCATGTTGTGTAAAAGAAAACATGTAGAGATAATCGAGGCGGAAATATGCCCAGATCACGTGCATATGCTGG
>NZ_FOGW01000029.1 GCF_900111325.1 Lachnobacterium bovis
TGGATATACCGGTTCTTCTCTCAAGTTCAGCGAGATTAACCTTATCAATATTAAATTTTTCACCTAATTCATCCTTTATTTCATTAAGTGCTTGTGTTAAAATTTCTTGTAAGTCATTACGATTTTTCTCATTCATTCTAATATACTGGTACATTGGCTAATATCAGTATAAAGGATATAAAATAAATCGTAATGGCTTTTTTTAGTTGAACTTTTATGGCTAATTTCTCCCGTCACTATTTTGGTTATTTTAACCTATCTGTATTTGGTTATTTTTGCCTGACTCTAACAGGGGAAAATACCTTTCCCCTACGGAGCAAAAAACGCTCCTACCCCTTTGTGCATCCCCAAACAAGGATACCCATAATAAAATATGGCTATCCTGATCTGAGGATCTTTCGTGTGCCCAACCGTAGGTACTAGTCCATGCCGAAATGGATGAGCACACGTTTTAGCGTAATGACGAGAGGTGGCAATAAGCATTGTTCTTGTCCCTCCGCTATTGATGCAGCTGGTTATATCAGCCGTGAAGAACTTTATAGCGAGTATGATGGGCACACATACAAGCCAGACCCTAAAGAGGATTTAGTTCATAAGGAGATTGATTTACCAGAGAATGAACCAAAGGAATATCAAGATAGAGCCGCACTTTGGAACTCAGTAGAGGCTATTGAGAAGCAACATAATGCACAGCTTTGTAGGATGTTTAAAGCTTCACTTCCAAATGATTGGACTTATGAAGTTGCGGAAGAAGTGGTTAGAAAATATGTGAAAGACAATTTTGTTTCTAAAGGTATGTGTGCAGATGGGGCAATCAATGATTCAGTTAATGAAAAAGGACAACGCAATCTGCATTTTCATTTATTGCTAACATTAAGGGCAATTGATGAAAACGGCAAGTGGATGCCAAAGCAAAAGAAAATCTATATTCTTGATAAGGACGGAAATAAAATCCGAACCAAGAAAGGTTACAAGTCCAAGACAGAGAAAACCACAGATTGGGATGAGCCAAGCAAAGCAAAAATGTGGAGAAAGAATCTTACGGAGCTTATCAATGAAACCAATGATGCATTGAAGATAAATGAACATTGGGAGCATAGGTCATTCAAAGAACTAGGCATGGAAGAACTACCAACCATTCATCTGGGAAGTCGAGCTAATGCATTGGAGAAAAAAGGCATTCGTACAGAGCGAGGAGATTACAACCGCAAGGTTATGGAAATCAGAGGACTCATTGACTTTATCACAAGGACTTCTGCAAGCATTGAAAACTTCAAAGCTAAAATCAAAGATACAAGTAATGAAGTTATCGAGCTTATTGAGTCAGTTTGTAAACGTCATAAGATTTTACAGTTGCCGATTATCAGCGGTAAGTTTTTGAGGAAGGTTTCTCACAGAGAAAGACTCCAAGATCCCAATAATATGGTGGCTTTCGTAGAGTTAAAAAACATCACAACCTTTGATTCTTTGCAGGGCTACCTTGCTGAGCATGAGGAGAAATACGATAGGTTAAATAAAAAGCTCAGCAAGGGCGAAGATGATCCAGAGTATATCAAGAAAGAAATTAAGTCGGAGCTTTCTGGTTTAGCTTTTGCTGAGGTTCTTGATTACAACAAGACTAACGAAGACAGAGAGCGAGCAAACGACAAGAGAAATAAAGAGCAACACAAGGTTGAGAGGAAGCATAGACAAGAGAGATAGCTATGATTTCTCTTTTTTGAAAGGAGAGTTTATGGACGAGAAAAAAACTTCAAATCAAATTATAAAAATTATTGGAAAGACCACGTACATTGTGAGTCTGCATTTTAAGGACAAAGGGAAAACTTTTTATGAAACCTTAAAAAGAGTCCTAAAAGTGGATTCAAAATAGTACACGTTACTATTGACATTTAGTCACTGGATTAGTAAGCGAAGAAGATATTAAACAACATATCACCATATAAATTTTACCCATCCAAAAAATGAATATTCACTTCAAATATGCCGACATATATTTTGTACGTACAGCATTTTCGTACAGAGTATATGTCGATTTTTTACTTGTATCTTCTGCTTGCAATTTAGAGTCTAAATACAAAAAACTATTCATAAACTAGAGTGATAAAAACGACATAAATATACAAATAATAAATCCCAAAATATTAAATAATTATTATAACTTGACAAAAGAAAGAGGAGTTAATATGCAATTATATATAGAGAATACGATAGTTTTAACCGTATCATATTGCTTTTACGGAACTTTTTCATGGTATGTTTTCATGAGTATAAAATCAGATTTTGGATCTGAAAAAGAAATTCAATATTTTAAAGCCCAAATTGTATCATATTTGATATATTTAGCCGCAACATGGTTATGGACACTTAATGAGTTAAAGGTGATTAATATTGATGCTCCAATGTTGTTGACCTTAGCAGTAGTGTGTCATATATCAGTTAGTTGTACAATGTATTTGTGGATTAAATATTATGTTTATCATTTACAAATAGATTTTATAGAGAAAAGGTGGTTTAGACGATTGTTTTCTATTCCTATCTATTTTGCTGTAATTTTGATAGTATCAGCGTATAAGTATGATTTTGTTTTCCATGTGATACAAAAAGGAAAAAGAGCAGAAATTATATATGATAAGTATTATTACTTGCTGTATGTATTTTTTGGAATGTATTTTGTTTTTGTAGTAATTGAAACAATTATAACCGCAACTAAATTAAAAGAAAGAGATAGAAGACAAGAAATAATTTTATTTATAGGATATATGTTTATTTTGACACCAATTGTAGTGTTTAGTCATTTTTTGAGAGTGCTAACAGTTACAACAGTGTCTCATTTAGCTGCAATTTTTTTCACATATATTAGCATACAAGAGACAAGAGTAAGAATGGATGGTCTAACTCGATTAAACAATAGACGTGTGGCAGAGGAGTATCTTCATAAGACTATAAGTGAATTAGTAGAAGGGAAAGAAGAAGTTGCAGTATTTATGATAGATGTTAATAGATTTAAGCTTGTTAATGACAGATATGGACATCTTGAGGGAGATAGAGCATTAGTAATTGTTGGAAATGTAATAAAAAAAGTTGCTTCATCTAATAATTGCTTTGTTGGTCGTTATGGTGGAGATGAATTTATCATGATTTTCCATAATAGACTACCAAGGCTTAATAATATCTCTAAAAGAAGAAATACAAATCAAAGATCTATCGCAATAGAAGAATATTTCGAAAACAACATTTATAACACTCTTTGTAAAAGATTAAACAAAGAGCTAGAAGAGGAGTGCAAAAATTTAAATCTTGAGTATGAATTGTCTTTAAGTGTAGGGTATAGTGTGTGCAAAAATTCAAAGGATGATCCTAAAGTAATTATTAAATTCGCAGATGAACATTTATATCAAGAAAAAGAATCATATCATAAAAAAAATGACATGTATAAAGAGTCTTAAGTATTGAAAAATGCTTGTTTTTATGGTAATCTTTTGATTATGTAAAATGCGAAATTGATTTCATATTTTGCGAGATAATATCTTTAAAGGAGACAAGTTGTTGAACATTGAACCTATAGCTGTGATATACACAGACTTTTCTGAAAAGTTTGGTATACCAAGACAAAGTGGATTAGTTAAACAATTGACAGGCAAGATTGTTTTTGAAAAGAAATACAGAGACGTTTTAGCGATACAAGGTTTAGAGGAGTTTTCTCATGTGTGGTTGATTTGGGAGTTTTCGAAGTCTAATGTTAATCCAGAGAAATTTGTACCAATGGTACATCCGCCTAAGTTAGGTGGTACAACTAAAAAAGGAGTATTTGCTACTAGATCTCCATTTAGACCTAATAGACTGGGCTTATCCTCTGTTGAAATTTTACAAATCGATACGACATCGGATCAAGCTCCTGTTATTTATGTTTCTGGAATTGATATATTAAATGGTACTCCGATTTATGATATCAAGCCATATATTCCATATGCAGACGCTCATGTAGATGCTAAAGAAGGATATACTGTGTCTACTAAGGATACTAGGATTGATGTAGTATTTGAAAAGGATTTTTCGGATATTATTTCTGAGGAGACTAAGCAGACGTTAACTGAAGTTTTAAGACAGGATCCTAGAGCTGCATATAACAAGAAGGAAGATTATATCTATGGTATGGCATTTAGAGAATGCGATGTACGCTTTAAAGTGGAAGATAATATATTAAAAGTAGTAGATATATGTTATAGGGATGATAATTTTAAAGAGATTAAGTAACGCAGTACTAGCAGCGATTTAAGAGTAATAAAAAGAAAATATATTTATAGGAGAATTGCATGAGAAACAAAACTTACAAACATATGTATCATATATTCGGTAAAAAAGGATGGGTTAATGATCCAAATGGTTCTTGCTATTATGATGGCAAATATCATATTTTTTACCAATATTCGCCAGATTATCCAGAGAGTACATTAAAGTACTGGGGACACGTAAGTTCAGAGGATATGATTCACTGGGAAGATAACGGAATTGCACTTAAGCCAGACATTCCTCAAGATAAAGATGGTGTTTATTCAGGAACTGCATTTTGTGGAGATGGCAAAATGGAGCTTTTTTATACAGGAAATGTAAAGCATCAAGGTGATTTTGATTACATTTTAACAGGAAGAGAGCAAAATGTAATTTATTTATCAAGTGAAGATGGTATTAATTTTTCTGAAAAAGAATTACTAATGACAAATGAAGACTTTCCTAAGAGCATGGGACTTCACGTACGTGATCCAAAGGTGTGGAAGGAAGATGACAAATATTATATGTTTTTAGGTGCTAGATCAGTTGACGATAAAGCATCTATGTTGATTTTTGAGTCAAGTGATAAGAAAAACTGGAAACTTTACAAAGAGTATACACCAAGCGCTAAGTTAGGTTATATGTTTGAGTGTCCAGATTATTTTGAAGTGGATGGCATCAAGGCAATTGGTGGATGCCCACAAGGAATGGAAAGCGAAGAATTCAAATTTATGAACATGTATCAGTCTGGTTACTTCATTTTAAATGATAATACAATTCATTCAACTAATGAAGAACTTGAGAAAGATATTACAGTTTCTAACTTTAAAGAGTGGGATATGGGATTTGATTTTTATGCACCACAGGTATTTGAAGCTCGAGATGGTAAGAAGATAATTATCGGATGGGCTGGGGTTCCAGATGCTCCATATAATAATGCTAAATCTTTAGAGGAAGGCTTCGAACATTCGTTAACTTTATTTAGAGAAATTTCATATGATTCTGACAAGAAAATTTTTAAGACATATCCTATCAAAGGTTATGAGTCGTTAAGACAAGCAGAAAAAGAGATTGTCGTAGCTGATAATAAGAAACATGTAACACTTGATAGTTCGTTTGATATGGAAGTTTGCACTACAGATAGTGATCAATTCAAAATTGTCTTTGGTGATGCTAATGATAATGACGATTTGATTTTTGCATATGAAGATGGAGTATGCAAATTGGATTTCTTAAATGATACTGGATGCAAGAGAGATATCAGACGTGCTAAAATTGATAAGATTGATGATATTAGAATTTTTATGGACCAATCAATTATTGAAATTTACGTTAACAAAGGTGAAGTTGTATTTACATCTAGATATTATCCAAATGATGACAATATTGTTGCTAAATTTGAAAATGTTGAAAATGTAAAAGCGTACTCTTTAGAAGAAATATAGAATAGTATTCGTTAGAAGAAATTTTAGATTTTTTAAAAAATATAGCCAAGACTACCGTTACTTCTTGTAAACAAGACAAAAAGAAACGGATACAGTCTTGGCTTTTTTAAATTTACCGTCTAGAAATCTAGAACTTAAATTCAATCAACGTATTTTTCGAGGTAATCTAAATCTGCGGGATTTTCAATGATAATTTCACCGCGTTGTATAATATCATTTGTAAGAGCTGACGCTAAAAATATATACTCAGATAACTGACTTTTAAGATTTAGTGAATCGCCCTCTGTTGTCTGAAATAAAACATCGCCACGACATCTTTTTACAGCGTCTAAAAATTCCATTATTTCGATATTTCCTCTGAGATGATCTTTAAGTTTCATATTTACCTCCTTGTAGGAAAAGTGTTTTCTATTAATTCTAAGATGTAAAGTTTATATATGCAAGTGCATGTCATATAGAAAAAATACATATTATTACCCATATTATCGTTTAAAATAACGAAAAAAATTAGCATTGTACTTGTTAAAATACAACTATTTTATTGTTTTTTTATATAAAAGAGCGTAAAATTATAATTAGTTAACAAATATATTTATAAAGGAGAAAGAAATGAGTAACGTAAATGGTTTTGGTCAATTAATTGAAATTTTAAAAAAGAATCCTAAAAAAATCGTGTTTACTGAAGGATCAGATCCTCGTATTTTAGAGGCTGCGTCAAGACTTTTAGCAAGTAATTTCTTAGCGCCAATACTAGTAGGAAATCCTGATGAAGTATATAATTCTGCAGAAGAAAGTGGCTATAATATCAGAGGAGCAAAAGTAATTGACCCTGATAATTTCGACAGAATAGATGAAATGGTTGAGTTATTTTGCGAACTTAGAAAAAGTAAAGGAGTTACAGAGGAACAAGCTAGAGCAACTTTAAGACATGCTAATTATTTTGGAACAATGCTTGTTAAAATGGGAATTGCAGATGCTTTACTTGGTGGCGCAACTTATTCGACAGCTGATACTGTTCGTCCAGCGCTTCAACTTATCAAAACTAAACCAGGTAACAGTATAGTATCTTCTTGTTTTATTCTTGTTCGTCAGTCAGCTACAGGTGGCAATGAAGTATTAGCAATGGGGGATTGCGCTATCAATATTCATCCATCAGAGGATGATTTAGTTGAGATTTCAGGAGAAATCGCTAAATGTGCTAAAATCTTTGGTGTTGATCCAGAAATCGCATTCTTAAGCTATTCTACATTTGGCTCAGGAAAAGGTGAGGATGTAGATAAAATGCGTAATGCAGCTAATAAGGCTAAAGAAAAATATCCTGATCTTAAGATTGATGGCGAATTACAATTTGATGCAGCAGTTTCACCAAGAGTTGCGAGAACTAAATGTCCAGAGTCAGAAGTCGCAGGACATGCTAATACATTTATTTTCCCAGATATCAATGCTGGTAACATTGGATATAAGATTGCTCAAAGATTAGGTCAGTTTGATGCATATGGTCCTATTTTATTAGGTCTAAACGCACCAATTAATGATTTGTCTCGTGGATGTAACGCACTTGAGGTTTACTCAATGGCTATCATTACAGCGGCTTTAGCATAAAATAAAAAAAGTATAAAAATTAACATGTAAATATGAAATAAAATCTATAAATACTCCGCAAAATGAAATTTTTATTAAATCATTTGTGGAGTATTTTTCATGTAATTGACTTTGTTTTTTTACCATGATATGATAACTAAGTGAAAATATAAAAAGATGGGTAAGTGTCTTTTTTTATAGAATAGATAAAAAGGAAGGGTAAAGCATGAGAGTAGGTATGGGATACGATGTTCACAGGCTTGTACCTGATAGAAAACTCATAGTAGGAGGGGTAGATATCCCTCATGAGCTTGGCTTATTAGGACATTCTGATGCAGATGTTTTATTACACGCTATTATGGATGCAATTTTAGGTGCAGCAGCTTTAGGTGACATTGGTAAGCATTTTCCAGATACAGATGACAGATATAAAGGCATTAGTTCTGTTAAATTACTTGAACATGTAAGAGATTTAATAGAAGAAGAAGGCTATTTTATAGAAAATATTGATGCAACAATCATTGCACAACGTCCAAAATTTAGACCATATATAGAACAGATGGAACAAAATATTGCCAAGGCTCTTAAGATTAATATTAATCAAGTTAATGTTAAAGCCACAACAGAAGAGAAGCTTGGTTTTACAGGTAGACAAGAAGGAATCGCTGCGAATGCAATTTGTTCATTGACTGGCTTTTATGAGGCAAGTGTTGCAGTTGGACCTTCGGCAACAGGATGTGCTGGTTGTAGCGGATGCAGCAAAAAGTAAAAATAAGGGAGAAACTTAATGGAAAACAGAGTACGTTTTTATAATACATTAACTAGAGAAGTAGATACGTTTATTCCAAATGTTGATGGCAAAGTTGGCATGTATACTTGTGGACCAACAGTCTATCATTTTGCACACATTGGTAACTTAAGAAGTTACATTATGGAAGACGTTTTAGAGAAGGTTTTACGTTACGTTGGATATGACGTAAAAAGAGTAATGAACATTACAGATGTTGGTCACTTAGCGAGTGATGCAGATACAGGCGAAGATAAGATGTTAAAAGGTGCTAAAAGAGAGCACAAAACAGTAATGGAAATCGCTAAATTTTACACAGATGCATTCTTTAGTGATTGCGCTAAGCTTAACATTAAGAAACCAGATGTTGTAGAACCAGCAACTAATTGTATAGATGATTTTATCAAAAAAATAGAGATTCTTATTGATAAAGGATATGCGTATCAAGCAGGCGGTAACATTTATTTCGATACATCTAAATTAGATGACTATTATGTTTTTTCATCAGCTGTTGAGCAGGAAAAATTAAAAGAGGCTGTTCGTGATGATGTTGAGACTGATGTTAACAAAAAAAATAAAACTGATTTCGTTTTATGGTTCACTAAATCTAAATTTGAGGATCAGGCTTTAAAATGGGATAGTCCATGGGGCGTAGGTTACCCAGGATGGCACATTGAATGTTCTTGTATCAGTCTTAAACATTTAGGCGAATACATTGATTTACATTGTGGTGGTGTTGATAATATTTTCCCACATCACACTAACGAAATTGCACAGTCTGAGTCAATAATTGGACATGAATGGTGTAAGTATTGGTTCCATGTTAATCATTTAAATGATAAATCTGGCAAAATGAGTAAATCAAAGGGTCACTTCCTTACAGTTTCTACTTTAGAGGAAGAAGGATTTAATCCATTAGTATATAGAATGTTTTGTTTACAATCTCATTATCGTAAACCATTAGAGTTTTCATATGAGATTTTAGAAAATATTAAGGTTGCTTATCAAAAATTGCGTAAAAAAGTTACTTCATTAGATAAAAATGGTGAAGTAGATCAAGAAGCTTTTGCAAAATATCAAGAACAATTTATTGATGCTATAAGCAATGACCTTAATACATCAATGGCAATTACAGTTGTATATGATTTATTAAAAGCAGATATAAATGATGCTACTAAATATGCATTAGTAGAAGATTTTGATAAAGTATTATCTCTTGATTTAACAAAAGAAATGGAAGAAGAAAAAGGAAGCGTTGATGCCGAATTAGAACAATTTATTCTTGATAAAATCGAAGAAAGAAAAGCTGCTAAAAAGGCAAAAGATTTTGCAAAAGCAGATGCTATCAGAGATGAACTTTTAGCTAAAGGTGTAAGTATTAAAGATACAAGAGAGGGTGTAGTATGGGAGATAGTATAATTAAAATTGATTCTACCATCAGAAATTTTTTTGATGTTAAGGAAGTTGATATTAGAACATATTCGCCCCTTACACTTGCATATATAGGAGACGGAATTTATGATTTAGTAATTCGTTCAATTATCGTTGGACGAGGTAACACAAAGGCTAGTAAACTTCATATGAGAACTAGCCAAATCGTTAAAGCTAATGCACAAGCTCAAGTTATTGAAGCAATAGAAGATCTTTTAACAGAAGAAGAAACAGAAATCTATAAAAGAGGAAGAAATGCTAAGTCACCAACTATGGCCAAAAATGCCTCTATGAAAGATTACAGAAAAGCAACTGGTTTTGAAGCATTAGTAGGATACTTATATTTACAAGATAGATTTGAAAGAATCTTAGAATTGACTAAAATTGGTCTTGAAAAAGCTGATTTTAATATATAGTCGATGAATTTTAATAATAACAATCTTTTTATAGGAGAAAATTAAATGGCATTTGAAAAAATTAAAAACCATGAAGAAGAAAAAGTAGATGGAAACAAAATCGAGGGCAGAAATGCTGTACTTGAGGCGTTTCGTTCAGGTAAAACAATTGATAAGGTATATATTTTAGATGGTTGTCAAGATGGACCAATCAGATCAATTGTAAGAGAAGCAAGAAAACATGATACTATTATGAATTTTGTTGCTAAAGAGAGATTAGATCAGATTTCTGAGACAGGACATCACCAAGGAGTAATCGCTGTAAGTGCAGCCTACAAATATGCTGAGGTTGAGGATATTTTAAAAATTGCTGAAAACAAAAATGAGGCTCCATTTATCTTTATTCTTGATGGAATCGAGGATCCACATAATTTAGGTGCTATTATTAGAACAGCGAATTTAGCTGGTGCACATGGTGTAATTATTCCTAAGAGAAGAGCAGTTGGTCTTACTTCTACAGTTGCTAAAACATCTGCAGGAGCAATCAACTATACACCTGTAGCTAAAGTTACTAATATTTCTAAGACAATCAAAGAGTTAAAGGAAAAAGGAATGTGGTTTGTATGTGCTGATATGGGTGGAGAGAGCATGTATAATCTAGATTTAACAGGTCCAATGGGACTAGTTATTGGTAATGAAGGCGAAGGCGTAAGTAAATTAGTTAAAGAAAATTGTGATTTTATTGCTTCAATTCCAATGAAAGGTGACATTGATTCATTAAATGCTTCAGTTGCAACTGGAGTTTTAGCATATGAAATCGTTCGTCAGCGTATTGTAAAAGCAAAATAGTAGTATAATAATATTTGTGGAGTATAAAAGGAGAGTATTGTGAAGAATTATCAGGATTTTTCTGATGAAGAATTAATTGAAGAATATAAAAAGGGTGATAACGAAGTAGGAGAATATATTTTAAACAAGTATAAACCGCTAGTAAGAAAGCACGCTAATGCAATGTTTCTTATTGGTGGTGAAACAGATGATCTTATGCAAGAAGGCATGATAGGTCTATTTAAAGCAATGAGAGATTTTGATGAAAGTAAAAATAGAACTTTTTTCTCATTTGCAGATTTGTGTGTGTCACGGCAGATATATTCGGCAGTTGAGGCTTCTAATCGAAAAAAACACATACCTCTTAATAATTATATTTCTTTTTCTCAAAATGATGATGTATCTGGTTTTAAGATAGAAGAAGTTTTAGAAAGTGATGAAAACTTCGTTAATCCGGAAAAGATATTGATTCAAAAAGAGATAATTAATGATTTTTATTCGAAATTAAGAAATAATCTAAGTGATTTAGAAAAAAATGTGTTAGAATTATATCTTAAGGGAGATAATTATGTTAAAATTGCACAAATATTAAATAAGAGTCCAAAATCAATAGATAACGCATTACAGCGAATTCGACAAAAAATGACTCAAATGCGATAATCAGCGTTTCCTATACCGAAAAAACTTCTATGATTATATTTTTTTATATCATATTTATTTATAAATAAACCGAAATATCTGTTGAGAAGGTTAGAAACTCTAGAGTGCAATTTTAAGTCATTAGCTTTATGGTTAGTGTGATATAAACACGAATGAAGGATGTTTGGTGAGGAAGGCGGTGATTATGTATGGAATTTTCAAGAGTGGGACAACATACTATAAAGTGTGTAATTACCGAAGATGAGATAACTGGGCTTGGTTACTCCATCGATGATATCATGTCAAATGGGGATAAAACCCAAGAGTTCATGAATCATATATTTGATTTAGCTGAACAAGAATTTGATATGGATTTTGAGCTTGGCGTTAAGACGGTTAGAGCTGATTTTTTGCCAAATCATACAGTTTCACTTACATTTTCAGAAAAAAAAGGAGAGTCAGTTACAGATCATATAAAAGATCTTGTGAATGGACTTTTGAATGCGATTCCTCAAGATAAATGGGATGAGATTAAACCTTATGCACAAGATGAAAGTTATAGTGAGACTAAGGGCGATAATTCGAGTTCATCGTCTAAGAGAGAACAGAAAAAACAGAATAATTCAAGTAGCAGCTTAAATGAGAAAGTTGAAGAAACTGAGATTTCGTATGTAGTTGCAATGATGTCATTTAGTGATTTTTCTTGCTTGGAAAATTTTGCAAAACGTGTTAATCTTGAAACAAGAGTTGACAATTCTTTGTATAAAATAAAAAATAAATATGTATTAGTTTTAGATCTTTCTGATTGTGAAGAAGAAGAAGTTTTACATTTATCAGTACTTGCTGACGAGTATTCTGATAAAATAGAAGTTGGACCAGAAAGAGAGTCATACATTAGAGAACATGGAAAATGCATTATTGTTAGACAAGCAATTGATTCATTAAAGGATTTTTAAATTTGTATTAATAATCAATAAATCAATAGATTATGAGATTATGATTTTGGTTATTATTAATTGTTTAATTAGAAATATTAACGGCTAAAAATCTGAAATGATTTTTGGCCGTTTTTTATTAAAGGGAAAAAGGAGGATATGTTTATAATGGGTGCAGCAGAGTACCAAGAAGCATTAAAGCTTGGAAAAAAAGAATATAGAACAAGAAGTTCAAGTGGTGATTTTCCATATTTACCTGTTTTAGATGAATTGATATCTAATGAAAATATCCAAACTGATCAATATTTAGGATTAGTTAATATTCCTTTAGAGAAAGTTGTAGGAACAAGTACGGCAGGAAGAACTCAAGCTTTTGCAGCAAACTTTATGCCTTTATTAGAGTATGGTTCTGAGTTTAGTTTAAAATGGTCTTCTTTATCGGAAGCTCAACTTAACGAAGGGATTAGAGATCCCATTGAGTGTTATGAATATATGAATAAATATTACGTCGTAGAGGGAAATAAAAGAGTTAGTGTTATGAAATTCTTTGAGGCTGTTTCTATTCCTGCTATTGTAACAAGAAAAATCCCTAAATATTCTGAGGATAAAAATGTAAAAGTATATTATGAATATATGCATTTTACAGATGTAACTAGAATAAATACGATTGATTTTTCCAAAGAGGGAATGTCAACAAAAATTCTAGAATTAGTTGGAGAAAAAGAACCTTGGTCAGATGACGCAAGAGAAGAATTTAAAAGAGTTTTATTTGATTTTTCAAGAGCTTTTGAAGGACATAATATAAAAAATTTAAAATTAGAGCTAGGTGATGCATTAGCTGTATTTATGAGCATTTTTACGTATGAAGGAATGAAAAACATGACAGAAGATGATTATGATAGAAATATCATCAAGTCATGGAATGAATTTTTATCAGTTGAGTCAGGTCGTAAAATAGATATTATATTAGATCCTACAGAAAATAATAGTAAAAAAGGTTTATTAAGTTATTTCATGCCACAAAACAATCAAAAACTTAAAGTAGCCTTTTTATATCCAAGGGCTCCAGAAACTTCCGATTGGATTTATGCGCATGAATTAGGAAGACAATATCTAGAAGAAAAATTTCCTGACAAAATAGATACAATAAGCGTTTACGATGTAAAACCAAATAATGTAGAATCGATTTTAGATGATGTAATTGCCGAAGGTACAAATATTATTTTTGGTGTTGCTCCAGAGATGATGAGATCGTCCTTAAAGGCGGCAATTGAGCATCCAAATGTAAAAATACTTAACTGTTCATTAAACGCACCACATCGCTATATAAGGACATATTATGCAAGAATGTATGAAGCAAAATATATAGCAGGAATGATAGCAGGTGCTATGACGGATAATAATAAGATAGCATATATAGCAGATTATCCAATTTATGGAACGACAGCTAATATAAATGCCTTCGCACTAGGAGCATTGTGTGTAAATCCAAGAGCAAAGGTATATTTAGAGTGGTCCTCAAGAAAAGGTTATGATATTGACAATTTTTTAAAGGAAAACGATTTGCGTTATGTTTCAAATCAAGATATGATAACACCTCGACATGCTTCAAGAGAATTTGGAGTATATCAAATTGAAAATGGTAAAACAGTCAATTTGTTGGTTCCAATTTGGAATTGGGGTATGTTTTATGAAAAAATGATAGAAAGTATTTTAGAAGGTAATTATCAATCACAGGAAACAAAGACACAAAAAGCTCTCAATTATTGGTGGGGAATGTCATCAGGAGCTATAGATATTGTGATGTCCAAAAATGTACCATATAGGGTGGCTTTATTAGCAGAGCATATCAAAAAAGACATTATAAAGGGCGAAGTAACTCCATTTTATGGAGAAATTTATGCTCAAGATGGAAGACAAATAAATAAAGCTAATAAAGAGATGAGACCAGAAGATATTATGAAAATGGATTATCTTGTTGAAAATATTGTCGGTCATATTCCGGATAAGTCAGAATTGATAGATAAAGCGCAAAATGTTGTAAAAATACAAGGTGTAGAATAACATCAAAGTAGAATAGAGGAAAGGGTAATATAGGGTTAAGAAATGAAAATTTTATGTTTGGCAGATGAAGAGTCAAAGCTCTTTTGGGATTATTTTCGTAAAGAAGATTTTGAGGATGTAGATCTTATTATATCCTGTGGAGATTTGAGCTCTTCTTACCTAACGTTTATTGAAACTATGACATCAATACCATTGTTGTATGTTAGAGGAAATCACGATGATTCGTATAAGGAAAAACCACCAGAAGGATGCATTTGTATAGAAGATAAAATTGTCAATATAAACGGAATCAAAATAATGGGATTAGGTGGATCCCAAAGATATCGTATGGGGGGGATTAATCAATATACAGAAAAAGAGATGCTACATCGCGTCAAAAAAATGAAAAAGAAAATTTGGCGTCATAGAGGTATTGATATTTTAGTGACTCATTCGCCGGCTAAAGGCTTTCATGATGGAGAAGATTTGTGCCATACAGGTTTTGAAGTTTTTAATTATATTATAAAAAAATATGAACCAAAGTTTTTTTTACACGGCCATGTTCACATGAATTATGGAATCAATTTTCCAAGAGAAGATGTTATGGGAAAAACAAGAGTTATAAATGCATTTGAAAAATATTATATAGAGATATAATTTTAATATATCGCTTATATAGAGATATAACTTTACTGCATAGCATTAAAACATTATATTAATAATAAAAATAGGTAAAAAAAAAGAGCTGATGACGGGAATTGAACCCGTGACCCCTTCCTTACCAAGGAAGTGCTCTACCTCTGAGCCACATCAGCACTTTGCTATTACCTAGATTATAATATCAAATTACTAATCAATTGTCAAGAAATTATCAACCGTTTATTTCCTAGTATCTGAGAATTAAATTATTAACTCAAGATAATTTTCAGATAAACCGATATAGTGTTTGTAAGTGGGAAGGTGAATAAATAAAAAGGGGGCAAGACAGAATGAACTTGCAAAAATTTATTGATAACTGGGATGGAGCGTATGCAGTTAATTCCGGTGAAATTAGTGAAAAGTTTTTTGTTTATTTGGCAGATGATTTCAAAGATGCATTGGTTGAAGAGTGTGAAAATAGAGGTATGCATTTGAAAAATTATATTCTAGGAAGTCAATTTATTTGTGGTTTTATAAAAAAAGGAAAAAAATTTGTATATTTTAGTTGGAATTTTTTGAGCAAGGATAATAGAGTTAATACTTTTACGGAGGTTTCATATAGAGGCGTAGAAAATGATCATGATTTTGTAAATGGAATATATGAAACATGTCAGCTATCAGAGTTGGTAGATAAAGTTGAAAAATATTTTAATGAACATTCTTTAGTGGCATAAAAAAGTCCCATACATTTATATTGTGAGTTAGATAGTTACAATATAAATGTTATGGGACTTTTATTTATTATTTAATTTGATAAGAAATTGCTAAGAGATTCTACTGCTTCTGATTCATCTTCGCCATTTGCTAAAATTTGAATGTTTGAACCAGGAGTTGGATTGAATGCCATAATTCCC
Source organism: Lachnobacterium bovis (assembly GCF_900111325.1). Taxonomy (GTDB): domain Bacteria; phylum Bacillota; class Clostridia; order Lachnospirales; family Lachnospiraceae; genus Roseburia; species Roseburia bovis_A. Next base: position 15,907 of record NZ_FOGW01000029.1, read on the forward strand.
ATAATGCTTTTTGCATTGATATGTTTTTCGTTACTTTCCAAAATTATATTACTCTGAAACTGGCAAGCAAGTTGAACTAATTCTGCAATAGGATTTCCCTTTCTTTCTAACCAATTTGATACGATAACGTTTGTTTCTTGCATGTTGTTACCCCTCCCATAAATGAAATTATTTATTATCAACTATCTTCTACTATAAATAATTTGAGTAAAATATGCAAATAAAAAATTAAAAAAAAGTTTTGAAAACCAAAAAATTGTAAAAAAAAGAGAAAATAACAAGTAGTAAAACATTTTAATAGTGCACTTTTTTAAGAACTTTTAACAGAAAATTAATATATTGGTATGTATTTATTAGCAAATACATAGTATAATAATATCAGGTGTTGCGTAAGTGTTACATCTGCTTTTAGGAAGAAGACATTATGTAGGATGTCAAATATATATGAAGTAAGGTGAAATAAATGAACAATAACGACTTAAAAGATATAAAATTTAATATACCAGGCAAAAAAGAATTATTATTGATACAAGGTAATGAATTTGTATATAAGGTTGGTATGATGGTTTTCTTAGCGATTATTTTGTATGAATTATATAAGGGGGAACGAATTTATGCGACAAATTCACATATTTGCATGTTTTTGTTTTGGCTAGTCGGAATATTCTTCCATGGATATATAAAATATAAATATGGCATTATTAGAAAAAAAGACAGAAAATAATAAAAATTAATTTGCTTTTTTGATTAATAAAGTATATTATATTCTTTGTAGAGAATTTTTACAAAATTATTACAAAGAGGAGGTATACGATAATGGTAAAGAAGGAAACACTTAAAGCTGAAAAGAAAGCTACAACAACTAAAAAAGAAACAAAAGAGGTACAGGTTTATTTCCAGTTCGGTAACCAGGAAGTTAACGAGAAAGAGGTAAACGAAAAAATTCAGAGTGCTCTTAAAGAGCAGGGACATAAAGATGCCATTAAAACAATGGAAATTTATGTTAAACCAGAAGAAAATGCAGCATATTATGTTGTAAATAAAACTGAAACAGGTAAAGTAGAATTATTCTAATAGAAGCGTGTTTTAGATAGTTAAAGTTAGTCAATAATTTATAGTTATATTTAATTGAATCGAATTGAGATGCATTTTCAAATGTGATGCTAATGTGGCATTATATTTGTTAATGTAGTCTTGATTGGTTCTTTTTTTATATCATTTTATAAACAACAAATTATAAATAAAATAACTAGGAAATGAAAAGATTCACATCCTAGTTATTATGTATGTTTAAATATTATTTTGTAATTTAATCGTTTCTTTTTTGTAAGAATGAAGGAATTTTAATATCATATGGTTCCTTGCTAGCTTTAACCGGTTCAGGTTGATTGATTCTATTTAATGTAGCATTTCCATTAGTGGAAACGTTAGAATTAATGTCATTAGGCAGTCCATAAGTATTGCCATTGTTCATTCTAGAATTAAAGTCGGCATTCATTCCTAAACCTAAATTTCCGTTAGAACCTGAAATATTATGTAGTCTTGAATTTAAATTATCTTGCGATGGTGATGCGGTAGGATGGCTTGAATAAGTAGTTGTGTCTTTCATTCCAGTTGCAATAATTGTTATAACAATTTTATTTGCATCAGCCATGCCATTTTGTACAGTACCCCAAATGATGTTAACGTCTTCTCCAGCTAAAGCCTGAACGTAAGAAATTGCATCATTTATATCTAAAAGGTTAACGTCGCCACTTGAGTTGATCAAAATATTTGATGAACCTTCAATTCTTGTGTCAAGAAGAGGCGATTCAAGAGCTTGTTTAAATGCATCAATTATTTGGCTACTGTCATCAACAATGCCGATTCCAAGATGACCGATGCCTTTGTTTTCTAAAGTTGTTCTTAGATCATTAAAATCAAGATTAATCATTCCGTTATTGAAAATAATACTTGTAATACTTGTGACAGTGTATTTTAAAACATTATCAGCAAGTGCAAAAGCTTCATTTAAGCCAAGTGGTTTATTAGATACAGAAATATTAATTAATTTGTCGTTTGGAATAACTAATAATGTATCAATATTTTTTTTGAGATTTTCAATTCCGGCTTTTGCGACTTTACATCTTGGAGAACCCTCGAATTTAAAAGGTAAAGTAACAACTCCAATTGTTAGTATTTTTTTCTTTTTACAGATTTCTGCGATAATAGGAGTAGCACCTGTACCAGTTCCACCACCCATTCCACAAGTGAGAATAACCATATCATAGTTCTCTACAAGTTGTGATATTTCTTCAGAACTTTCGTGAGCAGCAGCTTCACCAACAGCTGGATTTGAGCCAGCACCATAGCCTTTTGTTAATTTCTCACCTATTTGAATTTTGTATTTAATATCACAGGAATCAAGAATTTGTTTGTCTGTATTGAAAATAGCGTAGTCTACATGATCGCTATTTATATTTGCCATTCTTTTTATAGCGTTATTTCCGCCACCACCAATACCTATTACAAGTATTTTTGGCTCTAAAGAATTTGTTGTTGTATTTAAAATTTCCATTAAAGTCACCTCTATTTAGTTAATAAATATTGTAAATATATGTTTATTTTGTGAAAATATAGTTTTTTTTATATTCTGAAAAAAAAATTCAAAAAATCAAATTCGCACTTTTGCGAATTACTTAATTAATAATATAGCTTTTATGCGATAAATAGTCAATAAAAATTTGCAAAAATGCGAAAAAATATTGAAAAAAATATACCAGTATTGTAAAATAAAATCATAAATTAATAATTAGGTCGGAGGTTGCAATGTCAATAGGAGAACGAATTAAGCAACGTAGAAAAGAGAAAAAAATATCTGTTGATTATATAGCGAAAAAGTTAGGTGTGTCGAGTTCGACAGTATATAGATATGAGGACTCATCTATTGAAAAAATACCAATTCGCGTATTTGATAAATTATGTGAAATTTTAGAAGTTACACCGGCAGAGCTTATGGGAAATAGTGCAGAAACTTGCAGAACAGCAGAATCAAATATTCTTCCAGAAAAATTTAATAATCCACAAGATGCAATGGAGTTTATTTTGAGAACACCAACACTTGCGGCGTATGGAGGATATGATCCAAGTAGCATGACAGATGAGATGATAGTTGAGTTTGCGAATGAGTTATTAAGGCAGTTTAGATATGTAAGTCTTAGTTTTAAAGAGAGGTATAATCAAAAGAATGAAGAAGAAGGACATTATTAATCTCGCAAGAGAAATTAAACAAAATTGGCAAACTAATGATCCGTATGAAATTGCAAAAAAAATAGGAGTTTTAGTTTTTAATGGAGCCAATGTAAGAGGGTTTAAGGCTCATACGATTAAATTAGGGTCCTATCCTACTACAATATGGATAAATGAAGCGTATACAGAGCTTTCTAAAAAAGTTTTATGTGCACATGAGTTAGGACATGCAATTTTGCATCCAGATAATATAAATTATTTTGGTGTAACACCGGAAAATGTGGCTAAAAATGTAGAGTATGAAGCAAACTTGTTTGCGTTAGCATTGCTTGTTGATGAAAGTAGTTTAAATATGCCAATAGAAAATTTAAGTCCATATGCGGTAAAGAGTGTTTTGGATTATAACATTAAATTTTCATAAACTTTATTAAAATTTTATAAAAACTATAAACTTTATATTAAAAACATATAAATAATATTGAAGCGTATACATATCTATGATATCATTTCAGAAGTTGTAAAATAGATAAAAGAAAGATGATTAGGAGATATGTATTATGGCTAGAATATTGATATGCGATGATGCTGAATTTATGAGACTTATGGTTAGAGACATCCTTGAAAAAGAAGGACATGAGATTATTGGAGAAGCAGATAATGGAAATACAGTTGTAGAGTTATACAAGAAATTATCACCAGATCTTGTAGTTTTAGATATTACAATGCCTGGCGATAATGGAATTACTGCATGTGAAAATATTATGAAATATGATTCTAATGCAAGATTAGTTATTTGTTCTGCTATGGGACAAAAGGCTATGGTAATTGATGCTATTAAAGCAGGTGCACGTGATTTTATTACAAAGCCTTTTAAAGAGCATAGAATGATAGAAGCAGTAAATAGGGTGCTTAGTCTATAGAATTCTAAAGCATAGTAAAAACAAACCAAATACTAGATATCGAACTTGAAATAAAATAATATTGAAATAAAATAATATTGAAATAAATAATAATAAAATAAAAGATGGCACAACTTGAAATGATAATTTTTTCAAACAATGCCATCTTTTTAAATACATTTAAGCCTCATAATCTTTTTTGTATGCTTTTAAAGCTTCCATCATCTCGTCTAAAGATGCCTTTGTGACATTCATTTTAGCGAGTGTAGAATTTAAAACATTATTTAATTCTGCGTTGATTTCTTCTTCGGATTTCTTATAAGCAGTACCTATATTTGCAGAAGTTTTTGGCTGCTTATCATCTGAAATAGTTGTTGTTGTTTTCATATCATCACCTAGGTAATTTAATATTTTTTTGACATAGTTTTGAGTTTCTTTAAAAGGAGGAATTCCTCCATATTTTTTCACATTTCCACTACCAGCATTATAAGCAGCTAGAGCAAGTGAAACATTACCGTTATATAAAGCGAGTTTATCAGCAATATATTTTGCACCACCCATAATGTTTTCGCGTGGATCGTATGAATTACTAACGCCTAGCGATTTAGCAGTAGCGGGCATAAGTTGCATTATACCGACTGCGCCAGCACCGCTTACACATTTAGGATTAAAATCAGATTCAGCCTTAGCAATACATTTTAGTAAATTAATATCAACATTGTAAGTTCTTGAGGCTTCTTCAAAATATTTTTCATATTCGCTTGGATATTTAAAACTTCCAACTTTACTATTGCCTGACGAATAAGTCACAGTTGTGGTACTAGTATTTAGTGCAGAGTTATTATCTGCCTTAGTAGTTGTTTCTAAATTTTTTTTATAATTATTAACAGCATTAGAAGCAGTTGTTAAAATATAGTTAAAATCAGCTAATGTTTTATTATATTCAGCGGTCCTTGCTGCTTTTAATTGTTGTTTAACAAGGTCATAATCTAAATATGGTACTATTGAAATACTCATATAATTCTCCTTTCGTAAACGAACCTTAAAAAACAAGGTAAGATGCCTGTATAAGAAGTTTACAGAACTTATATCGGCAAATTATCATTTACATTAAGGAATAAAGAAAAATAATTTTTATAAAATTTTAATAATTATTGTGATATTAATCTTTTAATTGTGTGTCATTAAAGAATAAACAGCAACAGTATAGCATATTTCAACAATATAGTGTAGTAAAAGAAAAATAATACTTGAAAAAAAAATAATTATAGTGTATTCTTATGTAAATAAAATTTATCATATTAAAGTAAAAAAGTACGACTTAAAGTAAAAAAGTACGACAAAATAACAAAAAAGGAATAATTAACGAAATATTATGTATAATTGTATGATAAAAAAAATAGGAGGATTTATGAAAAGACCATTTATTACAAAAGAGCAAGTTGAAAATATTGTAAAAAAATATCCAACGCCTTTTCATTTGTATGATGAGGAAGGAATTAGAAAGAATGCTGAAGCTGTAAAGAAAGCTTTTTCGTGGAATAAAGGATTTAGAGAGTATTTTGCAGTTAAAGCTACTCCAAATCCATATATTTTAAAAATTTTAAATGAATATGATTGTGGATGCGATTGTTCGTCATATACAGAATTAATGCTTTCGAAATCGATAGGCGTTACTGGAGATCATATTATGTTTTCTTCAAATGATACGCCAAGAGAAGAATTTGTATATGCAGATAAATTAGGCGCAATTATAAATTTAGATGATTTTACACATATAGAATTTTTAGAGGAAGCAATTGGACACATTCCAGAAACTATTAGTTGTAGATATAATCCGGGTGGAGTCTTTAAAATGAGCAACGGAATTATGGACAACCCAGGAGATTCTAAATATGGAATGACTAAAGAACAATTATTTGAAGCTTATAAGATTTTAAAGAGCAAAGGTGCTAAAAATTTTGGTATTCATGCTTTCTTAGCTAGTAATACTGTAACTAATGAATATTATCCGCAGCTTGCTAAACAATTATTTGAATTGGTAGTTGAATTAAGAGATGCAACAGGATGTGACATTAAGTTTGTTAATTTATCAGGTGGTGTAGGTGTTCCATATGAACCTGATAAAGAAGGAAATGATATTGCAAAGATTGGAGAAGGTGTTCATAAAGCATTTGATGAGATACTAGTTCCAGCTGGCCTAGGTGATGTTGCAATTTTCACAGAAATGGGAAGATTTATGTTAGCACCATACGGTTGTCTTGTGACACAAGCTATTCATGAGAAACATATTTATAAGGAATATATTGGAGTAGATGCTTGTGCTGTAAATTTAATGCGTCCTGCAATGTATGGATCATATCATCATATAACAGTTTTAGGAAAAGAAGATGCAGAATGTACTAATGTTTATGATGTTACAGGTTCATTATGTGAAAATAATGATAAGTTTGCTATTGATAGAAAACTTCCTAAGATAAACATGGGAGATTATCTGGTGATTCATGATACGGGTGCTCATGGATTTGCAATGGGATATAATTATAATGGTAAATTAAAATCAGCTGAATTATTATTAAAAAAGGATGGAAGTGTGCAATTAATTAGAAGAGCGGAGACTCCAAAAGATTATTTTGCAACATTTGATTGTTTTGATGATCTTAAAATAGAAGAGTAAGTAGTCTGAAAAAAGTTAACGAAAAGTTAAAAAATGCGACATTTAATTTTCACAATATTCAATTAGACTAATAACATAGTAATAAGATAACTTTTTTCATTTTTTTCATACTAACCTCCTTTCTAAGGACAGCCAGTGGGTTGTCCTTATTTTTTTGTGTAGCAAGGTTTTAATAAACCCCCTGCTATGCAGGGGGACAACAGACGCTTTAGCTTACAGTAAAAACCTCCCGTGATATAATAACTTTGGTTCGCCAGCCAAGCTAAATATTACAGGAGGTGGTCCAAGATGGACATGAATAGTTTATCACATACAAAGTGGGAATGTAAGTACCATATTGTATTTGCGCCAAAATTCAGAAGAAAGGTAGCATATGGGCAATTGCGACAAGACATAGCCAACATTCTCAGCATGTTGTGTAAAAGAAAACATGTAGAGATAATCGAGGCGGAAATATGCCCAGATCACGTGCATATGCTGG
>NZ_FOGW01000031.1 GCF_900111325.1 Lachnobacterium bovis
GCAGAGGATATTATGTAGACACTGTAGGAAAAAATGCGAAGAAAATTCAAGAGTATATTCAGAATCAGTTAAAAGAAGATTTAGAATATGATCAAATGACACTGAAGGAATATGTAGACCCGTTTACGGGTGAGCCGGTAAAGCAAAACAAATAAAAAGAGCCCATGGGGCTCAGTAGGGAAATGATGTTGCGGCTGGCGAACCTTTCGACGAGTCTTTAGACTCAGTGCCGGTAATATGCCCTTATAGGGCAAGAGCAAACCACCGGCTAAGCCGGTGGTGCTGATTGCGACATATTTTAAAACAGAGTATAATCGATAGCGTAAAGATCATTATTATCTCCGATGGTACATGTTATGAAGTAGTCCGTGGTGTATTTACTAGAGGTCATGCATAGACTAAGTCTAATATGCTGTCGGAAGTAAAGATATAATGGTATTGTGTATAATGTAAACCTTACGAAACTATCTGGGGACTTTCATTCTAGTTGATTTCCGGAGAAAGTAATGATAAACCTTCGGTGCGTAAGTTATTGTTTCGAAGCTTTACACATATTTTTATTAGAGTGTTTTGGATTCAAAGCACTTTATTAACTATGTGTGTAAAGTCTGAAGTCTGACCCGTTAGTCTGTGCATACATAGTGTACAGGCTTTTTTATTTTGGGTCAGGTTTGGAGGTGAGCATATGAAGATTAACAAGAAGAATGCATTCAAGTTGTGGGAGAAAAATTACGGTGATGCAAGATTTGCAGAGGATTTCCATGGATATTTAATGTGTAGAGATGGATATGGTAACCCAAACTTCTTTATTAAAGAGGATGGAGAAGCAATATATTGTGGTTGGAATATCCATCATATTCTTCCGAAAAATTGTGGTGGAACAAATGCAATTAGCAATTTAACATGTACTAATATTGCTACGAATGATGAGGCCGCGGATAAGATTACATTCTGGATTGATGATTGCCTCTATCAAGTTCAAAGAACTTGTGATGGTCATGGGATTTTTCAATTAAATTAACGGAGGTAGATGATTATGGACAGATTTGATTATACGGACGGAGATTTCTGTATGGATATGGGCGGTGGTATGATGATGGATATACAAGGCCATATGATGCAGGATATGGGCGGAGGAATGGCAATGGATATGGAATCCGGTGAGATGCATATTGTTGATAACAATAGTTCATTTGGAAGCACCTTTGATGATGAAGACTAAAATTACATATGTTTACTGTAGGTTACGGCTGTGCTAGGCTATTCCTGCCGGAAGGCTCCGATTTCTTAGGGCAAATTGCTTTGAGAGTCGGGGCCTTTCTTTATGCCTTCTTGCACAGCCACGGGTCCCTGCAGTCAACATATGAGAGATTATTGGAGATGGTTTATTAGCTTCTGGTCCATTGGACCAGAAGTGGGTGATGTCTAAGTGATATCATTTGCTGATGTCAGACTGATATCAGAGAAAATGTGTTAGGGATTAGATAGGGATACCCTAAAGCGGGCGACATAGGAGCACGGAAATTTCTGCCTAAAGGGTTGTAACTTTAGGCGTATCCTGTTAATCACTCTATAGAATGCCCCACGGAAGAACCGAATTTTCTGTGGAATATCCGAAACCGTTGATTTTGCTGGCTCGGATTAACCGAACCCCTTAGTTTGATAAGCAAGAAAAATGAATATGATTTTTAAAGCAGAGATTATCCGAAACGGTGGATATTTCAGATAATCCGAAGATGCAGGTATTGAAGAAAGTGTTCTTTGATACCTGCTTTTTTAATGTCCATTTAGTAATGAGCTCAAAACCACCCCAAATGTAATACAAAGGATTACCCGAAGGGAGGAAAGAATCATGGGTAGAACAAGGAAACTATTGGGCACGCTGGATACATACATGGATTTCTATTCATATGTATCAAAAGGAAAACGCAGTTCTCAGGATGTAACGAAATACTTGCAGTCTAAAAAGAAGGGCGCAAGTACTATCTCCGATCATTTAAAAACAGCCCGGGATGGGAAATTGATGTACATCTCATTTGAAGATGAAACATTTAGCCTTGATTGTGGAGGTCTGGCGCAAGAGCTTATGTCAGTGATATCCCAATTAAACTTGGATGTTTATATCGCTGAAAAGAAAGGTAAACCAGAAGATTCAATTCCCTCTGTTACATCGGCAAACTCTCCCCAATTTGAAGAAATGAACAAGAAACTGAATGCTGCGAATAACAAGAACAAAAAGCTACAGGCAGACTTGAAAAAGAAGGATGAGGAGATTGCTGGGTTACAGAAGAAGATACAGCAGGTTCTTTGCGAATCTATCTTTACTGAAATGAATAAGAAGATATTGGTTCCGGGAACGTTGGTTTCTAATCCAGTGGAAGTGCTGGCACGGGATATCTTTAATGAATGCGCTGACAAAGATGTGAAAAGGGAATCTGCCAGCTTATATGAGACAAAGGTTGAAGTGAAGAAAGAGCTTACAGAAAAGAACGTTATCCAACATGTATGTAATCAGTTCAAGGATAGCGGTGTGTACAAAAAGTTTTTTGGCAAGAAAGAGGCGAATCCACAATTTGAGAATGTAAAGCAAAAATCCGACAGAGAGAAAGCGATTGCACTTTTACTTGCAAATGAAGAGATGGATAACCAGACCAAGCTTTCTACATATGCGCTTTGGTATTTCCATGATGATCCTGAGATGGAGGAGCTTCTTACATATGCAGGGGATTACGGCATTAATGCTAATTACGTTATTCGAATCCTGGAACAGCCGGGAGAAAGGAACTATAGAACAATTCGAGCATTCTTGAAACAGGCCATGTCAGCGAGTGAGGCACATATCAAACGCAGGACAGTGCAAGAACTTCTTTGTGGGGATTGGCAGGCTGTGGCTAAATATCGCGGAAAAATGTGTCATTTCAAATTGGTGCCGGTGGAGGAGATACGAGCCTTCAGAAATCTTCTTTTGAAGTATGACCAGGGGAATGCGACATGTATGGCATGTCAGATGATTACTTCTGGTCCAATGGACCAGAAGTTGATTCAGGATGGCGGTGAGTTAAATACGCCTCAAATAGAAGTGCCTAGTTTTGTGCATGAAGCAGATGGCGATGTGGATATTCATGTTGCTATAGATGAGAGCTTGGCGATGAATGATTTTGCGGAGACGGAGGTGAAGGCAGATGAGTAATAAAAAGGTACATCTTTCTTTGTCGGATGAAGAGGTGGCGAAATTCGACATGCTGAGGAATGAGCTTGGAATGAATAGGTCGCAGTTTTTTTGTTATTTGATGTCCGGAGAAAGAAAGAAAATCCCGGATGTGGTGAAACAAAGAAATCTTATATCGAAGCTTTCAGATATAGATTTGCACCTTCGTCATATATGCCTAAAGGAAGGTATGGATGCAGGAGATGTTTTATATGTGCATGAGGCCATTAAAGATTTAAGGTCTGCACTTAATATCACTTCTGGTCCAATGGACCAGAAGTTGGGAGGAGGTGATAAGAGTGAAAAAGAATAAGTCAAACCGTGAAGAAAAAATGAGTGAGATTCAGGAACGCCTGATGAACGGAACAAAGGAAATCTATGAGAGTGGGAAATGGGCTGAGTATATATCAGTAATGTCAAAGTTTCCAAATTACAGCATCAATAACTGCATCCTTATTGCATCACAATGTCCGCACGCAAGCTACGTATGCGGATACAAAAAGTGGAATGAGTTTAATAGGAATGTATTAAAGGGTGAATCCGGAATCATGATTTTTGCTCCTATAAAAGGAAAGGTAGAAGTAGAAGAACCAAAGTTTGATGAGAAGAATCAGCCTGTATTAAACGATGATGGGACTCAGACTACAGAAAAAGTAACGAGGGAATATAAATCATTTCGTCCATGCTATGTCTTTGATCTTTCGCAGACGGAAGGGGAACCGTTACCGACGCTGGCTTCCAGATTGGAGGGCGGAGTTGAGGATTATGAAAAACTAAAAGAGGTTCTTATTTCAATCAGTCCGGTTCCTATCACGTTTGAAGAGGTGCCAGGTTCTGCGAATGGTTTCTATTCTCCAACAGAAATGAGGATTGTAGTTCAAGATGGAATGCCTGAGCTACAGACAATAAAAACGATGCTTCATGAAATATCTCATGCAACTTATGGACATGGAGGTAAAGATGACAAATGGGATAAGCAGAGCAAGGAAATTCAAGCAGAGAGTACAGCATTTTGGGTTGCCGGGATGCTTGGGCTTGATACTGGTGATTACAGTTTTGGTTACATTACCGGTTGGAGCAAAGATCGGGAAGTGTCAGAACTCAAGGAGAATCTGGAGCTTATAAAGAATACGGCAAATGATTTGGTAACGAAGATTGATGAAAAACTTGCTGAATATGAAACAAAGCAAGAGATGGAAGTTCAGGTTGAAGCTAATGAGCAGGTCCATCCTAAGAAAAAAAGTAGATAAATTTTCAGGTCGGTTTAGTAATGAGCTTAAAACCACCCCAAATGTAATGTGTAGGAACAAATCCAATAAAAAATATAAGGAGGAAAAACTTATGGGTTATGTAACCAACAAGAATGTAGTCGTTGACTACGAAAAGAATGCTAACAACAGAGCAGCAGTTTTAGCATACGACACACTTATTGCTGCAAAGAAAAATAAGGATAGAAAGGAGAAGAAACATGCTTAATTTTTCTGAATTTCAGGACTATGTGAAGATGACAATTCCGGAGCGATTACCGGAAGAGTACCAGGGCGCACAGATCCGCTCACATGAAGTTGAAAAGAACAATGGTCTTGTGCTTCATGGGATTACCGTAACTCCGGAGGATAGCAACATTGCTCCGAACATTTATCTCGATGGGTACTTTAAGCAGTACGAAGAGGGTAAGGATTTAGACGAGGTGTTAGATCAGATTACTCATACGGTGGTTGAACATATCAAAGCTCCGGAGGAATTTAGCAACGTTGCAGAGAAGTTCCAGGACTTTGATTTTGTAAAGAACAATGTGGTTATGGTTGCTGTGAATACAGAGCGTAACGCAAAGTTGCTTTCGCAGGTTCCTCATCATGAGATAGAAGACTTGTCTTTGATCTATAAGGTAATGCTCGGACGTGACAGCGAAGGAACTGCTACTATCACAATTCGCAATGAGCATATGGCTATGTGGGGAGTAACCGCAGATGAACTTCATGAGCTTGCAGTGGCAAATACCAAGGAGATTCTTCCTATTACCATCCAGTCCATGAACGAAGTCATGAGAGAGATGTTTGGAAAAGACGGTATGCCTGCAGAGATGGCTGATGTGATGTTTGAGGAAATGCCTCCTACACAGCAGATGTATGTTATCTCTAATGCAGCAAAAGTCAATGGAGCAGCTTCTATGTTTTATGAGGATGCACTTTCCGAGCTTTCTAAGAAGGTTGGAACTGACCTTTATATTTTGCCTTCATCTGTGCATGAAGTAATTGCGGTAAGTACGGAAATGGGAACACCGGAGGCTTTGTCAGAGATGGTAAGAGAGGTCAATGGAACTCAGGTTTCTGAAGAAGAGCAGCTTTCAGATCATGTATATCGTTTTGATGCAGCCAAGAGAACCTTATCTCTTGCGGATACAACGATGGAGGAACTTAAGAAGGCAGCAGGCGCAGAGAACCTGTCAGTAGAACCGGCAACTGAGGGTAGCCGTCCTCGTCATACACACAGATAGGAGGCAGTGTTATGCAGGTATCAGAAGTAAGACTTAATTTAATCAATACCGACAATGCGGTAAAGGCAATCGGTAGCTTTGCACTTGATGGTGCATTTGCAGTTCGTGGGGTAAGAGTTATGGAGGATAAGAATGGCTACAATTTTGTGGCCTTCCCTTCCAGAGCAAAGGCGGATGGAACCTATGAGGATTTAGCTTTCCCACTTAGCAAGGATTTATATGCACATATTACAGGAGCAATTCTTGATGAATATAAGGTTCAGGTGGAAAAGCAGGCGCAGGAGCAGAATCAGGCCCAGGAGGCTTCACAGGAAGCGACCCAGACAGAGGGCGCGAGCGAAGCAAAACCTACTCCGAAGCGCGGAAAGGGCAGATAAGGAGGAATGCTTTATGCAGGTAACAGAAGTTAGACTCAAAAAGGCTGATTCCTCGGATAGCTGTAAGGCATATGGAAGTATCACACTCGATGGAGATTTTGTGGTATGCGGAATCAGGGTTTTGGAGCGTAAGGATGATGGACAGCTTTTTGTAGGTTTCCCTTCGAGAGAGACCCAGAATGGCGAATATAAAGATATTTGTTTCCCTATGGCACAGACCTTAAGAGAAGATATTACCATGCAGGTTTTATCACAGTATGAAAAGCTGGCATAACAGTTGGGACCGTCCGTTTGGGCGGTCCTTTTTTAGGAGGAGCCTATGGCAAAAGGAATTGTTGTTAAGGTATGGAATGTGAAAGCTGGTGGTGGGACAAGAAGTGCTGCTTCACAGATATCGGATTCGATTGATTATATTGAGAACCCGGAAAAGACGGGAATACCACTTAATATCACAAGTGAAAGCCAGCTGGGAAATGAGCTTACTTACGTTACGAATGAGGTGAAAACGGCAGCAGGCCTTTATGTTGGGTGTAGGCACATAACTGATATTAGCCATGCAACAGATGAAATGATGCAGGTAAAACAGTTTTATGGAAAGCTGGATGGCAGAGTGGCGACACATGGAATAGTTTCACTCGATGCTTCTGAATCTGATCCAAGGAATGCAGGAAAACTGATGGAGCTATTAAACGAGCTGATGGAGAAAGTGTTTCCCGAAAATCAGGTTGTATATGCCGTTCATACAAACACGGAGAATCTACATATCCATTTCATTATCAACACGGTGGGGTTAGACGGAAAGAAGATTCATATGGACAAGATGTTTATGCGTCAGGTCATGGAAGTAGAAGTTAATAACCTTGCAGAAAAATATGGCTTTACACCAAATGAGGCTTGGAGAAAGGAAAAAACTAAGGATCCGCTGACCTTTCCTCAAAGAAAGATAATGCTAAGAAATCTGGTTGATATAGCAATTGAACAAACGGATGAATTTGACGCTTTTGTAGCTTATCTAAGAAATGAAGGTCTTACGGTAAATGTAGGAAGAAACATTACGCTTCAATCGGATGAGATGCCATTTGCACTGCGAAGTGGGCAACTTGGTGATAATTATTCTATATCAGCAATTAAGAAAAGGCTGGATTCAAAATATGATCCGTTTAAACCGGTGGTAGCAGGTGATTATTATGCATCTGTTATGCCAGAAGAGATGGTCAATATAGTGCCTAAGAAGATGAAGGCATATGAAGATATGACAAAGGAAGAAAAGGTTGAGGCGGTGCATCTTTTACGCCTTGGCAGAAATCCGTGGAGCGAAGCCAGATGGGACAATTGGCAGATGCAGAAAATGGCTGACGAGCTTAAGAACGTAGGATATGTGTATAAGCTTGTAAGACATTATTCCGGTGGTACAGATCAGTCTAGTACAGCCCTTAAGAAGATAATCGAATATAGACAACAGATTTCTGTGGAACGTAAAGAGGTTCGTGGTCTTATGAAGGAATACAAGCCGATTATCAGCATCTATCAGGAAATGAAGCAGTACATGGTTCGTGCCTGTCTTTATGATGTATATGGCTATAGCGAATTTAAAGATGACTTTGAGAAATATAAAGAGCTTTGTCATCGTCTTGAAGTTGGCTATGGAAAGAGTGTTGATGAAGTCGCAGAGCTTGTTTTTGAACTAAATACAAAGTACGAATACCTAAAGGCTCAAGATAAGGAATTAAATGCACAATATAAAGCAATTAAAGGCTTTATAGACAATGGAAAGCTAAAGGCCGTCTCTGATGATTTTTCATTCTTTCATGCCGTGGGACATAGTAACGCAGTATATGAAGCAAGGCAGTTTGGTATTTATGCGAGTGATATGAAATACATCATCCCTGAAAAGGGCGATGTAAAAATCCGGGTTGTAACAAGACCGGCAATGAAGGATGGGAAGCCAACAGTTGAAACAGTGCTTACCGTAATTGATAAGGAAGGACATGAAGGAGCGGATATTTCTTCTCTCTCGATGTCGGAGAAAGAGTTTAACAAAAGAATTCACGAAATTCAGACAGAGCATCACATTAAAAAATGTGAGATTTCCAGAAAAAATATTATAGAAAATGTACGGCGAGTTTAGTAATGAGCATTTTTCCACCCCAAATGTATTACAGGAGGTGAGAAAAAATGCATTTAAATTACAAGCCGGCAAGTGATGGCAGGCTTAAAGATGAGTCTGCCATTTATCATGTGGATTCAAATTATCAGGTGGAAAAACTGTCGAAGCTCTTTCTATCTCTAAAGGCGAATGTATGTGATCTGAATCCAGCACTTGTGACCAAGTGTATCACCGGAACGGAGCAGGATTTTTTAATGATCATGAACCGTGCAAGTGATTACTTAAGCAGAGTACAGCCTAATATGCCTGAGACAACCAGAAAACAATTATTGGATATGTTTTGTGAAGCGGTATTTGGGTATTATGTGCTGACGTCATTGATTCTCTCAAAGGAAGTGTCTGATATCAAGATCTTAGCCTATGACCATATTGTTGTGAAAGCAAATGGACAGCGATACTTGACGGATATCAGCTTTTATTCTGAGGAGGATTATCGCACCTGGTATGACAGAATCCTTCGTATTCACAGATTAGGAAAGACGGAAGAATATGCCTTAAATCATTGCACGGATAGAAAAGGCGTGGATGAGTTCTATTTAAGAATTGATGTGCAGCTATCTTGCATAACATCCACCGAGATTAATAACCTGCATATTCGTAAGATGCCTAAGGAAAAGCTTTCTTGGGAGTATCTGAAGGAAAATGGGATGTTGGATGATTCAGCTATGGAGTACTTGAAGGATAGGATTCTTTCTGGGTATGGATTTTTAATATCCGGTCGAGGTGGCTCCGGTAAGTCAACTCTTCTTAATAACATGCTGGATTGGATTCCTTTTGATGAGTCGGTGCTAGTTTCTCAGGAGTCAGATGAGCTTTATTCCAATGTGCATCCTCAGATACAGTTCGAGCACACTATGACGGTTCGTAAGAATGATGTGGTGACGGATTATACTTTGGAAGATGAGCTTAGACTTGGACTTTTGCAAGACATAGATAATTTCGTTATTGGCGAGATTAAAGGTGGAGAAGCACTCCATGTGTTTACCACTGCCATGAGTACCGGAGCAAGATTTTTTGGGACCATTCATAGTAATGATGCCAGAACAAGCGTTAGAAGACTTGTGCAGTGTGCAAGGTATGTCAGTGATTATCCAATGGAAACGTTAGAGGAAATGCTTTCAGCTATGCCGTTTGTGCTGATCCATATGAGTCGATTCTCAATTGATGAGATTGTGGAGATTGATGGATGGGATGCTAAGGCAGGCAAGCTTATTTTTAGTGAAGTGTATAGAAAGGAGCAGAAATGATAATGCAGGAGATAGCACTTATTGTATCAGCGGTAATTACTGCAGCGTTTATGTTGATGTGCCTGACTACGGATTTAAGAGAACGAATGATTTATGTATTTCCGTGCTATTTACTTATTCCGCTTTGGATGATGGTTGGAGTAGCTTCATCGGAAAAGGCCGTGATGATAGGGATTATCCTTGTAATTCATATTATGGCTTATCTGCTATTCCGTATAACCGGGATATGGGGTGATGGAGACAGCGATATCTTTCTTTTATATGGGGTGGTATTTATGTCCTTCATGACGCAGATAAGACCGGAGTGCGGAATCGGACTTTATATAGTTGCAGAACTAATCGGAATGGTTGTGGCACTATTCACATCGTTTTTAATTGGGGTTGTTGAGGCTCTGATAAAAAAGAGGAAGCTTACAAAGAATAGCTCCATAGCAGTGGTTCCGGGATTTTCCATAGTCATTATTGCCATGATAGCAGGATTGATATTTGGGAGGTAGTACATGAGAGAAGAAACGATTTTACGACAGATGCTTCCTGAAATGGTGCAGATTATCAATGCAATTCCTGGAGAGGCGTATTCGAACAAGGAAGCAGAAACGCTTTTGATTATGCAACATAGGTTGCCTGATAGTGAGCTAAAAAAGCAGCTTGAATCTTATAACAGCATTTTTGCAAAGCAGGGCGGAGCAGACATTGAGGATATTACAAAAAGCAGTGTGGCCTATATAAAGTTAAAGATTCTTCTTGAAGCGGAGCTTACGGAATTTGATGCCAAGAGTTACCGGGATCTTATTAAGGAGTGCAAAGCCAATATTGATAAAACGACTAATATTCTCAGGCTTTCAAAAACACATATGCTGACAGCTGATGATTATCAGAAAGAGCGTATCGAAAAGACAGCGAAGAAGAATGAAGCATTCATCGAAGCCTTACAGACTGTAATTTCTTATGTTGAGCAGAAGATAGAGCGGATGCCGAAGTCATTGGAGCTACCTGAGAAGGATTTTGATTTCGCAGATGAAGAAATAAATCAGGAGAAGCCTAAAGAAAAGAAGGTTGATTCTGAAACAAAAGTTACAGTTACTGAGCGTATTCAGAAATTTATTTCGTCCGGTAAGGAAAAGCGGGAAATTGATGAACGGCTAAAAGATGCGGAAAAGGAAGGGGCAGGAACAAGATGTAAGGAGATTCCTTATTATGAGAAATCGCTTGCTCCAACTGAAGTATTGGTTTGTAAGGATTTTGAATGCTACAGCCTTATAAAGAAGCGTGAAAATGTCTACTTTGGCTTGTCTAAAAATCTTAAGAATAAGATTTATGACAACAAGGATGGGAGCTTGATTGAACTTACAGAGATTACGGATGATTTTCTGCAGTTTATGACTACGGATATATTGTCTGATGAATTTGAATTACACGCCTTTTCGGAGGAAGAAAAACTTGGCATGCAGATGTATTTCAATTTCGTATCAAAGTGTTTTGAAAATCATATCGGAACAACGCTCACAGTAGCAGAATATCTCGCTTTTAAGAGGTATTACAACAGACTGGTAAGTGAGGTTATGAGGCTGGAGGCTGAGAAGCACAAGGATTATTACAGGGCACTGCCTATTGCAGAGCAGTATATGGAGATCATGGCATCATATGACATGGTTCAAAGTAAGAGTAAACGTGAAGTTGTTGAAGATATCATTTCAAACGAAGTAGGCGGTTATTTGGATAATCTGAGGCTTATTGTGGAGCATCATATCGTAGATGAAAAAGCAAAACAAGACATGTCACATCTTATTGAGGAGATTCAGTTCTTTAGGGATGAGAATCATTTTAAAGATAGGGATGAAGGGCAGCAGGCTAAGACATCAGAAAATCTCATGCAGATTCAGCCGACGGGATTTATTCCGCAGATACCTATGTATCAGCCGGGAACTGCACCGTTTATTGGAAATATGTATTTTACGCTTCAATGTCTGGATGAAAACAAGCGTGTAGTGGATGAAGCATACTTTGCCACAGCGAATATGCCTCAGGCTATGGAGGATTACAGAAGCAGAAATGCGTATATTAAAAGATTTGGTTTAGTACAAGATGGACGGTTTGTACCGTTACTTAGTTCAGAAGGAGGAACTTACGATGAAGAATAATTCGATTTTTATGATGTTTCTAGTGGTCTTAGCAATCACAGTTGTTTTGGCGTTAATTGTTAGGGTTTGTGTTATCGACAAGCATGTTAAAGATGAAGTTACAGATGGGAAAGGTTCCGTTCAACCTGCAATTTTAAAGGAAAAGGTAGAAGTTATCTCTGATGATGCTTGGAAAGAATACGAAAATGCTGACAAACTTGTGGTGGAGCTTGTGGAGAGAACCACCATTGAGTCCGAGAAAGGCTCTGAGACAGAGTATGACAGATATATCGTTTCAGATGTTGACCTGAAAAACCAGGCGGATGATACCAGAGATTATCACGATGCACTTATGGATAGTGATGGGGATATCGGAGAAGGCACACGGGTATCGTTTGAAGATGTATTAGGTATTAATTACAAAGGCTCTAATGGTAAAGAGATATACCAAAGTTTATTAAAGAAATATGGATTTTCCAGTGATTTTAATGATGTGTTATTTGATGATGAGACAAATAAAATGACAGGGCAGAATCTATATATTTATGAGAATAAGTGTGATGTAATCGATTATCTATTGAAAGGCGAGCTTTATAGCGAGATTGTAGATAGCAAGGTATGTTATCAGCTCGAAGATAAGGAGACAGGGACAAAATTGCCGGAATATTTTTCTGCGAGCGTAAGCTTTAAAAATGGAGATCAGGTAGTAACAAAGAACTTGTATGTATCTGTATCCATAGAAAAGACGGATGGAGGAAAGGAGGATAGTAATGCGTAGAATTATCAAATTTTTGTTTAGTCTCGTTGTAGTGTTGGGACTAATGTTATCGTTTTCGACCACAGCTTTTGCGGATGATATTGGTGATACCGGTGGTACGGACGGTGGTGGATCAGGAACCAATGTCTATACGTTTTATTACTCTTATGATTCCTCAAAAGATGCTATTGTTTTGACAGTAAATTGTTTGCGACCAATTAATGATTTTGGGAACAGTACCAGTCACACATTTAGCAGTGCTTCGGATAGTACGTATATCCCTTCAAGTAATCCGAGGCTGGGTTCATCTTTGGAGAGTGCCATTTCTGCAATGAATTCGGCAGGTGGATATGAACTTAATATAAGTGATGTAAAGGCCAAACTGAATAATCTTGGATATTATGATGGGGGTAATGGTATTTGGAGAAGGTCTGGAGGATATTTGACCTATATTGATGCTAAAAAGATTCGCCCTACCAAGCACACTGTTCATTATGATGCCAATGGTGGAACCGGTGCTCCAGCTGATCAGACAAAGAAGCAGGACGTGACATTGACGCTTAGGACGAAAAAGCCGACAAGAACCGGATGGACGTTTAAATATTGGATTGCAAGTATTGGTGGACATTATAATCCAGGCGGTGCCTATACGCATGATCAGGATGGCGGTGTGGTTACAATGAAGGCATATTGGAAGGATGAGACAGCTCCTTCATTCGGAAGTTTTTATGCTATTCCTAATTATTGGAGTGCAGGTAATGGAACAATAGGCTTTTCAGTGCAAGACGAAGGCAGTGGAATTACATCTATTGTGTTGGAACGTTATTCGTATGTAACTAGAGGGTGGAGTACCTTTAGAACATGGAGCTATAGTGGGACAAAATCTTTGATTTCAAAAACACTTACAGAAAGCAGTGAAGGAGTGTTTAAGTACCGACTTACCGTAACAGATAAAGAAGGTAACTCAGCATCTCGAACATCAGATACAATCTATCTAGATCACAGTAATCCTGTACTTTATGGAATGGAGACTACTAATACGGAGTGGACAAATGTAGCACCTGTGATAAATGTTAGAGCGACAGATTACCTGTTTGGAACGACATATACAGGCTCAGACTTGGCAGGCATAGAAATTTTTAATGATTCCGGAAGGTGTGTATCAGATGGAGTTCATAATGCTATGTATACTTTGCAGCCACGAGATGAAGGTATTCATACGTGGAGAATTGTCGCAACGGATAATGTAGGCCATTCTACGACTACGTATATAACTACAAAGTATGACATTACAAAGCCGGGAATTGATGGAACGGAGATTACTTATGTATTGCCGGATGGTACTTATGTTTCGGGATATTGCCAGGACAATATTATCAACCAGCATATAGATGATGAGACATGGCGAAGTAGTAATAATCCAAATGTAAGCTCAGGCCTAAAGAGTGTGATTCTGTACCGCGTAACTGGAGGTAATAAGCAGGCTATTTGGTCTGATCAGACAAGAGCAACCTTCGGATCAAGCAATACGCATAGTGCATTCAATATGTATTATGAGATTCAGCGAACAGAGAGGACTGCCAGCTATTATGAAATAGTAGTATCTGATTACGCTGGGAATATTACACGAAAAAAGCTTACGAGTCAGTATAGTCTGCTTACTTGGTTTCATACCAGTATAGATCGAAGTAGTTATAACAAGTAAGGGGGTGTTTTATATGAGTGATTTAGTTACTCTTTCGGTATATGAATGCAGTGAGTTTCATTCTATGGGCGAAGTACATGAAGGAATTAAGTCTGTTGATGAGGCAATAAGAGTCTGGAATAGTATTCCTTCTTCTAGGATGAATGGCATAAAATCTATAGCTATTGTTTTGGGAGAAGGATGGGATGCGACTGAATTTGAAGCTGTTATTGGAAAAACAATGGATTTGGAGATGCTTAGGTATTATTCAGATATCGCATCAAATCAAAAAGCAATATCTATGTTTAAGGAGTTGCAAGAGAAGATACCAAATCTTGAAGTGGTTGGAGAGATACCAGTGCAACAAGATGTTAATATTGTAAGAACGAGGCATCATAGATAGATGCTACTATGGAGGAAAATCAATTCACAAAATATTGTGAAATTATATTCGTAGCCTCAGAAAGCTAATGTTTTCTGAGGCTTTTTGACTAGAGTTTATAATTTGTTCGATAGAATGTTCATTCAGCCTCAAATATAATAATTTGAGGCAAAAGGAGGGAATAATAATGCTGAAAAGTATGAGAAATCGAATTATTGCAGGGGCAGTTGCACTAGTAGTTTTGATTGCTGTTCTTGTGACTGTTGTTATTTGCAATAAAAGAAGTAAAAAAATTATAGCTGGGAAAGCGTTGATAGATCAGTATTATACCGAGTATATCGATTCAAAAAAGAAAAGCGATAAATATGACAGCTATAAGAGAATGTGCCAAGATAAAGAAATAGTACAGTTAGTAGATAGGTATAATGAGGTTAAATCATACTTGACTGAAACAAAAAACAAAGTTCAGGAAGAAATATCAACATACTATGAAAAAAAGTTCAAAGCCCTAGAAGAGATAAGTGATAAAGAAAAAAGCTTAGATAAGGTAAAGTCTTTTAATAGTACGATTGATGATTTAATCGCTGAGGTCAAAAAAGATCCTATTTTAAAAAAGAAAAAGAAGAATAGTTTGATTGCGAAGCTAAAAAAGTCTTCAATTAATATGAAATCTTTTTATGAAAAAACAAATAAAGAGTATCAAGCTACCTATGACTCCATAGTGAACAATGTAGCAGATTCAAATGAAGCAATCAATAAAATGAATGAGTTACTAAGTACAATTCCGGATGTCGAAGAATATAAAGATATTAGGGGAAAAATTGCTACGTATATTGGTGAGCATAGTAACTCGGGCAAAGCATCTGATAATAGTGGAAATACGGCTAATACATCGGCTAATAATAAGAAGAATAGCAAAAATACTGCAGGTAGAGCCGAGTATTCACCTAACCAGACCTCAAATCAACATGTTTACCCAACGACAGCAGATCTTGTTCCAGCTTCTGTATTAGAGGCAAGAAAAGCACAGTTGCAAGCCCAGTATCCGGGATTTTCAGTTTCTTTATTTGAATTTCCACAGTTAGCTAACTGTAATACATCTTGGGAATTAACCAAACCTATGAGTTTATCTACTACTACGCCAACTAATTATCTTAGCCGAGCGGATAATGGGGTTACATATTATTTACCGCAGGAACTCATTAATACAGGTCATCGTTTTGTATTGCATGATGGTAGCAGCGGTATATATAAATGGGTCGATCATAATACAAATATTAGCTATTTAATTAATGATCAAGGAAATATTTATGAAGCTTGGTTACTGATACATGAAACACTGTAGCTTATATATGTGAGAACATTTAAAACAGAGTTCCCCCTGGGAGATGGGAAGGGGGCTAGGGGGTAGGAATGGTACCATGAATAAAAGACTAATCCACCAGATAAAACCCATCTGAATCACAATTTCACAACGAAAATAGATGAGAAATCTTCGGAAACATAAAAAATTTCCGGAGATTTTTTTATTTGATTTAGTAATGAGCAAAAAACCACCCCAAATGTATTGTGAAGGTAAAAAAGAGAGTTTACGACACCTTCAAAAATACAAGGAAAGGAGAAAGTTGTTCATGAACAAATTGGTTTCAAAAATCGACATGGCAGTTATGAAGGCAAAAATGGCATTCATGGAGAAGAAAGAGGCAAGCGACCAGCTCATTGTAATGTTCATCATTATCGCAGTGGCAGCAGGTATCGCGGGACTTCTTTACATCTTCGCAACAGGCACATTGCTTCCAAACTTCCAGGAAAAACTTACGAACCTGATTAACAACTGGTTCAATCATTCATAAGGAGGGCGTATGACCAAAGGTGAAAGAGCCATCGTCAGAGAAGAAAGACGATTGGAAAAAGAAAGAAAACGCCGTATCGAACTAGCAAACAAAATGCTCATCCCAACGGGTGGAAAAACCCGAGAAAGTTTAGCACTCATCTCGTTTGACCCAAGCGGAGTATTCCGTTTTGAGGGAGACAGATGGCTTAAAGTATTTGAGATAAGTGGAGCAGGGAAAAGTTTGGTAGATGCGGCGGGAAGTCTTTTTGGGCGGATCCGCATCACCTTTACCTTAAGTGAAAGTGGCAGGGAAACCTGCCATTTATCACTTATGGAAGAAGGCGAGATTTATGAGGAAGTACGCCAGAAGATGACAGAGGATGAAAACAAGTTACAGGGTGTTTGTCAGATGCATGCGTTAAGCGTTGATGAGGTTATGAACCTTGTAGCTACAAATTTTTATCAGGATATTCGGTTCTCATATGCATCATTTGTACGTGCAAAAAAGGATTGGAAGAAGGAATGCTTTTTTGACTGTACAGAAGATGCTGCAGGCTTTAATGCCGGCAGATTATTTGGTGAAAGTTTTACGGTATTGGCATTCCCAGAGGATATGGAAGAAGGAATCCTTACACATGTAAGAAATCTGGGATGCCCGATGTATGTAAGCTTTGATCTAAATGCTTTGTCTGAAGAGGAAAAGCTGAATTTCAAAAGAGAACTAGAGAAGAAGTATAACAGAAGACTTTCTGTTAATGAGTCTGAGGAATATATCAATCTATCCTTATCAATCACGATTCTTTGTGATTCTAAAGATGCGAGAGAGATTGTAGAGGAGACATTGATCTCAGTCTTCTTAAAATATGGGGTTTTGATTGCTCCGAGCTTTCATAACCAGAAAAGAGTAATGGAAAGTGCATTAAGTCTTGGTCTTACAGATGAGATCTTGATGCGAAATGTAAGAGTAAATGTAGCAGAGAGATTGATTGGAGGTGAACAGGATGGAGATGCCAAAGTCGAAGTACGATCAGACGAAGCAGAATGATACACCGAGAGTGGCGGAGCTTACTTCGGTTCAGGATGTAATTTCGATTGTCAGTATTGATGATTCAGGAATATTTGAATTGCCGGGGAAGAAGTTTTCCAAACTGTATGCCTTAAGTGATATCAATTTTGCAGGCGTTACGGATGAGGAGCAAAAGAGCATCATCATCAATTTTTCAAAGGTTTTAAAGGCGATTCCTTGTAGGTTTTCCTATACGGTAGCCAATGAACATGTCGATGAGAGAGCTTTTCATGAAAAGGTTCTCTATCCATTGAAGGGTGATAAGTATGATCCACTACGAAAGTCCTATAACAAAATCATCGCCGACAAGGTGAGTGATGCAAAGCAGGGCCTTTATCAGACCATATATCTTACGCTCACGATTAAAGCAGAAGATATGCAGGATGCAAAAAGCACATTTTCATCTATGGAAAGTGCTATCCGTTCCGCTTTTATAGGAATCGGAGTAAATGGTATCCAGGGGTCGGTAATGAGAAGTGTTGGAATAAATGAAAGAATGCAGCTTTTATTTAACCTGATGCACGCAGGGATTGACCATCATTATCAGTTTGATTTTGAAAGGGAACTTAAGAGCAGACATGACTGGTTGAATATCATCTCTCCGGCCTCCATTTGTTTCGAAAATGAGGGATTTACAATTAACGGTCAGATTGGACGCATCTATTTCGTAGATGAGTATCCGAAGAGCTTAGAAAGCGATATTATAGCTGCTCTCACGAAGATGAACTGTACCAGCTTTGTGACCGTAGCCAATGAACTCTTAGATATTTCCGGTTTCAAACAGGAGATAGCGAGAAAGTATATGGCAGTCGGAATGAAGATTGAAAACGAAAAGCAGAGGAATCGTAACAACAACGATTATCTTGCGGATGCTTCGGCAAAGCTGTTAAACGAAAAGGATAAGCTAGATGCGTTTTCAAAGAAACTTGATACAGATGATGACCATTATTTTAATAGCACAATGTTGATTTATATCCAAACAAAGGATGAAGAGGAGCTGACGCAGATTGAGGAGAAGCTTATGAACGCGGCTTCCTTAAAGTCGGTAAAGCTTAAAACCTGTTTTGGAAAGCAAAGGGAAGCTCTTAATTCTGTTTTGCCACTTGGTATACAGGAGTTTAAGAGGGTGGTGAATCTGTCGAGCTCCTGCCTTGCAATGCTGATGCCGTTTAAGACACAGGAGCTTAACGATGAAAACGGCATTTATTACGGTATCAATCAGCTTTCGCAGAACGTAATATTTGCTGATAAGAAGCTTCTTAAGAACCATAACGGACTTATTTTAGGACAGTCCGGTTCCGGAAAGTCAGTGTTTTCCAAGTCTGAGATTATCAGTACTTTTGTAAATTATGAAGGAGACCAGATTATCATTATTGATCCACAGTCTGAGTATGGAAGTCTTGCAAAAGAGGTAGATGGTACCGTGATATCTTTTGATAGCACAAAGGAATACTACTTAAATCCGATGGATGTGGATTTTGAAGGTGTAGATTACGGAAGGCTTCAGGAGATTGTTGCGGAGAAGGCAGATTTTATATTGACGCTTTTATCCAGTTGCCTTCGAAGAGATATCTTGCCGGAAGAGCAGGGCATTATCGACAAGGTAATTGATAAGGTTTATTCCGAGAACTTTGCTATGAGAAAGAGGCTTAATGGAATTGAAGATGCAAAGGGAGAATATGAGATACCGGCATATCTTAGAGCAGATACCAAAGGAATGCTTGATACAACATCACTTTCTAATGAAGAGCAGATAAAAGCATATTCTCCGACTTTGCAGGATGTGTACCAAGGACTTAAGGATTATGGAAATGATTTAGGACTTCATTTGGCAGCAGCGATGGAGATCTTTGTAAATGGTTCACTGAATTTGTTTAATCATAGGACAAATGTGGACTTACACAATCGCTTTATCGTGTTTGATTTGTCAGGCCTTAAGGATAATCTTCGTGTGACATCCATGCTTATCATGATGGAAACGGTAAGAAGTTCTATCAAGGCAAATGCGACAAAGGGCAGATGGACACATCTTTATATTGATGAGTTCCATGAGCTTTTAGGCGTGGAACAGGTGGCAAACTTTGTATTAAAGCTGTGGAAGGAAATACGTAAGATGAGTGGCATCTTAAATGGCATCACACAGAATATGTCAGACCTCCTTAACAATGAAAATGGAGGAAAGCTTCAGGCGATTCTTTCCAACACGGAGTATTTTGCATTGCTTAGTCAGTCCACACTGGATAAGAACAAGCTCATGGAGTTTTTGCCAAGCATCAGTCCGGCAATGTTTAATTTCGTTGACAATGCGGATTCAGGAACCGGGCTACTTCGCATGGGAGCGGTAACAGTTCCATTTGATATGAAGATGAGTACGGAAAGTGAGATTTATCGAATTGTAAATACAGATGGAGGTGGCTATGGAGTTTAATGCATCTGGAACGGTCTTCGCAAAGAAAGACTAACTATTAAAAGTCAAGTTAAAAAATGATATTTTTTGATTAAAGTGCAGAAATGCATTTTAGATATATTTTGAACTCAGTTGGAGTTCTATGAACCTTGAAAACTGCATGACAAAAAGAGCATCTATGTAGGTGCTCAAAAAAGGAGTATTGAATTAGAAAAAGTTAAGATGCTTTAATGTATTGCTGATTTGTTTTTTCGAGATGATAAATGACTCGTACTAGCTTTTTTACAGCGTGAGATAGAGCAACATTATAATGTTTACCT
>NZ_FOGW01000007.1 GCF_900111325.1 Lachnobacterium bovis
TGGTCCAAACAATATGATATTTACAAGTAATAAGAGCCCTGATAAATGGGGTGAATACTTCGGAGAAGATTCTTCTTTACTTTGCGCACTTGATAGAATATTTGACGATGCGATGGTTTTTATGATTAAAGGAAACAGCTATCGTGGAAGCAAATGTGAAACTGTAGCAATAACAGCTGGTGAATTATCACCATTAAATAATAAGTAAAACGAAAGGAAAAGGTACATTGGCTATTTTTATATGTCCTAAAATTGGTTAATTCTACCGGTCTAAAAATGGCTAATCTCGCCTGACTCCAACAAGAATGGATAAATCAGCGCCTGCAGGCAATTCAAGTAAGAAAAGAACTTACAGATGAGTGGGATAAGCGTGGCATCAAGAAAGGCATAGAATATGCAATCCTGACAGATGAGATTACGAAAGCTTGGTCCGGGATGACTACGCGGCAGTATAAGAATCATAAAGGTTTGAAAAAGGAAAACTTTAGGGATAATATGTCAACATTGGAGTTGGTGCTTAATATGTTGGCTGAGGCTACTACTACAGAAATATCAAAACAAAAGCAACCGGAGTCCTTTGAGGAAAACCGAATGGTTGCAATTGAAGGTGGAGAAGCCGCTGGAGAAGCACGATTGGCGGTGGAAAAGAGGACCGGAAAACCTGTAATTACGAATAAAAATGCAACCCAATTGCAAGATTTAGTTACAGGTCTCATCGAAACTATAAATGACAAAAACGATGATCAAGGAGAGGAATGAATCATATTCAGACTTATCAGATATGGTATATGAAATATTTATAGTAGTGTGTATAAATCGCAAACGCATGATATTATATTAGGTGAGGTGGTAGGACTAATTCATGCAGATGAATAAATGGGTATGGAGGAGCTTGAGAATCTTCATTTATATGCATATGGATTTGCGCGGTATTGTAAAGCAATAGAACTTCAAAGGATAAAGGATTCGTTTGGAAAATAGAATGGAAATATTTTCAAGGAGGGAGAACTTGAGAAAGATACTTCTGTCGATATATTCGACAGAAGTACAAATAATGTGAGAAAACCTGAAGTTATTGGAAAATACAGAACAAAACTATATAGGGAAGATGACGGAACACA
Source organism: Lachnobacterium bovis (assembly GCF_900111325.1). Lineage (GTDB taxonomy): Bacteria > Bacillota > Clostridia > Lachnospirales > Lachnospiraceae > Roseburia > Roseburia bovis_A. The sequence continues at coordinate 1,122 of NZ_FOGW01000007.1, forward strand.
TGCAATTACATCTATTCCTCCGGCCTCAGAAGAACTACCTTGTTTTTTATTAATGAAACGCTTGAACATGATAAAGCGAATAATCATGCTCCAGATGGCAAAAGATTATATGGAATGTGGAAGGGTGTCAGAGTTGGAGTTATTAAAACAAATGGTCAAATTGGCACGATTTTTCCGGATTCAAAGTAACCTGGGAAGAAAGGCGGTAGAAAATAATGGATATAAATAGTTTTAGAGAAGTAATAAAGCAGCGCGAAGAAACCAATGATGAATGGACATATGGAGTTGAGCAGTGCTGGAAAAAAGAGATTGAAATTCTCACTGAGGATATTCCTTCTACAATTAGTTTTCTAAAAAATGACTGTACAGCGGAAGAGTATTCGTGGATTAGCGAAGTAATTGATGATGTAGTAGAGAAGGTTCCCAGCAGAGAACTTATTCAGTGTTATAAAGATATCATGATAAAGTTCCCAGAGGAATGCGCCAAGTATAATATTGCAGGGGTGATTGAAATTTGTGAGAATTTCCTCAAGTGGGAGGAAGAGAATAGCAAAAAGTAAAAAGATGTGGAGATGTTATGATGGAACTGAAAGTAAGTGAGTATAAGAGATTTGAGGATATTAAACATGTAAGAGATGATGGGACCGAGTATTGGAGTATTCTAAATGGGAGAAGTTTCATAAAGTAATAAAAAGAGCAATGATTTCTTGTGAAAACTCAGGACGCAGGATTCTTGACCAATTTCCTGAGGTCAGGAATTTGGTTGAAGGTGGCGTGGCTCCAAGGTCTAAGATTGATTATGAACTGACTCGGTACGCGTGTTATTTAATCGTTCAGAATGGTAATCCGCGTAAAGAAGTCATCGCGTTGGGACAGACATACTTTGCAGTACCGAATTGATTGCCAATTTATTCAGAATATCGCAAACAGAAGAAAAGCTACGCAAGGATAGAGTTGAGGGGTTGAAAATGCTACAAGCGTTTATTATAATGTTGGATGAGTGATAATGCAAAGAAGCGTTTGCCTTGATGCAATTTCAGATAAAGTATAAAAAGGGGAGAATTTCGTATGAAAATATTGGGATATATTATTAATATGATAATACCAGTGACATTATTTATGATAGGATTATTTTTCACGTTCAAACCAGCTACAAAAATAAATAATTTGGCAGGGCATCGTACTAAATATTCGAAATTAAGTCAACAAACTTGGGATTATGCTCAAAGGACTATGGCAAAAACATATTTAATCGTGGGAGCTATTTATACTATTATTTCAGCGACTGTAAATATCATCTTATTTAAACAAGGTATAAAAGTGGATGAGCTATGGCTTACAGTCGGAGTTATTGTTTTAGTGCAGTGTACGGCACCATTGATAGAGTATGTGATTGTAGAAAAAGGATTGAAACGTAAATTTGATATGAATGGAAATATACGAAAATAGCTCAAGGATTTGGAAAGAAAGTGGTCAAAATTATTTGTCTGAATCACGCAAGGGAAAGGATATTTAGAATCACAGAATCATACGAATGATTCTAAAATGATTCTATTTTCCAGAAAAGCACAGGAAATACAAGGCACTTCGTGGAATATAAAAAAATAGAAACGCTGAATTTATTAGTATTTCACACGAGAAATAGGTCTGGAATTATGGAGTTTGAGTAATAACATAATGAAAATGTAGTCTGACAATGCTACACTTAATAAAAATTTTTTGACTAGAAAGGAGCACATAAATGTCCTGGAAAACAGTAAATTTAAAGCTTAAAAAAGGTGCTATTTTTGCTGCTGACGGGGATAGTGCGCTCTTTTTTAGGAATTTAAGCGATTGATGACGCGACATATACAGTTATAATGTACCTTTTTATTTAAGGATAATAATTAGGTTATTTCTTTTTCTTGATAAAAGTACCTTTGTATATGCTAAAAAGATTACACTATCTCCTTAATTTTTATGAAAAAGATTAAGGAGATTTTTTTATGAGTAAAAATAATATACAAACAATGAACAATACAAAAATAGAAACAGTAGACAATACAATAGTAAAGGACACATGTAAGAAAATATCAAAAGCACGTGGGCAAATAAAAAAGCTATATTTGCTTGATGGAGTAGGGGCCATGATGATTGCGGGAGCATCCTGGGTGGCACTTCTTGCAGCAAGGGGATATTCGACTGTTGAAATTGGATTCTTTGAAAGCATATTTCATGTTGCAAGCATGATTTTTGAGGTACCATCGGGAGCACTGGCGGACGTTTTTGGAAGAAAGAAAATCATGGTGGCAAGTAGCGTGATGGCAATTATTTCTTCAATTATCATGGTGCTTTCAGATTCATTTTTTACAATAGCTCTTGCAATGATTACAAGTGCTTTTAGCTATAATCTTGCATCGGGGACACGAGAGGCTCTAGCCTACGATAGCTTAAAAGACGCCGGTATAGAGAATGAGTATGATAAATTTGCCTCAAACGATATGATGATTTATGAGGTGACAAGCTCAGCTGCTACACTTTTGGCAGGCGTCGCATTAATGCTTGGATATAAAAAGGCCTATATTATAGATGCTTTAGTTGGACTGCTTGCAGCTATTGTGGCAAGTTCTCTCATGGAAATTAAAACAGAAATACACAAGGAAACTAGCATAAGAAAACGCTTTAAAGAGGTAGTCGCTAGCAGCATCGAATTCATAAGGGAGAATCGAAGAGCAAGACTTATAATTGTTTTTAATGCGCTGATTGGAGCCGTTGATATTCTTATATTGTTTTTCCTGCAGGCGAAATTGCCTGAGATGGGGTTAGGCACAATCCTTCTTGGTCCTGCTCTTTTTGGCATGGGACTAGGCGCCGCGGTCGGGGCAAAGACTATTGAATTTTTTCCTGATGTGCGCTATAGAAATATTTGTATTTTTAGCTTTGTCGGCGTGGTGATAGCTTTTTCATCGATGTTTACACATAATGTAATTGCTATGATTATCGGAGGATTCATTGGCGCGTTTGCGGATGATTTTCTAGAGGTTCGCACTGATGTTGTTTTAAACAATATGATTCCATCCAACCAGAGAGCGACTTTGATGTCGATTAATTCGTTTACATTTTCAGTGGTAATGATAATTATGTCACCGATATTTGGCTGGTTGTTTTCATAGAGAATTAGAAATAATATATGGAGTAGAGAAATGATAGTACACCCAATACCGCCTTTTTATGTTGTGTTATTTTTTGATGCTGTATTTAAAAACCTAAAATTGCATTATGCTGCAAAAAATCGTAATTGTAAATGAAACATCAAAACTATGGAGAACCGATGATGGATATGTAATTATGGGAATGAAGTATTTTCTTTTGAATATTGATAGTTTAGATTTTTAACAGGATGATTTGGAAGGGGTTATGACTATGACAGAACAAATATATGGGACTTCTTGCGGTGATATACATTATTGGATAAATAAAGAGTCAATAAATAGTGAGTTGCAGTTAGTCTTTTTACCTGGACTTACCGCAGATCACAGATTGTTTGAAAAGCAAATTGAATATTTTGAAGGTAAGTATCCGATTTTTGTATGGGATGCACCGGGACACGCTACTTCATGGCCGTTTTGTTTTGATTTTAATTTGATGGACAAAGCAAGATGGCTAGACGAAATCCTTATAAAAGAGGGATTTGACCATCCTGTTATCATTGGTCAGTCCATGGGAGGTTATGTGGGTCAGGCTTATGCACAGCTTTATCCTGAAAAGCTAAAAGGATTTGTTTCTGTGGATTCGGCACCTTTACAGCGTAGGTACGTGACGGCCGCAGAAATTTGGCTGTTGAAGCGGATGGAGTCGGTGTATCGACACTATCCATGGAAGTCTCTTTTGAAGACGGGAACGAATGGGGTGGCCACATCGAACTATGGAAGAAAAATAATGCGTGATATGATGATGACCTATGATGGGGATCAAAAACGGTATGCAAAAATATCAGGTCATGGATTTCGAATATTGGCAGAGGCAATGGAGGCAAATTTGCCCTATGAAATTAAGTGCCCGGCCCTTTTGATCTGTGGAGAAAAGGACCATGCCGGCTCCTGTATCAGGTATAACAAGGCATGGCATAAAAATACCGGAATTCCTATAGAATGGATAAAAGACGCGGGACATAATTCTAATACAGATGCACCGGAAATTGTAAATCGGCTGATTGAAGACCTGGTCAAGAAATTATAGCTAAGAGAACAGTGAGTAGTATCACATTAGAAGAAGATGTGATACTATTTTATTTATGCGGAGAGAAATCTCCGCTTTTTTGTTATGTATAGTTGATAAAAACAAATATTATTGATACAACAAAAACACATAATGAGTGGTATATAACAGGTTATTATGGGAGATAAAAAGGAAGAATTAAAAAACCAGATAGAAACCTTGAAGAATATTAGAACGGATTTGGGGCTTAATCGTAAACAGTTTTCCGAATATATGGATATTCCGATTCGTACATTAGAGGAATGGGAAGCCGGAAGAAGAAAGAATTGATTCGAGAAAGCAATGTGCAAAAAATGCACATTGCAAAAGACAGTTGATATTCAAACCAGAATGCTGGCGAATGCGTTAAATGTTGAGGAGAAAGATGTACTTCGTGCGGTTAGTTTATATACAGACAGTTTAACTTTATTAGACCAGTACGATCATCAAGCGATAGTAAAGCCTACGGGGGACAAAATTTTAATATTGACAGCCATACTATATTGCATTACAATATAGTCACTAACTTGCAATGCAATATAGTGGGAAGGAGGTAATATATATGATTCCATCTCAAATGTTAAAAGGAACCTTAGAGGGTTGCATTTTAAAGGTAATCGATGAAAAAGAAACATATGGTTATGAAATATCTGAAAGACTAAAAGAGTACGGTTTTTTTGATATATCTGAAGGAACTATTTATCCTATGTTATTGAGACTTGAAAAAAACGGAATGATAACAGCGAGAAAAAAAGAGTCACCGGTTGGACCTAAGAGAAAGTATTTTTCATTGACATCTGATGGAAAAAAAGAGCTTCACAACTTTTTTGAAAGTTGGGAAGAGTTATGTGTAGCGGTTGATAACGTATTTAAGGAGAATAGCAATGAATAGAAAAACAAAAATATTAAACAAGCAGAATAATGAATTAGATAAATTAATCACTGATGAAAACCAGGAAGTTTTTACGGATATTATTTGTTATCTTAGAAACGCAGATATTTCTGATTACAATACTGAAGTGGTTAGAAATGATATTAGCAATATGATTCTTGACGCTCAAAAAAGAGGAGACAGTATTGAGCAGGTAATCGGAGGAGACTATAAGGAATTTTGCGATAATATTATTGCCACATTCCCCAAGAAAACGCTTTCCGAAAAAATATTTGGAATAATTGATTTGCTTTGCATATGTCTATCAAGTTTGATGGTGATTTTTTTATTCATATCAAAAAATACAATTGATATCATAAGAAATTTAGCAACTAATCAGGCTGTTGATTGGACATATACCGTTAAACTCGGAACGGTACTGTCATTTGCATTCATAATTTTATTTTCTGTTTTCTTAGTAAGGATGATATTAAATAATGTTTTTGAGGAGAAAGAGAAAAAAGTATCTTTGGCAGTTATTTGTTTAATTGGGGTTACAATTGTTTTAGCGATTGTATGTTTGTTTATTGAAATGCCGCTTTTTAATATAAACATCGGAATACTGCTTGCGATAATTATTTCATTATTTGCAGCTCATTTAATTATTGACAGGGTGGTGTGAAAGTATAAGTCGTGGGACTTTATAAAAAAGGGTTTCACGGCTTTTGTTTTTTTAAAGTACTAATGTGGAAAGGTGTTAGGGTTGGAGTTATAAAAACTCATGGTCAAATTGGTACGATTTTTCCGGATTCTAAACAACCAATAAAGAAAGGCGGTAAAAAATAATGGATATAAATAGTTTTCGAGAAGTAATAAAGCAGCGTGAAGAAACGGATAATGAATGGGATTATGGTATTGAGCAGTGCTGGAAAAAGGAAATTGAGATACTTTCTGAAGATATTCCTTCAACAATTGAGTTCCTAAAAAATGAATGTACAGCAGACGAGTATTCTTGGATAAGCGAAGTTATCGATGCTGTGGTGGATAAAGTGCCAAGTAAGGAGCTTGTACAATGTTATACAGAACTTATGGCAAAGTTCCCAGAAGAGTGCCAAAAGTATAACATTAAAGGAGTTATAGAGATTTGTGAGGGAATACTCAAATGGGAGGAAGAGAATGGCAAAAAATAAAGAAAACCTTGTTGATGAGGGATTTAGAGTATCTCTTGTTGAAACAGCCTTTTTTGATGGAAAATTTGAAATCCCACATATCGATGCTCCAGACAAAATTATTATTCCAAATGGTATGGTTCCTTTCTCAGTAAGAGAAAGGAGCCAGGATAAAAAAGATTTCGTGTGTTTTTATGAGCATGATATTAATTTCAGAGATATACTAACAAAAACAGAAGAATACGTTGATGAATTAAAACAATATCCAGGAATTATTACACCTGACTGCTCACTTTATATTGACGCACCGTTATGTGTCCAAATAGCGGATATCTATTTGAATAGAGCAGTAGGACATTATTTGCAGAAACAAGGGTTATATGTTATTCCAAATATTCGATGGGGAGATGAAAGGACATTTAAAGAAGAATTTCTTGGTGAGAAAGTTGCATTTCAAGGTGTTGACAAGCATAGTATTGTATCGGTAGGTACATATGGCCAAATACAATCAGCTGAATCAAAAAGATTCTTCAGGGAAGGCCTTTCGGAAATGATAAAAGAACTAGAACCTGAGGTTGTATTGGTGTACGGTTCAATGCCTGATACAATATTTGCTGATTTTAAAAAGACAACTAAATTTATTCCATATCCTGATTGGACTACACGGATGAAAAGTAAATAAGTTTGAAAAGCCAGTAACTCATGATATAGAGCCGCTGATGTATGTGCTAATTATATAATTACTTTTGGCAGGTATTCACTTGGATACCAGCTTTTTCGTACTTCATTTGATTGATTCCTGTTCAGACAAATTAGCAACATAGGTGGATAATCATAAAGGTTTCGGAGGATTTGACCTTAGTCCTAGAATAAATTGGGACGTTAATCTTCAAAGGTTTAATTTGCTTCTTAGTAAGTTAGCAGATGCTTTTTTGGCAATTAACGGTGTGAAATTAATGCCGAATTTTAGAACTGGTTGTTTAGATACATTTGAAGTACTTTCAATATATCCACCTAACACATGGTATTCAGTAGGCGCACTTGGATGTGGCAGAGGAAGAATCAAGATAAATGAGATGTATCTCAGAACAAAACTGATTGTTACAAATCCTAATATGCTTATTTACTATGGTAAATTAAAACCGGAATATGCTCATATTTTAGATGAATACGGAGTACAATATAAAGTCTTTACCGACTTTCAACGTCTTAGTCGTAGGAAGGAGGTAGCATAATGTCTGATGCTAAAACAGATTACTCAGAAGCAGTTAGCTCACAGAAGGATGCGGCAACAAGAGATTCAATGATAGCTGATCTGATTCAGCAAGGATATGCAAGAAAAGCTGAATATGGAGTTGGATGGGACACAGTGGATATTAATGATGTTGTATCTGTTGTTGCTCCTGGTGCAAAACCAGTTGTGGTTGGTAGTAAGATAATTTACTATAGTGCTGACGGAACTAAGGCAGTTGTCGCTGATGTTAGTGGATATTTGCGAGTACAAGATTTAACTAAAAAAACCAGAAAACGACAGTACTTAGACCAATTTGGTGACGACGCATATAATGTAGTTGAGAGCAACGGGAAAAAACGAGGTAGAAGTAAGTCGGAGTTTCAGAAGGCGACTCATTATATGATTAAAAAGAGAATGTGAGGTGAGTAAATGTTTGTATATTATATGAATGTTCCATTAAATAAAATAGGGATAGAAGAATTTGAAGGTTATGATGAAGAAATGTCAAATGTTAAGACATTTGAACTTACTCAAGAGGAGTATGATATTTTGAGACAACCTAAAGGCCTATTTCAAGAGTTTGACGAAAGATTCGGAACAATAATTGATGTCTGCGAAGAAGAGCGAATCGTTAATGAAAATTTGAAGGAGGCATTACAGTCTGCTAATAAAATGTTAAATAAGCAAAAAAATGACATTGCAGAAAAAGCTATTAAAAAAGTTATAGACTCTTTGGAATGTGCTATCCAGGCGGGAACTTTTTGGGAAATAGATATTTATTTGGAGTAATGCCATGAGTAAATATATTTATCAAAAATTTCTTCTTAATTGTAATTATGAAGACATAAATATAAATGACTTTCCTGTTTTTGAGGGTGATGTTAAATGCATACTGGATTATCGCTGCGACTATTGCTTGTTTGATATAAATAAAACATTAATACGAAAAATAAGTATTGCAGATATCGACGAACAAGTGGATACAGAAGAGGATTGGAATCAATTATTAAAATGGTTAAAAGAATTCGAGGTTATTGTTCTCTATGATTACCACGTCAATTCAGCTAATCCGATTATTCAAAGTTATCGTGAAGCAACTTTAAAAGCCTATTTGTATCGATTTCAAAAAAATGAAATAAAAATATGTCTTGCATAAACGATATAGTTATAGTATCACGATGATGCGCCTCGTGATAATATTATGATACGATTTCTTCGAAAAGCACAAGAAATATAAGGCATTTCATGTAATTGTGGAAAATAAGAATGCCGTATTTAACATGATTTACCATGAAAAATAGATTTGGAACTACCGACATGGAGTAAAAAATATTGAATATGTGAAGTTTGGTTATGATGAATTTGCAAGCACGGTTGATGGATTTCGTCCTGAAAAAGGGCAATGTGATTGTATAGCTTAATAAAGAAGAGGTGATAAATATGAGCGATGCTATTAAGTGTAGATGTCGAAGGTACTTTAGAAGTAATGACTCTGAATGTTGGTCAATAGAGCATGATGAGGGCGAAGGCTTTGTCTCAGAAGATGTGTTGGTGTTACAATTTACTGATACGAACGATGAACTTGTTAAGGCTTTATATCTATCAAAATCAGAGGAACGTATTAACTCAGAAGTGATTTTGTCTTATTTACTTGCAATTTTTGAAGATTTAACTAATGGAGAAGGCAGTTTTACTCTGAAACGTCAAATTGATGAACATATTGAGGATTATTGGCCAGAAGATTTGGTGAAAAAATTAAATGAGATATAGCTAATGTGTTTGTTGATTCTGATGAGACATCTATAGTAAGTGCTGTGAGGGTAGATGAGCATATGTGGAACCAGTAAAATGATGACGAAATGCTACAAATGGCTTGATATTAGGGTCTATACGGTTTATGATTTAGGTACCTCTAAAGGGATGTGATTGGTTCCCTTGCCAAGCGAAATGGGAGCTTTATCAGATGGGAACCCTACCATATAAAATAAATGGGAACTATAAAAGACGGGAATCATACCGGCAAAGAAGGAATATAACGGGCTGCATCTTCTGACGCAGCCCGTTATTATATTTTAGAAAGTTTAAAGTCTGTACTTGTGAATTGATGCTCAGTACAGACTTTTTAAAATTTTGAGTGACATTTACAGTGACAGCGGCTTTAAGCGTATAAATAGCCTGTGTAAAGATTCTAAAATCAAGTTTAGTTATGAGATTGATGAAGCAGGGTTTACTTTTATAATTCATAGAAAAAAGCTGGTGAAATATCATCGAATAAAACAAATGTTACTGTAAATGTCCCGGAAAATGTCACTCTAAACAAAATGGAAAAGCTAGTATATCAGTTATTTCGTCTATAAAATGTCTACCAAAACCTCAAAAAAGTTGTGGACAACATGGAATAATTAGAAAAGATATACCATATGGCTTGAGGCCGTGTGAAATAACACGGTTTCAGGTCTTTTTTTGGTCATCGCTTCTAATATGCTTCTATTTTTTTCTGAAAGATGCAGGATTTTATCAATAGCATTTATGGTATTGAGACTTCAGACAGAATCTTTGTACTTTCAAAATCATATTTGCATCATGAAACGGACAGAGGTGTTAAGGCAAGTGGAGTAAAGAGGATTCGTATCCATGATCTCAGACATAGCCATGCTTGCCGTTCTAAAGGACACTTCGAGACAGTGTCCTTTTTTCTTTTTATCAATCAGGTAAACGTCCTTCATACATGAGGTTCAGTTCACCATAGACCTGAGTCCAGGTTCTTTAGATAAAAGAAAAATTCCTTTGTTGCATAATATATACAGGTTCGCCAACAGTATAAAAAACAACAAATAAAGCATTTCTAAAATAAGCATGTTTATACTGACAGCATTGATTAGAATAGAATATGAGACCTTCTGACGGAAACTTTTCAAAAGAATATAAAGAAATTAGAAAATAAATAGAGACTTTAAAAAATGTTGACATGCTTTAAAAATGTTGATACTATGCAAATACAGACTTAAGTTTGCGCTTAATAGTTTAGTAGGATAATATGAAAGCAGACAAATCAATAATTTTAAGAAAGGGAGAAAAATAATGAATCAGAAGGAAAGTGAATTTTTGACTAAATGGAGAGAATCCTCAAGTATAACGATGTTTTTTTCTAGTATTTTTGTAGTTTTTGCAATCACATTAATTTCAATGACAGTTAGTTTTCTGGCAATGTTATTCTCGTCAGGGGATAACGGAATCAGATATTGCTTTTTTAAGACGATATATTTTGAAGCGATAACAAATGCAGATGGTGACACATCGTTGGCATTTGGATTTACAGGATCTACTTTCCCAATTTTATTTTTTGCAGGTATTCTATTTATGTTCATTTTTGGAACATATTTTTTTGCAAAAAAATTGCTTAAGTACAGACAGCATTTAATTGAAACAAGATGATGGATACTAAAAAAATTAAATTTTAAAATTTGCTATTAATAATTCTTAAATGCAATGTGATATTTAATTTTTTAGTGATGATTATTTCATTAACAACAATCATTTTTCTGAGAAGTGCTAATACTGCAATTGAGTTACATACTAAATTTTTGATTAGAGAACTGCCACAATTATTTGCGGAATCAATTAAGTGGAGTGAAGATGCAGAATATATTTTAATAGAGTAGGTGTAAAAATATTCATTAATAAATTGGCGAAAGCTGTAATTACATTAAAGGAAATATATTAAATTCGAGGTAAAATATGGAAAAATCAATTTTGGAGATTAACAACTTATCGTATGCTTATGATAAGACAAAAGTATTAGATAATGTAGCATTCCAATGTAATAGAGGAGAAGTGTTAGTAATAGCGGGTCCAAATGGAAGCGGAAAAACAACATTAATAAAACTTTTATTTGGATTGTTGGATAATAAGAAAGGTTCAATTAAGATATTTGGAAGTGATAACACTGATATTTCACTTAAGAAAAAGATGTATTATCTTTCTAGTGAAAACATTTTGCCTCAGTTTTTAACTGGAGACGAATATGTTAGAATGATGTGTAGATTATATGATATTAAAATTGATGAAGAAAAATATAAAAAACTAATTAGCTATTATGCAATGGAACATAGAATTAATCATCTTATAGAAAACTATTCTCATGGTATGGTAAAGAAAATTCAGCTTATTACAGCATTTATTCTTCAATCAGAAATAACTGTAGTTGATGAAACATTGAACGGAATAGATATAGAAGCGAAGGAAGTGAGTAAGATTCTATTTAGAAAATTAGCAGAAAAAGATAAGTTAGTAATTATGTGTACGCACGATTTGGAACTAGCTGAAAAGTTGGGAAATCGTGCAATACTCTTATATAAAGGAACTGTCAAAGACATTGTGAATTTAAAGGAAAAGGATTGTAATTTGACTGAAATTTTTAAGAACTTAGTAGGATTTAAGGAGTCAGATTATGAGATATAGTAAAGTTTGTGAAATTACTAAAATCATGTTTGTTTTTTTTCAACGCAATGTCTTAAATGTTGGTCTGCTTAATAAAAAAATATTTAGATTGTTTATTATTGGAGTTGTGGTCTTATTAACAGCCTTTTTATCATTTGAACTATATAATTTCTTCGAGAGCACAAATAGTTCTCAAAGACAAATAGGTGTGATACTCGATTCTTATAGTTGTTCTGTATTTATGTGGACTTTCGTTGCTTTTATTTTTGTAAAAATATTGTTCATGAAAAAGGGTTCGTTTCTAGAATTTACAGATCAAATGCCCGTGACTAAACAAGAAAAAAATATATCAATATTAATATTTGAAATATGTACTGCATTGTCAGTGGTTATTATCTTTTCATTGGCACTGATAATCACATTGATCACTCGTGATGGATCAGCATTTATTACAAGAATAATATGCAATATTTTCTTTAATTGTGTAACAATATATTTTGTATTTGAATTATTATATAGTATATTTGGAATTTTTTGTAATTATATGGGGCTTGAAAAAGTAAAAAACATTATTGTTATCTGTATACTTTCATTGCTTTTGGTTGGATTTTATTTGGTTATAATACCTGATGTCTTTTTGTCAATTTTGTATACATATAAAGACAATACAGGTACAGCTTCCATACTTTTTTATATGGTTGTTACTGAAAAATATGGTATATTGGCATCCACTATACTTTTTGTAGTGATTAATTCAATATTGGGGTTTTTAATAGTTCATATACCAAATAACGATGCTAACTGTACAAATAAATATGCTAGAACTTGTCGATTCATCATGAAAAAATCTGCAATACTGAGTGCATATGTGGTAAGCTTTTTGCGGAAGGTGGATACAATAAATTATTATTTTATTGCAGTATTCAGTTACTTGATAACAATTGTAATGAAGATTGATAAGGGATATTACGTAATTCTAATTTTGTCATTAAACTCTCTATATGCATATGTAGAGACTGAATCATTAAGAAATATTATTATTCAAAAGAAATATAGTGTTGTAAAAGATTATTGCAGAATAATAATGTCACAGATAATATATATATCAGTATTGGCGATTCCAGTGTGTATAGTAGATATATTCTTAAATAAAGAAATTTTATTTATAGTAGATTTATTTGTTGCAATAATATTTTCAGTGGTATTTTTTACAATGGCAGGAATCTTGTTCCCAGCCAAAAATGAGAATCCATTCTCGGCAATGGTTGGAATAATGTTTATAATTATGATTGGATTAATTGCAGTTTCAGTTTGTTTTTTCTTAAAACTTAATGAAAAGAGCATAATAGTATTTATGGTTTTACTATCAGTTGCCAGTGTGAGTATCAGTATATTTGGAATGAATAAATTGTATGGGAAATTAATTCATTCATGATTTAAAGGTAATGGATTGAGAAATAAAGATCGAATTGTAATTATATCCCCAAACTATCCTTTAGAACGTCACAGCCATGTGGCACATCTTATCGAGCTTGGTTTTTCTCCTGTGGAGATAGCTGATAGATTAGGCCATGAGAGCATGTCGGTTACGATGACATATTCTCATTTGTAGCCATCGAAACAGCGTAAGATGGCAGATAAGTTCAATCAGGATCATGAGCGGATGGAGGATTAGCTGATGAGTGATAAAAAAGAACAGGGAATTCCTTTTAGAGTTACATTACCGCAGGCACCGGATGCTATTAATGCGGATCTTATGACGACTGCAGAGATTCATACAAAATTACAGGAAGGCTTTGAGGATATTGAAGCTGGACGAGTACAGGATGCAAAGGCTGCATTTAGCCGTGAGACCTTTTAAATAAAGGGTTTCACGGCTTTTATTTTTTCTCAAAGTACTGTTGCAGCACTGTCTGGTATAAAAATAGTGATGACATAGCATCTTGACATTGCCAGAAAATGGGAGTGATATAACGTTTATACGGACAATATGCGAAAAGACGTATAAACAAAGAAAGATAGAGAGGAGGGCAAAAGTTATGCTGTGTCCGGAGGAGTTTAAGATATGGATAGAAGAAAGTGTAAAGGAAAATGGAGCAGAAAATGACAATTAGTGAACGCATTTTTAAACTGATGGAAGAACGTGAGCTTACACAGATGGACTTTTCAAAATCCACTGGAATAGCACAGAGTACTATTAGTGATTGGAAACGAAAGAAAACGAATCCGTCTGCAGATAAAATAATGATTATTTGCAATGTGTTAAAAGTGACTCCATATGAATTGTTGCAGGATACGGTTCAATCTGTAGAGGAGTTGGAATATCGAGTGGTTACAAAAGGCACAAAGGAATATGATTTTTTGATTGAAATGGAAAGTCTTAAGAAATCGCAAAAAGAAAGATTGTTGGGGTATATAGAGGCTTTAAAACAATAGGTTTGATGGCGGTGGAACTGGCTGGATTAGTTGAAAAATTATTATCAGGAATTAAGCCGGATAGACAGTTTGTGGAAGAAATCAAAAAAATTCGGAAAAAAGTAATATGCGCTGGAGGTGTTTTTAGTGAAGAAAAGTGAGATTATACTATTTGAAACGAAAGACAAGGAAGTAACTTTGTCTGTCCCGATGGATGGAGAGACAGTATGGCTTTCGCAAGCACAGATGACCGAATTATTTAATGTGGATCGAACAGTAATTACGAGACATGTAAATAATATTTTTAAGGAGAAGGAATTGATTCGAGAAAGCAATGTGCAAAAAATGCACATTGCAAATGCGGATAGACCAGTCCAGTTTTACACATTAGATGTCATCATATCTGTAGGTTATCGCGTTAAATCAAAACGAGGTATCGAATTTCGTCAGTGGGCAAGTAAAATCTTAAAGCAGTATATGATTGATGGCTATGCAATAAATGAGAAACGTTTACATGCATTGCAAAAGACAGTTGATATCCAAACACGAATGTTAGCAGGTGCATTAAATGTTGAAGAAAAGGATATCCTAAGAGCTGTAAATCTGTATACGGACGCATTGACGTTGCTGGATCAGTATGATCATCAATCAATCATAAAACCTGACGGAAAGCAACCGATATATAGGATTACGTATGATGACTGTATGACGATGGTTTCTCATATGAGGGATTCTTTTGATACAGATGTCTTCGGAGTCGAAAAAGAGGTTGGCAAAGTAAATGGTATCATTTCTGCGATATATCAGAGCGCATTTGGTCAGGATGCATATCCGACGATTGAAGAAAAAGCTGCTAATTTGCTGTACTTTATGATTAAGGATCATCCATTTGCTGATGGATGTAAGAGAATAGCGGCCTCTTTGTTTTTGGAATTTTTGGAGAGAAATGATGCATTACTTAGAGATGGCAATAAACGTATTGGTGACGGAGAACTAGTCGCTATTACGCTTATGATTGCAGAATCTAATCCGGAGGAAAAGGATGTTATGGTAAAGCTGGTTATGAATTTACTAGATATGAAATAGTGATTGTAAATTGAATCTATAAATAACTTTCCAAAACCACACGTTGCGTGTATGAAAAGGATGTGATATTATTAAGAAAACTCAATGCGAGGAGGATGAAATGGATATTGCAAAGATGATTAAAGAATTACGTGAGGGTGTGAAAATGAATCGAAAAGAATTCTCAGAGCATACTGGGATTCCAGTTAGGACACTTGAGGATTGGGAGGCTGGTCGTCGTACTCCTCCGGAGTACATACCAAGACTTATAGCATATCAACTGAAATATGAGGAATTGGTGGAAAATAAAGATGTGTAGATGTTATGATGGAACCGAGTATTGGAGTGCCAGAGAACTTGCGCCGACATTGGAATATATTTAATGGAGAAATTTTTCAAAGGTAATAGGCCGAGCTATGATTGCCTGTTAAAATAGTGGGCACAGTGTTTTGGATGATTTTGCTGATGTCAGCAAAATCGTGGATGCAGGAGTTATAACAAATGAGGAGTTTGCTGTTTTTCAAAATTCCGGAATCTATAAGAAGTACAAAAAATTTTTCAAGGGGGTATCTCTATGATTAATGGTGATATTAATGAGTTTATCGATAAACTGTGGAGCGGTGAAGAACTGATATATGTGTATAATGGGAAAAAGTATTTTTCTCAAGGTTACCTAAGGGAAGATAAAGTGTATGTTTTTGAATTACAGCTTTGGGAACCAGAGGTAAAAACGCTTTGGCAGATATCTGGTAAGGACAATCAAGAGAGTTACGAAATCTTTTTAAACCAACCTTTGTTTGATGGAAAAACCTTCTGGGAAATCGAGAAGGATACAGAATGGGTTGATGATTAAAAAATATCCCATCTAATGCTACCAACATTAGGTGGGATATCTGAGGATACGAATACCCTCCAAACAAGTGATTTATTATACTATAACATAGCGCAGCCGTCAAAGACTATTTATGATTCGTTTGGATACAATTTGGGTACAGCAGGTTTTGAATGATACGGACAGAATGAAAAGCGTATCAAATGACACGCACATGAAGCACGAAAAGAATAGAAAAAAACGGTTTGAATTTTCCGAGTAAATGAGATGGAGTAAGAACGTAATAAGCCGTGAGACCTTTTAAATAAAGGGTTTCACGGTTTTTACTTTTATACTTTATGATCAAAGATCATCCGTTTGCGGATGGGTGTAAGAGAATAGCGGCTTACAAGTGAGTAGAAATCTAGTAATATTAAGGGCTGAGAGCATTTGCTCCCAGCTTTTTTTTAACATTTATTGCTCCCAAAAATATTATCTTATAAATAATTGCCATTGTTTGAAGTATCAAATAGATAAGTAAGAAAGGACGTGATATAATAAGAAAAAACGTATAGAGAGTAATATTTTTCAGGACTCAAACCAACCTACAAAGAAACGAGGTAAAAAGTAATGGATATGAATGCCTCAAATTTGGGGCTTGAGAGTTAATTTGTAAACGTTGAATTGTAATATAGAGGACAGTTATGAATTTGTTATTGATGAGGAGGGAAAAATCAAAAATGAGATTTGGGCCGAAGGAGATAATAGATAAAAATGGGCGAAAGGTAATTCTTAGAAATGCTGAAGTTGAGGATGCTGAAGCTCTTATAGAGTACCTAAAAGTTACGACAGGAGAAACCCCTTTTTTGATACGTGAACCTGACGAGGTGACATTATCTTTGGAGCAGGAACAAAATTTTATTAAAGATAAAATAGATGCAACTAGAGAATTGATGCTGATTGCTACGATAGATGGTAATCATATAGGCAATTGTTCACTGATGACTATCGCACCATATAAGCGGTATGCACACAGGTGTGATGTGGCAATAGCATTGTACCAAGAATATTGTGGATGTGGCATAGGAAAAATTATGTTGCAGACAGTGTTAAAGGTTGCAAAGAATGTCGGATATGAACAGGCTGAACTTGAAGTTATTTCAGATAATTATAAAGCAATTTCTCTTTATAAAAAAATGGGGTTTAAGAAGTGTGGACATTTCCCGGATAATATGAAATATGCGGATGGTAAATATGCAGATGCGGACTGGATGATGAAAAAATTATAAGGAAGCAGGAGGAAACAATGGCTAAAATACTAGTAGTTGGTGGAACCAGATTTTTTGGTATTCCAATGGTGAATGCATTAATAGAGGCTGGACACGATGTGACGATTGCAACGCGTGGAAACGCAGAAATTTTATTTGTTGATAAAGTAAGACATATAATAGTAGACCGAAATAATCCGGAGCAGGTCAAAGAAAAGCTTGGAGGAATATATTTTGATTGCATTATTGATAAGGTAGCATATTCTTCAAATGATGTGAAACATCTTATGGATTACGTTTCTTGTGGAAGATATATATTGATGTCATCCTGTTCTGTGTACACAAAGTTTCATTCGAATATCTATGAAAATGAATTTGATCCGTTTTCTTACGAGCTCAAGTGGATGGATAGAATAGCTGATTATGATGAAGGAAAAAGGCAGGCAGAATGCGCAGCGGCTCAGATATATAACAGAATGCCTTTAACATTTGTAAGATATCCAGTGGTTATGGGACCGAATGATTATACAGGAAGGCTAAAATTTTATGTAGATCATATTCGTAAGGAAATCCCAATGTTTATCGATGATTTAAACCAGCGACTTAGTTTCATACATGAGGATGAGGCGGGAAGATTTATTAGTCATCTTGTAGATTATAGCGTTGATGGGGCTGTTAATGGTTCTTCCAAGGGAAGTATATCTATTTCGGAATTAATCAGTATGATAGAAAATTTGACTGGAAAAAAGGCAATTTTTTCAGAAAACGGAGATGCAGCTCCATATAATGGTTACATGGATGATATGACTTTAAACACGGATTTGGCAGATAAGACAGGTTTTGATTTCAGCAATATAAATAGTTGGATAGAGGATCTTATAGCTTATTATGTTAACTAGAGTATTATACAGTGCCTCTGATATTGAAAAGCGATTGAAAGAGGGGGTGTCTCAGTATTATGAAATAGAGCAGACAACGGACCTGTGGTCCTTTAATACAGGCAGGGTTCAGAAAAAGATGGGTGTTAATGAAAAGCCTATGCCTGTAAAGACACCAGTTTCATTTGTATTATTAGATAACAAGCATTTGACAGAGCATGGGGTGAAGTATTTTTGTGCGAGGTCAAAAGAGTTTGTATTGATAACAACAAATAGGAATCATCCGGCTTTTAATGTTAGCGAAGAGAACCTTCATATTATTTATCAGGACGAACTATCTCTTGAAGATGCATTGATTCAACTTAGAGATAAATATGGATGCGAACGAATTACAATCCAAAGTGGAGGAACCGTTAATGGAATATTTCTTCGTGAAAAACTTTTTGATTATGTTGATATTGTTGTTGCGCCAGTGCTGATTGGTGGAAAAGAGACATCTACACTTGTGGATGGTATAGCTCTGACAAAGGAAAATGAGCTTGATAAACTGGGAGTGTTAAGACTGCTTGGATGTGATGTTTTGGAAAATTCATATGTTAGGCTTAGATATAAGGTGATATCATGAGAAATAATAGCAGTTTTAAAGAGATAATTGTTGTGAGAGAGGTTATAAACGGTGAGGACAAAAGATGTAGTAGTGCTTCCATATGATGAGGAATGACATTGCAAAAGTAAAAGCAGATGGCATAGTTAATGAGGTAAATTCAAACGTTGACGTTGGAGTAGTAGCAAGTGGTTTACAAATAGTGAAATGAAACTAAGACCTGAGACTGTGCAAATTTACACAGCTTAAGGTCTTGGTCATTACATTTTTAAATAATATAATATTCAAATATGTTGTTAATAATAAACAGACACCTAATGTTCTTAATTATAAAAACGTCTAATGTTTTAAAATTATAAAACTTCTACAAGCTCAATTGTAAAGTTTAATTCCTTTCCAGCCATTTCGTGATTAGCATCAAAAGTAATGTTTGTATCATCTTTTTGAGTTACTTTTACTGGGAATGGTCTGCCTAATTGATCCTGTAAGTATACTTGTTGACCAACTTCTAATTCTTCGGCTCCAGGAATACTTGAAATTTCTACTGTAAAGATTGCATTTTCATCTGGCATTCCATAGGCTTCTTCTGGCATAAGGTGAATATCCACTTTTTCACCAACTTCCATGTTTGCAACTGCAGCGTCAAATCCTTTAATCATCATTCCAGCACCACATACAAATTCAAGAGGTTCTCCTCTATCATATGATGAATCAAATTGTGTACCGTCGTTAAATGTACCTCTATAATGTGTACGGCAAGTTTTGCCAACATTTTTACCTTCAAAAGTAGGTGTTGATTGATTGTTTTCTGTACTCATTTATTGTTCTCCTTAAAAATAGTTTTCTTTATCTTATAGAAACGATATTTCTATATTATACATGGAAAAAACATTCATTTCTATAATGTTTTGTGAAAAAATAAAATACTTTTCTATAGCATAGAAAAATATAGGGAGACTATGAAAGGTATTTACAAAACATCAATTAATGAATATACTTTAGATGAAATAAATACAAATAAACATAAAAAACGAAGGGCTAGAAGAGCTTCAGAAAAGAAAAAACAGAAGAAAGGATGGAAAAAGAGAGAATGATAGAAGAGTTCGCAAGAGGAAAAATAGGAGAATTTTATGTTAGCGAGGATAAATTTACAGTAGGTAGTTGCATGTTGGATTCAGAAAATGCAGTTTTAATCGAAGCAATTGATCCACAAGGTAAATGGGATGGCTATTATTGGTTTAAAAAAAATACTTTAACAGAAGTAAACTATGATACAAAATATCTTAATAAAATTGAATTATATAGAGAGTATTGGAATAATAATCATGATAATTGTGCGTCTATCAAGTCATCTGATTTGTCAATTAATATTATAGATTTAATAAAAATTGCCAAACAAAATAATGTAATTATAACTATTAGAAGAGATAGCGAAGAAGAATTAGATACCGGATTTGTAACTTCAATTGATGGAAATAGTATCAAGATGGAATGTATAAACCTTGAAACAGCAGAGTTGCTTGAAACAATAGATGTTGAAATTGATAAAATTAATTTTTTAGAAATTGACAGTCCAGATAATAGATTACTTGAATATGCATATTTAAAGAAAAAAAATGATTAAATTTTCAATGATTCGGTCTACCATGCTTTGGTAAATTTTGATATAATTATAACGTGTTGAATTATTTATTGTGATAAAATGCATAGTAAAAATAAACTAATTATTAAAAATTAGTAATTTTTTCTATGTTTTTTATAATAAATTAAATAAGAGGGAGGAAGCTTATGATTTTTCAAATCAATAGCTTATGGCAAGTAATTGGATGGTGTTTAGTGTTTGCAGGTCTTATTCTTGTCAATGAATTTGGACGCCGTAGTAAGATGGGAGGCATGATTGTCTTCGTGATTATTCCGGCTATTTTAACGTGTTATTTTATCGCTATTCATTGTAACGCATTTGGAGGATCTTCTAATCCAACTATGGCATATATGGATGGATGGTTCCATTATTTTAAACTTTATGCGGCTGATATAGGTTGTGTAGGTTTTATGATGATTAAATACAAATGGGGTATCGGTAAAGAAAAATGGTTCGCTTGGTGGCCTTGGTTTATTGTTTCTGCTAATATTATGATTGCAAATGTATCAGATATTGAATCAGCACTTGCAGCATATAAGATTGCAGGAAACTTATCTGGAGCTTGGTGGGCTTCAAATGAAGGTGTATTTATTTATGGTGGTTGGTGGAATGTTGTTAATGCACTTGCAGGTCTTATCAACATTTTTTGTATGACAGGTTGTGTTTATCTTTATACCTCTAAGGATAAGAATCAATCAGATATGTTATGGCCAGATATGACAGTGTGGTTTATAGTTGCATATGACATTTGGAACTTTGAGTATACATATCTTAACCTTCCTACACATTCATGGTACTGTGGAGTTGCTCTTCTTCTTGCACCTACATTTGCTAATGCGCTTTGGAACAAGGGTGCGTGGATTCAAAACCGTGCAAATACACTTGCAATCTGGTGTATGTGGGCTCAGATAGTTCCATTATTCCAGCTTAAAGGTACATTTGCAGCAGCGTTACCTCGTGTATATGGTGG
This sequence comes from Lachnobacterium bovis, assembly GCF_900111325.1. GTDB lineage: Bacteria > Bacillota > Clostridia > Lachnospirales > Lachnospiraceae > Roseburia > Roseburia bovis_A. Next base: position 22,725 of record NZ_FOGW01000007.1, read on the forward strand.
AGCATCTAAAGCAGGTGTCACAACTATGATGCTTTATGATAAAGCGATTGAACTTTATAATGCAGGACAGGGCAAGAGTGCAGAAGTTGGTAAGGTTATTTCAAAACTTGGAATAACAGCAGATCCATCAATGCAAAGTCTTGTTGCAATGCTTTCAGTAGGTGTGAATGTAATTTGCATTTCTGTTATTATTAAGAAGTCAATTCAGAATAAGTGTAATCCTTATTCAAATGAAGTATTTAAAGGAACAAAAGATTACGAAGAAGCACTTGCGCGTTCACAGAGATAATTTTTTTTAAGAGATGATCATATCATTGATATGTACCAAGAATTTTGGACACATATCACATAATGATTGTCTCTTTTTTTATTTTCACATAGCTATGTTCTCTTTTTTATTTTCACATAACTATGTTCTCTTTTTTATTTTCAAAAATAATACTTAACAGAGTTATTTTTTCTAAAAAAAACACGAAATAAGATACGAGTGATGGACTTTAGAGGTGAGTTTAGTTTTCTGAGGGGGAATACAAAATGGAAGATATTTATCAAATGGCGGAAGAAATACTAAGATATATAGTTGAATTTTCCACTGTTTTGTTAGAGCTTTTTGGTATTTGTATTTTGGTGTATACGGCAATTAAAAGCTTTATTTTTTGGTTAAAAAAGGACGAATCAATAAGATTGGTGTTGGCACAAGGGATTGCGCTAGCACTTGAATTTAAGCTGGGTGGTGAGGTGTTAAGAACGGTTGTTGTTAGAGAATGGTCTGAGCTTGGAATTTTAGGCGCGATTATTATTTTAAGAGCAGCGTTAACTTTTTTAATCCATTGGGAAATAAAAAATGAAAAAAAAGCAATGAAAAGTTAGTTTGCCATATAAAACATGGAGGAAGTGAGTTGAATTATTTGAAAAAATATATTCGAGTGCTATAATTTAGTCTACACTAATTATTGAAAAGGAGATACAGGATATGAACAAATGGAGTAAATTAGGAGTTTTTGCAGGAGGAGTTTTATTTGGAACTGCAGGAATTGGTATTTTAAAGAGCAAAGATGCAAAGAAAGCATACACAAATTGTACTGCAGCAGTACTTCGTTGCAAAGATACAGTTCTTAAAACTACAGACAATATTCGTGAAAATTGCGAAGATATTTATGCAGATGCAATTGATATCAATGAAAAGAGATATGCAGCTGAAGATGCTAAAAAATTAGAGGAAGCAAGAGCATTAGTTGCTGAAGCTGACGAGATAAAGGAAAAGTAATTTATGAAATATGTGATTAGACATGAGTCAGTTAACAGGATAAGAATTCACTGTGCGATAACAAGAATGTCTATGTCAACTGCTGATGTTATTGAATATTATTTAGCGGATAAAGAGTTTGTTGTTTCTGTTAAGGTCTATGAAAGAACAGGCGATGCAACTATTCGTTATAAATCAGGAAAACGTCAGGAATTATTACAGTGTTTAGAGGAATTAGATGTAGAAGATGAAAAAGTTATTGCATTAGTTCCAGAAAATACTGGTCGAGAGCTAAATCGCTATTATCAAGAACGTCTTATGTCGATGGTGGGCTATCGTGTGCTAAAAAAATTATTTATGCCAGCACCAATACGCGTAGCCGTTACCTGTTTGCGTTCAATTAAATATATTTTTCAAGGATTATCTACATTATTGCATGGTAAAATTGAAGTACCATTATTAGATGCCGTTGCTATTTCGGCCTCCATTCTTAGAGGAGATTATAGTACAGCATCTTCAGTTATGTTCTTATTAGGAGCAGGCGAACTGTTAGAGGAATGGACACATCAAAAATCTGTAAATGATTTAGCAAAATCCATGGCGTTAAAGGTTGATAAAGTATGGTTACATACAGAACTTAACGATGTTTTAGTAGATATAAGAGATATACAAAAAGGTGATAAGATAGTTATACGTACTTCTAGTATTATTCCGTTAGACGGAAAAGTTGTAGCGGGAGAGGTACAGGTTAACCAGTCCTCTATGACTGGAGAATCTTTGCCAGTATCAAAGGAAATTGGAGATTTCGTATATGCAGGAACTGTTGTAGAAGATGGTGAATGTGTTGTAGAAGTAGCTAAAACAAGTGGAACTGGTAAATATGATCAAATTATTCATATGATAGAAGATTCTGAAAAACTAAAATCTGGTACAGAAGAAAAAGCATTTCATTTGGCAGATAGATTGGTTCCGTATTCATTAATTGGAACAGGTCTTACTTGGTTGTTGACCAGAAATGTTTCAAAAGCAATTTCATTTTTAATGGTTGATTTTTCTTGTGCTTTAAAGCTATCTATGCCATTAACTGTACTATCAGCGATACGTGAAGCGGGTGAATATAATATTACTGCAAAAGGTGGCAAATATTTAGAAGCTATCGCTAAAGCTGATACAATAGTTTTTGATAAAACAGGAACTTTGACTAAGGCAACACCTACTTTTGCTCAGATAACAACATTTAATGGAATAGATGAGACTGAAGCGTTAAGAATAGCTGCTTGTCTAGAGGAACATTATCCTCATTCTATGGCAAATGCTGTTGTTAAGGAAGCAGAGGATCGTGGAATAATGCACGAAGAGATGCATTCAAAAGTAAAATATATAATTGCGCATGGTATTGAAAGTGAAGTAGATGGCAAAAGTGCAATAATTGGAAGTTATCACTATATTTTTGAGGATGCAGGCTGTGAGTTGTCAGAGGAAGAGGCAAGAATAATTAAGAATCTTCCACAAGAGTATTCGCATTTATTTATGGCTATAGATGGAAAACTTAAAGCAGTTATTGATATTTATGATCCTATTAGAAAAGAATCAAAAGATATTATTCAAAAATTGCATGAGATGGGATTTACATCTGTTTGCATGTTAACAGGAGATAATAAAAAGACAGCAAAGTCTGTGGTAAGTAAATTAAATATTGATCATTATCATGCAGAAGTTTTGCCGGAAGATAAGGCTATGTATATTCGCAAATTAAAGGAGCAAGGACACACGGTTGTTATGGTAGGAGATGGTGTAAATGATACACCAGCACTTTCTGAAGCCGATTGTGGAATAGCAGTATCAGATGGAGCGGCTATTGCTAGAGAGGTGGCAGATGTAATTATAGGAGATGATAACTTATATCGATTGCTTACAATTCGACAAATTAGCCAAAGCATGATGGAAAGAATTCGACATAATTATCATTTTATAGTTGGATTTAATTCGTTGTTAATAGGGCTTGGTGTAGCAGGAGTACTTACTCCGTCAGCATCAGCTTTATTCCATAATACATCAACAGTTTACGCAGGTATCCATAGTATGTGTGATCTTTTACCAGAAAAGGAGGAAGAAAACGATGAAATGGCATAAAATGTTTGGCTGCTGTGCTGTAATATTTATGATATTAACAATAATTACAGGCTATGAAAAAAAATAAATAATTTTCTATATGAAAAGTAATAAAAAGTGTACTAAAAAGGAAAATTCCTTCTTTAGTACACTTTTTTAATATAAAAAATAAAAATGTCTCTATTTAAAGAATGTTCCGATAAAAAACATATGAAGTATGCGAAAAATGTGAGGAGAAAAATTTATTTACAGCTATTTGTATTATATGGAAAGAGTAGAGAATTTAATTTTGAGGGAATAACATAGTGTCGGAAAAGTAAGGAGGAATAAAGTTGAAAGAAAAAACTAAAAACAAAGTAGCACCGTTTAATTCGATTGCTGGAAAATTATTAATCAGTGTTGTTCCTATGATTGCGATTTCTTTTTTTATTGTTGCAGGTGTAATATTTAGCGTCGCAAAGAATGTGATTGTAGGAGACGCTCAGAATGCTTTAGTGCAAGAAACTAGAGCAAATTCGCAAGACATAGGCAGAATCTTAGCGAATAGAAAGGGATACTATAGTGCGATAGCAGATTTTTTATCTAACAACGAGGTTGGTGGAACTAAAGAAATAGTATCAACTTTTAAATATACTTCTAAGATATATAGTGATATGTATCCAGGTTTCTTTGGATATTTTGAAGGTGAAAAATATATTGATATGACAGGTTGGGAACCAACATCAGACTTTGATCCTACTAAAAGAGCTTGGTATATCACTGGAAGTGGTAAAAATGAAATGACATGGGGAGTACCATATTTAGATTCAACAAGTGGAGGGTATAATGTATCTGTTTCAAGAGAAGTAACGACACCATCAGGGAAAAAAGGTGTAATAGCTGCAGACTTATATCTTAAAGATATTGGTGAAAGAGTTTCAAAATATAGACCTTCTGGTACAGGAAGAGTTGTGTTGATGGATGATTCTTTGACAATAATTGCTTCTTCATTGAAGGGTTATGTTGGAACTTCAGCAGAAAAACATACAGAAAATCCAGTAACAATAGCTATTGCTAAAGAACTTAGAGCTGGTAAAAGTGGTATTCAAATTATAACGGGTGACGGTGGACAAAAGTATTATATAGCCATAGAAGTTATTCCAGATACAAAGTGGACTATGATTTCTTATATCAAGGAAGCAGATGTTATTTCTGAAATAACCAAATTGAAATACTTAACAGTTGTTATTGTTGCTGTTATGTTGCTATTGGCGATATTATTGTTAGTATTCTCTGTTAGAAGATATATAACATCACCTGTTGCAAAGCTTACAGGTAATATTGTAAGTATTACGGAAAATGATTTTACTGTGGATATTCAAAGTAAGGGTAAAGATGAGATTAGTATAATGAATGCGAGTATGCATAAATTTGTAGACAATATGCAAAAAGCATTGATTCAGATGAGAAATGAAACCGATAAGTTAATGGAATTATCAGATAATAGTAGAAAATCATCAGAAAACATGAATACTCAGGCTCAAGAACAATCAAGTTCAATGGAACAAATTTCACAGACAATGGATGGAATTTCTAGTGCAGTAGCAGAGTTGGCGGAAAATGCAACAGAACTAGCCCAAATGGTTTCAGATTTAACAGACCAAGGTCAAAATATTGGAGTAACTATGAAAGAACTAGTTGAAAAAGCTGATCAAGGACAAAGAGAAATGGTTGCTGCAAATCATGATATGGAAGCAATTTCAGCATCTATGGATGATATGAATAATGTTGTAAAAACAGTTGAAGAATCAACAAAGAGAATTACAGGTATTGTAGAGATGATTAATTCAATTGCTGAGCAAACTAATTTACTTTCACTTAATGCGTCAATCGAAGCTGCAAGAGCTGGAGATGCTGGACGAGGTTTTGCAGTTGTAGCATCAGAAATTGGATCATTAGCTAACGAAAGTGCTAACTCAAGTCAAGAGATTGGTAAGATAATTGGCGAAGTTATGGAGCAGATTTTTAGTTTGACAACAAAATCATCAGAAAATATGGAAGATATCCAAAAGAGTACAGGTGCTGTTAAAGTTGCTCAAAGTGCGTTTGAAGAATTATACAATAATTTAGACCAAGCAAGTAGTACTATGAAAAATATGATTAAGATGATTAATACAATTGATGATATTTCAAATAGTGTTGCTGCTATTTCAGAGGAACAATCAGCTAGTGCGGAAGAGGTAATGGCAACTGTTCAAAATATTACTGAAGCTGCAATTGAAGTTGCAAATGAAAGTAAAGGTGCAGCGGAAATGGCTACTGATGTATCAGATGCAGCAGAAACTATTAAGACATTTGTTGATACCTTTAAGTTAGAAAAATAAAAATGATAAATAAGACAATAAAAAAATAATAAGATAATAATAAAAAATGGCTGTGTCTAAGGACATGGCCATTTTTTGTGATAAGTTTTTTCTATAGTTAACGATAAAGATAATCTACTTTTATAATTCCTACCAAAATGGTAGAATATACACATCAAAAGATTATATATCATATAAACAATGAAAATAACAAAAGTAAAATTTTGTATTTGAACGGTGAGAGGAGACAAAGGAGCATGAAAAAAACAATTTTAAGTAAAGTAAAAAAATTAACGAGTTTATTGCTGATAGGATTAATGTTAACAAGTGTATTTACAGGATGTACTACTACAAAAGCAGATAGTAGTAACAAGAAAACGGTATACAGAACGTTAAAGGAAATTAAAAAGAGTGGAAAAATAAACATTGGTGTGTTTTCAGATAAAAGTCCTTTTGGTTATGTGGACAAAAATGGTAAATATGCTGGATATGATGTTTATTTTGCAAATAGAATCGCAAAAGATTTAGGTGTTGATGCTAATTTTGTATCAGTTGAAGCTGCTAACAGAATTGAATATCTTCAAACTGGTAAAGTAGATATTATTTTAGCAAACTTTACAGTAACAAAAGAAAGAGCTGAAGAAGTTGATTTTGCACTTCCATACATGAACGTTGCACTAGGTGTTGTTTCACCTTCGAATAAAGTGATTAAAAAATTAGATCAAATCGGAGCAAAAGATGAAGTGATTGTTATTTCAGGAACAACAGCTGAAACTTATCTTACTAAGAATTATCCGAAAATTAAATTACAAAAATATGATGCTTATGCAGAAGCAAAAACAGCTTTTGAAAATAAAAACGGTGTTGCTTGGGCAAATGATAATACTGAAGTAATTGCTTTTGCAAAAGAAAATAAAGGCTACACAGTAGGTATTTCTTCATTAGGTGATAATGATACAATTGCACCAGCAGTTACAAAAGGCAATAAGACATTGCTTAAATGGTTAAATGATGAGACTAAAGCATTAGGAAAAGAATCATTCTTCCATAAAAATTATGAGAAAACATTAGTAGATACATATGGTGCTGACTATGAAGAAATATTAGTTGTAGAAGGTGGAAAGGTTAAATAATAATGGATAAAGATATATTAGTTTCATATATCCCATTATATAAAAATGCATTGCTTTTGACATTAAAGATTGGATGGCAGGGAATTGGCCTCAGCATGATTATAGGTCTTGCTGGGGCTGCTGTCCTTCATTTTAAAGTTAAAGTTATAAAAAATATTGTGGGAATATATGTTGAATTGTTTAGAAATACACCCTTATTAGTTCAATTGTTTTTTATTTATTTTGCTTTACCAAAGATAGGAGTGAATATATCAGCAGAAATTTGTGGAATGCTAGGTATTGGATTATTAGGGGGAGCGTATATGATAGAAACTTTTAGAAGCGGATTAGAGACTATTCCTGTAATGCAGTCAGAAAGTGCTCTTAGTTTAGGCTTAGATAAACGTCAGACATTTTTGTATGTAATTTTACCACAAGCTTTTTCAGCAGTTGTGCCAGGATTAACTGCAAATATAATTTTTTTATTAAAGGAGACATCTGTTTTTTCAACAATAAGTTTGATGGATTTGATGTTTACAGCTAAAGATTTAATAGGTATGTATGCAAAAACAATTGAATGTCTGTTTTTATTAGTAGTATTTTATTTTATAATGATTCTCCCTGTTTCTATAATAGGAATGATAGTAGAAAGGAAAACACGTTATGCAGAGTTTGGGGATTGATGTGTTGTTGAAAGGTTCTAATTTCAGTAGATTGCTACAGGGATTGTATGTTGCGTTGGAAATTAGTTTTGTTTCAGTGACAATAAGTATTTTGCTTGGATTAATAGTCGGAGTACTTATGACTTTGAAAAATCCAATTTTATGTTTTATTTTAAAAATATATTTAGAGGTTGTAAGAATTATTCCGCAGATGGTACTGTTATTTGTTGTATATTTTGGAACAACTAGAGTCTTTGGTATGGATTTGTTAGCCGAGACTTCAGCAATTATTGTTTTTGTTTTTTGGGGAGTTGCTGAAATGGGGGACTTAGTAAGAGGTGCAATAAAAAGCATTCCTACGATTCAATTTGAATCAGCATATGCATTAGGAATGAATAAATTTCAGGTTTATGTTTATATTATTCTTCCACAGACATTAAGAAGACTCATACCATTATCAATAAATTTGATTACAAGGATGATAAAAACAACTTCACTTGTTGTGATGGTTGGAATTGTTGAAGTATTAAAGGTGGCGCAACAGATTATTGAAGCTAATAGAACAACTTCGCCTAATGCAGCCTTTGGTGTATTTGGAGTTGTATTTATAATGTATTTTTTAATTTGTTGGCCAATTAGCAGATTAAGTATTTATTTAGAAAAAAGGTGGGCATAGATGAAAGAGTTATTAAAAGTAAAGCATTTACATAAAAAATTTGGCGAAAATGTAGTGCTAAATGATATTGATTTAGTTGTTAATAAGGGAGAAGTTGTAGTTGTAATCGGACCGAGTGGGTGCGGTAAAAGTACATTTCTTAGATGTCTTAATGGGCTAGAAAAAGTACAAGGTGGAGTGGTTACTGTTGATGGACTTCCGGTTGAACCAGATAAAAAAAGTATAATTAAATTAAGACAAAAAATTGGAATGGTATTTCAGTCATATGAATTATTTCCACATTTGTCAGTAATCGACAATTTGATATTAGCCCCAACTAAGGTTCAAAAGAGGAATAAAGAAGAGGTTATACGAGAAGCGATAGAGCTTCTTGAAAAAGTAAATTTAGTAGAAAAGAAAGATTTTTTTGCAAGGCAATTATCTGGTGGACAAAAGCAAAGAGTTGCAATTGTAAGAGCTTTACTTATGCATCCAGATATATTACTTTTTGATGAAGTAACAGCTGCGCTTGATCCAGAGATGGTGCATGAAGTACTACAAACAATGTTAAATCTTGCAAAAAGTGGATCTACAATGATTATTGTTACACACGAAATGAACTTCGCAAGAGCCATTGCAGATAGAATTCTCTTTTTTGATAAGGGAGAGATTGTTGAACAAACGGATGATGTAAAAGCTTTTTTTGAAAAACCAAAAACAAAACGTGCTCAGAGATTTTTAAGTACTTTTAGCTACAGTTAAAAAAATTTGAAAAATAAAGAAAAAATACGTAAAAAAATGTACAACTACCCATATATTTCCGATTAACTATATGGGTAGTTTGTTTTTTAGAAAGTTGACACTGTGTTAATTTAAAGGGTATCATAGAAGTATAATGATGCCGTGTCAAAGTAGCTTATTTACATATAAAAAAGAAAATAGGAGTATGATATGGTTGATGAATCAAAAAAAATAAAACCGGTAAAAAAAGAAAAAATAATAGACACTTGTATTAGTTTGTATGAAAAAATTAGTTTTGATGATGTTACTATAAGAAAAATTTGCAATAAGTTAAATGTTTCAACAGCATCTATTTATCTAAGTTTTAGTACTAAAGAGGAAATTTTTGTTGCAATATTAATTCAAGAAATTATGAAGTGGAATGAAAGATTAGAAGGATTATTAGAGTATGAGGGAACACTTGATGACGATGAGTTTTTAAGTGAAATCGCTAATACTGTTGAGGAAAGAAAACTTTTATTAAAGATTATTGGACTTGATTTATATGCAATAGAGGATATGAGCAGTATAGAGTCTTTAGTACGGTATAAAGAAGAGTATAAAAAATGCATGTTTTTATTTGAATTTTGTTTAGAAAAATATAAAACAAATATAGATAGTGAAAGAAGAATTCAAATAGTACATGCTTTTTTTCATTATACTAAAGGATTGTATCTAACTGCATATCCAACAAAAAAGCAAAAATTGGTAATGAAGAATGCAAAAATACCATATGAAGAAAAATCATTATATGATTTATCTTACCAATTTTTAAAGTTAATACTATAGTTTTTTTAGGAGGAAATAAGGAGTGGCAATTGATTTGCATCATGAATCACCTATGATGAGCACTATTGCATCTCTTCGTGAAAAATACGATTTGCATATGACAGTAGAGCGCTATATTTTAGATGAAAACGGGGTACCAAATTCAGATGTAAAATTTATACGAAAGTAAGTAAAGGAGCAAAGTTATGTTTGATATTTTAAAAAGAATTGATAAACCATGTGATTTAAGAGGACTTTCAAATATTGAATTAGAAAATTTAGCTTCGGAAATGAGAGAAGCATTATTTAATAGATTAACTAAAATTGGTGGACATTTCGGCCCAAATTTTGGAATCGTTGAAGCTACAATTGCAATGCATTATGTATTTGATTCACCAAAAGATAAATTTGTATTTGATGTGTCACATCAGAGTTATCCTCATAAGATGCTTACAGGTAGACGAAATGGTTATATTGATGATGCGCATTTTTCAGAGGATTCAGGTTATACTAACCCGGATGAAAGTGAGCATGATTTTTTTAATGTAGGTCATACTTCTACATCTATTGCGCTTGCAGCAGGACTAGCAAAGGCGAGAGATCTAAAGAAAAGTAATGAGAATATAATTGCAGTTATAGGAGATGGCTCGCTTTCTGGTGGAGAAGCGATGGAAGCACTTAATATTGCAGGCGCTATGAAATCTAATTTTATAATTGTCGTTAATGATAATGAAATTGCAATTGCAGAAAATCATGGTGGAATATATGAGAATCTTGCACATTTAAGAGAAACAGCAGGTAAAGCGGAAAACAATTTGTTTAAAGCTTACGGTTTAGATTACATATATGAAGAAAACGGAAATGATATTCAAAAATTAATTGAATTATTCAAAAAAGTAAAAGATATAGATCATCCAATCGTTGTTCATATTCATACACAAAAAGGAAAAGGTTACAAATATGCAGAGCAAAACAAAGAGCCATGGCATTGGACAGCACCATTTAATAGGGAAACAGGTTTGCCAAAAGTTAATTTTGGTGGTGGTGAGTCTTATTCACAAATGACAATTGATTTTATATTAGAAAAAGCAAAAAAAGATAAAGATTTCTTTGTAATTACACCCGCAATGCCTGGTGTAATAGGGATGAATAAAGAGATAAGAGAGCAACTTAAAGATCAGTATGTAGATGTTGGAATCGCAGAAGAAGCGGCCGTTGCAGTTGCATCTGGAGCAGCCAAAAATGGTGCTAAACCATTGCTTTTTACAAATATGACATTTATTCAAAGAGCGTATGATCAAATTTCACAAGATCTTTGTATTAATAATAATCCAGTAACAATGGTTATGAATTGTAGCTCATTTAATATACTTACAGATGTTACACATTTAGGAATATTTGGATTGCCTGCATTTACAAATATTCCAAATCTTGTAGTTTTAGCTCCAAGTTCTGCAGAAGAATATAAAAATATGCTTTCGTGGTCTGTTGAACAAAGAGAACATCCAGTGATGATTTTAATGCCAGGTAATCAGGTTACACATAGAGAGGCAGATATAGATTATTCAGAAATAAACAAATATAAGGTAGAGAAAAAAGGTTCTAAAACAGCAATAATTGCATTAGGTGATTTTTATCAAAGAGGAGAAGAATTATTTGATGCGATTAAAGAGAAATTTAGCTATGAACCTACACTTATTAATCCACGTTTTGCATCAGGAGTAGATAAGAAACTCATACAAGAATTAGAAAAAGATCATGAACTCATAATTACTCTTGAAGACGGCGTTGTTGAAGGCGGATTTGGTCAAAAGATAGCGTCTTATTGTGGAACAAGAAATATTAAAGTAAAAAATTATGGCTTAGAAAAGATTTTTTATGATCGCTATAATCCAGAGGAACTCTTAAAAGAAGTAGGGATGACAACAGAACAGATAATAGAAGATTTAAAATGTTTTTAATTTCCTACAAAATAACATAAATTTGGAATGGTAAAAAGCATAAACATGGAATATAAATATCAAATAAGGCAAGGTATAAGATGATGATTTAATGCTTTTAAGTCATGTCCCTTTAAATTGTTGATGTAAAAAAGTGAATTCTATGTTATATTATTATGTGGGTCTATTTAAAGTGAAAGGGTTATTTCGTTTAGATCTAAGTAATAATTAATGATAGGAGAATTTTTTTAAATGAAGAGAGAGTCATTAGGGAGTCGACTAGGTTTTATTTTGTTGTCGGCTGGATGTGCTATTGGCATAGGAAATGTATGGCGCTTTCCTTACATGGTAGGAAAAAATGGTGGAGGTTTCTTTGTTTTAGCCTACGTATTTTTCTTGATTGCGTTAGGAGTACCAATTATGACAATGGAATATGCAATGGGACGTTCTAGTAAAGTAAGTATTTTGCCAGCGTATAAGAAACTTGAACCCAAAGGCAGTAAATGGCATATATTTGGTTATTTTGCTATGTTTGGTAATTATTTAATTTTGATGTTTTATTCTGTAGTTTCAGGATGGATGCTAAGATACTTTGTTTTGACAGTTACCGGTGAGTTTGAAGGTAAAAATACAGTTGGTGTTATGGCTATTTATTCTAAAATGATGGCGTCACCGGATGTTCTTATTGAATATATGGTTTTTACAATGATAATTACAGTAATTGTTGCCTCGGCTGGTTTACAAGCAGGTGTTGAAAAAATAACAAAAGTTATGATGCTTGCACTTATTGTTATCATGCTTGGGCTTGGTGTTTATGCAACAACACTTCCGAATGCAGCAAAAGGTATTTCATTTTACTTGATGCCAAATGTTGCTAATATTAAAAAAGCTGGTGTAGGTAGTGTTTTATATTCAGCACTTAACCAAAGCTTTTTTACTTTAAGTTTAGGTATTGGTAGTATGGAAATCTTTGGTAGTTATATTAACAAAGATAGAAGTCTCGTTGGAGAAGCCTTTTTAGTAGCCGGACTTGATACATTTGTAGCAATTGTGGCCGGACTTATTACAATTCCAGCGTGTTTTTCATTTGGTGTAGAACCAGGACAAGGCCCAAGTTTAATTTTTATTACACTTCCAAATGTATTTATGTCGTTAAAAGGTGGAAGAATTATAGGTAGCTTTTTCTTTTTATTTATGTATTTTGCAGCATTATCTACAATGATAGGCGTGTTTGAAAATGATGTAAGTTTTTCAATTGATAATCTAGGATTTAGTAGAAAAAAAGCAGCATTAATAGCAGGAGCAGTAATTACAATAGGTTCAATACCATGTGCTCTAGGATTTAATGTTTTAAGTTTTATTAAGCCACTTAAGGCAACAAATACAATAATGGATTTAGAAGATTTTATTGTTAGTAATCTTTTACTTCCTATAGGAGCATTAATTACTTGTATCTTTTGTACTAGTAGATATGGCTGGGGATTTGATAAGTATTTTGAAGAAGTTAATATTGGTAAGGGTATTAAAGTTAGTAAAATATTCAAACCTTATTTTAAATATGTGATACCAGTTATAATGTTGTTTTTAATTGTGTATGGAATCATTTCTTATTAACATAAGTATAAATTGATATGAAATAAATATAATTGCTTAATAAAAAAGTGGAGCACCTTTTTTAAAAGGTGACTCCACTTATATATTTTAGATAGTTAATTGCCTCTTTCTTATGAGGCGAATTCTTTATTATTCCTACATACAAATTTTTATTTGAGTTAAGCTTAATTGCTACATATTTCTTTGACGCATTAACGTTTTTTGATGAATTAATCAACGCGTTATCAGATAATTTATTGGTTACAGAGTTAGGTATTGTTAATAAATATCCTTTTTTCTTTAGAACTCGTAAGCCTTCTTTATCAAAAATCACTACATCAAGTGTCTTGTCTGTTATACGTGCTAAAAATTTAACATTAGACGCATATGTATAATCATAATCTATACTATCCTTAGAATTTGAAAATCTAAACCCTTTGACGAGTTCAATGTCTTTGGTTTTAATTTTTGTTGTATTTGATTGAATATATTTTTTAGTAAGCAAAAGCTCTCTATCATTATTAGTTGGAGTATTGATACAACCAATTGATAATGAAGGAGAAGACTTATTGACTGCGTTATAAATTAGTATGGATAAAATGCCAATAACAATAAAACCTAAAATAATATGCAGTTTATAATAATCATAAATATATTCAATCTTTGCTTTTGTACTTAATTTTTTAAATTTATCAGACATAATTATTCCTCACTAAGTGATACAAAAAGTGGTCGTAGTAAGTATGAAGATAAAAATGCACAAAGACCTTCTCCAAGGAAAATAAGTGGAGTAAAGTAATTAATTGCAATGTAAAAAATACTTACATGAATTATAACTAATGAAATTGTGCAAAATAAATATCTTATACCTATTAATAGTGCGTTTTTTAAAAGAGCTTTTAATGTATTGTCAAACATTGCCTGAAGAGGAAATGCATAAATACATACAACTAAAAATAAAACTGAAATTGGAATAAATGCTGCAAAACCTAAAGTCCAAATTGGATTAACAAATTTCATTCGTAAAAACACATACCCGTCAATACCTAATATAATTCCTAAGCCTGTAAGTACAAGACCTAGAGCAGTTCCCTTTTTAAAATTTTCTTTAAAACCTTTGAAATAATCAGCTGTTAGACAGACACTTCTATCATCTGCCATATTCAATGTAACGTGATACAAAGCGGCTGTTGCTGGACCGATTGTAACTATCGGAAGTGAAGTTACAAGCCAAAGAATATTTAGCCATAATGTATCAGATAATTTGCTAATAAAATTCATTATCGGATTGTCAAGATTAAAAAATTTTCCCATAAAATACCTCCTAAGTGTTAATTGCGTGTTGATTCCCTATAAATAAGATCAGAATTTACATATAATCTTCTGTATTCCATACCAGGTTCGCGAATTCGTGAAATTAATAATTCAACTGCAGAATACCCAATTGTCTGCGAATGAATATGAACTGTTGAAAGTGGTGGAGAGATTATTCTAGATTCCGATGAATCATCAAAACCGAGCAACATTATATCCTCTGGACATGAAAGATTAAACGATCTTAATGCTTGTATTACATCCATTGCGATAAAATCGTTGGCACATATGAATGCATCAGGAAAGGACTCAAGTTTCATAAAGTGATCAATAAGAAATTCTTGATGTGTAATCCCTGTTTTTTTGTAATCATAGTATCCTATAATACAATGCTCATCTTTAATAGGTAAGGAATTAAAATACATTCCATTACGAAAAGCAATAAATCTTTCTGAAAAAGAAAGACAATGATTAATATCTCCAATAAAACCAATTGAAGTGCAATTGCGTGTTTTCATTTCATGTATAAATGATAATATACCGGACGTATTTTCCATAAGTAAAATATCCGCATTTAGTGTTTCACCAAAGTTAAGTACAGGTGCATCTATCATTAATAGTGGAATATCAAGATCAGATAACATTCTACAGTAATCTGCATCAAATAATTCTACACAAACGATACCAGCTATATGTTCTAATTTAATAGAAGGAGGTAATGTTTTTGATGCTAAATTATTTGGAGCTACATTATGTAAACTTAAACTATATCCTAATCTTGATGTCTCTGCTTGAAATTTATCTAACATAGTTGAAGCAAAATGGGAATTATTCAAAAAAGAAGCTGTTAAAAGAACAATTTCTTTTGCTTCCTTTTTTGATGATGGATTATCAAGAAAAGAAAGATCCATATATGAAAATTGCTTATAACCCATTTCTACGGCTTTTGCTAATACTTTTTTTCTAGTAGATTCAGAGAGTACACCAGTATTGTTAATTGCTTTTGAAACCGTATTTCTAGATAATCTTAGTTCGTCCGCAATATCTTGAATAGTAACTCTTTTTGCCATTTTTAAACCTATTATCCTTTTTAGTATTTTTTATAAAAAAAGATGCTTTTCGCATCAATTATTTGTCAATACGAGTATAACATAGGCACACAATTGTGTCAAATGTAACATTTGTAAATGAGAAAATGTAAAAAAGTTGTGCAAATGTAAAAATTTTTATTGACACTCACATGTTGTTGATATATTATATTTATGTAACATGTACCGGTAATTATGTTATGTATTGTATTGTTTTAATAATATGGAAATTGAGTGAAAAGAAGAGGAAAGGTGGGGGACTATATGTCGACAGATATTACTATGACATCAAAACCAATGGAATCGACGAAAAGAGTTATTACATCGAAAAAAAAGGAATCGTTATGGCAATATATGCAGAAGCATTGGCAATTATACATTGTATTCTTAATGCCAGCATTCCTATTGACAGTAATATTTAAATATTTGCCAATGGGAGGAATCTTAATTGCGTTCCAAGATTTTAACCCAATGAAAGGTATTGCGGGAAGTACTTGGACTGGATTCGAAAATTTTACAAGATTTTTTAATTCACCTGATTTTATGAGCTATTTAGCTAACACATTGAAATTGAGTATTTACGGATTATTATGGGGATTCCCAGTGCCAATTATTTTGGCTTTACTACTTAATAGACTTCAAAACAGAAAGCTTAAAAGTGGTATTCAGATGATTTTGTACATGCCAAACTTTATTTCAGTTATTGTACTTTGTGGTATGGTTAGAATTTTACTTTCAGTAAATGGTCCAATTAATATGTTGTTCCATTCAAGTATTAACTTTATGACTATGCCAGAAGCATTCAGAAGTATCTATATCATAAGCGGTATATGGCAAGGTGCAGGATGGGCTTCAATTATGTACACAGCTTCATTATCTAATGCAAGTCATGAGTTAAGAGAAGCAGCTATTATTGATGGCGCTAACATTTGGCAACAGATGAAAGTTGTTGATTGGCCAGCAATTAAAGGTATGGTAGTTATTCAATTTATCTTATCAGCAGGAAATATTATGAGTATTGGTTTTGAAAAAGCATACGCTTTACAGACAGACTTAAATAATCCTACTTCAGAAATTATTGCAACTTACGTTTATAAAAAAGGTTTATTAGAAGGTAATTATAGTTTTTCAACAGCAGTAGGTTTATTTAATACAATAATCAACGTTGTCTTGTTGGTTGTAGTTAATAAAATAGTATCGAAAATGAACGATGGACAAGGAATTTAAAGGGAGGCGAAAATTACAATGAATACTAAAACATCATTTAAAAAAATGTGTGCATCAGATAAGATAATTACAGTAGTAGGTAATTTATTCTTAGGATTATTTGTTGCAGCAATTATTTTTCCACTTATTTATGTGGTAGTAGCCTCTTTTATTGATCCAGTTGTTTTAAGTAATAAAGGCATTACTTTTGATTTTAGTAAATGGACTACAACTGCTTATCAGAGGGTTATAGAGAATAGTCAAATTTGGGTTGGCTTTAGAAATGCAGTACTTTATTCTGTATTATTTACAGCTATATCTGTATTTGTTACATTGCTTTGTGCATACCCAATGTCAAGAGACGATTTTAGAGGAAAACCATTCTTCAAAATTGTATTCTATATCACAATGTTTTTCGGTGGTGGTTTAATTCCTACATACTTATTAATCAGTGATTTGGGAATGTTAGATACAATTTGGGCAATCGTAATTCCAGGTGCATTTAGTGTTTGGAACATGATTATTGCAAGAAGTTATTATCAAGGTATTCCTAAAGAATTACAAGAAGCAGCATCAGTTGATGGTGCAGATGATCTTACATTCTTTTTCAAGGTTCTTTTACCAGTTTGTAAACCAGTTATTGCTGTATTGATTTTATGGCAATTCGTTGGAATGTGGAACAGCTATTTTGACGCTTTAATTTACTTAAGTAGTGATGCTAAGCAGCCATTACAGCTTGTATTAAGAGCAATCTTGATTCAGAACCAACCAGAGTCAGGAATGATTGCTGATATTCAGAGTACAGCAGCAAGAGCACAGTTAGGAGAACTTTTGAAATATGCAACAATTATTATTTCATCTGTTCCATTACTAGTAATGTTCCCATTTTTCCAGAAATATTTCGATGCAGGAATTATGGTAGGTTCGGTAAAAGGTTAGTAGAATGGAGGAAGGTAGTATAATGAAAAGACGTATAGTATCCCTACTTGCGACTGTTACTTTAGTCGCAAATACACTTACAGGATGTGGTTCAACAATCTGGGGCTATAAAATAGAAGACAAATCATATGTAAGCGCTTCGGAAGTTAAGCTTCCATTAGAAAAGAAACAGACAATTACAGGAATGATAAGTTACCCAACAGGAACTGAATCAGATCCAAATAAAAGAACAATTTTCAAAAGATTAGAAGAAGAAACAAATGTACATGTTGATTGGACAGCTATTTCACAAGATCAATGGGGAGATAAAATCTCTTTACAGATGGTTAACTTCTCAACATTACCAGATTTTATTTTTTCAGCTTGTTTTTCAGACAGTGACTTATTAAAATATGGTGATCAAAAATTAGTTCTTCCATTGGAGAAGAATATTGACAAATATATGCCTAATTTAAGTGCAATTTTTAAGAAATATCCAGAATACAGAAAAATGTGTACTTCATCAGATGGACATATTTATGCTCTTCCTTGGATTGAGCAGTTAGGTGAAAATAAAACAGCAATTCAAACAGTTGGTAACATGGGATTCATTAACAAGAAATGGTTAGATTTCTTAGGACTCAAAGAGCCAAAAACTGTAGATGAATTTGAACAAGTTTTATTAGCATTTAAAGAAAATTCTAAAAAACTTCAGAAGGCATTTAAAATTGATGGCTCAATTATTCCTATGTCATGTATCGTAAATGACCAGGATCCTTCAATCATTATCAATGGTTTTGGCGAAGGATATGGTGATAATGATTCAGGAAAACATATTGCAGTTACAGATGACAAAAAAGTAATTTGTACAGCTACTCAAAAAGGTTACAAAGATGGAATTACTTGGATGCATAAACTTTACAAAGAAGGTCTTATCGATAAAGAGTGCTTTACACAAGATTGGAGCACATATGTATCAAAAGGTAAATCTGGAAGATATGGTGTTTGCTTTACATGGGATGTTGCAAATATCGATAATCTAAAAGATTGGATTCCACTTCCAGCATTAAAAGCTGACGTGTTAAATATTACACCACAGAATGGTTCATTCACTAGTGGTTTTGATAGAGGTAGATGTGTAATAACATCTATGGCTAAAAATCCAGCATTAGTATGTTCTTGGTTAGATAAAATGTATGCACCAATCCAGTCGCCACAGAATAACTGGGGTACATATGGAGAAAAAGGTAAATTCAATATCTTCAAAAAAGGAACAAACAAAGAAGGCAAATTCATGCTTAAACATGCAGATTTAGGAAAAGAATCTCCTGTTGAAGTTCGTGAAGCACAGTGTGTTGGTGGACCATTAGCAGTATTAAATGAATACTATGGAAAATATGTAACATGTCCAGATGATGCTCAGTATCGTTTGGATTGGATTAAAGATAATTACACAAATTGTATGACTAAAAAATATGTATATCCAAATCCATTAATGAGTATTGAAGATACAAGTAGAGCAGCAACACTTACAACTGATATCCAAAAAGAAATCAATGCAAGAAAATCTGATTGGATTATGAACGGTTTTACAGACAAAGATTGGGATAAATATCTCAAAAAATTAGATCGCTATGGATTGAAAGAATACTTAAGTTTACATCAGAAATACTTAGATAAATTCTATGCATCTGATAAAAATAAGTAAAAAAATAAAATGTGATAAGCAACGGAGAGTATAATCTTTATGACAAGAAAATTATTTAAAGCTAGAGAATATGAGGAAAAATATAGTAAAGAAATAACAAAAGAAGAAAGACCAGATTTTCATCTAACCCCTTATGTGGGTTGGATGAATGATCCAAACGGTTTTAGCTACTATAAGGATAAGTATCATTTATTCTATCAGTATCATCCATATGATACAAATTGGGGCCCAATGCACTGGGGACATGCAGTTTCAGAGGATTTATTACATTGGGAATATTTACCTGTTTCACTTGCATGTGATATGCCATACGATAAAGACGGTGTTTTCTCAGGTAGTGCAGTTGAGTTAGATGATGGAAGACATCTTTTGATGTATACTGGTGTTAAAGAAACACAAGTAAAAAGAGCAAAACACCCACAAGTTCGCCAAATGCAATGTATTGCAATTGGAGACGGAAAAGAGTATGAAAAGTATGAAAATAATCCTGTAATTGATGAAACAAAGCTTCCAAAGGGTGCAAGTTTAGTTGATTTTAGGGATCCTAAGATTGTAAAAACTAGTGATAATACTTTTCTAGCTTATATGGGATCACGCGATGAACAAAAAAGCGGACAGATTCTTGTATATGAAAGTAAAGATGCTCTTAATTGGAAATTTAAAAGTGTTTTAATAAAAAATAATGGCAGATTAGGTACTATGTGGGAATGTCCAGATGTATTTGAATTAGAAGGTTATGACGTTTTATTAGCAAGTCCACAAGACGTTACAGCAGATCAATTCGAAGGTTTAACTGGAAATGTACCATTAGCAGCAGTAGGTCATATTGATAAAGAAGCACAAAAAATGCATGATGAAGATTTTCAGGTAGCAGACTATGGAATGGATTTCTACGCTCACCAGACAGTTTTATCACCTGATGGTCGAAGAATCATGATTGGTTGGTTACAAAATTGGGATAGTTGTTCAAACAGAATTCCAGATACAAAATGGTATGGACAGATGTCTGTACCAAGAGAGTTACACATTAAAGACGGTAAATTATATCAAACTCCAATTAAGGAGTTAGAAAACTACAGAGAAAATCAAGTGTTGAAAAAAGATTTTGTTTTACAAGGGCAAGACCAGACAATAGAAGGTTTAGAAGGTAGAACAATTGATACAACATTTGAAATTGCTCTAAATGAAGAAAGCTTCAACAAATTTGAAATTAAATTCGCTTCAAATGCTAATAAAAATAGATTTTGTTCACTTTTATATAGAAAAGATGACAACACTATTACATTAGACAGATTATATTCAGGAACACAAAGAGCGCTTATGCATCAGAAAAGTTGTAAACTTGATGATGGTGCTTCAACATTAAAGCTTAGACTAGTTCTGGATAAATATAGTGCAGAATTGTTTATAAATGACGGACAAAAGGTAATGTCTATGTCATTCTATACAGAACTTGATGCACAAGAAATTACATTATCTACTGACGGCAAGGTTAAAATGTCTGTAGAAAAATACGATTTAAAAATGTAAAATTTAATTTACATTTTAATTTCAGTTGTACTTAAACAAAATATGAAAAATATCCAAATTTAAAAATCAAATCTTTTAAGAACTCCTAAACACAAAGACTTTCCCCTTTTGTTTCTTGTGTTTGGAGTTCTTTTGTATAATATTAAACTTAAATTTAATAAATGTAGCATAATGTATATTTATTAATGCAAGAGATTTTTTTATTGTATGTTGTTTTTAAAAGAATTATAATTTAAGTAAGAGGGTAAATTTTAGATAAAAGTAAAAGGGATATAATAAGGAGTGTGGAATATGAAATCATATATTGATGTTGGTGGCAAAACGTACAGAAATCTTAAATTAATAGGACACGGCAAAGGTGGATATTCATATTTGGTTGAAACAATGGGCAAACATTATGTTTTAAAACAAATTCATCATGAGCCTTGTGATTATTACAAACATAAAAATAAATTAGAAGAAGAATTAGAAGCATATAAAAAATTAAATAAAATAGGAATTAGAATGCCAAAACTTATAGAAGTTGATGTCTCAAATGAAATAATAATTAAAGAATACATTTCAGGTGATACAATTTATGATAGATTAAGAACTGGAGAATCAGTTGAAAAATATATTCCACAAGTTGAACAAATGGCCAATATAGCCCAAAATTCAGGCTTAAATATAGATTATTTTCCAACAAATTTTGGAATTAAAGATGAAATGTTGTATTACATAGATTATGAATGTGATGAATATGTGGAAGAAAAAAATTTTGCAAATTGGGGAATTAAGTATTGGTCTAGAACTATGGACTTTTTAAAGTATGTTGAGGAACACGAAGTAATATAATTTTTTCCTATTAATTCTACTAGTTCGTGCGAAAACAAGATATAAATGTTATAATAAAAAAGATGTTTATGACATCAAAGGCAATCAAGAGGCTTGAAAGGACTAGTAGTAATGGATATAAATAAGTTAGACAAATGGGCTAATCTTCTTTTAGATACGGGGAAAAAGAATAATTTAATTAATTTTCGAGATAATAAGACATCAACAGTTGATATTGTTGCTCCAAAAGTAGAAGATATAATTAAAAAGAATAGTTCATCGAAGTTTTATAAACTTGCAGATTCACAGAAGGTGGATACAAATAAATCAGAAGTAAAGGAATCTTTGTGGAAAAAATCAGATTCAAAAAATCAGATACTTCTTTTTAAATCGAATGAAAATCCAATTAATATAATAAAAAATATAGACAAGAAATCGAAAGAAAATATAGAAGAAACAGGTGTAAATGTTTCGTATGTAGCAATCGGATTTGTAGACTACAAGGAAGGGATTGCTCCAGTGTTACTTGCACCAGTTACTTTTAAATATAATATTGAAAAAGATATTTGGTACATTAATATTTCTGAAGATATAGTGGTTAATCCTACATTTAATTTTAAAATAAATCAAGAAAATAATATATCTTTGCCTGAGTATGAATATGATGGAATCGAAAAATATTTAGATCGAGTAGAAGAGATTATTAGACCATTTGAGTGGCAAGTTAAAAGAGAAAGCAAAATAGGTATTTTTTCATTTTTAAAAATGAACATGTACAAGGATATTACTGAAAATAAAGATCTAATCGTACAAAACAGTAGTATTAGAAAAATGCTTGGTGAAAAAAATGATTCAGATATAAAAATAGTTGAAAGTGGAGAATATCATTTAGATAATCCTTTACTTGAATTGCATAATGTTGTTGATGCAGATTCGAGTCAAATAGAAGCTATAGAAATGGCAAAATCAGGTTTAAGTTTTGTTTTACAAGGACCACCAGGAACAGGAAAAAGTCAAACAATTACAAACATTATTGCAGAATGTATTTATGATGATAAAAAGGTTCTGTTTGTTTCAGAAAAGCAGGCTGCATTAAATGTTGTATATAATAAATTAAAAAGAGCAGGATTAGAAGATTTTTGTTTAGAGTTACATAGTTATAAGGCAAATAAAAAAGATGTTGTTGAGGAACTTTGTAGAACATTAAAGGCAAATGAAGCACACGTATATAATCAGGCTGATAAAGTTATTTTATCAAAGGAAAATAGTCAAAAAGAACTAGATGAGTATGTTCATAATTTACATATAAAACAAGATGTAATTAATAAATCATTATATGAATGTTTTGATACATATTTATCATATAAAAATGTTCCAACAATTAATTTTCACATAGATGATATTAATGAAAAAGATACTAACTTTTTGTTGAAAACTTCAAATTTATTGCGTAAATACGTGGATTATGCTCAAAGCATTGGTTATAACTATAAAGATTGCGTATGGTATGGTTATTCGAGTGATGATACTTCATATCAAATGAGAGAGCAAATTAGAAATAGTATTACTAAGATTCTAGAACACTTTTTAGAAATAAATAAATTACAAAATCACTTAAAAGATCGATATGCAATTGTGGCAAATAGCTATGAAAATTTTGCAATGTGGCGTAATTTCTTTAAATTGGTTTCTAAAAGTAGAATTTTAACACCAGCTTTTTTTAAGCATACATCGTGTAAATATTTATTAGAAAATGTTGATCAAATGCAAAAATTAGCAATCGATATTTCTAAATTAAAAGATTCAATTACAAGAGAGTATTATAAAGATATTTTTGAAATTGATTATGAATTAGTTTATAAAAAATTGACACGCGAATTTAATACTTTTTTAAGTAGAACTGTGAGCTCAGACTACAAAAAAATTGTTAAATTGTTGAAATTTAATAGTAGAAGTGGAAAAAAGCCAAGTTATATTGAATGTTTGTCTATAGTTGAGGATATTGTAAAATATTATGCTAAGCTTAATAAATTTGAAGAACTTGAAGAAAAAGTAAAGCCATCACTTGGAAACGAGTATGTAGGAATTGATTCTGATTGGGATGAAATTACTAGAGATATCAATGAATTAAAGCAGATTTTCATGTCAGGTGCATATTTGAACAAGTTAGAAAATATGACCATCGAAGAATATGAGAAAAATAAAGTTGAATTTTCAATTATGGCTCGTGAAATTTCAAACGTTCTTGAGAAAAACAGAAAATACGTTGAGCTATTAAAAAATAATTTCGATAATGAAATTTTTGATATTACAAGACAAGATTTTACAATTGTAAGGGTAAAATTAAATGCATGTTTAGAAGAATTTGAACAAATTGATAATTGGTGTGGATTTAATAAAATTTTATGCCAAATGAAAAAATATAATCTGCTAGAATATATCGATTATGCAATTGCAACTAAGATAAAAAGATATAATTTAGTTGATGTTTATGAGAAAAACTTCTACAGACAGTGGATTGATTATATTCAGTCAACTATGCCAGTGATTTCTACGTTTAAACAATCAACAAGAGAAAAATATGTTGAGCAATTTTGGGCTAGTGATGTTATGCAGTTTGATGTTAATAAATCAAAAATTAAATCAAAACTTTCTAAAAAACGCCCTTCGATTGAACTTTTGTCATCAGACAGTATAGCTTCAATTATTTTGAATGAAGAAGATAAAAAGACTAAACAAAAAAGTATACGACAATTATTAGAAGAAACAAGAGAACTTGTACAAGAAATTAAACCATGTTTCTTGATGTCACCTTTAAGTGTTAGTACTTTTTTAACAGCAAAGGACATAGAATTTGATGTGGTAATTTTTGATGAAGCTTCACAAATTTTTCCACAAGATGCTCTTGGTGCTATTTACAGAGGAAAACAGCTTATAGTAGTGGGTGATTCTAAGCAAATGCCACCTAGTAATTTCTTTAACAATACAGTTGGCAATTTAAGCGAAAAAGCATCAAATAATACAGCTATAAGTAATAGTATGAAGTCTTCTGAGAATACTATAATTGAATCTAATAATCAATCTGAAGATTCATCGGCATTTGAAATGAGTGATTATGAATCTATTTTAGAGATGTGCATCCACTTTTTACCACAGATTCGTTTGAGATGGCATTATAGAAGTAAATTTGAGCAATTGATTGCCTTTTCAAATAGAAACTTTTATGAAAAAGAGCTTATTACTTTTCCGTCTGCGGTAATTAAAAGGGATGATATTGGAGTTGATTATTGTAAAGTTCCTGGAATGTATAATCATAAAGCTAGAACAAATGAGGTAGAGGCAAGGAAAGTAATTGACATTATATTTGAAAATTTAAATAAGTATCCACAAAGAAGCATTGGTGTTGTTGCTTTTAATAAAGCACAACAAGAGCTTATAGAAAATATGCTTTATGATAGACGAAAAGCTAATCCTAATATGGAAAAATTTTTCTCAGAGGATCTTGCAGAGCCTATTTTTATAAAGAATTTAGAGACAGTGCAAGGTGATGAGAGAGATACTATTATTTTTAGTATTGCATATTCTAAAGATGAAAATGGAAAATTAAAAAATAATTTTGGCCCTTTGAATAAAGCGGGGGGAGAAAGAAGATTAAACGTTGCAATTACACGAGCAAAATGCAACATTAAAATTGTTACTTCAATAGAAGCGGATGATATTGATTTGGAAAACACAAATTCAAACGGAACTAAATTGTTAAAAGAATATTTAAAATATGCAAAGGATAGCAAAAATGCGGCACTATCTGATGAGACAAATAGAGAAGTTGATTCAGAATTAGTTATAGAAATTTGTGATTTCCTTAGAGAAAATGGTTTTATGGTAGATACCAAAATCGGATTTTCAAATTACCAAATCGACATTGGAGTAAAAGATCCAAATACTCTAGATTATGTATTAGCAATTGAATGTGATGGTCGTACATATAGTTCTTTTAAAAATACAAGAGACAGAGAGCGTTTAAGACAACAAGTTCTAGAAAGTATGGGATGGAAATACTATAGAATTTGGTCAGCTGAATGGTATAAAAATAAGGAGACTGAAAAAACAAGATTATTAGATAATGTTGTTTGTGCGTTAGGCTATCAAAATGCAGATTATGTTTTAGAAAAAATGCATTATGAACCATTAAATATGATAGAAGAGACACCTATAGAAACTAATCCTTATGCTGACAGAGAAAAGTATAATTATATTAGTAATTTTGGTTTTCCTAAATACGAATTAGCTGATATTGTTAGTTTAAAATATGCTTGTGAGCAAAATAAATGTACGTTACAAGAACTTTTAATAGAGATTTTAAAGGTTGAAGCACCATTATCGGAAGCATGGATATTAGAGAGAATAAGTTGGTTCTACAACAGTGAATTTGTAGATGAAAACGTATGTAAATGTTATGAAGCTGATATGGCAAATTGTGGTGACAATGGAATAATTCGTATGAATGGATTCCTATACCTAAAAGAGCAGAATAATATTACAATGCGTGTGCCATCAAATATTGAAACTAAGCGTCAAATTTGTCAAATATGTCGAGAAGAAATAACAGCTGGAATTTTAACAGTAGTGGATAGAAATTTATCAGTAGATAAAAACTGGATGTATAATTTCTTGGCACATGAATTAGGTTATAATGAGTTGAACGAGATGATTATAGAAAAATTTGATGAAGCTTTAGAATTATTGAGTTGTTTAATAAATATTGATGGAGATATTTTATCTATTAAGAGATAAAATTCTTTAGAAAGTGAAAAAAGAGCTCAACTTTTGTTGTATATTAAGTGTAAAGTATACCAAAGTTGAGACTCTTTTTTTATTATTTAATTTAAAGTTAATTATTCTACAGAATTTAACATTTGTAAAATTTCTTCTTTAACTTTCTTGTTATTTTCTAATGCATTTTCATAAGAATTTCCTGTTGAATAGAAATAGAATTTGATTTTTGGTTCTGTTCCACTTGGTCTAATTGCAAACCATGAACCGTTTTCAAGGAAAAATCTAATTGCATTTTGTGCAGGAATATCTTCATAGCCATCGATATAATCAATAATTTTGTCAATCTTAAATCCAGCAACAGATGTAGGAAGATTATTTCTAATCCATTTCATCATGCGTTGAATTCTTTGAGCACCAGGAATTCCCTCTAAGATGATGTTAGGTTCATCTTCTGCAAAATATCCGTATTTTGTATAAATTTCTTGTAAAACATCCCATAAAGTTTTGCCTTGTTTTTTGTAGTAAGCAGCAGCTTCTGCAACAAGCATACCGGCTGAAATACCATCTTTATCACGAATATCTTCAGATGCAGCATATCCAACAGATTCTTCATAACCAAATAAATATGTGTATCCATTTTCATGTAAGTATGGGATTTTTCCACATATATTTTTAAAGCCTGTAAGTGTTTCAAACATTTCAACACCATAAGATTTAGCAATGAGAGTTGAAAGTGTTGAAGTAACTATAGACTTAACCATAGCACCTTTTTCTGGTAAGGTTCCAGCTGTTTTATGCCCCTCTAAAATATAATTAACAAGAATATATCCAGCTTGGTTACCATTTAAAGGAATATAATTTCCGTTATCGTCACGGATTTCAATTGCAAATCGATCTGAATCTGGATCTGTTGCCATTAATAATTCAGCACCGAATTCTCTACCATATTGTTCACTTAATTTAAATGCTTTAGGATCTTCTGGATTAGGATATCCTACAGTTGTAAAATCAGGATCAGGTTGTTCTTGTTCAGGAACGATTTTCCAATTTGTAAAACCACGATCAGTTAACATCTGACGGAATGGAATTGAACCACATCCGTTTAAAGGTGTGTAAACAAATGGAATATTTAAATCAAGCTCATCACCTGAGTGGATAGCTAATTGTTCAATATTATCGAGATATTTTCTATCGTAGGATTCATCAAGTACTGTAATAAGTCCAGATTTGACACCTTCGTTGAAATCAGATGATTTTACATCAGTCCACATATCAACGGCATTTATTTTTTCAGTCATCCCGTCTGCAATTTCAGAGGAAACCTGACATCCATCTTCCCAATATGCTTTGTAGCCATTATATTCCTTAGGGTTGTGAGATGCAGTAATATTTATTCCAGAAATAGTATGAAGATCTCTAATTAAAAAAGCAAGTTCTGGTGTGGGTCTTAAATCATCAAAGACATATACTTTTATTCCGTTTGCAACAAAAATTGATGCAGCAAGTTGTGAAAATTCTTTAGAAAAATGTCTTGGATCATGTGCAATAACAACACCACGTTTCATAGCTTCAGATCCTTGTGCTACGATGAAATCAGCAACGCCCTGAGTAGCTTTTCCTACTGTGTAGATATTCATACGATTAGTACCAGCACCAACTTTACCACGAAGTCCGGCAGTTCCAAAAGAAAGGTGTTGGAAGAATCTATCTTCTTTTTCTTTTTCGTCTTCTTTAATGTTTATTAATTCTGATTTTAATGGATTATCATCTTCAAGATGTAACATCCAGTCGTTAAAATTATCTTGGTAATTCATTTACTTACCTCCTAGGCTATAACCAAAATTATTATTTATCAATAATATTATACGAGATTTATTAAAATAATACTACAAGATAACTATGATTTTATTGGTGGAAAATAGTTGTAGTTTTTTAAAAAATATATTTCCTTATGCAAAAAGTGGAAAAACATTAGAAAATATGGTAAATTTAAAAATATTTTAAAAAATTAATCAAATCTTAATCTTTGCCCTCTATCATTTTAAAAATGTAGTGTGGTAGTATAAGTTTTGTCAGGAGGAATAAGAACATGTATAAAATATTAATTTGTGATGATGAAAAAGATATCGTAAGGGCGCTCAAAATTTATCTTACAAATAAAGATTATCAAATGTTCGAAGCATATGATGGAGAAGAAGCATTAGAAATTGTAAAAAAAGAAGAAGTTCATTTGATTTTAATGGATATTATGATGCCAAAAATGGATGGACTTACTGCAATGAGAAAGATTCGTGAAAATAGTAATGTGCCAATAATATTAATAACAGCTAAGAGTGAAGATGTTGATTTAGTTTTAGGTTTGAATGATGGAGCAGATGACTATATAACAAAACCATTTAATCCTATTGAAGTTGTTGCAAGAGTAAAATCTCAGCTTAGACGTTATATGATGTTAGGCGGTGGTAGTACAACACAAAATATAATTTCGATTAAAGGAATTGAATTAGATGATCAACTAAAAAAAGTAACACAAGATGGCACAGAATTAAAGTTAACAAAAAAAGAGTATGAAATATTAAAATTTTTTATGCTTAATCCTAATTGTGTGTATTCTCCTAGAGACATTTATGAAAAAATATGGAAAGAGCCGGCTATAGGAAATGATTCTAATACGGTAGCAGTACATATTAGACATTTAAGAGAAAAAATAGAGATAGATCCGGCTAATCCAAGAATATTAAAGGTAGTATTTGGGCAAGGATATATGATAGAAAAAGGGAGAGAATAAGAGATGATTAATAAATTTAAAAATCTTCAAGGAAAAATCACGTTATTTTTTATTGCATGGATTTTTGGAATGATTATGGCTGTTTTATCAATGGCAATATTAACGATGATTTTTCAGAAGGATTTTAAAGCAGAACGTAACAAAACATTAAAAGAAAATTATAAAAAAATGGAATACGAATGTGCAAAAAATGTTGTGTGCAATAAAATTCAAAGAATTTATTATCCTGGGGATAATGATAATGGAAATCAAGATAGATTTGAAAAATACAAGTATCGGATTGTAGACAGAAAAACTAAAGAAGTTGTTAGTGGAACAAAATTTACAGGAGGGAGAAAATTTACTTTTTTTTGCCCAATTGATAGGGCTCATAGTGTTGGATTTATTAGAAGAGGTGAACTGTCGGATTTTGAAATAAAAACGGAATTAAGTGGTAAGGAGATTGTTGTATATAAAGAGGAGGGGAAAGAAAGACAAATAGTTGAAACAAAAGTAGAAATGGGTATGGATGACGATGATACGAGTTTTGAAGATGAGAAAAATGTAGTACAAAAAAGGGATGCAACTGTTGATGATTTTTGTATTTATACGATTGACATAAAATATGTAGGGAATTATTTAGAAAATTCAAATTATAGTTTAGCATTGAAAATTATAGATAGTGTAAATAATAATAAGAGTTTAATAATTTTTGGGGAAGTAGTATCTGTAATTATATTTGTGGTATCATATATATTATTACTATGTGTAGCTGGGCAAAGAAAGGAAGAAGGCGTTTATCCGGGATATCTAGATAAAGTTCCTATAGAAGTATTAGGAATAGCAATATGTTTTATATATATGAGGATATTGAATAGCTCTCTAGTACAAGCGAGTAGTTTTTACGGTCTTATAGTAATAGGGGGATTGGGATTTACATTAATAGCCATTTTTATCGGTTTATCAATGAGCTTTGCAGTAAGATTAAAAGAGGGGTCAGTAATAAAAAATTCAGTCGCAGGTTATACATATCGCTTTATTAAAAGCAGTTATAATTATATTATAAAAAAAATAGGAGAAGAATTAAAGGAAATCACAAAAAAAGAATTAATAATAGCCTTTGTATTTGTTTATATTGGTATAGCATTTTTTTACGGC
The DNA here is from genome assembly GCF_900111325.1 of Lachnobacterium bovis. Lineage (GTDB taxonomy): Bacteria > Bacillota > Clostridia > Lachnospirales > Lachnospiraceae > Roseburia > Roseburia bovis_A. Next base: position 53,213 of record NZ_FOGW01000007.1, read on the forward strand.
ATTTTATTAATTGGATACAGAAGTGTTATTGCTTGGTTTCTTTTTAATTTAATAATTTTTGGCTTTTTATTAAAAACATTAGTTGATGTGATAAATATCAAAGAAGGTATCAAAAGAATGGCTTCTGGTGAAACAAAGTATAAGATAAAAGGTCAAAATATGCTTAGTTTTTTTAAGGCAGAAGTAGAAGATATCAATAATATTTCGCAAGGAATAGAAATAGCTGTTTCAGAAAAAACTAAAAGTGAGAGAATGAAAACGGAGCTTATTACAAATGTTTCACACGATATCAAGACCCCGCTTACATCGATTATAAATTACGTGGATTTCATAAAAAAAGAAGTTGAATCTGAAAGAATGAATGAATCTGCAGTAACAGATTATTGTGACGTTTTAGGTCGTCAATCAATAAAACTTAAACGATTAATAGAAGATTTAGTTGAGGCATCAAAAGCTTCAACGGGAAACTTAGAAATTAATCTTATGCCATGTGAAGCATCAGTTTTTTTGAATCAAATATCAGGTGAATATAGAGAAAAATTTGAAGAAAAAGAACTTGAGATGGTACTTGATGGATTAGAAAATAATCTGAGAATTATGGCAGATGGTAGACGTATGTTTAGAGTATTTGACAATATAATGAATAATATTTGTAAATATTCTCAAGCTAAAACTAGAGTTTATATCGAGTTATCGAAGAAAGATGACAATGCAGAATTTTCGTTTAAAAATATATCAAAGGATCCGTTAAATATTTCTCCAGATGAATTAATGGAGCGTTTTGTAAGAGGAGATAAATCCCGAAATACTGAAGGGAATGGATTAGGTCTTTCTATTGCAAGAAGTATGACAAACCTTCAAGGGGGAGATATACAAATAGAAATCGATGGTGATTTATTTAAAGTAAAATTAAGTTTTCCTTTAATTTATGAAGAGGAAGGAGAAAACAACAATGAAAGTAGTGATAGCAATTGATTCGTTTAAGGGAAGTTTAACTTCACTAGAGGCAGCAAATGCTATAAAAAGTGGAATACTTAAAGTATATGAGAATGCAGATGTTGTAATTAGCCCTCTCGCAGACGGAGGAGAGGGTACAACATACGCATTGACAAAAGGAATGGGAGGAGAGTTTCGTAAATTAAATGTATGTGGCCCTTTAGAAAATACTAAAGTTGAGGCTTCTTATGGCATAATAAGATCTAATAAAACAGCAATTATTGAAATGTCATCTGCAGCAGGTATTACATTAGTTGATGAATCTAAAAAAAATCCGCTCTATACAACAACTTATGGAGTAGGAGAAATTATACAGGATGCAATAACTCAAGGATGCAGAAATTTTATAGTTGGAATTGGTGGAAGTGCAACAAATGATGGTGGAATAGGAATGCTTCAGGCACTCGGTTATGAATTCCTAGATAAGGATAATAAAAAAATAAGTTTAGGCGGAATAGGTTTAAAAAATCTTGAAAGAATAGATGATTCGAAGGTTATAAAAGAGTTAAAAAATTGTAATTTTAAGATAGCTTGCGATGTTACAAATCCTTTATGTGGAGAAAATGGATGCAGTGCAGTGTTTGGACCACAAAAAGGAGCTAGTAAAGAAATGATAGTAAGTCTGGATGAGTGGTTAAAAAAATATGCTGTTTTGTCAAAAAAAATTAATCCTAAAGCAGATGAAAACTATCCAGGAACTGGAGCAGCAGGTGGATTAGGATTTGCTTTTTTGACATTTACTAATGCAAAATTAGCATCGGGAATAGATATTGTTTTAAAGGAAACGAAATTAGAAGAAAAAATAATTGATTCAGATATAGTCATTACAGGTGAAGGACGACTAGATAAACAAACAGTTATGGGAAAGGCTCCAATTGGCGTGGCAAATATAGCAAAAAAATACGACAAAAAAGTAATAGCTTTTGCAGGTTGTGTGACAAAAGATGCAGTACTGTGCAATGAAAACGGAATTGATGCATTTTTTCCAATATTGCGTGAGGTTGTGACTTTAGAAGAAGCAATGGATAAAAAAGTAAGTATTTATAACATGCAAGAAACGGCAAGAGAAGTATTTTCGTTGATAAAAGCAGTTGGAAATTTAAGCTAGAATAAAAGTATAAAAGAGATAGAAGATGAGGTAAAGTATGGCATTTCAGATGGTTCATATGGAAGTTGCATATAGAATGTTAAAATATATGCCTGACATGAAATATAAAGAAGATTTTATTTTAGGTTCGGTTGCACCAGATTCGGTACATATGGAAACGGTATATAAAGTCGAAGATAAAATAGATTCACATTTGTTTTGGGGCTGTGGTCCATGGGCTAAAACGACAGATTCTGAGAAGTGGAAGAATAATATTTTAGATTTTTGGGAAAAATCTAAAGAAATAAAAGATGTTTCAAGAGAATTCTTAATGGGATATGCTGTGCATTGTTTGACGGATTATTGTAACGATTTGAATGTGTGGATAGCCCTAAAAAACAAGAGTAAAATTCCAGAAGAAGAATTAAAGAAATTGTTTTATCCAGAATCAAGAGGAATAGATCAATGGCTTTTTTTGAACAGTCCAAATGCAAAAAATATAATGGAATTATTAGAAAAAGGAAGAGCTTTTTCGATAGAAAATAAAGTAAAAAAAGAAATGATAGAAAAAGAGAAACTTCATTTGTTAAATAGACAATACAAAACGGATTTAACAGATGAGGTTAGGGCAAATTTAAGAGATGAAATTGTGAATAATTATAGATTTGTACCACCAGAATTCATGGAGAAGTTTCTGAATCAAACGGCAAAAGATTTGTATTGTATGTTAAAATAAACAATTTGTTGCTTGATTTTAGAAAACAGTGTGCTATAATGAATTTGAATTGAAAAAAGAGGGTGCTCATAGTAATGGGCTGAGATTAAGCGGAAGCTTTGACCTATAACCTGATTTGGATAATGCCAACGTAGGGAAATATGATTTTATGAAAGTGAACGCTAGGACTTTGTATAGGACTAGCGTTTTTTGATAAAAGTTTTTTGCACCCGTTTTTATAATGGGTGTTTTTTTATTATATTTTAAGAGAAAAGGAGTAAGAAATGGTTACAGTAAATGGAAAAAAGTATGATTTTGCAGATATAACAGTTACGAATTTATTAGAAAAATTAGAATTCAATATTTCTAGAGTTGTTGTAGAGCAAAACGAAGAGATTATTTCTAAAAAAGATTATAGTAAAGTTCATATTTTAGATGGAGATGTAGTAGAAGTTATAAGTTTCGTAGGAGGTGGTTGAAAATGATTTCTAAAGATGAATTAGATAATGCATTAGCAGAACGTCATGGTAAAAGATTGCAACAGAAATTTCAAAAGGTTAACGTTGCTATTTGTGGATTAGGAGGTTTAGGATCAAATGTTGCAGTTGCACTTGCAAGGGCAGGAATAAGACATTTACATTTAATAGATTTTGATAGGGTAGATGTTACCAATTTTAACAGGCAGCAATATTTTGTTAATCAATTAGGCGAGTATAAAACACTTAGTTTATCTAAAACATTATCAAAAATTTATCCATATATTGATGTAAAAATAGACACAGTTAAAATCACAAAAGATAATATAGCTGAATTATTAAAAGATGATTTTATTATTTGTGAAGCTTTAGATGATGCAGAAAATAAGGCAATGTTTGTTGAAGAAGTTTTAAAAGAGTTTCCACAAAAGTATCTAGTGAGTGCTTCTGGCATGGCGGGAAAGAAGTCTTTAAACTACATAAAAACACAAAAAATACGAGAAAATTTTTATCTTTGTGGAGATAGAATAAGTGGCTTAGAGGATGGAGATGGTTTATTTGCACCAAGAGTTATGGCGGCAGCAGCACATGAAGCTATGACAATTATTAATATTATTGATGAACTGTAAAAAATAAATATAAGGGGAATATTATTAACAAGCAAATTTAAGTGTATGCAAATTAGAGTATATGCTAATTACTAAGATAAAAAGGAGTTGTATAAAATGACTAACAATGCTAAGGAGAAAATTAATATAGAAATATCAAATCAAAATGATTCTTTTACAATTGGTGGAAAGGAGTTTCATTCAAGATTTATATTAGGGTCCGGTAAATATTCTTTAAATTTAATTAAAGCAGCAATAGAAAATGCTAAGGCAGAAATGATTACTCTTGCAGTAAGGCGTGCTAATACAAAAGAACAAGAAAATATTTTAGATTATATACCAAAAAATATTACTCTTTTACCTAATACGTCTGGTGCTAGAAATGCCAAAGAAGCGGTAAGAATTGCAAAAATTGCAAGGGAATTAGGTTGTGGTGATTTTGTAAAAGTAGAAATAATGAGAGATAGCAAATATCTTTTACCGGATAATCTAGAAACTATAAAAGCAACCAAGGAATTAGTTAAAGAGGGATTTATTGTATTGCCATATATGTATCCAGATTTGTATGTTGCGAGAGATTTAGTTGAGGCAGGTGCAGCTTGTGTAATGCCACTTGCATCTCCTATTGGTTCGAATAAAGGTTTATCTACAAAGGACTTCATACAGATTCTAGTAGATGAAATAGAAGTTCCAATCATAGTTGATGCTGGAATAGGAGCCCCTTCACAGGCCTGTGAAGCTATGGAAATGGGAGCAACTGCAATAATGGCAAATACTGCATTAGCAACATCACAGAATTTACCACTTATGGCAAGTGCATTTAATAAAGCTATTGAAGCAGGAAGAAGCGCTTATTTAGCTGGTTTAGGCAGGGTAATAACAAGAGGAGCAAGTAGTAGTGATCCATTAACAGGTTTTCTGAGAGATTAAAAATATTATATTTTCAACAATAAGTGGACTACAACTGTTGATAAACTAGAATGGAGGAAAATAAAAAGTGGAAAATCAATTTTTGATAGATTCTGATTTTTTATCAGAAGATGCTTTAGCCAAAAAACATTTAATAGAAAATAATCCATCGGCAAGAAGTAATCCAATGGAATATATGCCAGATATGGAACGAATAGATTCTAAAATAAAAGATAGAGTAATATCTCAAATGAACGAATATGATTATAACCGCTATACAAGAAGTGATGTTATAAAAGCATTAAAAAATAAAAAATGTACGCTAGAAGATTTTAAAGCATTATTATCGCCGGCTGCTTTACCTTTTTTAGAACAAATGGCACAAAAAGCACATATTGAAACGAGAAAACATTTTGGAAATACAGTGTATATTTTTACGCCATTATATATTGCGAATTATTGTGAAAATTATTGTATTTATTGTGGATTTAATTGTTATAACCACATAAAAAGAATGAGACTTACAATGGAACAAATTGAACATGAAATGAAGGTAATTGCAGAATCAGGAATGGAAGAAATTTTAATTCTGACAGGAGAAAGTAAAAGTAAAAGTGATGTTAAATATATAGGAGAGGCGTGTAAATTAGCAAAAAAATATTTTAAAAATGTTGGAATAGAAATTTATCCAGTAAACACGGAAGATTATGCGTATTTACACAAGTGTGGAGTAGATTATGTGACTGTTTTTCAAGAAACATATGACATAAAAAAATATGAAACATTACATTTACTAGGACACAAAAGAATTTGGCCATACAGATTTGATGCTCAAGAGAGAGCGCTAAGAGGGGGAATGAGAGGAGTAGCATTTTCAGCACTTTTGGGGTTAGCAGATTTTAGAAAAGATGCGTTAGCAACAGCACTTCACGTATACTATTTGCAAAAAAAATATCCACATGCAGAGATGTCGATTTCGTGTCCACGATTAAGGCCAATTGTAAATAATGACAAAATAAATCCGCTAGATGTTCATGAAAAACAGTTATGCCAAATTATATGTGCGTATAGAATTTTTTTGCCTTTTGTAGGAATTACAGTTTCATCAAGAGAAAGCAAAGAATTTAGAAATGGAATAGTAAAGATTGCTGCAACAAAAGTTTCAGCAGGTGTATCAACTGGAATTGGTGATCATGAAAGTAAATATAAAAAACATAAATTAAAAGATTTACAGCAAGTTGGCTCTAACTTAAATGATTCTAATGACACCCTAAATAATGGACAAAGACTAGAAACATTCGAAGAAACTGGAGATGAACAATTTGAAATAAATGATACTAGAAGTATTGATGAAATGTATGCTGATTTAGTTAGTGAAGGTCTTCAGCCAGTATTAAATGACTATTTGTATGTTGGAGAATAAGATGTTAAATATGGATATAAAAAATAGAAAAAAACAAATTACCAAGATACAAAGCGAGAAAACAAAATATCAAGATACGATTTTTGTTACGAATAGAAAATTAGTTAAGGGTGAATTTTTAGAAAGAATAAAATATATAGTTTCATTTAAACCTAAAGCTATACTTTTGCGAGAAAAAGATTTGTCAGAAGAAGAATATAAAAAGTTAGCAATTGAGGTTCAAAAAATTTGCCAGCAAAACGAGGTACAACTTATAATACATAATTTCATTAATGTTGCTTTAGAGTTAGGAGTAAGAAATATTCATTTTTCACATGATAAATTAGAAAAAATTATAGATGAAAAAATGGATTTATCCTTCTTTAAAAATATTGGTACGTCTTGCCATCATTTAGAAGAAGAAAAAAAGGCAGAGACCATAGGCGTAAATTATATTTTTGTTGGCCATATTTTTAGAACAAATTGTAAGAAAAATTTAGAGCCAAGAGGAATTAAATTTTTAAAAGAGATGGTACAAAACTCGTCAGTTAATGTGTGGGCAATTGGAGGAATTGATATAGATGAAAGAAAAAAACAAATGTGTCTACAAACTGGGGCAAAAGGAGTTTGTATTATGAGTTATGCAATGCAACAAAACTTATAAAAAACGATACTATAAAAATAAAAAATAAAAAAGAGGTAATACAATGAGAAAATATAAGACACAAATGGAAGCAGCAAAAAAAGGAATTATTACAAGGGAAATGGAAATAGTAGCAAAAAAGGAAAAGTTAGATCCCAATTTTATTATGAGAAAAGTTGCAAAAGGAGAAGTTGCAATTCCTTGTAATATTATGCATACTTCTATTTCTCCAGAGGGAATAGGTGATGGTTTAAAAACAAAAATTAATGTTAATTTAGGTGTTTCAGGTGATTGCAACAATTATGAAAATGAAATGAAAAAAGTGGATTTGGCACTTAAGTTTCATGCAGAAGCTATTATGGATTTGAGTAATTATGGTAAAACAAATAGCTTTAGAAGTAAGTTAATAAAAAAATCAACAGCCATGATAGGAACAGTGCCAATGTATGATGCAATTGGTTATCTTGAAAAAGATCTGTTAGATATTAAAGCAAAAGATTTTCTAGAAGTAGTAAGAGCACATGCAAAAGAGGGTGTTGATTTTATGACAATTCATGCCGGAATCAATAAAAGAGCTGTTGAAGCTTTTAAAAGAGAAAAAAGAACTATGAATATTGTGTCTCGAGGAGGATCGCTTTTGTTTGCCTGGATGGAAATGACAGGACAAGAAAATCCATTTTATGAATATTATGATGAGTTATTAGACATTTTAAGGGAATATGATGTTACTATTTCATTAGGAGATGCGCTTAGACCAGGGTGCCTTGATGATAGCTCGGATGCAGGACAAATTTCAGAACTTATAGAGCTTGGTACTTTGGCACAACGTGCATGGGAGAAAGATGTACAAGTTTTAATAGAAGGACCGGGTCATATGGCAATGAATGAAATTGCAGCAAATATGAAAATAGAAAAACGAATTTGTCATAATGCTCCATTTTATGTTTTAGGACCGTTAGTGACAGATATTGCACCAGGTTATGATCATATTACAGCAGCTATAGGTGGGGCTATTGCAGCAGCTAATGGAGCTAATTTTTTATGTTATGTAACACCGGCGGAACATTTAAGACTACCTGATTTAGCTGATGTAAAAGAAGGAATAATCGCAAGTAAAATTGCAGCACATGCAGCAGATATTTCAAAAGGAATAAAAGGCGAAGCGGATAAAGATATAGAAATGGCAAAAGCTCGTCATAAGTTAGACTGGAATGAGATGTTTGATATTGCAATAGATGGGGAAAAAGCCAGAGAATATTTTGAAAGTACTCCTCCAAAAGATAGACATTCATGTTCAATGTGTGGTAAAATGTGCGCAGTCAGAACTACAAATAGGATTTTAGCAGGTAAAAAAGTAGAATTTGATGTTGTTACTGCAGATTGTGAATAAGAAAATTGTTTTCCTAGGAATTTATGATTTTTTATGAGAAAGGTCGCACTCGAGATGAAAGCTGTACAAAGAAACACGATGAATTATATAGTTTGTAATAATATGAAAAATATAGTTCCGATAATTGATAAGAAATACCGTGATAATATGAAAAATATACTATTAATATTTCCGTTGAATGAGGAGATTAATTTAAATAATATTAAAAGCGATACTTTGTCAAAAATTGATACAGTAATTTGTGCAGGAGATGGAAAAGAAGATAATCCATGTATATGTGATTTTTCTTATGTAATAAAATTAAGAGATGATTGTAAAAATTTAAATAAGAATTTTATTTTTAGAGATACTGGTAGAAGATTTAAAATGAATGATAAGATTTATAATATTCCAAAAGCCGTAGGAAAATCTCAAGCGCAAAAAGCAAATGTGGATTTTTATAGATCTGATGTTGATAAAGAAGTATTTTTTTATGAGTCTTTGTGGGAAAAATTAGCAAAGTCTAAATTTAGAAGTAAATTTGAATTGACTCAAAAAGACAAGGAATATGTAAAACAAAAAGGGCAAGAACAAATAAGAATTCATGCCTATGAGTTTGTTGAAAAAAGACTTTCGCCTCATAATCCTAAAAATGATGGAAGGCAAACTCCGTTAAAAGGCCATCCAGTTTTTGTGGCTCAGCATGCAACAGGAACGTGTTGCAGAGGATGCTTAGAAAAATGGCATAATATTAAGCAGCAAAAACAATTAAATCCCGATGAAATAAATTATATATGTGAGGTTCTTTTAGAGTGGATTAATCATCAAATATAAAAATCAAACCGACCTTAGAGGGTTAGACTGTAAACGATAAAGTGCAAGAATTATAGCTATTTATCAAGTACAGTTTAACTGTTAGGGGCGGTTTGTTTTATTATTATGAAATTTTAAATTCTTCTTTTTTTAGTTCGTGTATTATCAGAACAGTACAAAGCAAAGCTGCTGTAAAATCTGCGATAGGTCCTGCAAACATGATTCCATCAATACCAAAGAAAATAGGTAAAATCAAAATTAAAGGTAATAAAAAGATGATTTGTCTAGTAAGTGATAAGACAATACCTTTTTTTGGTTTTCCGATTGCGGTAAAAAAGTTTGATGAAATTGGTTGCATAAAACAAATACATATAAAGAATAAAAATATTCTAAAATAGTTAGTCGAAAACTTAAAATATAATTCATTAGCAGTTCCGTTGTCGAATAAAGAAATAATTTGACGAGGAAAAATTTGGAACATAGCAAATGAAAAAATACTAATAATTGCTCCATACTTAATTGCAAGTAAATAAGCACGTTTAACACGACTATAATTTTTAGCACCATAGTTGAAACTTGCAATAGGTTGAAGTCCTTGAGAAATACCTATTATAAACGCAAAAAATACTTGGGAAACTTTAGTAATTAGTCCAACACAAGTTATAGGAATTTCTTCTCCGTAAATAGAGCGATGACCGTAATATTTGAGTGATTTATTTAAAATTATTTGAACAATCATCATTGCAACCTGATTAAAACAAGGAGCAGCGCCAAGGGAAATAACTTTTATGAGGTAAGTCGCATGTGGAATAAAGCAATCTTTTGTAAGTGTCGTTGTTTTAAAATTAGTAAAATAAACAATAACTATTATACAAGAAATAACTTGACCAATAACTGTTGCAGTCGCAGCACCAGTCATTCCCCAATGAAAACCAAAAACGAATAATGCATCTAAAACGGTATTTATTATTGCGCCGGTCATGTTAATTATCATAGTCATTTTAGGACTTCCGTCAGCTCGAACAAGGTGACCTCCACCAGTGGATAGAATTAAAAAAGGAAATCCAATGGAAGTGATTCGAGTATATGTAATTGCATATTTTAAAACACTATTAGGAGAACCAAAGAATTTAAGCATTGGAACCATAAAAAACTGAGATACGAAGGTAAGAATTAATCCACATAAAAACATCATTGTTGCTGAATTTCCAATAAAGTATTTTGCATGAGTGGTATCACCTTTACCTAAGGTTAAATTAAAAGCTGATGCACCGCCAATTCCGAATAAAAGAGCACAGGCTATACAAGATATAGTTAATGGAAAAACTATATTAGTTGCTGCATTGCCTAGCCCTCCAACGGAGCGTCCAATAAAAAATTGATCAACAATATTGTATAAAGAACTAACTAGCATCGCAATTATACTAGGAATAGCAAATTGTTTGAGAAGTTTTTTTTCAGAAACAGTTGCTAAAGGGTTAGTTTGCTGCATTTTATCACACCTTTCAAAAATATATCCTTATTAGTTTAGCATAAAATATTTTACAGTGCAAAAAAAAGTGATATTATATAAAAGTAGTTTTATTAGGTTAAGAGAAGATGGGTGAGATAAGAAAATGAATAAAAAAAGTTTAGTTGTTTTATTTCCAGGTGTTGGATATACATGTGATAAACCACTTTTATATTACACAGGAAAGTTGTTTGTACAAGATGGTTATGAAATAAAAAAATTATCATATTGTGGATTTCAAAAAAATATTAAAGATGATAAAGAAAAAATGAATCATGCATATGAGTTGGTTAAAAATCAAACATTAGAACAATTAAAAGACGTTAATTGGGATGAGTATAAAAAAGTTATTTTTATTTCTAAAAGCATCGGAACAGTTGGTGCGTCATCGTTTTTTAAGTATCTGTCAGATAAGAAAATAATAAAAAAAGACTTAAAAATTTCTAACATTTTCCTAACTCCTTTAGAAGAAACATTTAAATATGTTATTGAAAAAAGTGGAGTAGTTGTAATTGGTGATAAAGATCAGTGGAGTGATTATACTAAAATTATTGAATTGTCTAAAAAGTATAAATTGTCATCATATGTTATTGAAAATGCCAATCACTCACTTGAGAATAGCGATATTATTAATAATTTAGAAATTATAGCTAAAGTTGTAAAAATCGTTGATTCTAGCCGATAAAACATGTAGTAAAGTGCGAATATTTTTATTATTAGGAGGTGCATTGTAGATGAAAATCGCAATGGCATGTGATCATGCAGGAACAAAATTAAAAAATGAAATTAAGGAATATTTAATTAGTGAAGGACATGAAGTAGTAGATTTTGGTACAAAAGATGAAAATTCATGTGATTTATCTGATTTTGTATATCCAGCTTCTTTAGCAGTTGCAAAAGGCGAGTGTGAAAGAGGAATATTTGTAGATGGTGTTGGTTATGGTAGTGCATTAATCGCAAATAAAATTAATGGTGTATATGCGGCAGTTTGCCAAGATACATTTTGTGCTAAATTAGCAAGATGGCACACAGACTCAAATGTATTATGTTTAGGTGCTAAGATTATTGGTAGTATGATTGCCATGGAAATAGTAAAAGATTGGATGGCAACTGAAGCTCTAACAGATGAAAAATATAGAAGAAGAGTTAAAAAAGTTGAAGAAATTAATGACAAACATTGTGTTCCAGTAAAATAGTCTCTTAAGTGATAGCTTTAGTGTTTCAGAAGTATTGTTCAGGGTTTATATGATGTGTAGGAGGTCCTATGAGAGAGCAAGAATTTGTATATGCGGACTTAACGAAACAGAAGGCAAGAATGAATCGGGCACTTGTAATGGGTTACGTAATTTTTGCGTTTTTCATTTTTTTGATAAGTGGAGTTAATTATGTAGCGAAATTAAATACATTAAAAACAGTTTTGAATGTAGATGGTTGTACACTTATTGTATTATTTTTATTAGTTTTAGATTTAAAGTTGGATAAAAATAAAGAGAGATTAAGATATTGTGCATTGTTTGGACTTATTTTAATCCAGATAGTTACATCTATTGTTTATAATGCAAGTTATATTTCAGTTTTAGTTACAGCTCCATTGATAGGTTGTATATTGTTTTATGATAAAATTTTTTCTGCATTGGCAGGCATATTAGTTAGTTCTTCATGTTTAGGAATATTTTTAGTAAAAAAATTTGTTCTTAAAAATGTATCAGTAGAAGATACAGTAGTTGAATCCTTTTTGATTGCCGCAATAATCTTAGTTGTGGCTATAGCATATTTGGCAGTTTCAATAGGTAAAGAATTTCAAAGTGATATGTTTGGAAAAATTGACTATGATAAAAGTATCCAGGATAAAATGCTAGGAGAAATAGTTTCAGTGGCTGATTCTGTTAGAAATCAAACTAACAGTGCAATGACTAATATGAGAGAATTAGAAGATGCAACAGGAGTAGTTCATAAGGTTGTAAACGATATTACTGTAAGTAACATGTCTACAGTAGAAAATGTTCAAACTCAAACTCAAATGACTCAAAATATTCAAGAATCAATTGAGGAAACACTTAAATACGCAAAAGATATGGTTGAGATTGCTAATGGAGCAGAAGAGATTAATGGAAACAATCAAGTGACTATTAATAAATTAAAAGAGCAAGCTGCAACTATTCAAAATACAAACTCACATGTAGCGACAGCAATGGATAATTTGCAAGAAAAAACAGAAGCTGTTAAAGGTATAGCAGATACAATTTTTTCAATATCAAGTCAGACAAATTTATTGGCTCTTAATGCATCAATAGAAAGTGCAAGGGCAGGTGAAGCAGGTCGAGGATTTGCTGTGGTTGCAGATGAAATCAGAGAATTAGCTGAAAAAACAAGGGCAGAGACAGAAACAATTGCAAATGTATTAGAGGAACTTTCGTTTAATGCAAATAATGCAGCAGAGGCTGTTAAAGAATCAACAGAAGCAACAAATTCACAAAATGAACTTATTACAGAAGCAGCAGGAAGTTTTGAAGCTATGAGCAAGAGTGTTGGTGAATTGACTAGAAATATAAATGAAATAGATATTATGATTAATAGTTTATCTGACGCAAATAATCAGATAGTGGATAATATTATGCAGTTGTCATCTGTATCGCAAGAGGTTGCTTCTAGTTCAGAACAAGCTCAAGAATATAGTAATCGTAATCTTGAAAAAGTTGAAACTACTAAAGGTTTACTTGAAAAAATTGAAAATGAAGCTGGAAAACTAGATAAATATATTTGAAATAAAAATTATAGAATTAAACACAAAAACCATAAAATACAGGGAGGAGAGTGAGACTATGAATAATGTATTTACCGAAAAAGATAGGCTATTTATTGTTTTAGTTTCACTTCTCGTTGTATTTATGTGGATAGCATCCTCGATGATATTTACAGATGGGGGTGTTAAAAAATACACAATTGAAAAGAAAAATGTAATTAAATTAGTACCACAAAAAATAGAAGAAATTCCACAAAAAAATTCGGATATACCGATAAAAAGGTATTATTTGAATGGAAAAACAATAAGAAATAATGGTGGATGCCTTCAATTTTATAGTCATTACACAGCAATTAATATTGAAGAAATGTATACAACAGGTGAAAAAAAGTGCGTTTATAGGGTAGAAAAATCAAACTCCCCTTTTGGAAGAAATTCAGGTACGCGCTTTAATTTTGCTTTAATTTCGCCACAAGTTCAAAAAGTTATAGTGGAAACAAAGGATGATTTTTCAATGACATCTAAACCAATAACATTTGAATGTGGAGAAGAATCAACACTTTATTATAATTTTATAATAAAGAATTTGTCGAGGTATGCACTTGTTACAATTGAGTTGCTTCTTGGAATTTATATTATTATAAGCTATTGGCTAGTTGGCTATAAGAAAAAAAGACAAAGATATATCTTGTATTATGGAACTTTGTTAATGTACATGGGAATGTGGTGCTCTTTAGAGATGGATATTTTAAACGTTTTGTTTGATAATAGTTCATCCGTATATTTTATGATTTATGGCATTTTATTAACAGTTCCTATTCCTTTTATTTTATTTGTGGATTCTTATTATGGTGTAAAATATAATTGGTTTTCAGAAATAATAAAATTAGTGTCTGCAATACAAGCTTTTATATATGTAGTATTGCAACTTTTAGGAATAATAGAATTTAGAGAAATATTAACATGGATCCAAATAGTTTTGACAGCTATGAATGGGTATCTTATTTATGTATCCTATTTATTTTTTAAGAATAATAAGGATACAGTTTATAAAATTGAAAAAATTACAGAAACGTGTGGCTTGTTAATTGGTTATGTGTTGGCTGTTTTATCATATAGGATGATGCATTTTGAGAATAATTTTTATGTGTTAGTGTTGGTTGTAGCATACAGTGTTGGAGTGTGGTATAATATCACGAAGCGCGAAATTGTATTAGACGAAGAAAATAAACGCATAGAAATATATCGTTCTCAGGCAGAGTATGATATTTTGACGAATATCAAAAATAGAAATAGTTTTGAAAATTTTATGTTCGGTTTAAAAGAGTATAGTGGGTATAGTGTGTGCGTATTTGATGTAAATAATTTAAAACATTGCAATGATACCTATGGTCATAAGGCTGGAGATAGACTAATAGTAGCCTGTGCTAACTGTATTAAAGATGTATTTGAAAAATTAGGTGATGTATATAGAATTGGTGGTGACGAATTCTGTGTCATCCTAAAAAAAAGAGACAAAAAAGATATTGAGTTATTACTAGATGATTTGAAGAGTTTACAAGATGAGTATAATAAATCTAATCATGAGGTAAAAATGGAGGTCGCTGCAGGTTACGCTATTTTTTCGACGAAATATGATGATAATCTAGAAAATACTTTTTCGAGAGCTGATAAAATGATGTATTATAATAAGAGAAATATAAAAGAAAAGACTAACTAGTTGTGTTAGAAAGGTATAAAAAATGATTAAAGTTGAGAATTTATCATATTCTTTTCCAGATAAAGAATTATATAAAGATGTTTCATTTGAAATAGAAGAAGGAATGCATTGCGTATTTATTGGAAGTAATGGTACAGGAAAAACAACATTAATTGATATGATGTTAGATCCAAAAAAGTATTTATACGACGGAAAAATAACAGGTTTAGAAAACAAAAGAATAGGTTATGTAAAACAATTTGAAGTACATGATAAAGCGTGTAATACTACTGTTTTTGAATATTTAAATGAATATTTTGTTAAATTATTAAAAGAGACAGAAGATACATGTGCTATGATGGCTGAAGCTGAAAACATGGATGAATTATTCGAAAAATATCAAAGTTTATTAGATGAGTTTTTAGCATTAGATGGAGAACATGCTTCTACTAATATTTATAAAGCATTAAAGGATGCTGATTTATTTGAAAAGTGTGATTTACCTATTAAGGATATTTCAGGTGGAGAATTTAAGCTTGTTCAAGTTATAAAGGCAATGCTTATGAAACCAGATTTGTTAATTATGGATGAACCAGATGTCTTTTTAGATTTTAAAAATTTAAATGGTTTAGTTGAATTAATAAAAACATATCCTAAAACAATGCTTGTTATAACACATAACAGATTCCTATTAAATCATTGTTTTAATCAGATTCTTCAGATTGAAAACTGCGAAGTTCAACAGTTTATCGGTAATTTTATAGAATATAACTTAATGAGATTAGAAACTAAGTTAGAAAATAGACAAATTGAGAAACAACAGGATGAAGAAATCGAAAAAAATGAGCAAATGGTTAAAAAGTTAAGAGCAACTGCAACCGTTATTGATTCGGCATCTCGTGGACGCCAATTGAAAGCAAGAGTTAGCTATTTAGAAAGACTTAAGATGAATAAGATTAAGTCACCATTTTTAGAGACTCCTGTATATGATATTCAAATTGAACCTTCTGATTCATTAGAAGAAGAAGATATTGCAATCAAGGTCTCAGATTTTGGAGTTGAATTTGAAGAAAAATTATTAGAAAAAGTTGAATTCGATATAAAAGGAAGAGAAAAAGTCGCAATTGTTGGAGCTAACGGAACAGGTAAAACTACACTTTTAAATCGTATTATGAAAGTGGCAAATGATTCTGTTGCAGAGAAACTGTCAGAAAATGTAGATAACAAGAATTTTACTGGAAAGATTGAATTTTCACCTAATGCTAGTATTTCTATTTTGTCACAAACAAGAGACGATTTAGAAGAGACTTCTGAAGACAAAAAAATGTCTGGTGGAGAAAAAAATATGTATCAGGTGAAAGAAGTTACATCTAAGAAACCAAATGTTTTAATATTAGATGAGCCAACAAGTCACTTAGATATTTATGCGCAAGAATCATTAGAAAAGGCTTTAAAAGAATATAATGGAGCAGTTCTTTTTGTTTCGCATGATTTTTATACTATTGCAACTTTAGCAGATAGAGTGTTATTAGTAGAGAATAATTCTATTCGTCAAATGAGTAATAGAGCATTTAGAAAAATGATTTATTCAAAGCATTTTAATAAAGATTATTTATTACTTGAGCAAAAGAAAAAAGAAGTTGAAAGACGAATTGAACAGCATTTATTGAAAGATGAATTTTCAAAAGCAAAAAAACTTTGTGATGAATTAGAAGAAATAACAGAGAAAATGACTGAAATTAGATAAAAGACTTTAAGTTTTTAACTTGGGGGGATGGTCTATGAAGAAGATTAGTAATAGAACTAGAAAAATTTTCTATTGGATAGAAGTAATTATAGTATCTATAATTTTCTTCCTTATGATAGCTTCTAATTTCCTTAAATATAATCAAGAATTTAATCTAAATGATGAAAAACAAAAAATTGAAGTCATTAAGCCTAAAAAGGTAGTTAAAATGGATGGATTAAAAACATTATATGTTTTTGATAGAGATGAGATACTGAAAAAAGGTAAAATGATTTCTTTTTTTACTAATAGATTAGAAGTTGATGCGTATGTTGACGGAGAAAAAATATATAGTTGTCATAAAGTTAATTCAAAATATGGCGAAACAACTGGAAACGTATGGAATCAAGTCATTATTAGAAATGATATAATGAATGATGTTTATATTTATACGAAATATGAAACTAGAATTAATAATATAAAAAATATACATTTTCTTATAGGGGATAAATCATTGACGATAAAGACTCTATTAGAAAAATATTTTTTAGAATTGATGGTTTCAATTATTGTTATAATAATTGGCTTGTATATTTGTGCTAATTTTGCTTTTGCTACGGTGGAATTAGATCAAAGTGATGGCGCAATGTATTGTGGAATTGTACTCGTATTATTAGGAATATGGGCGGTGAATGAGTCACATATTGTTACGATGTTTTATAGAAATAGTGTGGCACGTTATTTTACAAGCTATTTAATTATAATGCTTATACCATATCCATTATTGATTTTTTTTAGTAAATACTATAATAGGCATAATAAAGTAGTTCATTTTGTGGTTGGAATTGGATATATTTTAAATATAATTTTTTCATTGTTATTTCAACTAGCTGGTATTTTTGAATTACATCAAAGTGTTATTGTAACTCATATGCTTTGCCTTATCGTGATAGTAGATTTGATGTATACGGGAATTATTACGATTAAACAAAATATGCGGCATCAGAGGCATAGTATAGGGGCTGTTGTTGAAATTATTGGGTTGTTTTTAAGTATAATTAGTATAATCATTATATATTATTTTGTTAGATTTGATACTTATATGTATGCGATTACAATGATTATTATTGTAAGTTCAATTATATGGGGCAAACTCGCAGGAAATAGATCAAAGTTATTAGATGAAAAGCAGAGACTTGAGTACTATTATAATTTAGCTGAAAAAGATGTTCTTACAGGATTAAAAAACAGAAATTCCTATGAACGATGGATGAGAGAACGTCAAAGAAAAATTAATGTTGCAATAATTACCTATGATTTAAATGATTTAAAAAAAACAAATGATGTTTTTGGGCATCTTGAGGGTGATACATACATCATAGAAGCGGCTAAGATTATTGATAAAGTTTTTAATGAAGTTGGTGAAAGTTATAGAATTGGTGGAGATGAGTTTTGCACTATTATAACAAATAAATTAGATATGCCAATTAGTAAATATATTAATACAATTAAACTTTTACAAGAAATGTATAATCGTACAGAACCGGCTATAATTATGAATATAGCCATTGGTTATGCTATCTTTGATAAGAACATAGACAATAGTTTAGAGGATACAAGAGATAGAGCTGATGCTATGATGTACAAGAATAAGCGAAGATTAAAAAACAAAAATGGACCGCTTGAAGTAGAATGAAAAATTTGTTAAACTAGTAAAGAGACAAAATTTGAGACAGAGTAGTAGGTGTTATTTTATGCAACAAAAAGAAGATAAGATTATTTACAAAGTTACTAGTATTGGATTAAAAGATATTCAAATAGTAAATTTAGCAAATGACAAGGACCTAAGAAATGTACCAAAATACAAGCTTCCGTTAGGTTTAGAAATCGGAATGAGTGTCGAAATTAATTCATTCGGGTTATATGAGATAGTTAAATAAAAAAGGACCGTAGGGTCCTTTTTTTAATGTGGTTTTAGAAAAAAATATACACTAAACGGAATATGTATTATAATAAAGAACATGTGACGTTGTAGAAGAATCTAATTTTTTAGAATAGGAGAAAAGAAACGATATGACACACTTAGAAGAGTATTACAATAAATTCAATGAAGATAAGAGACTTAATTCGCGTTATGGAAGAATAGAATACGAAGTTTCGATGACATATATTCACAAGTACATAGATGAGTATTTAAAGAAGAACAATATGAAAAAAGAAGAATTAAAAATTCTTGAAGTTGGTGCTGGTACAGGACGATACTGCATTCCATTATCTGAGGAAGGCTATGATGTACATGCTATAGAACTAGTAAAACATAATTTAGGTGTTCTAAAGTCAAAAGGAAGTAGCGTTAAGGCAATTTTAGGAAACGCTTTAAAATTAAAGAAATACGAAGATAATTATTTCGATATAGTTCTTGTATTAGGACCAATGTATCATTTATTAAAAAAAGAAGAAAAAATTCAAGCGTTAAATGAGGCAAAAAGAGTATCAAAAAATGGTGCAAATATTTTTGTGTCTTATGTTATGAATGACTATGCAGTTTTATTTTTTGGAATAAAAGAGGGACATCTAGGGGAGAGCATAGCTTCTGGTAAATTAGACAAAACTTTTCATTGTAAAGAAAATGCAAATGAATTATATAGTTATGTAAGACTTGAAGATATCGATGAATTAAATGAGCAAACAAAATTAAAGCGTGACTTAATTTTATCTCCAGATGGCTCGACTAACGTTTTACGTCAATATTTAAATAAATTAACAGAAGACGAGGTTGATCAGGTTATTCAGTATCAATTAGCTACATGTGAGAGAAAAGATTTATTAGGAGCAGGAGCTCATACACTAGATATTTTAAGTGTAGAAAAATAAAAAAATAGAGCAAAATTTTCACAAAAATTGTTTGTATTACACGAAAAATATGGCAAATTAGCAAATTGAAGTAAAATTTTCGTTGTGTTAGACTTGAAATAAGAAAAGATATTGAAAAAAATGTCGATAAATAATATGTAGGGTATAGATAGATGCCGCCAAAAAATGTTTGTTTACATTGTTGTAGGCTATATAAGTAATAAGTATATTAATTTCAAGGAGGTTTTCCATGTTTTGGAAAGATAATAGACTTGTTAATACCATTAGACCGAAAAAGGAAAAAGGTGAAAGTGATGAAAGTCATGACATGGCAGATGCTCTAGTAGGCTATTATGAAATGGATATGGCAGCAGTTCAATTATATGGTAAAGATGGTAAATTACCACCTTTAAAAGAGGTCTCAGGCTACATGGTAAGACCAGGCTATTATAGAATGTTAGGAGCAACGGAAACTCCATTTGGGGTAAGCTTTACGATTAATTCTCATGGTGCAACTAGTTGTACATTATTACTTTTTAAACCAAGAGAGAGTGAGCCTTATGCTGAGCTTTTGTTTCCACAGAACTGTCATATAGGTAACACGTATTCAATGTTAGTGTATGGATTAAAAATTGACGAATTTGAATATGCTTATAAATTTGATGGACCATATCAACCGGAAATAGGTAAGATTTTTGATTCAAGTAAAGTTTTGCTTGATCCATATGCTAAGGCTGTAACAGGTCAAAGAAATTGGGGCGAGTCAGAAGATGGTGGTAAGCCATTCACGTATAAAGCGCGTGTTGTAAAAAATAATTTTGACTGGCGAGATGTAAAACAATTGGAGTTACCTTTTGAAGATTTAGTTATTTATGAAATGCATGTTAGGGGGTTCACAAAAGATAAATCTTCAGGTGTTCATGCTAAAGGTACATTTCAGGGAATTAGAGAAAAAATACCATATTTGAAAGACTTAGGTATTAATGCAATAGAGCTTATGCCAGTTTTTGAATTTGATGAAATGGAAAGTGCAAGAGTTGTTGATGGTACTCAATTATATAATTATTGGGGCTATAATACGGTATGTTTTTTTGCACCAAATACAAGTTATGCATATAAAAGAGAACACAATCATGAGGGCGAAGAATTAAAACGATTAATATATGACTTAAAGAAAAATGGAATAGAAGTAATCCTTGATGTTGTATTTAACCATACTGCAGAGGGAAATGAACAGGGACCTTGTTTTTCATTTAAGGGAATAGATAATGATGTTTATTATATGTTGACACCTGACGGATATTATTACAACTTTAGTGGTTGTGGTAATGTATTGAACTGTAATCATCCAATTGTAAGACGTTTTATTATTGATTGCTTGAGACATTGGGTTGTTGAATATAGAGTTGATGGATTTAGATTTGACTTGGCATCAATTTTAAGTAGAGATCAAAATGGTGCACCAATGGCTAATCCTCCAATATTAGAGGAAATGGCATTTGATGCTGTACTAGGAAAAGTAAAATTAATTGCAGAAGCTTGGGATGCTGGAGGATTATATCAAGTTGGTAGTTTCCCTTCGTGGAGTAGATGGGCTGAGTGGAACGGAAAATATAGAGATGACATGAGAAGATTTTTAAAAGGAGATGCAGGAACAGCTCAGGATGCAATTAATAGAATTACAGGTTCTAAGGACTTATATGATCCAAAATACCGTGGAAATAGCGCTTCTGTAAACTTTTTAACTTGTCACGATGGATTTACTCTTTATGATTTATATTCTTATAATATGAAACATAATGAGAAAAATGGTTGGGATAATACAGATGGCGATAATAACGGCAATAGTTGGAATTGTGGAGTAGAAGGTGAAACGAACAATCCGGTTATTCAGGGGCTTAGACTTAGATTGATTAAGAATGCATTTGCAACATTATTATGTAGTAGAGGACCTGCGATGTTTTTTGCAGGAGATGAATTTTGTAATACTCAGTTTGGTAATAATAATGCGTATTGCCAGGATAATATTGTTTCATGGTTAGATTGGAATCGATTAGAAGAGTTTGGAGAAATACATGATTTTGTAAGGTTTATGATTAAATTTAGAAAAGATCATCCAGTACTCAGAAAAACGACTAGACCATCAAAATCTTCTTTACCAGAGATTAGTATACATAACGGTTATCCATATAAGGCACAAACTGATTATGATACCCATATGATTGGTGTAATGTATGCGGGGCGTGATGAAGAGGATACGAAAGATGATATTGTTTTTGTGGCAATTAATACATACTGGGAGCCACTTACTATGCAGTTGCCAGAATTACCATATACGTTCGAATGGAGAGTAGAAGTTAATACATTTTGTGAATATAAAGATGGTATTGATGCACAAGCTTTTACTGAGATTTACGGACCAAATACAATCAGAGTACCAGCTAGAACAGTAATTATTTTAAAAGGCGATAAAATTTAATATATAGTAATAATAGCAAAAATATTAAACCTCATTGCTAGGCTAATGTGTCAGATTTTAAAGTATTAGTTTTTGATACTAATGTTTTAAGAAGTGGCAAGGCCTAGAAATGAGGTTTTTTTTGAAAATTAAAAAAATTTTTAAAAAATAAGAACTAGATTTAGCAAAAAAATGTGCTCGATCCCAAAATAGGTAAAAATGCTGAAATATAATAAGTAATATGTTAAAATCATATTAGAGAATATAATTTTAAATGGATTAGATAAGGCACTAAAAAATATTGCGAGGAGGAAAACACGATGATATATCAGTGTTTAATTGTTGAAGATGAACGTGAATTAGCAGAAGCAACGTCAGAGTATTTTAATATGTTTGATATAAAATCGGCTTTTGTTGAAGAGGGAAAAGATTGTTTTAAATTTTTAGAGAAAAATCAAGTCAGTATTTTACTTTTAGATATAAATTTAAAAAATGAAAATGGGATAGATATTTGCAGAAAAATCAGAGAAAAATATGATTTACCAATAATATTTATAAGTGCAAGACAAAAGGATGATGATATTTTAGTAGCTTTAAGTTCTGGAGGCGATGATTATGTGAAAAAGCCATATTCGTTAAGCGTACTTATGGCGAAAGTTAAGGCTACTTTAAGACGTCTTGAATTAAATAATAATGAAAAAGAGTGTACTGATGAAAAAATAAATTATAATAAAACGGATAAAAACAGTAATTATATGCTAGTTTCGGAAGAAGAAAACATAATAAAATTAGATAATAGAAATTTTACTATTATATATAAAGGAAAGAAAATATATTTAAAGGCTAGAGAATTTGCTTTGTTGCAAGAACTGTATAACCATAGAGGTGAAATTGTAACAAAAGAAGAACTGTTTGAGACTGTTTGGCAAGATGGATTCTATAGTGATAGTACATTAAATGTTCATATCAGGAGATTAAGAGAAAAAATAGAAAACGACCCGAGTAGACCACAGCTTATAAAAACAATATGGGGAACGGGGTATAAATTAGACATATGGGAAAACGATTAGATACAATTATTTTTCTTACAATAATAGTTTCATTTATATATATTTGTGTTACGTTGTTTCAATATGATGAACCACAGGTGAATTTGTCATATATAAATGAACGTTATTATAAGGTCACAGAAGATTATGAGAAGACTAAGAAAATTACGGATAATAAATCGTATAAAATCATTTTGAAAAAGGATGAAACTTATGAAAAAGAATTATATAAAGCATATAAGAATAATGATTTTGTAATGGAATTTGAGCCAAATAAAAGCACAAGAGGTACAGTTATTTGGTTTAATAATCATGAAAAATTTAAAAAATTTAAAGAAGAATTAATAAAAAAAGTACTTATTATGTGGACAATTATTTCAGGATTGTTTGTGAGTGTGTATTTTTTTATTAATAAAGGAATATTACAACAATATAATGAGATACAAAAATATACAGGAGAAATAGCAAAATTAAATTTAGATATAAAATTACCTAGGCATAAATATAATTATTTTGGCAAGGTTACAGAAGGTTTTGATATTATGAGAGAAGAATTAAAAAAAGCAAAGCAGAAAGAATATGAGGCTAATGTGGCTAAAAAAGAATTAGTAGCTGAATTGAGTCATGATATTAAAACGCCAATCTCAACAATAAAGGCTGTTACAGAACTTTTACTTATTAAAGAAGATGATCCTAAAAAATTAGAAAAACTTCAAACTATTGAAAAAAAGAGTGACACTATAAATGAGCTAATAAATAATCTTTTTCATGCAACTTTAGAAGAATTAGAGGAATTAGAAGTTAATCCAGAATTAGTGGATTCAAGAAAGCTTTCATATTTTTTAGAAGAGCTTCGAATTTTTGGAACGATTGAAGAAGAAAATCAAGTGACAGAGTGTTTGATTTATATGGATGAATTAAGAATGGAGCAGGTTATAACTAACATAATATATAATTCTTATAAATACGCAAATACTGTTGTAAAAGTTAAGTATGAAGAAAATGAAACAGAACTCGTTATGACAATAAGAGATTTTGGAAAAGGAGTTTCTGAAGAAGAACTACCACTTTTGACACAAAAATATTATAGAGGATCTAATGCTAGAAATTCTAAAGATACAGGTGCTGGGCTCGGAATGTATCTTGTAAAATATTTTATGGAAAAACAAAATGGTGGTGTAGAAATTTATTGTGATAAGGGCTTTGTAGTGGTGCTTCACATAAAAAAACAGTTAAGAAATAGTTAAGAAATATGCAAGTTTAAGGTAAAGATTTTTATAAAAATTTGCTGTAGTATAAATATAAATCAAGGAAAAATATAGCGAATTTTTAGGAGGTCATTATGTCGGAGTTGATTATAGCAAAAGATTTATGCAAAACATTTTCAAATAATTCGGTACAACAACACGTTTTAAAAAATTTGAATTTAGAAATACATAAAGGTGAATTCTTAGTGATAATGGGAAATTCAGGATCGGGAAAATCGACGTTATTGTATTCCTTATCCGGAATGGATCGTATAACTTTAGGAAAAATAATATATGATGGGACAGAAATACAAAATTACTCAGATGCAAAATTATGTGTTTTTAGAGGAAAAAATACCGGTTTTGTTTTTCAACAAAATTTTTTAAATGATACATTGACTGTTTTAGATAATGTGATGGTGTGTGGACTTTTAACGCATAAAAATAGAAAAAAATTAGTTCAAAAAGTCAAAACGCTTTTATTACATGTAGGTATAAAAGAAGAGGATTTTAATAAATTTCCTAGTCAACTTTCAGGAGGTCAAAAGCAAAGAGTTGCCGTTGTTAGGGGAATTATAAATGAACCACAGGTACTTTTTGCAGATGAACCAACAGGAGCATTAAATTCGGATAATACAGAAAAACTTCTAGATATTCTTACAGATATGAATGAAAAAGGCCAGACAATTGTAATGGTAACACATAGTGTTGAGGCAGCACGAAGAGGCGATAGAGTAATGTATTTAGAAGATGGAATTATAAAAGATACTATTGAGTTAGGAAAATATTCAAAACGTGAAAAAAGTGTAAATAAGAAACTAAATCATTTCTTAGAAGAAATGGGGTGGTAATATGTTTGCACAAATATGTTTAATTAAATCCAACATAAAAAAACAAAAGGTTGATGTTATTGTATTTTTGACATTAGTGTTGATTTCAACAATGCTTATGTCAGTTAGTATAGCTATGTTATTTAATATGTCGAAAGTTGTTGAAAGTCATTTTGAAGAGATAAATGGTGCAGATATTACTATATCGATAAATAAAAATGCTAAAGCTGTTACTCAAAAAATTATTGAAAAAGATAATAGAATTAAGGCGTATGATGTATCTAGAAGGTTGTTGATTAATGCAAAACATAAAGCAAAATCTAGTTCAACATGGCGTGATTTTACATTTACGGTTCAATCCTACAACGAAAAAAGAAACATTAATAAAACTTATAAATACCCTAATAAATATAAGGACAATGAGATATTAATACCTTATTATTTGCATTCAGATTATAAAGTGGGTTCGATTCTTCAACTTAAATTTTATGGTGTAAAGTATGATTTAAAAGTTGTTGGATATGTTCAAGATCCAATGTATGCGACGCCGCTAAATGTTACGTTATATACTATTTATGCTTCAGATAAGATGATGGATGAATTTAGTAAGATAAAGGATGTTATATCACAGGTAAAATTTAATGCGACATTATATCCGCAATATTATAACGATAAAGTTGAAGATGATATTGTTGATAAAGTAACTAAAGAAACAGGTGGAGTTGTTGATTCACAAAAATTAGTAACAGAAGCAATTGGTTGGTATAGTGGCATGAAAGGTGGATGCATGTTTATGCCAAATATGGCACTAGGAATATTGTTAGTATTTTCAATAATGATATTTGTGATTTCAACCTTAGTAATATCATTTGCTATTAGAAATTTTATTGAAAAAAATATGAGAGACTTTGGACTCTTAATGGCATCTGGTTATAAAATATCGACACTTAGAGGAGTGGTTGTATATGAAATTGGATTGGTTACTTTATTTGGAACAATAATAGGTTCAACAATAGGAAAAGTTGTTTATAAACGAGCAGGAAAGTTAGTAGAGAATGTTCTAGGTTTAGAGTGGAATCAAGGGTTGAATTTTATAAATATGTTTATTGTTTCGCTTTTTATTATTTTATTTTCATGTGCTGTAGCCTATATAAGTTCAGGAAAATTCAAAAAGATAACGGTTTTAACAGCATTAAGAGGTGGTATCAATACTCATAATTACAAGAAAAACTTTTTCCCATTAACAGCAACAAGATTACCAATTAATTTAGCGCTTTCTTTAAAAAGTATTTTCTCATCGTGGAAAAAATCACTTGCTATTTTTTTGATGATGGCCATTACAGCAATTATAATGCAAACAGCATATGGAATTTATTATAATTTTGGAAATAATCAAGAAAAAATTTTTGAGTTTTCAGGAACGGAAAGCGGTACTATAGGTGTTTATGGAAATGAAGCATTAGGAGAAAAACTTAAGAAAATGAAATATGTAAAAGCAATGAATGCAAAATATGAAAATGCTACTTGCTATTACAAAAATGGGGAAAAAGGGAGAGTTATTACGACTTCTGTTTATAAGGATTTATCAGAATTAAGATATTGCAATTTAATAGAAGGCCGTTTGAGTAAATATCCAAATGAAATAATAGTTGCAGGAGGTCTTGCAGATGATTTAAATATAAAATCAGGTGATGCTATCGAAGTAGGATTAACAAAAGCAGGTAAAAAAAAGATTTTCATCGTTACAGGAATATATCAGCAGATAAACAATATGGGAAGAACTGTTATGATGAATAAAAACGCTTTTGAACGTTTGAATCCTGTTGAGAAAAAATGGAAAGAAGAAGTTTTTTATGATATCTATGCAGAGGATGGAAAAAATTTTCAAAATATGAAAAAAGAAGTTTTAAAAATCTATCCTGAAGGAAAAAATAAAATAGATAATTATGAAAAATTGGCTAGTGAGACAATGGATGTTGTAAGAAATGTTCTAAGTAAAATAAGTATTGCAATTTCAATTATTACAGCATTTATAGTTATGTTTGTAGAGGGGTTATTAATACATTCTAAGGTTGTTATGGAATGGAAAAATTTAGGGCTTAATAAGGCATTAGGTTTTTCTTCAAAAAAATTAATGGCACAAATGGTAATGTCTAATATTCCTATAATTTTAGTTGGGGCATTTATAGGTGCAATAGTTTCTAAACCAATAGCATGCAATTTATTAATAATTGGAATGTCATCATTTGGAATGAAAACGGTTAAAATGGAATTTGGAATAGAGGGAGTGATACTTACAATTTCAATTATCACAATTTGTGCAATAATAAGTGCTACAATAACTTCATTTAGAATAAGAAAAGCAAATCCAATAGATATGTTAGTAAAATACGGAGAAAATTAATAAAAAAGGTTGGAAGTATAATTTTTAAAACAGATATGCCCTTGTCTATTTGCGAGGGGAGTATCAAACTTCCAACCTTTTATTTTTAAAACTAAATCCATCCACCATCTAATGTGATAATTTGACTAGTTAAATAATTATTTCCATCTACAAGTTGTAGAGCAAGTTTGGCAACTTCTTCGGGTTGTCCGAATCGTCCAGCTGGTATTTCATCAGCTAATTCTTGGCGTTCTTCTTCACTAAAACAAGCATTCATGGAAGTATCAATACATCCACAAGCTATAGCATTTACCTGAATATTACTTGGAGCAAGTTCCTTGCCAAGAGCCTTTGTGAAAGAGTTAATTCCACCTTTACAAGCGGAATAAGCAACTTCGCAGGAAGCGCCTACATTTCCCCAAACGGAAGAGATATTTATAATTTTTCCGGATCCTAACTTTAACATGTTAGGAATGACAAGTTTTGAAGTATAAAAAGCAGAAGAAAGGTTAATATTCAGGATAGTATTCCACTCTTCTACAGACATATCTGATAATAATCCTATATGTGAAATTCCGGCATTGTTCACTAAAACATTTATGTGACCAAAGTGCTGTAGTGTTTCAGATATCATATTTTCTACAAAAGAAAACTCTCCAATATCGCCAATTGAAGTCATGACTTCTACATGATAAGTCTCTTCAAGTTGTTTTTTTAAAGCAAAAAGATCCTCTTTCGAATTTCGACAGCAGAGGCTTAAATTATATCCAGTTTGTGCAAATTCGCGCGCAAGTGCAGCGCCAATTCCTCTTGAGGCGCCTGTAATTAATGCAATTTTTGACATATTATTTCTCCAATCATTTAGAAATATATGAATAATATACCATATTTTTTCACCTAAAAAAATAATATGTATTATAAAAAATACAATAGAATAATTGATAATATTTTTAAAATGAATTAAAATGAAAAAAAATAATTTTACGGGAGCTCGTAGGCGGGCTGAGAGGAAGAAATTATCTTCGACCGATAACCTGATTTGGATAATGCCAACGTAGGGAAAAATGTTGCGTGAGCTCTCGTAGATAGAAATGAGGAGAAAATGAAAGCGTTTATAGAAAGAGCTAAGCAAAATAATTATAAGTTAGAGTTCGTAAATAAAAAATGTCTAAATAATAATCTAAAAGAGGATTTATCTAGTAAATTAAATTTATATGCAATTACAGATAGTTCGTGGGTGACCGCTACGAATTCGTTGAATTCCCAAGTTAGTAAAGCAATTGAATATGGTGTAACGATGATTCAATATCGTGAGAAAAAAAAATCTTATGTTCAAAAAAAGAAGGAAGCGCGAGAATTGTTAGAAATATGCAGACAGAAAAATGTTTTATTTATAATTGACGATGATGTTTTATTGGCGAAAGAAATTGATGCTGATGGTGTACATTTAGGTCAAAAAGATATGTCACCTAAAAAGGCAAGAGAAATACTCGGTAATCATAAAATTATTGGAGTGACGGCAAAGACAGTTGAACAAGCGCTTGAAGCACAATTAAATGGAGCAGATTATCTAGGTGTTGGAGCAGCTTTTAAAACGGATACTAAAAAAGATACATATATAATTGAGCATTCACAAATAAAAAAAATAGCAAGTACTGTAGAGATTCCTGTAGTAGCGATTGGTGGAATAAATAAAAATAACGGAATGAATCTTATTGGAACTAATGTCTGTGGTTTAGCTGTTGTGAAAGAAATTTTTTCGGCAGAAAATATTAAAGAAGCTGTAGAAGAATTAAAAAATATAACAAAGCAATTAAATAGAAAAACTAAAACAGCATTGACTATAGCAGGGAGTGATTCGAGTGGTGGAGCAGGAATACAAGCTGATTTAAAAACATTTAATGCAAATAAAGTTTATGGAATGAGTGCTATAACAGCTATAACAGCTCAAAATACAAAAGGAGTTTTTAAAATAGAAAATGTATCAAAAGAACTTTTAGATAGTCAATTAGAGAGCATTTTTACAGATATTTATCCAGATGCGATTAAAATTGGAATGATAGCAAGGGAGGATTTAGTTAAGGTAACATATGAGAAACTAACAAAATATGAAGCAAAAAATATTGTCATAGATCCAGTTATGGTCGCAACAAGTGGCGCAAATTTAACAGATAATAAAACAATAAAGAGTGCTCAAAATTTATTATATCCATTAGCTACTGTTTTAACTCCTAATATTCCCGAAGCGGAAATTTTATCGAATTTAAAAATAAAAAATGAAAAAGATATGGAAAAGGCTGCAAAAATAATAACACAAAAATATAAATGTGCAACGCTTATAAAAGGCGGACATTGTATAAACAGTGCAAATGATTTCCTATATGAAAAAAATGGAAATTCGAATTGGATAAAGGGAAGAAAAATAAATAACTCAAATACGCACGGAACTGGCTGTACACTTTCTAGTGCTATAGCATCTAATTTAGCGAAAGGATGTGAATTAAAGGAGGCCATAATTTTAGCAAAAAAATATATAGAAAAGGCCATAGGTGCTAATCTTGATTTAGGATTAGGTAGTGGACCTATGGCACATTTTGTGAGTGAATAATTTGAAATTTAAATATTTTTAAAAGGTTATTTTTTTTCGTGATACTGGTTATATGTATCAATTATTGCATCACCAATTGCTTTAGAATATTTTTTCTTGTTACTATCAAAATATTTATTGTCATTATAGTTATTTAAAAAACCAAGTTCTAATAAGCATGCAGGTGTAGTGGTGTTTCTAAGAACGAAGTAATCTTCCTTAGAACTTTTTTGCGAACCGCTTTTTACACCACGATCTTTACTGATTCCAATATCAACTAAGCCGCTATGAATGCTATTTGCAAGATATTTAGATTCTTCATTTGCATCACTAGAAGTCCATGTTTCATAGCCAGAACCATTACCACAATTTCTGTGAATTGAAATAAAATAATCACATTTTTTTTCAGAACAAATATCTACACGTTTTTGTAAACTTATAAAATAATCATTAGAACGAGTTAAAATAACCTTTACTTTTTTTGATTTGAGATATTTTTGAACTTCAAGTGCTATTTTTAAAGTGTCATTTTTTTCGTTCCTTTTTTTGGAGTTACATCCAATGTCTTTGCCGCCGTGTCCAGCATCGATACAAACGATTAATTTTCCATCATCTACAAAATCTTGTTTGCGTGGCTTATTATCTGTAACATTAGGAGATACACTTGTATTTTTATTTGAGGCATCGTTTGTAGTACTTGCAACAACGGTATTATCTGTGTCATAAGAATCGTAATTATACATTACGATGTCTTTGTTTTTTGAACCAATTGAAGTTGAGTCTTTTTTGAATTTAGATGTTATAAAAGAATATGAAAAGTAAAAAATAAGGGCAATAAGTATTGTCCAAAATCCATAATAAACAGTATAAACACCCGCGCGTAATATTTTTCTTTTTTGTTGACGGCGTTTTTTGATTTTTATATATTCGCTGCGTGTGAGCTTCCTTTTTTCCATGTTACCTCCTAGAATGTAATATGATAATTTATTTAAATGTATATTTATCTTTTTAATGTGGAGTTATTATAAATGCTCTAATCTTTATTTTAATGAATTTACGTATTTAATACAAGGAAAAGAGGAAAATTAGTTTTTACAAAAAAAGTTTGTGCTGACCATGCCAAACAATCAAAGCACAATCAGCACAAACCATAAAATATGTTCACCAAATAGCTAGAACTGCTATATTAGTGAATTGGTTCGATTAAATCATTTTGTTTGAATAGATTTAATCTTATTTATTTAAAAATGCGTCAATAGTAGAAAGAATTGTATCCGGCGGGAGAGATTTTAAAAGATATTTTTCGGGCTTGAATGCCACCGCCGTTTTGACGCTTTCAGAATCTTGTTTAGCTGTCAAAAACATAACCGGAATAGATTTGGTCAATGCATTCTCCTTTAGGATAGCAAAAACTTCTGGGCCAGACATTTCCGGCATTTCATAATCTAATAAGATTAAGTTGACAGGTATATTTTTTAAAAATGTAATTGCATCCTTACCAGAACTTAAGATAAAAGTCTGATAACGCTGTGATAATAAGTTTCTCATCGATCGAAGCATAGAAACGTCGTCGTCAATAATTAATATTTTCTTTGTTTTTGAATCTTCTGCTTGAGCTTCATAGATTTTATCTAATTCATGCTCAAGATCGATGACATTGATTGGCCTAACAAAAGCTCGTGCAATCTTGTTTTTGGGGATGATAAAAAAAGCATCTTCTAAATCATTTTTACTACCTAATAGTATTATCTTTATATGATGAGAATCATATAAATCAGACAAATATTTTAGAGCTGCTATGGTAAAATCATCAAGTTCCTTTAAGTAAACTAAACAAGTTTTAGGCAAGAGATTTTCTTCTTCCATATCCATGAGGCTTCTTAAAGTTAGGTCTTTTATATTAAATTCATATCCTTTAGTCGACAATTCACTGACTAAAGCATTAAGCATAAAGCTTTTTGAATCACATAAAATAAGGATTTTTCGTGCCATTTTAATACTTCCTATCAATTAGTATTTTTATTGCTTCATCACGTTTTAAAAATAAAATGCAATCAGAGAGCTTTTTAAAAAATTCCTCTTCTCCGTCAGGTAGTTTGTATTTTTCTAAGGAATTAAAAATACTTTCTGCAAGTGTAAAATCAAACACCTCTATACACTCTAAAATATCTTTATAGGCATTATTTAAATCTTTTAGAGAAATCTTTTCCTTAACTGATTCATCAATTTCAGGACAAAGTGCAGATAGTTTAGTAGTATAACTCTCTAATTCTTTTAGCATACTTGGAGAAAGTTCTTTTATTTTTTCCCAATCTCCATTGTTTCCGTAATTTTCTAAAGCTAAAGCTTTATGAGAAAGCTCCATTGCACCTATGAGTCGGGCAGAACTTTTTAGTGCATGAACTTTGATAGTATAATTTTCTATATCTTCTTTTTCTATATAATTTTTTAATTCTGAAGAGATAGAAGGTATTGTTTTATAAAAAGTTTTAGCACTTTCTAGCCACAATTCAACTGTTCCACAATTCTTTTGAGCCTCATCAAATGAAATACCATCAATAATATTCTCATATATCTTACTTATTCTATCGGTGGTATTTTCATGTTGATTTAGATTGCTGTCAGAAATTTTTTCACAAGTTATGTATCCAATATCATTTGGATGTAAAATCATAGATTTATTCAAGTTTTGAACAATAACGTTTTCTAGGCGAGCAGAATTTATAGGCTTAGAAAGATAATCAACAAATCCTTCGCTAATATATTGTTCTTTTGCACCTTGTATAACATTTGCGGTTAAAGCTATACACGGAGTATCTTTACATAAATGTGGAAAAGTACTCATTTGATGTAAAGCTTCAACACCATCCATTATTGGCATTCTGTGATCAATAAAAATTAAATCATAATGTTTTTTGGTAATCATAGATAGCATTTCTAGTCCACTTAAGGCTGTATCAATTTTCATTCTAGTGTTTTTTAATAAGCCTTTAAAGACAATTAAGTTCATTTCAGTATCGTCAACAGCTAGAATAGTTGCTGTTGGAGCTTGAATTTGAATTTGGTAAATATCTGTTTTTGTGCCATCATAATCAATGTAGGAATTGCCGATAGCTTCAGGATCAATGATTCTTTGTGTTAATTTAAATGAGAATTCACTTCCCTCATTGTAGACACTTTTTACTTCAAGGGAAGAATTCATAAGTGCAAGTAATTTTGAAACAATTGTTATACCAAGTCCACTGCCTTCAATTGTTTTATTTCTTTTTTCCTCAAGACGTTCAAAAGGTGAAAAAAGTTTATCCATATCACTTTTTTTCATTCCCATTCCAGTATCTTTTACAGAGAAAAGAAGAGTTGTAGTGATTCCATCTCGTTCAAGAATTTTTATAGAAAAAAGTATTTCTCCAGAAGGAGTATATTTAACAGCATTAGTTAAAAGATTAAGCAAAATTTGTTTGATTCTAACGCTATCACCGTATAAAACACTTGGAATATCTGAATCAATTTCAATTTTATAGGTTAAATTTTTTTCTTTGACTTTTGGCATAATCATATTGTTTAAATCATTAATAATCGAACTAAGAGCATATTCTCCTGGTAAAATTTCTAATTTTTGAGCTTCTATTTTTGAAAAATCTAAGATATCATTAATAATACTCAAAAGAGATTGGCCAGCATTGTGAATGTTCATGGCATATTTGTGAATTTCAGGGTCATTACTTTGTCTAATAATGATTTCATCAAGGCCGAGTATAGCATTAAGTGGGGTCCTGATTTCGTGAGACATATTAGACAAAAAAGTTGTTTTTGCTTCATTTGCAAGGTTTGCTTCTTTTTTTGCTTTTTCTAGTTCATTCAAAGTTAAAATCATGCGGTTGTAGTCTGGAAATTCGACTGAAAAAAACAATATATATAAACCTACAGAAAGGCCTAAATATCCAATCCTTAAAATATTACCCAAAAAGATTTCAAGTAACAATCCAATGAAAAAGATTGTATAAGATACTAAAATAGTCACAAAAATAGTATGATTATATTTGTGCCAGTTGAAAATAATTAGTCCCATCGAATAGGAAGTATAATAAAGTGGAATTATGGTTTCTATCCAACGCGCAAAAACTGGAGGCAGGAAATTATTATCAAGTGGATGATATGAAAAAAATAAGCTAACAACTATGAAGAATAAAAGAATGGTTAGTATCCAATATAATAAAATTCTATTAAAGGTATGTAGAGTAAACGCTGTCTGGGTTCCATATAAATAAGTCTCAGTGTATGATGAGAGATAATATGATACAAAAATCATCAGAACATGTTGCAAACAGTACATTATTAGGGCAAGTCCGTAATTTATTTGCTTGAAATTAGATATTATTATAGTGCTTGCAATATCAAAGCTGGTTGCGTAAATAACATAATATACCAATTTTCTATAAAAAGCGCTTGATTTTGAAGTTGCATTATATCTTAAATATAAAAATATTAATAAGATTATATTGTAAAGGCATGCCGAAAATTCTAAAAATAATTTCGAATAAATATTAAAAAATTCCATATATTAGGCTCCTTTTTTTATTTATTACAACGATAAGGCTTATAGATGCTATATCGACAAAAAATAATTTATAAGGAATATACAAAAGCAGAATTTATAAATTATATTTGGTAAAAGGCGAAAGATATAGTATACTTAATGAAATAGAAAATATTATAGATAATTGGTTAGAGGAGGAAAAATGCGTAATTTTGAAGAAAAAGATGTAGTAAGAGATATTGTTGAAAATATATTATCTGATTATAAAAATGGTAGAGATATAGATAAGATGACAGTCTTTCATCAACCAGATAGAGAGGCTATTATTGATATTGTCACAAAATTAATGAGAATATTTTTTCCAGGATTTTATAGAGATAAGGTTTATCGATTCTATAGTGTAAGAAATAATGTATCAGTTTTAATAGAAGATGTTATGTACAATATGCAAAAACAGATTGCTATTGTATTACATAATAAATGTGAATTTGAGTGCTGCGATGAAGACGATATTCAAAAAACAGCTCAGGAATTAACTTTTGAATTTTTCCAAAAAGTACCTAAGATTCGCGAATATTTAAATACTGATTTACAGGCAACATTTGATGGGGATCCAGCAGCAAATGGAAAAGATGAAATTGTCTTATGTTATCCAGGATTTTTAGCGACAACTATTTATAGAATTGCACATGAATTATTTATTTTAAAGGTACCACTTATTCCACGTATTATGACAGAATATGCTCATAGTAAAACAGGTATAGATATTCATCCTGGTGCAACAATTGGTAGATATTTCTTTATAGATCACGGTACAGGTATTGTAGTAGGTTCTACAACTACAATAGGTGAACATGTTAAAGTATATCAAGGAGTTACGCTTGGCGCGCTTTCAACAAGAGAAGGACAAAAACTTCATGGTAAGAAGAGACATCCTACTATCGAAGATGATGTTACAATTTATTCAGGTGCATCAATTCTTGGTGGAGCAACAGTAATAGGCAGCAATTCTGTAATCGGAAGTAATGCATTTATTACTAAAGCTGTTGAAAAGAATTCACGAGTAAGCATTCAAAATCAAAAATTATACTGCAGACCGGGTGAAAAAACACAAGCAGAATTGAAAGATTTAAATTTAAATGATGGATGGTATTAATAAAAATAAAAAAGAGCCTAAGGCATATTTTCATTTGCCGGGATTATTTGAATTTTATGAATTATATAAAGCGTTTTTGCCAATCTATAAAGATAATAGAGAATATTTTTATGAATGGAGCGAAATATCGTCAATATATGGTGCCCCAACGGATTGTTTATGGGGCGGCGGACGTATAGAATTTTCAGATGTAGAGTCGCAAAAAGTTTTAGAGCTTACGAATAAATATAATATTTCTGCGCGATTAACATTTAGTAATTCACAACTTAAAAAAGAGCATTTAAATGATAAAAAATGCAATGAATTATGTGAATTATTTGAGCAAAATTCAGGAGGAGTTATTATTCATTCTGAACTATTGCTTGAGTATTTGCAAAAAAAATATCCAAATTTATATATGGTTAGTTCAACAACTAAAGTTCTTACAGATTTTAATGATTTTTTAAATGAAGTAAAACGAGATGAATTTTTATATGTTGTGCCTGATTTTAGATTAAATAAGTCATTCGATAAATTGCAAAAAATGACACAACAAGAAAAAGATAAAGTTGAGTTTTTATGTAACGAATGTTGTTGGTTTGGCTGCAAAGATAGAAAGCGTTGCTATGAAGAGGTAAGCTATAGAAATTTAGGCGAAAAAGGTATAGGTCATATCTGTAGTGCACCAAATGCAAGCGACGGATATAGTTTTTCAAAGGCAATGGAAAATCCTGGATTTATTTCTGTAAAAGATATTAAAAGTAAATATGTTCCAATGGGATTTTCTAATTTTAAAATAGAAGGTAGAAGTCTTGGAAGTGCAATGATATTGGAATTCCTGTTATATTACATGGTTAAACCAGAATATCAAATTCACGTCAGAGAAAAAATCTATCTAGATAATATGTTAGATTTATTTTAATTTAATTATTGAATTGTATAAGCTATGTTCCTAAATAATCGATATATTATATGATACGAATGTTGCGATAGGTTTGTTAAGGTAAAAATCTATTGCAAAATGTTTTGAACTGATTCGATTAGGGGCAAATTTATTAAATTAATTATTTTGTTATATTAATTACTTTAATAAGAGCCTTAGTGTGATGAATTTAGAAAGGAGAATATGCGATGGACAAGTATGTATGCGGCCCATGTGGCTATGAGTATGATCCAGCAGTAGGAGATCCTGATAATGGTATTGCACCAGGAACAGCTTTTGAGGATCTTCCAGATGATTGGGTTTGTCCAATGTGTGGAGTTGGAAAAGATGAGTTTGAGAAAGCCTAGATTTTCATGATTCTCATATAAAAAATTAAAAAATAGTAAATCAGTTTTTTAGAGCATGTGCGAGTGATAAGCACATGCTTTTTTTGTAAAAATTAAAAAAGTATAAAATTTTGGGAAGAGTAATTGACAAAAGAAAAGGATGTGATACAATTCGATTGTGGACAACCTAATATAAATAAAATGAAATGACGAAACAAAAGTGATTATAAATGTGAAATGGAGGACAATATATGAAATTTTATGATTTAACAGTTACAAATGCAAATGGTGAAGAAGTAAAAATGAGTGATTATGAAGGCAAAGTGGTTATGGTAGTTAATACAGCTACAGGTTGTGGATTTACACCACATTATACACCGATGGAAGAAATGTACGAGAAGTATCATGACGCTGGTTTTGAAATTATTGATGTACCTTGTAATCAGTTTGCAGGACAGACACCAGAATCAGATGAAGAAATACATGAATTTTGTACATTAAAATATAATACACAATTTCCACAGATGAAGAAATCTGATGTTAATGGAGAAAATGCAATTCCATTATTTAAATTTTTAAAAGAAGAAAAAGGATTTGAAGGATTTGGAAAAGGTCCTAAAGCATTAGCCATGGGTGCAATGTTAAAGAAAATTGATAAAAATTATAAAAATAATCCAGAAATAAAATGGAACTTTACTAAATTCATTGTTAATCGTAAAGGTGAAGTAGTTGCGAGATTTGAGCCAACAGTTGATATGAAAAAAGTAGCGGAATTCGTTGACGAGCTTATGAAGGAAAACTAATAAAATAAAAAACAGAAAGAAGACTATAATGAAGACTATAATGACTGCTAAAAAAAATACGAACATAAAAAAATTTGATAATTATTTATTTGATTTATATGGAACATTGATTGATATTCGTACAAATGAAGATAGTGATAAATTATGGAATACAATAAGAATATTGTATGGATATGAAGGTGCAATTTATACTAATGAAGAGTTAAAAGATATGTATCATTTTTTCATAATGGAAGAAATGAATATCATAAGAAAAAAGAATCCCAATCGAAAACATATAGATGTTGATTTGGGAAAAGTTTTCAAGAAATTGTTTGAATATAAGAAAATAAATAAGATTTCAGAAGACAAAATAAAAAATTTAGCTACAACTTTTAGAAGCATTTCAACAGAAAATATAACATTATATGATGGAGTGTATGAATTACTTGATTTTTTAAAAGAAAATAAGAAAAAGATATTTTTGTTGTCAAATGCGCAAAGTTTATTTACTTTAAATGAATTAAAAATGTTTGGTTTAGATAAATATTTTGATGATATTTTTATCAGTTCGGATTACGAAGTAAGTAAGCCGGATGAAGAATTTTTTATGATTCCTATAAAAAAATATAATTTAGATACAAACAAAACTGTAATGATAGGTAATGATTATTTATCCGATATGCAAGGAGCATCTAAGGTGAAAATACATGGAATTTATATACATCAAGAAATATCAACACCTGTAGACAACCCTGATAAAATAATAGCGGATTGTAAAATAATGAGTGGGGTATTTAAAAATATAAAACTTTTTCTAGAAGAGTAAAAAAATACAAGAGAAATAAATACAAGAGAAATAAATACGAAAGAAATAAATACATAAAAGTAAATACACAAATAAAAAAAGCTCACACAGAAACAGGAATCAATTTATAAGGTTCTATCTGAGTGAGCTTTTATAATTGTTTTTAAAAAATTATTCTTTCCAAAAATCGACAGGTTCATAATCTTGTAATTTTGCAAGAAAGCCTCTTTCGGCTAATGCATTTTTTATTAAATCTAAAATCGAATCGTTATCTGCTTCGATGGTATGATAATGATATCCTGAAGTGATATTTTTAAGAGGTGTTGATTTGCCGGAATGAATTTCATCCATATAGCGTTTAACATCTAATCTTGAGCGAATGTTTAATTCTGCTTTCAACAGACCATAAACTTTGTGGTAGACAAATACATCTTTGATCTTACCACCTAAATCAACTATAAGGGTTAATTCTTCTTCAACCTCATCATCGGAATGAATAACTTTAAAAACTTTTTTAGATATACCAGATTTACTAAGTACGTACCCTTTATTAGTTGAGTGTATATCAATTCCTTGGGCACGAATCAAAGCAATATCTTGTACAACTATTTGACGGCTTACCTCTAATAATTTTGCGAAGGCACCGCCTGAGATAGGCGTTTTAGAGTTTTGTAATTCTTCTAGGATTAGCTTCCTTCGTTCGTTTCCAGTCACAAACAATGCCCCCTTTCGTAAAGATTATTTAAAAAATCAATTTAAATTGTACGTAGATTCTTTAATGAAATATCCATAATTGGCGCAGAATGTGTTAATGCACCACTAGATATATAATTTACACCTAAATCGGCTAGTTTGGCAATATTTTCTTTTGTTACATTTCCAGAAACTTCGATTTCGGCAGTGCCATTAATAATTTGAATCGCTTCTTTCATTACTTCATGTGACATATTATCTAACATGATAATATCAGCTTTTGCAGCAACTGCCTCGCGAACCATGTCTAAAGTTTCAACTTCAACCTCTATTTTCCTAACAAAAGGAGCATAATCACGGGCTAATTTGATAGCATTTGTTACACTACCAGCTGCATCAATATGATTATCCTTAAGTAAAACACCATCAGATAAGTTGTATCGATGATTATTTCCACCACCAACAGTAACAGAATATTTTTCAAAAATTCTATTGTTAGGTGTTGTTTTTCTAGTATCTAATAATTTGATAGATGTTCCATCTAAAAGTTTAGCAACAGAATGAGTATATGTTGCGATACCACTCATTCTTTGTAAGTAGTTAAGTGCTACACGTTCTCCAGAAAGAAGCACTTTTACATCACCATGAACTCTAGCCATAAGTGTTTTGTTTTTTACAAAATCGCCATCTTTAACAAAAAATTCAACAGTAGTATCCTCGTCTAATAATTTAAAAACTCTTTCAAAAACTTGCAACCCACAGATGATACCATCTTCTTTGCAAATTAGGTCAACTTCACCTTTAACTTCTTTTCCTTGTAAAATAGCATTAGTTGTTACATCTTCATCAGAAATATCTTCCCTTAAAGCTTGAATGATTAAAGGATCAATATTTAATTTAAGTGTACTTTTTTCAAACATAGTGTCCCTCCATTATGCTGTAAGCATTTTTTCTTTCTTGCGTTTTATTTCTTGTAAAACAATATTGTGATATTCCTCTTTAAGTGCAGCTATATCTTTATATTTTTCAAGGTTGATATTAGCAACATAAGTAGGATTTTTTTTCAAAGTTGAGTAAGATGAAACTAAATCTTTAGCAGCACGTTTAGCAAAAACTAAGCTCTCAAGAAGAGAATTACTTGCTAATCTGTTTTTACCATGCACACCGTTACAAGCTGTTTCACCAATTGCGTAAAGTTGTTCCATTGAAGTTTTGCTCTCATGATTAACTTTAACACCGCCCATAAAATAGTGTTGAGCAGGAACAACAGGGATACATTCTTTTTCAGGATCATAGCCCATTTCTTTGCAATAAGCTACGATGTTAGGAAAATGTGATTCTAATTCTTCAGAAGGAATTGGACGTAAATCTTCCCAAACAAATTCGGTATTATCTTTTTGCATCTGCTCGAAAATGGCATTAGCAACTACATCTCTAGGCAATAATTCGTTAACGAAACGATGCATATTTTTGTCGTATAATTTAGCACCTTCACCACGAACAGACTCAGAAATTAAGAATGAACGTTTTGAATTATCTTTGCAGTAAAAAGTGGTTGGATGAATTTGGATATAATCAATGTCTTTTAATTCAATATTATGTTTCAAGGCGATTGCTAAAGAATCTCCTGTTAAATGTCTAAAGTTTGTTGAGTGTTTGTAAAGACCACCAATTCCACCAGTTGCAAGAATAGTAGCATCAGCTTCAATTGTAAAAATATCTCCATCTTCTTGAAGGCATACAGCACCATAGCATGTATTATGCTTTTCAATAATGTCAATCAAAGTTGTATATTCGTAGATTTTAACATTTGGAAGTTTTTTAACACAAGCTAATAATTTTCTTGTTATCTCTTTTCCAGTAATATCCTTGTGGAAAAGAATACGTTTATCTGAGTGAGCACCTTCTCTTGTAAATGCAAGATTACCATCTTTATCTTTTTGAAAATCAACACCGTAGGAAATTAAATCCTGTATAGTATCTTGTGATGAACGAATCATGATATCGACTGATACTTCATCATTTTCATAGTGACCAGCCTTCATTGTATCTTCAAAATAGCTATCATAATCAGCATTATTTTTTAGCATGCAAATACCACCTTGAG
The DNA here is from genome assembly GCF_900111325.1 of Lachnobacterium bovis. Lineage (GTDB taxonomy): Bacteria > Bacillota > Clostridia > Lachnospirales > Lachnospiraceae > Roseburia > Roseburia bovis_A. Next base: position 94,647 of record NZ_FOGW01000007.1, read on the forward strand.
CTAAAAATGAATCACTACTTTCACAATCAGATTTGGTAATAATTGTTATTTGTTTGTCTCTAGGTAATTGAAGTGCAGCATATAATCCTGAACATCCACTACCAACTATTAAAATATCTGTTTTCATTTTTATATTCTTCTTTCTTTTTTGGATTTGCAAGCGCGTATAACAACGTACTTGTTATTTGAGTAAAAGTTTATCACATTTCATCTTGACTGACAAGACAGTTGTAAAATAAAATGTTTACAATTGTCTTGACAGCTGTAAAGCGTTTTTTTATAATGAAAATTAATAAATTTTAAATCAACATTTGTTGTTGTGAAAAATATGTCAAATGGGAGAAGATTATGACTATAAAAGAGTTACAAAATAAAATAATAGAGTTAAAGAAAGAAAAGGATGTATGTCTTTTAGTGCATGCTTATCAAGATCATGAGATTGTTGAAGTCGCAGACTTTGTTGGTGATTCATATGGACTTAGCTTAAAAGCAAAAGAGGCTCCACAGAAAAACGTTGTTATGTGTGGTGTACGCTTCATGGCAGAAACAGTTAAAGTCTTATCACCAGAAAAAAGAGTTTTTATAGCAAATGAAAATGCTCTTTGTCCAATGGCGGATCAAATGGATAGAGAACAAGTAGAAACATTAAGAGAACAGTACCCAGATTACACTATTGTTGCATATATTAATACTACATCTGAGTTAAAAACAGCTGTAGATGTATGTGTTACATCTTCATCAGCAGTTGAAATTATAAAGAATATCAAAAATGATAAAATTTTATTTATTCCAGATTGCAATTTAGGAAGTTGGGTTCAAAAACAGATTCCAGAAAAAGAGTTTGTTTTTTATCATGGCGGATGTCCAACACACCTTAGAATTACAAAAAGAGATGTTGAACGTGCAAGACAAATGCATCCAAATGCAGAAGTTTTAGTTCATCCAGAGTGTTTAGAAGAAGTAACTAACGAAGCAGATTATGCAGGTTCTACAACTGGAATTATGAATTATGCTAAGAAAAGTGAAAAAAAAGAATTCATAATAGGAACAGAAAATAGTATCGTTGATCACTTACAATATGAATGCCCTGGTAAAATGTTTTATCCTTTATCAAAAGAATGTGTATGTCACAATATGAGAGCTACAACACTTATGGATGTATATAACACAATTAACGGTGTTGGTGGAAAAGAAATATTTATTGATGATGAAGTTAGACAAAAGGCTAAAAATTGTATTGATAAGATGATAGAATTAGGTGGCTAATTGCTAGAGAAAACTACATAATGTTCTAAAAGTAGCTATATATAAATAGTTAGTATAAATTTAATATGAACATGATTAAAAATAATTAAAGATTATTTAAGACAGGAGAAATCCTGTCTTATTTTTTTTGCGTATTTTGAATGATTTTTTTTTGTAAAAATGTATATTTGTAAAAAAATAAAATAAAAATAAAAAAGTTCTTGCATATTTATAGTTTTTAAGGCATAATATATAGCAATATAAGAAAACGTGATGCACAACATAAACAGCACTTATGTAAAATATTTTATTTATCAAAAAATATATTAGAAAACAAGGAAGAAAAAAATGAGTGTACAAAAACTAAAAAATTTAATTGTAACAGCAGAAAGAAAAGAGGAAGCAGATTTATTAATTAAGAATTCTAAATTAGTAAATGTTTTAACAGGTGAAATTTATAATGCGAATATTGTTGTTACAGATGGAATTATAGTTGATATAGAAGAAAATGTAGAAGAAGATATAAACGCAAAAAAGGTCATTGATGCAAAAGGAAGCTATGCAATACCTGGATTGATTGAAGGACATATCCATATAGAATCATCTTTTGTTACTCCAGAAGAATTTTCAAGATTGGTTGTTCCACATGGTACAACTACAGTTGTTGCTGATCCACATGAAATTGTAAATGTTTGTGGAAAAACAGGAATGAAATATATGCTTGATGCAAGTGAACTTGCAGCATTAGATATTAAGTATATGATTCCTTCTTGCGTACCAGCGACACAATTTGAGAATAACGGTGCAATATTAGATGCTGAAGGAGTAAGAGAATTACTAGAGGATGATAGAATTCTAGGACTTGGTGAATTTATGAATGCACCTGGAGTGTGCGGATGTGATGAAGAAGTTCTTAAGAAGATACAGTATTCAAAAGATGCTAAAGTTCCAATTGATGGACATGCGCCAGGTATGAAAGGAAGCAGTTTAAGTGCTTATATTGCAGCAGGAATAGAAACAGACCATGAATGTCAGACGGTTGAAGAAATGCAGGAAAGACTTAGAAAAGGTATGTACGTTTTGCTTAGACAAGGATCTGCATGTAAGGATTTGAGAAATCTTTTAAAAGGAGTTACTCCACAAAATTCTAGAAGATGTTTACTATGCTCTGATGATCGTCAGCCTGTTTCAATTTTAAAAAAAGGTGATTTAGATGAACATCTAAGAATATGTGTTGAAGAAAATATTGATCCAATAATTGCCATTCAAATGGCTACTTTAAATGCGGCAGAATGCTACGGATTAAGAGATAGAGGCGCGATTGCAGTTGGAAAAAGAGCAGATATATGTATAGTGGATGACTTAAAAGAATTTAAAATGCTTGATGTGTTTATTAATGGAAAGCATGTTGCACATGATGGGAAATATTTATGTGAGGTAAAAAGGTTAGAATGCTCGAATGTTGAAGGTAGTGTGCATGTAAAGGATTTTTCAATAGAAAAATTAAGAATAGAGCCACGAAATCAAAGGGTAATTGCTAATACAATAGATATTACACCAGGAAGCATTGTTACATCAAAAGGTCAGGCATATGTAAAAATTGATGAAAATGGTGATTTTGAATTTGACGAAAAAGATGATGTGGCTAAAGTAGCAGTAATTGAAAGACATCATGGAACTGGAAATATCGGAGTCGGGTATTTAAGAGGTTTTGGAATTAAACACGGTGCAATTGCTTCAACAATTGCGCACGATTCACATAATATAATAGTAATAGGTACAAGCAATCAGGAGATTGAATATGCAGTTAATAAGTTAATTGAACAAGAAGGCGGAGTAGTTGTTACTAAAAATAATCAAATTTGCGATTCTATTTCACTTAAAGTTGGTGGACTTATGAGTGAAGAGAGTGGTGAAATTGTTATGGATAAACTTGATAAGTTATATGAGACAATGAAAAAAGAAGTTGGGGTAAAAGAAGGCGTTGATGGTGTTATGTCTTTGGCATTTATGGCACTTTCAGTTATACCGGAAATTAAAATTACAGATATGGGTTTATTTGATGTTACAAAATTCGAGTTTATTCCAGCAGTAGAAGACATTAATTTGAATATAAAAACAATGATAAAATTTAAGACATTTGCGAATGCAGATGTAGATAAAACAAGATGTTAAGTAAATAAAAAAAGGCTATATACTATGTCAAAACATTGTATATAGCTTTTTTTATGACGTATAGTTTATTGCTAAACGTAGAATGAACTAGAACATGTTTTTATTGTTATTGTTCATTCCTTGCTGTTGCTGATTATTCATACAATAGTTATATGCTTTAGAAAGTGCATTTAAGTTTTTGAATAATAGGATAGTGATTACAAAATATCCAATGTAAGGAATAAATGCACAAAGAAGGTAAATAATACCAGATTCATTAATCATAACGTTATATCTTGGACCGTTATTTTTTAATCTTTCACCAACTTTGTAGTACCAATATAAACCATAGATTCCACAAGTTACTAATGATAAAAGAATTAATTTTCCAATTGAAGCAACATCTGCTTCTCCGTCACCTTGACAAATAGTGTTAGTGTCTTGAGCAATTCTGCTTAAGATTACAAGTTGATAAATACCGCAAGTTACAAGTGAAAGTAAAATTGCAGTTACTGCATTTCTGTTTTCTTCTACATAAAACATGACATAATCCTCCTTAAATAAATGTATAAACGATAAAAAATTCCCTTTTTAATGTCAAAATAAACAATATTATTATGTGGATCCAATAATCTAATAAAATACACAGTAATAAATAATATTAGAAAAAAGATTACTAATGTATCATATATTTTAGTTGGAATACGTTCTTTAAAAATTAAAACTAAGATAATTAAAGGAACCAACCAAAATAATGGATGGTAATAAAATGCTTTTGAAATACATAAATTAAAAACACACAACCATGCTCTAGTTAATCCACATCCTGGACAAGAAAATCCGGTTATAAATTTGATAGGGCATCCTATGTTGGTAATATGTAACAAAATACATAATATTGTAAAAATTAGCAAGTATTTAATTTTTTTAATAATAATGTCTAAAGGTAAATTTTTCATAAGTGATATATTAGCACAAAAACATAAAATAATAAACATAAAATTAATAAAATATAATATTTTATAAAAGTCAAATAAAAATTTTATAAAATATTATAAATAAATGAATATATTATACAAAATATTTTATGAAGAATATAAAAAATATATGAAAATAATTGTGTAAATATTATATTTTAAAAGATCAGTTGACATAGTCTAAATGGTATGCTATTATTATTTTTGTAATAAATGTAATATATTTGTAACATTTTGAAAGAAATACTTGATTTTGGAGGATATCATGTTCAAAAAAACGACAAGAGTAGCGACTTGTATTATTGCAGCTTCGGTTACACTTGGATGCTTAAATATGACTAGCGTTAATGCGGCAACAACATCTAAGACAACAAGTACTACGAATGTAACACAAGAGAATCTACCAATAGCTGGCTTTTCTCTTGCAGTCTCATCAACATTAGATGGTAAAGACAACAAAGGTAACGAGACTCCTAGAGAAAGTGTTAAGAAATCAGCAGTGGTACAGACAAGTGATAAAGTTATTGTTTATACAACAAATAACGAGAAGTCACAAGAAGTAGGAAAGCTTTACAATAATAATTTGGTTGAAGTTATTTCTAATAAAAAAGGATGGGCTAAGATCTCATCAAGAAATTTAACTGGTTATGTGAAGAATGACTGCTTAAAGAAAGACAAATCATTACTAGAAAGTGCAGCAAAAAGGACAGCTAAAGTTAAAACTGAAACTTTAAAACTTCGTGAAAATTCATCAACTGATTCTAGAATAGTTAGTTTATTAGGAATTGATGAAGTGTATTCGGTTACAGATGAATCTGTTACAGGTTGGGTCAAAATAAATACGCCTGCAGGGGAAGGATTTGTTTCGAATGAGTTTGTAGATGTTACAAGAGAATATACATACGGAGAAACTTTACAAGAAGAAAAAGACAGATTACAAAGAGAAGCTGAAGAAGCAGCAGCTAGAAAAAAGGCAGAGGAAGAAGCTGCAGCAGCTGAGTACGCTAGAACACATGGTAATCAGGCAGCATTATCATTTGCACAACAGTATGTTGGTAATAGATATGTCTGGGGTGGAACTAGCTTGACAAATGGAATAGATTGTTCCGGATATGTAATGCAGGTATTTGCTAAGTATGGAGTAAGTTTACCACATAGTTCAGCAGCAATTAGAGGATATGGTAAAGCTGTTAAAACATCAGAAATGCAACCAGGTGACGTAGTTTGTTACCAAGGGCATGTTGGTATTTATGCAGGTAATGGAAGATTACTTAGTGCATTAAATTCTAGAAAAGGTATTACATATTGTTCTGTTAATTATAAACCGATCATTACGGTTCGTCGTATGTTATAGTACATCAATTTTGAGTAGTGTACTTTAATCCCCTATCATAAAGCATACGATGTATCTAATGAATATAGAGCAACATGATAAAATGGCTATCGCGAACGTAACATAAGCGATAGCCATTTTTTGCGTTATATTTTATACAGTTTTATTATTTTTTATTAATTTAATTATTTTATTATTTTTTTAATTTAATTATTTTATAATTTAATAAGTTAATTATGAAGAGGCTCTTTTTTAACGTCACCTCTAGAATCTAAAACTTCAAACCCAAACGTTTTTAATTTTTTACATAGAGAAGATTTGAACTCAGCTGCTTCATTACCACTACATAACTTGTTATCATACAATAAGTATTTTTTGCGAACATTAACAGGTGATAAGTTAGGCATCATTACATTTGCTCCAGATAAAAATCCCTTGATTTGTCCATCGTTATCGATAGTACCAAGTGATGTTGTTGCTGGTAACAAAACGTAAGGTAACATTATTCGAATTAAAGAAAGCAAAAATAATGTTGTCCTTGAAGTGCCAGATTGTTCATTGGCAAAAGGTGTTGAATGATGCACTATGTAGGGCCCAATTCCTACCATATCAGGGTTAAGTTCTTTTAAAAAAATAAAATCTTCGGCCAAGGTTTCAGGAGTTTGATATGGTGATTCAACCATAAAACCTGTACCAACTTGATAACCTATTTTTTTTAGATTATATAGACATTCGATTCTATTTGTAAAACTCATTGATTGTGGATGTAGCTTGTAGTAATGTTCTTCATTAGCTGTCTCATGTCGTAGCAAATATCTATCGGCACCGGCATCATAATATTTTTTGTATTGATGATATGTTTTTTCGCCAATAGATAAAGTAACAGCTACATCAGGATAAAGTTTTTTGATTGAAGAAATAATGTCACATAAGACATCGTCGTTATAATATAAGTCCTCCCCACCTTGTAATACGAATGTTCTGTAACCTAAAGAATAGCCAGTTGCACAACATTCTAAAATATCTTCTTTAGATAATCGATATCTTTCTGCAGCAGAATTACTTCTGCGAATTCCACAATAGAAGCAATCATTTTTACAAATGCTTGAAATTTCGATTAAGCCTCTAAGGTATATTTTTTTTCCATACCATTTGTCTCGAATTTTGCATGCTATAGAGCGCGCATATTCGATATCTTCATCAGTAAATGTACTGAATAAAGAAATAAATTCCTCTTTTGTAAGTTCTTTTGTTGAATTAAGTTTGTCAATTAATAATATATTTTTTCCCATAGGTTTAGTATCTCATAATGGAAAATAATATTCAACTACCATAAGAGGATTTTATAATTGTCTTATTCAGTTATTTCATTATTATTTGGAATGATAGACATTACTGTTCTGAAAATAAATCTAACTAGTGGACCAGCAAAGAAAATCTGCCAGCAAAAAGCCATTGGAAAATTAAAAACTGCAGTTTGTAGCCATACAGCTATGATTTGTGAACCTGCATTTTTAAATAAAATTGTTGCAATAAAACTCATTACAGGACACATGATACAAACGATCATTGATGAAATCGCAAGTAAAATAAAAATAGGTTTATCCTGTGGAGTAACAAATCTAAATGCAAGAATTTTGGCTAATTTACCTACAATAAAAAATTCTAGGATAAAAGCGATTGGCCACATAATTAGCATTTCGTGAAAAGCCATTAAAAAGACTTCGTTCGATAGGCCGGATTTAGCTAATGAAATGTTATAGCATATCATAGCATAAACCATAACAAAAGCCATTAGAGCTGTGAAAAAAATATCTTGTAATTTTGTTTTTGGCATAATTACACTCCTTTTCTAAAATATCTAGATAGTTTGTGTTGTTCGAAACGTTTCCAATTAATACCAAAATACCTATTTGATTTGTAACGATCCTATGATACACTTTAAAAGGGAAAAAAGTCAAGAAAAATTTTCAAAAGGTGGTTAAATGGAATATATTAGTTTGTCACAGAGTTTAAAAAAAATATTTAATACTAAAGTATATAAAATTTCATTAACAAGCGGCTGCACTTGCCCTAATCGAGATGGAAAGATTAGTTATGGTGGATGTACGTTTTGTTCAGAAGGCGGCTCTGGTGATTTTGCGGCACCATTTGTGCCTATAGATGAACAGATAAAAATAGCTAAAGAAAGAGTTAATAATAAGTTTTCTAGTAAAATAGCACCTGAAGATAGAAAGTATATTGCGTATTTTCAGTCTTTTACAAATACATATGGCGATGTTGATTTCTTAAGCAGAATTTATATGGAAACAATAAAAAAAGATGAAATTGTTGCTCTTTCGCTTGGAACTAGACCAGATTGTATAAATGATAAAGTATTAGAAATGCTAAAAAATCTTAATAAAATTAAGCCGGTTTGGGTTGAATTAGGTTTACAAACGATACATGAAACAACAGCTCAAAAAATAAATAGAGGTTATAAGTTAGAAGTTTTTGAAGAGGCATATAGGAAACTAAAAGAAATAGGGGTTACAGTAATTGTGCATGTTATTTTGGGATTGCCAGGAGAAAGTGAAGACGATATCTTACAAACAGTTTCCTATTTGTCTAATATTTCACCGAAACTTGATGGTATAAAACTTCAATTGCTTCATGTTTTAAAAAATACTAAATTAGCAAGGGAATATGAAGAAAATCCTTTTAAAATTTTTACATTAGATGAATATGTTGATCTTGTTATAAAGTGTTTAAAAATTTTACCAGAAGATATTGTAATACATCGTATCACGGGTGATGGCCCGAAAAAACTATTAATTGCTCCGTTGTGGAGTGCTGATAAAAAACGTGTTTTAAATACCTTAAATAATGCTATAAGAAAAGCAAGTAGAGAAGATAAAAATAAATAAAATAGAAATAATTATTAAAAAATGTTAAATGTACTGAATTGTATTTTTAAAACTGATAAAATTACATAGTACTGTGAATAGTCTTGTATTGGAGAGTGGAAAAATGCTAACAGTAAGCACATTAGGAACATTTCATATGATGTGGAATGGGATTACTTTAAAAGAAAAAGATATAGATGATAAAGATGAGATTCGTCTTTTACTGTTTTTAATTTTATATAGAAAGAAGCCACTTATGGAAGTACAATTAAGTATTGCATTGTGGGATCATGAAGCGTTTTCATCAGAACGAACAATTGAAGAAATATTTAATAGCTTACAAAATAAAATCCAAAGTAAATTCGGTGATGTATTGTTTGTGATTCGTGAGGATAATACTTATAGGTGGAATGAAGAGATTAAAGTTAACTTTGATGGAGAACAGTTTGCGATGCTTGTTACGCAAGCTTTATCAGAGTGCGATTTGAAATCAAATATAGAGATTTATGAAAGAGCCTTAACTTTTTATAAGGGTGACTTTATGTCTGAATACATTGATACAAGTTGGATTTCGACTAGAAATACGTATTATCACAATTTATTTGTATATGCGGTTAGGGGGTTAGCTGAGTTGTATTGCATGACGGAGCAATATGAAGAAATAGAAGAGTTATGTCATGGTGCACTTTTAATAGAAAATTCGGATGATCTTTTATATGGTTACTTGATTAAAGCTTATGTTAGAAAAGGCAGTATTTCGCTTGCAATGGAATGTTATGAGCAAGCAAAGATAGTCATGGAACAAAAGATGAAAATCAAGACTTCAGGTATATTAGATAAGGTCTATAAAGAATTTATTATTACTAACAAAGATGAAGCAAGCGAAGAAATCACAATGGAGTACATAGAAGCGTTAGAGAATCAAGATACAGGTGTATTTGAGTGTAGCTATCCTATTTTTAGAGAAATGTATAAGATTGAAGTTACGGAAAGCATACGTTATAAGAGAGAATCTCAGATTTTATTAATTAAAGTTGATGATTTTGATGAAAATAGTTATCCAAGTGCATTAAGTGATATACAACAGGCGATTCGTGAATCGTTAAGAGAAGGAGATGTTGTTTCGACTTACAAGAAAAATCAATATATAATATTGTTGTCGAGATGCAATTATGAACAGAGTATGCTTGTTGCAAACAGAATATTATCAAGATTATATGATGAAGATTTATGGTATTCTGAGGATGTAATAAAAATTTCAGTTGTATCACAGTCTGTCAGTGATACAAATTTGTTAGATTAAAAAGAATATTATATTTATATTTTATAAGTAAAATATAAAAAAGACTATTGAAAAAACATCTCAAATGTTACAGAAAGATTTAGCATTTTGAGATGTTTTTTTATGCAATATATTTAAAAAGAGATATAATAATTTATGCAAAACTAAAGAAAAAATATAAAATAGCTCGTATTTTATTGACAATATTAGAAAAAGTGTATATGTTAGTAGTTAAGAGGTACTGTTTAGAAAAAAATAAAATAATTCAAATTAAGTTAAAATATGAATTAAAAAATTATCATTCAGCGCTTCAAAAAACATAAAAACATAAGGTAAATGTTTAATTAAGGGAGGGATTAAACATGAGTAAAAAAATGGTTAAGACGGTTGCTTTAGCGTTAACGGCAGCTATGTCAGTAACTGCAATTGAAGGTTTTGTAGGAAAGGTGGAAAAAGTAAGTGCAAAAGATTCGACCGTGAATCTTCCAAGAATAACGGGAAAAATCAATAGAGTTTCTGTACATGATCCATCTATTTTTGAAGACCCTAATAATCCTGGTACGTTTTATGCGTTTGGTTCACACATTGCAACGGCAAAAACGTATGATTTGGCGAATTGGACACAGGTTTCAACAGATTATCAATCGGCTCATAACAACAAGATTTATGGCAATATTGATGAAAATTTAAAAGAATCATTTAAATGGGCTGGAAAAGATGATGCAGATTGTAAAGCTGGTTATGCAGTTTGGGCACCTGATGTGATTTATAATCCAAATTATAGATGGGATGATGGATCAAAAGGTGCTTATATGCTTTATTATTGCACATCATCGACCTGGAGACGTTCCTGTATCGGATATATGGTGTCAAAAAAAGCAGATGGTGACTATAAATATGTTGATACCATAATGTATTCTGGTTTTACAAATACAGGCAAGGTTGAGCATGATGGAAATAGTACAAAAGATACCACCTGGACAACGAATAATATGAATCTAAAAAAATTGGTGGACAATGGTGTAATTGAAGATATAAAAACGGATAAATGTTTTAATGCAGATGGCACCTGGAATCACAGGTATGCACCTAATGCAATTGATCCAAATATCTTTTTTGATAAAAATATGAAAAAAATGTATATGTCATATGGTTCGTGGTCAGGCGGAATATATGTTTTAGAGTTAGATCCAAATACCGGAAAACCAATTTATCCAGGCAAGGATTCAGTTGATCCAATTTCTAAAAATGTAGTAGATAGATATTTTGGAACTCATATCGCTGGTGGAAATCATCAATCAGGAGAAGGTCCTTACATAAAATATGATAAGGGAACAGATTATTATTATTTTTATGAAACATACGGTGGCTTAACAGCATCTGGTGGTTATAATATGAGACTCTTTCGTTCTAAAAATCCAATGGGACCATATGTTGATGCGGCTGGAAGAAATGCCAATCAATCAGGTGTTAATTGTGGAAAATATGGAATAAAGCTAATTGGAAATTACCAATTTTATAATCAACCGGGTTATAAGGCGGCAGGACATAATTCTGCATTAATAACAGAAGAAGGCAACCATTATTTGGTTTCACATCAAAGATTTGCGGACGCTTCTCGTGGTGAAAGTCATGAGATTAGAGTGCGTCAACAATTTATGAATCAGGATAAATGGCCAGTTACAGCCGTTTATGAAAATAGAAATGAAAAAATAGGACACTATGATAGAAAAGATGTAGTAGGAACCTATGAGTTTATTAATCATGGAACAGCTGCAACTAGTGGAACAATGCTTGAAACAAAAAGTATAACTTTAAATGATAACGGAACAATTAGCGGAGATCTAGTTGGAACATGGAAAAAAGATGATACATCAAAATGTGATTATGTAACAATTAACATTAATAAAGTTAATTTTAAAGGTGTATTTTATAGACAAGAAAATGATAATGGTAAGGAAGTAATGACTTTTACAGCAATTGGTAATAATAATGAATCTATCTGGGGAAGTAAATTCGATTTGACAGATAAAGATTTAGTAAATCGTGCAATTTCCATTGTAGAAAAAAAATTACCAAAGGCTACAAGAGAAAATATTGAATTACCCCAAAGTATATCAGGGGTAAATGTAAAATGGAAATCTGATAAAACAAAAGTTATTAGTAATGAAGGTGTTGTTAAAAGTGCTAAAAAAGATACAAATGTTACTTTAACAGCTACCTTTATTAAAGGAAATATTAAGATAACCAAAAAATTTATAGTTACGGTAAATAAGCGCCCATCAATGATTATTGGCTATGATTTTGAAAAAAAAATAAAAAAAAATGAAATTGCTGCAATGAAATCTTCAAAATCAAAAGAAAAAGCACACCTTGTGGGTGAATCAAAAGTTATAAAAGATGTTAAAAAAGGTAATGTGTTACAAATAAAAAGTAATGCAAAAGATAAGAAAGTAAATTATCTTGCATTACCAAGTGATACATTAAAAAATGTAAAAAATTCAGGTTATACTGTAAGCATGTGGGTTAATGTTTCAAAGGATACGTTTGAACATAGTGCCTTGTTTGAAGCTGATAGAGTAACAGCAACTGAAAAGTATGGTCAGTACCCTATGACAAGAATAGGTGCAAACTTGATAGGAAGAATTAATGCTGCAAATAATTATTCTGATGCAATTGCACCAGACAATTTAAAACGTGGACAATGGCAACATGTAATATATACAGTAAGCTCAAATGGTATAAAAGTATACCTTAACGGAAAATTAATGGTTAAAGACGAAAAAGATATATCATCATGCTTTGATATGACTAATCAGGATTCAATACAAAACACAAATAATATTATGGTCGGAGCAGGTGCAATTTGGAATGATGAAGATTGCCGTGATACAAGATTTGATGATATAAAAATTTTTGATGTTGCAATTACTTCAAAAGAAGCAACATATTTATACGAAGGAAAGGATATAACTAAAGATTTAAAATAAAAGAATAACAAATAAAACAACAAAAAAACTCCCCTTTTAAAAATATTTAAAACCACTTTTACTAGAATTATCTGGTAGAAGTGGTTTTTTGTTCATATAAAAAACTAGTTTTTTATGTGAAAGTAGACTACTATTATATAGAAGGGAAACTGTGTAGGAAATATTAAATAAATAAAAATACTTCTTTGAAGTAAAGTAATATAGAGAAAAAGAAATTGAATTTTTAGTGTTATGATTGTTCAAAAAACTATTTTTAAAAAGGCATGTAAAAAACAAAAAACAGCTAATAAAAAATAATTAAGTGATAATAAATTAAAAAAATAAAAAAAGAAAATGCTTATTTTCATGGAAAAACTATAAATAAAAACCATTTTTTACTTGTTTTTAGTGAAAGGGGATGGTATAATTGTATACAAAGTTGTGGTTATGAAAATATAAATAAGAAAATAAAATGCAGGAATCGAATTGACATCTTGCAAAATGTCAAAATGGAATGTGATTGTAAAATTAAAATTTTAGGAGGAAAGTTTGTATGAGTTATTGTTCAAAAATATGGGTTGTTGGAGCAAATGGTCGCTTAGGAAGTGCGTTAGTAGAACGTCTTAAAGCTAATACAAAATATATCGTTTTAGTTAGTGATACTGATGTTCCAGTTGAAGATAGGGAAAAGGTATTAAGTTTTGCGGATAGAAATCATCCGGGAATTATTATAAATTGTGCGGGTTTGACAGATGTAAATAAATGTGAAGAATTTCCAGAAGAAGCTTATAAAGTAAACGCATTAGGTGCAAGAAATTTGGCAATAGCAGCAAGAAAAGTAGATGCTAAAATGATTCAGATTTCGACAGATGACGTTTACAATGGAAAAGATATGACAGCTTTATGTGAGTTTGATACACCTGAACCAATTACAATGTATGGTAAGAGTAAATTAGCAGGTGAGAAACTTGTTTCAGAATTGACAGATAAACATGTAATTGTTAGATCATCATGGGTTTATGGAGTTAAGAAAGATTTTGTTAAAGAGATTCTTACAAAAGCCAGAAATCATGAAAATATTATGTTACCAGGTAATGAATTTTCATCACCAACATCAGCAGATGCTTTGGCTGGATTTATTGAAGTTCTAATGAATACTTCAGAATATGGTATTTTCCACGCATCATGTGAAGGTTGCTGTACAAGAGCTGAATTTGCTAGAGAAATATTAAGACAGGCGAATATTACAGATGTAACAGTTGAGACAACAGCAGACAGCTTAAAATTAAGACCTAACTATACATTGTTAGATAATATGATGCTTAGAATTACAAACTTATATAAAATGCCAGAATGGAAAGAAGCATTATCAGAATATTTAGCTAAAGGAAAGGAGAATAGTGATGCAAAATAAAGAAAAGAAAAAGATAGGTTTAACGACATTAATTTTTATAGCACTTATTGCAGGCGCAATTATCGGTGTAATTTTACACTACAGTATAGTAGAAAATGCACATATGCTTTCAGTAGTTAAATCATCACCTAAATATGATACAGGAAATGATCATATTCTTAGAATTGTTTATAAAATTTTTAATGATTTTATTATAAATGGTGTATTTTTTGTAGTTGGTCAAGGTTTTATTAGAGGAATGAAAATGCTAGTAGTTCCACTCGTATTTACATCTCTTGTTTGTGGTGCATCTTCCATGGGAGATACTAAGACACTTGGTAAAGTCGGTGTTAAAACAATGGGATTTTACATTATGACAACTATGATGGCTGTTGCTGTTGCGTTAACTACAGCTAGCATAATTAATCCGGGTAAGAATTTAAACATGGCAGCTATTAAAGCTGACACAGGTGTTAAGGCGGCAAAAGGAGGAGTAAATGTTGCAGAAACTTTATTAAATATTATTCCAGAAAATCCAGTCGCATCACTTGCTAGCGGCGAAATGTTACAGATTATTTTCTTTGCATTATTAATTGGTATTATTTTAGCTAAGTTATCAGATAAAGTTCAGGTTGTTACAAATTTTTTTGCACAGTTTAATGACATAATGATGGAACTTACTATGATGGTTATGGCTGTTGCACCAATTGGTGTATTTTGTCTTATTTCTAAGACATTTTCACAATTAGGATTTTCGGCTATGTTACCAATGGTAAAATATATGGCAGCAGTATTTATTGCATTAGGAATTCAATGTTTAGGTGTTTACCAAGGATTATTATTTGTATTCACAAGACTTAATCCATTTAAGTTTATTAAGAAATTTTTCCCAGTTCAGGCTTTTGCATTCTCAACAGCAACATCGAATGCAACTATTCCACTTAACATTGATACATTAGAGGAAAAAATGGGTGTATCAAGAAAAATCTCATCATTTACGATTCCTCTTGGTGCAACAATTAACATGGACGGAACATCAATCATGCAAGGTGTAGCAGTTATATTTGTTGCTCAAGCATATCACATTAATCTTTCAATAGTTGATTTGATTACAGTTATTTTTACAGCTACATTAGCTTCTGTTGGTACAGCTGGAATCCCAAGTGTTGGTCTTGTAACACTAACTATGGTATTTAATTCTGTTGGTTTACCAGTTGAAGGAATTGCACTTATCATGGGTATCGATAGAATCCTTGATATGACAAGAACAGCGGTAAATATTACAGGTGATGCAGTTTGTACAACAATCGTTGCAAAACAATGCGGAGAGCTTGATCAAGAACGATTTAATAGTATGGTATAAATGGTATAAAATGTAATTTATTTTTTAGCATATTCATCCGAAAAAGATAAATAATATTATTTATTTTTAAGGAGTATTGAATATGAAAAAAAGAAAAAATCATACAAAATTAGTAGATGATAATGGCGTTAGAATAGAAAAAAACTCCTTTGAAAACTCATTTATAATTATATGCAATGTGTTGAGTTTAATTTTAGTTATACTAGGAATACTTGCAATAGTCAGATGAAATATATATATTTAATGATCGATATCAAAAGGAGAATTCTTTATGGATGAGAAAAAGAAACGATTGTACGAGATTATCGAAGTTTCACAAGGTAAAGATAGAACTAGTAAGTCATATGACTTATTGATGCTAGTTTCCGTAATAGTTGGTTTAATACCACTTACTATGAAGAAAACAAATGGATATGCGCAGTCAATCGATATTGTAACAGCCATTATTTTTCTATTTGATTATGTAATGCGTTTTTATACAGCTGATTATAAAATGGGAGTTAAAAGCTATAAAGCGTATATTGCACATGTGTTTACGCCAATGTCAATAATTGATTTGATGGCTATAATTCCGGTGTTTACACTATTTTTTCCAGAATCAAATGCAATCGGTTTGTTTAGAATATTTAAAGTCTTTAGGGTGTTAAAATTATTAAGATATTCAAAAACAATGGTTATTATAGAAAATGTAATGAGAAAAGTTAAACAACAGTTAATTGCAGTTTTGGTTTTGACACTGATGTATATAACGGCATCAGCAATGTTTATTTTTCAAATAGAACCAAATTTATTTAATAATTTTTTTGATGCATTATATTGGGCAACAATTTCAATTACAACTATAGGTTACGGTGATATATCGCCGGTGACGGTTCCAGGAAGAATGTTGACAATGATATCAGCATTAGTGGGAGTTGCTGTTATTGCACTTCCATCAGGTATAATAACTGCAGCATATATGGATGAAGCAAACAGAACTAAAACAAGATTTCAAAAATAAAAAAATCCAGATTATTGATTCAAAGCATTTAAGAATCTATAGTCTGGATTTTTTTTAAAAAATAATATTAAAATAGTTATTATTTGTTTTTGGGAATGTCAAAACGTTGATGACGGTGAGTGTCATAAACTTCAGAAACAGTATAGACTGTAACAAAAGCATTTGGATCCGTTTTGGCAATAAAATTAATTAACGTACGATAATCGTTTTTGGTTAAGATACTAATTAACTCATTACGACTTTCATTGTTATAAGCGCCAATTGCTTTATATATTGTTGCACCACATTTCATTTCATTTATAATAAAATCTTTAATTTCTTCTTCTTTTTCACTGATAATACAAACACGACGTTTGATATTGTGTCCGAAAATAAAATAATCAAGAACGATTCCGTTAAAATATGTTCCGATAAGAGATAATACAACTATTTTTGGATTACTAACAAATATCGATGATAAAGCAACACAAATTCCGGCAAAAGACATAGCACGTCCAAGCTCAATGTGTAGGTATTTATTTAAAATTTTAGCTACAATATCAAGGCCACCAGAAGAAGCGTTATCATTAAATAATATAGCTGCTCCAAAACTAACAATTAGAATATATGCAGTTACATCAAGGATACTGTCTCCTGTTATAGATTTGTAGTTAGGAAAAACTTTTTCAAAAATTCCTAAAATAACAGGAAGTAAAACAGAGGTATAAATTGTTTTTGCACCGAATTCTTTACCAAAAAGAATAAATCCTATGATTAAAAGAAAAACATTTAAAATCATAGTAATTTGAGCGATTGATAAATTAATAAAATTTGATAAAATAATTGCCAAACCTACAATACTTGAAATAGAAGCATGAGATGGATACAAAAAGAAGAAAACGGCTGATGCGACAATAAAAGTAGCAACAGTCATTAAAAAAATATCTTTAAAAATCAAACGTAATTTTAAAGATCTGTCTGCCTGAGTCATTTTACTACCTCCGAAAAAAATAATTTTTAAAATAATAAAAAACATACATATTTTTTAAACCAGAATGATTATATCATAAAAAAAATAATTAGCAATAACGAGCGTTAATGTTTTAAAATGGAAAAATAATTTAACTATTTAAAGGCTAATATTTGTAGGGATTATAAGCATTATAAGTGTCAATTATAGACAGCGAAAAAAACGAAAAAATAATGCTTTTTTTTAAAAATTTTTAGCACAAAGCGGCAAAAAAATGGTAAAATTAGTTCTAGAGTATTTTAGGACTAGAGATACTTATTTAATTATAAATGGTCCAAAATTTTATGGGCAAAATATATATTAGGACTGCCAACATAAAGAAAAGAGGTAAAGTAAAATGGGAAAATTAGATTTAAGTAAATATGGAATTATGGGAACAACAGAAGTTGTTTATAATCCTTCATATGAGGAGTTATTTACTGAAGAAACAAAGGCTGAACTTGAAGGTTATGAAAAAGGCCAAGTGAGTGAATTAGATGCTGTAAATGTAAAAACAGGTATTTACACAGGCCGCTCACCTAAAGATAAGTTTATTGTTGTGGATGAAAACTCAAAAGATACAGTATGGTGGAATTCAGAAGAATATCCAAATGATAACCATCCAGCTTCAAAAGAAACATGGGAGGCTGTTAAAGATATAGCTGTTAAAGAGCTTTCAAACAAAAGACTTTATGTAGTAGATGCTTTCTGTGGTGCTAACAAAGACACACGTATGGCAATCCGTTTTATTGTAGAAGTTGCTTGGCAAGCACATTTTGTAACAAATATGTTTATTCAACCTACAGAAGAAGAACTTAAAGATTTTGAACCAGATTTCGTAGTATACAATGCTTCTAAAGCAAAAGTTGAAAATTATAAAGAATTAGGTCTTAACTCAGAGACTGCAGTTGTATTTAATATTACAAGTCGTGAACAGGTTATTATTAATACATGGTATGGCGGAGAAATGAAAAAAGGTATGTTCTCTATGATGAACTATTTCTTACCATTGAAAGGTATTGCAGCAATGCACTGTTCAGCAAATACAGATTTAAATGGTGAAAATACAGCTATTTTCTTTGGACTTTCAGGAACAGGTAAAACAACATTATCAACAGATCCAAAGAGACTTCTTATCGGTGATGATGAGCACGGTTGGGATGACAATGGCGTTTTCAACTTTGAAGGTGGATGTTACGCTAAAGTTATCAACCTTGATAAAGAATCAGAGCCAGATATTTACAATGCTATCAAACGTAATGCTTTATTAGAGAATGTTACACTTGATGAAAATGGTAAAATTGATTTTGCAGATAAATCAGTTACAGAAAATACTCGTGTATCATATCCAATTCAGCACATTAAAAATATAGTTCGTCCTATATCTTCAGCTCCAGCAGCTAAGAATGTAATTTTTTTATCAGCTGATGCATTTGGTGTGTTACCACCAGTTTCAATTCTTACACCAGAACAGACACAGTACTATTTCTTATCAGGATTTACAGCAAAATTAGCTGGTACAGAGCGTGGAATTACAGAACCAACACCAACATTCTCAGCATGTTTTGGACAGGCTTTCTTAGAGCTTCATCCAACAAAATATGCAAAAGAGCTTGTTAAGAAAATGGAAAAGAGTGGAGCAAAGGCTTATCTTGTTAATACAGGATGGAATGGAACAGGAAAACGTATTTCAATTAAAGATACTCGTGGAATCATTGATGCAATCTTAAACGGAGATATTTTAGATGCTCCTACAAAGAAAATTCCATACTTTAATTTCGAAGTTCCAACAGAGTTAAAGGGCGTAGATACTAATATCTTAGATCCAAGAGATACATATGCAGATCCATCAGAATGGGATGCAAAAGCAAAAGATTTAGCTTCTAGATTCAATAAAAACTTTGCAAAATATGAAAGTAACGAAGCAGGTAAAGCATTAGTTTCTGCTGGACCACAGTTATAATTATAAGATTTATATACGATAAACATTGATTTGGCCTTATGAACCACGGTAACATTGATATGTGGTTTATAAGGCTTTTTAAAAAATTTATATATCAAAAGAACGTAAGAAGTGATAAAATAGAATAGAGGGATTGGTATAACTTTGTTTTATTTGTAGGGGGGTACATATGAAAACAGCAATTATTTATTATTCTAAACATCATGGTAATACAAAAAAATTAGTGGATGCGATTGTAGAATCAAATCCAGATATTGATTTAATTGATATAACCGAAAAGCATGAAGTAAATTTATGTAAATATGATAGAATTGGAATTGCATCAGGAATTTATTTTGGAAAATTTGCAAAAGAAATTTTAACATTTGCTAAAATTAATTTACCAGAATATTCAAAAGTATTTTTTGTTTATACGTACGGTTCAGCAGATAAGAAATCATATACAAATGAAATTAAAAAAATAGTAAAGGATTTGTATTGTGATGTTGTAGGTGAGTATTCTTGCCCAGGATTTGATAGTTTTGGACCGTTTAAGTTGATTGGTGGCATTCAAAAAGATCATCCAACAGAAGATGAAATTAGTGGTGCAATTAAATTTTATGATACGGTAATTGAGAAGACTAATGCATTAATAACTAAGAGAAAACTTAGAAAGAAATTACAATTAGAAGCTTGCAATTAAGCTATAAAATTTTTATAAAAAAGAGTATAATTATAAAATTTATATTTTTTCTCCTCCGATATAGAATACGTAGTATTGTATGTTCGGAGGTTTTTTTATGGAATATAATGAATTGATAAGGAAAAAAACGAGATTTTTGAGTATAGCATTGCTTATAAGTATAGTGTTAAGAGGTATAGTAAATGCTTTTTATGTAGATATTGAAATAGTTATAGGCTTAGTGGGGGCAGGTTTAGTTTTAGCGTTAATCGTTCAAGTCGTTGCAAAATTTTGTGCGCCTAAATTATCGATGTTTTTTATGGTGTTTTTATTAACAGGCTTATCAGTGTTGTGTATGGTAATATTTCCTACGACAACAAATTTTTTAATGTTCTTTCAAGCTGTGTTTATGATAGTAATTTATGAAGATATATGGGCAATTAGCACACAATGTATGGCAAGTTCAATTGGAATGTTTTATTTTTATATGCGATATAAAAATGAGTTAGCAACTACATGGACAGACGATGCGCTTGCTATGTGCATAGTGTATGTGATTAGTGCGCTTATCGTTTTTTTAGGTCTTTGTAGTATGACCCAAAAACAATTTGTTATGTTAAATTCAACTTTAAGTGAAAGCAGAGAAGTAGGAGAAAAAGCAGAAAAATTATTAGTATCTATAGCTAAATCTGTAAATAAATTAAATGAAGTAAGTGAGGTTATTAATACAAGTATTGATGATTCGGAGAATATTTCTAAACAAATGTCAATTACTTCAGATGATGTTGCAAAAGGTACAATAGAAGAGGTTGATGCAGCGGAAGAAATCAAAATAATGGTTGAAGATGGTGTAAAAAAGATACATGCTGTATATGATTCAAGTGTTTCTATGTTTGATGCAACTGTTGAAAGTATTTCGCTAATAAAAGAGGGAAGTAAAAAAGTAACAAGTTTGGCTGACAATATGTATTCTTTAGATGATGGAATGAAAGAAATTCTTGAGAGTATTACAGAATTAGCTAACGAAAATGAGCAAATTGGAATGATATTAGAAACTCTTGATAATATAACTAAACAGACTAGTTTACTAGCGTTAAATGCCTCAATAGAGGCGGCTAGAGCAGGTGAACATGGTAAGGGCTTTGCAGTTGTAGCTAATGAAGTCAGGGAGCTATCAGAGAATTCTGCAAAATTTACAAATGAAATTCATGATATTTTGAATTTGATAAAAGATAAAACTGAAAATACAAAACAAGAAATTGAAGAAAATGAATCGATGGTATCAAAATGTGTTGGACAAGCAAAAGATGTTGATGAAGTATTTAGAGTTATATCAAATAACACGCAAAATGTTGAAATTAATTCAAATAAGGTGAAAAATGAGACAAAAACTTTACAAGAAGTTTTAGAACAAACTCAAGTTAATGTTAATAATATAAGTGATAATGTGGAGACAACTTCAGCTGCAATGGAGGAAATGTCGGCAAGTATCCAGAACCTTTCAGAAAGTGTGTCATCAATACATACAGGATATAAAGAACTTAGAAGTCTTACACATAAATTGACCAATATACTAAAAGAAGAAAAAGAGTGAGCTTTTTTCTGATAAAAATTCGAGTTTAATTTGTGCTTACTCCGATAATATTATATAATATATTATAAGAATGAGATTTTTTTTGAAAATGTAGAATATAATATTATAAAAAGTATAATTTTATAGGAGGAAAGTAGTCAATGTTAGTTGAATTTTGTTTTAAAAATTTTAAGTCGTTTAAACAAGAAGCGGCTCTAGATTTATCAGCGACTAAAATGACAGAGTTTTCAGAATCACTTATACTTAAAGGTAATGAGAAGTTGCTACCTGTTTCGGTTTTGTTTGGGGCTAATGCGAGCGGAAAGAGTACAGTATTTGATGCATATAAGTTCATGACAGATATGGTTGTAGGTCAATTTTGGGGAAATGAAGCTTATTCTTTTACTCAAAAGCCATTTTTATTTGATTCGTTTTATAAGGAAAAAGAAACAGTTTTTGAAATTTATTTTATGCTAGAAGATGATATCAGAGATAGAATTTACAATTACGGTTTTTCTATTTTAAAAAATCAAATTACAGCTGAGTGGTTAAATGTAAAAGCTAGAACTACTAAAAATTATAGAATTGTATTTTCTAGAAAAGGTAATAATATTATTAAAAGTATTTTGAGTCGTAATGAGACAGAACTTTTAGAAAAAGTTATTTCAGATAATGTATTAATAGCAACAGCAGCTAAAAATTTAAAAATATATAGTTGCTCTAACATCTATGATTTTTTCAAAAAAAATGTATTTGCATCAGAAGATATCGGAAAAGAATTTTTGGCTAAGGATTTATCTAAGGAATTTATTGATGATAAAGAATTTTTAAGTAATATGCTTGATACATTTAGAACGTTTGATAAGACAATTACAGGATTAAGAGTTGATAAAAACTTAGAGAAAAAGATTTTATTTACTCATAAAAAATATGATGGCACAGGATCAATTGAAATTCCAATTGAGATGGAATCAAGGGGGGTAAGAAAATTATTTTCATTATTTCCAAAGATTCATAAAGTGTTATCAACAGGTGGAGTATTATTTGTCGATGAAATCGACAGCGGTTTCCACACTTTCTTGGTAAGAAGTTTTATAAAGAGTGTGATGGATAAATCATTTAATAAGAATCAAGCGCAGTTTATTTTTACTACTAATGACGTATGCCAGCTCTCGAATGAAATCCTAAGAAGAGATGAGATTTGGTTTATAGAAAAAGATGACAAAGGCGAATCATCTATGTTTTCATTAGCTGATATTGTTGATGAGTTTGGTATAGGAATTAGAAAAGATGAAAGTTTTTCTAAGAATTATTTAGCAGGAAAATACGGAGCTGTTCCAGATATGTTAGAATAAAAATTTTTTCAATACAAAAGGAGCTAAGAAAAACAATTTGTTTTTCTAGCTCCTTTTTTAGTGCAATCAATAAGTGAGAGAATCACTTAATTTTGATGTGCAATATGGCTTGTGTGATTATGATGGTGAGTTCTTTCTGGAATATATACTTTAAATAAAAAGATTCCAAAGAAGATTGCAGCACCTAATATACCAATTGCATATGAAATCATTGTACCATTTGTTTTAGCACCTAAATTTAAACATTCAGGAGCAAAACAGAAGTATGTAATTGAAACTGCTGACATGAATGTTGCTGGAATAGTAGCAATCCATCCACATTTTGCAGATACATTTCGTGTTAAATATGTTGCACCAGTCCAAAGTGCAATCATAGCTAATGTTTGGTTAGACCAAGAGAAATATCTCCAAACGATATTGTAATCTAAGAATGAGATTAAATATCCAACACCAAGAAGTGGAATGGCGAGTGGTAAACGTTTTTTGATACTTGATTGATCAATTTTAAACCAATCAGCAAGTGTAAGTCTAGCACTTCTAAAAGCTGTATCACCAGATGTGATAGGACAAGCAACAACACCAAGTAAAGCTAATACACTACCAACAGGTCCAAGTAATTCAACTGACATTTTATAAACTGTTGTTGAGTTTCCACCACCTGCAGCTAATAGAGCAGATGTTGTGAATGGTTTTCCAGCAACATTATAGAATGCAATACCTGCAGATGCCCAAATAAGAGCGATGATACCTTCAGATACCATTGCACCATAGAATACATGACGACCTTGACGTTCTGATGTAAGACATCTAGCCATCATAGGTGATTGTGTAGCATGGAAACCAGAAATAGCACCACAAGCTACTGTAATAAACATTAAAGGCCAAATAGGTTGTGCATTACCCTTTGGATGCATATTGTTAAATCCATCCCATAATTCAATCATAGGATGTGTACCATTGATATGTCTAATAATTGTAGCACCACCGATACCGATAGCCATAACGATTAAACAAATTCCAAAAATTGGATAAATTTTACCAATTACTTTATCGATTGGCATCAATGTTGCAAGTAAGTAATATAGTAAAATAACGATTGTAAAGATAGTTGTAAGAGTGGCTGCTGTTGAAGGTTTGTGACCACCTGTCACCATTGTAGCAAGTAAACCTGCAGGTCCAACCATGAATACAACGCCTACCATAACTAATAAAATAACTGAAAATACACGCATGATGTTTTTCATAACAGGTCCAAGATATTTTCCTGTTAATTCTGAAACACTAGCGCCATCATTTCGCATAGAAAGCATTCCTGTTAAATAATCATGAACACCACCAGCAAAAATTGTACCAAGAACAATCCAAAGATAAACACTAGGTCCCCAGATTGCACCAGATAGCGCACCAAAAATTGGTCCAAGACCGGCAATGTTTAGGAGTTGAATTAAAAATGCTCTCCAAGGTTTCATAGGAACAAAGTCAACACCGTCAGGATGCTCAACACAAGGTGTTTTGCGATCATCTGGTTTGAATACTTTATCAACGAAGGTTCCGTAAATAAAGAATCCAACAACTAGTCCTAAAAGCGCAATAAAAAATGAAATCATAACTAAAGTTACCCCCTTTTATAATACTTAGTGTATTAAAATTGTATGATTTAAATATTTACAATTTTATACTAACACTATGGGAAATTTAATCAATGTTAAAAATTTATAAATTTTTAAACAACTGATTGTTAATATTCTATAATTATACAAAAAAAAATAAAAAAAACAAACACATAATTCACAAAAAATATATAATCAACAAAAGTGTCTATATTATAAGTTACAAATAAATTTTTCTTGAATAAATCACTAAAAAAGTGTATTCTAAAAATGGGGGAGAATTCGTTAAAATGGCGAAAATAAATAAGATTTAATGAATGATTTTGTGGAAGGAGACATTTATATGAAAATAATAAAAGCAAAGGATTATAAGGATATGTCAAGAAAAGCTGCAAATATTATTTCAGCTCAGGTAATTATGAAACCTAATGCAGTTTTAGGATTAGCAACAGGTTCTACACCTATTGGAATATATGAACAGCTAATAGATTGGTACAACAAAGGTGATATAGATTTTGAAGAAGTGACTACAATAAATTTAGATGAATATAGAGGCCTTGATAAAAATCATGATCAAAGCTATTGGTATTTTATGCATAAAAATTTTTTTGATAAAGTCAATATTAAAGAAGAAAATATAAATGTTCCAGATGGATCGAATTTAGATGCCAAACAAGCGTGTAGTGAATATGAAGAAATAATTCATGCAGCAGGTGGAATAGATTTGCAATTACTAGGAATTGGTAATGATGGACACATTGGCTTTAATGAACCTGGGGCAGCGTTTGAACTTTTGACACATTGTGTAGATCTTACAGATAGTACGATAGAAGCTAATAAACGTTTCTTTGAAAGTAAAGATGATGTTCCAAAACAAGCTTATACAATGGGAATAAAATCGATAATGCAAGCAAGAAAGGTTCTTATGGTCGCAAATGGAATAGGTAAAGCAGATATTGTAAAACAAGCGTTTTTTGGTCCAGTGACTCCAGAGGTTCCAGCATCAATACTTCAGATGCATCCTGATTTTACATTAGTTGGAGATGAGGAAGCGTTAAGTAAAATAGACTTATAATGTGGAGGCAAGAATCATATGTTATTAGAAAATGTTAATGCTTTTTTACAAAATGAAGGTTTTAAAAAAGTAGATATACATATAGAGAATGAAAAAATAGTAGATATAGTTGAAAATACATCACCTAAGGATGCAGAATATAATGCAATCCCAGGGCTGTGTGATATTCATTTTCACGGGGCGATGAATCACGATTTTTGTGATGGAAATTTAGAAGGTTTAAATAAGATCGGTGAATTTGAAGCAAAAAATGGTGTGTTATTAATGGCTCCAGCAACTATGACTTTTGATGAAGAGCGTTTAAATAAAATAGTAGATGTTGCTAACGAATATAAAAATACAATTGGCAAGTCACAATTAGTTGGTATTAATATGGAAGGACCATTTATTAGTCCGCAAAAAATAGGAGCGCAAAATCCCAAGTACATAAAAGAGGCGGATATTGAGATGTTTTTGCGTTTGCAAAATCGTGCTCAGGGAAAATTCAAAATAGTAGATGTTGCACCAGAAGAAAAAAATGCTATAAATTTCATAAAAGAATGTTCAAAGGATGTAAGGATTTCTATTGCACATACATGTGCTGATTATGAAACAGCAATAAAAGCATTTGATAATGGTGCATCTCATATAACTCATATTTATAATGCAATGCCTGGTATTCATCACAGAAATCCAGGGCCAATAATTGCAGCATATGAAAAAAATGCTGAAGTTGAGCTTATTGCGGATGGATTACATGTTCATCCAGCGGTTGTTAGATTTACTTTTGATATGTTTAATGAAGATAAGGTTATTTTAATATCAGATAGTATGATGGCATGCGGCTTGCCGGATGGAGAGTATGAATTAGGGGCACAGCTTGTTACTGTAAAAAATTCAAAAGCAACATTAACAAGAGATGATAGCGTTTTAGCTGGTAGTGTAACGAATCTTTATGAATGCATGAGAAGAGCAATAGTAGAAATGAAGGTTCAACCAGAAAAGGCTATTAAAGCAGCAACTATTAACCCAGTAAAATCAATTGGACTTGAAAAAGATTTTGGTTCAATAGAAGTTGGCAAGTATGCAAATATTATTTTGACAGATAGTAAATACAATCTAAAAAAAGTGCTACAAAAAGGAAATTTTTTATAAATTACATTGCAAAAACATTATTATCATGTTATTGTATCTAAATACAACAAGCTAAAAACACAATAAACTGAAAAATAAATTCGGCTTTTATTATAATAGGTAAAAGCTAAAAAATAGGTTTGATAGAAAAGAGAGGTTTTAAAGATGGGTATCGTAGTAGTAGGTGCTGTTTTTGTTGACATAAAAGGTTATCCAATGTGTCAATATATTCCATCAGGTCGTAATGTTGGTAGAGTTGTACAAGTTCATGGAGGAGTAGCTAGAAATGTTGTAGAAGACATTGCTAATGTTGAATTAAAACCAACTTTTGTCAGCGTAGTTGATAAATCAGGTATTAGTGATGATGTAATTGCAAAGCTTGATAGACATAAAGTAGAAACAAAATATGTTAGAAGAACAGAAGATGGTTTAGGTACATGGCTAGCTGTGTTTGATAATGATGGAGATGTTGTAGCATCAATTTCTAAACGTCCAGATTTAAAAGAGATAGGCACTATTTTCGAAGAAAATGGTGAAGAAATTGTAAAAAATGCGGATAGCATTGTTGTTGAAATTGATATGGAAGCTTCAATTTTAAAAAGAATCTTTACATTAGCAGAAAAATATAATAAGAAGGTTTTTGCAGTAGTATCTAATATGACAATTGCAATGGAGCGTAGAGATTTATTAAAGAAAACAGATTGTGTAGTTTGTAATATTCAAGAGGCTGGTTTGTTGTTTACAGAAGATTATTCTGGCAAGACTCCAGAAGAAATGGCAGAGATAATTCAAAGGAAGGTAGAATTAGCTCAAATACCAAATATGATTGTTACAATGGGATCAAAAGGTGCAGTTTGGGCACAACCAGGTGGAAAATGTGGAGTATGCCCTGCACAAAACGTAGTTGTTGTGGATACTACAGGTTGTGGAGATGCGTTTTTTGCCGGAGTTGCCATTGGTCTTACATATGGCAAGACACTTGCAGATTCATGTGCGATTGGTACAAGACTTGCTTCATCTGTTATTGCTACAAAAGAAAATGTATCACCTAGATTTTTACCAAGTGAATTTGGACTTGAAATCGGTACAGATTGTAAAGCTCAAAAAGCAAAATAGAAAGAATAACTTGTTATATTTATAGATATAGATCAAATAGAAAAATTTAAAAATATATAAGAAACAAAAAGAAGAACCCTAGTTTATATATCACCTCTAATTCATAATTATTGATAAGAGGTATAAACTAGGGCTCCTTTTATATTGGATTTGTTTATAAAAGAGAAGAGAATTCATTTCTAATTTTTTCCAAATATTTCATCTGTAGGTTAGGACTGTTCAAAAAGCTTGTATGAAGAGCCTTAAAAATAGATGAAAAAAATGGATTATCCATAATGTAATTATTACGTTGCCAATTAGGCATTTCATTAAGCAAAGTATTTCTCAACCATTCATAATCATACGTATCAATAATAAAATCATAATCTTTTGTTGCATAAATCGTATTTAAGTAGAAGTTAACAAAAAAATTAAATTCAATTTCAGGATAATATAATCGATACTCATTTTTTGCTTTTAAATAGTAGAGAAGTTGAAGTTGACTATTGGCTAAATCAATAGGATCAATTTCTATAACACTATCATCATTGCCATTAACCTGATAATATGGTAAGTCGATAATTGCAACATTATTTCCAAAAATGAAATATGAATATACAAATTTATATTCATATGAAATTTTAGTGGTTGCAAACTGAATATTATGTTGCTTAATATAGTGACTTCTAAAAAATTTACCAATTAGGTCACAAGTAAAAGGTTGATTTATTAAAATGTTTAATCTATTTGTTTCATTTAATTCGATTAATCCTTCTATGTCACAAGGATTAACAATCTCTAAGGTACCGTCTGTGTTTTTATAATAACAAGCCTGAATCATATCAAGTGCCTTATCTTGCGCAAGATTGTATAAATCTTCGCAAGTATTTGGAGAAAGCGAATCCTTTGGCTCTAAGAAAAGAACATACTCTCCCTTAATATAATCAAGAGCTAAATTTAAAGCAGTTGATTTTTCAAGCATATATTCGTCTTTTATCAAAATACAGTTAAAAGGATATTTTTTTTCAAAAGCATCTAAAATATCTAAAGTAGAATCATCAGAGCCTTGATCAATGAGAATTACCTGAAGATTTATCATATCTAAGGTCTGTTTGGTAATACTTGTAAGAGCTGTATTTAATACACTTTCATCATTCAGACAACTCATTATAATGCTAACTTTATATGGTGTATTATCAGATTTATTTTCAAAATCATGTATTCCGTTAAAAATTCGTATTTCTTTAATATTCTCAGAAACAACTTCTTCAATACCGTCATTTTTGGCTTGAGATATAATACAGTTTGCAAAAACATCAAACATATTTAAGGTGTCTATGATAGGTGCATATTCTTCAAAAACAGATAAATATTCTGAATAATAATCTTCTAATTCATAAGATAATTCACTAAGTGCAACTTGTAATTCCTGATCAATATATGTAAACTTATAAATTTGTGCAAGTCGTAGAACAAGTTCATAATCATAAAAAATTTTATATTTTGTTGAAAGACTACCTACTACATCAAAACATTCTTTTTTTATCATCATGGTGCTTAAACTAATAAAATTTTTATTAGATAAAAGAATTTTGAAGATATCACCATTTAAATTTCTTGAATTTAGATCGTTAGTTGTAGTTAATGAACTAGATGAATAGCAGACTGGATAATCATCATTTATGCAAGCAATTTGTAAAAGAAGTTTATTCGAACGCCATTTTTCATTTGGATTTGCAAAAGCAATATAGTCGTTTTGAACTTGTGAAATTCCAACATTGCATGCACTTGAATATGTTTGCTCGGTGTTTGTTTTTATATATTTTAATCGAGAATCTTTGTTTAAATAATTTTGTAATGTGGAAAAATAAGAGTCGTTTTCGTCATTTAAGGCATCAATTAATAATAACTCAAAATTTGGATAAGTTTGAGTTAATATACTATCGATACATTTACTAAGATTTTCACTTTTTTCATATATTGGTAAAATAATACTGACACAGACTTTATTTTCCATAAACATTATCTCCTAACTATATATAAAATAAATATTTCATAAGAAATTTATTTTTATTTAGCATTTATTTAGACACATTTTATATATCGGTAATTTTATATAAAAATTATAATATTTACACATTTTTTTAAAAAAAATATGTTATCATTAATTTTGAAAACTAAAGGAGGTGCAAAGAATGGGTTATTATTATCCTTATTATTATTATTATTATGATCCAACTTTCATTCTTATAATAATTGGAGCGATAATTAGTTTGTTTGCTTCACTTAATATAAAATGGACATTTTTTAGATATAACAAAAAGAGATCAACAAGTGGATTTACAGCAAAAGATGTAGCAGAAATGATACTAAGTAGAGCTGGAATTTATGGAGTTCGAATTGAACATATTAGTGGAGAATTGACAGATCATTATGATCCACGTGCAGACGTTGTTAGACTTTCTGATTCTGTTTATAACTCAACTTCCATTGCAGCTATTGGGGTAGCAGCACATGAATGTGGCCATGTTATTCAATATCACAAGAATTATAAACCAATTTATATCAGAAATAGTATAGTTGGAGTTGTAAATTTTGGTTCATACGCGTCAATGCCATTGTTTATGATAGGATTAATTTTGGGAAAATTAGCATTAGCAAAGTTAGGTGTTTTGCTATTTTCTTTAACATTGGTATTCCAACTTATAACGCTTCCGGTTGAGATTAATGCATCACGACGCGCTATAAAAATTTTATCAGAAGGTAATTATATGCGCAAAGATGAATTAAGGGGAGCTAAAAAAGTATTGATTGCAGCAGCATTAACATATGTGGCAGCAGTACTTACTTCACTTCTTCAAGTACTCAGATTTTTATTAATTATAGCGGCTAACAGCAGAGAAGAAGATTAAAATTTGGATTTGTCAAAAGAAAAATAAAAAATTAAATTCAAAAAAGCTGAGATAATTTTATCCTATTACAGATAGAATTCTCAGCTTTTTATTATAGTGTTAGAGAAGTACTTTATCTCTTAGTCATTATAGAATCTGTAGAAAGAATATCTTCTACAAATCAAAGTAATTTTCATTTATATTTGTCTCATCAATAATATAATGAGGTCTACCTTTTATTTCTAAATAAATCTGAGAAAGATACTGCCCAATTATTCCAATCGAAAAAAGTTGAATTCCGCCAATTAGTAAAATAATACAAATTGACGAAGACCATCCATTCGCAGAGTTGTGATAGATTAATTGGCGTATAATTATAAAAATAATAAAAAACAAAGATAAAACAAAGAAAAATAATCCAATCAAGGACGTTATTATAAGTGGAACAGTCGAATATGAAATAATTCCTTCAAGAGAATAAGTTAAAAGTCCAAGAAAAGACCATTTTGTTTTTCCGGCACAACGTTTCACGTTTTCATATTCGATACAAGTTGTTTTAAAGCCAACCCAATTGTACATGCCTTTTGTAAAACGATTAAATTCTTTTAATGATAAAATGGAATTAACGAATTTTCGATCCATTAAGCGAAAATCCCTAGAACCATCAACAATATTAGTTTTTGAAATCTTGCGCATAATTTTATAAAAAATTTTAGCACATATAGTGCGAAAACGTGGTTCGCCTTCACGAGTCGTACGACGGGTTGCGACAGAATTATATTTTCCCTCTTTTATGGTTGAATATAATTTAGGCAATAAATCAGGGGGATCTTGCATATCGGCATCAAGGATGGCTACATAGTCACCATTAGCATGAGAAAGACCAGCATACATAGCCGACTCTTTTCCAAAATTTCTTGAAAAAGATATATATTTTACTCGAGAATCTTTTGAGCTTAATTCTTTAAAATAAAGCAAAGTATTGTCGGTTGAGCCATCATCTATAAAAAAGAGTTCAAATGTAACGTATTTCATTAAATGTGAAATTCTATTAAGTTCGTTATATAAAATAGGTATTGTTTCCTCTTCATTATAACATGGAATTATTAAAGAAATTTTGTCCATTATATCCCCTCCAAGAATAAAAATTATACTCCTAATTTAACGTTAACAGATATGAAGAAGTTTGTAAACAAAAAAGTTGCAAACCTAAGTTCGCTGTAGTATACTATAATTAACAAAAATCTGTTCGAATGATACGTAAATTGTAAAAGGAGAGCATAATGATAATTCATAATTATAATTCAAAAATTTATATTGCAATAGATTTAAAGTCTTTTTATGCATCTGTTGAGTGTATAGAAAGGGGATTAGATCCTTTAAAAGCGAAGCTTGTAGTTGCAGATGCTTCACGAACTGATAAAACTATATGCTTAGCGGTTAGTCCAGCGCTTAAAACGTATGGAATACCAGGAAGAGCTCGATTATTTGAGGTTAATCAAAAAGTAGAAGAAATTTATAAAATGACCAATCAAAAAGTAGAATTTATAATTGCACCACCTCAGATGGCTAAATATATAGAAACATCTTGTGAGATATATAAAGTTTATTTGAAGTATATAAGTCCACAAGATATACATGTTTATAGTATCGATGAAGTTTTTTTAGATGTTACTAATTACTTTAATATTTATAAGATGTCCCCAGAGGAACTTGCTACTAAAATAGTTAATGATGTATATGAAACTACAGGAATAACTGCGACAGCAGGAATTGGATCGAATTTATACCTTTGCAAGATAGCAATGGATATTATGGCTAAACATGCCAAGGAAAACGACAAAGGTGTAAGAATTGCAAGATTAGATGAAATTAGTTACAGAAAGCAGTTATGGAATCATAAACCATTAACTGATTTTTGGAGAATAGGTAGAGGTACAGTAAAAAGATTAGCTAAGTTAGGAATTTTCACAATGGGCGATTTAGCTAAAATGTCATTAGTCAATGAAGATGTGTTGTTTAAAGAATTTGGTGTTGATGCAGAAATTCTGATTGATCATGCTTGGGGGTATGAGACATGTACCATGGAAGATATAAAAAATTATAAAACTAAGTCAAATAGTCTTTCATCAGGGCAGGTTTTATCACAACCGTATACATTTTTTCAGGCGAGGACTGTGTTAAAAGAAATGGTTGATGCAATGACTAATGAACTATTATTAAAAAAAATTGCAACAAATTCAGTAACTATAACTATTGGATATGACAGAATTAATATCGATAATGAGGAATATAACGGTAGTGTAGTTTTAGACCATTATGGTAGAGTAGTGCCTAAACCAATGCATAAAACAGCACGTTTAAGTGAATACACTAATTCAAATTCAAAAATAAAAAAAGCGGTAGTAGATTTGTATGATGCTGAAGTAGATAAAAGTTTATATGTACGAAGAATTACATTAAATGCAAATGACATCAAGAAACAAAATTATGAGCAATTGTCGTTATTTGAAGATTACGTCAAAACTGAAAAAGAGGCAAATATAGAAAAGGCTGCTTTAGAAATAAAAAAGCGATTTGGAAAAAATATGATTTTAAAGGGAACAGCATTTGAGGAAGGTGCTACTTCACGAGAAAGAAATAATCAAATAGGAGGTCATAAGGCGTAATGAATCAAGATAAATCGTATGGAAATTTAATAGATATGAATTATGATCAGATTCGTAGTGCTGAAAGTTTAAGAAAACACCCTCGAATGCAAAGAAAAGAGAGAGCTAAAATTTTTATGCCGTTTGCAGCGTTGACAGGATATGAAGATGCTATTTTAGATGAACAAATTATAAAAACTACAAGAAAGAGCCTTTCTGAAGAAAAAAAAGAAGAAATAAATAAAATTTTGATAACTATACAAGAATCTTTAGAAAAAAATATACAAGTCGACGTAAAAGTGATATATTTTTCTTGTGAATATGAGAAATATATTCAAATAAAAGGTAAAGCTATAAAAGTAGACAGCAATTATAATAAAATAGTAGTTTTTTCTGAAGATAATCATAAATCTGAAGAAAAGAGTAAATACACTATAGAAAAACCAAGTGCATCAGAAAATATAGGAAAGGAAATTTATTTTAAGGATATATATGAAATATATTTAGAATAAATTTATGAGGCTAAGATATGAGTGATAACGTAACAAATACCCCAAAAATAATAATAAGGGACACTAAAAGATTAATAGTTGTAATATTAGCATCAATTGTTATGGCGTTAAATATTAAATTTTTTGTTAAATCAGCGGGATTGTATCCTGGTGGCGCAACAGGATTAACAATATTGATACAGACTATATTTCATGATTTTTTAGGTATAAAATTATCATATACAATTGTTAATATTATATTAAATACAATTCCGGCTTACATAGGATTTAGGTTCGTAGGTAAGAAGTTTACAATTTTGTCAGTCATAATGATAATCACAAATGGTATAATTGTTGATTTTTTGCCAGCATACAGTGTTACAAATGATATTTTACTAGTAAGTGTATTTGGTGGAATTATTAATGGAATAGCAATTAGTATGTGTTTATCAGTAGATGCAACAAGTGGTGGAACTGATTTTATATCAATATATCTTTCGCAAAAAAGAGGAATAGATTCTTTTAACATTATTTTAGGATTCAACGTATGTGTATTGATTTCTGCAGGAATTTTATTTGGTTGGGATAAAGCTTTATATTCAATAATTTTCCAATATGTATCAACTCAAACATTGAAGTTATTGTATCGTAATTACCAGCAAGTAACATTGTATATTGTAACAGAGAAATCGAAAGAAATCTGTGATGAGATATATAAAGTATGTCGTCATGGAGCGTCAATAATGGATGTACAGGGAAGCTACCAAGGTAATAATTATAAAATGGTATATTCCGTTGTAAGTGCGTCAGATGCGAAGACATTAATTGCCAAAATAAAAAAAATAGATAGTTCATCATTTATAAATTGTATAAATACCCAAAGGGTAACAGGTAATTTTTATTATAGTCCTAAGGATTAAAGAAAGGTTTTTTGATAATGCAAGAATATATAAAGCAAGAAGAACTAAGTTGTAAGATACAAAATGGTTTTAAAACAGCATATATTGATGGAAGTGTTGCAGCAGATCCACAGTATGTACCACAATTTGTGTCCAATAACTATAAAGAAGGAAGAAAAGTTTTAACAATAATTGAAGATGAGTTGCTAAAATGTGATAGTTTTAAAATTAGTGTTGCATTTATTACATCTAGTGGAGTTGTAACATTATTACCAGTGTTAAAGGAACTTGAAGAAAAAGGTATAAAAGGTGAGATTCTTACAACAAATTACTTGAATTTTAGTGAACCTAAGGCTCTTAAAAGATTACAAAAGTTTTCTAATATAACGATTAAAATGTATGATATTGAAAATGCAAGATATGGATTTCATACAAAAGGTTATATTTTTAAGAAAAATGATTTGTATAGAATGATAATAGGTAGTTCAAATTTAACAGGAAAGGCTTTAACAGAGAATCTTGAGTGGAATACTAAGGTGTTATCCACATCAAAAGGAGAAGTGGCCTGTGATATTCTAAAAGAATTTGATCAATTGTGGAATTCTCAGTATTCTAAAGAATTTGATGAATTTTATGAAGAATACGAAAGAAAATATCAAATAATAAAAAGACAAAAAGAGATTGCCAAGGAAAGTCAAATAACATCAATAGAAGAGTATAAATTGCAGCCTAATAGCATGCAAATATTATTTATAAATAATTTAAAGAAAATAATTGATAATAATCAAAATAGAGCACTTTTAATTTCAGCGACTGGTACAGGAAAAACATTTGCATCTGCATTTGCAATGAGGGAGCTTGGATTTAAAAGAGTTCTATTTTTAGTGCATAGATCACAATTAGCGATTCAAACTAAGAAGTCGTATAAAAAAGTATTTTCTAATAAAGTAAAAATGGGCTTGTTTGGTGGCGGACATGAAGATTATGATAGTGATTATATTTTCGCAACCGTACAAAAATTGAGTAAGGATGATACAATGTCTAAATATAATAAAGATGCATTTGACTGTATTATTTTAGACGAAGCTCATCATTCATCAGCTAATTCATATCAAAAAGTGATGAATTATTTTACACCTAAATTGTGGCTTGGAATGACAGCTACACCTGATAAAACAACAGATTTAGAAAATATCGAGAGTAATAATATTTATGAAATATTTAATTATCAAATAGCATGTGAAATAAGATTACAGGATGCAATGGAAGAAAAATTATTGTGTCCATTCCATTATTTTGGAGTGAGTGATATTGTCGAAGTTGATGAAACTGAAATAAAGAAGAAAAAAATAGGTGGAGAAATATTTAAGAATCTGACTTCAGAATCACGAGTTGATTACATATTAAAACAGGCTAATTTCTATGGATATAGTGGAGATAGAGTAAAAGGACTTATTTTTTGCAGCAGGATAGATGAAGCCGAAGAATTATCCAAAATTATAAATCAAAGAATAAATAAAGAGACAAATCAAAAATACAGAACAATAGCATTGTCAGGGAAAGCTACAGAAGAAGAGCGTCAAGACGCTTTTGAAAGATTAGCTCAAGATGAAGGGGATAATGCGTTAGATTATATTTTGTCAGTTGAAATTTTAAATGAGGGTGTTGATATAGTAGAGGTCAATCAAGTTATTATGCTTCGACCAACACAATCGCCAATAGTGTTTATTCAACAGCTAGGAAGAGGTTTGCGAAAGTCACAGGGAAAAGAATATGTTGTTATTATTGATTTTATAGGTAATTATGACAATAATTTTATGATTCCAGTAGCATTATCGGGAGATCGTTCATATAATCAGGATACAATCAAAAAGTATATTATTAGTGGAAATAATTTATTGCCAGGCACATCAACTATTCATTTTGATTCGATTGCTAAGGAGAAGATTTTTAAAACAATTGATAAAATGAAGGGGATAAAAAATATTATTACCCAAAGCTATACTAATTTGAAAAAACGTTTAGGTAGAATACCATATTTGCTCGATTTTTACAGAGAAAATGAAATTGATCCAAGTGTTATTATAGATAAATTCGGTACATATCAAGATTTTCTAGAAAAAAAAGAAAAAGAGCTTTATGTAGGTAAGATAACACAAGAAGAAAAATGTATTTTAAAATATTTGTCAAAAACAATTATACAAGGAATACGTCCGCATGAAATTTGCATTTTAGAAAATTTATTAAAAAATAATAGTATAGAATTAGAAGATTTAAAAAATGATTTTGAGCATGAATATCATTCATGTTTAGAAGAGAGTGATTATAAATCAGCAATTTCACTTTTGAATGGTCAATTTACTAAAAACAAAGCAGAAAAAGATTTGTATAAAGGTGTTATTGACATCGTAAAAGAAGAAAATGATAGCAGATTAAGACGATTTGAAACATTTTCTAATAGATTACAGCATGCTGAGTTTAATAGGCAATTGAATGATATTGTTGAGGTTGCTAAGGCTCAATATAATGATAAATATTTTGATTATTTTAAGCAAGACAAGCCATTTGTATTGTTCCAAAAGTATACTAGAAGAGATGTGTGTTTATTAACAAATTTTGAGACAGATATCTCATCAGTTATGTACGGAAAGAAAAGAATAAAAGATGAAGTATTTCTTTTTGTAACATACCATAAAGAAGAAGCTCAAGAAGGAGAACAGTATGTACAGGGGCGTCCAGATTATGCAGATGCATTTAAAGATAGTATGACATTTTATTGGGATTCTCAAATAGGACAAGGTATTGAAAGTAATTATTGCCAAGAAGTTATTACGGCTTCAAAAATAAATCTTTTTGTAAAAAAAGATCAAAATGAGAAAAGTTTTTATTATTTGGGCAAATGTAATATACAATCTTACGAAGAATCTACAAAATTAGATAATAGTGGAAATGAAAAAGCAATAACAAAATTCGTTTTTAAAATGAATACTCCTGTTAGAGAAGATGTTTTAAAATATTTGAATGCAGGTATTTAAAAAATATATTTATAATAAATAACTAAATGGAAGGTAAAAGAAGTGAAGACAGTCAATGTAGTAGCAGCAGTTATAACTGCCAAAAATCAAAATAATGAAACTATTATTTTTTCAACACAAAGAGGTTATGGAGAATTCAAAGGTGGTTGGGAATTCCCAGGTGGAAAAGTAGAAATAAATGAAAAGCCCCAAGATGCACTTACAAGAGAAATAAAAGAAGAGTTAGATACAATTGTAGAAGTTGGACAATTTAT
The DNA here is from genome assembly GCF_900111325.1 of Lachnobacterium bovis. Classification (GTDB taxonomy): domain Bacteria; phylum Bacillota; class Clostridia; order Lachnospirales; family Lachnospiraceae; genus Roseburia; species Roseburia bovis_A. Next base: position 132,899 of record NZ_FOGW01000007.1, read on the forward strand.
TGATCAAATAGAATATGATTATCCAACATTTCATTTATCCATGAAATGTTATTTTTGTCAGGTAAAAGAAGGAGATTTAATTCTAAAAGAACATCAAGACGCAAAATGGTTAACGGTAGATCAGATAGAAGAAGTAGACTGGTTGCCAGCTGATGTGACTTTAATTTCTAAAATAAAAGATTATATATGTAAAAATGGATTTCATTCTAAATAACATAGCCACGCAGGTCGAAATATGTACTGAACAATTAATTTTGGGGGGCAAAAGAATTGTCAGTTCAAGAAAGAAGATTGTTAAAGTTTGCTACCATCGGTTTCTTGATATCTTTTGTATGTACATTAATTGTACAAGTGTTAGGCGTGGAAAGTATATACAAAAATTCAATATATCAACAGAAGCAGTATATAAAAAATACTGTTGATAATGAAGTTGAGTATATAGATATTTTAAAAAAAGATGTTGAGTATAGATGGATGAAAGAAGGAAAATTTTATAGTGTTTCAGATGTAAAGGCTGAAGTTACAAGACTTATTCGTCAAAAATTATATAGTCAAGAGTATGAGAATGATGGTTATATTTGGATTAACGAGGTCAAAGATTATGATGGTGGGGACGGCTATGCCATTCGATTGATCCATCCAAATTTGAAAGATACAGAGGGTATGTATTTGTCTACAAGAACCAAAGATGCTGTGGGAAATTTGCCTTATAAAATGGAACTAGAGGGAGTAAAAGAAAATGGTTCTATTAGCTATAGCTATTATTTTAAAGAATTAGATTCAAAAAAAGTAAGTAAGAAGATGTCATATTCAAAACTATATAAAGATTATAATTGGATAGTATGTATGGGAGTTTATTATACACAAATTCGTGAAAATTCTTTCTTCCTAGATGAAAGATCACAAATGGTTCTATTTTTGGGTTATGGCGTTTCTATAGTCGGCTTATCTGTTGTTATTGGAATAAATACGAGGAAGTTGGTAAAGTCTAGTGAACTTTATAAAGGTGAGGCAGAAAAACTTCAAAATAAAGTTGAAATTGATGCGCTGACTAAAGCGTGTAGCAGGTATTGTGGAACAAAATTGTTAAATGAAGAACTTGAAAAATACAAGCAATCAAAAATAGAATCAGCAGTAGTAATAATAGATGTTGATCGTTTTAAAAATATTAATGATAAGTATGGTCATAATTTTGGCGATGAAGTTTTAAAAGCAATTGTAAGTGAAATAAAAGATAATATCAGAGAGACAGATAGTATTATAAGATGGGGCGGAGATGAGTTTATTATAATTTTAAGAAATATACCTCCAGTAAATTTAGAAGGAATCCTACAAAAGTTAAATAGACTAATCCGAGTTAAAGAAGTAATAAATGAGGATAATATAGGAGTCTCAACGACAATATCAATTGGAGCTGGATATATTGGAGATGATGAGAACATAGAAGCATTAATTAGTAGGGTAGACGTTGCGCTATATAAAGCAAAAGAAAAAAGAGATACCTATGAAATTATATAATGTTTAATTATAAAATAAAATTACAAAAAAGAAGCCATATATCTTGTACCGACCCCCCAAAGTTAGACCAAAAATCTAACGATTGGAGGTTGGCATATTTATGAGATAATGTGGCTTCTTCCTTTTCCGTTTTGTTTCGCGTGGTACAAAGCAGAGTCAGCTTGATTAGTATAAAAAGATAGATTCTTGTTAGTATTAACAAGTTTATTATCTTTTACAATCGTTGTTATTCCAATACTTAAACTTATCTTTTGTGTAGAAATATTTTTTAATTCATTATTAACATTATCAAGTATTACCTGAGCAGATTCTGCGGAACCATAATAAATACCAATAAATTCATCACCGCCCCATCGAGCACAAATTCCACATTCTCCAATTGCATCAAGAAGTTTAGATGCAACAAATTTTAAAATATCATTACCGTAGAGATGTCCACAAGTGTCATTATATGTTTTGAAATTATCTACATCAAGCATAAATAAACAGCTATTCGTATATTTTTTGTGAGTTCTGTGTATAAACTTAGTAAATTCACATTTGAATATTCTGTAGTTATATAAAGATGTTAATTCATCGATATTTTGTCGGATAACAAATGATTTATTTAATTTAGTTAAACAAAATGTTGATACTGCACTAAGTAGGAATATTAAAATCACAGCATATAGAATACTATGTGACATTTTAGAAAGAAAATATTCATAGATTGGCGAAGTATTTTTTTCTATAACTATATTCCAATTTAAATCATCAATATGTTTTATGGAGACAAATTGTTTAGAGTTTTTTAATGTGTATTGCTTGTTGTGAATTCTTGAAAATTCAGAACTAGGAATGTTATACATTTTAGAAAGCTCTTTTGGAGATTTAAAATATTTAGTTTTTCCTGTAAAGGAATTGTTCGCATTTCCTACGTTAACAATATAAATATTGAGATCATAATTATCCTTAAAGTTTTCAATTTCTTTTTCAAATTTGCTTATAGTTCTTCCGCTACCGACAACACCAATTACGTTATTGTTTTGATCGATTACTTTATAGTTAGTAAATAAAGTTACATTAAAATTATTATCCTCATCTGTATCAACTTGAATATCGCATATTTTATTTAAATTTAAAAAATTATAAAACCAACTATCGTATTTATTTTTGGTGGATAGAGTTTTGTTAAAACCATATTGTGTATAATAATTTTTAGTTAAATTAGAAATACAAAAAATAGTATTATATCCATATAGGTGTTTATAGTTGGATAAATAAGTGCATAAGGCTTGCTGATTTTTTTTATCAAATTGAGTATGGATATTTGATAATTGATGTTCTTTAATAATCCAATTCTTCAAAAAAGAATCGTTTGCCATTGTTTGGGCAACTGTACGCTGCTCAAAAGTGGCAGACTCTAGTTGCTAAGAAATATGTAACATAGTTAAAGATACATCATTAGTGACTTGCTTTTTAGCTAACGAATTAAAATAAAAAGCATCATTTAATTCAACAACTGTAAATCCAATTAAAATAAATAAAATGATAATCAAATTGTTTAGTAAAACTATATGTTTACGAAACATAATATATAAATTAACCTCCTAGAAAAAATAGGTTTATGTTATTATCAATATTTAATTAAATAATTAATATTGGGATTATTTTACATTATAATTGTGAAAATGTAAAATGTGTAAAAAGTTTGAAAAGTCAAAAAACACCTCCGAAAAAGCCTAAAGTTTAGAAAATAAAAAAATGTAAAAAAAGGGGTTGCATTCTATTTTTTTATTTGATATAATAACATTCGTCGCAAGGCAAGAGACAAATAAATAACAGCCACGGGGTGTGGCTCAGCTTGGCTAGAGCGCCTGGTTTGGGACCAGGAGGTCGCAGGTTCGAATCCTGTCACCCCGATTTTGCGGGTGTAGTTCAATGGTAGAACACCAGCCTTCCAAGCTGGATACGTGGGTTCGATTCCCATCACCCGCTTTACTATGCCAAAACATAGTTATGTGTTCGTAGCTCAGCTGGATAGAGCAACGGCCTTCTAAGCCGTGGGTCGGGGGTTCGAATCCCTTCGAGCACATTTGATACGTTGTTATCATGGTGGGTATAGCACAGCTGGTTAGCGCGTCGGATTGTGGTTCCGAAGGTCGTGGGTTCGAACCCCACTTCCCACCTTTATCTGAAAAGATATAATTAAATAATATGGGATATTAGCTCAGTTGGTAGAGCACTTGACTTTTAATCAAGTTGTCCGGGGTTCGAATCCCCGATGTCTCATGATTTGAAGAGTGACTGATATAGTTGCTCTTTTTTGTATATATAAAGGTTTATTTCTAAAAGAAGCATACATGATATCTATATTAATAGAAGATACACTTATAAGTAGTTGTTAATATGTGAAAATAAAGAAAAAAACAAATGTCATAGAATGATTTTTTTTCTTTACATGAAAAAAAATATATGTAACAATAGAAAAGGACTAATTATATTGAAATATAAGGAGGTTAATATGGATATCTTCGGAGTATTAACTTTATTAGGCGGTCTAGCGTTGTTTTTGTTTGGTATGAGCATTATGGGCGATAGTTTGACTAAATTGTCGGGAGGTAAATTAGAACAGATTTTAGAAAAACTCACATCTACACGCTTATCAGCAGTGTTATTAGGTACAGCTGTAACAGCAGTTATTCAGAGTTCGTCGGCTACAACTGTTATGGTAGTAGGTTTTGTTAATTCTGGTATCATGAAATTATCACAAGCCGTTGGAATAATTATGGGAGCTAATGTTGGTACAACTGTTACATCATGGATGTTATCACTTACAGGAATTGAAGGTTCTAGTATGGTTATGAAATTACTAAAACCATCTTCATTTGCCCCAATTTTGGCTGCAATTGGTATTGTTTTGATGATGTTTTCAAAAAAAGAAAAAAGCAAAGATATAGGACTAATACTTCTTGGTTTTACTGTATTGATGACAGGTATGGAGAGTATGAGTAATGCAGTTAAACCATTAGCGGATGATGAAAGATTTACTCATTTGTTATTATTATTTAAGAATCCTGTTTTTGGTATTGCAGCAGGAGCTGTTTTAACAGCAGTAATTCAAAGTTCGTCTGCGTCGGTAGGCATTTTACAAGCTTTGTGCAAAACTGGTGCTGTAAGTTATGGTGCAGCTATACCGATTATAATGGGCCAAAATATAGGTACATGTGTAACAGCTATTATTTCGTCAATTGGTGCTAAGAAAAATGCCAAAAGAGCAGCTGCGATTCACTTATATTTTAATTTAATAGGTACAACATTATTTTTGATTGTATTCTATGGAATAAATGCTATAGTTAGGTTTGATTTTATAGATAAGAGTGTAAATGCAGCAGGAATTGCTATTGTACATAGTTTGTTTAATATTGCATCTGTAGTTGTATTATTCCCATTTGCCAATCTTCTAGTAAAAATGGCAAAAATGACTATTAAAGTAGAAGATGAACATGCTTCAAATGAAATTACAATGCTTGATGAACGTTTCTTAGAGCAGCCAGGTGTTGCTATGGAAATGAGTAAAAAAGAAGCAATTAGAATGGCAGAGTTAACTAAAGAAGCAATTGTTAAAGCTATGAGTGTATTATTTAATTATGATAAAAAAGTGGCTGAACAAGTAATAGAATTAGAACAGAAAATAGATAAATATGAAGATGCGATTGGGTCATATTTAGTAAAATTAAGTGCAAGAGATTTATCACAAAATGACTCAAGAAGTATGTCGGTTATTTTACATACAATTGGTGATTTTGAAAGAATATCAGATCACGCAGTAAATATTGTTGAATCAGCAAAAGAGATAGAGGATAGAGAATTAGAATTTTCTAAAAAGGCATTAAAAGAGATAACTATTTTCTCGGAAGCCGTATTAGATATTGTAGATAGATCGGTAGAAGCATTTATCAATGAAGATTATGAAATGGCTAAAAAGGTTGAACCATTAGAACAAGTAATTGATTCGCTTAATATTGACGCAAAACAACATCATATTAAGAGATTACGTAAAGGTAAATGTACAATGGAACTTGGTCTAGTGCTAGAAGACATTATTACTAATTTTGAAAGAGTGGCAGATCATTGTTCAAATATCGGTATTTGTATGATTCAAATTAATGATGATGGATATGAAACACATGAATATCTTGAGATTATAAAACAAGAAAGATATCCTTGGTTTGAAGAAGAATATAAAGAATTATCAAAGAAATATAGTTTATCAAAAGATAAAGATTCAGATAAGAAAAAGAAAAAAAATAAGAAAAATGATAAGTCTTCTAAAGATAAGGATAAAAATTCAAAAGATAAAAAGAAAGAAAAAAAGAAAAATAAGAAAAATAAGAAAAATAAGAAAAAAGACTAAAATAAGTAGTAATCAATATAAGAGTCTAAAAAATACCGTTCTCAACGTTAATATAACCAAGAGAACGGTATTTTTGCTTATGAATAAAAAACTGAAATATATCAAAAGTCATATTTTGAAGGGGGGTTATTTTGATTGTTGTTTTCTTGGAGTGATTCATGAGCGCCGTCAAAAAAATCCTTAAAATTTTCATTATTTTTATTTCTTTTAGAATTATTTTTTTGCCCATCACCTTTTGTTTGTTGAGACGGTGCGATAAAATATATTGAGTTTACAGAATATTTATTATAATTCATAGGTGTCACACTCCTTAAAAACGTATGGCAATTTACATAGCGTATACAATTACAGTTACTCTATCGTAATTCTTTAATAAAAATTTTACGCTTTTGTGTAAAAAAAACGATAATTAATATGTTATAATGGAAAAGATATATTTTGAGAGGGAAAATTAAGATTATGTTATGAGAGAGTGAGGAATGAAAATGTATAAAGATGTATCAAATTTATTGATGTACGGAGAGGAGAATAATGATTCAATTTTATATAAAATAGGAGAAATATTTGAAGAATTTGAATCAGGAGAATATAATCCAATCCAATTAAAAAAGAAAATAAATATAACTATCAAAATGTTATTAGAAACAGCAACAAAATATGGTTTTGATGGCAATTTATGGAATGATTATTTGACATTTTATTTAATGATGTCCGAAAATCCATTTACAATTACTTGTGAAAAAACAAAAGTGCAAGAAGGAACTGTAAATGAGATAGTAAAAAATGATTATAAAATTTTTAAAAAATTATTTGAATATGACTTTACAGATATAGAAGAAAAATTAAATTTAAATATATTTTCTTTGATTTGTAATTATAAATCTTTTGCCAAAAAAGAACTTTCTTATAATAAGAATGTTAGCGAAAGGATAAAAGAGTACTCAGGACGTTTAAAAGAATCAAAGGATGAAAATGAATTTTATAATGTAATTACAGAGTTTTATATAAAATATGGTGTTGGAATGCTTGGATTGAATAAAGCTTTTAGATTAAAAGCAAAGTCAAATGAATCAGACGCAGTAGAATTAGTGCCAATCAATAATCTTGATAACGTTGTTTTAGATGATTTGATAGGATATGAAATTCAAAAGAAAAAATTAGTAGATAATACAGAAGCATTTCTTCAAGGAAAAAAAGCAAACAATGTATTACTCTATGGAGATAGTGGTACTGGTAAATCAACAAGCATTAAAGCAATTATAAATCAGTACTATGATCAAGGATTGAGAATGATAGAAATTTATAAACATCAATTTAAATATCTATCAGAAATAATTGAAAGTGTAAAAAAACGTAACTACAAGTTCATAATCTATATGGATGATTTATCATTTGAAGAATTTGAAATAGAATACAAATTTTTAAAAGCGGTTATTGAAGGTGGAGTAGAAACAAAACCAGAAAATATATTAATATATGCAACATCAAATAGACGTCATCTAATAAAAGAAACATGGAATGACAGAAATGATGCAGATAATTCGCTTGGAAAACATAGATCAGATACAGTAGAAGAAAAGTTGTCATTAGTTAATAGGTTTGGTGTAACAATAGGCTACACAAAACCAACTCCAAAAGAATTTATGACAATGGTTGTTGAACTAGCTAGACGTCAAAATATAAAATTAGATGAACAGACAATTAAGAGTGAAGCAAATAAATGGGAAATTGCACATGGTGGAATTTCAGGAAGAACGGCCCAACAGTTTATTAATTATCTAGAATCGCAAATATAATAAAATAAATTGTTGAATAATAAAGGCGTTTGATAACAAGAATCATTCAGAGTTTAAAAATTTGTCTGTTATAAAGAAAGGCAAAACATGTTATATCAAGTAAGTAATGGAAGTATTTCTTATGGTGATGAACCTATAGTAAGTGATATTGTGTTTGAAGTGAAAAACACAGAAAAAATCGCAATTGTTGGTAGAAATGGTTGTGGAAAAACAACATTTTTAAAGGCAATATCAGGAGAATTAGATTTTGAATCACAAAGTGAGAATAAACCTGTAAATGTAGCTAAAACAGGAAATCCTACAATAGGATATTTAAAACAAATTTCATTTGAGGATACCACAATAACTTTAGAAGAAGAAGTAAAAAAAGTTTTTAAAGACATGGATTTTCGAAAAAAAGAGTTGGCTGAAATGGCAAAAAAATTAGAAGAAGATTATTCAGATTCGAATGTAAAAACTTATATTGCCATGGAAGAAAAATTCAGAGAAGATGGTGGATATTATTACGAAAAAGAATATGATGTTTTGATTCGAAAATTTGGTTTCACAGATGAAGAACGAAAAAAAACATTAGATGAATTTTCAGGTGGACAACAAACAAAAATAGCATTTATTAAGTTGTTGCTTAGTAAACCAGATATCTTGCTCCTTGATGAGCCTACTAACCATTTAGATGTTACTACAATTCAGTGGTTAGAAAACTATTTAAAAAATTATGAAAAAGCGGTCATTGTAGTATCTCATGACAGAATGTTTTTAGATAATGTTGTTGACGTAGTATATGAAATTGAATATTCGAAATTAACTAAATATCCTGGTAATTATTCATATTTTGTAGAACAAAAAGAAAAAAATTACGAAAAACAGCTAAAAGACTATGAAAATCAACAAAAAGAAATCAAGAGATTACAAGAGCTTGTTGAAAAGATGAAACATCATCCAACAAAAGTATCTATGGCATGGTCAAAACAAAAGGCAATTGATAGAATGAAGAAAATACCAAAGCCAGAAAAGTTTAATACTAAAACATTTAAATCAAATTTCAAACCTAAAAATCAATCTGGAAATGATGTATTATTTATCAATAATATGCAAATAGGCTATGATAATCAGGTATTATCCGAGGTTTCATTAGATTTAAAAAGAGGCCAAAAATTGGGTATTATTGGTGCAAATGGACTTGGAAAGTCTACTTTTTTAAAGACAATTGCAGGTAAAATAGAACAAATTTCAGGAGAATATAAGTACGGTGCTAAGGTTGAAATAGGATACTTTGATCAACAAATGGCTATGTATCGAAGCTCAAAAAATATATTAAATGATTTTTGGGATGAATTTCCAAACCTTACAGAGCAAGATGTAAGAAGTTCGCTTGGAGCTTTTCTTTTTTCAGGAGATGACGTATATAAAGATGTTAATATGTTATCAGGAGGAGAAAAAGTTCGTCTTGCATTATGTAAATTAATGAAACGTAGACCGAATGTATTAATTTTGGATGAGCCAACAAACCATATGGATATTGTTGGAAAGGAAACATTAGAAAAAATGTTACAAGAATTTGAAGGAACAGTCATATTTGTATCACATGATAGATATTTTATGAAAAGAGTTGCCACCAAAATTCTTTTATTTGAAAATGGATATACGAGGCAGTTCCAATTTGGTTACGACGAATATCAAGAAAAGATTGCAGAAGAAGAAAATGAGGAAATATCATCTAGTAAAATAAATGGTATTAAAACATTTGGAAAAATTGGAACACAAAATGTTACAAATAGTAGCAATGCCAGGGAAAGCAAAGCAGAAAAATCAACCAAGACACTAGTAACAGTTACTAACAATACAACATCGAATAATAGCGGAACAACAATTGATGCTACATCACTAATAGGCAATGATAGTGCATCAACAAATGCATCATCGATAATTAATGATGTTACATCAACAAATACATTATCGATAAGTAATGATGTTGCATCAACAAATGCATCATCGATAAGTAATGATGTTATGCCAACAAATACATCATCAGCAAGCAATAATGTTACACCAACAAATACATTATCGATAAGTAATGATGTTACACCAACAAATACATCATCAGCAAGCAATAATGCATCAAATTCAATAAAAAAATTAACAAAAGCGGAATTGGGCGTTTCGGATTATGAATTAGGAAAAATGCATTCGCGTTTACGCCGCCAATTAAAAGATATAGAGAGTGAAATTGAGAAGTTAGAACAGCAAGGAGAGGCATTGCAAGAAGAATTGTTGAATCCTGAGTATCAGTCAATGTACTCTAAATTGACAGAAATTCAGGAACAGATCGACGAAAATGAAATGCTCTTATTAGAAAAGATGGAAGAATGGGAAAATGTAAATAACGAAAAAGAATCCCTTCCAGAGTTATAGAAATAAAAATAAAATAAAAAGAAAATAAAAAGAAAATAAAAAGAAAATAAAAAGAAAATAAAAAGAAAATATAAATCGTAATAAATAACATTACAAACTGCAGAAGCTACTAGCAAAGATTAATAAGAGTTAAAAGTATTAGAAATACCCCAAGGTTTGAACCGACCCCAAAAAGTTAGATTTTATAGGTCTAACTTTTGGGGGGCACCTCAAATTATTTTTTGGGGTATTTTGTGTGTAAAATATGTTTGGCTCGATAACTGTTATAATATAAATAAGTAGGAAAACAAGAAAGAAAATAAGAAGCGAACTAGAAAGTGAACAAGAAAGCAAGAAAAATAAGGAAGCAAAAAAATAAGGAAGCAAAAAAGAAAACAAGTATATTAATTTAAAATAGGTCATCAGAATATAAGTGTGGAATAAATTGAAAATAAAATATAGACTTTTCTGAAAAAACAACATAAAAACAGTAATTGTGTTTTTTTTGTAAAGATGACAAAAAGGGTTGACGGTATCGTGTAAAAGTGCTATTATAATCTAGCTGACAGCGAAGAGCTCACAAGCAAAGGAAACTAGTAAGTGAGAAAGACCTCGATCAGACATCTTTCGCCAGATGATGGCAAGTTTTTATTTAGAAACGATTCGATATAAAGCACCTTGATTGGTAGC
>NZ_FOGW01000032.1 GCF_900111325.1 Lachnobacterium bovis
TTTTGGTGCAGAGGATATTATGTAGACACTGTAGGAAAAAATGCGAAGAAAATTCAAGAGTATATTCAGAATCAGTTAAAAGAAGATTTAGAATATGATCAAATGACACTGAAGGAATATGTAGACCCGTTTACGGGTGAGCCGGTAAAGCAAAACAAATAAAAAGAGCCCATGGGGCTCAGTAGGGAAATGATGTTGCGGCTGGCGAACCTTTCGACGAGTCTTTAGACTCAGTGCCGGTAATATGCCCTTATAGGGCAAGAGCAAACCACCGGCTAAGCCGGTGGTGCTGATTATTTATGTTTGAAAAATAATTATATATCATAATCACGAAAGAGAGGATAAAGATGAGTAAAGAATTAAATAAGACTTATGATCCAAAAGATATTGAAGATCGTCTTTACAAAAAATGGGAAGATAATGGATGTTTTCACGCAGAAGTAGATAGAAGTAAGAAACCATTTACAATTGTTATGCCACCACCAAATATTACTGGCCAATTGCATATGGGACACGCACTTGATAATACAATGCAAGATATCTTAATCAGATATAAAAGAATGCAAGGATATAATGCATTATGGCAGCCAGGAACAGATCATGCATCAATTGCAACAGAAGTTAAAGTTATTAAAGCTTTAAAAGAGCAAGGTATTGATAAGAATGATTTAACAAGAGAAGAATTCCTTGAAAAATGTTGGGAGTGGAGAAAAGAGTACGGCGGAAGAATCATCAACCAGCTTAAGAAAATGGGCTCTTCAGCAGATTGGGAAAGAGAACGTTTTACAATGGATGAAGGTTGTTCAAGAGCTGTAAAACATGTTTTCGTTAAATTATTTGATAATGGATATATTTATAAAGGATCAAGAATTGTTAACTGGTGTCCAGTTTGTAAAACATCAATTTCTGATGCTGAAGTTGAACATGAAGAGCAGGATGGATTTTTCTGGCACATCAATTATCCAGTAGTTGGTGAAGAAGGAAGATTTGTGGAAATTGCTACAACACGTCCAGAAACATTATTTGGAGATACAGCAGTAGCAGTTAATCCAAACGATGAGAGATACAAAGATATTATTGGTAAGACTTTACAGCTTCCATGTACAGATAGAGAAATTCCAGTAATCGCAGATTCATATGTAGATAAAGAGTTTGGAACAGGTTGTGTTAAGATTACACCTGCACATGATCCTAACGATTTCGAAGTTGGTAAACGTCATAACTTAGAAGAAATCGTAGTAATTAATGATGATGCTACAATGAACGCTAAAGCTGGAAAATACGCAGGAATGGATCGTTATGAATGCAGAAAAGCTTTAGTAAAAGATTTAGAAGAAATGGGATTACTTGTTAAAGTTGTTCCACATTCACACAACGTAGGAACACATGATAGATGTGGAACTACAGTAGAGCCAATGATTAAAAAACAATGGTTCGTTAAGATGGATGAATTAATCAAACCAGCTGTTGAAGGAGTAAAGAGCGGAGAAATCGAATTACTTCCAAAACGTATGGACAAAACATATTTTAACTGGACAGATAATATCAGAGATTGGTGCATTTCAAGACAGTTATGGTGGGGACACCAGATTCCAGCTTATTACTGTGAAGATTGTGGAGAAATGGTTGTATCAGAAGAGAAGGTTACAACTTGTCCAAAATGTGGTAAAAACCATATGGTACAAGATCCAGATACATTAGATACATGGTTCTCATCAGCATTATGGCCATTCTCAACATTAGGTTGGCCAGATAATACAGAAGATTTAGATTATTTCTATCCAAATGATGTATTAGTAACAGGATATGATATTATTTTCTTCTGGGTTATCAGAATGATTTTCTCAGGATATGCACAGATGAAAGAGGCACCATTTAAGACTGTATTATTCCATGGATTAGTAAGAGATTCACAAGGAAGAAAGATGTCTAAATCATTAGGAAACGGAATTGATCCGCTTGAAGTAATTGATAAATATGGTGCTGATGCTCTTAGACTTACATTAATTACAGGTAACGCGCCTGGTAATGATATGAGATTCTATTGGGAAAGAGTAGAAGCTTCTAGAAACTTTGCTAATAAAGTATGGAACGCATCAAGATTTATCATGATGAACTTAGATGGTTTTGAAGTTACAACTCCAAAGAAAGAAGACTTAAGAAGTGCAGATAAATGGATTTTATCTAAATTTAACACATTAGCAAAAGATGTTACAGAAAACCTAGATAAATTCGAATTAGGTATCGCAGTTCAAAAAGTACATGATTTCATTTGGGAAGAATTCTGTGATTGGTATATCGAAATTGCTAAAGTTCGTACATACAAAAAAGATGAAGACAAGGTATCTGCAAATGCTGCATTATGGACATTAAAGAAAGTATTAATTGATTCACTTAAATTATTACATCCATATATGCCATTCATCACAGAAGAAATTTTCTGTACAATTCAGTCAGATGAAGATACAATTATGCTTTCACAGTGGCCTAAATATGATGAAGAATATAACTTCCCAGTTGAGGAAGAAGCAATTGAGCGTTGTAAAGACCTTGTAAAAGGAATTAGAAATGTAAGAACTCAAATGGAAGTTCCACCATCAAGAAAAGCTAAAATCATAATTGTTTCTGAAAATGAAGCAGTAGAAAAAATCTTTGAAGAAAATAAAGAAGTATACGTAAACCTTGCATTTGCAAGTGAAATTTTAGTTCAGGCTAATAAAGATGGTGTAGCTGAAGATGCTGTATCTGTTGTAATTCCAGATGCAACAGTTTACTTACCTCTTGAAGACTTAGTTGATTTCGAAAAAGAAAAAGAGAGACTAAATAAAGAAAAAGAAAAATTAGCTAAAGAACTTAAACGTTCAAAGGGTATGCTTTCAAATGAAAAATTTGTAAATAATGCAAAACCTGAGAAGGTTCAAGAAGAAAGAGAAAAATTAGCTAAATATGAGCAAATGATGGCACAAGTTGAAGAACGTTTAGCTCAGATGAAATAGTTAAGTTAAGATAACATAATTGTTAATGACCATGCTTCGTATGAAGTATGGTCATTTTCTATTGCTTAGAACACTTTATTAAAAAGCAAATTTTGCCGAAAAAGTAAGTAAGGTGCTGTGGGTACACCTAAGGGCAACTGATAACCAATAGATAGTAGGGAGCAATAAAGCATATGGCAGATGTAAAAGCAAAGAAAGATAGAAAAAAACCAGTAGTAAGGGTTTCATATAACGAAATGGAAGCTTTTATGATGCTTCCAGTGCTTGAAGGCGAAGAAGAACCTTATACTTTAGATGAAATCAATACAGCTTTAGAACGAGCAGGTGTAAAAAGCGGTATAAAAACTGATTTATTAGAGCAGATTGTTATTGATCAATCATGTGGATATGAACATTTAATAGCAGAAGGAACAGAAGCCGTTGACGGAATAGATGGCTATTTTGAGTATAATTTTAATACAGACTTAAATAGACGACCTACTATTCGCCCAGATGGATCGGTAGATTATTGGAGTATTCATTTGGTTGAAATAGTTGAAGAAGGTCAGGTGCTTGCGATATATCATGAGCCAGTTCAAGGAAGCAATGGTATGTCAGTAAAAGGTAAATTAAGAAAAGCAAAAAGGGGAAGACCATTGCCACCACTTAAAGGAAAAGGTTTTGATAAATCAGAGGATGGTTTAGTATATACTTCACAAATTGATGGTAAGATTGATATGAAAAACGGACGAATCAATATTGTTCCGGTTTATGAAGTATACGGCAATGCGGATTTATCTACAGGAAATATTGATTTTAACGGAGATGTAATTGTACACGGAAATGTTACTACAGGAATCTCTATTAAAGCGCAAGGTAGTATAACGGTAGATGGAGTTGTGGAAGCAAGCAGAATAGAAGCAAATAAAGATATTGTTTTACGTGGAGGTGTACTCGGGAAAAAAAGAGGTGTAGTGTCGGCAAAAGGCTGTATTTATGCTAAATTTTTTGAGTATGCAAATGTAGAGGCTTGTGGTTTTATAGAAGCTGATTCTTTTTTAGATTGCAATGTTTTTTGCGAAGATGAAGTTAAGTTAAATGGAAAAAAAGGTAGCATAATAGGTGGTAAAACTGAGGCTATTAAAGGAATAACAGCAAATGTTTTAGGAAATGAAAGTTACAAAAAAACTTCGATTCAAGTGGGAATAGGAGTAGAATTATTAAAACGAGTTAATAATGCAGAAAATGAATTGTTAGAGGTACAATCTTTAGTTGATAAACTTACGGAAGGAATTCGACAATTTGATGAATTAGGAAAAGAAAAAAATGTTGATGTAAAAAAAGACGAGCGAAGAGTAGCTTTAGTAAGAGCTAAAATTGCTAAAACAGCTGATTTAAATATTTGTAAAGAAAAAGTAGAATATGTTCATAAATTGCTTGAAAAAGCAAAAGGTGCAGATATAAAAATCACTAAAAAAGTATTTCCAGGTTCAAAAGTTATGATAGATAGTTTAGTTGTAATTGTAAAAGATGAACAAAACGGAGTGAATTTTGTAATAAATGAAGAAAACAATTTAGTAATGTATCCAATATAATTTAAATTTTATAAAAAAATATTTGGAATAATTGAGCCACTATATTATAATAAAGATAGTGGCTTTTTTTGTGGCCAAAAATATATTGTAGATTAAGCAGTACTTAATATAAATAAGAATTAAAATTTTAGTAAGTATATTCGGAGGATAAAATGATTAAATTAGAAGAAGAATTAAAAAATTTTCAACCAAGTTTAGAAGTAGATGAAGTAGAAGATGTAATCCAAAATCATGATTTAACAGATGTTGCTGATATTATCACTGAAATTTTGCAAGAAGCAAAAGAGAATAGATAAAGAAAAAGAGGGAAAGACATGATTTGTTATAAATGCAGAAAAGATGCGCATGATGAAAAGGTATGTCCTTATTGCGGAACAAATTTAAAAATTTATTATAAAGTTAAAAACTTATCAAATATATACTATAATGATGCTTTAGAGAAAGCAAAAATCAGAGATTTATCAGGCGCAGTTGTAAGTTTAAGAAGTAGTTTAAAGTTTAATAAATATAATATTCAAGCACGTAATTTACTTGGGTTAATATATTTTGAGTTAGGTGAATTTGTCGATGCTTTATGTGAATGGGTAATTAGTAAGAATTACCAAAAAGAAGATAACTTAGCTAATAAATATTTAGCTGAAATCCAAGATAATCAAGGTAGATTAGAGGCAATAAGCAATACAATAAAAAAATACAACCAGGCATATAGTTTATGTGTAGAAGGCAATATTGATATGGCTATTATTCAGCTTAAAAAATTAATTACTATGAATTACAAGATGGTTAAATCATATCAATTGTTAGCACTTATATATATGAAGGAAGAAAAGTATGATCAGGCCAAAAAAATATTACGTGAAGCACAAAAGATAGATACTGACAATCCTTTGACCTCAAGATATATCAAGATTGCATTAAGAGAATTAAAGAAAAAACCAAGAGTAAAGAAGCACTCAAATGATACAATTACATACATGGAAGGAAATGATAAGATAATCCGTCCAAGAAGATTCCAATATTACTCAGTGGGTAGTTCGCTTTTATACTTAATTATGGGACTAGTATTAGGCACTTTAGCTGTAGCATTTTTATTATTACCTAATGCTCAAAAGAATGCTAATACAGAAACTAATCAAAAATTAAAGTCAGCGAATGAAACAGTTTCTACCAAAGAGGGTGAGATTACTTCATTAAAAAGCAAAATTAAAGAGTTAGAAAATAAATTAAAAACTGATGGTTCGACAGCAGACCAAATGCAAAATACAAAGAATACATATGAATCTTTATTGAATGCTTATGTAATGTATACAGGAAAAGATTATGTTGGAGCAGGTGATTTATTAGCGGGAATAGATACTAAGTATTTATCAGAAAATGCAGTTAATACATATAATACAATTAATGCACAAATCGGAGAGTCATATATGAATACGCTTTTTGCACAAGGAACTAATTCATATAGAAAAAATGATTATCAAGGTGCAATCACTAATTTATTAAAAGTAGTTAACAGAGATCCTGCATATAAAGCGGGTGATGCATCATTCTATTTAGCTCAGGCATATGGAAAAGCAGGTGATATTCCTTCAGCACAAAAATATTATCAATATATTATGGATACATTCCCAGCAACTAAGAAAGCATCAGTTGCTAAGAATTTCATGATGACTCATCCGGCAGCGCCTCAACCAGCTGCAGATCCAAATGCACAGCAACAGCAAGCGGATCCAAACGCACAGCAACAACAACCTGTAACACAATAGGTTTGTGATTTATAGATATTTATATAAAAGTATATTATTGAAATGAAGGACTTTGTTTGGCGCTAGTCAAAGAAGTCCTTTTTTATAGGCTCTTTGTCAAGAGTTGGGGCAAATTAAAAAATGACCAGTAATGAGAATTATATAAAATTTCATTCCTGGTTTTTCTTTTGCTTTTAACCATATAAGGATTAGTTTGCATCCGTGATACAATTAGGCATTTGAGAATGGACAATCAAAGGCATTTAGTATATACTTCCCCAATTAGCCAGCATTGTAAGGGATGCATTCCGTTTGTATTGTCTTGCGAACTTTTTCTAAAGCCCAAGTAACATAGTGAACCACATGTAACTTATCTATTACAATAGTAGCGTTAGGGAGAAAGGTTCTAAACTTTACCCCCTAGGAAAAGTATAGAACCTTTTATTAGCTATAAAAGATGTAATAGTAAAATGTATAAAAAATTCAAACTAAAATATTGACTTCCTATATATAAATGATTAAAATCTAAAGTGTAGGAAAAAATAAAATGAAAATTATATTAGGAGGTAATAGTTATGAAAGGTTTAAAAAAAAGAATTTGTGCGTTGGTTATGGCGGGTACGATGATGTTTGGAGGAGCATGCAGTGTCTATGCAGCAACGTTTGGTGATAAGAATAGTGGTGCATCTTCGGATGAATACGTAGAATTTGTATATCATGGAACAGCATGGAACTATAAAAAATCGTCATATAAGAGTACGTACTTTGTATATACAAGAAATGGAAGAACTTTAATGAAAAAAACAGCATATAATGGAAAAGTTTCAGGAAATGTAACAGATGATATAAGATGGGGAGATAAATATACAACTAAGTTCAAATGGGGACATGGAGCAAAAAAATAATATGAAGAATAAAAAAGAAGTAACTAAATCTTTATTTCGAAAAGTTGATATAGTTGAATTAGGGTGTGCATATATAGCAGTTTTTTTTACTGAAACTTTCATTTGCTATATGAAAAATTTACATTTAAATCTAGCGCAGAGAGAAATTGCAGAGCAGATTATTTCACATAAGGTATTGATAGAGTTACTTCTTTCTCTTTTGGTAGTAGTGTTTTATTATCAGTTTTTGGTTAGAAAAAAAACTGAGATATTTTGTAGAATTTTAGTAGGAGATACAATGAGAGAAATGACTGTACAGTACTTGAAAGACAGTATGAAAATATTAGGAAGCACATTTCTAGTTTGTGTTTTGGTGAAGTTTGTTTTTATGCTAGATTTGAGAGGAAGTTATTATTTGTTGTGTCTTTTCATGTTATTCATTTTAATAAGTTCAAGTCAGGTGCATAGATATGAAAAATTTTAGTTTTTTTATAAAAAAGATCTTTTTAAAGAGATGGATTTTAAGTATAACGTTGATATTTTTCTTGTTATCAGCAAATTTTTTGATTTTTACAGCAGTTCGTTCTTTATTTTTAACAAGGGGTGGCTATGATGAAATGAGTAGGTTAAATAAGAATGGAATTTTTGTTTCCAATCTTGATCCTAGTAATGCGGAGTTTGATGTAACATCAGTTGAACCAAAGAGAATAAATGGAGTCTATGATTATATAGATAAAAATTTCAAATATGCATTGCATAATGAAGGGGATTTAATAACTATCCCAAATGATAAATCAATGGATGTTCCGTTAGTGTATATGAATAAAGAATATTATGATTTAAATGGTTTAAAGTCAAAAGTTGGTAGAAAGCTTTATTTTGATTATAGTTTAAAGAGTGATAAAATACCTGTTTTTGTTGGTGCAGGTCTTAGTAAGAATTATCCGATAGGTGCGGAGATAAAAACTGAAATTCCAGCGTTAGGTCGTAAAGTTACACTTAAAGTGCAGGGAATATTGAAAAAGAATGAGTGTCATGCAAATTATTATGCACTTAATTCAATGAGTTATTATAATTACTCAATAATTATTCCTATTAATAAAGAATTCTTTATGAAAGCTAATTCAGCATTTAAAGTTGATACTATGCTTGAAACCATAATTATTAATGGTTCTAAGGAGAGTGTTTCTAATTTAAGCAAGGAAATTCATGATGAATGGAAGATAAAAGTTAATTTCAATAGTCAAAAGGAAAATAACGAATTTTTTGAAGACTATTATTTATATAGAATGAGATTGATTGTAATTTTGACAATTATTTTTCTTGCTATTATTATTGGAGTTTCAATATGGAATGCAGTAGTGTGTGTAAGATTAATGAAAAAAGATTTTACAATTAATTTATTAGTAGGAATGAGTTATAAAGAATTAAAAAAGATTTTGTATAAATCATTTGCTATAATTTTCACATTGAATATCTTGGTTGTTTCGGTTTACTCGGCAATGTGTAGAGTTATTGCTTGGAAAAGCAAGAATGCATTGGTAGCGTCATATGGCTTTCTAGGCTTAGCTAGTAATGAGTGGCTAGGAGTGTTAGCAATGATTTTAGTAGATAGTTTAATTGGAGTTATTATAGTGGAGTGTATAGTTAAAAGAATCAAAAAGATTCCTATATCGTTGGGAGTAATGCAATGAGTAGAGTAATAGAATTAGAGATTAAAGAAAAAAAATTTAAAAATGAATCATTATCGAGTTTAGAAAATTTTAAACTTGAGGTTAATGAAGGTGAAAAAATTGCAATTATTGGAGAATCAGGTGTTGGGAAAAGTACTTTGCTTAACATCATTGGATTATTAGATGGTGATTTTAGTGGAGAATATAATATATTTGGTTTATCACGTAAAGAAATGTGTGATAAAGAGTTAGCGAGTTTCAGAAATAATAAAATTGGTTTTGTGCTTCAAGAGTCAGCGCTGATAGATACATTGTCAATTGAAGAAAACATAAAACTTCCATTGTGTTATGCTGATAACGAGCAAAAACAGTTTACGTTACAGGATTTTGAAAAAATCACAAAAGCAATAAGAATAGAGAATATTCTAAAGAAGAAGCCTTTAGGTTGTTCTGGAGGAGAAAGAGCTAGAGCAGTACTTGCTAGAGGGCTGATTATGAAACCAAAAATTATTTTAGCAGATGAGCCAACAGCATCTTTGGATGAAGATAATAAAGAAAGAATAGTAGAATTACTTTTCAAAATGAATAAAAAGTATAATACTACAATAATTACAGTTACTCATGATTTAGAAGTGGCTAAACGCCATGACAGAATCATTAAGTTAGAAAGGAGATAATGAAATGGGATTTTGGATTATGATAGGTTCACTATTATTAGGAATTTTTGCTATTAGTTTTGGAGCCAATAATATCAAAAAAACAAAGTGGTCTAAAGCGTTAATAGGAGTAGGTGGATTATTTGTTTTAGCGGCAGTTGTTTTGGCTTTACCAAAATAATGAAGTTTTAAGAATGAAAAGGTATGTTAACAGTAACATAAATACATATTTTCAAATTGTCTTAAATAGATGGATGCTAAGTTGTATTGTACAGCTTGCATCCATTTTTTCGCTTAAATAGAAAATGATATATAAAATAAATAATCTGAATAAATTAGCACTCACCTATTGACAGTGCTAACAAATGGTGCTACATTAATAATAAGAAAAGGAAAATATGATTTTTTAGGAAAATAGTTTCAGAAGCAATTTTAGAAAATATTTTTTTATGATTAGTTTTTAAGTTAGGAGGCAAGGTGCTTTATGAATATTCAAAAGTTTACACAAAAGTCGGTAGAAGCAATTAATGATTGTGAGAAGTTAGCTTATGAATATGGTAACCAAGAGATAGAACAAGAGCATTTACTTGTTGCTCTAATGCAACAAAATGACGGAATCATCCCTAGGCTAATCGAAAAAATGGAAATAGATAAAGACTCATTTTTACAGGCAGCAAAGGATGCTTTATCAAAGAGAGTTAAAGTTTCGGGCGGCAACGTTTATATGGGACAGTATCTTAATAATGTCCTAATAAGTGCAGAAGATGAAGCTAAAAGAATGGGGGACGAATACGTTTCTGTAGAGCATTTGTTTTTAGCAATGCTTAAGAAGCCAAGTCGAACAATTAATGAGATATTTAGAGAATATCAGATTACTAAGGAGAAGTTCCTTAAAGCATTAGAGAGTGTAAGAGGTAACCATAGAGTGACAACAGATAACCCAGAGGCAACATATGATACTTTAGATAAATATGGATATGATATGGTTGAAAGAGCCAAAGACCAGAAGTTAGATCCAGTTATTGGTAGAGATTCAGAGATTAGAAATGTAATCAGAATTCTTTCCAGAAAAACAAAAAACAATCCTGTTTTGATAGGTGAACCAGGTGTAGGTAAGACGGCAGTAGTCGAAGGCTTAGCACAAAGAATAGCAAGAGGAGACGTTCCAGAAGGTTTAAAAAATAAAAAACTATTTTCACTTGATATGGGAGCATTAATTGCTGGTGCCAAGTATAGAGGTGAATTCGAAGAAAGATTAAAGGCTGTACTAGAGGATGTTAAATCATCTGAAGGTGAGATTATATTATTCATCGATGAATTGCATACAATAGTTGGAGCTGGTAAGACAGATGGTGCGATGGATGCAGGCCAGTTGTTAAAACCAATGCTTGCTAGAGGTGAATTACACTGTATTGGTGCAACTACATTAGATGAATATAGAGAATATATTGAAAAAGATGCAGCACTTGAAAGACGTTTCCAACCTGTAATGGTTTCAGAGCCAACTGTGGAAGATACGATTTCTATTTTGCGTGGATTGAAAGAAAGATATGAAGTTTTCCATGGTGTAAAAATAACAGATTCAGCTTTGGTATCTGCAGCAGTTTTGTCAAACAGATACATAAGTGATAGATTTTTACCAGATAAGGCAATTGATTTAGTTGATGAAGCTTGTGCGCTTATCAAAACAGAGATTGATTCTATGCCAGCAGAATTAGATGAGCTTAATAGAAAAGTTATGCAGTTACAGATTGAAGAAACAGCTCTTAAAAAAGAAACGGACAGTCTAAGTGTTAACAGATTAGCTAATCTACAGAAGGAATTAGCTGAGTTACTGGATCAGTTTAATGTCAAAAAGGTGCAGTGGGATAATGAAAAAAATGCGTTAGATAAAGTTCATAAATTAAGAGAAAAATTAGAAAACACTAAAAAAGAAATTGCAAATGCACAGCAAAAATATGATTTAAATAAAGCTGCCGAATTACAATATGGAGTTTTACCACAGTTAGAAAAAGAACTAGAATCGGAAGAAGAAAATTTAAAAGGCAAGGATTTATCATTGGTACATGAAAGTGTAAGCGATGAAGAGATTGCAAAAATTATTTCTAGATGGACTAATATTCCGGTTGAAAAATTAACTGAAAGCGAAAGAAATAAAACATTACACTTAGATAAGGTTTTACATGAAAGAGTAATAGGTCAGGATGAAGGTGTGACTAAAGTTACAGAAGCTATAATTCGTTCAAAAGCTGGAATAAAGGATCCAACTAAACCAATAGGATCATTCTTTTTCCTAGGACCAACAGGCGTAGGTAAAACAGAACTTGCAAAAGCTTTAGCGGAGGCTTTATTTGATGACGAGCAAAATATGGTACGTCTTGATATGAGTGAATATATGGAGAAATATTCAGTGTCAAGATTAATTGGAGCACCTCCAGGATATGTTGGATATGATGAAGGTGGTCAGCTAACAGAAGCAGTAAGACGTAAACCATATTCAGTTGTTTTATTTGATGAAGTTGAAAAGGCTCATCCAGACGTGTTTAATATTTTATTACAGGTATTAGATGATGGCCGTATCACGGATTCGCAGGGTAGAACAGTTGATTTTAAAAATACAATTATCATTATGACAAGTAATCTTGGTTCACAAGAAATTCTAGAAGGAATTGATGAAGAAGGCAAGATCACAGAGGATGTTAAAAAGCAGATAAAGAATGATTTAAGAATGCATTTTAGACCAGAATTTTTGAATCGTTTAGATGAAATTATAATGTTTAAACCGCTAACCAAATCTAATATCAATAATATTATTGATTTACTAATGGCTGATTTGAACAAGAGATTATATGATAAACAAATATCAGTTGAATTAACTCAAGCAGCAAGAGACAATATTGTTGAAGGCGGCTATGATCCAATGTATGGTGCTCGTCCACTTAAAAGATATATTTTGAAATATGTTGAAACAATTTCTGCAAAATTAATTCTAGCAGATAAGGTCGCACCAAATGATACAATTATAATTGATGTTGATGAGAACGGTCAGTTATGTGGAAAAGTGTAAACATATAATAAAGAATAAGTAAAAAAATATTAAGGATACATCTTTCGCAAGAAGGATGTGTCCTTTTGTGTTATAATGCTGTATTAGTGGGAGTTTTAATTCGTATATAACACATGTTAATAAGATTTATAAGTTATATATATATCAAAATGCACACTTATTATCAGAAAAAAAATAGATTTTTAGTACACTATGTAGAAAAGATGACTTTATTATTGTAAAGTGTAGAAAAATAATGTATGATATAGTCAAGAATGAATTTTTGAAAGTTAAATCCGTCAAAAAATCATCCGATATAAGAATATATGCTGTTATAATATATCAAAATGCAAGATTTGTTTTTGAAAAATTCACGAATAATTGTCATACAATTTAAAGTTGTCTTTTATAAAAAGGAGAAAAATGGATTTATTTGATTACATGCGTGAGAAAAATGGAAAAACAGAAGCACCACTTGCTTCTAGATTACGTCCAACTACACTTGAAGAGGTAGTAGGGCAACAGCATATTATTGGGCGTGATAAATTATTATATAGAGCTATCAAAGCGGATAAGTTGAGTTCAATTATTTTATATGGTCCTCCAGGGACAGGCAAGACAACATTAGCTAAGGTTATAGCTAATACAACAAGCGCTGAATTTATGCAGATAAATGCAACTTCAGCAGGCAAAAAAGATATGGAGGAAGTAATAAAAAAGGCTAAGGATAATCTTGGAATGTATGGTAAAAAGTCAATATTGTTTATTGACGAGATACATCGTTTTAACAAAGGGCAGCAAGATTATTTACTTCCTTTTGTGGAAGATGGCACAGTCATTTTAATTGGTGCAACTACAGAAAATCCGTACTTTGAAGTAAATAGCGCGTTATTATCTCGTTCGAGTATCTTCGAACTTAAGAAATTAAATACCGAAGATATTAAGATTTTGCTAAAAAGAGCAATAACTAATACAGAAAAGGGCTTAGGTGCATTTAAAGCAGTAATTGATGATGATGCGTTAGAATTCCTTTCTAATGTGTCAAATGGAGATGCAAGAAGTGCATTAAAAGCTATAGAACTTGCTGTTTTAACAACGGAAAGAAGTTCTGATGGATATATTCATATAACAATTGATGTTGCAAGTGAATGTATTCAAAAGAGAGTTGTTTCATATGATAAGAATGGAGATAATCATTACGATACAATTTCGGCTTTTATCAAGAGTATGAGAGGCTCAGATCCAGATGCAGCAATTTATTATTTAGCTAGAATGTTATATTCTGGTGAAGACATTAAATTTATAGCAAGAAGGATTATGATTTGCGCAGCAGAAGATGTAGGTTTAGCAGATCCGAATGCTTTAGTTGTAGCAACGTCAGCAGCTACAGCGGTTGAAAAGATAGGAATGCCAGAGGCTAGAATTATTTTGGCAGAGGCAGTTAATTATGTGGCTACGGCACCTAAAAGTAATGCATCATATTTATCAATTGACAAGGCATTGTCAGTTGTAAAAAATGAGAAAACTCCTCAGGTACCAACACATTTGCAAGATGCACATTATAAGGCTGCAGCAAAGCTTGGACATGGTATAGGATATAAATACGCACATGATTATCCTAATCATTATGTTAAGCAACAGTATTTGCCAGATGAAATTAAAGATACTAAGTTCTATGAACCAACAGATATTGGTTATGAAGAGCAAATAGTAGATTATTTTAAAAAGATAAAGTAACAAATAAGTTTTTTTGGCTAAATTTAGGAGGAAAAAATTGTGAAAAAGTACCAAGAAATGACAAAAGCAGAATTATTGCAGGAAAAAGAGCAGCTTGAAGCGGAATATAAAAAAATTAAAGAGATTGGGTTACAGTTAAATATGGCAAGAGGAAAGCCTTCTTCAGAACAGTTAGATTTATCAATGGATCTTTTAAATGTTTTAACAAAAGATGACATTATTAAAGCTGAAGATGGAACAGATTGTCGTAACTACGGTATCATGGATGGTATTGAAGAAGCTAAAGAATTAATGGCTGAAATGGTTGGCTGTAAAAAAGAAAATGTTATAGTTTACGGTAATTCAAGCTTAAATATCATGTATGATCAAGTTGCAAGAGCTGAAATTTTTGGTATTTGTGGTAATACTCCATGGAGCAAGCTTGATAAAGTTAAGTTCCTATGCCCAGTTCCAGGATATGATAGACATTTTAAAATTACACAGACATTTGGAATTGAAATGATTAATATCCCAATGACTAGTGAAGGTCCTGACATGGATTTAGTTGAAAAATATGTAAATAATGATGAAAGTGTAAAGGGTATTTGGTGTGTTCCTAAATATTCTAATCCACAAGGTGTAGTTTATTCAGATGAGACAGTTAGACGTTTTGCTAATTTAAAACCAGCTGCAAAAGATTTTAGAATTTTCTGGGATAATGCATATGCAGTTCATCATTTATATGATGACAAACAGGCAGAAATTTTAAATATTTTAGATGAATGTGCTAAAGCCGGAAACCCAGATATGGTATATCAGTTTAGTTCAACAAGTAAAGTAACATTCCCAGGTGCTGGCATTGCAGCTTTATCTTCATCTGAAGCAAACTTAAAAGATATTAAGAGCAAATTAACAGTTCAGACAATTGGACATGATAAGATTAATCAGCTACGTCATGTAAAATATTTCAAAAATATTGATGGTATCAAAGCTCATATGAAAAAACAGGCTGATATTATCAGACCGAAATTTGAAATGCTACTCGATATGCTAAATAAAGAAATTAAACCATTAGGAATTGGTAGCTGGGTTGATCCTGTTGGTGGATATTTTGTATGCTTCGAGTCATTAGAAGGCTGTGCAAAAGAAATTATTGCAAAATGTAAAGAAGCTGGAGTAACAATGACTGGCGCAGGTGCACCATTTCCTTATGGAAAAGATGATAAAGATTCGACAATAAGAATAGCTCCAACATATCCTTCAATGGACGAACTAAAAAAAGCAACAGAAGTATTTATTACATGTACTAAACTTGTAAGTGTTAATAAATGTTTAGAAGTAGCTGAAAGTAAAATTTTAGAAGTTGAAACTGAAAAAGAATTATTTTAATAAGAAAACACAATAGAATAACGACTTATAAGAGAAAGTAATAAAAATGCGATAATACATTACAATTCTTATAAAATAAATAAACAAGGGGCCGATTTGGCCCCTTGTTTT
>NZ_FOGW01000033.1 GCF_900111325.1 Lachnobacterium bovis
CTGAAATATAAGTATGGTAACCGACATTTTTGGTGCAGAGGATATTATGTAGACACTGTAGGAAAAAATGCGAAGAAAATTCAAGAGTATATTCAGAATCAGTTAAAAGAAGATTTAGAATATGATCAAATGACACTGAAGGAATATGTAGACCCGTTTACGGGTGAGCCGGTAAAGCAAAACAAATAAAAAGAGCCCATGGGGCTCAGTAGGGAAATGATGTTGCGGCTGGCGAACCTTTCGACGAGTCTTTAGACTCAGTGCCGGTAATATGCCCTTATAGGGCAAGAGCAAACCACCGGCTAAGCCGGTGGTGCTGATTTATTTATAAAAAGCAAATATTTTTATACAAAAAAAGAAGACCAACGAACGGCCTTCCTTTTTCCACTAAAAAGTGATTCATTTTATAATTATTCAAAGTTCCTTTATGGATGCCGGCAGTGGGACTTGAACCCACACACGGAAACCCGTAACAGATTTTGAGTCTGTCTCGTCTGCCAATTCCGACATGCCGGCATATCCAATACCGTACGCGGTATCAGTTACAACAAAAGTATATTATCATAAATATTAACAAAATGCAATACTAAAAATAAAAAAAATTAAATTTTATAAAAACAAAATCTAAAATTTTTATATTTATAAAATAAAATTACAAATTATTGTATTATTATATAGTTTTGTTTTATAATTAAAGTAAGTTATATAAGTAAGATAAGTTTTATAATTAAAGTGAGTATAGTATTAAAATTTGATAGATTATAAAAAGAATTAAGAGTTATCCTTTGAAAACAATTATTTAATAAATAGTAAATAGGGGAGATACTATGGGGGAAAAAATAAATAATACAAAAAGTGAAGCTTTAACGCTTATAGCATATGTTCTTTTTTGTATCTGTTGTTTTTATTTGGTTGAATTTTTTGTTCATAATCCATTTGAGGAAGTCCGTAAAATTCCTCAAATATTAAATATTTTTTTATTTATACTAATTGGATTAGTTCTGCTTTTTTTATCAGGTTCGGCTAAAATTGGAATGAGAATTATGTTAATAATTTCATTTGTCTTTGGGTTAATAAATTATTATGTTCTAAAGTTTCGTTCAACCCCTTTTGTTCCATGGGATATATGGTCGATTAAAACGGCCCAAAAAGTTGCTAATAATTATGATTATAGATTAAGTCGTAATGCAATAATAGTTTCAGTGTGTTTTTTAGGCATGGCGATAGCAACCTTTTTTTTTGAATATAAAATAAAAAAAATTACTGTGAGGATAGTGGCAGCAGTTATTTGTGTGGGATCACTTTTTGCACTTGCAAGTGTGGTTCAAAATGATAACAATAGCTATGAGTTAGAGTTGTATCCATTTTTATTCACACCTGAATATATGAATAAAGTGAATGGAGCACCGATTACATTTACAATGAATTTAAAATATTTAAAAATTGATAAACCAAGAGGCTATAGTGCTAAGGAAGCTCAAAAACTTTTAAAAAAATATGACAATATTTATTCTATTAAAAAGCAAAAAAATAAAACATTGCATAAAGCAAAAAATACAAACCTGCAAGAATATCCTAATATTATAGTTATTATGGATGAGGCATTTTCTGATTTGAGTATACTTGGTAGATTCAATACTAATGAAGAAATGTTACCTAATTTAAAAAAATTTCAAGATGAGTCAAAAAATAATTCCAAAAGGATACAAACGGGTTACTTGAATGTTTCTGTTTGTGGTGGAAATACAGCTAATACAGAATTTGAATTTTTGACGGGAAATACTATGGCTTTTTTGCCAAGTGGGAGTATACCTTATCAGCAATATTTAAAAAAAGATACATTAGCATTGCCAAAATATTTAAAAGATATAGGCTATAAAACTTATGCTCTTCATCCTTACTATAAAGATGGTTGGGAAAGAGATAGGGTGTATCCTTTGCTAGGATTCGAAAAATTTTATTCATTAGAAAGTTTTTCAAATCCAGAGTATGTTAGAGATTATGTATCAGATCGAACTATGATTAATAAGATAATTGAATTATATGAAAATAAAGAAAAAACGGATAAATTATTTTTATTCAATGTGACAATGCAAAATCATGGAAGTTATTATGATGAATATAAGAATTTTACACCTAATATAAAAGTTGTTGGCAGCAGCAATTTCGCATTGCATCAGTATTTGTCGTTGACTAATAAAACAGATAAAGATATTGAGTTATTGACTAAGTATTTTAAAAATAAAACAGAAAAAACAATAATAGTCTTTTTTGGAGATCATCAGCCAGCAGATTCTGTTGTAGATACAATTTTTTATTTAAATGGAAAACAGACTTCTGCGTTAAGTAAAAGTGATTTGAAAAAAAGATATAAAGTCCCTTATGTTGTGTGGGCTAATTTTGATATGGACACAAAATACAATCAAGAATTAAGTACTAATTTTTTTGCGGCTAATATGTTAAGACAAGCTCATATTCCAACTAGCCCGTATCAAAATTTTTTGCTCGAAACACAAAAAAAACATAAAGTTATTACAAGTATTGTAAAACCCAAGGAAGACAAGAACATTTTAGATTATAAAAAACTACAATATTATAATCTTTTTGATAGTCATTAGTTTATCATAAAGAATCCGGTAATTAATACATGAAAATTAATAATATAATTTGTAAAATGTAAGAAAAAGGAGAAAAAACAGGATGCAAAAAACTACAAGGTTACGTGCCCAAAAAGAAAGGTTGATTGCATTTTTTATTCCGTTTATTGTTTGTGTTGCGATTATAGTTTTTAAGAAAATATATCCATTTGGAAATAAATGTATGTTACATATAGATATGTATCATCAGTATTATCCGTATTTTTCTGAATTTCGCGAGGTTTTAGTGAAAAATAAAAGTTTATATTTTACTTTTAATAATGGAATAGGAAATGATTTTTTTGCATTATATGCATATTATTTAGCCAGTCCCCTAAATTTATTTTTAGTGATTTGCCCCACAAAATATATAATTGAATTTATGACCATTTTAATTGTTGTAAAAATATCTTTAGCAAGTCTCTTTGCATATAAATATTTTGTGTATCATTTTGGTATTGATGAAAATTCGAAAAATTTATTTGATAGTGAAAAATGTTATGCAATTGCGCTTGCTACGTCATATGCCTTATGTGGTTTTTGTGCTGCATATAGTTGGAATATTATGTGGCTTGATTCTTTTGCGCTTTTTCCAGCGGTTTTATGTGGAATAGATAAATTAGTTAAAGAAAATAAGGCGGCTTGCTACTATGTGTCTTTAGCTATTGCAATTTGGGCAAATTATTATATTTCGATTATGATTTGTATTTTTTCTTTCATGTATTTTATATACATCTATATTGAAAACGCAATTGAAAAAAAAGAAAAATCAATTAGATCAGTCATAAATTTTATAATCTTTTCACTTTTATCAGGATCAACGTCTGCAGTTTTGATATTACCCGAGCTTAGTGTATTAAAATATGCTTATTCATCGACTTCAACATTTCCAAAGAAAAGCACTTGGTATTTTGGCTTTTTAGATGAGATAATGCGAATGTCTCTTGGAATTAGAGTTTATATTGATGACAAGCATTTACCTAACATATATACAACGACAGCAGCGTTGCTTTTACTTGTGCTGTACATTTTTAATAAAAAAATAAAATTATCACGTAAAATCCCTAGAATTATTATTGTAACTTTCTTTTTTGTCAGTTTTTCTAATAATATATTGGATTTTATTTGGCATGGATTACATTTTCCAAGCTTTTTACCAGCAAGACAAAGTTTTATTTTTTCGCTTATAATTCTATGTCTTATGTTTGAAGTTTTAAGAAACATAGAGGGAATTGATGTAAAAAGGATAATTGTGGCTTTATGCATAGTTTTTGCGCCTTTCTTGTATCAAATATTTAATGGAAAAGAAAATATGAATAGTAATTTTAATATAATAGTTACATTATTATTTGTTTTTTTATATGCAATTATTTTGATTATATTAAGAAGAATTAAAAGATGTAAAAAAATTTTCACAGCATTATTTGCCATGATTATGATATCAGAAGTCGCAATTAATATGACATTAGTCAGTTTTGAAACGACTAGCAGAAGCTCGTATTTAGCTAGAAGTAAGGATTATAAAAAAATAGTTGAATATTTAGAAAAAAGAGAAGGTGACAATTTTTATAGAGTCGAACAAAGTGAAAGAAAAACGAAAAATGATGCAATGTTATATAATTATTCATCAGCAACAGAGTTTTCTTCAATTTTAAATTATAACGTTAGCAAATTTTATCAGAATTTAGGTTTAGAAGGTGGAATCAATTTTTACAGCTATTACGGCGCAACTCCAGTGATATCAGCAATGCTTTCTGTAAAATATTATATTTCAAAAAATGCAAATGAGGCTAACGGTACGCGAAAATTCATAAAAAAAATAGGAGACTTTTATGTGTATGAAAATACGTATACATTGCCTGTAGGATTTGCTTTTTCAGATGAGGCAGAAAAAAATTGGAATGAAAAAGATCTTGCTCCAATTGATTCAATTAATGCATTATCAAAGAGTATATTGTTAAGTGAAAGCACGGAATTATTAACGTTTTCCTCAAATTTACAAAATGTAAAGCCGGGGAAGACTACAATAAAAATTTATAGGCCAGGTCATTTGTATGCAGTATATGACAGTATAGATATTGAGTATATAGATGAGTATGTTAATGACGACTTAAGGAAAACTTTTTCGTCAATTTCTAATGATTACATATTAGATTTGGGCGAGGTGAAATTAGGAGATAGAATTTATTTAAAAAATGATGAAAACAGAAAAATAAAATTTTACATATATAACCTAAATGAAAAACAAATTCAAGAAAACTACAAAGTATTAGCACATGAAAAATTCAAATTAGAGTCCTTTGAACAAACAGGTTTATTTAATGGTGTATCATTAAAAGGTAATATAAAATTAGATAAAGAAAAAAACATTGTTTTTAGTATACCATATCAAAAAGGATGGAAATGTAAAGTTAATGGACAAGAAAAGAAGATAGAATCTTTTAAAGATACTTTTATAAAAATTCCGTTAAAGAAGGGAGAAAATGATATAAATTTGGAATATGAGACTCCTTATTTCAAACTCGGTGTTTTTTTCACATTTGCGAGTATTATATCTGCAATTTTACTTATTAGTAGGAGAACAAATATTAATTAATATATCTAATTAAATTTAATTTTTATTGACATCACATACAATATATAGTATTCTTTTATGTGGTTGGATACCATATGAAGATTACTGCATTTTTTATAAACTTTTACTTGATGAATTATTAAAGAGTGATATAATTAAATTGTAGGTAATTAGTTGATATAAACAAGAGTTTGAGGAGGATAACTTGACATGAAAGACTACACGCAATGGAAAGGTTTTGAAGGTAGAATTTGGAAAGATGAGGTTAATGTTCGCGATTTTATTCAAAAGAACTATAAACCATATGATGGTGATGAATCATTTTTAGCAGATCCAACGGATGCTACTAATAAGTTGTGGAAGGCATTACAGAAATTACAAAAGGAAGAACGCGCTAATGGCGGTATTCTTGATATGGAAACAGAAATTGTTTCTAGTTTGACATCATATGGTCCAGGTTATATAGATGAAAATTTAAAGGATTTAGAGAAAATCGTAGGATTACAAACAGATAAGCCTTTAAAAAGGGCATTCATGCCATTTGGCGGAATTAGAATGGCAGAAGAGGCATGCACTTCTAATGGTTATAAACCAAATGAAAAATTGCATGAAATTTTTACAAAATATTCTAGAACACATAATCAGGGTGTATTCGATGCTTATACCCCAGAAATGAAAAAAGCACGTCATAGTCATATTATAACAGGACTTCCAGATACTTATGGTCGAGGAAGAATAGTTGGCGATTATAGAAGAGTTGCATTATATGGAATTGACTATTTGATAGAAAAGAAAAAAGAAGATTTATTAAATTGTGGCGATAGAACAATGACAGATGATGTTATTCGTTTAAGAGAAGAAATTTCAAGACAAATTGGTGCTCTTAAAGGCTTAAAAGAAATGGCTGCAATTTATGGATTTGATATATCTAAACCAGCTCAAAACGCTCAAGAAGCTATACAATGGTTATATTTTGGATATTTAGGCGCCGTAAAAACTCAAAATGGTGCTGCAATGTCAGTAGGTAGAATTTCTACATTTTTAGATATTTATATCGAAAGAGACTTAAAAGAAAAGTTAATAACAGAGGAAGAAGCACAAGAATTGATTGATCATTTAGTAATGAAATTCAGAATGGTTAAATTTGCAAGAATCCCTTCATACAATCAATTGTTCTCAGGTGATCCGGTATGGGCTACATTAGAAGTTGCCGGTATCGGTATGGATGGTCGTTCAATGGTAACTAAGAATGATTATCGTTTTTTACATACATTAGAAAATATGGGACCATCACCAGAGCCTAACCTTACAGTGCTTTATTCTCCTGCATTGCCAGAAAACTTCAAAAAATATGCTGCAAAAATTTCAATAGATACATCATCTATTCAATATGAAAATGATGATGTAATGAAACCAGTTTGGGGAGATGATTATTCTATTTGCTGCTGCGTTTCAGCAACTCAAACAGGTAAAGAAATGCAGTTTTTTGGTGCTAGAGCTAACTTGGCAAAATGCTTATTGTATGCAATTAACGGTGGCGTTGACGAAAAAGAACATAATCAAGTCGGCCCAGCATATCAACCAATTACATCAGAATATTTAGAGTATGATGAAGTTTTGGATAAATATTTGGTTATGTTAGATTGGCTTGCTGAATTATATGTAAATACATTGAATTTGATTCAATATATGCATGATAAATACTATTACGAAGAAGAAGAGATGGCATTGATTGATACAGATGTGCGTCGTACTTTTGCAACAGGAATTGCAGGTTTTTCTCATGTAATTGATTCTTTAAGTGCAATAAAATATGCAAAAGTTAAAGTAATAAGAGATGAAACAGGATTGGCTGTAGGTTATGAAACTACAGGTGAATTTCCTAAATATGGAAACGATGATGATAGAGCAGATGAAATTGGTGAATGGTTATTAAAAACATTCTTAACAATGATAAAAAAACATCATACATACAGAAATTCTGAAGCAACTACATCAATACTTACAATTACTTCAAATGTAGTATATGGAAAAGCAACAGGTGCAACACCAGATGGAAGAGAAGCATTTACTCCATTTGCTCCAGGAGCAAGTCCATCTTATGGCGCAGAAGAAAATGGTTTATTAGCTTCATTGAATTCAGTTGCCAAAATTCCATATCATTGGGCACTTGATGGAATTTCAAATACACAGACAATGAATCCAAATGCATTAGGACATTCAGAGCTAGAAAGAATAAATAATCTTGCACAAGTATTAGATGGCTATTTTGCACAAGGTGCACACCATTTAAATGTTAATGTATTTGGAAAAGATAAATTGCTAGATGCTATGGAACATCCAGAAAAAGAAGAATATGCTAACTTTACAATTCGAGTATCAGGCTATGCAGTTAAGTTTATTGATTTAACAAAAGAGCAGCAGTTAGACGTAATTTCACGTACATGTCATGAACATATGTAAAATGTTTTCATACGTAAAACACAGGCATATACATAAATGGAAGAAGTAAACAATATAAGTAAGAAAAAGCTATAAAAACAAAATTAAAATTTCATAGATTAAAAAATGGCATATATGCAAATAGAGCATATATGCCAAAAACTATATATGGAAGAAAAGAAGAGAAAAAAGATGAATACAATCGGAAAAATCAATAAATTAGAATCATTTGGGTTAGTTGATGGACCAGGAGTGCGCTATGTTGTGTTTTTACAAGGTTGTGCAATGAAGTGCAAGTATTGTCACAATCCTGAAACATGGACAGGACAAGCAAAACTAGAAATGACGCCTGAACAACTATATGAAAAAGCTATTAGATACAAAAACTATTGGAGAGACAATGGTGGAATTACCGTAAGTGGAGGAGAAGCATTATTACAGCTTGATTTTATTATTGAGTTTTTTAAATTAGCACATAGCAGTGGAATACATACAGCGTTAGATACAAGTGGAAACCCATTTAGAATGGATAAAGAATACTTAAAAGAATTTGATAAACTGATGGATGTTACGGACTTATTTATTCTTGATTTAAAAGTAATGGATAATAAATTACATGAAGAACTAACATCTAAATCAAATAAAAATATATTAGAAATGGCTCAGTATCTATCTGAAAATAATAAAAAAATGTGGATTCGCCATGTTTTAGTCCCTAATTTAACAGATGATAAAAAAGATTTAAAAATTATGCATGAATTTATAAAATCATTAAACAATGTTATGAGAGTTGAGATATTACCTTATCATACATTAGGAGTTGCAAAATGGGAACAACTAGGTAGAAAATATCCATTAGAAGGTTATGAAGTTCCGACAAAGGAACAAATAAGAGAAGCTGAACAAATTTTAGAGGTTGATACTTATCCGGATTATATGTAACGGTTACAAATATAAATAAAGTTTAATTTGACGAATGTTTCTAAAAGTAGTAGAATGAAAAAACGGAGAATTAAATAAGACAGTTCATTTGTACCATCCTGTCTCTAAACAAAACCAGGACTATTTGGATAAGATAGTTAGTAGGGATGTGCAATTTTGCGCATCCTTTTTATGTATCTTTATATTAAAAACTATGAAATCGTATAATCAAATGTAAGTTTAATAAAATCCAAATTCTTGGTTGAAAATTCCCATAATAGTATAAATTATAAAAAGATTAAAAAAATAGATAAATAAAAGAGGTATTAAGATGTATTCAGTAAGTACAGAAGGCAGTTTTGACGCTGCACATTTTTTGGCAAATTATCAGGGAAAATGTAGAAATCTTCATGGACATAGGTGGAGAGTTGTTATTGAAGTAAAAAGTGAAACATTAAAAGAAGGTATGGTCATTGATTTTACAGACATTAAAAAAGATCTAAAGGACATGTTAGAAAATTATGATCATAGCTTAATAATAGAAGAAAATACTGCAAGTGAAAAATTATTAGAAGCATTAAAAGAAGATGATTATAAAATAAATATAGTAAAATTTAGACCAACAGCAGAAAATTTTGCATATTTCTTTTTTACAGAATTAAAGAAAAAATATAATATTTCAAAAGTAAAAGTATATGAAACACCAAATAATTGTGCAACATATGAAGAGTAAGAAAGATAAAAATAGCAAAAGAGAGGAATAGTAAATGATAAATAATATTTCATCTGATGTTGAAGTGGAAAAAATTAAATACAAAGTAGTAGAAAAGTTCGTTAGTATAAACGGAGAAGGACAAAAAGCAGGACAATTGGCAATTTTTATTCGTTTTCAAGGATGTAATTTAAATTGTGTATATTGTGACACAAAATGGGCGAATACAAACGAAACCAAATACGAGTTAATGTCAGCAAGCCAAATTGTAGATTACATAAAATCCACAAAAGTAAAAAATGTTACATTAACTGGAGGAGAACCTCTACGCCAAGAAAATATTATATATTTGCTTAAACAGCTTTCATTATTAGAAAATATTAATGTTGAAATAGAAACAAATGGTAGTGTTAACATTGCGGAAGTTAAGAAAATAAATAATTCGCCAAGTATTACATTAGATTATAAATTACCAGAAAGTACAATGGAAAAATATATGGATCTTACTAATTACGAATATTTAGAAAAAAAAGATACAGTAAAATTTGTATGTTCAAGTATCGGTGATTTGAATAAAGCTAAAGAAATAATAGATAAATATAATCTAACATCAAAATGTAAGGTTTATTTAAGTTCAGTATTTGAAAAAATAACTCCTGCAGAAATTGTAGAATTTATGAAGGAAAACAATATGAATGATATAAACTTACAATTACAGATGCATAAATATATATGGGATCCAAATTTGAAAGGTGTGTAAAAATGATTGATGTAGAAAAAATTGAAAAAAATATAAGGGAAATTATAGTAGCGTTAGGAGCAAATCCTGATAGTGAAGGCCTACGAGAGACACCTAAAAGAGTTGCCAAAATGTATGAAGAAGTTTTTGAAGGAATGAATTACACAAATGATCAAATTGCAGAAATGTTTAATAAAACATTCAGCGAGGATTTAGAGAGCACTTCTTCAAATGATATGGTTATTGTAAAAGATATAGATGCATTTAGCTATTGTGAACATCATATGGCACTTATGTATAATATGAAAATAGATGTAGCATACATTCCAAATGGAAAAGTAATTGGCCTTAGTAAAATTGCACGAATTGTTGATATGGTTACAAAACGCCTACAATTACAAGAAAGAATTGGAACAGATATTTTAGATATAATGAAAAAAATCACAGGTAGCTCAGACATAGCAGTTATCATAAGAGCAAACCATAGCTGTATGACAGCTAGAGGAATAAAAAATACTAACTCAAGAACTTATACCCAAACATTAAGCGGTAAGTTTGAAGAAGATCCATTATTATTAAATAGATTAAATTATGCATAAAAATATATAACATTAATATGCATAAAAATATATAACATTAATATGCATAAAGAAATATAATATTAAATATGCATAAAAAACAAAAAAAGAGATAAATGAAAAGAGGAAAAAAAATGAAAGCATTAGTATTATGTAGCGGAGGAATTGATTCATCAACATGCTTAGCATTAGCAGTAGATAAATATGGAAAAGATAATGTGGTAGCATTATCTATGTCTTATGGACAAAAACATAAAAAAGAAATAGAAAGTGCAGAAAAAATTTGTAAGTATTACGGAGTAGAATTATATAAACTTGATTTGCACAAGATTTTCCAGTATAGCAATTGTTCTCTTCTTGAAACTTCAACTGAAGATATTCCAAAAGAAACATATGCAAAACAACTAGAAAAGACAAATTCACAACCAGTAAGTACATATGTACCGTTTAGAAATGGATTGTTTTTATCATCTGCAGCAAGTTTTGCACTTTCAAAAGATTGTGAAGTAATTTATTATGGTGCTCATTCAGATGATGCAGCAGGGAATGCATACCCAGATTGTAGCGAAGAATTTAATAATGCTATGAATACAGCTATTTATGAAGGAAGTGGAAAAAAATTAAGAATAGAAGCACCATTTCTTAAAGAGAATAAAGCAGGAGTAGTCAAAAAAGGATTAGAATTAAAAGTTCCATATGAATTAACATGGAGTTGTTACGAAGGAAAAGACGAACCATGCTTAAAATGTGGTACATGTATTGATAGAATGAAAGCATTCGAAATAAACGGTACTGTTGATCCAATTCTAAAAAAAGATAATAAATAAATTTGTAGGAGGATATTATGTCATCATCAAGAAAAAAAGAAGAAATGAAAGATGTAACTTTATTAGGAAATAGAAATGTAAAATATGCTATGGATTATGCACCAGAGGTGTTAGAAACATTTGATAATAAGCATCCAGAAAATGATTATTTTGTAAAATTTAATTGCCCTGAATTTACAAGCTTATGTCCAATAACAAGCCAACCAGATTTTGCTACAATTTACATTTCATATGTACCTGATAAAAAAATGGTTGAAAGCAAATCTTTAAAATTATATTTATTTAGCTTTAGAAATCACGGTGATTTTCATGAAGATTGCATGAATATCATCATGAAGGACTTGGTAAAATTAATGGATCCAAAATACATTGAAGTTTGGGGGAAGTTTACACCAAGAGGAGGAATCTCAATAGATCCTTATTGCAACTATGGAAAAAAAGGTACAGTATGGGAAAAAGTTGCCTTTGATAGACTTGTTAATCACGATTTATATCCAGAAAAGATAGATAATAGATAGTAAAAATATAATATGTAAAATACATAGCACAAAAATATATAATGCAATTAATAAGTTCAAAAAATACTTAAAACTTAATTAGAAATATACGGACAACATGCGGGTAATATCCGAGTAACATTTGAAAGCACATCTTAGTTAAAATGACGAAAAAGATGTGCTTTTTATGTGAATATATATAAAAAATAATTAATTTCACTCCAAGTGAGTCAAATATGGTATTATTTACATAAGGTGAAATAGGAGGAAAATTAAATGATTATAACAATTGCAAGAGAATGCGGAAGTTGTGGACATTTAATAGGTGAGTATGTTGCTAAAAAGCTAAACTTAAGTTTTGTGGACAAAAATATTTTAATAAAGAGTGCTAAAAAAAATGGATATTATGAAGAATATAATAGCTTTTTCGAGGAACGTCCTGTGAGCAGTTTACTTTATAGCATTGCTAGAAGAAGTGAAGAGTTTTTTCCAAGCATAAGAGAAAGAAATTTCATCAAGAGACTTGTTAACGGAGACGATAATTTTGTTATTATTGGATTGTGTGGTAATTATATATTCAGAAATGAAGAAGAAACTGTATCGGTTTTCATTCATGCAAGTCAAGAGGCTAAAATAAAAGAAATTATGCGAAGAAGCGATATGAGCAAAGAAGAAGCTATAAAACATATAAAAAATACAGAAATAAAACGAAGAGAATTTCATAATTATTACTCTGGAGAGATATGGGGTGACGGTAAAAACTACGATCTATGCATTGACACATCTTATATAACACCAGAATTTGCAGCAGATCTGATAGTGTCATATATTAATGCAAAAAAAGGACAAGATGTAACAATCGTCAATAGCAAATTCTCTGAAGTAAAAGCATAATAAAAAGTAAAAAACATAGTCAAATAAAAAATATAAAAAAACAAAAGAAACACCTTATAAAATACTATGGACATCACAGAAAAAAAGCACAGAGTAAAACTATAAATACCACAGATAAAAGAGCACAGAGTAAAACTATAAACACCACAGATAAAAAAGCACAGAAATAACATACTATACTATAAGTACAAAACAACAGTCATTCTGAAATCACTAAGAAGAACTATAGGTAAGATAAGTAGCAAAAAAGCCCAGCGAAGAAATCTAGAAGATAAGGCTTTTTCGTTAAATATTGAGCCTATAGTTTTTTTTAATAAAATTCTCATTATTTTTTCCTAGGCATAAGATTATATATTATATCGAATTAGAAATATGAAGTATAAAAATAGAATAGTATATAGTAGAAAAGTGAAAGGTAGATATTAAAAAATTATAAAGAAGTTGAAAAGACAAGGAAGTTAGTGTAGAATAACTAGTGTAAGATATATGTATGGATTGGCTTTTAGAAAATGATAAAGCTTTGAGGCACTTTAATAATTGTCATTGAATAAAAAGTATCTTCTTGCATGTTTAAATTATGGAATAAACTTTTATGGCATGATTTCTAAAACTGAGCCATACAGAAAAAATTAAACTTTAAGATTTATGTATAACGGGAGTATTAATATTGAATTTAATATTGAATGTAGTAAAAAAAGGAGGAAAATATGGGCACATTTGTAGTAGGAGCAATTTTGATTGGAATCGTTGCATTGATTATTAGAAGTATGATCAAAACAAAAAAAGCTGGCAATTCAATTTCATGCGGCGGGAACTGTGGCAAATGCAATGGCGGGTGTCATAAATAGATTTCCATTGAAAATCAAAAATGCAGACATATAGTATGCACAAACGTATAGTGTGTGCATTAAAAAACGTATTGTGTATGCATTTGAAAATATAGTTATAACTCAAATAAGATATAGTGATATGTATGTAAAAACTATTCAAACAATTGTCTGCCTAAAGGTGTATTGCCAGACTTTGAAAAAAATAACAAAATATGTTGACGAGTGCTAAAAAAAGTGCTATTATAATCTAGCTGACAGCGAAGTGCTCACAAGCAAAGGAAACTAGCAAGTGAGAGAGACTTCGATCAGACATCTTTCGCCAGATGATGGCAAGTTTTTATTTAGAAACGATTCGATATAAAGCACCTTGATTGGCAGCAATGAATTAAAAAAATAAAAACAAAAAAGTGTTGACAAACACTAAGAAAGGTGATAAGATATAGAAGTTGTCGCTGATAAGCGAAACAAAAACTTTGATAACTAAATAGTGAAAAACCTTGAAAGATTCTAAAGAGAATTATTCAAGTAATCAAAAGATTACACGAACAGCATCTGAGAAAAGATGCACCTTTAAACAGTAACAAGGAAATTAGCCAAGCTAAGTTCTGAGAATCAAATTTTAAAATGAGAGTTTGATCCTGGCTCAGGATGAACGCTGGCGGCGTGCTTAACACATGCAAG
>NZ_FOGW01000046.1:0-1464 GCF_900111325.1 Lachnobacterium bovis
ACTTTATACAAGTAAGCATCTTTCTTTGGCAAACTTTCTGTTCTAATTATAAAATCAACATCATTATAATCAGCATGATTTTGCATATAAAAAACCCCTTTTGTATTTATTCCATTTTCCTTCAACAACTTTAAGAAATCAAAAGAATCCATCCAATTCTTTCGTGGTCCAAAATCTACATAAAAATTT
This sequence comes from Lachnobacterium bovis, assembly GCF_900111325.1. Lineage (GTDB taxonomy): Bacteria > Bacillota > Clostridia > Lachnospirales > Lachnospiraceae > Roseburia > Roseburia bovis_A. The sequence goes on from NZ_FOGW01000046.1 coordinate 190, forward strand.
TCCCCACTTCTTACTTCTTCCTTATTAAATATTCCATTTTTTCCAATATACTCATAATTAAGATTATTATGCCCCGTTCTAACAAGTAATGCACTTGCTTGTCCCTTTTCGTCCAATCTAGCCAATCTTAATTTTTTAGGACAAATATATAAAAGAGGTTCTTCTATATTATCCACTAAATAATTACTGATTAATTCCTTATCATTTACTATCTTTTTTTTATCAATATCATAAGTCTGTAACTTAATGCTTGTTAATTTAGAAGCAAAGTTATCCCCATAATCTTCCACTTCATATTCTATTTTTTTCTTTCTATAACCATCTTTTTTTGCAAAAAAATGGGTTTATTATATGTAAAAGAAATTTGTGTAAACATATTCGAAGATCTTCTTTGAATGTAATCAAAGAAACTCATGTCAAACCATTTTCTATAACTTGACCACTTATCCGATACTACAAAACACTTTTGATAATCATCTAATTCCTTTTTCTGATTATTAGTTATATCACTTACAATACATACACTATCATCTGGTGTTGTACTTCTCTCAACTAAATCTAACTTATTTAGATTTGGCTTAAATGAATTTTTTTCATCAGTTTTTGTATAGATTATTTTATCCATCATATATCTTGCATATTTCTGGTGATCATTTAAATATTTAACTCCAAATAGTAACATTAACACTATTGCTGCAAGATACACTTTTGCATTAGTGCTTAGTTTTAGTTTTCTTTTCATAGCTGGTCTCCTTTATTCATGTGTTTTTCTTCAGCAAAATCAATCTTCTCTGAATTTGAAATTCAAATGCACTATATTAAGTTTGAATAACAATGACCAACACCAACAGTTGGTGGTTTTCTTTTTGCGAAAATATACATCAAAAAAACAGTCCTTACCAACAAGATTACTTGGTCATTAACATATTATTTAACTGCATGATATATATATATCACCTATATAATGTTTAGTAAGATTCTCCATCACTTCTAATTCCTCTTCTGGTAAATTATTATAGTATTCCTCTAAGCTTTTTGCTTTTACAACCTTTATTATATGTTTTTGTCGATCAATTTTCTCCCCCCATATGTTTTTTTTGTCCATCACTTCTAATTCCTCTTCTGGTAAATTATTATAGTATTCCTCTAAGCTTTTTGCTTTTACAACTTTTTTTAAATTATTCGATATCTTTTTAGAAAATTCAATTCCATCTCCATAACTTATTTTTTGTCCTTCTGGTAAGAAGTAACTTGCTAACTCATCTGAACTTTTTA
>NZ_FOGW01000046.1:1474-4890 GCF_900111325.1 Lachnobacterium bovis
TCTCCTATTTTTAATCTGTTTTGCCCTTCAAACCTTCACCTCCTAGGGCATGGGATGGAAGAATTATTTAAAATCAAATGCACTATATTTAGTTTGGATAACTATAACCGACACCGACAGTTGGTGGTTTTCTTTTTTCGAAAATATACATCAAAAAAACAGTCCTTACCAACAAGATTACTTGGTCATTAACATATTATTTAACTGCATGATATACATATATCACCTTTATTATGGTTAGTAAGATTCTCCATCACTTCTAATTCCTCTTCTGGTAAATTATTATAGTATTCCTCTAAGCTTTTTGCTTTTACAACTTTTTTTAAATTCGATATCTTTTTAGAAAATTCAATTCCATCTCCATAACTTATTTTTTGTCCTTCTGGTAAGAAATAACTTGCTAAATCATCTGAACTTTTTACACCTTTAAGAAAAAATCTAGCCCACTTACCTTTTTTCCCGATGTATTTTTTTAAGCCTGGGTATACTTTATACAAGTAAGCATCTTTCTTTGGCAAACTTTCCGTTCTAATTATAAAATCAACATCATTATAATCAACATGATTTTGCATATAAAAAACACCTTTTGTATTTATACCATTTTCCTTCAACAACTTTAAGAAATCAAAAGAATCCATCCAATTCTTTCGTGGTCCAAAATCTACATAAAAATATTCATCATATTTTACCATTTCATCTCTAAATATTCCTTTTTCTCCAATATACTCGTAATAAGGATAAAAGTCAATTAGCTCACCACTATTCGTTTCAACAAGTAATGCACCTTTTTGTCCCTTTATGTCCAATCTAGCCAACCTTAACTTTTTAGGACAAATATATAAAAGAGGTTCATTTTTACTGCACACTAAATAATTACTGATTAATTCCTTATCATTTACAATCTTTTTTTTATCAATATCATAAGTCTGTAACTTAATACTTGTTAATTTAGAAGCAAAGTTATCCCCATAATCTTCCAATTCATATAATAATTTTTTCTTTCTATAACCATCTTTTTTTGCAAAAAAAATGGGTTTATTATATGTAAAAGAAATTTGTGTAAACATATTCGAAGATCTTCTTTGAATGTAATCAAAAAAACTCATATCAAGCCGTTCACTATAACTTAGCCTATTATCCGTTACTACAGAACACTTTTGATAATCATCTAATTCCTTTTTCTGATCATTAGTTATATCACTTACAATACATACACTATCATCTGGTGTTGTACTTTTCTCAATTAAATCTAACTTTTTTAGATTTGGCTTAAATGAATTTTTTTCATCACTTTTTGTATAAATTATTTTATCCATCATATGTTGGTGATCATTTAAATATTTAACTCCAAATAGTAACATTAACACTATTACTGCAAGATACACTTTTGCATTAGCGCTTAGTTTTAGTTTTCTTTTCATTTTTTCTTCCTTTCCTGTAGGTTATTATGATATTTTATCTCTTACCCTCTTGGCTCCATCTCTAAATTTTGTTTTAAAATGTTCAGCATCAAACTTATCTATAAAATTAACAGCATCATAGTATAACTTTATATCATTTTCTTTGATATCTGTAATTACAACATCACCTTTAATCAGCTTAACTGCTACATCATACACTTTTTTAGAAACAGTTTTTTTATGTTTTTTTAAATTATCTAATGATTCTTTTACGTCAAGCATCTTTTTTTTATCATCCTCTTCCTCCTTGCTACACACAAATCTCATCTTTTTTCTAAGCATTTCTTCATATATCTGTGTGCCTAGATCTAAAGACTGCATACTAATATCACTGCCATCTGAATCTGTAATATAACTAGTATATGCTTCTTCTAAAAATTCTTTCTTCTTTTTATTCATTTTTTCTTCAAAGTGAAGGTCATTATAAATTGCCTTAGATACCCCTATTAAATTATCTAAACTACAGACACTTGTTACTCCCTTTTTGGTGCTGGTAATAATATTAGTTCCATAAGGTCCTAGGTTGAAACCTAGTTCTGGCATAGTTGGCAAATGAGAGGCTATATTATTCTGATATATATCTCCTGCCTTTGATTTGACTTTACCTGAAAAATCCGTTTTTTTATCAACCCATTTTACTGCATCTTTTGCTTTACCTTCAATATAACTATTAGTAATTCCATCATCTGATGTATATGCGAAAGCAACATCTAATGAAATACTTAGAAGAGGATTTATTTCTGATGCTCCAACTATAAGCATAGTCTTAGCTATTTCACTAAGCTTATCCTTTGTTTCATGTGGTCCTTCCTCTATTTTTTTATTGATGCTATTTTCTTCATCAGAGTCCTCTTTATCACTCTCATCTACACAATAGTCTAATATTTCCGCCTTATTTTCGGAACCATCATCATATTCACAATCTAATTCTATACTTGGCACAGCATCCCTATTTGTACTGTATAAATCTATATCATAAATCTTTATTATTTTTCTATGTTTATAAAATGCATCTTTACTGTATTCTTCACATTTATTATATAAAGATTTATATAGCATATAACATGACATGTCCTGATTCCATTTTCTTTGATACTTCTTAAACTCTTTACTGTCTTCTTCTCTAATATAAATATTTTTTGCAACCGTAACATCACACTGCATAATGATTTTTGTTGTATCACTTAAAATATCTAGATAATTTTCAACAGCTGAGTTTTCTAAGTAAGCGCTAAAACCATTAAATGTCACATTTGGAGCATTCTTAAATGTTTCCGCTGCTTCTTCTGTTGGATCAGGTATATCTTTGTCTTCATCAAGAATAGCATTTATAAATTTCATATAATCATCTTTTGAAGCTTTAGTATCCTTTTCATACATTTCTCTCCATAAACCAAGACCATATTTTGCCATAAAATATTTTGTATAACTATCTAATGTTAAAGGATCTTTTTTGAATGAATTCTCATATTTTTTATGGATTATATTCATAATGAATTCTTCATTTTCTTTGCTATTTGTCAGCGTTATATAATTATACACTTCTGTTGATGAAAAATTATATTTCGCTAGCTGTTTAAATTCGTCTTCTGTTACTCCACGATATTTTAAGTAATTTATGGCTCTATCTTTATATATGACATTCATGTCATCCATGCTTTTTAGATAATCCACTCTCCAAGCTGCATTCTCATCATAATGATACTCTGCGCCTTTAAATGATTTTGATATACCATCTAATATATTCTGAGCTTTTGTAGAATACTCCTCACCCTGTTTGAAATAATTTCTAGTATTATTTTCTATTTGATAATACTTTTCTATCTTTTCATTTATCTGCTTTATGGCCAGAGTATAACCATCTATAATTCTATTATTTACCTTTAATTGTTCTCCTACTATTTGTGCAAGATTTTGTCCAGCTACAGCTGCTACATTTTCTATGTTTGCTTTTCT
>NZ_FOGW01000034.1 GCF_900111325.1 Lachnobacterium bovis
AATATGATATTTACAAGTAATAAGAGCCCTGATAAATGGGGTGAATACTTCGGAGAAGATTCTTCTTTACTTTGCGCACTTGATAGAATATTTGACGATGCGATGGTTTTTATGATTAAAGGAAACAGCTATCGTGGAAGCAAATGTGAAACTGTAGCAATAACAGCTGGTGAATTATCACCATTAAATAATAAGTAAAACGAAAGGAAAAGGTACATTGGCTATTTTTATATGTCCTAAAATTGGTTAATTCTACCGGTCTAAAAATGGCTAATCTCGCCTGACTCCAACACCCCTTTTGCCCACGGCTTTTGTGGGCAACGCCGTCTGCAAGCCCCCTCTAAAAGCGCACATACCATCCGAAGGGTGGTATATCTGTGCGCACCCAACAAGTTGGGAGAGCCCACGTTATCGGCTTTCGTTACTCTCAGATTCATCCGCTTTCACCTCACTTTCGACATGACTAGACAAGACTTGATTAGCTCTGGCTTTAATGCCAGATATTGTTTTTTGCACTTCTCCGGTTCTAAACGCAACTCTGATAATTTCATCAATTTCTGATTCTTCAAAGCAGTAGCACTCCGAAAAGTATTTGTGAATGACACCGCCCATCATGTACTTATGATGATTCTCTCGTTTTCTCCTTTCCTCTTTGGCTTTTTTCTCCATAGCCAATCGATTTTTTGCTTGCTACATCTGTTTCTGGGCTTGCTCAATTCCTTTTGTTGTTGTGATTTCTGTGTCAATCATGTTTCTGTTCTCCTTTTATTTTTTCATAAAAAAAGGCGGGTGTTCCGTTAGAATCACAACCGCCGTATAAAAAAAACACCTTAGACTATTTCTAATCTAAAGTGCTTTGTAGCTAAATATTTTTATTACTTGTTATTCCAACGACATTCAATATTAAGCACATTTGTAGGCATTCCAATAAACTGTATATCAAATTTCAAACTTGGTTCAACCTTAGTGCTTGCATTATGAATTCTAAAACTTAACTGCCATCCATTATCAAGATACATTTCTACTGTGTTATCGCTATCCTTTTTAAACTTCAATGCAATAAGTTCTGTTGGTAGTTCTACTGTTGGAACTGTGATTGCCGAAACAATCTTTTCTCCTGGCTGATTTAGTGTTCCATGGAGATTAAATGTGTGAATAAGTGTAAGGCGTTTTTTGTCATGGCTTACAACTTTGTAATAATCTTTAACACCTATAAGATATTCAATCATCTTTCGTGGTAATTCGCTATCTTTCTCATATGCTCTGCTTATTTCATCCATAAATGACTGAAGAAGAGGAATATATACATTTTCACTCTTATCATCAAGTTCAGACCACTTAACGCCCTCTTCTTTACAAGTCTTTAATCTATCAAAAATTGGCTTAATTTCATTCCAATATGTTTCACTACATGGCTGTTCAAACCATTCTTTACCAAAATCTAATTTATGACTAAGTCGACTGTGTTTTGCTGCATTATGGTTATGTTTGATACTCAGACCAAATTCCCAATCAAGTGTATCTCTCTTGACAACAATATCCCTTACGTCGCCCTTAATTCCAGCGCCATCCTTCTGGAATTCTAAAAGTAACTCATCTGTTGCTTCTTCAACCATTTTAGGTTCTAATTCAATAATAGTATCTACGGCCGCTTCAGCAGAAACCATATAGGTTTCTTGTCTTTCATCATCCATAGAATCCCATGCTCTTTTATTTGCTTCTAAACTTGAATTTTCAACTATACGAGTTTTTCTTGCATCAACAAGAGCTTTATATAGTGTTTGAATCCATGCATATTCATACGCTCTTCCTTGGTCATTACTTTTCGTACTCAATTTTTTTCTATTAACCTCCTTCGCATCAATACTATTCTCTGCTGAAATAACTTCATCAGCTTTTCCTTCAAGATGCTTTTTAATAGCAACCCCTATTTCATAAGCAAGATTTACAGGAACTGCATTTCCTATCATTTTATATGCTGTATTTGTATCATCATAAATAAATTTGAAATCATCTGGGAATCCTTGAACCCTAGCAATTTCTCTAATTGTCATACGACGATATAAATGTTCTTGTCCTTCAACAAAACGACAATCATTTTTTCCATACTTAACCATCTTAGGTGCTTGAGGATGTAATTGACACTGTCTACCTGAAGCTTGAACAGTAAACGCTTGCTCATCCCATCCTTTAACTCTATTACGGCTCATAAAAATTGGTGAAAATGCGCCAGTAAAATACTCATTATTATTTATCGCATTTGGATTATGATGATTTTTTTCTCCAGATGGAACTGCAGTTTCTTGCAAATCCCATATAATATCTCTTAAAGTAATCTTTTTACTATCATCAGTAGTCGAACCCTTTGGGAACTTAAAATCTATTCCTAAATCCTTTCTGAATCCAATATAAAAGACTCGCTTTCTTTCCTCAGCAACTCCATAATCTTTTGCATTAACTAACGTAAATGAAACCGAATATCCAGCTTCCTCGAATAAATCAAGAATATTCTTTACTGCTTCAGAATGTCTATTTGCAAGCATTCCACTAACATTTTCAGCTAAGAAAAACTTAGGTTTAAATTCCTTCAAAATTCTAATATAGTCAAAAAACAGCTGTCCTCTTTCATCCTTTATTCCTTTTAATGCTCCTGCTTCTGACCATGACTGACAAGGTGGACCACCAATAATTCCATCTACCTCGCCATTCAAAAATTGTGCGATATCTTCTTTATTCACTTTCCTTATATCGCCTTCAATCAAGTGAGTGTTAGGATGATTTGCTTTGAAGGTAGCCCAAATACTCTTATCAAATTCATTTGCAACAGGAATATCAAATCCAGCCCTTTCAAATCCAAGATCAAGTCCACCACATCCACTAAACAAACTTACTACATTCATTCTTTTCTAGTTAATCTCCTTCTTTTTGATTATCTCGTCTGCTTCTAGTAATGCAGTTCTACGAACAAATTCGCTATATGAAGCATACGCTTCTAATCTGGCCGCTTGCTTAAGTTTATTTAATTCTTCTTCGCTCACACGAATACTCATTGAATATGTTTTATTTTCTTTTTCCATCAGCGTAACCTCCAAAAAAGATTATACTATTTTACGTGGAACATTTGCAATACAAACATCCACGTACTATTTGTTATTTATATAACTAATCATCTCTCTTCTCTTCTGTTTTAATTCCTCAGATATTCTTCTCGGCTTACGATAACTAACGTACTGTTTAGGCATGGAATAGGTCTTGTCAATATCTGTTTCACCTATGCACTTATAAACCTCTGGGAAATCATTAACTAACGAGTCAAGTTTTCTAATAACGGCTTTATCTCTGGTAAATACAACTGCATCAGATTCAGCAACATTGAAATTGATTATTGTTTCTTGCTCATACTTAGATAACTTCATAGACTTATCTCACCCCGCTTTCTATGCTTGTTCGGCTCGTTAATTATCGTATGTTTTGCTTCTGCAATCTTTTTATTTAGTTGATGTTTGAATGAGAGCCTTCCATCTTGTTCAAAACGTTCCTTATCGCTTAAAATAAGCTCATTTCCCTTTACGCTGTAAAAATGCCAATCTGTTATTTTCCCGTTCTCGTCTGTAAATGTAGCCATGAACCGTCCCTCGCCTTTGTTGGTGATAGTTAGCCAATGCCAATCATCACCTTCTCTGGTGTAAACACGCTTATAGTCAAACTCATTACCTGTAAAGCGTTCATTGAGCTTATAAGGCTTCGACTTCTCATTTTTGAATTGTCCGTTATAATGCTCTAAAATCAGCTCGAATACTTGGTCTATATCCATAAATGCTCCTTTCTGCCCGACTACTCAGATTTGAGCCGTCGAAACACTTGATTTTCCTTTGAAGTTTGATTTTCAAACTTCTAGAAGTATGATTTACATACCGCCTATCACCACTCCATGAACATATCTCAATAACCTTGAAACCCGCTTATCTTCTGCCCTCTTGGTCTCCGATAGTGATTCTGGCACGGAACAGAACGGAAGGGATAAGATGAGATAAGATAGAATAATTAATAGGGTATATCTTTATTCTCTTTTTCTTTGCTTCTTTCTTTTTCTCTTCTTTCTAGGGGAAGAAGGAAGGGAAGGAAAACCACTCCATGTTAATTACTGTGATTCCAGAAAATAAAAAAGCACTAATAGATTCTTCTCCACTAGCGCCTTTAGACTTTCTATCTTCTCGATAGTTACTGTATCAACTTTTAATAAATTGGCTAAAAATCTGCTTTCTCAGAATTAGCAAGAACAACACTGTCTCTCGAATAATGTTCCTTGTCGTATTGCTCTGCAGGAATACCAAAGGTATCGGAATTCTGCTTTTTAACGCTTTCATCCTAGCTTTTCTCTTAGGTTCGTATGCCCTTTCATATGCTTTCTACTTTTCCTTTCTGTCTAGATACTGTTTATGTCGCTTGTCTTTTATAGCTTCAATACGATTACGCTCTTCTATCTCTTCTGGTGTTAATTCCGGTGTCGGCATACAGTAATTACCGATAAAATTGAAATAGATATCTATCTTCTGAGTTGTCTGTTGTGAACCTTTTCTATCTCGCTCATGAACCTCGATTCTATCTATGAATTCGCTAACCATAAAAGGTATGATTTCATCAAAGTTATTGTACCTTGCCATAAGATTTACAAAGTTCTTTCCGTTGTGTCTGTTAGCTTCAATCTCTGCTAAATCTTCCTCGATAACCTCACACTCTGCTTTCAATGAGCTCTGCTCTTTTGAGTACTGAGATATCAAAGTGTCGTATCTGCTCTCTGGCATCTTCCCCAAAGCATTGTCCTCATAGATTTTACAAATCAGCTTTTCTAAATCATCAATCCTTTTCTTACAGACCTTCAATCTATCTTGCTTTTTCTTAATCTCTGCATCTCTGTTGTCGGATTCAACTTGTGTTATCTGTTCAACAAAAAGCTCCGAATCATCTTCAATCATAGATTTAAGATACCGGAGTGTATCTTGCAAAATATCAATTACCGCATCAGCATTGATTCTATGACCAAAAGAGCACTTGCTACCTACGGGAGTTTTGCCATAATTAGCACACACAAAATTAGCTATTCGCTTTCCGTTTGATGTTCTGTGACAATACATCAAGCCACCACAATCAAAGCAACGCATTTTCCCATCAAGCGGATGAGCTTCGCCCCATCCGTTAGGATATCGCTTAATACCTTTATTTGGACGTTATTAACGACCGGAGAAGAAGCTATAACCATTTCCGAAAAAATTGTTCGAAGAATCATGAAAGAGGAACATCTTGTTGCCAAACGACCTAACAAGAAAAAATATAGCTCATATCAGGGCGAAATCACGCCTGCTGCAGAGAACAAAGTTAATCGCAACTTTCATGCAGATGAACCCAATAAACTATGGCTTACGGATATAACGGAGTTTGCTATACCTGCAGGTAAAGTTTACTTGTCACCAATTGTAGATTGTTTTGACGGAATGCTAGTGACATGAACCATAGGAACAAGCCCTAATGCGAATCTTGTGAATTCAATGTTAGATAGCGCGATAAAAACATTAGATAAAAATGAGCATCCCATTGTTCATTCCGATCGTGGTTGCCACTACTGATGCCCCGGTTGGATTGAACGAATAGATAATGCTAATCTTATTCGTTCAATGTTAAAAAAGGGATGCTCTCCAGATAATTCTGCTTGTAAAGGTGTTTTCGGCAGATTAAAAATTGAAATGTTCCATGGTGTAGATTGGAGCAATGTGACCATAAACGAATTTATATCTATTCTTAACGAATATCTCATTTGGTACAACGAAGAACGTATCAAATCTACGCTCAATTATATGAGTCCATTAACGTATCGTAAAAGTCTTGGATTGATTGCTTAAGCAGTCCAGGATTTTGTCAGCATCCCCAATAGACCAGAAGTTATTTTATGTTCTTTCTATTTTCTCAACCATCTCTTGATAACTTAATATTGGAAACGCAATATCCTTATACCTTGATACAAAGACCTTATTCACACACATATATGGCTTTATCATATAATCTGCAGATGGTAATTTTAAATCTCTTATGACCTCTTTATAATTCTCATTTAGAAAATCAATTCTTCGCTGAAATTTCTCATCACACTTATCCTCTTTAAAGAACCTATTCTGCTGCCTATACATCTCATAGAACGTTTCCACCTTCTCAATAAATTTACATTCAATAATCCATATTTCATTTTTTTGCAAATCAACTGCAAATAAATCATAGTCGCCTAAATACTGAGGATATTTCTTTTTATCTAGATTCATCAATTCAAAATTAATTCTTACATCAAATCCATTATCCTTAAATACCGACTCAAGATCAAAAACAATCTTTTTCTCGTATACTCTTTTCCAATCCACCAAAACTTTCTTTGTACTTGGCATTCCTATTTCGAATGGCATATGAAATTCAAATATACTGTTTCCCCAGTAATCTCTCAAGAAATGTAAAACCGATGGCGAATATATAACCATATCATTGTATTCATAAATAGGTTTAACTTCATATCTGTCACATCGTTTTTCCTTTTCTCCAATAGGTAGATAAAAATCTTCCGTATTATTCTTTGTTTTAAGTTTCTTCACATTTATACAAAGCAATTCTAAAGCCTTTTCTGCCAACTCTTTTGAAACATTTTGAATAGAGCTATAATTGTTGACTATATCTTCTTTCCAGAAACAGAATATATTACCTCTATGATATAACTCGCCCTTTATCTTACCTCCAGTTTCAAGATATAAAATCAATGATAAAAAAACATCTAACGGTACATCTGTATCTACTTCAAACGCCTTTTTCACCTTTTCAAAATACATCGAATCAGCCTGATTATCTCGTTCAAAATAACCCGGATTATCATACATTCTTCTAGCTAATCCCGTACCGAATGGATTATCAGTTTTTCTTTTTGATTCTACATCAATAATATATTCTCCTGACACTTCAACATAAACTTCATCTTCTGTAAAATAGCATATATCAGCATTATCTCCTAATACCACTAGCCAATTTGCGTATGCTAACAAATACTGGTATATTTCGTTACAAATTGTATCCTGTCCTCTGCCACTATTGTATAATGTTGTTTCGAGTAAATATGAAACTGTTCGCAAATTGTGCTTTGCTTTTTCTCTTTGTCCGATAATGTTTTTAGATATTTCAGTACGTACTTCGTCCTTTATATCTTCAAAGCTGTTATACCTCTGCCTATGAACCATTATTTCGTGTATTAGTGTTGCATAATCCGCAAGAGAACGTTCGTATAATTTAAGATAATCTAATTTCTTTACTTCTTTTTCAAAATCTTCTATAAGCTCTTTTTGTATCGATCTTACGACTTGGGTTGCTTCCTTTCCATAGTAAATCCCAGGTTTAATTCCTGCCCTATAACATACCTCTGCTATATGTTTTTTTACAGCAATGTACGCATCATCTTCAACTCTAAATAATGATTCCTGCTCTCTTTTCCAAGTATATTCAATAGTAAAACTGACTGCTGATACTTCTTTTTTCTCTAATTTTACTTTTTCCATATACTTCTCTAGTTTCTTATAAAAAAGAGGAAAATACTTTGCCAATGGATAGAACAATTCCATGAAAAATTTAACTTCTACCGTTCTATCTGTTGCATTAGCTATATCTTCAAAGAGTTTGTCAATCATTGGGACAAATCTAATGCATATTTTTTTATTTGTAACACATGAATCACTCTTAACATAAGCTCGATCTTGAGCCAATAACAATCCTGTCGGATCTGATTCTCTAGCATATGTCTCAGGCATCATCATTGCCTGAACCGAAGAATTATCTAATTCAGAACTAGACTCTATAATATCTCTAACCGATATCAACATTCGTTGAATCAAATCTTCGATCAAAAATATAGCATCTTTATATTTTAAGTATTCATTTCCATTTAGATAAAACTTTACATTATGTGGAAAAAAGAAAAAACTGTTATTTTTAAACATACAATATAATCCACCAAAACCAGCTTTTCCCTTCAGCAAATATTCATAAAAACCATGTTCTTTAGGAGTAATGTTCCACGAAAATGGATTATCTAAAATATAATCACCACAACCAATAGGAAAATCTTTTAAATACTTGCGATAATAATCAACCACATACTTATTTTCAGTATCAGTTCCTACATCAATTATACCGTATTTAATTGCCCCTTTTTCAAAATTATGATTAGCCTCTTTCCAACTAAGAAAAGTTGACGAATCTCCACCAACCCCCAATATTTTAGCTTCATTTTTCTCTTCCATGTAGTCTAAATAATCATATAATTCATCCGCATCCTTCATAAACAACAAGTAATAAACTATATCTAGTGACGTACAACAATAGAAAGCTTCACTTTGCGAATGCGTCATCATATAGGGCTCAGCTGGATTTGCCCAATCATCATAAACCAAAAACTTAATATCTATGTCCCTACAAACAGTAAGCCCTCGACGCTTTTCATCATTTCTTCTACTAAACAATTCAAGCAAATATAGCGAATCCTCTTTTTTAGCCTGAACTATATCATCCATTATCCTCTGTAGCTCACCTTTTTTATATTCACTTCTATTTATTGGCAAAATAATCCCCTTAGAAGATACTAATGCAAAAGAAAACTGATATTGTAGTTTTAGATTATCTTTACTATTTGTAAAACCCACTGGACACAAATAATTTATTGTTTCATCTATTTCCAATTTTGACAAATCCAATGCAATACCTGTCAGCATTCTGTTTACTAGCTGTGCTCTATTAGTTTCAGGCACCAATTTATACCACACATCATATAGATCCACTAATAACGATGTATTCGCTAACGGAATTATTTCACCATTAATTTCAAGAAAATGTTTTTTTTCTATAAATTTAGACTCTAGTATTGCAGATATATTTTTCAAAACATTAGCATCCAGATTATTAAATAGTTCTCTCACCTTATAGAACAGTCTTTCTTTCGGAAGGACCAATCTAGCTCCATAATATCCATCTGAATCATTTTCTTCTTTAAGATAGTCGATAATAAAGGAATTATATTCCAACACTTCTTTTAACTCATCTTGTTTTTCTAACTCCATAGCTAAATATGGCAACAATTGAAGACATGCAAATACCATATTATATCCAGTTCCAACGATAACAGAATATTTTTTTCCAAACACATCAATAGAAACATCACCATAATCTTCAACCACAGCATCCTCATAACCAGAAGGTTCTATTATGTCTTTAATAGAATAAAAGAATTCCTTAAAATCCATATAATTATTAAGTTTCTTTTTTCCTTTATGATTATGTTCTATTAGAACCCAATTTAATGATAATGTAGATTCTAAGGCTGACCGATTATTCACACAAACACATATACAATAAATCGCCTTGGAAACATCTTCAAAGTCATATTCATTAACTATAGGAACTAATTCTTCCATTTTTAATTTAGCCCCTGGAAAATCATTCGTTTCTACCAATTTTAACCCTCCCGCTTTATAAAATGAATTTACAAACATTTATCTTAGCAACACACTTTGTGCTAATTAAATAAACATAACTCTATCATTGAAATGTCTATATAAAAAAAACTGACATAAAGTCAGGATTTTTAAATAATTATTTTATTTTTCTATCTAATTCTTTTTCTATATCTTTAATCAAGTCCACCACCAGTGCATTTCCTATCATAAATCTACACTTATTAGTTGGCATCTCGACTATTTCACCATTAACATCACAATACTGTGTATGTCCTGTTGGGAAACCCTGGATACGTTCTGTCTCTTCTGCAGTAAGAAGACGAATCATACCCGTTTTCTTATCCTTTACTATATAAGTCGTTCTGCTAAAGAATCCTTCAGATATAAGCATTGTTCTTGCAGGTTTATCCTCCCCATCAATCATAGGAATAGCACCTTCTGAAAACAAATACTCATGAACATTTGCAGCCTTTCTAGGAAGCTTCTTAGCGCCTTTCAAATACTGCCATGTCTGTCTCTTTTCCTTCGGAAGTTTTCCTAATGTTTCATCGCTATGCGTAACATCTGGATACGTGTAATAAAGTTTTTCTTCTGGTATAAAGTACTTTTCATCTACATCACCAGTGTCCATAATATCACCAAGAGTTATTTGTTTACCATCATATGCAGGCATAGTCTTCACAATATAAACCACACCATCACGCATTACACCGCTATTTTCAAATGCGAACTTAAAGTGTACAGACAAATCTCCGATTCCTTTAGGTAGCTTTTCAATCTTAATCTCTTTTGCATATTTTAAATCGTTTTTTTTAAGCAAAAATAAAAGTTCTACGGCATCTCTGCTGATAACCATATTCTGCTTCATTAATAACACGCCACTCGACTGTATAACCCTCGTCACGGAAACAAGCCAGAATAATTCCAAAATCTCTTCCTCTCTGACTCGCTGTCGATTTCAAAAAACGATCAACATTCTCTAACAACACAAATGGCGGTTTCTTCTCTTCAAGAATCTCTCTAATAGACCACCAAAGAACACCTTCCTTACCTTCAAGGCCTTTTGATGTTGCAAGTGATGACGCAACCGAATAATCCTGCCAAGGAAATCCACCGACTCCAGCGAACAATTCACATACTGTTCTTTTCAACGATATTAATTCCTTTTATAGACTCACAAATTCTATTATATCAGTCACTGTACGTTTGAACAACTATTTTTCATTTTTATTTTTAAATTGACTCAAAATATAATCATTATTTATCCAAGAGCTCTGCGTAGTCATATATCTCCCATTAGGAAGCATATTCGCATCCCTATCTACATTTCCATACTCTTCTCCATTATTAAAGCGATATGCTGCTTTTTGAGCATGCGGTCTTATATGAATTCTTTCTGTTTCGCTCTTATTTGGAAGATTATTCTCAAAGCTAACTTTTCCCTGAGAATCAGTTTTCTTCTTAAACATAACTCCATATTGGATTATATGCTTGTACTCTTCCCATTCCTTACGAACAGTAATATTCAAATCCTCATAAGACATATGCCAAAGCTGACATCCTTTGACTCGATAAACATCTCCATCTTTTTCCCATACGAAAAAGAAAAGACGCGACTCATCAAAATAGTCTTTTAACGTGGAATCATCAAAATCTTCTTTTACCAAATCCATAAACTTAAACGGAGGGAAAGACATATTCTCTCTGATTTTTCCATTCTCTTCTAAACGAATTGTTTTTTACACAGATATTTGCTTTTTCAAACTCTTCCGCATGTTCATCACGAATTCCTAGCATACGAAACGCTAAATCATTCCACTGGGCTTTGTTATTGTTATATTCTCTCCCAAAGAGTTCACACAGCTCTTTATCAGACTTCCAAACATATTCGCCACAATATCTTCTAATATCTCTTCGAATGATTTTTCTTTAATAATCTTAGAATTCTTTAGAATTGAGTTATCAGATGTTTTCCTACTACATAATGATTTAAAACATATGTCATATAGGAATTCTTAAAACAAAATGCACTTTTTCTTGCAGGAGTCTTGTCTCCGTAATACTGAGGAACCGCACTCTTTTCGGCCGTAGCCCCTTTTGTACAAGCCCCTAAATACATAGTATCAGTCTCAGAAAGCTCATGTGCTCGTCCAGCCTGTATCTTGCTAATAATAAGTGCATAATCACGCTTAATTATCTCTAAATCCGCTTCTGGTGGAGTAAACATACGAACATAGCCAATCTTATATAACAGATTACTTTCAAGCTGTTTATTCCACCAATAATAAATAAGCAATATCAAACGCCTCTTGTTCCATGCAAGTGATTTATAAAAATCCAATTCAACAGGCTCATCATAACTAATCATCGTAATGACAAGTCGTTCACCGGCACGCAGTTCGCCTTTTTTGTATATTCATATGGCGTAGTTTTTAATTCAACACCAGCCTCTGGAAAATCCGCCTCTCGATTTGAATTATCTTTATACCCAAAATAAACTTCCTCGAGAAGATTGCCTAAGCCTCCTTTTCGGAATTTATTAGCATAAGCCACAATATTGCTTCTATCAACATTTCCTCTTTCTTCTATAACATTAAAAAATGTTTTACCTTGTAATTTTAATGCATATTCTTCAATACTCTCAGACCTTGCCGGATCTATCCTTTCTTAACGTCATACACTTAATTCACCTCTATTACTTGCTTTCTCGTTTATAATTTACCTCTATAATATCATTGAACACTTTATACAACTCATTAAATCTCTTTATAATATCTATAGCTCTAACAGAATAAAGCTTATTGCCTTTTTTTTCATTAATTGCAAAAAAGCAAAGTTCATCTTGCCCTATTAATTGGGCTGTATAAATTGATGTTAAGTGATGTTTATTTGCATTCTCCATATCATTAATCAAATCAAAATAATCTTGAAAATCATCTAATTTTGATAATTCACGTGGTTTTTTAGTATAGTTTTTCCACCGCCCTATACAATCACACTCTCGTCCCAAATTAAAAATACATTCTAAGATAAACACAAGCATCATATCCATATAATGCTTAATAATATGAATAATAATTACCGAATTTATCCTTAACTTGTTATAGTTATATGAGTTTACTACTTCTACTTCTTTAGAATGATTATGTATCTTATTCCAAATATCGTATGACTCAAATAATAACTCATTTACCTCATCTAAATTTAATATTAAAGGCATGAACAATAAAGTATGTTCTTCTCGAATACATTCAGGGATTAAATTAACACTAAAATTTTCATGTGGAACTTTTCCTGAATAAATAAATCTATCACTTCTATACACCTTTTTTTCTTCTTCTACTTTCTTTAATGTTTTTATCATATACTCAACTTGATCTAAATCATCAATTAACATTTCTTTTAATAGCCTCCATTAAACAACAATTCTCATAAAATCATTTCTACTAATCTTTATACCTGATGAAGCTAATCTATCAACTCTATCATGATATATTTTATTAACAACATTCTCTTTTTCTGATTCCACGCCATAGTGCAATAACCTATGACATATCGGACATAAGCAAACAACATTAGCGTACACATCCAAACTATGTTCAAACTTATCCTGATATTTCATCGGTACTGCGTGATGACCTTCCATATATGGATGTCCGGTACTTTTAGCTGTAAATGTAACATGAGAATCATCAAACTCACATCGATAACCTGCAGACTCAATAGATTGCAGCTTTATAATTGAGAATCTAGTATGTGCTGAAATTTCTCGCACTTTTTTATCTGGTACCGGAAGCTCTATATCCAACAATTGAATCTTATTATTTCCAGCGTTTGCAAAATCTTCCCCATATGCAAACCTCAAATAATTATTTAACCCAGAACTATACATCTGATGTCCCTTTGTATTTAATTCAATAAACTCAGGATCGTTGAACAAATATGCTTTTATCACTTCTAATTCTCCAATATTCTGAATTTCATATATAGTTTCTTCTACTTTTTCTCTATCAACAAGCATCTTTGAAATCCTTCTTAATGCCTGTGTATAATGACCAACAGACGAATCCGAAAGCCCCCTTATATCTCGAAGATACTTTTCGTAATAAGTTAATAAAACATGTTTGTTCATATTTCCCCCTCATACATACGATATATCTCTAATCGAGCTCAATAAAACTCACTATTTTATTATATCACATTTACTCACAATCTAAACTATTCAAACAACGTAATTTCAATGGTTTATGCCATTTTGAAATAACCACCCCGCCCTAGTGCGTCAAACAACAGAATTGTTTTATCTGCTTTTGACGTCCAAAGACAGATTCGTTTTATAGATCGAGCCTGCAAATATAAAGTCAATAGTAAAATAAGATTTT
>NZ_FOGW01000015.1 GCF_900111325.1 Lachnobacterium bovis
CATTCAAAAATTTTATCAAGGCCCAATGGCTCAGTTGGTTAGAGCGCCGCCCTGTCACGGCGGAGGTCGAGGGTTCAAGTCCCTCTTGGGTCGTTATGGGATCTTAGCTCAGCTGGGAGAGCATCTGCCTTACAAGCAGGGGGTCACAGGTTCGAGCCCTGTAGGTCCCATTTAGTCGAAAGACTACAAATGCCGGCGTGGCGGAACTGGCAGACGCGCAGGACTTAAAATCCTGTTGTGGCGACACAGTACCGGTTCGATTCCGGTCGCCGGCATTTAACTATTTTTAGTTATAATTTGATATGTGTGTGTAGCTCAGCTGGATAGAGCACTTGGCTACGGACCAAGGTGTCGGGAGTTCGAATCTTCTCACGCACGTACTTAGAGAGACCTTAGGGTCTCTTTTTTTGCTTGTTATTTAAATAAAAATATAATATACTATTTTATGACATATGTTAGGTGTTATAAATATTGGAAGGAATGTAATATATGAATTCATATAATAATATTGATATAAATAGGTTGTATTCATCTAAAGAAATGGCGCGCTTAGTATGTAAAGAGTGCGAAGGATGTGGTCAGTGTTGTGAACAAATGGGAGATACGGTTAAAATTGATCCTTATGATTTTTTTGTGTTATCTTTTTATTTGAATCAAAGTTTTGATGAATTATTCGATAAGAAAATTCAAGTTCATAGAGAGGAAAATGGTTTAATACTTCCTCATATTAAACAAGATAATCAGAATAAATGCGTGTTCATGGACAATGATAGAAGATGTTCAATTCACCAATATAGACCAGGCATATGCAGGCTATTTCCTTTAGGACGCAATTATGAAAATGGAACTTTTAAATATTTTGTAGTAGATGGTGCATGCAATAAAGGCAACAGAAGCAAAATTAGAATTTCTCAATGGTTAGGTATTGACAATATTAATCAATACGAGAGGTTTGTTTCTGATTGGCATTATTTTGTAAAAGAGATTGCAATAATATATAATTATGCATTGACTAATGGTTCTAAAAGCGATTTAGATTTATATTTGTTAAAAGTTTTTTATAGAATGCCATATAATGTAAGTGATATAAATGGTTTTTATGAAGAGTTTTATAAAAGAATGAATCATGTAAATGATTCATTAGAACCAATAAAAAAAATGGCTCCAATTAATGATTTAATAGATGAATGTTATAAGTAAATTCTACTGCAGTTTAAAAAATGATGGTGCATTAAAAATATAATGTTTAATTGTTATAGCGTTTAATACTTTATCTTAAAAGAAATTTTGCTGTATTGGGATAAATTGTTATATTAGAGAGTCATGGATACTATTGGGATTTTAATAAGTTTATTTTTGGAGGTTAAAAATGAAAAAAGATGAAATGTTTATTGTATGTTTAGATTTAGAGGGTGTTTTGGTACCTGAAATTTGGGTAGAGTTTGCCAAAGAGACAGGAATTAATGAATTGAAGAGGACAACAAGAGATGAACCGGATTATGATAAATTAATGAAGTATCGTTTGAATGTATTAAAAGAGAATTCTATGGGGTTAAAAGAAATACAAGATACCATCAGTAGAATTAATCCTATGGATGGAGCGAAAAATTTTTTGGATGAACTAAGAAGTTTTGCACAAGTGATAATAGTCAGCGACACATTTTATCAGTTTGCACAGCCTCTTATGAAAAAATTGGGCTATCCTACTATTTTTTGTAACAATTTAATTGTTGGAGACAATAATCAGATTGATGATTATCAAATGAGGGTTGAAAATACAAAGTATACGACAGTTAAGGCTTTACAGGCGGCAGGATTCCAAACAATTGCAAGCGGTGATAGTTATAATGATTTGCCAATGATTAAAGCAAGTAAGGCTGGATTTTTGTTTAGAAGCCCAGAGGAAATAAGACAAGCATATCCTGATATTAAAGCACTTGAAACTTATGAGGAATTACTTGAGGAAATAAAAAAAACTATGAATAATAAATAAAGTATATCTGATAAAAGGGCTAGAACAAAAGTAGAAAATATAGACGAAAACAAAGAAATTAAAAAAGTCTAGAACAAATATATAAAAAAGGCCAGAACAAATATATAAAATAAAGGCTAGAACAAATATATAAAAAAGTCTAGAACAAATATATAAAAAAAGGCTAGAACAAATATATAAAAAAGTCTAGAACAAATATATAAAATAAAGGCCAGAAAAAAAGCGTGATAAGCGATAAAACAAAAGGATAAAATTAACTAACATAAAGGTAAAAAAAGAGAGCTGTAGGTTATAATTTGAGAGTATATGAGATTTACATATAAATTGCAATTATAATACAGCTCTTTTTATTATTAAATTGGTGCGTAACTTATGCTTATTTTAATGTCTTGGGCATAGTTACCAAAATTTTTACCAAAGATGGTTAGTCCACCGATGTTTTCGGCGTCATCATCGACAGAAAATCTGAATTTCATATTACTGGTATTATCTAAATTAAAATCATTGATAGTAACGTCTGAAATCTTTAACCCATCAATATATGTTCCGAATTGGTTAATTACTATTAGTTTTAGCAATCCATATTGGTTCCAATTAGGAAACCACCAATCAGGTGTAAAAATTCCTTGAACATCTCCAAAGTCACCGGGAGATGTCCATTTTCCAATATGTTTTTCATTAAGAGAAAAACTGATATCAGATGGCCAATTATTGTTAACGCCTGGGGCTTCTGAACTTAATTCTGCTGAAATCATTATTTGTGTTATTTTTTGTCCTACAGGTATAAAGTTTGGTATATCATATTCTACAAATCCTTTTGTAAACCATAGTATATCGGCTTCATATCTTTCTGGATGAGAAAAATAACGGGTATCGTCAACCTCGCCAATAATAGCCTTTGAAGATGCTAAACCACAAGTTGGAAATACTTTATAATCTGAGTAATGACCAACTTTTAGTTCAGTGTTGTAAACATTTACATTTTCCTTTTCACTATCAATATCAATAAGAATTTTATCAACATGTACTGAACAAATTTTTTGATTACCATGTCCTAAGGATTCGTTAGAAATGGTAACTAGTCCACATGCTTCTAATTTTTTCATATGATTAGTGAGGGCACCATTTGTAATGTTAAGCTTTGATGCTAATTCGTTCATGTTCATACCTTTGTTAGTAAGCAGTTGCTTTATTATTTCAATACGAACATCTGAACCTAATGCTTTGAACAAATCTAATCCATCATCAAGGGATTCAATGTGAAGCATTTAAAATTCCTCCATTTATTGATATATTTGCGTAAAAAGATAGAACAAGCACGATATAGTTACGCTCGATATAGTGCTGTAATTAAAAACAAACTAAAATAAAATTATATTTTTTAAAAAAACTAAATATGAAAAACATCTTAAATTAGTATATAGTTAAATTTAATATTAGTCAATGAGAAAAAAATAAGTATTTTATATTTGCGTAAAATATTTTTTGGAAAAATAAATGATTTTTTGCTTTTGCTTTTATTTGAAAGTTTATGGATGAATATGTTTAAAATTAGTTTTTTCTAGATTAAAAGTGCACAATTATAGCGTTTAAATTTTTGATAGTATTCACAAAATCTTAAATTAATTCAAAAATAATTAAAATAAATATTGACTATTGTATTTTGATGGCCTACTATAATGTTAGGAAATGAAAAAAAGTTCCGTAAACTTTATGTAATTATAGGAGGGAGATTACAATGAATAAAAAGTTTCTAAGCACATTACTATGTACAACAATGGTGGCTAGTTCACTTTTCGGTTGTGGTACAAATACTGCGTCTAATAAGGCAAGTGCAAAAGACAAAAAGGAGGAGCCAGTAGTAACTAGTTTTGGTGATAAAAAAGGTACGAAGTTAGAGTTATGGACTTTCGTTGGACAGCATGCTGATTTTTATGGAAAGATGGTTGAAAAATGGAATGAAAAAAATCCAGATCGTACAATTAATATGAAAACAACAACTTATCCATTTTCAGATATGCATACAAAATTAACGATGACATTACAGTCTAAGAAAGGTGCACCTGATATATGTGATGTTGAAGCTGGTCAGTATCCAAATGTTGTTAAGGGTCAGGATGAATGGCTTTATCCATTAGATGAAGCGATTAAACCATATAAAGATACGATGGTTGAGTCTAGACTCGATATGTACAAGGGCCAAAATGGAAAACAGTATGGTGCGCCATTCCATATCGGTGCAACTGTAATGTATTACAATATGGAACAACTTGAAAAATATGGAATCACTCAGGCCGATGTTGATTCGGTTAAAACATGGGATGATTATGAAAAACTCGGAAAGAGATATGTTGAAGCTAGAGGTGAGAAAGGAAAATTCTTTACATCAGTCGATACAGCAGGAACAGATTGGCTTACAATTGCAATGGCGGAGTATGGCGAAGACTGGACAGGTGGAAACAAAAAGAATGCTAAACCAAATGTAAAATTAAAATCAGTAAATAAAATGTTGGAATATCAACAGAAATTGTTAAAAGAAAAAGTTGCTCAGGTTTCAACAGACGGTCAAGTTGACACGGATGGTGGTATTGCAGATATAGGAAATAATACAATTGTTTCATTCCCTAAAGCATTATGGTTTATGAGTCGTTTTAAAGATAAATTAGGTGCTGATTCGGGAAAAGATCAAACAGGAAAGTGGTATATTGCAAAATGTCCTGTTTTTGAAGAAGGTCAGAAATGTTCTGTTGGTATCGGTGGTACAGGTACAGTTGTTACAAAACAATCTAAGGCAAAAAAATTAGCAGCTGATTTCATTTGTTTTGCAAAAATGTCTGAAGATGGCGAAAAAATGATTTGGAATGATCTTGGATTTGATGTTTGTAACACAGCACTTTGGGATGAATGTAATACAGATCAGGATAATTTTTACAATAAATATTTCCGCAATAAACCTTATGAGGTGTTAAAACAGATAAAAGATGATATTGGTAAAGTATCTATAACAAAAAACACACCAGCAATTAATGATCAGATAAATTCTACTACATTAAATGATGTTTTAGAAAAAGGAAAAAATGTCAAAGAGGCACTTGAAGAGGCACAATCAACAATTGAATCTGATTCTGAGTAATTTGTGGATAGCAGCTTGTATCGCGTTTTATAGACGGTAGCTAATAAGATAGTTTATAGACGCAACTTATATGTTAAAAAAATCAAATTTTGAAGTGGAAAATGCCTAGGGTAGTTTACTTAGGCACTTCTACTTTAAAAAATGAGTATAGGCTATTAAGAAACACTTAGTTTGAGTTTTTTTCGAGAGAATTTATAGGATATTCGATATTTTATAGATTATAGTGGATTTATAGGATATTCGATATTTTACAGATTATCGTGGATTTTTAGGAGGTAGCATAGATGGTTGAGCATGCATCTTCGTATTCAAAAGACGGAGAAGATAAAATGAAAAAAGATAATATTTTTAAAAGATTTTTATATTCGCAAAAAACCGCTCCATATGTTTTTGTTTTACCATTTTTATTAAGTTTTTGTGTATTTTGGATTTATCCATTTAGCTCGACTATTGTGATGAGCTTTCAAGATATTCAACCAATGGGAAGCAAATGGATTGGATTGGGCAATTATAAAAAATTATTGGCAGATAAGGTATTTTTACAAGCGGTAGGAAATAGTGTTATGTATATGTTATTAACATTAGTTTTATTGATACCATTTCCACTATTGTTTGCATCGTTATTAGATAGTCGATTGGTAAAGGCTAAGGGCATATGGAAGGCACTTTTGTATATTCCTTCATTAACTTCTGTAGTAATTTCAGGTACTTTATTTAGAATGATGTTTTCCGAACGTGATGGAAGTCAGTTTAATCTTATTTTGAATTTCTTTGGACATGACAAAATTCAATGGTTGAAAATGTATCCAACAGCATATTTTGCATTATTATTAATTGCATGTTGGAGGTGGACAGGCGTAAATATGCTTTATTTTTTATCTGGTTTAAAAAGTATAGATACAGGTCTTTATGAATCAGCTGAAATTGATGGCGCAACAGGTTGGCAAAAATTTATTTATGTAACAATTCCAATGCTTCGCCCAACATTAATTTATGTTTTAACAATTTCGATTTATGCTGGATTGGCAATGTTCCTAGAAAGCTTTATGTTATGGGGAAATGGTTCACCTTATAATATTGGTACAACAATCGTTGGTTATTTATATAGACGTGGTATTGAAAAAAATCAGATGGGTTATGCTTCTGCAGTAGGCTTAGTTCTTTTAATTATTGCATTGGTAATTAATATGATTCAACTTATTTTAAGTGGAACATTCAAGAAGGAGGAAAGTTAAGATGGATAATACAATGACAAAAATAAAACCAAATAAAAGTAGTAAAATTGGTGGAAAAACTCGTAGCATCTTAACGGTTCTCTCAACTGGATTTTTTGCAATTCTTTCTATTCTAGTTGCGATGCCTTTGGTTATTGGCTTTACAGCATCGATGAGACCAGGATCAGAAATGATGGCACAAGGTTTACATTTGAATCTAAATTTTAAAGAATGGATGTTAGATAATTATGTGTATCTATTGAGTGGAAATGAAGATTCAATCAAGTTTTTTAATTGGTTTAAAAACAGTTTATTTTTAACTCTTATTTCAGTAATCGGAACTTTGATTTTATGTTATTTTATAGCATATGGTCTTTCAATGTATGATTTTAAATTAAAAAACACATTGTTTTTCATAGTAATTGCAACTATGATGGTTCCTTTCGAAATATTAATGTTACCTCTCTATCAGGAAATTATTAATTTTGGATTGATTGATACAACATGGGGTGTAGTTTTACCAGGACTTTGTGGTGCATCGACGATTTTCTTTTTTAAACAGTATATGAGTTCATTACCAAAGGAATTGTTAGATGCAGGACGAATCGATGGTGCTACAGAATATGGTATTTGTTTAAGAATAATGTTGCCAATAACAAAGCCAGCTTTTGCAGCGATGGCAATTTTGACATCTATGGGATCTTGGAACAATTTGTTATGGCCAATGTTAATTTACAAAGATGCATCAAAATTTACATTACCAATTGGCTTAAATACCCTACTTACACCATATGGTAATAATTACGATGTTTTAATTGCAGGCTCAATGTTTTCATTAATTCCAGTATTTATTATTTTTATAATTTTCCAAAAATATTTCGTGGAAGGTATGACAGCTGGTGCCGTTAAGGGTTAAAATAAAGAAAAATAATACAACATAGAATAACATTAAAAAACACAAATAAATTTTTAGGAGATGTAAGATGGACAAAGGTTTTAAATATAATGAACCGTGGATTCTTCAAAGAGCAGATCCATTTATTGTTAGACATGATGATGGAATATATTATTTTACGGCATCTGTTCCGGCATACGATGGTATTTGCCTGAGAAAGTCTACGACTTTAGAGGGATTGAAAGACGCAAAAGAAGTAGAAATTTGGCATAAACATAACGAGGGCCCAATGAGCATACACATTTGGGCTCCGGAAATGCATTACATTGAGGGAAAATGGTATATCTATTTTGCAGGAGGTGACAAGGATGATATATGGAATATAAGACCTTATGTGCTAGAATGCCAAGGTGATGATCCTATAAACGATTCTTGGAAGGAACTTGGCAAAATGCAAAGTGCAGATGAGGATGAATTTTCGTTTAAAGCATTTTCTTTAGATGCAACGGTTTTTAAAAATAATGGTAAATGGTACTACGTTTGGGCGGAAAAAGTTGGTGTAGGTAAACAAATTTCTAATCTTTATATTGCAGAGATGGAAAAACCTAATAAGTTAAAAACTGTACAAGTTTTATTGTCTACACCAGATTACGACTGGGAACGAGGCGATTTCTGGGTTGATGAAGGTCCAGCTGTAATAAAAAAAGGAAATAATATTTTTCTAACTTTTTCTGCGAGTGATACAGGTCCATCATATTGTATTGGTATGCTTAAAACAACAGTTGATGCGGATTTATTAGATCCACAGTCCTGGGTAAAAAGTAGATATCCTGTGGTTGAAACAGATGAAAAGAGAAATATTTATGGACCGGGCCATAATTCATTTACTGTTGATGAGGATGGAAATGATATTATGGTATATCATGCAAGGACAGAAAGTAAAATTGTAGGAGATCCGTTATACAATCCTAACAGACACACTCAATTGATGAAAATTAATTGGAGCAAAGACGGAATGCCCATTTTTTCGTTTATTTAGGTAAGAAATTTGTATGTATAAGGTAATAATTTGTGGTTATGGAGGAAGCTAAATGGCAAAATTAGTAATTAATGATTCTAAGGAATTAGGTAGAATCGAACCTGAAATATATGGTCATTTTTCAGAACATTTAGGCAGATGTATTTATGAAGGACTATTTGTTGGGGAAAATTCTGATATTCCAAATGTTAATGGAATGAGACAAGATGTAGTTAATGCATTAAAAGAAATTCAAATTCCAGTTTTAAGATGGCCTGGCGGCTGTTTCGCTGATGAGTATCATTGGAAGGATGGTATTGGTGAAAAGAGCAAAAGAAAGAAAATGATTAATACTCATTGGGGCGGTGTTGTTGAAGACAATAGTTTTGGAACACATGAGTTTTTTGAGTTATGTAAACAGTTAGGTTGTAAAACCTATATAAATGGTAATCTAGGAAGTGGCACAGTTCAAGAAATGTCAGAATGGGTTGAATATATGACATTTGATGGTGTTTCACCAATGGCTGAGTTACGAGAAAAAAATGGACATAAAAAGCCATGGAAAGTTGATTATTTTGGCGTTGGAAATGAAAATTGGGGTTGTGGAGGTAACATGACACCAGAATTCTATGCAAATATGTATAGAAGATATCAAACTTATGTTAGAGATTATGATTCAAAAAAACCAATAAAAAAAGTATGTTGTGGTGCTAATGTTGATGATTATTACTGGACTAAAGGTGTAATGGAGACATGTTATGATCATACACCTGAACATTTACATGGATTTATGGATTTTATTTCCCTCCATTATTATGTTCATCCTGAAGGATGGGAAATAAAAGGAAGTGCTACAGATTTTACAGAAGAAGTATGGTATAAAACTTTGAAAAAAGCCTTATTTATGGATACTCTTATTAAAAGACATAGTGATATTATTGATCAATATGATCCAGAAAAGAAGATCGGATTAAGTGTTGATGAATGGGGAACATGGTTTACTTGTGAACCAGGAACGAATCCTGGATTTTTGTATCAACAAAATACAGTTAGAGATGCTTTGGTTGTAGGAATTACGTTAAATATTTTTAACAAGCATTGTGATAGAGTAAAGATGGCTTGTATAGCTCAGATGGTTAACGTTCTTCAAGCTGTTATTTTGACAGAAGGAGAGAAGATGATTAAGACTCCAACATATCATGTTTTCCATATGTATAGACATCATCAAGGAGCAACACTATTAGATAGTGAATTATCTGGTGTAAATGAAGTAGGTGAAGGTGAATGGAAAGTTCCAGATATAACTGAATCTGTTTCTAAAAAAGATGGTATTATTACAATTACTTTAAATAATTTATCTGCAACAGAAAAAAGAGATTTAGAAATTTTATTTGCAACAGATAAGAATTATGAAGTAGTTGAAGCTAATATTGTGACTAATAAAGATATGCACGCATATAATACATTTGAAAACCCTGAAGTAGTTAAAGAGGAAGAATTCAATTTATATGAAATTGATAAAAATAAAATGACTGTTTCTCTTCCTGCTTGTAGTGTAGTTGAAATCAGGGTTAAATAAAATTTAGAATTAATTTTTTCCTATCATATATATTTTATCCAAGTTAATATTTATTACTCTGTATTGTAAAAAAATTGCACCATATAATAGCATTTTATTTAATGTTGTTGTATGGTGCAATTATATATAGAAACAATTTGGGGAATTACTTGAAATATATAGTGATTTAATGGTAAAATTTTAGTAGTTTTAGATAAAAGGAGAATAGGGGAATGAATAAAAATTTTTCATATGAAAGTAAATTTTCTCAAATTTTAATGAAAATTGTCGATTTTTTTTACGCAAGTATTTTATGGGTTGTTTTTTCAATACCAATTGTAACAATAGGAGCCTCTACAAAGGCATTGTTTCACGTTACTAGAAATGTATTAAACGGAGAAGGAGGATATGTTTCAAAGGTATTTTGGAGTGGATTTATTGAAAATATAAAAAGTTCATTATTAATGTGTATTATTCAGGAACTTTTATTAATTGTATTATCATTTGATAGTTATGTTTTGGCAAATTTAGCTAAGTCAAATTCAACTTTTGCCGTTTTATATTATATTAATTATTTTATGATTTTATATGTAATCGTTTGGATGATATACACAGCAGCTTATAATAATAGATTTAAAGAAAACACAAAAACAATGTTAAAAAATTCTGCAATTTTAGCAGTAGGATATTTACCATATTCAATAATGATAATTGTTGTATTTTTAGCAGCAGTTTTATTGTTTTATTATGTTAAAATAAGTATTTTTTTCTTGCCAGCTATTAATTCATTTTTTGTAGATAGTTTAATGGAAAAAATATATAGAAAGCATATGTCTGAGGAGGATTTGAAAAAAATCCAAAGGGACGAAGAAAAAAAATATAATCGTTAATATATAAAGCAGTATTTATTTTTTGATGCGGATATTTTTTGATATATAATATCGCAAGAAATAATGTACTGCTTTTTTGCACCGATAAAAATAGTAAATAATTTTATTAATAGAGTTGACAATGTGGCTTAGATAAAAGTATGATAGTAAAGGTGCAGTAAAGAAATTCGTGACAAAGAATATTAAGAAATAAGGAAGGAGTAGTAGATGCCCGATAGGTTTTCACGAGAACAGAGAAATCTTAGGCCGCACCCTAAAGAGTTTTTACCTAAAGAATATTATGGACAACGAGAGACTAATATAAAGTATATTAATGATGATTATAACAAATCTTATAAATTTTCTGGAAAAACAAATTTTATGCAACGAGATGGACTTGATAGTATGAATAGTATACTGAGAGACAGTGAAGTAAATTACATTTTTAGTATGAATGAAAATTTTGTACATGATAAGACATGTCCCGAAGTTTTAAAATTTAAAAAGTTTGAATTGCGTTATGTGAATGAGTATCCGTGTCATTTGCCACAATGTGCTAGATGTGCACAAAAAGCGTATATCAGGAATGGTGCAAGTGATATAAATAAATTTAATCTTTATATGACGTTTTTCGACACAATAAATATAACGGATTCGCTAATTAGACATATGTATATAGACTGTGGGATGAAGACTACACTTATTGAAGACGAGAATGCAATTCAAATATATTACAAAAATGATGTTTGGCGAATAATTTTGTTGAATAATCAGGGAAACATTAGGTTACTACATAATAATTATAGAGTAGAGAATGGCAGACGAATATTTTGCGCAGGTTTTCACATACAAAGTGAATATTGTAAAGAGACGAATGTACAGTTTGCATTAAGTGTCATAGAAAATTATTCTTGGGTAAAGCATGTAAGTAAAACAAGAGCAAGCTTTTTAGATTATAGGCCAATAAGAACAATTAGATATAGAAAAAAGGAGAATTTTTTTAACATGAATATGTGGAATGATGATAAGAAAAATATAAATAATGAAGAAATTTCAGAAAATGAATTTTTAAATGCGGACTTTGAGACAAATGATGATGAGAAAAAATCAAATGAAACTAGAAAAATTCCTGATTATGGTTTTGTAAAAGATGAAAGACCAGATCATGGTGATATGTATGGTTACTATGTTCCTAGAAAGAAAAATAATTATAAAAATAATTATGGATATTCTAACAGATATAATCAAAATAATGGAGGATATCAAAATAACGGTGGATATCAGAATAATGGCGGATACCAAAATAAAGGCGGATACCAGAATAACGGAGGATATCAAAATAATAGATATCAATTAAGAAATAATAGAGGATATTCAAATTCGGGCTATAATAATAACGGCTATAATAATTCTAATTACGGAAACTCAAATAATTCTGGCTATAATAATAGGGGATATAGTAGCAATTATTATAGAACAACTAATTCTTTTAATCCTAATTATGGATATAATAACACAAATAGATATTCACAAGAAAAAAGAACATATAATACAAATGATTTTGTAGGTAAAGAATTTGGAAAGAAATATGATAATGGCTATGGAATGCCTGAGTCAAATAGATATAGCGGAAGAAGCTTACGCGATAATAGAAGATATAATACTGGATTTGACAGAAGAAATGACTATACTAATCAGTCATTTACAAATAATGTAGATGATTTTGAAAAAGAATATACAAGAGAGGAACTTGATGCAATTGAATCAGTAAAATCAATGAAATTTTCTTTAGAGGTAAAGGACTTCAATTTAGTATACAAAGCGGGATATCCAACACATGGTAAAAAATGTGTTTATATTTGGGTTACTAAAGAGGGTAATTTTCAGTGGCAAATTGGAGAATATGATTTTTATAATAGACAATTTAGCATTTCATATCCAGGTGAGGATAATTTTGTGACAGATGAGAAAAAAGTTGTCGCTTGGCAGGTTTTATGGAATGGCAATATTATTGTTGATAAGAATGAAGAAAAAGAGGAAGAAGAAAAATAAAAAATGAAAAATGCCAAAGGAGATAGAATATTCCCATTCAAAAAGGGTGAAAAAATAAAAGGAGATATTCAAGGATTAGAAAATTATACATATTTTGAGATGAATAAGATATCGAGTAATGTTAATCTTTATGAAGAAGAATTTGCTAAAGCAAAGGATTTAATTAAAGAAGGATACGTTTCGATAAAAAAGGCTAATTTTGACTATTATTCTATTTGGGGCAAAAAACTAGTAGGACGGGTAACAGTTAGTATTTTTAAAGAACCTTTTACGGGAGAGGTTAGCGTAGATTTCGATAATGAGAAGATATTAACTATTTTTTATAAAGGACAGGCAAAAACTAGATCATATGACTCTTCAAATAGATACGGAAGTAAAGATATGCAAAAAGAAGAGATTGCCGCGCTTATTTTGATTGATGAATATTTAAAAAATAATAATCCAGGTGATGCGACTGATATTACAGCAAGTAAATTGATGGAAAATGTACGTAAAACTACAAGATTAATTCCGGAAAGAGTTGAAGATAATCAGCAATCATTTAGTTCGACAATTATTGATTTTATTCCTAAAATTGAATTAGAATATGGAACTAACAAATTTCCTGAGGTGTCTTTCAAAATTTGCATAAATAATAAAAAAAAGTATGTAATAAAAAATTTATTTTCACTATATAAAGAAATAGAAAAAAATGGAACGTATGCATTCGGAAAAAATTTTATTGTCGATTTTAAGTATGCACGCTTTACCCAAAAGGCATTACTTGTAAATAAGTTAATAAAAAAGTATGTTAAAGAAAATGATATTTTTAATGTAGATGGTTATCTTCAATCAAAAATCAGTTTAGCTAAGATAGAGCTAAGAGGTTCATATCTGGATGATTTTTTTGAGATATTTAATGGTGATAAAATTGAATTCAAGGAAAAATCATACGGATATGAAGATATTTTTGATAACGTTGAAAGAAGAAGCTATGATGTTGTAGTTCTTGAAGATTATGAGATGGAGGTTAAATTATTAATTGAGCCTGTTTTCTCTCAAAAAAGTGGACAAACTTCTGAAACTATGTCTTTCGAAGGCGTATCTGTAAAAGCTAAAGTTCCTAAATTGTTACAGGGAATAGATTATGCATACTATATTTATGATGGAAGATTTAGAAGAATTACAATTGAAAATTCAAAGAAAATATCTCCACTTGTAGATGTTTCAAGAGGAAATAGCGAAATTTCATTTAATGTAGGTAGACGTAATTTATCAGAATTTTTTAGAACTATTTTACCTACAATGGGTGTAAAGTATGAAATATCTGATGAGGTGGATGAATTAATCAATAATTATATGCCACCAGAAGCAATATTTAAGTTTTATGTTGATTCTGTAGATGGAAATATTGTATGTGATGCAAAAGTTTTTTATGGAGATCGAAGTTTTGATTTAGCTGATGCGAATAAGGATGATTTTAAATATGAAATTATTCGTGAAGTTAAAAAAGAAAAATATATAAACGATGAAGTGTTGAGAGTTTTCTCAGGTTTTAATGAAGAAACTAATCAGTATGATTGCTTTAATGATGAGGATAAAATCTATTCGTTTATGGAAAGTGGAATGAACTTTTTACTTACATTAGGTGAAGTTCATGTTACTGATAATTTACGTGCAATAAAGTTAAAACGTAGGGTTTCTTTGATGATGGGAGTGTCTGTTAAGGCTGACTTACTTAATATTGAGATTATTTCTGACGATGTAAGATATGATGAGCTATTAGATATCTTAAGTAGTTATAGACAAAAAAAGAAGTATTTTCGACTTAAAAATGGAAGCTATATTGACTTAAAAGATGATAATATCAAAGCATTAGATGAACTAATTGATACACTATCAATTTCTGATGAACAATTAAAAGAAAAAGCAATTAATGTTCCAATTTATCGTGCGTTATATTTAGATAGAGTTCTAGAGGAAAATGAAGGAATTTATACTAAGCGCGATCAAACATATAAAAAATTAATTAAAGAGTTTAAAGCTATAAAAGAATCTGATTTTGATTTACCTAATTCTTTGAATAAAATAATGAGAAATTATCAAAAGGTTGGGTATAAATGGCTTAGAACGATTGATTATTATGGCTTTGGTGGTATATTAGCTGATGATATGGGATTGGGAAAAACTATACAGGCAATATCTGTTTTATTGGCAGCTAAAGAAGAAAATAAAGAAGGATGTTCAATAGTTATTGCGCCTTCATCTTTGATTTATAATTGGAAAGAAGAAATAAATCATTTTGCACCTAGCCTTTTAGTAGAAATAATTACAGGAAATAAAATACAAAGAGAAGAGTTACTAGAAAAATGTTATAAAGAATGTGATGTTATAATTACATCGTATGATATTTTAAAAAGAGATATTGTTTTTTATCAGGATAAATCATTTAATTATCAATTTATCGATGAAGCGCAATATATTAAAAATCATACAACGGAAACAGCAAAGGCAGTAAAAGTTATTAATTCCAAAACACGTTATGCCTTAACTGGAACACCAATTGAAAATAGATTGAGTGAGTTGTGGAGTATTTTTGATTATTTGATGCCTGGTTTTTTGTACGACTATGATAAATTTAGAAATGACATAGAATATAGTATTACAAAGGATAATGATGAAGATTCATCGAATCGTTTAAGAAGGATGGTTAGTCCATTTATTCTGAGACGACTAAAGAAACAAGTTTTGAAAGATTTGCCTGAAAAAATTGAAGAAATAAGTTATACGTCATTTGAAAAGCAACAAAGACAAGTATATGATGGTCAGCTAGTTAAAATAAAAAATATGCTAGAAGGTGCTGATAATAATGCATATAACAAGAATAAAATAGCACTTTTGGCTGAACTTACCATAATGAGAGAAATTTGTTGTGATCCGAAGTTGGTTTTTGACGATTACAAAGGAGAGTCTGCTAAGAAGATTGCGTGTATGGAATTAGTAAATAATGCAATAGAAGGCGGACATAGATGTTTGATTTTTTCGCAGTTTACTTCGATGTTAGCTTTAATAGAAGAAGAATTGAATAAACAAAAAATTGAGTATTATAAAATTACAGGTAAGACACCAAAAGATAAAAGAATTGAATATGTTAAAGAATTTAATTCGAATCAAGTTCCTGTTTTCTTGATATCCTTGACAGCAGGTGGAACAGGTTTAAATTTAACCGGAGCGGATGTTGTTATTCATTATGATCCATGGTGGAATTTAGCTGTTCAAAATCAAGCAACAGATAGAGCATATAGAATAGGACAAAAGAAGGCTGTAACTGTTTATAAGTTAATTGTAAAAGGTTCCATAGAAGAAAAAATATTAAAACTTCAGGAAAAAAAGAAGGATCTATCAGATTCAATTTTATCTGGAGAAAATGGTACATTAGGTTCTCTTAGTAAAGACGAATTATTAGAGTTATTGAGGGATAGCTAGAGTATAATTTTTGGATATGTGAGGATGAGTTATGGCATCTAAAAACAAAAATAAAACTACAACTGAAACAATAACTAATTTTTTAGAAGCACATGATGGCAGAAGTGAAAAATATAGTGAACGAATTCCGTTTACAGCTTCTGTCGTTGTTGTACTTGTTATTGCTGTGTCTATGTTTATTTTCTGTAATATTCGAGTTGGAAACAGTAATGAATACAAAACGCTAGGTAATCTATCATCTAAAAAAGTATTATATTTATCTTCATATGACTACTCTTATGTAACTGTACCTGAACAGTTAAAAGGAATTAATAGTGTGTTTGAAAAGTATCAAATAAGAGTAGATTACGAATTTATGAATACAAAAAAATTCCCAAGTGATAAAACAATCGAAAATTTTTATATAGATTTTAAAGAAAAGATGAAAACAGTGGGTAAGTACGATGCTGTGCTTGCTGTTGACGATCCGGCTCTAAATTTTGTACTAGAGTATAGAGAAGATTTTTTTGAAAATGTACCAATTGTTTTTTTCGGAATAAATAATAAAACAACTGGTTTAAAAGCGGCTCATGATGATTTGATAACAGGTACTCTTGAGGAAACTTATGTTAGAGATACTGTAGGTTGTGCACTTTTAATTCATCCAAATAGAAAACGCATAGTGGCAATTTCCGATAACACTAGTACAGGACAAGGGGAATTGAGGGAATTTTACAATGCTTCTGAAGAATATAAAAATAAACAATTCGTGGATATTAATATATCACAGTGTAAAAAAGATGAAATAAAAAATAAATTAAATAATCTGACAAAAAATGATATTGTTATATTTTTAAATATGCAAATGGATGCAGAAGGAAATACGTATACCTTAAAAGAGGCGATGAAGTTTATTGCAAAAAATTCTAATAACGCTCCGGTTTATTCATCTTCTGTAATTGGTGTAAATACAGGTATTATTGGTGGGAAAAGTACAGATTTTAATTTGACAAGTAAAGATGCTGCAAAACGTGTGGTAAGATTGCTTAAGGGAAAAAATATAAAAAATATGGCAGTTGAATATGACATTGGTGAAACATTTTGGTTTGATGATGTGCAATTAAGACATTTCGGAATTAAGTATAGTAGTTTACCGGCAAAAAGAAAAATTTATAATTATAATAAGAGCTATTTTGAAATTAATAAGGAAACTATTATAGCAATAGAAATGTTTTTAGGTGCGGTTTGTATAGTTTTTATACTAATAACAATAGATAATAGACGAAAAAATGGATTAATTTTGCAATTAGAGTGTGCATATGAGGATTTGATAAAAAAAGATGAACAAATATCTTACATGGTAGATCATGATGAATTGACGAAGTTGTATAATAGGCGTGCCATGGAAAATGACATGAATAGAATAATCGAGGAGAAACATAATTTTACTATTATACATTTAGATCTAGATGATTTTAAATTTATAAATGATACGTACGGACATGCATGTGGAGATAAAGTACTTAGTGAAATTGGATCAAGATTTAAAAGTGTCGGTTTTAAATATAATTTTAGGACATATAGAATAGGTGGTGATGAATTTTTAATTATTATAAAGGATAAATTTGTTCAACAAAATACAATAATAATGGACGAAATTTTGAATGTAAAAAATGAGAAGATACATTTTAAAAATAAAGATATTTATGTTTCATTTAGTATGGGCATGGCATATCACAATGGAGAAAAAGAATCAGTTACAAATGTTATAATTAAGGCTGATTTGGCAATGTATGAAGCTAAGAATTATGGAAAAAATAATCTAGTGATATATTCAGAAAATTTAAAAGTTAATGAGACAAGAAAGCAATTGATTAAGCAGACAGTTAAGGAAGCGTGTAAAAAAAATGAAATATATATTGATTATCAGCCACAGTTTTCACTGAAAGAAAAGACAATTAACGCTTTTGAAGCATTAGTAAGATTGAATTCTAATTTATATCGTCCATCAGAATTTATCCCAATAATAGAAGAAAGTGATATTATAATTTCTCTTGGTCGGAGAGTATTAGAAAAAGTTATAGAAGAAATTTCGACATGTATTAAAGAAGGCATAGAAATGTTTCCTGTATCAATCAAATTTTCAATAAAGCAATTAAATGATGACACGTTTTTTGAGTATTTAGAATCATTGTTACGAAAATATAACGTTCCAACTAGTTTGATTGTAATTGAAATAACTGAAAATTTATTGATAAAGAACTCTAAATTGACAAAAAAATTTTTTGATAAAGTAACAGAGTTGAAAATATCTGTTGTTTTAGATGAATTTGGCGTTGGTTATGCTTCTATAAATTATTTATCAATATTACCAATAAAACGTATAAAAATTGATAAAAGTATATTAAATGAGCAATCAACAGAAAAAGTCAGTTTTTTAAAAAATATAATAAAACTTATTCATTCATTGAATTTGTATGTAATTGTTGAAGGAATAGAAACACCAGAAGAATATGAAAAAGTTATTGAATTTAACTGTGATTACGCGCAAGGATACTATTTGGCAAGACCAGCAAATATTAAGAAAATTATAGAGTTGCTAGAAAAAAATAGTAAAAATAATTAATAGACTATTAAATTTTTTATATGTATAAATAAAACAAAAAAATATTTCGATATTCAAATTAGAGTGAATGTTTGTAAAAATAGGTTAAATCAATTTAAGATTGTTTTTATAGAAGAGATTGATTTGGAAAAAGTTTTATAGACAGTGTTTATATTTTGTATTAGTTCAAGGAGGATTTTACATGAAAACATTTGTTGGAAGTGGTAGTGGTGCTACAAGTAAAGCTTTGCAAGAAGCTACATCTGGCCTACAAACACCAAAAATGATAATGTTTATTGCACCATATGAGCAATTGGCTGATACTGCTAAGCTTATAAAAGAAAAGTATCCGAATGCGATGTCATTTGGAACGTGTGGTTCAAGTCTGGCAAATGGCGCAGTATCAGATAATGCGACTGTAGTTGTCGGCTTTTTTGAGGATGCAGTTATAAAATGTGGTTTAATTCAGGAACTTTCTACGTGCCCATTAGCATATATAAGAAAAGTTCAAGAGAATCTTTCGGCGGTGTCACCAGGCAATGAAGATACGGTAGTGCTTGAGTTTTGTACAAACAATGAAGAAAAACTTGTTTCTACATTGTACACTTGTGTTGCTAAAAGAAATGTACCATTAGTCGGAGGAACTGTCTTTGGAGTACCAGCTGGAAAGACTTCGTATGTTGCATATGAAGGAAAAGTTTATTCAAATTCATGTGCGTATGCTGTAATAAAGAATACTACAGGAAAAATTAGAACATATAAAGAGAATATATATGAAAAAAATGATATAATTTCTCACTTTGCTACTAAAGTTGATACAGAAACTAGAACATTGATTGAGTTAGATGGTAGACCAGCAGCAGATGTTTATAGTGAAGCGTTAGATATTCCAAAGAACAAAATTATTGATAATGTTTTGAAAAATCCAATGGGACGTGTTGTAGAAGATAAAGTATATATTTCTTCAATGTTTGAACTTAAAGGGAATGGAGCACTAGTAAATTATAAACAG
The DNA here is from genome assembly GCF_900111325.1 of Lachnobacterium bovis. GTDB lineage: Bacteria > Bacillota > Clostridia > Lachnospirales > Lachnospiraceae > Roseburia > Roseburia bovis_A. Next base: position 19,794 of record NZ_FOGW01000015.1, read on the forward strand.
ATTAATAAGAATGATTGTATCTATTTTTTGAAACTAGGTGATTATGATGAGATTGAAAAACAGCAGAGAGAAGAAATAAAGCAAGATGCTAAAAAGATTTCCTTTGTTTTTTCTATTGATTGTATATACAGATATATTTTGTATCAAAATGAAAACTATTTACAAACATATGCCAAAAATATGTCTATGCTAGGACCACATGTGGGAGTTATTGGTGGTGGAGAACAATATATTAATCAGCATTGTAATCAGACATTGGTATGTGCTGTATTTGAATAAAAAATAAGGAGGAAATTGGCAATGTTTGGATTCGGAAAGAAGAAAGATGAAAATGTAATAGAAGAACCTGAATTTTCTGCGGATAATAAAAAAACTATAGAAGACAGTTTGGCAGCTTTTTCTTTTATTAGTAAAGCTGTTATAGAAAAAAAAGATAGTTTGGCAGATGAAGAAGCTAATACAATAAAAGAGTTAGATAAAGTAAAAAAATCATATACACAGGCAATTGAAAATAATGATAAGATTAGTTCATCTATTGATAATATAGGACAAGAATTCTTAAAAGTTGGAGATTCATCTGATGAATTTAATACAGTTATGAAAGAAGTAATTGATATTTCTTCAGGTGCGATAAGTGATGTCCATAATTTGATTACAAGTTCAGAAAAGATGGAAGAGCAATTCAAAGAGATTGCCAAAATTTATGAGGAGTTCCAGACTGGATTTGAAGAGATTCAAGAAGCAACTCAAAGTATTATAGGTGTCGCAAACCAAACAAACTTGTTAGCATTAAATGCGTCTATTGAAGCTGCAAGAGCAGGCGAACATGGTAAAGGCTTTGCTGTCGTTGCAGATGAGGTTACTAAATTATCAATAGATATAAAAGAGCTAGTAGGTAATATAAATAAGAGTATGGATGGACTACAACATAGTTCAGAGTTATTAGCAAGCTCTATAGATGCAGCTAAAATTGCCCTTGAGGATTCTAAGAACCAAACAGATAGCACAGAGAAAGTATTTAATGATATAACAAATTCTGTTGCTAGAGTAGAGGGAGTTGGTAATGATATTAAGGCTGTAGTTGATAGCTGCGATAGTTTAGTTAGAAATATTCAAGATGATATGTCATCTTATGAAGAACAGTATAGTTACGTTTTAGATAATCTTGAAGATTTAAAGAGTATGTTGACTAAGAAGGGATTTTTATACGAAGATATTTCTAATATAATGGTTCAGGCTGATCCTCTTATTAGTAAAATTAAAAAGGCATCAGATATTTAAAAAAATAATAAAAGAGATATAAAAGCTGATAAACAGAGTGGAGATGTTTACTTTTATATTATAAAAAATGTCAAGGTGTTTTTCTGAAAAGAATTAACCTTGACATTTTGCGTTATAGGATATTTTTTCGTAGTCCTTTAGGGTAATGATTTTTCATGACTTTACCGGCCATCTTTCCCCATCCGAGAGAATACCCATTTACTGTGATTAAATACCATCCTTTTTCTTTGCTACAAGGAAAAGTTTCACCAGCAATAAATTTCTTGGCTTGATCATAGCTTATATCTACAGATTTTTTGACCATATCGTTTGATAAATATAGTGCAAGTGCATGTGATGGCTCAAATCTGTTTTTAAGTAAAGTTCCTAAATGCAAGCCACGACGTAACAAGCGAACTCCGCTGAGTGATGGTAGACCATTTGGAACAAGATATAATTGATCTTTAAATAACTCTAATTTACCATCTAGAGGTAATTCAGAAATAGTGTCATTGAAAAATTCATAATATAAATCTAGTTCTTTTGGTTTTTTGTTTTTGTTTTTTGAAGAAAAAATATTTCTTTTTTCGATTTTATTATTAGTCTGTTCAAGAACAGCTACAAAATGTCCTTCGCCTTTTAATAAATGAGGCCAAAGGCGAATAGTTTTTTTGAGTTCCTCCTTGTAAAAATCATAATCTAGTTCACTGTTAATAGTGTCTTTGAAGTCAGAATTATTGGTAGAGTCAACTATTTTTTTGTAGTAATCAAGGTTGCCGTCAGACATACCGTTATATTTGACGACGTCAACAATTTTAAAATCACTATGTCTTTTTAAGAAACGATAAATTGAACCTTCATTTTCTTCTGGAGCAAAAGTACAAGTAGAAAAAACGATTCTTCCACCAGGGGCTAACATCTTTGAAGCACAATCTAGAATCATATCTTGGCGTTGGCTACAAATTTCAACATTTTCAGTGGACCATTCATCAGTAGCATTTAAATTTTTCTTAAACATTCCCTCGCCAGAGCAAGGTGCGTCAACCATAATTTTATCGAAGAAACCAGGAAAAATTTTGGTGAGATTATCTGGGGGTTCGTTAGTAACTACTGCGTTTGAAATTCCCATTCGCTCAATGTTTTCAGATAAAATTTTACAACGTTTTGAGTTGATTTCATTTGATACAAGTAAACCTTGGTGATTCATAGTTGATGCAATTTGTGTACTTTTACCACCAGGAGCAGCACATAAATCCAATATATATTCGCCCGGTTTAGCATCAAGATATGCAGCAGGTGCCATAGCACTTGGCTCTTGAATATAGTAAACACCGGCTTCATGGTAAGGGCTTTTGCCAGGACGATTATCGTTCTCATAAAAATATCCATTGTTAACCCAATCAATAGGCGAAAACTGAATATTGTCAATATTTTTATCCTTGAAGGTATCGTAATTGGCTTTAAGTAAATTAAAGCGCAAACCGTGTTTTCTTTCTATTTCATAACTAGCAAGGAAATCATTATATTCCGCTGCTGAAAGTATTAATTTAATTCGATCTAAAAAAAGGTTAGGTAACATACAATTCTCCTAAATATATTTTTATATGAAAAAAGTTAAATAAAACCTTAAAGAGTATATCATATTTTTGTAGATTTTGCATTATTGAAAAGCGTATCTTTAAATGATATAATTTTGAAGATATTGAGAATTATTACTATTTATGGAGATATAAATGATTATAAAAAAGAGTAAACAAAGAGATGCAATTTATAATTTTTTAAAATTACGTGTAGATCATCCAACAGCAGAAATTGTATATCAGAATGTAAAGCAGGAATTTCCTAAGTTAAGTTTAGGTACGGTATATAGAAATTTAATGTTACTTACTGAATTGGGACAAATTCAGAGATTACAAGTAGGCGATGGAGTTGATCATTTTGATCCCAATGTTAAGCAACATAGCCATTTTGTTTGTGAAAAATGTGGATGTGTCAGCGATTTGCCATATAATGAAGAGGTAGAAAAAATAGATTCGAAAATGGATAGTATTTTTAGTGGTAGGATAAAAGGACACAGTCTTGTATTTTATGGTGAGTGTGAAGATTGTCTGAAAACTGAATAAAAAAATAAAAACCTTATAGCAAGCTTTTAAATTGAAATGTTACAAAAGAGTTGCTACAAGGTTTTTTTATTTATTTTTATTTATTTTTTAGTAATTAAATTATTATTTAAGTCAGACATATATTGTTCAAAAGCATTTCTAAGTTGAGGGTGAGTGAATAGGAAATGTATCGCAGGGAATTTGCTCTTTGATACGAGAACCCATTTACCACCTTGGCGTGAAATGAGAATGCTTTGCTGACGAGTTGTATCATTTGATTTAATGATATAATTTGGAACTTTATCAGCAAAACGTCTTGTCAATTCTAAGTGCTCTAAATATTCAAGATAAGAGTATGTAATTGTATCTTCATAGAACGCCTTAGAAAGAGATAAAGCAGGTGGATTTGCCTCAAATTCATCTTTCGATAAAATAGGAAATTCATCTATTAAGTATGAATGTTTGCAAGAATTCAATGCACATTCTTTACATATTTTGGTTGTTTTTATAATTTTTTCTCTATCTTCTAGCTTGATAGAATGTCGTTCAAGAATTCGCTCTAGCAAATTGTCTGATATTGTGTGTATAGGTAAAGTAGGTAAAATTTCATGTCTAGTACCTTTTTCCTTAGAGTTTTGAAGCATAAAATCAAAAAATTCATCATATCTGTTTTCTTTATAGATTTCCATTAAAGGTAAAGCTTCATTAAAAATAACATTCATCCTTTTTTTGTAAAAATTTAATTCATTTCTCATACGAGTAATGTAGAAATGAGCTACGTCACCTTTGGAAGTTGATGTTTCGCCAATAAAACTGATGTCTCGTGAATAAAATTCAAAATGGTTAAAAATTCCAGGACTAATATTATCAATATAATATGATTTGATTTGTCCAGTTAAATAGAATGGAATCCAAGTGCGCATTCCTTCAAGGATGTTTTCAATTGGTAAATTAATATTGTGAATAATATTAATTTGTACATTTCTTATAAGAAGTAAAGCAAAACAACTTATAAAAAGTTGTAAATATTCTTTATTATGAAAATAAGATGAAAGTGAAGAATCAGCATAAAAATATACTGGTTCGTTAATAGTATTAGAAAGCATATACTTAAATAAATCAGAAGTAAACTGCTCAGTTGATTTATTTGTGTAATATGACTTAGTCATAGGAAGTTGAGAAGACTCGGAGTGAATATGACTAGACATAAGTTTATATGCTTGTGTAAATTCATCAAGATTAAATTCATCAATCAAAGTAACAAATTCACTAATTATGTTATTATAATCTATTCGGTGAGAATGATTAACTTGATTTGAACACATCCATTTACTAATGATCTTAACAAAATCTTCTTCTTTTGTGATATCGATTACAGATTTTTGAATAACGTTAGAAAGTTGAAGTTTGTCAGAATCACGTCTGTAAGTGTTAAAAAGATAGTGACCCACATTTTCTGAGAATAGCTTAACATCAGCAGGGTGACGTTGTGCAGTTCTGATTCGTGAGATATAAGAAGGATCAAAATTCAAATATTTTGCAATTGATGAAATATTGATATTCATTGTTGATAAAATCATGCTAAATTTTTCTGAAAAAATTTCATAATCTATATTATTGTTAGAAAGTGTATCCACAAACGAAGACTCAATTTCATCTAGTGATCCAAGTTGTATTCCTTTTTCGGTGGCAATTGATTTTATACCAGTTGCTAATTTTTGAATTGTATCACTGTTTAAATTTGGAACTCGTAAACCATTTTTGTAACGGCTAATAACAGCTGCTGAAAGGTTTGTGGCAATAGAAAGTTCCTTTGCTGTACAATTTAATTTCTTTATATATATTTTTAGTTGTTCTTTAAATTCCATTTGCTGCCCCTTTTATGTAATCTTGTTGTACATTTTAACTATATTAACAATAGTATATTTGTAATGTTTTACTAAAATGATACTGTAAAGTAAAAATGCACATACAATAATAGTATAAAGTAATATCTAATATAATGCAATAGAATTAAAATTTAAATTTCCGTTTTTGACAATGACAAGAATGGTAAATCTATTGCATAAGTTTTATAAAAGTTATATTATAATTTGGTAAGTGATACTAAAGATTTTAGTTGATGTACAATTAAGGGGAGAGTATTGTATATAGAGTAAAGAAACCAAGTCGTCTAATGCAGCTAGATGATTTGGTTTCTTTTTTTTATTAATTTTTTGGGAAATAAAATTAAAATTTTAATACGCATTTCACAAAAAAATTTCCATTATTTTATAAAAAAATATTGTTTTATTAAAGCATTTAATAAAATAATAACAATATTTAAAATTCACAAAAACATACTTATTTTTTCGTGAAATTTTAGTATTGAAACGGGATTGAAAAATAAAGTAGAATAAAGTTGCGAAATATTACGAAAACAATTTTGCGGTTAAGGGGGAAAACTATGAAAAAGAGAAAGGTATTAACAGAATTATTGACAGGAGCATTAACTATAACGATGTTTGTTACGTCATTGTCTCCAGTCTATGCAAAAAATGATAGTGATTTTGTAAATCAAATTAAGGCAACTAATTTAAGGGAAGCAGATATTTCTCAAAGTGTACTTAATAAAATTTCTACTAACGTTAAGTCTTTAGTGCAAGTAGATGTAGATGGAAAATTTTATACGCTTAATTTATACCAAAATAATTTATATGAAGCGCAAATATATGTGGCTAAGGGAAATCATGTTTTGAATGTATACCTTGATGGAAAATTAGTAAAAAAAGATGTTGATTTAAAAGTTGTCAGTCAAGACGAAAAAATTATTGTTCGTTTAGAAAATGGTGAATTGAAATTATCTGATAGGGATGAAATCATTCATAAAGAAAGTATTGTTGGTAATTTTTATGGAATAGAATTTTTGAAGGAAAAAGAAAAGCTTGATACTAGATATGATATAGAAGCATGGAATCCAAGTGCTGACAATGCTGAGTTAGATTATGTTGGAGGCGGTATTTATAAGAAAACATTTTATTTTAAAAAATTAGATAAAGACGTTACTCTTTCAGATGGTGGATATAAGGTAGCACAAGATAAAAAATGGGATGTTTCTTATGGAGATAATGGACAAAATATTGGCTTGACTATTCCAAAAGGAGTTGATCATATTACTGTTCTTGTAGATACTTTAAATGGAAAAGTTTATGATTCTATAAGATGTGGTGATTTTGAATTACAACAAAATGAAAAAAATTTGAAAAAAAATTCCTTAGAAACAAATGTAGCAATAATTGGTTCGGTCAGGGAAGGTAATGAAAAAGATTGGGATATTTCTCAGGATGGATATGAGTTTCGACAAATATCAGATGATTTATATGTTTATAATAAGGTTTTAAAGAAGGGGCATTATGAATATAAAGCTGTATTTGATAAACAAAATTGGTATGAAAAAGAAAACCAAAATAAAAGTTTTGACATAAAATCAGAAAAAGAAAATGTTATAATTTTATATAATTGTAAAACGGGATTATTATATGACTCAGTAAATAATGAAAAAGAAGTTGCAGATTTATTAAAGATGGATACTTCGAAAGCAGAAACAAAAGTAATTCAAAATGCAAATGGAACTTATAATTTTATTTATCCTCAAGCAGAAGGAAAAAAAGTTAGTCTTTTTTACGGCGAAAAGAAACAAGATAATAAGTTATCGTTTAAAGAGGAAAAATTAAGTTATAAAGGTGGCAATAAGTATGTAACAAGTGATATTTTCTTTGGAGATAAAAAAGCAGAAATAGTGTATTATTACACCGTTGATGGAGAGAAAGTACTTCCAAAGGATGGAAAAACGGTAGTAGTTGATAATGAAGAATACGCTGAATTAGATAAAGAAGAGTTCGAGGGAAGAGATGTGTTTGTTCCGGGAACATTTCCAGGAAGAAATTGGGATCCTGCATCAAATCAGATGACTTATAAAGGAAATGGAATATATGAATTTACATTTAAAAATGTTCCACCAGCAAATTATCAATATAAAATTTCCGTTGATGGAAGCTGGAATGAAAATTATGGAGCAGATGGAATTAAGGATGGGGCAAATGTTGAAGTTCAACTTACTAGAACTCAAAATGTGAAGGTAATATACAACGATTTTAGTCATAAAATGGTTACAGATGTTGAATATATTTTTGCGGATATTTCATTATCGGGGAAAAATATATCTGAGGGAATAAAATTCAAAGATAATAAATTGACAGGAATTTATTCAGCAAAGATAAAATTACCAGCAGGAGTATATAATGATATAACTGCAACCTATAAAGGTGAAAAGTTTGTTTATTCTCAGTTTGAATTGCCACAAGAAAAAGAAGTTACATTTTATTTTGATCCAGCAACTCAGATTTATTATAATGATGCGTCTGGAGAAGAATTAGATACAAAAGATATTTACTATAACTCAAAAGACAAAAAATATAAAAGCGTCTTTGGTGCAGTTGCAACAAATGAAAAAGTTAAATTTTCAATAGATACAGGTAAGGATGCTAAAGAGGTTAAACTAGTTATTAAAGGCACAGAAAATAAAACGATTTCACTTAATAAAGAAAAAAATACTGATTCTAATAAATTAACATGGAGCGTAGTAGAATCATTTGATAAAATTGGAGAAAACTCATATTATTTTGTGATTTCTAATGGTTCATCAGTTAAGGTTTATGGGGATGATGACGGATATTATGGAACAGGAATAGTATCAGATTTATCACAAATAAAACCATATGATTTAGTTGTTTATAAAGATGGTTTCAAGACACCTAATTGGATGAAGAATGGAACAATTTATCAGATTTTTCCAGATAGATTCTACAATGGAGATAAATCAAATGATAAAGCACAAAAATTTGGAAGAGGAGCAAGCGGATATGAATTTGTAAGAGATTGGACACTTTTGCCAGAAAATCCAGAACAAAAGGAATTATTACCTAAAGAACAGTATGAGAAACATCATGCGTTATGGGGTGATGGTTTATGGAATAATGAAATATATGGTGGTGATTTGAAAGGAATTACAAAAAAGATTGACTATTTAAAGGGCTTAGGGGTTAGTGTGATTTATATTAATCCAGTATTTTCATCAATTTCAAGTCATAGATATGATACGAGTGATTACAAAAAAATTGATCCAATTTTAGGAACACAAGGTGATTTTGATGAATTAGTAAAAGTCGCAAAACGAAACAATATGCATATTGTTCTTGATGGAGTGTTTAACCATGTTTCTGATGATTCTGTTTATTTTGACAGATATTATAAATATTTGCACAAGGGAACCAAAAAGGTTGGTGCTTACCCATATTGGGCACATGTATATGATTTGATGCATGAAAAAAATATAAACAAGGAAACAGCTCAAAAAGAAACTGAAGAATTCTTTACGAAAAATTACAATATAACTGATTTTTCTTATACAAAATGGTTTGAAGTTTATGAAGATAAAACTTTAAAAGATGATAATGGAAATGACGTAAAAGACAGTATTGGAGATCGCAAAGACAAAGCTGTTTATGGATATGAAGGCTGGTGGGGATATGATAGCATGCCAGTAATCAAATCAACTAACGGTTCAGAATATCAAACTGGAAATTGGAGTAAGGAAATAATTGGTAATAGCAAGAAAGATTCAGTTACACAATATTGGTTAGAAAAAGGTTCCAATGGATGGCGACTTGATGTTGCAAATGAAATCTCTGATGAAACCTGGATTAATTTCAGAAAATCAGTTAAAGCTTTAAGTGAGGATAATGTTATAATAGGTGAAATATGGACAGATTCAACAAAGTATCTTTTAGGAAACATGTACGATTCAGTTATGAATTATTGTTTTAGAGATGCCGTAATTGCTTTTGCAAAAGGAAAAAGTTCAGAAAAAACCGTAAAAGATCTTGAAAAATTAAGAGAACGTTATCCTAAAGAGGCCTTTTATGCAATGATGAATTTAGTTGGTTCGCATGATACAGCAAGAATTCTTTCTGTGCTAGATGGTGTAGAAGATGATAGAAATCAAAAAGAAGAGGATAAAGCTTTTCCATCATATGAGACAACTTCTTCACTTGCTAAACAAAGACAATATTTAGTTTCGTTTATTCAATTTACCTATGCTGGTGCACCAACAATTTATTATGGAGATGAAATTGGAATGGTCGGAGCAGATGATCCAGATGATAGACGAGCATTTGAATGGGGAAAGGGCAATAAGGAACTTGTTACCTGGTATGCTAAATTATCGCAGATTAGAAAATCGTATAAAGCATTAAGAACAGGAGAACTTGTGCCATTTAAAACAAACGATAATATTATGTCATACGTACGAAAAGATGAAAATGATCAAATGATAGTATTTGCTAATAACAGTGAAATAACACAAAAAGTGACAATCAATATTAAGGAATTAGGTTTTAAAGATATAAATAAATTGTACGATGTTATTGATTCTAAGTTTATAAAAGTTGATAAAGATACAATAACGGTCGAAGTTAAAGCATTAAACGGTGTTATTTTAGCAACTAATAAAAAAGAAATAAAAATAGATCAAAAAGCACTTAAATCTGCGTATGATGAATCTTCTTCTGATGCTAAAGAAACAAAGCAGGAAGAAAAAGAAAGAAAGCAAAGAGAAAAGGAAGAAAGAACAAGAAAGCAACAGGAGGAAAAAGCGAGAAAGCAAAGAGAAAAGGAAGAAAGAACAAAAAAGCAACAGGAGGAAAAAGCAAGAAAACAAAGAGAAAAGGAAGAAAGAACAAGAAAGCAACAGGAGGAAAAAGCGAGAAAGCAAAGAGAAAAAGAAAGAAAACAAAAAGAAAACATACGAAAACATTAAAAATAATAGAAAATAAAATTCTGTTTAAAAAGTGATTAAATTCCCCTTAAGTAGGTAAGTTAAATAACTAGATCTAACTAAGGGGAATTTTTTGGGTTTAATTATTACCTATTAAATGTTACAATGGTCTAATAAAAAACATAACGATTTTACAGAAAGGATTTAAAAATGAGGTCTTTATTAGTTTATTTGAAAGAGTACAAGAAAGAATCCTACCTTGCACCAATATTTAAGATGTTAGAAGCTAGTTTTGAATTAATAGTACCACTTATTATGGCACAAGTTATTGATGTAGGTATAAAAGAGGCTAATTTGTCTTATATTATACGTATGTGTTTGCTATTGGTGGCGTTTGGAATATGCGGACTAATATCATCGATTACAGCACAATATTTTGCGGCTAAGGCTGCTACAGGTTTTGGAACTAAAGTGCGTCATGCATTATTTGCGAAGATTCAAAAATTTACATTTTCACAGCTTGATGCAATGGGAACAGATACATTAGTTACAAGAATGACAAGTGATATCAATCAGGTTCAATCGGGCGTAAACATGGCTTTACGTTTATTTCTTAGATCGCCATTTATAGTATTTGGTGCTATGATTATGGCATTTTCTGTGGATGCAAAATCAGCAATGATTTTTGTTGTGACAATTCCAGTTTTAGCGATTATTGTATTTGGAATAATGCTTATTACAATTCCGTTATATTCTAAAGTACAGTCAAATCTTGATAAAATAATGACAAGTACAAGGGAAAATTTATGCGGTGTTCGAGTTATCAGAGCATTTAATATAGAAGAAAAAGAAAAAATAAAATTTAAATCAAATAATGAAAAATTAAATCGTTCACAGCAATTTGTTGGAAAAATCTCAGCGTTAATGAATCCGCTAACATATGTAATTATAAATTTGTCTACAGTTTATTTGTTATACAAAGGAGCAATTAGAATTGATCGTGGGGTATTAACAAATGGTCAACTTATTGCACTTCTTAATTATATGTCACAAATACTAGTAGAACTTATTAAATTGGCAAATTTAATTATTTTACTTACTAAAGCTGTTGCGTGTGGTAATAGAATTGAAAGTATTTTAAGTGAAAAAATAAATATGGAAGATGGAACCAATAAAAATATAGATTCCGATAATGAAGAGATTGCAGTTGAATTTGAAAATGTTTCTCTTAAATATGAAAAAGATGCAGGTTTTGCACTTGAGAATATTTCTTTTGTGGCAAAAAAAGGAGAAACTATCGGAATCATTGGCGGAACAGGTAGTGGAAAATCTTCATTAGTTAATTTGATTCCAAGATTTTATGATGCAAGCGAAGGCAGTGTTAAGGTTTTTGGAAATGACGTAAAAGTCTATAAGAACTTTAAGTTACGTGAAAAAATCGGTATAGTTCTTCAAAAAGCTGAATTATTTACTGGAACAATTGAAGAAAATTTACGCTGGGGAAAAGCAGACGCATCGCTTGAAGATATAGATAAAGTCCTAGAAATATCTCAGGCTAAGGAATATGTACAAGCCAAAAAAAATAATATAAAATATTTTGTTGAGCAAAATGGTAGAAATCTTTCTGGAGGTCAAAAACAAAGATTGACAATAGCAAGAGCGTTAATGAAAAATCCAGAGATTCTGATATTAGATGATAGTGCATCTGCACTTGATTTTGCAACTGATGCAAAGTTAAGAATGGCAATAAAAAAATTAAAAAATAATTTAACAACATTTATAGTGTCACAAAGAGCTGCTTCAGTACAGTATGCAGATTTGATATTAGTTCTCGATGATGGAAAAATTGTCGGACAGGGAAAACATGAAGAATTGATAAAAACAAATGAAATTTATCAAGAAATTTATTATTCACAGTTTCCAAAGGAGGACGTCGATGACTAATCTAGTAAATTTAAAACAAAATCAAAAAGAAACATTAAAAAAAGTTTTAAAATATATAAAAAAATATAGAATCTATTTGATAATGTCATTAATTTTAGCATTTGTCACAGTAGTTTTAACTTTGTATATTCCTAAAATAACAGGTCAAACATTAGATTATATGATGGGGAAAAATCATGTTGATTTTAAAAATGTTATTTCAAAATTAATACAGATAATAATATTTGTTTTGATAACTGGCCTTGCACAGTGGTTTATGAATTTGTGCAATAATAAAATGACATACTGTGTGGTACGTGATATAAGAAATGATGCTTTTAAAAAAATAGAAAAATTACCATTAAAATTTATTGATTCACATTCGTATGGAGAAATAGAAAGTCGAGTTATTGCCGATGCAGATCAGTTTGCAGATGGGTTGTTGATGGGATTTACTCAATTATTTACAGGTGTAATTACTATATTAGGAACATTAATGTTTATGTTTAGTATAAATATAATAATTACAATAGTAGTAGTGTTAGTAACTCCGTTATCGTTTTTCGTTGCAGGATTTATTTCGAAGCGTACATTTCATATGTTTAAAAAGCAGTCAGAAATCAGAGGTATGCAGACAGCATTTGTAAATGAGATGATTGAGGGGCAAAAAGTAATAAAAGCTTTTAATAGACAAGAAATTACACTAAAAAAATTTGATGAAATTAATGATAAGCTTAATGAATGTTCATTAAAAGCAACATTTTTTTCATCTTTAACTAATCCAAGTACGAGATTCGTTAATAGTTTAGTTTATACTGGAGTTGGTATTGCAGGAGCAATTTCTGCGATTAATGGAATAGTTACGGTGGGGCAACTTAGCGCTTTTTTAAGTTATTCAAATCAGTATACCAAACCATTTAATGAAATTTCAGGTGTAGTGACTGAATTGCAAAATGCGATAGCGTGTGCTGCTAGATTGTTTGAATTAATTGAAGAACAAGAAGAGATACAAGAAGCAGAGAATGCATTAGATTTATGCGATGTTGAAGGTAATATAGAAATAAAAGATATGAGTTTTTCATATGTGTCAGATCAACATTTGATAGAAAACTTTGATTTATCAGTTAAACCAGGACAAAAAGTTGCAATAGTTGGTCCAACAGGTTGTGGAAAAACGACACTTATAAATCTTTTAATGAGATTTTACGATGTGACATCTGGCAAAATATTAGTCGATAATAATGAAATTTCGGAAGTTACTAGAAGTTCATTAAGAAATAGTTATGGAATGGTTTTGCAAGAAACATGGCTAAAAAGTGGCACTATACGTGAAAATATAACAATGGGTAATCCTTCTATTTCAGAGAAGGAAATGGTAAAAGTTGCAAAAATATGTCATATTCATCATTTTATAAACAGATTACCAAAAAAATATGATACAATTATAACGGAAAATGGCGGAGAGTTTTCGCAGGGGCAAAAGCAATTGCTATGTATAGCGCGCGTTATGATGAGTAAACCAGCTATGTTAATTCTAGATGAAGCAACTTCTTCAATTGATACGAGAACAGAAATTAAAATACAAGAAGCTTTTGAAAAATTAATGGATGGTCGAACAACATTTATAGTTGCGCATCGTTTAGCAACAATAAGAAGCGCAGACATTATATTAGTAATGAAAAATGGTTCAATAATAGAAAAAGGAAATCATAAAGATTTAATGAAAAAAAGAGGATTTTATTATAATCTTTATCAAAGCCAATTCCTAGGAAAAGAAATATAGTGTTTGGAGGTAAGGTAGTATGGTTAAATTAGTAGCAACCGATATGGATGGAACATTATTAGATAGTTCGAAAAATTTGCCAAAAGATTTTAAAGAGTGGGTGCTTAAAAATTCTGATATTAAAACTGTAATTGCAAGTGGAAGACAATATTTTACTCTAGAAAAAGATTTTATTGATATCAAAGATAATCTTATTTTTATAGCAGAAAATGGAGGGCTTGTTTTTGCCAAAAATAAAATAATCTATAAAAATGTAATCAATATAGAAGATATTGCAAAAAGTTTGAAATTTATAGAAAGTTTTACTAATGCACATCCAATAATATGTGGAGCAAAGAGTGCATATATGCATGAAAGCGTTGAAGAGGACGTAGTAAAAAATGCAACAATGTACTATGAAAAATTAGACTATGTTAGTGATTTATTAGAAGCTGCTCAAAAAGATGATATAGTCAAAATAGCAGTATTTTTTGAAAATAAAGAAGCTGAAAAATATTATAATCAGTTTAGTGCATTGCCTAATACATTAAATGCTGTTCTATCAGGTGTAAGTTGGATAGATATTGCTAAAAAAAATGTGAATAAAGGTGTTGCAATTAAAGCAATTCAGGATAATTTTAACATAACTCAGGAAGAAAGCATGGCATTTGGAGATTATCTAAATGACTACGAAATGTTACAAAATTGCAAATATAGTTATGCAATGTCTAATGCACATGATAAAATAAAAGAAGTTGCAAATAATATAACAAAGAGTAACGATGAAGACGGAGTTATGTGTGTGCTAAGAAATTTATAGTTAATTTTGAAAGGAAATAAATTGTGAAAAAAATAAGAAAAGCCATCATAATGGTATTAGTAGCAGTAAGTGTATGTTGTAGCGTAATTGCTTGTGGACGTACAAAATTGTCAGATTCTGAAATTGATAAATTATCAGAAAAAGGATATTGCTTAACAAAATACAAGGATGATACATATTGTTATACAGAAGATAATATACAATATTATTATAAATATTCTATGGGACGTTTTACTTTTACTAAATATAAAATTAGTAATTTATATAACAAATATAATCCGGATATAACAAATGAAGAAAATGCTTACATTGTTGTAAGTAAAGAAAAATTATTTAAATATAAAGTTATGTTGTATAAAGTTATAAAAGATTCCCAAGAAGATAAAAGTGAAGTTGATAATTCAAATTGGTTTATGTGTAAGAAAGACGTTGATAAAAAATATTTAAATGGATGGAATGATCCACTGGCAAAAGAAAGGGATAGTTACACTACAATAATGAATTATACGTCAAAAAACAAGTTAAGAAAAACGTTAATAAAAGCAAATAAAATCAGCAAAAAAATGAATAAAATAGTATAAATAATACTTGATTTTGAAGTAAAAAAGCAGTCAGTGATGGCTGCTTTTTTGCTAAAATAGTTTGATTTTAAATAGAATTTTTTGCTTTCATCTTTATTATAGTAACTGCTATGAGATAAAATACCAAGGCATAAATTAGCTCTATTGAGATATAGTGAAAAGTTTCTATAAAGCTTCCGCTGTTGTAATTCTCTGCAAATTCACATCCTCGAATATACCAGTATGAAGGAAGAAAGTGAGCAATTTTTAGTACAGTATCACTAAGATAATTTAGAGGAATAAATATTCCACCTAAAAAGCTAAAGCAAAGAGCAACAATATTAGTAATTCCTGATACATACACATCTTTTTTCACAAGCTGACCAAAAAGGTATACAAGAGAAAGAACCATAATAATATAACCAAAGGCATTTAGGAATAGTAATGCGCCATTTATAGTGAGTACATCTTTCTTTAAAATTATAAAAGAAAGTATTGTAAAAATTATAAAAACAATTAAACCTAGAGTCGCAATTCCTAAGAAAATTTCAAAATTTTTCTTTGAAAAACGATATGAGGAGCATTGAATTCGTGCATCTATTTTTTTTGAATTTAGCACTTTTAATATTGGAATACCACTTACAAAGCAGGTGCAAATAAGTATATAGCCCAAATATGAGAAAAAGTAGTAACGCATTGTAAAAGTTGTAGTTTTTTTGCTAACAAGTTTTATATTTCCGTGAATTTTAGCATTTTTTTCGGCTTTAATTAAGCTTTCACTAGAACTATACCCTTGTTTATGATAAGACAAAGCTGTCGATAAGTATTTATTAACAAGATTTTTTGTTAGGTTAGCTGTCATAGTGTTAGGAAGTGTATATGTGTTTATGCTGCTAGTTATATTATTTGAATTAAAAGATTTAGAAAACCCTTTAGGAATAATTATTACAGCATCTACATTTCTAAAAAACAAATCATCTTGAATAGTTTCTTTATCAAGTGCAGAAATTTCATATTTTTTTGTATTTCGGCTAATATAGTTACGTAAAAGTTTGCTTTCTAGTGAGTTATCTTTATCATTAATTGATACAACTAATTTTTGAGCTTTATAGTCATTTGAAGGAGAATTTGATGTTTTGCTTAAAAAAAGCATTGTAATTCCTAAAAAAATGACTATATACATAACGATTTGGCCGATTTTTGATTTAAATATTTTTAAAAAGAGATTATAAACTTGCATAACGATTCCTCCTTGTAAGTATATAGCTTATTACACAAAGTATAATTGCAATAATGCTAAGATAGGTCAGGTTTGTATAATATCGAGTTTTGGTTTCGTATACATTTAATGAATATAATGCATCAGATATTAATGTTGCTGGATTTATTCGATTTAAAATTGGGTAATTGCGTTCAATCATTATTCGAATTGATGGTGCACAAAGATCATCAGCAACGGATAAAATCATAGAAATCCCAGTTGCTAATCCAGCTTTTCCACCTTCTGTTCTTGGAAATTTGAGACATCCAACTAAAATGCCAAGTGCTATTCCACAAGCGTTTCCAAGAATAAGTACTGGAAAAATTTCTAAAATTCTTTCCCCAAAATTGAGTTTTAATATATTTTTCATATAAAAAAATCCTATTGAAGTTATTATAAATTGCAAAAATAATGCAGTTATGAATTCAGAAAAAATAATAATTGATTTTGGAACAGGTGCCAAGCTTCGTCTTGCTCCTAGTGCAGATAAATTTCCTTGTAAAGTGTAAATTTGATTTAAACCAGTAAATACAGAAAACAAGCAAGTCATGGCAAGTATTGCATAAAAGTTTGAAATTATATTATCTTGTGAACCGTGAGATTTTAGTTGTTCTTTACAAGCATATACTGTTGAAAAGTTCATTGAATCACGGCGTTGTAAATATTCATCAAGAAAAGTGCTAAGTACAGTTTCTTTTAAATTATTTCCTTTTACTGAAAGTGATATTGTATCATCTACATAAAATATTCCAATGATTTTTCCAGAGTTTAAAGCTTTAGTAGCATTGTTTATAGAAAAATTTTTTACAGTAATGATTTTTTTATCACCTTTTGATATACTCTCGATTGCCTTGTCAAAAAATTCATCTTTTTGATTGTGAATAACAGCAACAGGGATAGGTTTAGCTAATTCAGTAGTTTCGTTAATTTTGCCAAACCCTGCATACATAAAAGTTGATAATGCGATTGGAAATAATAAAGTCCAAAATATGATTTCTTTTTTTCTAAGAGAAGTAATAAAACAATATTTTATATAGTGTAGAAACATGGTAAAACCTCCTATGCATAATCTCTTAATTCTGTTCCGGTTATTTCTAAGAAAACATCATTTAATGTAGGATGCTCAGAGTAAATTCGTCCTAAGTGACCAGAGTGATCAGATAAGACATTCATAACATGAGCTAAATTATTTCGTCCACCCTTAAATGAAACATTTAATACATTATTTTTATAAGTTGCGTTTTCAAAATATTTGAGAGATTTGATTTCTTCTAGAAGATTGGTTTCTAAATCAAATACTTCAATTTGAATTTTTTCAGTTTTGTGAATCATAGCTTTTAATTCTTCTTTAGTACCGGCTGCTATGCTCTTTCCTTTGTCCATAATTATAATTCGTGAACAAAGTTGCTCAATTTCCTCCATGTAATGTGAAGTGTAAATTATAGTTGCACCTTTTTTATTTAAATCTTTTATGCCATCAAGAATTTTATTACGGCTTTGAGGATCAACTGCAACCGTTGGCTCGTCAAAGAAAATAAGTTTTGGTTTATGAGCAATTCCGCAAGCAATATTTAAACGTCTAAGTAAACCGCCTGAGAGTTTTTTTGGTTTAAATTTTCGAAAATCTGATAATTCTACGAAATCAATAGTTTCTTCAACGTATTGTTTGCGAAGACTTTTATCTTTAATATAAAGTCCACAGAAGTAATCGATGTTTTCATATACTGTAAGTTCATCAAAAACGGCTACATCTTGCATTACAACTCCAATATCCTTTTTTAAATCATATGAATTAGGTTTCATTTCTTGCCCAAATACTTTGATTGAACCCTTATCATATGTAAGAAGTGATAAAATACAGTTGATAGTAGTAGTTTTTCCGGAACCATTTGGGCCAAGGAGTCCAAGTATTTCGCCTTCTTCAACTGTAAGATTAAAGTGATCTAAAGCAAGTAAATCATTGTATCGTTTTACGAGATTATTAATTTCTATTACATGAGACATATTCATTCCTCCTAAAAAGTATATTGATTGATATATGTTAATTTACACATTTATTTTTTTATGATTTAATTATATAAAAAGAGACAAAATCATAGAAGTGAAGGATGTCAGAAAATTTATGTGACAAATGTCATTTGTTTTGGAGGAAGATATGAAAAATGAGTTGATTGACAAAGCATTATTATTTTTATGTGGATTGTTTTTTGTAATTGTTCTTGGTGAAAATGAAGATATTGTGGTTGCAAGTTTAATATCAATTGTGATTGTATTAGTTCCCAATTTACAATTTGGAATAAATTATAAACAGGAAATATTTGGTGCATTTTATATTTTAGCAGGAATAAAGTGGATAGTGTGTCTCCCTTTTTATCCTGTGATTTGTTATGATTTTTTTAAGAAAAAAAGATATAAATTAGTAATATGTTGCGTATTAGTATTAGGATATTATTTTTTTGTAAAACAAAATATTTATGAAACAGTATCAAGTATTAAAGAGCAAAGATATATTTGTGTTGTAGTATTATTAGTTTTGCTTATAAGTGGCCGGATGGCAGTTGTTTCTAGTAAAGGTCAAATCTTAGAAGAAAAGCTTAAAAAAATACGAGATGACGGAAAAGAAAAAGAGAATTTACTAAAAGAAAGAAATCTTATTTTGTTAGAACAGCAAAATGTTGAGATAAATATGGCAACTTTAAAAGAAAGAAATCGAATTGCAAGAGAAATACATGATAATGTTGGTCATATGCTTACTAGAGCAATTTTGCAGACAGGAGCTCTAAAGGTACTTGAAAAGGATGAAAATTTAAAGGCGCAATTAAATGTTTTGCAAGAAACTTTGAATACAGCAATGAATAATATTCGACAAAGTGTTCATGATTTGCATGATGAATCAATTAATTTTGAAAAAGCGGTTAATGAATTAATAGAAGCTTTTCCTAAATTAGATATAACTTTTGTATATGAAGTTGATGGTAAACTCGATAAGTCAATAAAATATGGATTTTTAGCAATTATAAAAGAATCTTTAACTAATACAATAAAACATAGTAATGGAGAGAAGGTTAAGCTTATAATCAAAGAAAATCCAGGCTTTTATCAATTGTTTATAGAGGATAATGGTACGAATATAAGTGAAAATTTTGTTGGCGGAATGGGACTTTGTGGAATTAAGGAAAGAGTTGAAAAATTAAATGGAATGCTTAGAATTTCAACAGAAAATGGTTTTGGCATTACAGTAACTATCTTAAAGTAGGAGGATAAAATGAAAAAGAAAGTGATTTTAGTAGATGACGATCAATTAGTTATGATGTCATTAAAAACAATATTAGAATGTAGTGGAAATATTGAGGTTCTTGAAACTGGAACAGATGGAGAGGATGCTATTAAGTTATACAAAAAGCATAAACCGGATGTGGTTTTAATGGATATTCAAATGAAAAATAAAAGTGGTTTATCAGCTGCAGAAGAAATAATAAAAGAGGATAGTTCGGCAAAAATTCTTCTTTTAACAACATTTCAGGATGATGAATATATAGTAAAGGCATTAAATATTGGTGCAAAAGGGTATATTTTGAAACAGGATTTTGAATCAATTGAGCCTGCATTGCTTGCTGTGGCTGGAGGACAAACTGTTTTTGGAGGCCAGGTTATGAGTCGTATTCCTGAATTAATTGAAAAAAAGGGAGAAAAACAAGGCGAAATATATAATAAAAATGGAATAAATGATAAAGAGATGGAAATCATAGAACAAGTCGCACAAGGAAAGAATAACAAGGAAATATCAGATACCTTATGTTTATCAGAGGGAACTATTCGTAACTACTTAAGCATTATTCTAGAAAAATTAGAATTAAGAGATAGAACTCAGCTTGCAATTTTTTATTGGAAAAATATGTAAACTAGATTAAGTGTTATCCACAATGATACGAAATACACTATGGATTTATTTTAAAAATTTCATGTTTCTAAAGTTTGTAATAATTTGTTCTAGTGAAATGTAAAAAATATTTAGTGATTAGTATCTGGGAGGATTCCATATGAAAAAAAGAGGATCGTTGAAAGTGACGATAATAATGGTTGTGGTATTAAGTGTTCTAATAACAGCCGTCGTTATTGATGTTTTTTCTATTAATAAGATTATTGCAACTAACAAGCGACAAACAGCTTCATATAGAGAAAGATTAATGGATGACCAAAAAATCAGTTTAAAGGATGAAGTTCAAATTGTTATAAGTTATATTGAACAGGTCTATAAGAAACAGCAGGAAGGCAAAATTACGGAAGAACAAGCTAAAAAACAATGTGCTGATTATGTTAGAAATATGAAATATTCAGATGGTGAAGGATATTTTTGGATCGATACAGCAGAGGGTGTAAATATTGTTTTACAAGGTCGTGATATGGAAGGAAAAGATCGTAGTGGTTTAGTTGATCCAAATGGTGTGAAATATGTTCAAGAAATTTTGAATGCTGGTAAAAAAGAAGGCGGTGGCTATGCATATTATAGTTTTGCAAAAAAAGATGATGGAGAGCCACTACCAAAAATGAGTTATTCAGTTGAGTTTAAGCCTTATAATTGGGTGATTGGCACAGGTGTTTGGATTGATCATATTGATGAATTAGAAAAAGCCTATGTTGAAGAAGCTGGTAAATCGTTAAAAAATAATTTGATACAATCTGGTTTGATTTTATTAATTTTAATTATTTTAGGTTCGGTATTTGCAGTTTATTTTGGAAAACGATTGATAGATCCAATAATTATGATTACACATCAAATGTTGTTGATGTCTAATAGCGACTTTAGAAAAAATGAAGAACTTGAGAAAATAGAGAAAATTAAGAAACATAATAATGAAGTAGGACAAATAGCAGATGCCTTAGATATAATGCATGGTAATATAAGAAATCTTATGATTAAGATTTCAGAAACAACAGATTATTTAGCATCAACAGCTCAGCATTTATCAGCAAATGCAATTCAGTCAGCGGAAGCTAGTGATATGGTTGCTGAGTCGTGTACAAGTGTGGCAGATTCATGCACTAATCAAATCACTTCTGTTACAGATACTGGCAGTCAGACCCAACAGCTGGTTGAAAATATGCATTCCTTTGAAGAAGCAATAGTAAATACAGCTAATTTGGTAAAGAATACAAATGAATCGGCTGCAAAAGGTGCTAACGATATGAATAATGCAACAGATATGATGAAAACAATTAAGGAATCAGTTGAATCTACCTCAGTTGTAGTTGAAGGTTTAGGGGAAAAATTAAAAAATATTGATACTTTTGTAGATACAATTGCAGGTATTGCAACACAGACGAATCTACTTTCACTTAATGCTAGTATAGAAGCAGCAAGAGCTGGAGAAATGGGTAAAGGTTTTGCAGTTGTTGCAAGTGAGATTAGCCAATTAGCAGAGCAGTCAAATCAAGCGGCAAGTAGTATTACAGAATTAATAAACGATATCATGAAACAGTCAGAAGAGGCAGTCGACTCGATGAAAAATGGTGCTAAAAATGTAATGGAAGGAAGCGAAGTAGTTGATGAAGCTGGTGCAACTTTCAACAATATTCATGACATGGTGCTTTCTATTTCCGAACAGTCAGATAAGATGAGTCAGATTGTTGTTGAAATTAGTAATAGTACAGATTCTATTGAAGATAATATTAAAAAGATAGAAGAAATGAGTAAAAATATTTCTGATGAAACTCATACAGTTTCCGCAGCTTCAGAAGAACAGGCTGCATCTACTCACGAAGTTGCAGGTGCTTCAGAAAAATTGGCATCTAATGCACAAGAATTGCAAGATTTTGTCTCAAAATTCGATTTTTAGGAAAAAAGTTTATTGAATTTATCTTAAAATAAAATGATAACCATGGTGAAAAAGTCAAAATTCACCATGGTTATTTTTGAATCATATTAAAATATTTTAATAAAATATTTAAAAGTTAAATTAAAATTAAATTATTTCAAACGTAAGTAAAAAAGTAAAAAAATACTGAGTATTGCAACTTTTTGCTATAAATGTTAGACTAATTGCTGGATTAATCCTTGAGCAAAAATAATTCAAACGTTTGTAATTAAAGCAAAAACAATTTAAAAAACGCAATTTCGAAAATAATTGCTGCAAATTTAACTATTTTCGAAACACGTTTGGAGGAAGGTTTATGAGAAAAAAAATAAGCACATTACTATGTTTTTGCATGGTAATAACAGCTGTTTTATTTGGAGCTAATCCAGTTAAAGCAGCATCAATCCCTAATAATGCAAATTTATTAAACACATATGGTAACGTATTTGACCATGTGGGAACAGCAATTGAAGCACACGAGATTTTGAACCCTAACAAATTAAACTATGCTTCAAAAGAATACAATAGTATTACTGTTGGTAATGAAATGAAACCAGATTATATTTTAGGCTGGCAGTCAAATACTATGTCTGTACAACAAGCTAAACAGATGGGATATTATGTTCCAGATAACTACAAAGAAAAAACAGTGCCTAAACTTGATTTTTCTACAGTAGATAAAATGTTAAAAGCTTGCTACGACAAAGGGTTAAAAATGAGAGGTCACACTTTTGTATGGCATAGCCAGACACCAGATTGGTTCTTTAGACAGGGCTATACAAAATATGGCAACTATGTAAGTCAAGCTGAAATGGACGCTAGAATGGAGTTTTATATCAAAACTTACATGAACCACGTTTGCCAAAGTAAATATGGTAGCATTATTTACGCTTGGGACGTCGTTAATGAATATTTACATGCAAATTCTAACCCATCAGGCTGGCAGAAGATTTACGGTGGTAACCTTGGACCAAGAGCACCATTTGTAAAGAAAGCATTTGAATATGCATATCAGTGCCTTGAATATTACAAATTAACTAATAAAGTTCACCTTTTCTACAATGATTACAATACATACATGGAAGTAAAAGATGTTATTTCTTTAGTTGATTATGTAAATAGTGGAAAGAAAATTTGTGCGGGTGTTGGAATGCAGTCACATTTAAGTTCTAACTTCCCATCAGTTGACTACTATAAACAAGCTTTAAAAGCATTCTGTAACAAAGGATACGAAGTACAAGTTACAGAGTTAGATGCAGCAGGTAAAAATGATACAGATCAAGCAAATTACTACTACGGAATTATGAAAGCAATCCTAGATTGCAAAAAAGCAGGTGGAAACATTTCTGCAGTAGTATGGTGGGGTCTAGCAGACGATACATCATGGAGAAGAAATGAAAGACCATTATTATACTCAAGAGATGGTGTAAAAAAACCAGCATATAATGCAGTTTTACAAGCATTCTTTGATGCAGGTTATACTATGGGTGGAAATAATAGACCAAGTAATCCACAACCAAGTAATCCAAAACCAAGCAATCCACAGCCAAGTACACCACAAACAGGTGAAACAAAAGGCAACGTAAGACTACAGGATGGTTGGTACTACATCAAGAATGTAAATTCACAGAAATATTTACAAGTAGCTGGTAACAGAGGTGTTGCAAGTGCTAACGTTGAAATTGGACACGGAACAGGTGTACAAGGACAAAAATGGTATTTACAAAACACATCAGATGGATATATCACATTAAAGAGTGGTTTAGGAAACTTTATGTTGGATATCGCATATGGTAAAAATGAAGATGGTGCTAATCTTCAAATTTACAATGCACTTTCACATGATGCACAAAAATTCTATTTACAAAAAGTAAACGGAAGCAATGCTGTTACAATTGCAACAAAAGTAAGTAACGGTTCAAAGAGCATAGACGTTTACAATCATGGTAAAGCAGATGGAACTAACGTATGTCAGTGGAAAACATATGGTAATCCAAATCAGCAATTTGTTTTCGAGCCTGTAAGATAGTAAAAATTAATTAATAATATAGGCAAAAAAATGGAAGGACTGCCAGAATTTTTTCTGGCAGTTTTTTTAGGAGGAAAGTAGAGAATGAAAAATAAAAAAATAGGAATGTCACTTTTGACTTTTTCATTGGTTGCGGGCTTAACTACTAGCGGATTTGTTGTACCAGACAAATTTTCAACAAGAGTTGAAGTTAAAGCAGCAAATGAAGCATCTGAATTTAATGGTATTCGTTTGGCACGAAGTTTAAAAGAAGGAAACAATCCTTGTATAACGCAAAAATATAGTGCAGATCCATGTTCTATGGAATATAATGGTCGAGTTTATATTTATTCAACAAATGATGGAACAGTAAATCCAAATGGTGGTTCGGTTAAAAAGAATACATATGAGCAAATCAATCAGTTAAATGTAATGTCATCAAGTGATATGGTTAACTGGACAGATCATGGAACAATTGATGTAGCAGGAAGAAATGGTGCAGCAAAATGGGCAACAAATTCATGGGCACCTTGTGCAGCACATAAGAAAATAAATGGAAAAGAAAAATTCTTTTTATATTTTGCAAATAATGCAGGAGGAATAGGTGTATTAACAAGTGATTCTCCTACAGGACCATGGACTGATCCAATCAAACGCCCATTAATTACAAAACAAACTCCAAATTGTGGAAATGTAACATGGTTATTCGATCCAGCAGTATTAGTTGATTCTGATGGAACAGGATATTTATATTTCGGAGGTGGTGTACCATCTAGAAAAGACGCAAATCCTAAGACAGCTAGAGTTGTAAAATTAGGAAGTGATATGACAAGTTTAGCTGGTGTTCCTCAAGAAATTGATGCACCTTGGATTTTAGAAGATTCAGGAATTAACAAAGTAGGTAATACTTATTATTATTCATATTGTACTAACTGGGCTAATGGACCATTAGGTAATGCTAAAATTGCATATATGACAAGTAATAGTCCAATGGGACCATTCAAATATCAAGGTATATGTTTGGATAATCCAGGTTCATTTTTTGGAACAGCAGGAAATAACCATCATTCAATTGTACAATTTAAAAACAAATCATATATTGTATATCATACAGAATGGTTAAACAAGAAAATCTACGGTTCACAGCAAGGATATAGAACAGCACATGTAGATGAAATTACATTCCAAAATGGTAAGATTTTACCAGCAAGAGGTACTTTAAAAGGTGTAAGTCAAGTATCATCTGTTAATCCTTATGTTGTAAATCAGGCAGAAAATATGTCAGATCAGGCTGGAATATCAGTTTATGGATTAGGTGATACTGCAGTATCATACAATAGAGGCGAATGGACTAAAGTTTCAAATGTTTCTTTTGGTAATGGTGCAAAAAATATAACAATTACTGCAGGTGCAAAAAATGGTGCAGTAATTAAAATTGTGGAAGGTTCACTTAACGGAAGAACAATTGGTTATGTTAGAATTCCAGCAACAAATAATTCATTCTCGTACAAAAATATTACAGCAAATGTAAATGTAAGTGGTACAAAGGATATTTATTTTGTTGCCTCAAACGATGTTGTCATTGATAAATGGCAATTTAGTGGAACAAATTCACAGCCAAGCAACCCACAGCCAAGCAACCCACAACCAAGCAACCCACAGCCAAGTAACCCACAGCCAAGCGACCCACAACCAAGTACTACAAAAGGTAATGTAAAACTTCAGGATGGTTGGTACTACATCAAGAATGTAAATTCTCAGAAATATTTACAAGTAGCTGGCAACAGAGGTGTTGCAAGTGCTAACGTTGAAATTGGACATGGAACAGGTGTGCAAGGACAAAAATGGTACTTACAAAACACATCAGATGGATATATCACATTAAAGAGTGGTTTAGGAAACTTTATGTTAGATATCGCATATGGTAAAAATGAAGATGGTGCTAATCTTCAAATTTACAATGCACTTTCACATGATGCACAAAAATTCTATTTACAAAAAGTAAACGGAAGCAATGCTGTTACAATTGCAACAAAAGTAAGTAACGGTTCAAAGAGCATAGACGTTTACAATCATGGTAAAGCAGATGGAACTAACGTATGTCAGTGGAAAACATATGGTAATCCAAATCAACAATTTATTTTCGAAAAGGCAAATTAATAATGTTAATTGGATGAAAGATATTAATTAGTTTAAAGATGTTAATTAGACGAAAGATATTAATTAGACGAAAGACATTAATTAGACGAAAGACATTAATTAGATTAATGAGATCAAATTAGGCTAGAGAGGATTGCAGATTTACTCAGCAAATCTAAAAGAATACCGTATTCATACGGTTTCTAGGTGACAAAATTATAAGAACAATATTCTTCGATGCCCCCGTTCGCGGGGCATCGAAAACTATCTATTTTTTAACATTTTTCATATTTTTTCAAATCTCCACAAATTACTCAAAATGATTCCCAATTTAATCCGCCATTTGATATAGTTAAAATCTATAACAAGTAAAAAAAAATAAATATTATACTCAAAAATTATCCTGTGTTAAAATAATTTTCGTAAAGTAAGACTATGCAAATTAATTTTATATACAGGAGGCAGTTTATGAATAATGTTTTAATAAAACCAAAGTATGATTTTGTCGGTAGTTTTCTGAGACCACAGATTTTAAAGGAGTCAAAAGTAAAATTACAAGAAGGTGTAATTACTAGAGAAGAGTATAATGGTATTGTAGACGAAGAAATTGTAAAATTAGTAAATAAACAAAAGGAACTTGGATATAATGTAATTACAGATGGTGAATTCAGACGCAGTTATTGGCATCTTGATTTTATGTGGGGATTTGAAGGAGTTGAGCACCAAAAAGGTGGAAAGGGAGTTCAATTTAACGGCGAAATGGCGGCATTAGATGATACATTTTTAAATGGCAGAATTAGAGCCAAAGCTCATCCATTTGTTGAATATTATAAATTTTTAAAGCAATTTGAAGATGAAAATACAGTGGCAAAATATACAATCCCGGCACCGGCACAAATGTATCAGCAAATGATAGTTCCTCAATATTATGAAATTACAAAAAAATATTACAAAAATAATGATGAACTTATAAATGATATAGCTGTTGCATATCAAGACGTAATTCAACAATTTTATGATGCCGGATGTAGAATCCTTCAATTAGATGATTGTACTTGGGGAGCTATAGTTGGAGATGCTGCAAAACAAAGATACAAATCATTAGGCGTTGATATTGAAGAGGTAAAAAAACAGCTTCTTAAAGTAAATAATTTAGCACTTGCTAATAGGCCAGATGATATGATAATTAATACTCATATTTGTAGAGGAAATTATCACTCTACATTCTTTACTAGTGGAGCTTATGATTCAGTGGCAGATTATGTTTTTGCGCAAGAAAATGTAGATGGTTTATTTTTAGAATATGATGATGAAAGATCAGGTGGATTTAAGCCATTAGAAAAGGTTTCTGAGGAAAAGAATGTTGTGTTAGGTTTAATAACAACAAAAAAAGCAGATTTAGAGGATAAGGAATATATCAAAAAAAGAATATATAAAGCGGCGCAATATATAGATTTAGACAGACTTTCATTAAGTCCACAATGTGGATTTGCTTCATGTGAAATAGGTAATAAATTGACAGAAGAGCAGCAGTGGGCAAAATTAAAACTTGTAAAAGAAATTGCTGACGAAGTTTGGGGTAATTAAGAAAATAGAATGTGCAAACCTAATTACAAAAAGTGTAATTAGGTTTGTTTTTTTTGGAAAATATCTGTTTTTATAATATTTTATAGTCAGAAAAACTAAAAAGCTATTGACATATTCTAAATATCGTAGTATTATAGTTAAAGTCAATATGACTAATAAAAAGAAGGTAGATATTATGAACACACAACAAACAGAAAAAGAATTTTTAAAGACTTATAATCCAAATAAATATGAAAGACCATCTGTAACAGCAGATATTCTTGTTTTTACAACTTTTAAGGATGAATTATATCTTTTAATGATTCAAAGAAAATCACATCCTTACAAAGATAGATGGGCTATTCCAGGTGGATTTGTATCTATTGATGAGACTGCTAAAGAGGCTGCTATACGTGAATTATATGAAGAGACAAGTGTAAAAGATGTATGCTTAGAGCAGCTATATACATTTTCGAAAGTAGATAGAGATCCAAGAATGAGAGTTATTTCTATAGCATATATAGTGATGGTACCATTCGAAAAGTTGAAATTTAAATCAGGAGACGATGCAAAGAATGCTAAATTGTTTTTGGTTAATGCTATGCCTGATGCAGAATTTGAATTGATTTCTAAAAATGAGGATGAAAGTACTTCGATTTTACAAGAAAAGGACTTAGCGTTTGATCATTATGAAATAATAAAAATGGCTATTAAAAGATTGCGTGGCAAAATTAAATATTCTAATATTGCTTTTTCATTTTTGAAGGATTTAGATGATTTTACATTGACAGAACTTAGAAATATTTATGATGCAATAAATTCTCAAAAAGCGGACGTTGGCAATTTTAGAAGATTTATTAAAAGAGAATATGAACAAAATGGATTTATAGTTCAAACAGATTTAAAAAGAATAGAAAGGGGAAGACCAGCCACGACATATAAATGGGCGAAGGAAAGGAGTTTGATATTTGATGAATAAAGTATTAGTTGTAGTAGATATGCAAAATGATTTTATAGATGGTTCTTTAGGGACTAAAGAAGCATGTGCAATAGTAGACAATGTGGTTAATAAAATCACTCAATTTGATGGTGATATAATTGCAACGTTTGATACACATCAAGCTAATTATTTAGAAACATCAGAAGGTAAAAATTTACCGGTTGAGCATTGTATAGAAGACACAGACGGTTGGAAATTAAATGATAAAATTCAAACAGCTTTAGATGAGAAGTCTAGTACAAATGAAGTTACCTACATTAAAAAACCTACATTTGGCTCAATAGAACTTGGAAATTTATTAGTTTCTAAAAAACCAAGTGAAATAGAACTTGTGGGACTTTGTACAGATATTTGTATTGTGTCAAACGCATTAATTATTAAAGCAAACTTGCCGGAAACACCAATTTCAGTTGATGCTTCATGTTGCGCAGGTGTAACAGTAGAGAAACATAATGCGGCAATTGAGACAATGTCAAGTTGCCAGATTAAAATAAATAATGTTTAGCAAAAGCTAAAAGGAGATAAAAATGGATATTAAAAGAAATAATATATATTGCAAAAGAAATATTGGAATGATGATGGATTTATATGAGCTTACAATGGCGAATGGATATTTTAAGCAGGAAAATGCTCAAAAGAAAGTGGCATTTGATGTGTTTTTTAGAAAAAATCCAGATCAGGGTGGATTTTCAGTTTTTGCAGGATTAGAACAAATTGTTGAATATATTGAAGGACTTCATTTTAGTGATGCTGATATAGAATATTTAAGAGGCTTACATCTTTTTACAGAGGATTTTCTTGAGTATTTAAGAAACTTTAAATTTACAGGTGATGTATATGCATTTAGAGAAGGTACTATTATGTATCCCAATGAGCCAATTATTACAGTTGTAGCAGATTTAATACAAGCTCAAATTGTCGAAACTGAAATTTTAGCACAGATTAATCATCAAAGTTTAATTGCAACAAAGGCTAGAAGAATTGTAAAAGCTGCAAATGGTAGACCAGTATCTGATTTCGGTGCAAGACGTGCGCATAATAATGATGCAGCAATTTATGGAGCTAGAGCAGCATTTATTGGTGGTGCAAACGGAACAGCAACAGTATCTGCAGGTCAATATTTTGATATTCCAATTGGTGGAACAATGGCACATAGTTGGGTAATGTATTATGAAGATGAACTTACAGCATTCCGTAAATTTGCTGAGGTTTATCCAGATAATTGTATTTTGCTAGTTGACACATATGATGTTGTAAAATCTGGTATTCCAAATGCTATTAAAGTTTTCGATGAAATGAAAGCTAATAATATTGAATCAAAGAATTTCGGAATTCGTATCGACAGTGGTGATCTTGCATACCTTACTAAGATAGCAAGAAAAATGTTAGATAAAGCTGGATATAAAGATGCTAAAATTGTAATTTCAAATAGTTTAGATGAATATACAATTACGTCAATCTTAAGCCAAGGTGGACAAGTGGATTCATTTGGTGTAGGTGAGCGTATGATTACATCAAAATCTGAGCCAGTATTTGGTGCTGTTTATAAATTATGTGCAGTAGAAAATGAAGGCAAAATGGAACCTAGAATCAAAATCTCTGAAGCAATTGAAAAGATTACTAATCCAGGTTTAAAAGAAGTTTACAGAATCTACAATGAAGATGGACAGGCAATTGCAGATTTATTAGCTCATAAGGATGAAGAAGTCAATATGGAAGATGTATACAGATTTATAGATCCTGAAAAACCATGGAAAAAGAGAGAATTTGTAAATTGTACAGCTAAAAAACTCCAAAGATTAGTAATTAAAGAAGGTAAACGTGTAAGAGATCCTGAAAAAGTAACAGATATTGCGAACTTTGTTAAAGAACAGCTTTCTACAGAGATTTGGGAAGAGGAGCAGCGTTTTGAAAATCCACATAAACATTATTTAGATATGACAAAATCATATTATGAAATGAAGATGAATATGTTGGATAAATAATATAAAAAGAGCAAAATTGGCCAAATAATGAATAAATAAAAAAATATAAACAATAGGATATGCATTATAACCAAAAAGCCGTTGCAAAAGTTGTAAAGTTTGTACGAATAGCCTATTAAGTGTTGACTTGTTATGTTTTGTATGATATATTATACACATGCAAAGGAAATAAAGATCAAACAGATTGTGACTTTGAGTAGGCAAGACTGTATTGCAGAACTTAATAATCATATTATTTGATTATTAAGAGCAATATGGTCTTTTTTTGGTTTGTATTATTAAAATACATAATAAGCCAACAAGTTTTTGTTATAATTTGTTTTATCAAAATCAATAAGATTAAGGTGCCCTTATATGATAATAGCAAAAGTAATAAATAATAATGTAGTGAGTTCGCATGATGATAAAGGAATTGAAGTTATCGTCATGGGAAAAGGAATTGTTTTTGAAAATGCATTACTATGGGAGATAAAAAGATATTATAAAGATGAATTTAATGCTGGATTAAAAGCGATTGAAGTAGTTAGAAAAAGAACTGGTATAGTTTTACCAGAAGATGAAGCTGCATCAGTTGCAATGTTAACGCACCTTAAATTCTTTGTTCAAAGAGCAATTTCAAGAAAATATTATGAAACTGATGACCAAGTAGAATTGCTTAATGAAATAAAAAAACCTGTAATGAGGAGTATCAATGTGCACTAAAAATCAAACATTTTATGGAAAAGAAAACAAACTATATTGTTTCTGATGAAGAAATACTATATTTAACAATGCATATTAATAGAATTAAATTAAGAAGCAATAATATATAATTTAATTCGTTAATAGATAGATTTTTAATTGATATCATAAGATATTAATTTATATATACGGACGCGTATAAAAATATAATTACTTGATCAAGTTCTTAAAAAATATAAGATTAATGAAGAGAATTTGGAGGAAAAAGGTATGGCAAGTAAATATGATGGCTTGGCTAGAATTATCATTCAAAATGTCGGAGGACAATATCAAGTAGTAATTGGTAATCATGTGCCAGATGTATATGATGTTGTTTGTGAACATGCACATATTCAAGGAAATGTTTCTAGTTGGGTGGACTTGGATTATTTGGATTACCAAGTTATATAAATCCAAAAACAGGTGATATTTCAAGCTTAATTTGGGTATCAGTTGCAACACTTGCAGCAGCAGTATTAGGTTTTGTTTTAACATTCTTTACATACTCTGATGAAGAAAAAGTTTCAAAAACAACAAAAAATGTAAAAGCTAACGTACAAAATTTTGAAGGAACAAAACCAGTATTAACACCAGAAACAATTGTAGCTCCAGTTAAAGGTGACAGAGTTAAAAAAGGACAATTATTATTAGAGTTTGATATTAATAAAATTAAAGAAGCTGGTTTAGATGTAACTACTCCAATTATTGTTACAAACACATTTGATTATGAAGATGTTGTTTATACTGATACAAATGATATTAATTTAGAGGATGAAATTTTATACTTAGTATAAAGCTAGAAAGGAGACTATATCTTGTAATCCAACAGATATTTTAATGGCTCAAAGACAGATGCAGATGAAAAACTTCTTCTGTTCAGATATTCAGGTTAGAGGTTATTATCCATCATATGCAGATAGATTTTTTGAGGAAAACAATATTATTATAAAAAAAGAAGCTGGAGATGATGAAATCCTTAAAGAAGGAACTGTTGATTTCTATACATTTAGTTACTACATGAGCAATTGTGTTGGTAATGTAAATGAAGGTGAAAAAACTGGTGGAAATTTAGGCTTTGGTCTTAAAAATCCATATTTAAAAGCATCAGATTGGGGTTGGCAGATTGATCCACAAGGTTTAAGATACACATTAAATGAAATCTATGACAGATATCAGATTCCAGTAATGGTAGTAGAAAATGGATTAGGTGCAAAAGATACATTAGAAGAAGATGGATCAATTCATGATACATACAGAATTGATTACTTAAGAAGTCATATTCAGCAAATGATTGAAGCTGTTAAAGATGGTGTAGATCTTATGGGGTACACTCCTTGGGGATGCATTGATCTAGTTAGTGCTTCTACTGGAGAAATGGCAAAACGATATGGATTCATCTATGTAGATAAATACGATGATGGAACAGGCGATTTATCTAGAAGAAGAAAAGATTCTTTTGCTTGGTACAAAAAAGTAATAGAAACAAATGGTAGAGATTTAGATTAAAAAATTATTAAAGTAATTTCATGGGCTGGGGAATATACCCCAGCCTTTTTAAATAAAACAAAAAAACGTTCACTTTTTAAAAACAAAAAAATATGATATTCTTTAGAGTGGTGTTTTTTAAAAAATATTAAAGAAAGAGGAAAGAAAATGAATAATACAAAAAAAATAATATTTTTTGATATAGATGGAACACTATCAGATTTTTCGGGAAATATCCCTAAAAGTACAATTGATGCAATAAAAAAGGTTAGAGAAAATGGTCATTTAGCATTTATATGTACTGGAAGAAGTTTGGCACAAATAGAAAAAAAGATTATAAATATTGGATTTGATGGAATTGTTGCAGCAGCAGGTGCATATATTGAATTTAAAGGAAAAGAAATATATCATAGTGTCTTTGGAGAAGAAAAAATTAAATTTTTAGCTGAATTTATGATGAAAAATAATATTTCATTTATTATTCAAACTAAAAACGGATGTTATTTGTCAAAAAAGAGCGGAAATGATTTTAAAAAAGTTTTTGCTAGACGACTAAAAAATGATTTAGGAATTGAAGTATCTAATGTAGATGATTTTAGTACGATAGAAGAAATAGTAGGAAAAATAAAAATTGACAATGAAGTAGATAAATATCACTTGAAATATCCAGACACAGAAAGTATGATATACTGCGATTCTTGTTTTTCGGTAGAAGAAACAAGAAATTATTTTATGGGAAAGAATTTAAAAGTTACTCCTAGTAGCTTTAAAAAACCCGATAACTATTCGGGAGAGATAACAAAAGAGACTGATAATAAAGCAAGCGGAATTGAAAAAGTTATCGAGTATTTAGGAATGTCAATAGATGACACGATTGCATTTGGAGATGGACCTAATGATATAGAGATGATAGAGTATGTAAAATATGGAATTGCGATGGGTAATGCAGTAGATGATACAAAAAGTGTATCTAACTATATTACAGATGACGTCGAAAATGAAGGAATTTATAAAGCATTAAAAAAATTTGAATTAATATAGTTTGAATTAAAATTTTATACAATATAAAAAGTTGTATTAATATAGTTCCTAGTAATAAAAATTTATGTATTCTACTTATATTACTTACATTAAATCTTAATGTAAAACATATTTTGGAGGAATCAATGAGAATCATCGTAATTGGATGTGGCAAAGTTGGTAGAAAAATAGTTGAAGAACTTTGCAATGAGAATCATGAAGTAACAGTCATTGACTTGAAAAAAAAGGTTGTATCAGATGTGACAGGAAATTTTGATGCAATGGGTATAGTGGGCAATGGTACAAGCCATGTTGTTTTAAAAGAGGCTGGAATTGAAAATACAGATGTATTAATCGCAGTCACACAATCAGATGAATTAAATTTATTGTGTTGTCTAATTGCAAAAAAAGCAGGTAATTGCAGTACTATAGCAAGGGTACGAAATCCTATGTATAATAATGAAATTTCCTACATTAAGGAAGAATTAGGATTAACAATGACTATTAATCCAGAAGAAGCGGCAGCAACTGAGATAGCAAGAATTTTGCGCTTTCCATCAGCTAATAAGGTTGAGACCTTTGCAAAAGGAAAAGTTGAATTAATGAAGTTTACGGTTGCTTCAAATTCTAAAATGATTGATAGAACTCTTGAGGATATAGCGAGTAGAATTCAGTCAAGAGCGTTAATATGTGCAATTGAGCGTGGAGAAAACGTATTTATTCCTAATGGACAATTTGTTTTTAAGGAAAATGATATAGTTACGGTTGTATGTCCACCAAAAGATGCTAAAGTTTTTTTTGAAAAAGTTGGAATTAAAACCCATTCTGTAAAAAATGCCTTTTTAGTAGGTGGTGGTAAAATTGCGTATTATCTTGCAAAACAACTACTATCTATGGGAATTAAGGTGAAAATATTTGAGAGTGATATTGTAAGATGTGAAGAATTAAGCGAATTATTACCTGAAGCTGTTATTATAAATGCTGATGCAACAGATAAACAGATTTTAAAAGAAGAAGGATTAGAAAATAGTGCAGAAAGTTTTGTTGCATTAACAGGTATTGATGAATCTAACATTTTTTTATCACTTTATGCAAAAAAGAAATCTAAAGCAAAAGTTATAACTAAGATTAACAGAATAGAAGACAATGACATTGTAAACGATTTTAATTTAGGAAGTGTTATTTCGCCAAAATTAATTACGGCCGAGTATATTATAAGATATGTTCGAGCTATGCAAAATACAATTGGAAGCAATGTAGAAACTTTATATAGAATTATCGAAAATAAGGCTGAGGCCCTAGAGTTTCATATTTGTGAAGGTGCACCTGTAATAGGAATTCCACTAGAAAAACTTCGTTTAAAGAACAATCTAATTATAGCTAGCGTTAACCATAAGGGTAAAATTATCACACCAAATGGTAAAACAGAGATAAGTGTTGGTGATACAGTAATAGTTGTTACTACTCATCAAAATTTAAATGATATTAAAGATATTTTAATGTAAATATAATTGGATAATTTTATATGCAAAGTAAGTTTATAGTTGGAGGCAAAAATGAATTTTGGAATAATCAGGTATATACTAGGATTAGTAGTAGACTTAGAAGGTGTTTTATTATTATTTCCGGGATTAGTAGCGTATTTGTATCATGAAAAAGAAGGATATTCTTTTTTACTAGTTTCAATAGTCTGCTTGATTTTAGGTACGATTTCTATTATAAAAAAGCCAAAAGATAGAGAATTTTATTCTAAGGAAGGTTTTGTTGTTGTTGCACTTAGTTGGGTTGTGCTAAGTATTTTTGGTGCGTTACCAATGTATTTATGTGGTGATATAGAACAATATATAGATGCATTGTTTGAAACAGTATCAGGATTTACAACGACTGGTGCTAGTATTGCAGATAATGTTGAGATATTTTCTCATGCAACTAATTTTTGGAGATGTTTCACGCATTGGATAGGTGGAATGGGAGTATTAGTATTTATCCTTGCAATAATAACTCCTTCAAATGGCGGATATAGTATGCACCTTATGAAAGCAGAAAGTCCAGGACCATCAGTGAGTAAAATTGTACCAAGGATAAAAGATACAGCCAAAATATTGTATAAAATATATTTTTTTATGACTTTAGCTCAGATGGTATGTTTATTAATAGCGGGAATGCCACTATTTGATGCAATTTGTACTGCAGTGGGAACAGCAGGAACCGGTGGATTTGGAATTAAAGCTGATAGTATGGCAAGTTATAATGCAGCTATTCAAATAATAGTTACAGTATTTATGATTTTGTTTGGCGTTAATTTTAATGCTTATTATATTTTGCTTAAGGCAAAAGAAAAGAAAGCAGCTTTTGAAATAGAAGAAGTAAGAGTTTATTTTTTGATTATTTTTATGTCAATTGCGCTTATAACAATAAATATTTGTAACGATGTAAAAAATATCGGTTATACCATTAGACATACAGCTTTTCAGGTAGGATCGATTATAACAACTACAGGATTTGCAACAAAAGATTTTAATACATGGCCACAATTGTCGAGAGCAATTTTGGTATTAATAATGTTTGTCGGAGCATGTGCCGGTAGTACAGGCGGCGGAATGAAAGTATCTCGTTTGATAATTTTAATTAAATCAGCGAAGAGAGAAATTTCGTATTTTATTCATCCACGTTGTATAAAAACTATAAAAATGGATGGAAAAACTGTAGAAAAAGAACAGGTAAGAGATGTGCATGCATTTTTTGTTACATATGTAATGATATTTGTTGGATCTGTATTGATAGTAAGTTTAGATAATTTTGACGCGGTTACTAATTTTACATCGGTAGCAGCAACGTTTAATAATATAGGACCAGGTCTTAATGTGGTAGGTCCAACTGGCAATTTTGCACAATTTTCTGTTTTGTCCAAAATAGTCTTAATGCTTGATATGTTAGCGGGAAGATTGGAAATTTATCCAATGTTATTGTTATTTATGCCTAAAGCATGGACACGTAACTAAAAACAAAAGACATACAATTTGCCTAATTTCAAATTATTTTATAAAAAAT
This sequence comes from Lachnobacterium bovis, assembly GCF_900111325.1. Taxonomy (GTDB): domain Bacteria; phylum Bacillota; class Clostridia; order Lachnospirales; family Lachnospiraceae; genus Roseburia; species Roseburia bovis_A. The sequence goes on from NZ_FOGW01000015.1 coordinate 57,125, forward strand.
CTTATCAAATTTATAAAAATGTGATATAATAAAAAAAGATAATCTCGTAATAAACTGTAGGACTGTGCTTAAAGTATTGAACATATAATCGTCCAAGCTTCGTAGATTTTCTATATTTTTGTAGGATGGGGAGATTATTTTGAAAGGAAGAAGAATATGTTTGAAATTGGAGAATTTGTAGTAAGCGCTAATAATGGAATTTGTAGAGTAGAAGATGTTGTTAATCTTGATATGACATCACCTCAGAAAAAGTATTATCTTTTGATTCCAGTAGAAGAAAAAACAGCTAAAGTTTACATTCCAGTAGATAACGAAAATCACAAGATTCGTGAAGTAATGGATAGAGAACAGGCTTGGGAAGTAATTGAGAAGATTCCTGAGGTTGAGAAACTTGAAATTACTAGTGAAAAGCAAAGAGAACAGAAATACAAAGAAGCTATTCAAAGTTGTAATCCAGAGAAGTTGATTGCAATGATTAAGAATGTTTCAGAGCGAAACAAAAAGAGAAGTGCTCAGGGAAAGAAAGTAACTGCTATTGATGAGCGTTATTTCAAGAAAGCTGAGAACAATCTTTACACAGAATTGGCATTTGCATTAGGTAGAGACAAACAAGAAATGCAAAGTGTTATAGCAGATCATTTAGAGAGCATTGCTCAATAGTATACTTAAAACAAAAAGGGCTGTAAAAGATAAATTCTTTTATAGCCCTTTTTATATAAAAAAGTATTTTACGTAATAAATTAAATATTTTAATTATCTGCATGCTCTTTTTCGTATTCTTCCCTATCTAATAATGATCCGTTTAAAACGATTTTCTTAGCGTTAAGGAAATCTTCACCGTTAATAACGGTATTGCTAGATAATATTTTATCTGCAATAGGTGTTGTTTTAATATATGTCTTAATTTTTTCAAATGTTTCTTCGCTTAAATCATGTTCTATGCGACATGCATCTTCAGTTGCAGTGTCAATTGAAACACCAAGAGCGATAAGAGCTTTTGTAATCAAAGTATGGCGTTCAAGAATCATGTTAGCTATTTTTTTTCCCTCATCTGTTAGATAAATAAATCTTGAATCATTCACTGTAATTAAATTTTTCTGACGAAGATTTTTCATTGCGATACTAACACTAGGTTTCTTAAATCCCATATATTTTGCAATATCTACAGCACGAACAACAGGTAATTTTTGACTTAAGATTAGAATGGTTTCTAAGTAATCTTCTGAAGATTCGTTGTGTGTTGTGTGATTCATATTATTCCTCCTAAAATAACTATTTATGTTTTTTATATTAAAATGATAAATATAACAAATATAGAATATATATATATAAATATTTTTCAAATTTAATTATATCATATTAAGAGGTGTTTATCTACAAGAAAAAAATTATTGACTTATAATATTAATTAGTCTATACTAACAATGTAAGCAATAAATATATTATTGTAAATACTTTCACTACTAATAAATCGTTACAAGCACCTGTAATGATTAAATTTCGAAATGTTCAAAATGTTTTAAGAGGTCACAGGGAAGAGAAATATTCTTAACCCTGTGATTTATTTTGTTGTGATATTTTTCTCAATAGAGAGTAGATACTTCTCTAAAATTTGACACATTTTTTAAAAAAACCTATAATAACATTATTATTTTAAAAAGAGGAGATTAAATAAATGATAATTGCAAAGTTTTTTGTTTGGTTTTTAATCTTTAGTATAATTGGCTGGATATATGAAAGTATTTATTGCACAGTTAAGAGCCATAAATGGGAAAATAGAGGCTTTTTATTTGGACCAGTTTGTCCAATATATGGAATAGGCGGAATAGGATGTTCATTTTTATTTTCTGGAATGTTTTTAAAGGATATGTCTAATTTAGAAATATTTATATACTCGTGTTTAGGAAGTATGGTGTTAGAATATTCGACCTCTTGGATTCTAGAAAAAGTATTTCATGCAGTATGGTGGGATTACAGTGAGACACCTTTAAATTTGAATGGTAGGATATGTCTACCTGCGACACTAGGTTTTGGTTTCGGAGGATTAATGGTTATACATTACATCTTTCCATTTGTTGATAAAATGACTCGTAATGTAGGAGAAATTCCAATGACATTAATGGCGATTGTCGGATCAGGGATTATAAGTGCAGATATAGCCGTTACAATAAGTGCAATAACAGGCTTAACACAAAACGTTCAAACGATTGAAGAAAACGTTAATTTACAAATGGAGGCATTATATTCTACAATAGAAGATTCAATAAAAGGAACTAAAAATAAAGTGTTTAAAACAACAGATGCATTTTCAAGTACTATGAAAGAATTACCTCAAACTGTTAAAGAGATTCCACAGGTAGTAAAAGATTTACCGCAGACGGTAAAAGAGTTGCCAAGTACAATGAAAGATATTTCTGGAAACATGTATTCTAATTTTTCAGAAAAACTACATAAATCCTCTTCTAATGATAACGTTACAGAAGGCCTAGATATAGATGAGGTATCAAGAAGAGAAGAATATACTAAGATAGCAATGAGAAATGTTGCTAAGTTTTTAAATAAATCGCAAAAACACGTTTTGCATAGTGTAAAGAAATTTACTAGTAGTAATCAAAATCATAGAACTGCACAGCAATTAAAAATTATTGAAAAGGAATTAAAAAAGAAAAACTATTAAAAAAAGAAAAATAACCATTAAATGATAATATAACGCTTAATTAAAAAGTTATAAAATCAAATGATGGTTATTTTTTATTATAATCATTGTAAAAACAATGATGTTAATGCATAGTACTAATGATTAGCATTGCCTGATGCTACTTTTTGTGCTCTTGACATTTGACCTGGTGCTGCATAAGAAAATGCATTAGAAATTTTAGCATTTTCAGCTGTTAATACAACATGTTCACGATAGTAAGCTATAACTGGAGTCTTCTTTTCGACAATTTTATATAGCTTGCCAGCTACACTTGGTGGAACGTTTACACAACCATGAGAACCATTAGTTTTATAAATTGATCCGCCAAAACTTGAACGCCAACTTGCATCGTGAATACCTACGTTATATGCAAAAGGCATAAAGTATGTTACTTCTGATTGATAATTTTCACCTACTAAAGTTGCAGGACTTTGTTTATATACAATTTTAAATACGCCATCTGGAGAACCATTGTTTCTACTAATGTTACCAGATACAATATCAGTTTGTAATTGTAAAGCACCGTCTTTATAGTAATATAATTTTTGATTAGTATAATCAATTTCAATATATGTCTTACCAATGTCATCTTTAGCACGATATAAACCGGTTTGTTCATATATAGGTTCACAATTAAAGTTTTTGTGATTATTTAAAGCATTATAAAGATGCTCTGTTTCTTTATTTTTATTGATAACCCATCCGTAGTCACCGCCACCAATTTTAACAGTGTCACCAACAGTTGTTTTAAATTCTCTAACTCGTCCAAAAGTATTATATTTTGAAGCAAGATTAAAAGTAAAGCTTGCAACTTTGTTGCGATTTAAAGAAACAACACCACTTTTTGTAATATCTAACATACTAATTATATCAGCATCAGATAATTTATAATTTTCAGTACCAATTTTGTATGTTAAATTAAGAGAACAATATTTATCAACTTTATCAATTACCTTTTTTACAGATTTATCATCATTTGTTATTTTTGGATGTTTATAATAATTTTTATCCAAAACAATTTTTGGATTCTGTAAATCTAGTGCATGTTTAATTTCTTTTTCAATCTTATTGTAAAGTGGATAATGGCCATCTGAGGCTTTTACAATAGTATATCCATTTTTTGTCTGTTCAAAATGTGCATCAACTGGTTCTACAATTTTACTTTTGTCAAAAAGAGACAAGCCGTTAATACAATGTTTTAATTTTGACTCATTATAAGATGAAGAAGACAATAAAGTATAATTTGATTTCTTAAAAACATTTATAGGCCATAGAAAAGAATTTTGTTTTTTTAATAATTTTTTTTCTTCTCCTGTTGACTTATAAGTGTAATCAATGTCACTTCCCTTAATTTTGTATGAAGTTTTATCCTTATCAATAATAGTCAATGAATAAGATTTAGAAGTTTTTGTTTTTTCTGAAATCACATAATCTGAAGTTTTTAAACTTATGTCTAAATTTCCAATCTTTGTATTAGGATAAAAATGTTTCATAAAATAGATGCTTACACAGATGTAAGCGATAATAGTAATCCCAATTATTCCAAACAATAAATACTTAGTAATTGAGCTTCCACTATGTTGTTTAGAGGCTGAATTTTTAGATCCAGCCTTAGTATTTAGTTTTTCTTTTTTTAGCATAATGATTAGTTTATTTTTCACTCCTTTTGTGTAAATGAGATACATTCATGTATGAAGGTAATCCGTTGTGATAGTTAATAGCAACTTCACCCTGGATAAGTGGTAATAAATAATCATGTAGTTCTTGAGTTATGTCATTACCCTCTTTATTAATCCATTCTACAGGAACTGATTTTGCCTCATTTGCGATATTTTTAATTACTGCATAACCATATTCGACAGTATATGGATCGTTTGATAAACGTTTGATAACAACCATTGCGGCGGTAATACCTTCACTTGCAATTTCAACAGCTTTTTGTCCTTGAGCAAAAGCTTCGTCAAGATCTGTCTTAGATGCAATATGTGAAGCACAACGCTGTAAAACGTTTATTTCAACTGATCTAACTTTGACTCCTAGTTGTTCTTTAACAAGGTATTCTAATGCTTTGCCAGCACCACTTAATTGAGCATGTCCAAATGTATCCTCAGCTGTTTCACCAGCAGAAATATAGTTACCATCTTTGTCTCTTATACCTTCAGAAACTGCAACAATTACATTGTTTGTAGTTTCTAATTGTTTCTTGATATCTTCAATAAATTGTTTTTTATCAAAAGCTACTTCTGGAAGATAAATAAGATGAGGTGCTTGACTGTATTCGTTTCTAGCTAAAGCAGCAGAAGCAGTTAACCATCCAGCGTCTCGTCCCATAACTTCTACGATTGTTACACTTTTAACTTTGTAAATATAAGTGTCATGAGAAATTTCAAGGATAGATGTTGCAACATATTTTGCAGCTGATCCAAAGCCTGGAGTATGATCTGTCATACATAAATCGTTGTCGATGGTTTTTGGAATACCTATAATTCTAATATTACTATTGATTTTTTTTGCATAATCAGATAACTTAAGTACTGTATCCATTGAATCATTACCGCCAATATAGAAAAAGGCTTTAATGTTTAATTTTTCGAATTGAGAAAAAATTTGTTCATATGGATGTACATCGTCTTCAAAATTAGGTAGTTTGTGACGGCAAGATCCTAAATACATAGCAGGAGTTGTCTTGATTTGGTCAATAACAGTTGAATCCTGTTCTACCAATTGGCTTAGATTTAAATATCTTTCGTCTAAAATTCCTGTTACACCATTTAAGGCACCGTAACAAATATCATAATTTTTTGATTCTACAGTTGCCGCAATTACACCAGCAAGGCTAGAGTTTATTGCTACAGTTGGTCCACCTGATTGAGCAACTAAAACGTTATTTTGAGTCATAGTAATCTCCTTTATATTTAATACACTATCCATAATATTGTAGTATTAAAAATGAAAGTGTGCAAGTGTCAATAAATGAGAAGAATATACTAAAATAATGTGCTTTATTGTGAAAAATCATAAAAAAATAAAAAAATTATATTTTTAGGAGGAAAAAATGAGATATCCCCACTATTTAAAAGAGAAAAATACAATCGGTTTTGTTTCGCCATCATTTAGTTGCGCAATTGAACCTTATTTTAGTGCTTTTAAAAATGCACAAACAAAATTTATTGAAAAAGGTTATAACATTTACTTAGGTTATAACTGTTATGTAAATAAAGGAATTGGAATTTGTAATACGCCACAAGAATGTGCAAGAGAATTACAAGAAATGTATGAATCTGATAAAAATGATATATTGATTTCATGCGGTGGTGGAGAATTAATGTGTGAAATTTTACCATATATTGATTTTGAAAAATTAAAAAAATCATCTCCAAAGTGGTTTATGGGTTACTCAGATAATACAAATTTTACATTTTTAAGTGCAACGATTTTAGATACAGCGGCAATATATGGTCCATGTGCAGCAACTTTTGGAATGAATCCATGGCATAAATCTTTAGAAGATTGTATGAATCTTTTATCAGGAAAAACTAAAAAAATACAAGGGTATGATGGATGGGAACTTGAATCTCTTAAGACGCCAGAAAATCCATTAGAACCTTACAATATAACAGAAAAAGAAAATTATGTATATTACCCAGCAACTCTAAAAGAAGAAGGAGTAACAATAAAGGGGCGTCTGTTAGGTGGTTGCATGGATTGTTTAAGTATGCTAGCAGGTACTAGATTTGATAAAGTAAAAGAATTCAAAGAAAAATATAAAGAAGATGGAATAATTTGGTTTTTAGAGGCGTGTGATCTCAACGTAATGAGTATAAGACGAGTATTATGGCAACTCAGAGAAAATGGTTGGTTTGAAAATACAAAAGGATTTTTAATAGGTCGTCCTATGCATTTTAATGAACCTGACTTTGGAATAGATCAATATCAGGCCGTAACAGATGTATTAAAAGAATTTAATGTTCCAATTATTATGGATTTAGATATAGGACATTTATCTCCAATGGTGCCATTGATTTGCGGTGGAAATGCAATTGTAAGTGCTCAAAATAATACATTTAGTGTAGAGTATTTATATAATTAACCAAAATTTTAATAAAAAGTGATATACTATATTCGGAGTAGAGATAAATTTTATACACATATTAGACAAAAAAATGTAATAAAATATTTTAGGTAATCTCTAGAGGAGGATGTAACATAATGAAAAAACGTATAGTGAGACTAATGAGTATTTTGATGATAAGTTCAGTGATTTTTATGAATGAAACATCAGCAATATTAGCATCAAGTAACGTAACTAAAACAGAAAAATCAAGTGAATCATCGATTGATGAGACAAATGATACACCGTCGAGTGACGATGAAAAAACAACATCATCAAATAATACTACAGAAACACAATCAAATAACAAGACAACAAATAACAATACAACAAGTAATAGTACACAGACTACAGATAACACAACAAAGCCACCTGTAGAAGTAAAAGAAAAAGGTGATGATGTAAAGGTTAAAGAAGGTGATAAACCATATTTATCATTAGGTAGTGACCTTTCGCCAGAGCAAAAGAACACAGTGCTTAGATTGATGGGCGTTGATCCAGCTAAATTAAGTGATTACGATGTAAATTACGTAAACAATGCGGAAGAACATCAATATCTAGATTCTAAGATTTCTTCTAGCAAAATAGGTACAAGGTCATTATCATCTGTAGTTGTAACTTCAGCACCAAAGGGAACTGGAATTAAAATTTCCACTTATAACATCGGATATTGTACAGTTGGTATGTATAAAAATGCATTAGCAACTGCAGGAATTAAGGATGCTAATATCATAGTTGCAGCACCATTTAGAATTTCGGGAACAGCTGCCTTAGTAGGAACATTTAAAGCCTACAAAAATATGACAGGTAAAGAATTAGATAAAAAAGCTGTTGATGCTTCATTAGAAGAGATAGTTACTACAGGACAGTTAGAAGAAACTGCTGGTGGAAAAAAAGAAAATATCGAAGCAATGGTAGCTGATTTAAAACAGCAAATAGCAAATAATCAATTAAATTCAAAAGAAGATATTAAAAAAGCCATTGATGAGGCTGCTAAGAAATATGATGTTAAGTTATCACAAAAAGATATCGATAAACTACTCGAGTTATTGTCTAAATTTAAAGATTTAAATATTGACTGGAGTGCAGTAAAAAATCAAGCAGAGAGTTGGGCACAAAAATTAGGCATTAGTATGTCAGATGCATCATCTTTTTGGGATAAAGTAGTAGAATTCTTTAAAGCACTATGGGATTTTATTGTTGGATTGTTCAACTAGTACTTTAGTCAGTTAGATTAAAGGGGGAACTATGGATAAAATAGGAGTAGTTGTATGCAATTATAATAAAGCAAATGATTTAGATAAGTGTATTACATCAATATTAGAATCAACATATAAAGCAATAGACATATATGTTGTGGATAATGCATCAAAAGATAATTCCTTAGAGTTATTGCATAGTAAATATGAGGATAAAGTTTTCATTATAGAAAATTCAGAAAATTTAGGCGGTTCTGGAGGCTTTAATAAAGGCTTGAGGACTGCTCTAAAAAAAGATTATAAATATTTAATGTGTGTAGATAATGATGCAATGTTAGATGAAAAAGCAGTAGAAAATCTTAAAGCTTTTTTAGACAGGCACAATGAAAGTGGGATGGCATGTGCAAAAGTATATAATACAACTGCTCCTAATATTGTCCAACAATATGGTATTGAAGTGGATTTTGAAGATTATTGCGTGAAAAGTCCATTTGCAGGTAGATTAGAAGATGGAACGATGCCAGAATATGTATATTGTGATGCAGTGCCAGCTTGTGCACTTATGTTAAGAAGAGAAGTTATTGATAAAATTGGAGTAATGCCAGAGGAAAATTTTCTTTATTGGGATGATACGACGTGGTGCAAACGTGCAACTGCAGCAGGATATAAAATAGCATGTTTAGGTGATGCGAAGGCATTGCATGCGATGGGCGCTAAAAAAGAAATTGTAAATACTTTTCCAACATATTATGCATGGAGAAATTGGATTAAATTTTTTATGGAATTTACAAAAGAAGATGAAATAGACAGAATGTGTGAAGTTTTTTTGAGAAACGTTTTTGTAGCAGTATATGATAGTGAATATAATGAAGAAACATGTCGTTTATCCACTATAATGGCGGCATTTAATGATGCGATTTATGGTAATTATGGAAAGGCATCTGAAGGAATAATTGGAGAAGTAAAGAATTTATATAAAAGGGAAAAAGAAATCGTTAAAAGATATAATATGATTAATATCAAGTCAAATAATCTATTAGAAGAGGCTAAAAATTTAAAACAACGTTTAGAACGATTAGCAATAAAAATGAATGAAAACATAATCGTAAGGATTGATGGGTTAAGTAAGCCAAATATTGTGATGTGTGATTATATTTTTACATTAGACGATCTTAGCTTAGAATATATTTATGCAGATAAAAATGAAAATATTTTATTAACGGAAGAAGATACTTATTTCGTTATGAATTTTGCATATTCAAAAAAGGTTTTCCATGATATGTACAAAGATTTGTTTTTAAGACAAGTAAAAAAGATAAGAAATAAGGAAACAAAGAAATAAAATAATAAGAAGCAAAAATAATAAGAAGCAAAAATTATAAGAAAGACTTGCTTTAGTTTACCTAGAAATAATTCGATTTATATGTTATAAGATAATTCGCTTTTTTTGATTCGTGGAGGAGTTAGATGAAAAATATCAGAAAAAAATTATTTATTATGGCAATTTTTTTATCTATTGTAAGTGTTCCAGAAGGCAAAATTGATGCTGAGACATTAAGTATAAATGTCTTAAAAGAAAGAATAAATAAAGGTGATATTTTTGAAATGTCATTTATAGTATTTGACGGGGATTCTTCGCGTATTGAGGTGAATTATGACAAGGATGTAATAGAATTTAAGGGAAAAAATACATCTGTAATTGAAAAAAAGGATGGCCAGCTAGTTTTAGATGTAGAAAATGAAAAACAAAAAGGTTCAAAAGGAATTATAGTAGATTTTAAGGCAAAAACAAGAGGAGTAACAACTGTCAAAGCGTGTGCTTTTGATTCTAAAGATAAAAATGGTAATGAAACAACAATTAATGCGGTAGCGAAAGTTATAGATGTAAAAAATACTGATGAGATAAACAAAGATGAAATTTACAATGCTGAAATAGATAAAGATGATACTTTAGAAAATTTAGAATACGAAGATAAGGATATTTTATTTTATGGAAATGATAGTTATGAAATTAATTCGGAAATTCCCCAAAAAATTATTCCAAATGATTTCATAACTACAACTGTAAAAATAGACAATAAAGAGTATCCAGCTTTAGTTAATTATAAATATGATATGAAGCTTCTTTATTTAAAAAAACAAATTTTTGATTTGAGTAATTCAAAAAAACAAAAGGATACATCATCACTTTTTATATACGATGAAAAACAAAAAGAAATATATCCATTTTTGCAATTATACACAGATAATGAATGCATTATACCGACTTTTTTAGAAAAAGCTGATATTCCAAAAAAATATTTTGAACGAGAAATAGTTATAAAGAATCAAAAAATAAAGGTTTTAGTATCTAATTATGATGAATTTTGTCTTGTTTACTGTTATAATGATAGTGGAAGTAGAGGGTGGTATAAATATAATATAAGCGAGGGGAAATTTATGAATTATGTCAAAAGTTTAAGTGCTGAACGTTTTTATGAATCTAAAATTGGAAAAGAAGCTATTAATATAGTCGAAAAGGGTGCATCAAAAATAAAAATGAATAATTATAATTATTTGATTTTAGCAGCATGTTTAATCATTTTGCTTAATATTTTGCTAAAATACAAGGCGAATCGCAAAATGAAAAAGCGATTAATAATTGTAAATCTCTTTTCGATAGATGAGGATTTTGTAGAAGAATCACCATCATATGAGTATAGTAAAAAAGATTTACAAAATGTTAAAGATAAAGATGAATTCGAAAGGGAAAGTCAAAGGTTATTAGATAATTCAGATTTAGAATTCATTGATGGAAAGTAGTGCTTAAAAAACTTGTATAAGGAGGCTAATAGACTTGAAAGATTACACACAAAAAGCCAAAAAATCATTAGAGTACGCTAGACAGATTTCAAAGAACTTACATCATAACTATGTTGGGACAGAACATGTTTTAGCAGGTTTACTAAAAGAGTCATCTGGTGTAGCAGCTCAGGTTTTGAAGCTCAATAATGTTGAGCTGATGAAAGTTGTGAATATGATTGAAGAATTTATTTCACCAGGAGAAGATCTTTTAGTAGAAGATAAAGATGGTTTTTCACCTAGAACACAAAGCGTTTTAAAAAATGCTGAAGATGAAGCTGAAAGATTTCATTCCGAAAAAATTGGAACAGAACATCTTTTGATTGCGCTTATAAAAGAAGGAGATTGTGCAGCAACAAGATTATTTAATAGTCTAGGAATAAATAATCAAAAATTGTTTGTTGATATTTTAACAGCAATAGGAGAAAATCCGGCTGAATATCGAGACGAATTTCAGAAAAATAAATCAGGACAAGTTGAAAGTAGTTCAACACCAACATTAGATCAATATTCAAGAGATTTAACAGAATTAGCTCGAGAAAATGAATTAGATCCTGTTATAGGAAGAATACAAGAAAATAATAGAGTAATTCAGATATTGAGTCGTCGTGGAAAAAATAATCCATGTTTAATAGGAGAGCCAGGTGTTGGTAAAACAGCAATTATAGAAGGCATAGCTGAAAGAATTGTTAGTGGAATGGTTCCTGATACAATCGCAGGGAAAAGATTAGTAGCTCTTGATATGTCAGGACTTGTCGCTAAATCTAAGTATAGAGGAGAGTTCGAAGAAAGAATTAAAAAAGTTATAAAAGAAGTTTCTGAAAGTGGAAACATTTTATTATTTATAGACGAACTTCATACAATTATAGGTGCAGGTGGTGCAGAAGGAGCATTAGATGCTTCAAATATTTTAAAACCAGCATTAGCGCGTGGCGAAGTTCAAATTATTGGTGCTACAACAATAGAAGAGTATAGAAAATATATTGAAAAAGATGCAGCCCTTGAAAGAAGATTCCAACCTGTAATAGTCGATGAGCCTTCAGAAGAAGAAACTATCGAAATTTTACAGGGAATTAAGAAAAATTATGAAATACATCATAATGTAGAAATTTTAGATGAAGCACTTGAGGCAGCAGTTCAATTGTCTGAAAGATACATAAATGATAGATTTTTACCAGATAAGGCAATAGATGTAATTGATGAAGCTTCTGCAAAATGTAGATTAGGATTTTCTAATAATTATGAAAAAATTGCAAATTTAAAAACAGAAATTGCAAGTAAAGAAGAAGAACTTGAAAATGCGTTAGCAGAAGGCAATATTGAAGCTGCAAGACAACATAAAGAAGAAAAGAAAGAATTACAAAAAAACTTAGATAAAATATCAAAAAGCCAACAGCAAAAATTTAGACGTAAAAAAATAGTTGTAGGTGAAAAAGAGATTGCAGATGTAATTGCAGAATGGACTAAAATTCCAGTGACTCGTTTGACTGAAAAAGAAGCTTCACGATTGAAAAAATTAGAATCTATTTTACATAAGAGAGTGATAGGTCAAGACAAGGCGGTAGAAGCAGTCGCTAGAGCAGTTCGTAGAGGCCGAGTGGGATTAAAGGATCCAAAACGTCCAGTTGGTTCATTCTTATTTTTAGGACCTACAGGTGTTGGTAAAACAGAAATTTCAAAAGCATTAGCAGAAGCGGTGTTTGGTAAAGAAGATGCAATGATTAGAGTTGATATGTCTGAATACATGGAAAAACACAGCGTTTCAAAATTAATCGGATCACCTCCAGGTTACGTAGGACATGATGAGGGTGGACAACTTAGTGAAAAAGTTAGAAGGAATCCGTTTTCTGTTATTTTGTTTGATGAAATTGAAAAAGCGCATCCAGATGTGTCTAATATTTTATTGCAAGTATTAGATGATGGACACATAACTGATTCGCAAGGTAGAAAAGTTGATTTTAAAAATTGTATCATAATAATGACATCAAATGCAGGAGCTCAATCGGTAATCGAACCTAAAAAATTAGGATTTACAGCAGTTGATGATGAAGAAGCAAATTATGATAAAATGAAATCAAATGTTATGGAAGAAGCTCAAAGAATCTTCAAACCAGAATTTTTGAACAGAATAGATGAGACAATTGTATTTAGAACATTAACTAAAGATGACATGAAGAAAATTGTTACACTATTATCAAAAGAATTGATAGATAGAGCAAAAGAACAATTAAATCTTGAGTTAATAATTCGTGACAGTGCCAAAAACTATATTGTTGAAAATGGTTATGATAAGAAATATGGTGCTCGTCCATTGAAACGAAAAATTCAAGAAGAAATCGAAGATAAATTGGCAGAAGAAATTGTAAATGGAAATATTAATAGTGGTGATAAAGTAATAGTAACTACTTTAAACAAGAAAATCCATATAGAATTAGGCTAAAAAAGGCATGCCATACATAACGAAACGAAAAAAGTATGGCATGTCAATAAAACATAACAATAAAAATATAACGAACACCACAATAACAAACAAAAATTATTACAATAAAAATATAACTAACACCACAATAACAAACAAAAATTATTACAATAAAAACATAATTAATGCCACAATAAAAAAGAAAATACCACAAAAACATAATTAATGCCACAATAAAAAAGAAAATACCACAAAAACAGCCAAGACATATAGCAATAAAAATACCACAAATTAACGAGAACTGTATATGCGGTAGCACAAATTAAGATTCTACAGCACAGATAACGAACGCCACAGCGTAAATAACGAATGTAGCAGTATAAAAAGAAAGTGTCGTAGTATAGATGACGAACGCCACAGCGTAAATAACGAATGTAGCAGCATAAAAAGAAAATGTCGTAGTATAGATAATGAACACCGCATAAATAAGATAGTTATAGAAAATAGAATTCATATAAGAAGAATGAGAATGACTGAATAATATGAATTTTAAGGTTCGAAGACGAAAAAGTTTGGAGAAAATTAAATTTTTCTTAAATGGTTTGTTTATATGGAAATTAGGCGAAAATTATTATATAATACAAGTAATTATAATATTAAATTACAGACTTCTTTTTATGATGAGTCTAAAAGTAACAGTTTAAACTACATAGGAAGAACTGTATAGTAAAAAAGGTATATAATATTCAGGAGGTACGTGCATGATGGATAGAGTGAATATGTAGTTATAGTATCTCGGTTAATCAATATCAATTATGAGTAATTAATAATGTGTAAGCACGTAAATTATAATGAACTCGAAGAAAATAAAAAGAGTAAAACATCTAAAAGTAATCAAGATGTCAAATGATAAAAATGTGTTTGCAAGCATATAGATATATTGATTGAGGATACTGTAAATTTATCAAATTCATGTAGTGAGTTGTGTGGGTACAGGAGGTTAAAAATGGCTGTAGTAAGTGATTTAATACGTAAAGAAGAAAATGGAACTTTAAGTTTTGGTGATTACACACTAAAGACAAAAGCAAAACGTGATAATTTTGATTATCAGGGAAATGTTTTTAAAGTGAAAACATTTGATGAAATTACGAAACTTGAAAAAAATGGAATGTTTGCATATGAATCAGTTCCAGGAACAACGGTTACAAATTTTGTAGAAACAAACAATGGTGCTTCGTTTAATGTTGAAGGTGCAGAAGATGCTCAGATAACATTAGGATTAGACGAAGATAAAACATACAAAGTTAAGATTAATGGTAAAGAAGTAGGTGACATTAAGACAGGACTTGGTGGCAAACTTAGTATAAGTGTTGAATTAGAAAATCAAGAAGTTGTTAAAATAGAAGTTGCCGAAATTTAAGCGAAAATCAAGATTAACCATGAATCAATAACAATTGTAAATTAAGATTATTCTAGAATATGAATAAACCAAATCATAGAATATGAATAAACATAATCATAGGATATGAATAAACATAATCATAGATTATGAATAAAGTTAATCGTTGATTTTTAATTAGTATAATCTATAAATTTGAAAATACAACTAGTGAAAAATAATAAAAAAACAGTAAAGGATTCTAGATAAATTCTAGAATCTTTTACTTTTGTAGAGGTGAAAATGAAACAAAAAGCAAAAAAGACAGTTTTCTTTTGTCAAGAATGTGGTTATGAATCAACAAAGTGGCTTGGACAGTGTCCAGGTTGTAAGGAATGGAATACATTTGTAGAAGAAGTTGTAGATAAAAAAAAGATCAGTTCATCAGGAAAAATTGTAAATACACCCAGAAAAGAAAATAAGACGTTTGCCTTAAATGAAATAAAAATAGATTTAGAAGATAGAACATCAACGGGAATAAAGGAATTAGATCGCGTATTAGGTGGAGGAATTGTTAAAGGTTCGATGACACTTATAGGTGGAGATCCTGGTATTGGAAAATCAACATTGCTATTGCAAGTATGTCAAAATTTATCTTCAAAGGGAGAAAAAGTATTATATGTTTCTGGAGAAGAATCAACTCAGCAAATAAAAATTAGAGCAGATAGAATAGGTCAATTTACAAATAATTTAAGATTATTTTGTGAAACAAATCTATCAACAATACGTGAGATAATTGAAAAAGAAAAACCAAAAGTCGTAATAATTGATTCTATTCAAACAATGTATGATGAAGAAGTGTCATCAACGCCTGGAAGTGTTTCGCAAGTACGTGAGGCAACAGCAATACTTATGCAAATAGCTAAAGGAATGAATATAAGCATGTTTATTGTGGGGCATGTTACAAAAGAAGGTGTAGTGGCAGGACCAAGAGTGTTAGAGCATATGGTTGATACGGTGCTCTATTTTGAAGGTGATAGACATGAATCCTATAGAATCCTAAGAGGGGTAAAAAACAGATTTGGTTCAACAAATGAAATTGGAGTTTTCGAGATGAGACAAACGGGGCTTGAAGAAGTTGAAAATCCATCAGAATTTATGCTTAGTGGTAAACCAAAAGATGCCTCGGGATCTGTTGTAACATGTTCGGTTGAAGGAACAAGGCCAGTTTTGCTAGAAATACAAGCACTAGTCTGTCACAGCTTTTTTAATAATCCAAGAAGAACGTCAACTGGCTTAGATTATAATCGTGTTAATTTGCTAATGGCAGTTATAGAAAAAAGATTAGGGATTCGATTGTCAGATTGCGATGCGTATATAAATATAGCAGGTGGAGCAAAATTAAATGAACCAGCTATAGATTTAGGAATAGTAATGGCGGTCTTATCAAGCCATCTTGATATAGCAATAGATGATAAGATGGTATGTTTTGGTGAGGTAGGATTAAGCGGTGAAATTAGAAGTGTAAATTCGACAGAACAGCGTATAAATGAAGCTCAAAAACTCGGTTTTAAAACATGCGTAATTCCTGATATTTCCAAAAATAAACTTCCTATGATTGAAAACATTAATATCATTGGCGTAAGAAATTTGCAAGATGTATTGCAATTATTATCAAGTAAAAAAGCATAGCCGCAAATAAAAAACGAAAGATTACATAAGTTGATTTTAATGTTGAAAATAATTTTATCTAGAATTGATTTGATGCTATAAAATCATATGATAACAAAAAGTAAGTGACATCAAAATAAACATGTAAATAAGCTAATAATCGAAATTAATAAAAAAACATTAAAATCAAAAAAAATTAAAATCAACAAAAACATTAAAATCAACAAAAACATTAAAATCAACAAAAAAATTAAAATCAACAAAAAAATTAAAATCAACAAAAAAAATTAAAATCAACAAAAAAATGGTTGACAGAAAGAGTTAAAGATGCTAATATAATCTAGCTGACAGCGAAGTGCTCACAAACGAAGGAAACTAGTAAGTGAGAAAGACTTCGATCAGACATCTTTCGCCAGATGATGGCAAGTTTTTATTTGGAAACGATTCGATATAAAGCACCTTGATTGGTGGCAATGAATTAAAAAATAAAAACAAAAAAATGTTGACAAACACTGAGGAAGGTGATAAGATATAGAAGTTGTCGCTGATAAGCGAAACAAAAACTTTGATAACTAAATAGTGAAAAACCTT
>NZ_FOGW01000035.1 GCF_900111325.1 Lachnobacterium bovis
ATCATAAAAATAAATCTCCTTTGAAATGTATTAATGCTGTTTTAGAACCACAGGGTGCTCTTTGCGATTGTAACCTCGTTCTAAATAAACCGTCATGCGGTATCTAACTGATTAACAAATGAACAAAGAGACTGTGGTTGGAGCCTTTCTTAAACCATCAAGTGGTAGGAAATAATAACCAATCCACAGCATCCTAAACATCATAGTCGAACCTATAGAAAAGGTAAAGAAAAGACTATGACTGAATAGTTATAAAGACCTTGGAGAGGGTCTCTAAAAACTACTACTATATAATACGAGGAAATTTTGCAGACTCCATGAAGCAGTTTATATCAGAGGAAGCAGCTATCTTTTCTCCGGAAAAGGAAGAGGCTGCCTCTGCTTCCATGGATAAGACAGTAGAAAAAGTTGTCCGTTTTTCGGCGGATAAACATAAGGTTAAAGCAAAAGAACAAAAGCGAATCCTTGATGAAATCAAAACATCTGACGCAGGGGCTAAAGCAAATATAGCTTATAAATCGGACTTAACTTCCGAAATCAAAGTGCAGGATTCTACTATGAGTAAGTTTACGGATGAGCGAGCTGGAAGTGAAGGCAAACTATCCGCTGGTAAGACAAAGGAGGTATCTTCAGCGGAAAAATCAGCAAAGAAAGCTAAGTCTAAAGAGACGAAGGTGGCTGCAACAAAGACAGCGGTAGCAAATCTTTTTAAGGCAAAGGCTGATATGTCAAATGATCTTGTCTCTGAAAAAGTGACAGGGGATGCCTTGAGGGATGGAAATAGCGGTTTGGTAAAGACCTTTACCACAGTCATCAATCCCATGACATATGTGAAAAAGTGGTTGGCAAAACTGGCGGCTTTAATAGCACCATATATATTGATTTTCACAACAATTGCGGCAGTGGTGTTTATCATCGTTGCGTTGCTGTTTAGCGTATTGCAGCCAATCGCAGAGGTGGGAGAAGCACTAAGTGGTTTTGTGGCCATGTTTACCGGAGATGGTGGAGGACTTAGAAATACTTCATTTTCGGATGGAGAGATTGATGAGATTGTGGCTGCTTCCGGTGCCGATGAAACACAGGAAAAGGTTATACGGTATGCACTGTCGAAAGTAGGATACCCATACAGTCAGGATTATCGTACTAGCGGTAAGGCGTATGATTGTAGTTCGCTTGCTTATTATTCTTGGGAGAATGCAGGTGTAGATATTAGTTATGGAACAAATTATCCTCCGACAGCCGCAGAAGGGGCAAGGATGCTTGAGGCACATAGTAAAAAGCTAAGTACTTCGGATCTAAAGCCTGGAGACCTTATCTATTATGGTGGAGAGGCAAATGGAAGATACATGGGGATTTATCATGTTGCGATTTATGTCGGTGATGGAAAGGCGGTAGAGGCACTTAGTACAAAGTATGGAGTGGTCTATCAGAAACTTAGAACAAAGAATGCCTGCATGGTTTGTAGGCCAAATATGTAGAAAAGGAGATTTGAGATATGGCAGATGAAATTTCACAGGTTGTTGAGATGGAATACAAAGGTGTGTATTACCTCTTTAAGGGAACTAAAGCTATGATTGCTGCAATGGCTCGTATGGTAAAGGCTTTGCAGGAATGGCACAACGAGAAGTATTTAAAAAAGCCCGGTAACTGTACTTGGGAGAAACTGCAGGAAGTGAGCGAAGGAACACCGGCTATCCTGGAGTTCCCAAAGGAGATGTTTGATGCTCCGACTATTGGAAAGGATGAAAAGGGCAATATCCTTTATGGAAAGTCAGACTTTGATATTTATTGCGAGAAGTATAATCTTCGCTATTGCATCATGCCTGATCTTAACCCGAATGATGATTATATCCCAGTAGCAGTACCTACGCAGGATATGGGTATTCATCAGGAGCAGATTAAGGCTGTTATGAGCAGACGAATTAAAACAGAGGAAGAAAAGGATGCTGAATATGATGCAAAGATTGTAGCTGTAAAAGAGAGAATCCTTAACGCTACAACAGAAGAAGAAAAAGCAGAGGCAGAAGCTGAACTTATGATGCTTGAAGATGCAAAAGCTCAGAATGAGAAACTTTTGAATGAATCCAAGGCCAAGGCTGATCGTGATAATGTGTTAGATTTTGCAGAGTATTTAAAGCAGGGAGAGGGAACTCTTGCTGAGTTTAACCCTGAGATGGCGTTAAAACAGGAGAATACATGTGGCATTGTAAAAGAATATGAGCCGTATGACTGTATGTGGCCGGTTCGAGATGCAGAGCTTGTTCCTGAAGGTAAGGAAATCTATTACAGTCAGCGAACCAAGGATGACAAGATTCATTACATCCGCAGAAAATTTGTAGAGGATGAGCAGGGGCATATTTTCTCTGAATACTATGTCAGAATCCCGGGAACATCCAGTGAGAAGGTGTATTCCGATTTTGGACTATCACAGACAGAGTGGGAGAAGCAGCTTCCACATCTTTTAAAAGAGGCAGGTCTTGAAAACGAGCAGCCTACAGCAGTTGTGCAGTCAAAGGAGCGTTTCGTGAAGTATCAGGAGTTTATCGAGGAAAATTTTAAAAATGCCCGTGAAGAGGTTTCGGGCGAAGAAAAAGATAAAACCTATAGCTCCGATGAGGCAAAGGAATTTGTCGAGAAGCATAACGAGAATGAAGAAGTAAAGAAAGCATATGAGGATTCGCAGTTTAGTGTTCTTAAGGTGGAGTCTGAAAAGCTGATGTACGACGAAGATGATGTTCTTTGCTTGCAGACAGAAGACGGACTGCTTCGCGGTGTCATGGTGGATTCTATGGATGAAAAATATGCTGAGATTTTTATCAAAGGTGACAATACCTACGCTATTGTACAGCCAGATGGAAAAAAGAAAGAGATGTATGGTGCGGATATCATTGAGAAGAATGGAGAATCTGTCGTAGATGCAGTAGCAAAAGCCACAGGCAGAAAGGGCAGATAGTATGAGAGAAGCGGGAACATCTATAAAAAAGCGAACTCGAAATGTTAAAGAGACACTTGTGATATACGGCATCGGAACATTTCTATGTATTTATTTGGGGCTCCTTTGCGGAGCCTCGTGGATGCCGGATAATGATTTCGGTGAGTTTATGAATAACTTCACGGATTTTGTTCTCATAAAGCATCATTTTATTGTGGGGGTCACTTCGGCGACCCTCCCTTTTATAGGTAGCTTTTGGGTAATGTATTCGCTTGTGTTTATCATGATTTTTACAAAGTTTGAGCATCCCTTCGCTGGGCAGGAATTTGGTATAGCTAAGTGGGGCAATGCGAAGGAGTTTACCAGAATGTTTGCCAATCATGATGAAAGCAATGTTGTTGAGGTTAATCCGGGAAAAGACCACATTAGCGGTTCGCTTACAGTAAACACAAAGAATTATTGGTTGGCTGAGAATGTATATCTGTCCATAGATAACGTAAAGACTTCGAACTTAAATATTCTCGTAGTAGGGCCTCCGGGATCAGGAAAATCATTTAGGCTTGCAAGACCTATGTTAAGCCAGTTATGTGGCAATTTCCTAGTCACGGATCCGAAGGGTGAACTTTATAAGCAGACCGGACAATATTTTGAAGATAACGGATATGAAGTCATGGTTATGAATGTGGAATCAGAAGATGGAATGCCAATGAGTATACACTTTAACCCATTTCGATATATCCGAAATGAGTCCGATATCATGAGCATTGCCGGTATTCTTATGAAAGCAACAACTCCGCAGGATGAGGCTGGTGGTAGTAATGATCAGTTCTTTGAGCAGTCAGCGGAAGTGCTTTTAACATCGCTTATATATCTTATCCATTATTACTATCCAGAGGAACTAAGAAACTGGCGTACTTTTGTAAAGTTATTGGATGCAACAACGGTTTATACAAAGGCGGATGGATCGATTGATAATAGAGAAGGCGGCATTATGTCCATCGAGAGAAAGGCGCAGATTCAGTGGAAAAAGACGCATGATACGGATTTTCCGGGGTATGTAGCAGTAGAGAAGTATTATAACGGAGCGGCGGAAACAACCAGTTCTATCGTAGCTTCACTTGATGCACATTGCAGATATATGAAACTTCAGTGCGTAATCGACCTATTATCAGAGGACGAGATTCAGATTGCAAAGAGCTTCGGTTATAGCAAGCCGTCCGAGGAGAGCAGTACAGGTAAGAGAATTCTGTTTATAGTTACATCCGAGGATAAGAGATATTATGACTGGATCCCATCTATGGTATATTCACTTTTCTTTGATGAGCTGTATCATCTTACGGCAATTGACCCTAATATGCATGAGTCTTTACCACAGCATTTGACCTTCTTGATGGACGAGTTTGCAAATGTTACGTTGCCAGACTCTTTCGTAGAGAAGCTTTCAACTATGCGTAGCCGAAATATGTCTGCAGTTATCATCGTGCAGAACCTTATTCAGCTTAAAAGGAAATTTCCTAAGTTTGATATGGATAAGGACCTTATTGGTAACTGTTCTATTATTGATATTTTGGGTGCGCCAGATATGGATTCCTGTGAATACCTATCTAAGCATTTTGGTACTCAGACGATTCATAAAGCCAGTGATTCCGATGCGAAGGATTATAAGGGGCAGAGTAGTCGCTCTGAAGATGTTATGGAAAAGAGTCTGCTTTCCGCAGAGGATATCTTTGCCATGAAGAAGGACGGTGAGTGTGCCATTGTGATTAAGGGTACAGATCCTTTGTTTGAACCAAAGGTACAGATGGAACGGACGGATTTTGTAAAGCTTTTATGCCGTAAAACCAGACCGTATGATCCGAAGAAAAGACAGCTTAAGAGACTTAGCAGTGAGGCAGGAGTGCCAATTCTTTTATCCGGTGCAGATGCAAAAAAGGAAGCAGAACATCTTAGAAAGCGAGGTACGGCAATTATGACTCTTACCATGCAGGATCTTTCTAATATGGTGCTTGCAGGAGAGATGAGAGAGCCGGTAACAACTCTTAAGATGACAGAGGAGATGCAAAAGAAACTCCATGAAAATCATGAGAGATATTTAGAGGAATATTGTAATTTAGAGGAAATTGATTTTGAAAGATACAGAGACAAAGACGGATATGACGAAGAAGGACAGAAGAGATTCCAAAGTCGTTGTATTACCGTGCAACAGTTATCGGCGTCCGGGTACACGAGAAGCCAGATTAAGCATTTATACAAGCTTATCATGGCAGATTTTGGCGCAGAAAAGATAATGAGTATGTTTCCGAAGGAAACATCTACAAAACAAATTGACAATTTTTCAAAAGTTTTTTGATCCCAGTTTAGTAATGAGCTTAAAACCACCCCAAATGTATTGTGAAGGAATTAATAGAAGATTTCCTTTAATACTTTGGAAAGGAGAAAAGCAGTTATGGGAACAAATATGGTTTTGGCAGCAGCAAGCTACACTCATGCGATTACGAGCTTAAAGTCAGTTCTTTTGACTTTGGGAAGTGCAATCGGAGCAGTCATGCTAGTCTATGGCGGTATTAAGTTCGCAATGGCTTTCCGTCAAATGGATCAGCAGGGCGAACACCAGGCAGTGTATTCCGTAGTAGCCGGAGGCGTTCTTGTAGGGCTTAGTGCACTTGTTACTGCGCTGACTTAAGGGTAGAGACCCGGTTCAGTGTAAATAACACTGGCCGGGTCGTTTTTCATGGAAAGGAGTTTATATGGCAGATATAGTTAAAGCTTTGTACAACTGTGCCTTCTCTGTATGGAATGCCCTTATTGAAATAGCAATGACACTCTTTACAACAAGTCCAAAGACAGCAGGTGGTGGAACACCATACAACGTTGTGCATACCTTTTATAACGCGATTAGTGATGCAACAGTTCCAATAGCGACGGTATTTTTCATAATCGCAATCTATAAGAGCGTGATTTCAGCCCCACCGGGGCAACAGGCAATGAGGTTTCTTCAGGACGCATTAAGGTACTGCATCATTCTTTATATCGCAGCCAACATGTGGTCGATTATGGGATACATCATGACATTTGCTGATGGTATTACAGGAAAGATAGCAGCAACCGGAACATACACCTTATCAGTATCAGGAGATATGGAAAGCATCATTGATTCCTGTTTGAAGCTACCAGACTTTGAATTGTCAGGTGAGTGGTTATCGAAGTTTTGGAGTTCAGTCGGATGTTCGCTGTTGTTCTTGATTGGTGGTGTAGTGCTTCTATTCATCATGGTTGCGAGTTGCCTATCAATTATCAGTTCAGCATTCCAGCGTATCTTAAAGCCGCTTATGGTACTTCCGTTTGCAGGAATTGCTATAGCACTTGGTGCAGGAGGGCATGACATTTCAAGATCGCTTGTGATGTACATTAAGACGTTTTTTGGATTTTGCATATCGGGAGCCATGATGGTGGTTGCAGTCAAATGTGGAGTCAGTCTTTGTACGAATCTTGTGAACTTTGATTTAACGGGTGCTTCAGACATTTATAAGTGCATTTTAATCACTGTACAGATGTCTATTACACCAATTGTAATTAGCGGACTTGTAAAGGGCAGTGATTCTATCATTGCAAGAATGTTCTAAGGAGGGAAAACATGGCACAAATGAACAGAAACGTAAATCTGGAAGAGATTGATGCAGATGCTCTCTTTGGCATAGATGCATTAAAGAACCAGACAATCCTGCAGAAGATCGTCTTTTTCGGGAGTGTGATCGCAGGAGTACTTTTAAATGTATTATTACCGTTGTTTTTTGAAACACCGAGAATCATATGCATCTTGATATTTATGGCACTTCTTATGGTGGGCGTGGCGATTGGTTGTAACTATACGGAAGACATGACATATGGGAAATACCTATATTACTTTTTCTTCAAACCGAGCACACCACTGTATTTTAGGTCAACAGAGGATGCAAAGAAGATCAGAGAGTCAGCAAAGCAGCTTCAAATGGAAGAAGAGATGCTTCTTCGTAAGAAACAGCAGGCAGATCCAAAGGCACAAAGAAAACTGCTTATAAAGGTAATCGCTTTCGTTGTAATCTTAAGCATTTTGATTGGAGCAGTATTTGTAGCTGGACATATTAAAGATAAGAGAAATCTCCATCACAGGGTTGAGGAGATAACGGAGGTAGTAGATGAATAAAGAAATCAAAGCTTATGAAGGATTGGCATCCTCTCTTTGTGAGGAATTTCATAAAAAGCAGGGTGCCGGGCTTCTGGCTAATTTAGAAAAAAGGAATCTTGATGCACTTGAAGTATCGAGAGAGAAGATATTGGAAAGTATGAAAGCCGAGCTTAGCCAGTATGAAGATGAGGAAGGGAAAGGGCTTTCAGAGGAAGAAAAGCAGCTTGTACTTGAACTTATTAGAAAGGATCTTTGGGGATATGGACTCATTGATGACTTGATTCATGAAGAGGATATTTCGGATATAAAGCTTTATAACCCAGAGAATATTCGAATCAAGAGAACCGGTAGGCGCTTTGGAAGTGGTGTTTCATTTTCAGACGTGAATTACTACAAGCGATTCGTAAATAAGATCTGTGAGCGTAACAAGGTGAATCTTGGTACGGCAAATGCAATACAGACTTTTACGGATGCTACGCAGGAAGACTTCATTCTTCGAATCACAATTATTTCCGGACTTCTTACGGACAGTGGACTTCCACTTGTAGCAATCAGAAAGGTTCCAAAGACAAAGTACACATTAAGAAGTCTTGAAGATGCAGGGATGTTTTGCCATAAGGCACCCGATAAGAGTAAGAAGAAGCTCAAGATTAATATGATTCCGAAGTTTTTTTCTGAGGAGAATGCAGAACTCAATGCTCTCATGTTTAAGATGATTGCCTCAAAAGGAATCCTTTTTACAGGCAAAGGGGCAAGCGGAAAGACTACGCTTATGAATGCCATGATTGCTGAGATCCCCCATGACGAATCTGTGATGATTTGTCAGGAGAATGCAGAGCTTTTTGATAACAGTCATCCTGATCTGTTTGCAGCACATGTACTCACCAATTCTGGAGATTCCAAGATTTCTTATGAACTTGGAGATCTTACAAGAGCGGCACTTCTTGTAGACCTTGATCGAGTAATCGTAGGTGAGGTTAAGGAAGGTCAGGAGGCAGCAGGATTATCAAAAGCTTCAATGACCGGGCATAAATGCTGGACATCTGTGCATGGTGAAAGTTGTGAAATGGCAGTTGATAAGATGGCAGATTATATTAGCCAGGCAACCGGATATTCCACAAGAGATTCCTTGAAGCAGTTACAGGGATTCGAGTATGTTGTGCATCTTAGAGATTTTCATGTAGATGAGATTGTTAGGATAGCCGGATGGGATAAGGAGAGAGAAGCACTTATATATGAGAAGGTATATCCGGTAGCAAAGGAAGGTGTGTGATATGGGAAACAGAAAGGTTTTATTGATCATAGTTATTGGTGTAATCGTACTTGCCTTAGGAGCTGTGGTTGCCACATTTTTGGGAGTTGATTTGTTTGCAACGGTAAGTGGTGAGGCAGGAAAACAACCAGATTCCTTTTCTTCTGTAGATGACCTTAAGAGTGGTAAAGCTTATGTTTGGCATCATGATGGAGGAAGTATTGAAGAAGATTTAAAAAAGGATGCAGGTGAAAGTGTGTTTTTCACCTGTATCACCGGTGATTATAACTTTAAAAACGAGGAACTTGGAGAGGCAATTGAATATCCCAGATCTATATGGGTGAAATCAGGCACCGATGACAGAATACCTACGGTAACATCAAAGGACCGGCTCATTTACGTATCAAGTACGGAAGTACCACAGGAAATCGTTTTTGAGAGGTTTGCGGATTATGGATACAGCATAGGCATTTCTAATATGGAAGCTGATAAGGGTGGTCACTATTTTATGACATTTGCAGATGTGGATGACGATGATTACAAGTATTTCATTGACATGAATTCTGATGCATCCCAGTTAACGGAGCTTTCAGCCATTACAAGGCTGTACCTAGATAAGGTCGGCAATGTAAAGGTAGATGAAAAAAGCGTTTCGGATGGCGGTACCGTTCTTGGACTAAAAAAGGATAAGAAGTATACCTGCGAGTTTTACACCGGGACATACTATCAGGATTTCAATTTAACGGCGAATATTCATTGCTTTGGAAGCATGGAGCGATTTGTAAATTACGATTACGAGTTTATGCATTCAAACTTTATCGTGATTGAGATCCCTGAGTACTTCAAGAGTGGGTACTACTTTGTAAATGGTGTAGGTCTGTTTCGATATGTGTCGGATGGTGATATCAGCAAATATAACGGCAAGGCTTATGACGAGTCCATTGACTGGAACGACCCGATTATCCTTTACGACGATGATGGAGTAGTAATCTACGATCCTAGCGATCCTGATTTCGAAGAAAAACAAAGACAAAAGGAAATCGAAGAAAAATCAGACAAAGGAGATGAGGATTATGACATTACAGATGAGTAACCTTCTCTCTTGGATGCTTATGTTCCTCTTAACATTTGTATTTTCCGTTATCGTACATAAGCGATTCAAGGAAAAAAATGTTTGGAACAACATAGTAAAGCGTTACAGAGAGAATACAGACAAGAAACTATTATCAGAAGCAGAGTTTGTTACCAGATTTGGTGCGATAGAAAATAATTCTATTTTGTATAGGCTTGATCGTTTGGTTTTAACCAGTGGAATCAAAAACTATCTACCTTGGGTATCAGGGGAAGTAATGCTTCTTGGAATGATTATGGCAGGAATGGCAGGCTTTTTTGAGGGAGCGATACTATTTCAAAATGTGTTTGTAGCCATCTTTCTAACAGTAGCTCAGGCAGTGGCGGTATATGTGTTTTTTAAAGCACTATCAGGAAAGACATATAACGAGATTGAAGATGGCACGGCAATCTTCGTATCAATCTTATCCAATCATGCCAAGGGTAGTAGTGACATAGTAACGATTATGAACAATACGATTCCAGCTTTAAGTGGACCTCTCAGAGGAGTTGTTCAGAAATTTGTTGCAGATGCAGAGAATACAGGAAATGTTGATATTGCATTTGACTATATGAAAGAGTCGGTGGATAACAGACAGCTTCAGACTATCATTATCAATCTTAAGAACTGTATGCATTATCAGGCAAACTATGAAGAGGTGCTAGTGCAGATGATGGGGCAGATTGCAGCAGGCTTATCGGCTAGGGAGGACAGAAAGAATATCTTGTTTTCAAGCAAGTTGACGCTAGTGGTTATCTCAATTATGCAGATTATCATTGTTTGGATCATAGGGGCAGGTCTCGGAATTGATGTGAAGCACATTATGACAAGCAATGCATTTGGGCAGGTATTACTTCTGGTAACAGGACTTTTGTATCTGATGGTTGGCGTGAAGATGTTTGGAACAGATAGGTAGGGGGTGAAACAGATGGTTTATATGCTTATAGGACTGCTATTTGTTTTGATTTTCGGAATTGTGCAGGGGGCGGTTTATCTTATCTCTGGTACAACTCCGGCAAAGGAAGCAAAAAAGAAGATAGAGAAAATTAAAAACTCTCAGGGCTTTATCCGTTTTATCTATGATAAACAGATTCAGCTCAAGAAGATGGGAGCGGGTGTTTTGCTGAAAGACCACATGACTGTGAGTCAGTGGTATCTGTACAAGACATTAATGGCAGGACTTTTTGGAGTGATAGCATTCTTTATCAGTGCAGGAGTTTTTAAAAGTGATATGGCTAAGCCAATTTCTTTTATGGCAGCGTTTGTGGGATGGTTCTTTCTAGATTTATTTATACGGCTTAAGAACAAAGCATCCAACGATGAAATGATGCCGGACATTATGGAAATGAGTAGATCCGTCCTCTACGGAAAGCGTGGAGGTCAGTATATTGCAGATGCTCTAAAGGACTCCGTAATTGTGGTAGAGAACAAGCGACTTAAGACAGCGCTTTTAAGACTGCGAAACGACTTGGAATCAGGAATTAGCCTTGATGAATGCTTGGATGAACTTGAGCTTAGTTTCTCAAATGGTGAGATATCCAGTTTTTGTACTGTCATTAAATCGTTACAGTCAACCGGACAGGTGGACGAAGCATTGCGTACACTGGAAAACAATATTGAAAGAGAGCAGGCAAGTGTAAATAAGAGACGATGCATGATATTAGAGCACAAAACAATGATGTATGTAATTTTCATTGCAATGGATCTAATGGCAATGATTTTATACTGCATCATTATGAAACTTCTTGAACTGCAGATAGGATTTTAGGAGGTGATGGGATTGATTGAGAAAATCAAAAAGAAAAAGAAGGCATCTATGGTAGAAAACATGCTTGTTATGATGATTAACATGGTTGTCTTATGTGCGTTCTTAGTCATCATCTTTGGAGCTTTTTCTGGTATCTCAGACAAGTGGGGCATGAGACAGACTGCAAGAGAATATATGCTCATTATGGAAACGGAAGGGTATCTTACACCAGCGGACAGAGCAAATCTGATTTCGGAACTTGAAGGTTATGGTTTATCTAATATTAGCCTTAGTGGTACAACGATGTCGGAAGTGGATTATGGAAACAGAATCTATCTAAAGATAAGTGGTACTTATAATGAGAATGTTTTGTCATTTGCAGGTGGGCTATCTAAGGTAGCAGATCATCCGGTTCAAATTACGATAAACCGACAGACAACAGCGAAGCAGTAGGGAGGTGGCAGGATGATATTTAAAAAGAAGGCTGCCACCGGCTCTATGGGGTACGTCGTCATGTTTACAATGGCACTTTTAATGATTGTATTGACGTTATATATGGCGCAAGTGGCAAGACTTATGACCCATCAGCATCATGTAGATGATTCCCTGGCTGATTCGGTATTAGCTTCGCTTGTAGCAGATGACATTTACTATTTTGAGACTTTGGAGATGACAGGAACACCTACAGTTCGTTTTCAGAATGTAGACAAGTCCCACAGAATCTTTATGGATAGCATGAATGAGGCTATAGCAGAGACTACAGGATTCTATTACAACTTCTCATTTGATTCTTATATTTGTTATGAAGTTGAAGGAAGCCAGGTAAAGATAACAACCTACACAGGACCCTCTGGGGCGAAGAGCGTAAGCTACGGCAGACTAGGAAGTGTGTATTCGCCAAAAGGTGAGAGGGTTAAGGAAACCTCGGCATATGGTCGTGTGAGATTTGATATTAAGAACATTATTGACGGCAGTTTTATTACAAAGACCAAGGATATTTACTGTACCTTGGAAATTAACGAGTAGAAAGGAGATTTTTATATATGTTTCAGAAGAAAGCAGTAGTAACGGAAAAGGATAACAAAAAGACGGTGGCTAAAAAGAAGAAGGGCGGAGATATCAAGGCAAAGCTTATTGCCGTGCTTAAAGTGATAGTTCTCCCAGCACTCTTTGCAGGAATTGTGGTTTGCGGATTATATCTTTCCATGCAGAATAAACTGGAGGCAGAGAGCCTTAAGGGGCAGGTCCTTGTCATGAAGGAAAATGTTGTTGCAAATACTTTTGTTAAGTATGAAGATGCTGACAAGTACTTTACAAGTGTCGCAGTTGAAAAAAATGCGATTCCAGAGAATGCATACACTTCAACATCAGATCTTCCAAAGGAAGGCTTCTATATTGAAGATGCAATGACCAAGTCACAGATGGTTTTAAAAGATAATTTGGCATCGAAGGATCAGGTGATGGATAAGTACAAAGGTGGGTACGAGATTACATCGTTTGCAGCAGAATCATTTGATGACTCAGTAAATGGTTCCTTAAGAAAAGGTGATATTGTGGATGTGTATGCTGTGGATCCGGCAAGTGAGATGCTTGTACTTATGGCAGAAAATGTATATGTCAGTGAGGTATATGATAATGCTGGGAAGAAGATTACCGATGATGAGGGTGTGGCGACATCCTTTACCGTATGGGTTACACCAGAGGAAGTTGAAAGTATCAATACAGCCGTTGTCTATGGTGGTATTCAGATGTATTTAAAAACTGAATAAATGGCGTAGTGGTGCACCTTGGAAGGGATTCCGGGTGCACTCTTTTTCGTTGACATTGTTCGTTACACTACATAAAATATAAGATAAGGGATTTTATCTCTAACTTTATGAGACTATTGACGGAAGTTATCTTTATTGAGGTGCATATGGAAGGATATATGACAATCAAACAGGCAGCGGAGAAATGGGAAGTAACACCACGGAGAATACAAAAGCTTTGTGTGGACGGAAGAATAGTAGGTGCTACAAAATTTGGAAGAGATTGGGCTATCCCTGCGGATGCCGTAAAGCCTGGTGATAAGAGAATAACGACTGGTGAGTATAAAAATTGGCGGAAGAAAAGTGATAAATAGGCACTGTAGGTCCGTAATTCGGGACAGCATAGTGAGTATCATAGTGGTCCTATGTCAAGATTTAGTACAAATTAAAATGAGGAGTTCTGCCAGCTAGGCTGCTGACAGCTCGCTTACCCTCTCATACAACTTTTCAAATTCATCAGGAGACATATAGTCACAGTGACTGTGTATCCTGATAGTGTTATAAAACGCCTCGATGTATTCAAATACAAGTCGATAAGCATGTCGTTGATTACGGATATTGAAGCGGTTTAGCCATTCTCTTTTAATTAAAGAGTGGAAGGATTCTATACAGGCATTGTCGTATGGGTATCCTTTGTGTGAATAACTTCGCTGCATTTTTTCAGTGGCTGCACGCCAGGCATTAGAAACATACTGGCT
>NZ_FOGW01000059.1 GCF_900111325.1 Lachnobacterium bovis
TCTTTGATAATCCTTTTCATTTACACTATCGTGAATGGCATAGGAAATTCTAAACTTGATTTAGAGGATTGTATTTCATTCATGCGTGAAAAATTAGTCGGGATGGATTGGTTAAAAAACATTGAATTATAGCTAAATGTATCGTGGGTGCTATAGATAGGATTTTGAGATGGTTGACCAAATTGCTCCAAAAGATGGGGACAAGATTTTTGTAAAAGAGATTTGCTGACTGTCTTTCTATGGATGTAGCAAAGGAGTGGGGATTAGAATTTTTTACGGAACCGGAAAGTTTTTTGTTGACAGCTTTGTAACTATTGTAATAAACTATTATTATTAGGAGAGGAGGTGCTTCATTATGATGATAACTAGAATGAATATTTTATCTGAATATCTCATGAAGACCTCGGTGATTTTTGTTTAATTTATTATGATTAGATGCCGTGGACTTTTGCCACGGCTTTTTTTTATAGCATAGGAAATTGCTTTCCTATGATATAAAAACGCTCCGCTATGGATGCGACCGATGCACAGATGAATTATGCAAGCTAAAGCTTGCGCGCATCGGCGAGCAAAGAGTCGCGAGCGACTCTTTGTTCTTAAAAAAGTCATGGCTTTCGTAGATATTCATACAAGCTCGAAGGAATCAGTTAACTAGAATATTTATGGAGGAAAAATATGATTAGTTTGAAGGTAATTAACGAGGACAATTTTGTAGATGCATTTAATCTCAAGTTAGCTAAAGGTCAAGAGGAGTATGTTTCTCATCCGGTACGGAGTCTAGCGCAGGCTTATGTATATAGGAATCAATGCCAACCCTTTGGAATATATGCTGATGAAAAGATGGTTGGGTATGTCATGGTGATATATGATTATGATGTACCTGAGTATGATATTTGGCATATGATGATTGATGAATCTTTGCAAGGTAAAGGTTATGGGAGAGCTGCGCTTAACCAAATTATTGAATATATAAAAGCAAAACCATTCGGTGATTCTAGCAGAATTGCACTAACCTGTAATAAAAATAATTATGTAGCCAAAGCGCTATATGAAAGTATTGGTTTTTCCGCTACGGGAGTTGAGGATGAAGATGAAATTGAACTTGTTATGAATGTATAATAATCATAGAAAGGGAGCTAGGCAAAATCATTACGTAAATGTTAAAACATACATTTGAAAACATAAAGTTACACATAGAAGAAATAAAAACTAAAAATTTCGGGGGTATAAGATGAATATTTATGGGAAAAAAGTAATGTTGAGAGCGATGGAACTATCGGATTGCGAAATGATTATAGAGATGTTTAATGATCCTCAGATGGAAGATCTTGTTGTTGGTTGGGCTTTTCCTTTATCAAAATATGCTCAACAAAAGTGGTTAGAAGCCCATTATAATGA
>NZ_FOGW01000036.1 GCF_900111325.1 Lachnobacterium bovis
CAAATTGAATAGATGCAGGGGTATCGAAGTGGTCATAACGAGGCGGTCTTGAAAACCGTTTGTCCGCAAGGGCACGTGGGTTCGAATCCCACCCCCTGCGTTTTATAAACAATCAACATTTGTTGGTTGTTTTTTTTATAAAAAAATATAAAAAACTAGCAACACAATACTATATATTCTTAAGTATAATGCTGCCAGTTGTGTGTATAAAGTAAAATATAAATTAAGATTTAATAAAAATGGAGTTATATATAAAGCTTAAATTATTCTCCAAAATATCTCTTTAGTAAGCCTTCGAAGGCTTTTCCGTGTCTTGCTTCATCTCTAGCCATTTCATGAACAGTATCATGGATAGCATCAAGATTG
Source organism: Lachnobacterium bovis (assembly GCF_900111325.1). GTDB lineage: Bacteria > Bacillota > Clostridia > Lachnospirales > Lachnospiraceae > Roseburia > Roseburia bovis_A. The sequence continues at coordinate 367 of NZ_FOGW01000036.1, forward strand.
GCAGCTTTTGCACGTTTTGCTAAATCTGTTTTACCCATAGTAGCACCGTGCTCTGCTTCAACACGCATTTCAAGGTTTTTCTTAGTTGAATTAGTAACAACTTCTCCCAATAATTCTGCAAATTTTGCTGCATGTTCAGCTTCTTCATAAGCAGCTTTCTCATAATACATACCAATTTCAGGATAACCTTCACGCATAGCTACACGAGCCATAGCTAAATACATTCCAACTTCAGAACATTCTCCAGTGAAGTTTGAGCGTAAATCTTCAAGAATATCCTCACTCACACCCTCAGCAACGCCTACAACGTGCTCTGAAGCCCATGTACGATTTTCTTCTTGTTTTACAAATTTTGAATCAGGTGCGTTACATACAGGACAGTTTTCTGGTGGAGTATCTCCCTCGTGAACATAACCACATACTGAACAAACCCATTTTGCCATAATTTTACCTCCTATGAAAATAAATTAGTGTAAAAATAAATTATATTAATGTATAATCAAATAATAGTAATCATTACTATTATTTAAATATATCACATAAAATTAAAAAATCAAGTAAAAGTTTAAAAATCTTCTAATGGATTTATTAAACTATATAAATAATGATCTTCCCATTTATTATGGAGAAGTATACATTTGCGATTAAGTCCTTCTCTATAGAATCCTAATTTTTCTAATAAATTAATAGAGGCTGTATTTTTTGGCATAACCTTGGCCTCTATACGATGTAAATTGAGTTCATTAAACATTACATCATTTAGAAGTCGTAGTGCTTCTTGAGCGTATCCATTATGTTGATATTTGCTGGCAAATTTATAACCTACTTCACAGCTTTGATATATACTTTTTTCAATACGATGATAGCAGATTGTACCAATTATTGTGTTTGGATCATCTTTTAAAAAAACATAAAAACGTACAGCTTCTAGTTTTAATAAAAGTGAATGCTCCCATTTGAGAATTTTCTTTTGGTAAGAAACTGTATAAAAATTTGGCATGCGATCAGGTTCGTATTTTTCAAAAAGATATTTATCATTTTTATAAAAATCAAGAACAGTCTTAGCTTCATCAGTCCTGCAAATTCTAAGGACTAATCTATCCGTTTCATATTGAAATAGCATAGCAGTCAATCCTTTGCATTATTATAGTTTTATTTCAGAGTAATTCTTTGTATAATTATAATGTGTATATCGTATAAATTTGTTTTATAATAATATGATAATCAATTTAATGAAAAAAGTCTATTAACAAGAGGAAGAATAATGTATACAAGAGATGAAAAATATATGTCTGAGGCGATTAAACAAGCCAAAAAGGCACTAAAAATTAAAGAGGTTCCAATAGGCTGTGTTATAGTTCAAAATGACAGAATAATTGCAAGAGGATACAATAAAAGAAATTCTAAAGGATGTGTTTTAGAACATGCAGAAATAAGCGCAATAAAAAAAGCCTGTAAAAAAACGGGTGACTGGCGATTGGAAGATTGTACAATGTATGTTACATTAGAACCGTGCCAGATGTGCGCTGGAGCAATTGTTCAATCTAGATTAAATAAAGTTGTTATAGGATCTATGAATCCTAAGGCTGGATGTGCTGGATCTGTAATAAATTTATTGCAAATGAGTCAGTTTAATCATCAGGTGGAAATTGAAAAAGGTGTTTTAGAAGAAAAATGTAGTTCAATGCTGACAGAGTTTTTTAAAGAGTTAAGAAAAATAAAAAAAGAAGCAAAAGCAAAAGAAAGAGCTTGTAAATAGTTGACAATAAGCAAGTAAATATATTATAATTAATATCCGAGCAGCCGGGGTGTTAGCGGTACCTTGAACCAACAATCCGCTATAGTTGGGGTGATGCTTCACAGAGGGTTTTGTATGTTAGAGACGCCCTCTATAAGTGGCGATGAAGCTTGGGTCTTACGCAATAGAAATCCATGAACCTGGTCAGGGCAGGAATGCAGCAGCCATAAGTGGAACCTTTTATGTGTCGTGAGGGTGCCTGGGCAGAGCTAACTGTAGAGGTAACGTTCTGGTGTGCAGATTCGAAGTGAAGCGCTCGTTTTTTTGATACATAATTGTATATAGATATTTAGAAATTAATTGTTCAGCATTACACATGTATAGAAATGAGGATAAAAATGATACAAGATATTGAACCACATTTTTTTGATAATCAGTATTCACAAGTTGAACCACAAGATAATAGTTTAATTTTGTTCTTTAATAGTAACCGTTTGGCAATTCGCGAAAAAACTCCAGATGAATCAATAAATAAAATCACGATTGAATTTCCACAATATAAAAGTGTAAAAAATTACATAGAGTCATATACTTATTTATTTGCGATAGATGGCATATCATATTTTAGAGTATATGTAGAAGATGATAAAATAGAGACATTAAAAAGTATAGGTTTAGTATTTAAAAATCGACATTATTTTCGTATGACTGCTCCAAAAGAGAGCGCTTTTGCATCACTTACCGCTTTACATTTAAACGGGTGGTATGAAATTAATAGGTTTTGTGGAAAATGTGGTCACAAAATGGTTCATGACTCAAATTTAAGGATGGTAAAATGTACAAAATGTGGAAATGAAGTTTTTCCAAAGATTGCTCCTGCGGTAATTGTTGCGATTGTAGATAATAATAGAATATTATTGACAAAATACAGAGGTCGACAATATAAGAATTATGCACTTGTTGCTGGTTTTAATGAAATAGGAGAAAGCTTAGAAGAGACTGTTAAGAGAGAAGTAAAGGAAGAAGTTGGTTTAAAAGTTAAAAATATTCAATATTATAAATCGCAACCATGGGGAATGGCTGATAATATATTAGCTGGCTTTATATGTGAACTAGATGGCTCGGACAATATTATAAGAGATGAAAATGAATTATCAGTAGCAGAATGGGTTAATATTGAAACAATCAATGCTGACGAAATAGATACCATAAGTTTGACGATGGATATGATAAAACACATTGTTCTAGCTAAAAAAGGTGTTTAAACGACGTATAGTCATTTATAAAAAAACATTGACAATATAGAATGTAAAATATACTATTTTACTATGAAATGGAGGAATTAAGATGAAAATATCTACAAAAGGAAGATATGCACTTAGACTTATGGTTGATTTAGCGGTTCATTCAGATGGACATCCAATTAGTCTAAAAGACGTTGCAAAGAGACAAAATATATCAGATAAATACCTTGAACAAATTATATCTACACTTAATAAAGCAGGCTGTGTACGTAGTATAAGGGGAGCTCAGGGTGGATATTTGTTAAACGTTGATCCAAAAGAGTGTAAAGTAGGTACAATATTTCGAATAACAGAAGGTTCTTTAGCACCGGTATCATGTATTGAAGATGATGAATTGGTATGTGAAAGAGCAGATAAATGTGTTACTTCGTTTGTTTATATGAAAATTAATGAGGCTGTAACGAATGTTGTTGATAATATTACGCTTCAAGATTTAGTAGATAAATATTTTGAAAAAATGAACAAATAGATTATAAAAATAGTGTTAAAAGCCTACTTAATTGGGTTGAAAATTATATAATTGTACAAATACGAGATTACAGATAGATCGAGAGGAAATAAGAGTGAATAAAAAAGTAATAGTAGGATTATCAGGTGGAGTTGATTCATCAGTAACTGCATATCTTTTGAAGCAACAAGGTTATGAAGTTATTGGAATGACAATGCAGACATGGGATGATTCTAAAAATGATATTTTATCTCAAAGTTCAGATGAGCTAATTATAAAGGATGCCAAAAGAGTTGCTAAAGCATTGGGAATAGAACATCATGTACTAGATTTCCACGAGGAATTCCGTAAAGAGGTAATTAATTATTTTATTGATGAGTATAAAAATGCAAGAACGCCTAACCCTTGTGTCGTATGTAATAGAGCTATAAAATGGAAAGCGTTGTTTACAGCGGCAGAAAAATTTGGTGCTGATTATGTTGCAACTGGACATTATGCTAAGATTGAAAAGTTAGAAAATGGTAGATATGTAATTATGAATTCCAAAACAGCGCAAAAAGATCAGACTTATGCTCTTTACAATTTGACACAAGAACAATTGGCAAAGACATTATTACCAGTTGGTAAGTACGAAAAAACAAGAATCAGAGAAATTGCAGAAGAAGCAAAAATTCCTGTTGCGAATAAAAAAGATAGTCAGGATATTTGCTTTATAAAAGATGGTGATTATGCAAGTTTTATCGAAAGAGAAACTAAACAATCTTTTGAAAAAGGAAAATTTGTAGATATTTATGGTAATGTGTTAGGAGAACACAAAGGAATAATTCATTATACAATAGGACAAAGAAAGGGCCTTGGTATTACAGCAGCAACTCCTTTGTTTGTTAAAGAAATTAGACCAGAAACAAATGAGGTTGTTGTATGTCAATCGGATGATTTGTTTTCTAAAGTGTGCTATGTAGAGAATGTTAATTTTATGGCGATACCTAAATTGGAAGGACCATATAGTACAGTTGGAAAAATTAGATATTCACATAAAGGTTCTGAGTGTGTAATAGAGCCAGTGACAGAAACAAAAATCAAGTGTACCTTCAATGAGCCACAGCGAGCATTTACTCCAGGACAGTCAGCTGTATTTTATGAAGATGGTCATGTTTTGTGCGGCGGAACTATTGTGTTACGATAGTTTAAAATGAAATATATAATATATGATAAAAACAATATCTAAAATTGTAGGAACAAAAAGAACAATTATAGATATTGTTTTTTCATTACTGAAAATATAAATAATTATATCAAGATTTTATTCTTACAATATTAATATTAAATATAGAATTAATAAAATTAAAATAGGTATTGAATATCTGAAGATTCAATAAAAATTAAATTATAAAATTATTTTTTAAATACATAAAGACATATCTGCTAACAAAAATTTCACAAAAAATAATATGATTATTCAAATATAGATATTATAATGTAAATAGTAAAAAAATAAATAAAAAAGGAAGACGTAGAAGGAAAAATATGGATGAAATTTTAAATCAAGTAAAAGAAAAATGGATTAAAGAAAACCTTTTATCGGATAAAGTATTAGAAACAATCAATGCAAATATTATGCCAATAGAGAGATTTATGGCGTATTATAGATGTGCAATAATGGAGGTTGAAACAAAATTTAAAGTTTTAAATGAACAATTTTCACTTCAGTATGATAGAAATCCGATAGAATCTATAAAGACTAGAGTAAAATCAGTTGAAGGAATAATAAAAAAAATAACTAAAAAGAATATACCATTATCGTTAGAGGCAATTGAAGAAAATATTACTGATATTGCAGGAGTAAGAGTTATATGTTCTTTTCCTGAGGATATATATTATCTTGCAGATTGTTTATTACAGCAGGATGATATAACACTTATAAAAAAGAAAGATTATATAAAAAATCCAAAACCTAGCGGTTATAGAAGTTTACATTTGATAGTGGAAGTTCCTATCTTTTTAGAAAATCAAAAAAGACCAATGAAGGTTGAAGTTCAATTAAGAACCATTGCAATGGATTTTTGGGCTAGTTTAGAACATAAATTGCAATATAAAAAAGATATTCCAGCAAGTGAAGTAGAATATCTTTCTAAGGAATTAGAAGAATGTGCAAGTATTAGTGCTAGTTTAGATGAACGAATGGAAAAAATAAGAAATAGAATGAATAACTTCGCAAAAGAAGTTGATGAAACAGATAATGATTATAAAAAAGTATTTGCTGCATTGATTAGAGAAAATTCGAATAAAAACGGAGGAATAATTAATAACTCACAAAATTTAGCACAGGACTATCGAAATATGTTAACATATAATAAAGAAAATTATTTATTAGAAGATTAATTGTAGGCGTAGATTTTGACAAAATATCTTTTTTTGGCTAAGATAAGTTTTACGGTAATTTAGAAGTGGAGATGAAATTATGTTTCAAAAAAAGCAATATATATATAGTGAAACTCAAGGAGTGTGTCAGGTAGATAATATAGTATCGTTAAAAACCAAAAAACGAGCACCGATACAGTATTATGTTTTAAAACCTGTATACGAACCTCAGACTATATCTTACATACCGGTGGAGGGGCACAAAGTTGAATTAAAAGAGCTTTTTACACCTGAAGAAGCTAGAGAATTAGAGAATTCAGAATTAGCAAAAAAAGATGTTAAAGTTCAAGATGCTATTGATTTCGTCCTACAAAGAGAGAAGGGGAAAGATGGCGCAAGGAATAAATAAGTTTATGTTAGGACATCAAGAAGTTGATGGAAAAGAATGCGAATTTCATTATGATAGAGGTCAGTATTTGATAATAGAGATTGTTAAGGATGTAAAGAAGCAGCTCTATAAATCACATAATTCCCAGGAAGCCTATAAAACATGGAATTCGTTGATTGGAAGAAAAAAAGGTTTTAGAAACGATGAACGTAAAAAAGAAAAAAAATAAAAGTTTAAGGTAAAATTAAAATAGGAATTGCTATAGTTGGAAAGGAGTCATATATGAGAATAGGAATTTTGACAAGTGGTGGTGATTGCCAAGCACTTAATGCTGCAATGAGAGGTGTAGTAAAGGGGCTGTTTGAATATAACAAGGATGTTGAAATTTTTGGCTTCAAAAATGGATATAAAGGCCTAATCTATAAGGATTACAAACAGATGTCCAGAGAAGATTTTTCGGGAATACTCACAAGAGGTGGGACAATTCTTGGATCTTCAAGACAACCTTTTAAGCAGATGAGAGTTCCAGATGAAAACGGATTAGATAAAGTTGAAGCAATGAAAAAAACATATTATGACTTGAACTTAGATTGTATAGTTATTTTGGGTGGAAATGGAACAGAAAAGAGTGCAAACTTACTTCGAGAAGAAGGCCTAAATGTTATACATTTACCTAAAACAATTGATAATGATATTTATGGAACTGATGTGACATTCGGATTTCAGAGTGCAATTAATATAGCGACAGACGCAATTGATTGTATACATACAACAGCTGCGTCACATAATAGGGTTTTTATTGTAGAAGTTATGGGACATAAAGTAGGATGGCTTACTCTTTATGCAGGAGTTGCAGGAGGAGCGGATATTATTCTTATTCCAGAAATACCATATGACATTGATAAAGTTATTTCGGCTATAGAAAAAAGAGGAAAAGAAGGTAAAGGATTTACCATATTAGCGGTTGCGGAAGGTGCAATTTCAAAAGAAGATGCTAAATTATCAAAGAAAGAGTATAAAAGTAAATTAGCAGATAGAAAATATCCATCTGTATCATATGAAATAGCAGCAGCTATAGAAAAACGAGCAGGTGTTGAAGTGCGTGTTACAGTTCCAGGACATACACAAAGAGGAGGAAGTCCTTGTCCATATGATAGAGTACTATGTACTAGATTAGGAGCAGCAGCAGCAAAAGCTATAATAGATAGAGATTATGGAAATATGATAGCGATGGTTAATGGAGAAACAAAGAGAGTACCATTAAGCAAAGTCGCAGGAAAATTAAAAACAGTAAATCCAAAAGCACAAATGATTAAAGAAGCAAAAATGATAGGAATAAGCTTCGGAGATTAAAATAAGTTATTGTAAGAAAGTTGGTGAACTATCGTGTCATATACGGCACTGTATAGAAAATTCCGTCCACAAGAATTTGAAGATGTAAAAGGTCAAGATCATATTGTCACAACCTTAAAAAATCAAATTAAAGCAAATAGAATTGGTCATGCATATTTGTTTTGTGGTACAAGAGGAACAGGAAAAACTACTGTGGCAAAAATTTTTGCAAGGGCAGTAAATTGTGAAAATTCGGTTGATGGAAGTCCATGTGGTGAATGTCCAAGTTGCAAAGCCATAGCAGATGGATCATCGATGAATGTTATTGAAATAGATGCAGCATCAAACAATGGTGTCGAGAATATTAGACAAATAAAAGAAGAAGTGGCATATAGACCAACTGAAGGAAAATATAAAGTTTACATTATAGATGAGGTTCATATGTTATCAAACGGTGCGTTTAATGCGTTGTTAAAAACATTAGAAGAACCACCATCATATGTTATCTTCATTTTGGCAACAACAGAAGCACATATGATTCCGTTGACAATATTATCTAGATGCCAACGTTACGATTTTAAAAGGATTTCAATAGAGACGATTTCCGAAAGATTAAACGAATTGATGGCAATAGAAAATGTAGAATGTGAAGAAAAAGCAATTCGTTACATTGCAAAATCCGCAGATGGTGCATTAAGAGATGCGTTATCATTATTAGATCAGTGTATTGCTTTTCACCTGGGGAAAAAACTTACATATGACATGGTTTTAGAGGTGTTAGGTGCAGTTGATACAGATGTATTTACTAAATTGTTTAATCAGATAGTTGAAAAAAATCTGCTAGGAGCTATATCAACACTAGAAGAGCTAGTTATAAAAGGTAGAGAGTTAGGTCAATTTGTAAATGACTTTACATGGTACCTAAGAAATTTATTACTATTAAAAAGTTCAGATGGAATGGAAGATGTGTTAGATGTTACCTCTGAAAACCTAGAAATATTAAAAAAAGAAATACAAAAAATTTCAATAGATGAATTGATGCGATATATTCGTATTTTTTCAGAACTAAGTAATAAGTTGAAACATGCAACGCAAAAGAGAATTATTGTCGAAATAGGAATAATTAAATTATGTAAACCAGAAATGGAACAAAATTATGATTCAATTGTTAATAGAATAATTGCATTAGAAAAGAAAATAGAAAAAGGGGTTGTTGTTGCTAGTGCAAATTCGGGAGATAACAATAATAGTGTTCAATTGGCGAATGAAACTAAAAAAATGATTCCAAAAGAATTACCAAAAGCCTTACCAAAAGAATTAGAAGTTCTTGCGAGAGAGTGGAATGCAACTATTTCTGCGTGTGGTGGAGTGTCTAGAAATTATTTCAGGGAAGCAGTGCCAACTGTAGGATCTAATAATGAAATAATTCTTGTACTCGATAATAAGAATGCTTATGAATATTTAAGTAATAATAGAGGCGATTGCATAACAGATTTAAAAAATCAAATAGCCAATAAAATAGGAAAAAGCGTGGAAGTTATAGTGCAGCAGAACAAAGAAAATGTTGCAGCACAAGAGGCGGTTGTTGATTTTACTAAATTAATTAACATGGAAATTGAAGAAGAACAAATGTAAGATATATTTAAAAGGTTGACTAAAAAAGAAAAATATAATCTTACGAAAGGTATAGACAAAACGAAAAAAAATTAATACAATAAAAATATTGTAGTAAATAGAAAATGCGTTAAATTAATGCGTATAGGAGGAACAAAACATGGCAAGAAGAGGTGGATTTCCAGGTGGAATGCCAGGAAACATGAATAATATTATGAAACAGGCACAGAAGATGCAAAAGCAGATGGCAGAAGCACAACAAGCCTTAGAAGAAAAAGAACATACAGCAAAAGCAGGTGGCGGTGCTGTAGAGGTTACAGTTAATGGTAAACATGAAGTTGTAAGTGTAAAATTAGCAGAAGAAGTAGTTGATCCAGATGATATTGAAATGCTTCAGGACTTAATTATAGCTGCAACTAATGAAGCAATGAGAATGGTTGATGAAGATTCTCAGCAGACAATGTCTAAGTTTACAGGTGGATTAGGTTTAGGATTCTAGTATGGAATACTATAGTAAAGAGATTACCAAATTAATAGAAGCTTTAGCGGGCTTACCAGGAATTGGTAGTAAGACAGCTCAAAGATTAGCCTTCCATATTTTAAATATGCCAGAAGAACAGGTAAAAAATCTTTCGAGCTCAATAATAAATGCAAAAAGGAATGTAAAATATTGTAAAGAATGTTTTACATTAACAGACGAAGAAGTATGTCCAATATGTAAAGATGTCAAGAGAGATCATACAACAATTATGGTTGTTGAAAATACTCGTGATCTTGGTGCATACGAAAAAACAGGTAAATATAATGGTGTTTATCATGTTTTACATGGAGCAATATCTCCAATGCTAGGAATAGGTCCCCAGGACATTAAATTGAAAGAGTTAATGACACGTTTGCAAAAAGATGTAAAAGAAGTTATTATAGCAACAAATTCGAGTCTTGAAGGGGAAACAACAGCTATGTATATAAGCAAATTAATTAAGCCTACAGGAATTAAAGTTAGTCGTATAGCGAGTGGCGTTCCAGTAGGAGGAGATTTAGAGTACATAGATGAAGTGACATTATTGCGTGCGTTAGAGGGTAGAACAACTTTATAAAAAATAAATATATAAATGAGCTAAAAATAATTAATCCTAGGTACATGTTTTGTGAAAGTATTTAATGCAAATTAAGTATGTTTTCTTGAATAAATGCTGTACCTAGGATAATATTATTATTAGGGAAAAACTAATGTGAGGGGAATTATGGCTATTAAGAGTGAATTCAAAAGAATAGAGACGAATGAAGATATTATAGAAAAAAAGGTTAGAGAACATAAAAAGAAGATTTTTAGAAGAATAGTAGTGATTGCTTTAATAGTGATAAGTTGCTTAATTCTTTTTGAATTAATATCATCAATGCGTTCATATTCAAGATATACGGTTGTAGATTATAGTAAATGTTCCGATACAGGAGCATCTAAATATGAAAGTTTTAAAGGAAATATTGTAGAATATACTAATGATGGAGCAAATTATAAAAATACATCGGGCGACCTGATTTGGAATCAAGCCTATACTATGACAACGCCAGTAGTTGCAAAATGTAATAATTATTTTGTTATCTATGATAAAGGTGGAACCAAGATGGTATTGCTGAATGAGAATGGAATAGTAGAAAATATTGAAACGACAAAACCAATTCAAAAAGCAAAAGTTGCAGATCAAGGTAGTATAGCAACAATCCAAAAAAGTGGAACAGAATATACTGTGAAATTGTATGATAAAAGAGGAAAAGAGCTAGCAGGAGGAGAATATCATGGTAACAAGGGGGGATTTCCGATTGACGTAGCAATATCAAGCGATTCTAAAAAGATGGCAGTGTCACTAATTGATATAAATAAAGGGAAAGTAGATACAACTTTAAATTTTTACAATTTTGATACGGTTGGTCAGAATAAAATAGATAATAATGTTGGATCATATGCGTACGAAGATACAATAATTCCAGAAATATATTATGCATCAAATAATTTGATGGTAGGAGTATCAGATAATGCAATCTATCAATTTGCAGAGAGTGACACACCAAAATTGAAAAGAAAAATAAAAATAAAAGATAATATTAGAAGTGTATTTTATAATGATAAATATGTAGGAGTCGTTACTGAAAAAAGCGATGAAAAAAATGAAAAAAAACATATTATCGTTTACGATAAAAGTGGAAAGATTGCAATGGAAAATCATACAAAGCTTGCATATGATACAGTTGAATTGCTTGATAACAATGAAATCTGTGTAAAAAATAACTCCGAGTGTGAAATTTATACAATGTATAGCATTAGAAAATTAAAAACTAAATTTGAACAAGAAATATATAAAATATTTCCAAGAGGATCATCACGAAAGTATCTTTTTATAGGAAAGGGTGAAATGCAAGAAGTAAAACTTTACTAGAAAAAGTCACGTAAAATCTATTTCAAAACAAATAACTAAGCCAACATCTTCAAAACAAATAACTAATCCAACATCAAGTGTCTTGAAGTGAAAATATACTTATTAAAGATATACTTGTGAAAGATATCAATGCGAAAGTCAACGATGTGAAAGATATCAATGCGAAAGTTAACGATGTGCAAGGTATCGATATGAATGATGTCGAAGTCAAGTCTATTAATGTGAAAGATACTATATAAAAAAGAATAGTGTATTTGTGTAAATTATATATATTCTCATTATTGGATGAAAAATAGACCAATGATGAGAGTATTTTTTTGAGCAATGTTAAGTCGTTGAATAGAATTCGTTGCTGAATAATAATAGTTAAATAGAAAAAAATTAAATAAAAACTAAGAAAATAAAAAAAGTAATAAAAAATAAAAAAAACTGTTGACACAAAGAACTAAAGATGGTATTATAATCTAGCTGACAGCGAAGAGCTCACAAGCAAAGGAAACTAGTAAGTGAGAAAGACTTCGATCAGACATCTTTCGTCAGATGATGGCAAGTTTTTATTTAGAAACGATTCAATATAAAGCACCTTGATTGGTAGCAGTGAATTGAAAAAATTAAAACAAAAAAGTGTTGACAAACACTAAGAAAGGTGATAAGATATAGAAGTTGTCGCTGATAAGCGAAACAAAAACTTTGATAACTAAATAGTGAAAAACCTTGAAAGATTCTAAAGAGAATTATTCAAGTAATCGAAAGATTACACGAACAGCATCTGAGAGAAGATGCACCTTTAAACAGTAACAAGGAAATTAGCCAAGCTAAGTTCTGAGAATCAAATTTTAAAATGAGAGTTTGATCCTGGCTCAGGATGAACGCTGGCGGCGTGCTTAAC
>NZ_FOGW01000049.1 GCF_900111325.1 Lachnobacterium bovis
AAGGATGGATCCAAAATTGAAAATAACTATAGATGAATTAAGGTCTATGATTATTGATATGGAGAGAACTCAGCAGGAATTTGTTGATGATATGAAAAAAAGAATCAATCGAGAATTAACTCGACTTCAAGAAGAGGAAGATGCAATTAGAAAAGAGTTGATTAAGATAGGAGAGAAAAGGTAGGTAAGTATAATGGCAGATGAAAAAAAACTTAATATTCCGGATGGATCAATAGAAAAAATAGCTAAAGATTTGAATGAGTCAATAAAATCATTTAAGTCTGTTTCTTTAAAAAATCATGATTCTAAAACAACATTGACGGCTATAAAGAAATCAAAGGATGTAGTAAGCAGTGTTTCAAAGGAATCTGCTGAAGTTAAGTCAAGGACAACGGACGAAGCAAATAAAATTAATAAAATAGGAAATGAATATAAAAAGATGGATCAAGAACAAGCAAAAAAGAATAGAAATAGTAAATAAAGTAAAGGAGAATGATAATGGGACAGGAATTTTACTTAAATCCCAATACTGTAAAAACAGAGTGTGCAGAGGGTATATCAATATGTGTGTCTAAGACATATGATATAACGAAAGTTGTAAATGCGTACAAAGGTATTAGTTGTACAGAAATAAAATGTGCAGCAATAGATAATGAAAAAGAGTGGGTAGAAGATATGAATTCATATTTTGTAATGTTATGTACGATGCTTGCAGAATATCAAAATTCATATTGTAAATTACAAAGTGCAGTTGGCGATAGAATTCTAGATTCTGAAGAATTAGAAAATAGTTGTAGAATGCTAGAAATAGCATCAAAAAATATTGGAGCTGTTGTTAGTAAAACAGTAAATACTTATACATATAATGCTAATTTAAGTAAAGACGTAGCTGAACATAGGGAAAGTTTATTAAAAAAAGCAGATAGAGCTAAAGAGAAATGTAATGAGGCAATGAGCCTGTTAAATCAAGATCGTGATAGATATTATGAAATCGAAAATGCAACAAAAACTTTGTTTTTAGAAGGCGATAATTTTAAAAATTATGCAGAACAAATTCTTGCTTCGATTAAGAATGGAACAGTAGATGGTAAGGCATATACACCAGATAAAAATGCAGCATGGAGAAAAGAATATGTTGAGTATTCAAAAAAAGCAAATGCAGTTTTAGAGGTGCGAAATAGTGAATATTTTAAAAGTAAAAATTTAAAACAAAGCGAAATTGTAAAATTTACAAAAGAATTAGGATGTAGTGAGGATGTTTTATATTCGTATTTTGCGTATGCTGAAACTCACTCTGATAGTAAAAAAAATCTTACTTTTCTTGTAAATCTTGTTAAAGGAAAGTATCAAGAAGCTTTTAAGATAAGAGTAAGCAATCTAAATAAGGTATCAAAGACATTGATACAATCATATGGTTACAAAAAATTTAGTGATTTTTATGATAATCCTAATAGTAAAACTGAAAAAAAAGTTAAGGATTATTATAATGCTATGTTGGCAAATAGAAAAGATGCAAAAGATTATATAGAACTCATGAAAAAAGGAGCACAAGGATTTTATAATCAACTTTTGCCAATAACCGCAGACTGTTGTGAGCAAAAGGGTTATAAATCAAAAGAAACAGATAAAGCAATAAAGGAATTGTATAAAAGTCAAGATTTTGTCTTATTTAATGATTCTATACTTGGACAGTTTTATAAAAAAGGAAAAAAGCAAAAGGTAGTTGGCAATGTTATAGAAAATTATCCAACAGAGTATTCTTTTACGCATGAATATTCAGTTGAAAAAATTACGAGTATAGAATTTGGTGGAAAGACAAGTGATCGAGATTTTGATAGTGTTATAGTTGGTATGAATTGTCGTGATCATTCAGATTATGCTGGGTTTGAGGGAAATAAAATGATAGAAAAAAAAATTCTAAAAAATTTTTTCATATCAGGTAGTTGTAAAGATAGAGATAAAAAAGTAAGTGATCTTTGTCATGAAGTTTATAATGGACCTCATGAAGTAAGAGATGTTGTGATTAAGTCTGTCAAAGATGTGTTTGTTATTAGTTGCGGAGTAGTTAATCCGTGGGCCGGAATATTAGCAGAAGCAGGAATATCAGCATATGATTCAGGATTGGATGCTGAAAAGGTAATGGAGACAGGTAGTAAGGTATATAAAGAAGCTGATAAGAAGTTTAATCAGACAGGTAAAATGAAAAAAGCATTAGGCGATACAATTGGGAGGGTTAATTTTGATTTTTGGTCAAGAATTCCCAATATAGATGTTAATCCAAAGTTGGCTAGATATGGAACAGAGATAGGAAAAGAAACTGCAAGTTCAATTTTGACAATAAAAAATGTGGTGAGTTTGTTAGATGCGATTAAGGCAGATAAGGAATTTTATAAGAAAAAAAGTAAAGAAATAACCTCTACTTTGATTGATGTATTTAAGTCATATACTAGCGATGAGGATATAAATAATGAAAGCCAAAAAGTAAAATATAACTCATTTGGATCAATGGATTTATCTACTTTGCTGACAATAAAAAAATTAACTAGAGGAGAGATTAAAACAGATATAAATTGTAAAAAAAGTGCTATACGAGAGTATGTAAAAAAACATAAATTAAATAAGGTGTTTTCTGAAAAAGATATATTTTTTGCAGAGAAAATTATAGATTCAGAGAAAAATATAAAAGAACTAGTTTGTGATAAAAAAGGGAACTACAGTGGAGATAATTTGATACATGTGGTAAGTGCAATGCATCTTATTGACAGAGTAGGGAAAAAAAGTAGTACTTCCTCTTTTTTAGGAAAGATTGCTTCTGAAAAAGAGAAAATAATTGGATATATTCAAGGAGAGAGTGATTAGAAATGGATAGAAATGAAGAGATGAGAAAAAGTAAAAAAAAGAAAAAAGGAATTAAGAGGATATGCATAATTATGGCTGTTGTTATAGCTGTTGTTTTTTGTGTTCCATTTGATTTTAAATATATAAAGAAAAAAAGTAAGCAGGGTGGAATTGACTTTTCAACTTTTGAATTAGTAGAAAGAAGCACAACACCTGATGATAGTGTGTGCGTCGTTTCTGATATCGATAAAGAAGGAAAGAAATATTTTGATGATAATAAAGATTACTTATATGATTCTTTTAATAATTGCTTTACACCGCAAAGACTATCTTCAAATAAATTTGCATCATTTAAAATAGATATTTCTCAA
>NZ_FOGW01000016.1 GCF_900111325.1 Lachnobacterium bovis
GGACCGGGATGGACGAACCACTGGTGTATCTGTTGTCGACCAACGGCATAGCAGAGTAGCCAAGTTCGGAAGGGATAAACGCTGAAGGCATCTAAGCGTGAAGCCCCCCTCAAGATGAGATATCCCCTCCTAAAAGGAGATAAGACCCCTGAGAGACTAACAGGTAAATAGGGCAGAGGTGGAAGTGCAGTAATGTATGTAGCTGACTGTTACTAATAGGTCGAAGGCTTGACCAAAAAAGGTTTTTAATAACTTGTATGAAGTTTTGAAGATATATGAAACAATTAAAGATTGAAGGGGTGTAGTTCATCGGTAGAATAAGAGTCTCCAAAACTCCAGAGGAGGGTTCGATTCCTTCCACCCCTGTATGTAGAACGCTTTTGGATGTATGAAGCGTTCTTTTTTCTGTATTTATTATTTTTAAGAGGTATTTTTATGAATGAATTATTATTAACGATTGAAGATTTTAAAAGAAATTTATTTGAATATAAAGAAAAATATATATTACTAGATTTACGAGATGGGGAACAATATATGTATGGACATATACCTAATGCTATAAATTGTAGGGCTGATATATTAAATATGGCTTTGGATAATATACAAAGTGGTGATATTGATAAAGTATTAAGTAATGTTAAATTAGAAAAAAATAAAAAAATTATAATTTATTCTGATAGTAATAAAGACTCTTCAATCCTAGGGGAAAAATTGTATGAGTTAGGATTTGATGTTAAAGTCATTAAAGATGGATATGTTTCATGGATATTATATAAAATGGAGCAAGAAGTCAAAGATGATGAAAGTGATAAAAACGCTGAAGTAGAATTATCAATAAGAAAAAAATTTCACAAAAAGATTTTTTCAAAGTTTGCGAAAGCAATAAAGACATATGAACTTTTAAAGCCAAATGATAAAGTTATGGTTTGTATTTCAGGTGGAAAAGATTCTATGTTAATGGCTAAACTTTTTCAGGAATTAAAAAGACATGATAGATTTCCATTTGAATTAGAGTTTGTTGTTATGGATCCTGGGTATAATAATGCGAACAGAAAAGTTATTGAGTTAAATGCGAAGTTGTTAGATATTCCAATAAAAATATTTGATACACCAATATTTGATACAGTTGTCGATATTGAAAAATCGCCATGTTATTTATGTGCAAGAATGCGAAGAGGATATTTATACAGCTATGCTCAAAAATTAGGTTGCAATAAAATTGCGCTAGGCCATCATTATGATGATGTTATAGAAACTATTTTAATGGGAATGCTTTATGGAGCTCAAATTCAAACAATGATGCCTAAACTTCATAGTACAAATTTTGAAGGATTAGAATTGATTAGACCATTATATTTAGTTCGTGAGGAAGATATTATTAAGTGGAGAGAATATAATGAATTGTATTTTTTACAATGTGCGTGCAAGTTTACGGATGAAACATCATCTTTGATGGGCAATAGTTTAAAAGAATCAAGTTCGAAGCGTAAAGAAGTGAAAAATTTAATTAAGGAACTAAAAAAAGTGAATCCATATGTAGAAGGTAATATTTTTAAAAGTGTAGAAAATGTCAATTTGAGTACAATAATTGCATATAAAACAAATGGACATAAATACAGTTTTTTGGATTCATATGATGAAAAATAATAGGTATAGGGATTTAGGCAGGAGGAAACATGACATTACAGCAGTTAAATCAGGTTATAGTTATCGCTGATGCAGGATCTATGAATGAGGCATCAAAGCGTTTATTTGTTTCGCAACCTAATTTATCGTCAGTTGTGAAAGAGTTAGAAGAAGAGACTGGAATAATTATTTTTCTTAGATCGAATAGGGGAATTGTTATTACACCAGAAGGAGAAGAATTTATTGGATATGCGAAGCAAGTTATTCAGCAATATGATTTAATGAGAGAAAGATATAATGCTACAACCGTGAAAAAGAAATTCAGCGTTTCAACACAGCATTATAGTTTTGCGGTAGAAGCTTTTGTCGAAATGGTTAAAACTTTTGGTATGGATGAATATGAATTCGCAATTCATGAGACAAAAACTAATATCGTAATAGAAAATGTAAAAAATATGAAAAGTGAAATAGGTGTATTATATTTAAGTGATTTTAACAAAAAAATCATGAAAAAAATTTTCTTGGAAAATAGTTTAGTATTTCAAGAGTTATTTGTATGTGATACGTTTGTTTATTTGTGGAAAGGTCATCCCTTAGCAAATAAAAAAATAATTACTATGAAAGATTTAGAGAATTATCCATGTCTAGCTTTTGAACAAGGTACAAATAATTCATTTTATTTTGCGGAAGAAATGAAAAGTACTTACCAATATAAACAAATAATTCGAGGCGATGATCGAGCAACGATGCTTAATTTGATGAGAGGTTTGTTAGGATTTACGTTGTGTTCTGGAATTATTAGTGAGAATTTGAACGGAAATGATTATTTAGCAATTCCGTTAAAGGAAAGCGAAAAAATGCATATCGGTTATATAATGCATAAAGGGGCAAAATTAAGTCCTTTAGGGGAAAGATATGTGGATGAATTAAAAAAATATCAAAACAAAGTTTTATAATTTTTTGATTAAAGCATATTTTGAAGTGAGTAGATCAATATTACTGCCAAAAAATATTTTGTATAATGAGTAGTGATATAAACCAAGAGATTAAAATAGATAAAAGGAGCACTCCTAGTGACTGCTACTTATATAATTGTTAGATTTAATGAATATTCAATTAAAAATTTGACAATTTCTAAGTTATAGCGGAACAGGAGTAGCTCTTTTTTTATTAAATTTCGTTGAATGTATAAATAATAAAAATTATAGTTGCTATAAATTTTATTTATATCAGAGTATCAAAACTGCATATTATGTTATTTATTAGAATCTTGCTATAATATATTTGGAGTTATAGTTATGAAGTTTTGATATATTTTTAAGTGAAAAAGGATTGTGGTAAAAAAATCCTTTTGGGGATGTGCGATAAACATATCCCCTTTTTAACACAATACCAAAAAATTAAAGGAGTCAATCATGCAGAATAAAGAGAGTAGTTTTAATAAGCAAGATGATGTGTTAATAGAATTTGAAGATGTATGTAAAGTATATCAAACTTCAAAAGGTCAAGTTAATGCATTAAATAATATTAATTTAAAAATAAAAAAAGGTTCTATATGTGGAATCATAGGTTTATCTGGAGCAGGAAAATCTACATTGGTTCGATGTATTAATTTATTAGAAAAGCCAACTAGTGGAAAAGTGATTCTTAATGGAGTTAATTTGATGGATATTTCAGAAAAAGAATTACGACAAAAAAGACAAAAAATAGGAATGATTTTTCAACATTTTAATTTGTTAGAACAAAGAACAGCATTAGATAATATATGTTTTTCGTTGGAATTAGCTGGAATATCAAAAAAAGAGGCTAGATCAAAAGCTATGAAATATCTTGAAATAGTCGATTTGGTTGATAGAAAAGATAATTATCCTTCTCAACTTTCAGGTGGACAAAAGCAAAGAATTGCTATAGCAAGGGCTTTGGCAACAGAACCAGAAGTTTTGTTGTGCGATGAAGCTACTAGTGCACTTGATCCTACAACGACAAGTTCTATTTTAGATTTGTTAAAAGATATAAATGAAAAATTAGGTGTTACGGTTGTTATTATCACACATGAAATGAGAGTTGTTGAAAAAATATGTAATCATGTTGTGGTAGTTAATCAAGGTGAGATAGTAGAGGAGGGAGATGTTAAAGAAGTATTCTTATTGCCTAAATCTAAGTATACTAAACAAATGTTATATCCTAATTTAAGTAATTTTGATGAAATTAATTCAAGAAAAATATTTAGAATTTCCTTCGATGGTCAATCATCTTACGAGCCTGTAATTGCTAATTTGGTTTTAAAATGTCAAGCTAAGATAAATATTTTAGGCGCAAGCACCGAAAATGTTGGTGGAAAAGCATTTGGACAGATGCTTATTGAGATGCCAAAGGATGAGAACGTATTAGAAAAAGTTAAAAGTTACTTAGATGAAATTCACATTAATTATGAGGAGGATATAGAAAATGAGTGTTAGTTTTGATGTGCTTGTTGGCTTGCTAAAAAGTGGTATTGAAGAAACATTATATATGACAATCATAGGAACTCTTTTGGCTTATATTTTGGGTATCCCGCTTGGAGTTTTGTTATATGTAACTTCAAAAGAAGGAATAAAGCCCAATAAAGTGATTTATGGTGTTTTTGGCACAATTATAAATATTGTAAGATCAATTCCTTTTATGATTTTACTTGTAGCGTTGATTCCATTTACAAGATTAGTTGTTGGAACATCGATTGGTACAGATGCTACAATTGTTCCTTTGGTGATAGGAGCTGCACCATTTGTCGCAAGAATGATAGAATCTTCATTACTAGAGGTTGATTATGGTGTAATTGAAGCAGCATTATCGATGGGAGCATCAAATTTTCAAATTATAAAAAAGGTTTTATTACCAGAAGCAAAACCATCACTTTTAACAGGAAGTACAATTGCTATAACAACAATTTTAGGTTATTCAGCAATGGCAGGTTTTGTTGGAGGTGGTGGATTAGGTGCCACAGCATTAAATTATGGTTATTCTAGATATCAAACAGATATTATGCTTATAACAGTAGTTGTTCTTGTGATTATTGTTCAGATTTTTCAAGAAGTTGGAATGTATATTGTAAGAAAAACTGATAAAAGAAAAAAATAAGTCAAATAAAATGACTTAAATAAAATCCAACATGAAAAAGTTAGCAAAAAGACACAAATAAAACCTTACAGAAAAATAAGTCAAACAAAAAGGCTAAAAAACAAAAAGATAGTAAAAAATGTTATTTTTAATTAAGAGGAGAAAAAATTATGAAGAAAAATATTAAATTACAACAAGTAAAAAACATTACAAAAAAAGCATTTACAGTAGGTCTTGTATTAACAATGACTGCAGGAATCTTTTCAGGATGTGGTTCTAAAGCAGATGATAAAACAATTAAAGTTGGTGCATCACCTTCACCACATGCTGAAATTCTTGAACAGATTAAAGATGATCTTAAAAAAGACGGATATAATCTTAATATCGTTGAATATAATGATTATGTAATTCCAAATAAGGCTTTAAATGATGGTGAAATTGATGCAAATTATTTCCAACACACAGCATACTTAGAAAACTATAACAAAGAAAATAAAACAGATTTAGTTGAAGCTGGCAAAATTCATTTTGAACCTTTAGGAATTTATTCTAAAAAAATCAAATCTTTAAGTGAGATTAAAGATGGTGATGTTGTAATTGTACCAAATGATGCAACAAATGAAGCTAGAGCTTTATTATTACTTCAAGAAGAAGGAATTATCAAAGTAGATAAGAAAAAAGGATTCAAAGTCACAAAATTAGATGTTACAGAAAATCCAAAACATATTGAAATTAAAGAGTTAGCTGCAGAACAGTTACCAAGAGCACTTGATGATGCAAAAATCGGCGTTATTAATGGTAATTATGCTATCGATGGTGGATTAAAAATCAAAGATGCTTTAAGTTTAGAAAAAGGTTCTTCTGATGCAACAAAAGTATATTCAAATATTATTGCTGTAAGAAAAAATGATAAAAACAATGAAAAGACAAAAGCTCTTGTAAAAGCTTTAAAATCGGAAAAAGTAAAGAAATTTATTGAAAAGAAATACAAAGGATCAGTTATTACAGTTAAATAATGATTCTGTGATAAAAACAAAATTATAAGTGAAAAATTTAATATTTAATAGAAAACTAAATATTTAATAGAAAATTAAATATTTAATAGAAAACTAAATATTTAATAGAAAACTAAATATTTAATAGAAAATTAAATATTTAATAGAAAACTCAATATTTAGTAGAAAATTTAATATTTAATAGAAAACTAAATATTTAGTAGAAAATTAAATTTTTATAAAAAATACTATGTCAGTACATAAATCCTTTGACAAATGCCAAATATGATGTCATAATTCTAATGTTGCAAAAAAAATATAGCGACAATATTGAATGTTGATATTTAGAAATTTATGAGAAAGTTGGTAGTATTTTATGTATGAAAATAAGAAAATGATTCGTTTTGCTGATACTAATGAAGTAAAAGAATTTGTTAAGGCTGCTGGAAAATGTGACTTTGATATTGATGTTATTTATAACAGAATCGTTATAGATGCAAAGTCTATTCTTGGAGTATTAGCACTTGGAATTAATAAGGATCTTACAATTGGATATCATGGAAATGATGAGAATTTTGAAAGTGTCCTAAGTGATTTATCTATTGCATAGAAATCTAATTTATTTATTATAAGTTATAATATAAAAAAATTAAAACTGGTCAACGCAGTAATATACGCTGACCAGTTTTTTTGTCCTTAAAACATAATTATATTTAAAAATTATTCCTATAAAAAACTTAAAAAAAAGCAAAAAAAATTAAATGCTTATTTTAATGTTTAACTTTCGACTGCTGGTAATAAATCTAAAAATGCTTTTGTAGATGGTGATATAGGAAGTGATGTATTGATCGATGCAACCATCTGTCTTTTTGGCATTTTCTCCTTTGTATTTAATATAAATAATTCATTAGAATCTTTCACGCAATAATCT
Source organism: Lachnobacterium bovis (assembly GCF_900111325.1). Lineage (GTDB taxonomy): Bacteria > Bacillota > Clostridia > Lachnospirales > Lachnospiraceae > Roseburia > Roseburia bovis_A. Next base: position 6,649 of record NZ_FOGW01000016.1, read on the forward strand.
GGAACAAAGGCGATACCAAGTCCAATTTTTGCCATGTCAATTAACAAATCATTACTACTTAATTCTATTTCGGGTAAAAGTTCCAACTGATGTTGTAAGAATTGTTTGTGTAAAAATTCACTAGTTGTACTTTTTCTTTCAAGCATCATTAAAGGGTATTGTTTTAATTCTTCAAAAGATATTTCTTTTTGCGTTAAATTAAAATAGTTTGGGTTAGCAACAAAAACATCGTGAAAATTAGCAACTGTTTTCTGCAAGTAAGAAGGATTTAAGTGAGAGTTAGGAAAGTTAGTAACGATTAAATCCACTTTACCTTGAGATAATAAGTCAACACAATTAATTGATGTGCCATTTGTTACTTTGATAGGAACGTTTGGAAATTTCTTGTGAAATTCTTTGAAATATGGAACTAAAAAATATCTACAAATTGTATCGCTAGCTCCAATATGAAGTTGTCCTAAACCAAGATTACTTGCATCTAATAGTTGACCCTCACCACGAGCAATTAAATTCATAGCTGGTTCAACATGTTTTAATAAAACTTTTCCTGCTGGTGTTAATTGAACTTTTTTAGTGCTTCTAATAAATAGAGGTTGTTCAAGTTTACGTTCAAGAGTTTTAATAGACTGACTTACAGCTGATTGTGAAATAAATAATTTTTTACTTGCTTCGGAAAAACTTAATGAAGAAGCAACATAATAAAAAACTTTGTATAGTTCATAATTAATATCCATTGTATCCTCTTTTCTATTGTTTTCTACAGACTTATATATATTATAAGAAGTGCTTATAAGTATGTCAATTAAAAATTTATGGAATAAAGTTAATTAAAATTAGTAAAACTTATAGGTAAAATTAAATATATTAATTATGCTAATTCAATATTAAATGTTATACTTTACTTAGCAAAAAGATTTATCGGAGGTAAGTTTATGAGCGATGTACGTCGTGTTTATGTAGAAAAGAAAGCTGATTTTGCAGTAAAGGCAAAAGAGTTGAAACATGAAATTAAACATTATTTAGGAATTAATTCAGTAGAATCTGTTAGAGTTTTGATAAGATATGATATTGAAAATATATCTGCGGAAACATATAAAAAGGCATTATATACAGTTTTTTCAGAAGCGCCAGTTGATATGGTATATGAAGAAAAAATTGAATTAGCAGAGGAAAGAGTATTTTCTGTTGAATTTTTACCAGGACAATTTGATCAGAGAGCTGATTCGGCAGAACAATGTGTTAAGTTATTAAATGAGAATGAAGAACCTATTATTCGTTCCGCAACAACTTACGTCATCGCAGGTAATATTTCAAACGATGAATTTGAAGCAATAAAAAAACACTGCATTAATCCAGTTGATTCTAGAGAAACATCTTTAGATAAACCAGAGACATTAATTCAAGATTTTAATGATCCAAAAGATGTAGTGATTTTTGATGGTTTTGTTGATATGGAAGAAGAAAAACTAAATGAGTTGTACCAATCATTAAATCTAGCAATGACATTTAAAGATTTCTTACATATTCAAAATTATTTTAAAAACGAAGAAAAAAGAAATCCATCAATGACTGAAATCAGAGTATTAGATACTTATTGGTCTGATCATTGTAGACATACAACATTCTCTACAGAATTAAAAAATATTCAGTTTGATGAAGGTTTTTACAAAGATAGAATTGAAAAAAGTTATAACGATTATTTAGATTCTCACAAAGAATTATACAAAGGAAGAGATGACAAATTTGTTTGTTTAATGGATATTGCTTTATTAGCAATGAAGCGCCTCAAAAAAGAAGGAAAATTAAATGATCAAGAAGAAAGTGATGAAATTAATGCATGTTCAATTGTTGTTCCAGTTGAAGTAGATGGCAAGATTGAAGAATGGTTAGTTAACTTCAAAAATGAAACACATAATCATCCAACAGAAATTGAACCTTTTGGTGGCGCTGCAACATGTTTAGGTGGAGCAATTAGGGATCCTTTATCAGGACGTACATATGTATATCAGGCAATGCGCGTAACAGGAGCAGCAGATCCAACAAAACCTGTTTCCGAGACATTAGACGGAAAATTACCACAGAAAAAAATCGTTAGAGAAGCAGCTCATGGATACAGTTCTTACGGTAACCAAATCGGTTTAGCAACTGGTTATGTAAAAGAAGTATATCATCCAAATTATGTTGCAAAAAGAATGGAAATAGGCGCTGTTATGGGGGCAGCACCAAGAAGAGCTGTTCAGAGACTAAATTCAGATCCAGGTGATATTATTGTTTTATTAGGTGGTAGAACTGGACGTGATGGTATCGGTGGAGCTACTGGCTCATCAAAAGCCCATACTACTAAATCAACATCAGTATGTGGAGCCGAAGTACAAAAAGGTAATGCACCAACTGAAAGAAAATTGCAGAGATTATTTAGAAGAGAAGAAGTAAGTCATATCATTAAAAAATGTAATGATTTTGGAGCAGGCGGGGTGTCTGTTGCAATTGGTGAATTAGCTGATGGATTAAGAATTTGTTTAGATAAAGTACCTAAAAAATATGCAGGATTAGATGGAACAGAAATTGCTATTTCGGAGTCTCAAGAAAGAATGGCAGTTGTTGTTGCAAAAGAAGATGTAGATCAGTTTTTACAGTATGCAAAAGAAGAAAATCTTGAAGCAACAACAGTAGCAGTTGTTACAGAAGAAAAAAGATTAATCCTTGAGTGGAGAGGAAAAGAAATTGTTAATATTTCAAGAGCATTTTTAGATACAAACGGTGCTCATCAAGAAACTGATGTTCAAGTAGAAATGCCAGATGAAAATTTAAATTATTTAGAAAAAATAAATTCTGAAAAAATAAATAACTCTCTTAAAGAGGGAGATTTGAAACAAGCTTGGATGGAAGAGCTATCAGATATTAACGTATGTTCTCAGAAAGGTTTAGTTGAAATGTTTGATGGTTCAATCGGAGCTGGAAGTGTTTTGATGCCTTATGGTGGAAAATATCAGTTAACTGAAACACAGAGCATGGTAGCTAAATTACCAGTTTTGAAAGGAAAATGCGATACAGTTACAATGATGTCGTACGGATTTGATCCATATTTATCATCATGGAGTCCATATCATGGTGCAATTTATGCAGTATTAGAATCATTATCAAGAATTGTAGCAGTTGGTGGAGATTATAAAAAAGTAAGATTTACTTTCCAAGAATATTTTAGAAGAATGTCTAGTAATCCAAAAAGATGGAGTCAGCCACTTGCTGCATTACTTGGAGCATATGATGCACAGATTGGTTTTGGTTTACCATCAATTGGTGGAAAAGATTCTATGTCAGGAACATTTAATGATATAGATGTACCTCCAACATTAGTTTCATTTGCAGTTGATGTAGCACATGAAAAAGATGTAGTTTCGCCAGAACTTAAAAAAGAAGATAATAAGTTAGTATTATTTACAATTGAAAAAGATGAGTATAGCTTACCAAAATATGAACAAGTTAAACAGATGTATGAATTAGTTCATTCACTTGTTGAAAAAGGATTAATTGAATCATCATATGCGTTAGATGGAAAAGGTTTAGCTGCAGCTGTATCAAAAATGGGATTTGGTAATAAATTAGGTGTTACAATTTCAAATGATGTAACTGAAAAAGAATTATTTGCACCAGGCTTTGGTAATTTGGTGTGTGAAATTGATGCAACTAAAGTGGATGAAGTTTTTGCAGTTTTTAAAGAAGCTGAATTAGAAGAATATGTAAAAGAAGTAGGTCATGTAAATGAAATGCAGGCATTTGTATATGGAAACATGATTTTACCAATTGAAGAGGCATTAAATGGTTGGAAAGAACCATTAGAAAAAGTTTTTGCTACTAAAACAACTGATGACACAACAAAAGTTGAAGAAAAATTATACGATGCAAAAAATATATATGTATGCAAAAATAAGGTTGCTAGACCTAAGGTATTTATTCCAGTTTTCCCAGGAACAAACTGTGAATATGATAGTGCTAGAGCTTTTGAAAATGCAGGCGCAGATACAATTGTTAAAGTATTCAAAAACTTAACTGCTGAAGATATACGAGATTCAGTTGATGAATTTGTAAAGGCTATTAATCAATCACAAATTATTATGTTCCCAGGTGGTTTTTCAGCAGGTGATGAACCAGAAGGATCAGCTAAGTTTTTTGCAACTGCCTTTAGAAATGCAAAAATGACAGAGGCTGTAAATGATTTGATAACTAATAGAGATGGTTTAGCATTAGGTATTTGTAACGGCTTCCAAGCATTAATTAAGTTAGGATTAGTACCAAACGGTGAGATTTCTCAGCAAAAATCTGATGCCCCAACTTTAACTTATAATACAATAAATCGTCACATTAGCAAGATGGTATACACAAAAGTTGTTTCAAATAAATCACCATGGCTTGCAGGTGCAAAATTAGGTGGCGTTTATACAAACCCAGCTTCTCATGGGGAGGGAAGATTTGTAGCTCCTAAAGAATGGCTAGAAAAATTACAGGCTAATGGACAGATTGCTACACAGTATGTAAATGATAAAGGTGAAATAACTATGGACGAAGAATGGAACGTTAATGGTTCTTACCTTGCTATTGAAGGCATCACAAGTCCAGATGGTAGAATTCTTGGTAAAATGGCTCATTCAGAAAGAAGAGGAGATAGTGTTGCTATTAATATTTATGGTGAACAAGATCTTAAAATCTTTGAGTCAGGTGTTAAATATTTTAAATAGTATAAGATTTAGTTATGGTAATGTACTTTTTTAGGCAACTCATAAAAAATAAAAGCTGGTATGAAAAACGCAAATAAATATCAATTATAAATTTACTTAACAAATATGAGTTGCAATATAGTTAAGAGGCAATCCGCATAGTTATAAGTGGATTGCCTCTTTTTTAATAACTTTTTTGGAAAAATAATATAAATTAAATTATATTTTTTTAAAAATTGGTTTTCTATTTTTGAAAATGGTGAAATAAGAAAAACCAGCATCGTGTAAAATGTTTGCTACTTTATTAAAGTCATATGCAATATGTTCACATTTGTGAGCATCAGATCCGATAGTAATTATTTCTCCACCTAGTTCACGATATCTTTTTATTATATCTTCACAAGGGTTTGGGTGGCCAAGTCCGTATTTAAAACCGCCAGTGTTTAGCTCAATACCTTTTCCAGAAAAAATAAGTTTCTTTAAAATTTCATCAATTATATCAGAATATTTAGCATAGGAATAGTATTTGTTAGTGTTAGGACCGTAGCGAACTACATAATCAATATGGCCATAAACATCAAAATTATCATAGAAATTTAAGTTTTCAAGTATCGACTCAAAGTATTCAAGGTATGCATTATCTTCGGTCTTATTTTCGAAAAAAGCAGGAAAATAAGGATCATATCCATGAACGACGTGACTTGAACCTATTACAAAGTCAAAAGGGTAGGAATTTATAAAATTTTCGTTTTTATCGGCAATTTGAGGTTGTAAACCAATTTCTATTCCAAAAGATAAATCGATAGAAGAGGCATATTTTTGCTGAAAAGATAAAAATTTTTGGTAATAAGAATCTGCATCTAATAAGAAAAGCGATGGTTCATCAGGATAATCAAAATCAAGATGTTCTGTGAAACAAATGCCATCTAATTTAAGAGCTATGGATTTTTTTATAATTTGTTCCATTGGAGTTTCGCTATCTCCAGAAAAAGAAGAGTGTATATGAGTATCAAATAACATTTTCATCCTCCTATATAATTTTTAAATATATATTAAGTTGTTTTGTCGAAAAATCTAGTTGTTAGACGGAAAAATCGAACAAAACTACATAACGTGTTACATAGATATTTTAAATTACAAAAAAGAAAAAAGGAAGATTATTTTGTAATATAACTGAAAAAGTAAAAAATTATTAAGTAAAAAGAAATAATTCGCTTTTATAATAAAGTATTATTTATAAAAAATAATAAAAATTTTGTGAAAATTGCCCTAAAATGAACTCTGATAAAAACTTCTAGTGAAAAAATTAACAAAGACAAAAGAAAGCACTTGAAATTTTTAAAAAAATTATGTAAAATATAAAAAGCGTGGGAACAATATTCCCAATAATTTTATTTATAATTCTAGGAGGAATTAAATCATGGCAGTAAGAGTAGCAATTAATGGATTTGGCCGTATCGGTCGTCTTGCATTCAGACAAATGTTCCAGGCAGAGGGATTCGAAATCGTTGCAATCAACGATTTAACAAGCCCAGAAATGCTTGCATATTTATTAAAATATGATTCTTCACAGGGACGTTATGCAAAAGCAGAAACAGTAACAAGTTCTGATCATTCAATCACAGTTGATGGACAGGAAATCGAAATTTACAAAGAAGCAGATGCTCACAACCTTCCTTGGGGAGACCTTGACATCGACGTAGTTCTTGAGTGTACAGGTTTCTATACATCAAAAGCTAAAGCACAGGCTCACATCGATGCAGGTGCTAAGAAAGTAGTTATCTCAGCTCCAGCTGGTAACGACCTTCCAACAATCGTTTACAACACAAACCACGAAACATTAACAGCAGATGATAACATCATCTCAGCTGCTTCATGTACAACAAACTGCTTAGCTCCAATGGCTAAAGCATTAAACGAATTAGCAGAAATCAAATCTGGTATCATGGTAACTATCCATGCTTACACAGGTGATCAGATGATCCTTGACGGACCACAGAGAAAAGGTAACTTCCGTCGTAGCCGTGCAGGTGCTGAAAACATCGTACCTAACTCAACAGGTGCTGCTAAAGCAATCGGTCTTGTAGTTCCAGAATTAAACGGAAAATTAATCGGATCTGCTCAGCGTGTACCAGTTCCAACAGGTTCTACAACAATCTTAACAGCTGTTGTTAAAGGTAACGTAACAGTTGATGAAATCAACGCTAAGATGAAAGCATCTACAACAGAATCATTCGGATACAATGAAGATCAAATCGTATCAAGAGATATCGTTGGTATGACATATGGTTCATTATTCGATGCTACACAGACAATGTGTGTACCAACAGAAGATGGAAACACAGAAGTACAGGTTGTTTCATGGTATGATAATGAGAACTCATTCACATCTAACATGTGCAGAACAATCAAATACTTTGCTAAATTCTTAAACAAATAATTTAATATAGTTAAGAATTATTAGTAAAAAATAGACCTTAATGGGGGTCCAGCTCTATTGGGCTGGACCTTTTTTAATAGTAAAATAAAAATTTGTTAATATTCAATGGAGGAATAGACATGGGATTAAATAAAAAATCTGTTGATGATATCAATGTAAGCGGACAAAGAGTCCTTTGCAGATGCGATTTCAACGTACCACTTAAAGATGGTAAAATTACAGACGAGAACAGACTTGTTGCAGCTTTACCAACAATTAAAAAATTAATTGCTGATGGCGGAAGAGTAATTCTTTGCTCACACCTTGGTAAACCAAAGGGTGAACCAAAACCAGAATTATCTTTAGCTCCAGTAGCTGTACGTTTATCTGAATTATTAGGACAGGAAGTTAAATTCGCTGCTGATGATGAAGTAGTAGGCGCAAATGCTAGAGCTGCAGTAGAAGCAATGAAAGATGGAGAAGTTGTACTTCTTCAGAATACTCGTTATAGAGCAGAAGAAACAAAAAATGGCGAAGCATTATCAAAAGAGTTAGCTTCTCTTGCTGATGTATTCGTAAACGATGCATTTGGTACAGCACACAGAGCTCACTGCTCAAACGTTGGTGTTGCTGAGTGCTTAAAAGCTGAAGGTAAACCAGCTGTAGTTGGTTATTTAATGCAGAAAGAAATCGATTTCCTTGGAAAAGCTGTTGAGAATCCAGTACGTCCATTCGTAGCTATTCTTGGTGGTGCTAAAGTTGCTGATAAATTAAACGTTATCAACAATCTTCTTGAGAAATGTGATACACTTATCATCGGTGGTGGTATGGCTTACACATTCCTTAAAGCTCAAGGTTTCGAAATTGGAACATCTCTTTGTGATGATTCTAAACTTGATTACTGTAAAGAAATGCTTGCAAAAGCTGAAAAACTTGGAAAGAAAATCTTACTTCCAGTTGATTCTGTAACAGTTAAATCATTCCCTAACCCAATTGATGCTGAAGTAGATAGCGAAGTTCATGCTAACGAAGATATGCCAAGCGATCAATTAGCTGGTGATATCGGACCAAAAACAGCTGAATTATATGCTAACGAAGTTAAAGCAGCTAAAACAGTTGTATGGAATGGACCAATGGGTGTATTCGAGAACCCAACACTTTCAAAAGGTACTTTAAAAGTTGCTGAAGTATTAGCAGACGCTGATGCTACAACAATCATCGGTGGTGGTGATTCAGCAGCAGCTGTTAACCAGATGGGATTTGGACCAAAGATGAGCCACATCTCTACAGGTGGTGGAGCTTCATTAGAGTTCTTAGAGGGTAAAGCACTTCCAGGTGTTGTTGCAGCAGACGAGAAATAATTTTTATTAAAATATAAAGACCTTTAAAAGGAGATAGTAATTATGGCAAGAAGAAAAATCGTAGCCGGAAACTGGAAAATGAACATGACTCCAAGCCAGGCTGTTAAATTAGTAGAAGAATTAAAACCATTAGTTGCATCTGATGATGTTGATGTAGTATATTGTGTACCAGCAATTGATATCGTACCAGTTGTAGAAGCTGTTAAAGGTACAAACGTAGAAGTTGGTGCTGAAAACATGTACTTCGAAGAGAGCGGTGCTTACACAGGTGAAATTTCAGCTCAGATGTTAGTTGATGCTGGTGTTAAATATGTAATCATCGGACACTCTGAAAGAAGAGATTACTTCAAAGAAGACGATGTATTATTAAATAAAAAAGTTAAAAAAGCTTTAGAAGCTGGTTTAACTCCAATTCTTTGCTGTGGTGAATCATTAGAGCAGAGAGAATCTGGTGTTACATTAGATTGGATCCGTTTACAGATCAAATCTGACTTAGAAGGTGTAACAGCTGATCAAGTTAAAAATATCGTAATCGCTTACGAACCAATTTGGGCTATCGGAACTGGTAAAACAGCTACATCTGATCAGGCTCAAGAAGTTTGTGGAGCTATTCGTGAGTGCATTAAAGAAATGTATGATGAAGCTACAGCTGAAGCAGTACGTATTCAGTACGGTGGATCTGTAAACGCTGGAAATGCAGCTGAAATCTTTGCTAAACCTGACATCGACGGTGGTCTTGTAGGTGGAGCTTCTTTAAAAGCTGATTTCGGTAAAGTAGTTAACTACAAATAATTTAATAAATTAAAATGGTAACAATTGCGTTTTACGCATAAAAACCATGCAAGCGGGTTTCATTTTGTTTCTTTTAACGATGGAATCCGCTCTTTTTATGAAAGAGAAAATTATATAGTGAATCATATTAGATCTTACTATATTTTTATATAAATAAATTACAATATGTTAGGATTTTATAAAAAATTCATACTAAATTAATTATGTTTGTTAAAATATTCACTTGAAAACATTTTAAAATAATGTATTATATTAGTAGTGTGATATTATAATGTTTTCACATGCATAGTTTATATGTAAAGAGAGGAAAAGTATATATGAGTAAAAAACCAGTAGTTTTAATGGTACTTGATGGTTATGGTTTAAGTGATAAGACAGAAGGAAACGCTATTGCTATGGCTAAAACTCCTGTAATGGATAAATTAATGAAAGAGTGTCCATTCCAGAAGGGATATGCTTCAGGTTTAGCAGTAGGTCTTCCAGATGGACAGATGGGTAATTCAGAAGTAGGACATATGAACATCGGCGCTGGCCGTGTTATTTATCAAGATCTTACAAGAATTTCAAAAGCTATCGAAGATAGAACATTTTTTGATAATGAAGTAATTGCAGCTGCAATGGACAATTGTAAGAAAAATGATTCAGATTTACACCTTTGGGGATTACTTTCTGATGGTGGTGTACACAGTCACATCGATCATTTATATGGATTATTACAGATGGCTAAAGAAAAAGGTTTAACAAAAGTATTTGTTCATGCCTTCTTAGATGGTAGAGATACTCCACCAGCATCTGCAAAAAGTTATGTAGAAACATTACAGAATAAAATGAACGAAATTGGAGTAGGTAAAATTGCTTCATTAGCAGGTCGTTATTATGCAATGGATCGTGATAATAACTGGGATAGAGTTCAGCTTGCATATGATTCATTAGTAGCTGGTGAAGGTGTAATGGCTGAGGATGCTGTTCAGGCTATGGCTGATTCTTACGCTAAAGATGTAACAGATGAGTTCGTTGTACCAACAGTTATTTGTGAAAATGGTAAACCATTATCAGTTGTTAAACCAGAAGATTCTGTAATCTTCTTTAACTTTAGACCTGATAGAGCTCGTGAAATGACAAGAGCTTTCTGTGATGATAAATTTACAGGATTTGAAAGAAAAGGTGGATTCTTAGGAGTACACTTTGTTTGCTTCAAAGACTATGATGAGTCAATCGCTAATAAATATGTTGCATTCCCTAAAGAGGAAATCGCTAATACATTTGGTGAGTATCTTGCTAGAAACGGTAAGAAACAGTTAAGATTAGCTGAAACAGAAAAATATGCTCACGTAACATTCTTCTTCAATGGTGGTGTAGAGGAACCAAACATCGAAGAAAAACGTATTTTAGTTAACTCTCCAAAAGATGTTGCTACATATGATTTAAAACCTGAAATGAGCGCACCAGAAGTTGGAGTAGATTTAGTTGAAGCAATTAAATCTGATGAATATGATGTGATCATTATTAACTTTGCTAATCCAGATATGGTTGGTCATACAGGTGTTATTCCTGCAGCAGTTGCAGCAGTTGAGAAGATTGACGAATTAGTTGGAAAAACAGTTGAAGCTGTTAAAGAAGTTGGTGGCGTATTGTTTATCTGTGCTGATCACGGTAATGCTGAAAAGATGGTAGATTACGAAACAGGTAAACCACATACAGCTCATACAACTAACCCTGTTCCATTCATTCTTGTTGGTGGAGATGATAACTGGGATCTTAAAGAGAATGGTCGTCTTTGCGATATCGCTCCAACATTACTTGACATTATGGAAATGGAACAGCCAAAAGAAATGACAGGTGTTTCTTTATTAGTTCGTAAATAATAAAGGCTAATTAATAATATTAGTAAAAATAATTAATTTTACGAGTTAATATATGAAAATTGACTAGATAAACTTTCTAAGCCAAATATGAATATGAGCACTATCGTAGCAAAATGCTAATGTATAGTGCTCTATTTTTGTGAAGATTGCTAAAAATTAAAATTACAGATAAGGAAACAAAAAAGTTTCTATAAGTCATGCTTATAAAAGAGGTAAAATTAACAAAAAATCTTATAGATTAACATTTTTTTTCTACACGGTTTAAGTCTTTAAAAATGCCCTACTTTCATTGACTTTATAAAAGTGAGTGTATTATAATTTAGGCGTGCTGATGAGGGCACATAAATAAAAAATATAAATCAAGGATAATGTTATTGTTTGTAAATAATATAATAATATTTTATAACACAAACTTTTAGCATGAGATGGAGGACGAAAATGAGCATTCAGGAATTTAAACCATTTAAAGAAGGAAAAGTTAGGGAAGTATATGATAATGGAGATAGTTTAATTATTGTTGCAACTGACAGAATTTCCGCTTTTGATAATATTTTAAAGAATAAAATTACAGATAAGGGTGCAATCTTAACACAAATGTCTAAATTTTGGTTTGATTATACAAAGGATGTAGTTCACAATCACATGCTTTCAGTAGATGTAAAAGATATGCCAGAATATTTCCAACAAGAAAAATTTGATGGTAACAGTATGATGTGTAAAAAACTTGAGATGTTACCAATTGAATGTATTGTAAGAGGATATATTACAGGTTCTGGTTGGGCAAGTTATCAGGAAAATCAAACAGTATGTGGTATTAAATTACCAGAGGGATTAGTAGAGTCTGATAAATTAGCTGAACCAATTTATACACCTAGTACAAAAGCTGAATTAGGTGATCATGATGAGAATATATCTTTTGAAGAAAGTATAAATGTATTAGAAAAAATTTATCCAGGAAAAGGCGAATATTATGCAACACAGCTTAGAGATAAGACAATTGCATTATATAAAAAATGTGCAGAATATGCATTAAGCAAAGGTATCATTATTGCTGATACTAAGTTTGAGTTTGGTCTAAATGAAGATGGAGAAGTTGTATTAGGGGACGAGATGCTTACTCCAGATAGTTCAAGATTTTGGCCATTAGAAGGATATAAACCAGGACAGTCACAGCCATCTTTTGATAAACAGTTTGTAAGAGATTGGCTTAAACAAAATAAAGATAATGATAATTTATTACCAGAAGAGGTTGTTGGAAAAACAATTGAAAAATATAAAGAAGCATTTGAATTATTAACTGGTAAAGAATTTTCTAGATAATATAATTAAATTTTAAGGATTGATGGAGTAATCAATGAATAAAAATAATTTTGATTTCGATGAAACAAATACACCATGGGATGATTTACACGAAGAGTGTGGTGTTTTTGGTATTTATGATTTAGATGGAAATGACATTGCGTCATCTATATATTACGGTTTATTTGCATTACAGCATAGAGGACAAGAAAGTGCTGGTATTGCAGTAAGTGACACAAAACAAGAAAAAGTAAAAGTTTTTTCTCATAAGGGTATGGGATTAGTTAATGAAATATTTAATAGTGAAATACTTGAATCATTAAAAGGTGATTTAGGCGTAGGTCATGTTAGATATTCGACAGCAGGTTCTTCGACTATTGAGAATGCTCAGCCTTTAGTATTAAATTATGTTAAGGGTACTCTAGCATTAGCGCATAATGGTAATCTAATTAATGCAAATGAGTTAAGAGAAGGATTAGCACAAACTGGTGCAATTTTTCAAACTACAATTGACTCAGAGGTTATTGCATATCACATTGCGCGTGAAAGGCTTAAAACAAAGACGGTTCAAGATGCGGTAAGAGAGGCATGTAAAAAACTAAAGGGAGCTTATTCTTTAGTTGTAGCTAGTCCAAGAAAATTAATTGGTGCAAGAGATCCTTTTGGATTTAAACCTTTATGTATTGGAAAAAGAGATAATTCTTATATTATAACATCAGAAACATGTGCTTTAGATACAATAGGTGCAACATTTGTTAGAGATGTTTTACCAGGAGAGGTAGTAACAATTACATCTGAGGGAATTCAGTCAGATAAATCTATGTGTTTACCAACTAGTTGTGAGGCACGTTGTATTTTTGAATATATTTATTTTGCAAGATGTGATAGTAAAATTGATGGTATAAGTGTTTATGATAGTAGAATCAAAGCGGGTAAATTTCTTGCAAAAGATTCTCCGGTAGAAGCAGATATAGTTACAGGTGTACCTGAATCAGGTAATGCAGCTGCTTTAGGATATTCTATGGAATCTGGAATACCTTATGAACCAGCATTTGTAAAGAATACATATGTAGGTAGAACTTTTATTAAGCCAAAACAAAGTAGTAGAGAGTCATCTGTTCAGGTTAAATTGAATGTTTTAAGAGAAGCAGTAGCTGGCAAAAGAGTTATTATGATAGATGATTCTATTGTTAGAGGTACAACGTCGGATAGAATAGTTAAGATGCTTAGAATGGCAGGCGCAACAGAAGTACATGTAAGAATAAGTTCGCCACCATTTTTATGGCCATGTTATTTTGGAACAGATATTCCGGCAAGAGAACAGCTAATAGCATATAATCGTTCTATTGAAGATATTAGAAAGATTATAGGTGCAGACTCATTAGGATACTTAGAATTAGATAGATTGCCACAACTTGCATCAGGATTAAATATTTGTCAAGGTTGTTTTACTGGCAAATATCCTTTAGAACCTCCAAAAGATGATATTCGTGGAGAATATTTCGATAAAGAAGAGGATATAGAAAAAAAGAATTCTAATAAATAATAGATTTTATTTTAAGGAGAAATATATGAGTACAGATAGATATTCAAGTCCATTATCAGAGCGTTATGCTAGTAAAGAAATGCAATACATTTTTTCACAGGATATGAAATTTACAACTTGGAGAAAATTGTGGATTGCATTAGCAGAAACAGAAATGGAATTAGGTTTAAGTGAGAATGGAAAACCAGTTATCACACAAGAACAAATTGATGAGTTAAAGGCTCATGTTGATGATATTAATTATGATGTTGCTGTTGAAAGAGAAAAATTAGTACGACATGATGTTATGAGTCACGTTTATGCTTATGGTCAGCAGTGTCCAAAAGCAGCAGGAATCATTCACTTAGGTGCTACAAGCTGTTTTGTTGGAGATAACACAGACATTATTATTATGTCAGAGGCTTTAAAATTAGTTCACAAAAAGCTTATAAGTGTAATCAAAGAATTAGCTGATTTTGCTAAGAAAAATAAAGATCTTCCAACTCTTGCTTTTACACATTTTCAGCCAGCTCAGCCAACAACAGTTGGAAAAAGAGCAACATTATGGATGAATGAATTTGTAATGGATTTAGAAGATTTAGAGTACGTATTAGATTCATTAAAATTACTTGGATCTAAAGGTACAACTGGTACACAGGCAAGTTTCTTAGAGTTATTTAATGGAGATCATGAAACAATAGATAAAATTGATCCTATGATTGCTAAAAAAATGGGATTCAAGGAGTGCTATCCTGTATCTGGTCAAACATATTCAAGAAAAGTTGACACAAGAGTAGCAAATGTTTTAGCAGGAATTGCAGCAAGTGCCCACAAAATGTCAAATGATATCAGATTATTGCAGCATTTAAAAGAAATTGAAGAACCTTTTGAAAAAAATCAGATTGGTTCATCAGCAATGGCTTATAAGAGAAATCCTATGAGAAGTGAAAGAATTGCGTCATTATCAAGATATGTAATGGTTGATGCGTTAAATCCAGCAATTACTTCAGCAACACAGTGGTTTGAAAGAACATTAGATGATTCTGCTAATAAGAGATTATCTATTCCTGAAGGCTTCCTAGCAATTGATGGAATTTTAGATTTATGCTTAAATGTTGTAGATGGACTTGTTGTTTATCCAAAAGTTATTGAAAAACATTTCATGGCTGAAATTCCTTTCATGGCAACAGAAAATATCATGATGGATGCTGTAAAACAAGGTGGAAATAGACAAGAGTTACATGAAAAAATAAGACAGTTATCTATGGAAGCTGGTAGACATGTTAAAGAAGAAGGAAAAGACAATGATTTAATTGACTTAATTGCAGCAGATTCTTCATTCGGTTTAACAAAACAAGAAATTATGAAAAAATTAAAACCAGAATTATACGTTGGTCGTGCACCACGTCAGGTTGAAGTATATTTAAGAGACGTTATTAAACCAATTCTTGATGCTCATAAAGATGAGATTGGTATTAAAGCTGAAATTAATGTATAGAATAATTTAAAAATAAAAAAACGGACAGTTAAAACAGGCAACAAAAAATGGGAGCGAGAATATCCTAATATCCTCGTTCCCATTTTTATATTTAATATTAAAGAGTTCCGTTAATTTTCTTTATCATTCGGTCAGGATGATTTGCATTTGCAATAGCGGTATGTTTTGTAATTATGCCTTTTGAATATAGTTCAAAAATACTTGAATCCATTGTAATCATATTTTGTGATGAGGCAGTATAAATTATGCCTTCAATTTGGTGATTTTTACCTTCTCTTATAAGAGTTCGGATTGCAGGATTTACAAACATTATCTCAAAAGCAGGAATAATAGTTCCATTAACCGAAGGAAGTAACTTTTGTGAAACAACAGCTTTTAAAACACTCGATAGTTGTATAGCTATTTGGTGTTGTTGCGTTGCAGGAAAAGCATCGGTAATTCTATCAATTGAATGAGAAGCACCAATAGTATGTAATGTTGAAAAAATTAGATGTCCTGTTTCAGCAGCAGTAACGGCAACATTCATTGTTTCAAAATCACGCATTTCACCCAAGAGAATTACATCTGGACTTTGTCTGAGTGAAGCACGAAGTGCCGTCAAATAACTATACGAGTCAGTATTTATTTCTCTTTGTGTAACAATACTTTTTTCATGGCGATGTAAGTATTCAATAGGATCTTCTAGTGTAATAATATGTTTTTCCTGTTCTTTGTTAATTTTGTCGATTATACAAGCTAAGGTTGTAGATTTTCCACTACCAGCGAGACCGGTAACTAAAACTAATCCGTTTTTTATATTAGCAAGATTCATCACAGTTTCTGGAATTCCTATATCTTTTGGATCAGGAAGATCAAATGTGATAATTCTAATAACGGCAGAAAGAGAACCACGTTGTTTAAAAGTACAGACTCTAAAACGTGAAACTCCAGGCAAAGCGAAAGAAAAATCATCATCACCATGCTCAATTAGACGATTAATATTATTGTCTGAAGTTAATTCATAAATTTGAGATACCAATTCTTTAGTTTGATCAGGTTTTAGTTTTTCATCATTTAAAAGAATCATGTTTTCATTAATACGATAAGTCAAAGGACGTCCGGTAATAATAAAAATATCAGAAGCTCCCTTTTGAGTCGCATTTTTTAAAACATCGATAACATTCATAATTGCGTTGCCCCTTTCCTAGTTAATCCCCAGTGTATACATTAAGAGTATCGTCAATAGGTTCATTAATCTCTACTTTTTCGTAAGAACCTTTCAATTGATAGAAAGTATCTGATAAATTTAGAGGATATTTTATATAAACTATGGTTTCAAGTCGTCGTGTGTTAGAAATATTGGTCGTAAATTGATAGTAAAAACTCGTGCCACCTGAGTTTTGAATGGATAGTTTAGTTTTTTGATTAGAATAAAAAATCCCCGAATACTGTTGCAATTTATTGAAAGCATCAGTATAGTAATCTGATTCTGAATCTGCATTTACATAACATTTATGTAAGATTTTATCAATTCTTTCGAGACGATCATTAGCATAGCACGAGGCCTCAAAATATTCGGTGTTTTTGTGTGCAATTTTTTGGGTAAGTATATAATCATATTTTGAGGTAATATAAGATAAAATCGTAAATGACATAACACACATTACAGTAAGAATAGTTACGATTGAACTTATACCATAATTAGAAAATTTTTTGTTGTTTTTTCGACTTTTTGCTGTAAAATATTCCATAAGTTTTCTCCTATAGAGCTATAGATTACAAAATAATAATTAATTATAATCTTGTACATGTTTTTGCACGTAGCGAGTTGTTTTGATTGAGTAGATTTCTTTTTTTTTATTTTTTCTGTAGCAACTAATAATAATCTTGTCGTAATGATCACGTGATTTTATTGTTTTTACTAAGCAGTAGTATTTACATTTTCTTTCTTGTGTATTAACAAAGTTCTTATCAAAATATATAACTAAATTCTGGTTAAAATCAGTTGAATAAGGAAAAGCTTCGAGTAATGAGTCAAAGCCCGTGTTTCCGTGTGAATAAATATTAGATATTCGATTGCAAATGATAGTTGAGCTATGTAATTCTTTAGATGTTTCAGTTAGTTTTGTGGATTTAATGAAAAATTGCATACATAACCCTATGATAGTTAAAAATATCAAAAGATTAATCATTAATTCAATTAAAAATAAACTAGAATGATGATTGGTTATTTTTTTCATAATTATCTCCTTACTGAAATATCATAGTTATCTATTTTATATCAATCTTTGCGGAATGTAGGTTAAAGTCTAAAATCTCAGTATGATTTTTCGAAGTTTCATAAGTTATTGTTAGTAATTGATTGTAGTGTACAACAAGTTCAAAATTTTTCACTGTAGCAATTTTTTGTCCAGCATCTAATGAAAAAATTGAATTTTCTGTTATGACAAGTTCCCTTAAGAATCCCTTATATACGTAGATATAAGTTATATATGAGGGCGTTGTATCATTTGAATATAAAGCCAAAGCGGTTGTTTTATCACCGTTTGGATCATATAATTGCGAAATTTTAATACCATTTTCATAGTCATATTCATTAATTTTTTGAGTCAAATAAGATGAACATGAGCGTATATTGAAATTTTCATTTATTTTTTTTGAATTATTATAATATTGTTTAGTACCAGCGATAATTACAAATGAATTAGCTACTGCAAAAAATAAAAATAATAAAATCAAAAAAAATGAGTCTAATCGAGTTTTTCTTTTGTCGAACAGGAATATTCTAAACATTATTCACACGCTCCTTATTTTTGTAACACGATTACATGTGGTCTGAGGTTATCAGCTATAAAAGTATAGTCAATATAAAATTTAGTACTGTTGTAGGTGAAACCATATTCTCTTTCAATATAGTTAAGATTAGGTGGATAAAAGCCTTCTACACAGTAGCAAGTTGTAATATTTTTTTCTAAAGCTTCTTCAATAAATTTCTGTTCTTGTGCAAGAGTACGATTGTTTAGGTTGTCTGAAAAAATGGAAAAATCTAAAAAGAGCGTTAAAAATAATAGGGCAATGCCACAAGGAATTATAAATCGTTTCCAATTTTTATTGTTAGAGTCAAACATAAAATCTCCCCCTTGTATTAATAGATTGAAATTTATATTTATTATAAACTAGACATTATTGCAAGTAATGGTGTTATAAAAGTAAATAAAATTAAAGCAATTAGGATAGTCATAATAATTACAAGTGATGGCTCAAGTATTCCAATTAAACGATTTACTTTTTCTAAGGCTTCATTTTCATATTCAGTTGATATGTCGTTCATGACATCTTCAATAGAACCTGTAGTAAAACCGATGGTAAGCCAAGTTGAATACATATTTGAAAATATATTTGAAAGAACAAGAGCTCTAGCAAAAGTTTCGCCATTTTCTATATGATGTTTACAAGCTTCTATATTATTATTCATTAATGGATCGTGAATTACTTTTTGGGCAAGATCAATTCCGTTATCAATATCTAATCCACTATAAATAGTAAGATACATGCAGTTTGCAAAGCGACTTCTTGAAATAAGAGAAGTGATTTTGCCACCAAGTAAAAAAGTTTTTCCAATATCAGTTTTATAAAAAAGAACAAGTAATGTTAAAAATAAAACAAGAAGTGCAATAATTGCATACAAATAGTGATTTAGGAAAATACTTATTTTAAGTAAGGCATTAGCAAGGCCGGTAACATTAGCACCTAGCTCATCATATACCTTTGTAAAAATAGGTAAAATTTTAATAATTAAAATCATAATTACGCTAAGCATAAGAATAATCATAACGACAGGATAAAACAAAGCATCTCTAATAGATTGGCGTATATTTGATTCACGTTCATAGTAATTAGCAAGAGAAAAAAGAGTATCTTCTAATTTTCCAGTTTCTTCACTTATCTCAAGCATCGAAAGCATATAATTAGGAAAAAGTTTAGTGTCTTTTAAAGCTTTATTAAGTGGAGTACCTTTTTCCATTACAATATATAAATTATGCCAAAATTCTTTAGTTATTTTATCATTTGTTTCTTCCTCTAAAATAGAAATACCAACATGTGCAGGTAATCCTGCACGAATAATCATTCCCATTTGCTTACAAAAAGCAGATATTTCAATAGGAGAAAGAGTTTTTTTTCTGTTTATATAACCGTTTTTAAAAGATAGGTTTTCTATAAATGTCATGTAATCCCTCCTAGTATACAAAACTAATTTTATATTTTTCTTTATTAGGAATAAATTTTATAGGATTCCTACTCGTTGAGGCAAAAGTTGGATCCATCATTGTCCAAGTATTTCCGCTGAATTGTATAATTCCGTTTATCCAGCCAACATCTTTTATATAAACACTAATCCATGCGTGGTATTCTGTTCCGGCATAGCCAATTTCTAGTCTTGTTGGAATTCGTTGACTTCGTAAAATTGAGGATATAACTGAGGCATAGTCAAAACAAATACCAATTTTAGTTTGCATAGTCGTATCAATATTTGGTAAATAACCTGCTTTTAAATTTTTTGCTTTTTCATAATCATATTTAAAATTATTAATGATATAGTTGTATGTTTTTGCGACAACGTCAAGATCATTTTTGGCCCCACTTGCAAGTTGTTGCCCAACAGAAATACAAAGTGATGAACTATTAAAATCAACAAATTGGTTTGGATATAAAAATGGTAACAGCTCATTATTTAGGGCAACATCTATTGTTTTCGTAAGAGCAAGAGAATATTTTGTGCCACTTATATTTTCATAAATACTTATTTTATATGAACCATTTCCTGCACTTAAAGCAAAGCAAGTAGAGTGATTAGGTAAATCATAATTATAAGTCACAGAATCAGGGCCGACAATTTGTAGTTTGACTTTTGGATTACTACCAAAATAATTTGCCAAAATATAGCCTTCGTTTCGGTTGCTATAATCTATACTACAAACTTGTGAGGCAACTTTTTCTCCACCCTCAGTTGGAACCTTAACTTGAGGTGTGCTATCTCGCAAAGGAGTGCTAGCAGGTTTATTTTGTGAGGTGTTTGTATTACCTGAATTTTCATATCCATTACCATTATCAGTAGTAGAAGGTGTCGAAGGTACCGTAGGACTAGAATAATCAGTTGAAGGAGATGGATTATAATAATGAGACTCGCTTGTACCATTATCACATCCTGAAAAAACAGATGCCAAACACACAATAATGATAGTATTAAAAATCTTATTATATTTTGCTCGCATTATATTCTCCTAGAAAGTTTATAAAAAATAATTAATCATATACGTTCTATATCGACATCTGTTGAAAAAGATGAAACGGTATGATATACTATAGTAAGTTTTAACATAGTAAAATAGGAGGGACACTCGATGAAGACTAATATAGAGATAGCTTTAGCAGTTGTTTTAATTGCATTAAGTGTTATTATGACAATTGTTGTTCTTATGCAAGAAGGAAAATCAGCTGGTCTTGGTACAATCGCAGGTGCAGCAGATACATTTTGGCAGAAGAATAAAGCACGTTCTGCTGAAGGTCGTCTTGTATTATTTACAAAAATCGGAGTAGCATTGATGTTAATTATTTCAGTGGTCTTAGATTTGGGTATTTGGTAGAATACGGCAAGTTTTATTTGGAACAAGTCTATATTTTTTAGGGCAAAGTATTTTGTCTTAACAAAGAAGAACTTCAGCATCAGGCGAGGTTCTTTTTTAGTGTAAAAAATCCGATTCCTACTATATAGGTATATGCCATTTTGACGAAAATGAGTAGTATGTTGTACATAACCCACATAGATAACTTACAAATGAAGCACAAAGTGTAGAGGTGAAACAGTGAGTAAAAAAAATAAAATAGATTTATATGAAATTAGAAAAAAAATAGTATATGACTTTATGGGCGAAAAAATTTATGTCCCAATGAAAATAAAAGAATTGATGGTTGTTCTTGGTGTTACTAAAGAAGATAGACCACAATTAGATAAAATTTTAGAAGAATTAATTGCTGAAGGAAAAATTGAAGTTTCAAAAAGAGGTAAATACTCTAAAGTACAAGAAAGTAGCATAATAGGTACATTTGTTGGAAATCCAAGAGGCTTTGGTTTTGTGGAAGTGGATGATGATAGCATTGAAGATATTTTTATACCATCTAATAGTGTAAATGGTGCAATTAATAAAGATAAAGTTGAAGTAATCATAGTTAAAGCTCCAAAAGGGAAAAGAAAAGAAGGTAAAGTAAAGAAAATTGTTGAAAGAGCAAATTCGAATATTGTTTGTACATATGAAGAAAGTCCAAATTTCGGTTTTGCTGTTCCAGATAGTGTTAAATTAAATTCTGATATATTTATTCCAAAAGGAAAATCTAAAAATGCCAAGTCAGGAGATAAGGTTGTAGTACAAATCACTAAATATTCTCAAGGAAATAAGCATTCAGAGGGAAAAGTAGTAGAAATTCTTGGTGGAATAGATGATGTTGGAGTTGATATTCTATCTATAATTAGAACAAATGATTTACCAGAAGAATTTCCTGTAAGAGTAGAAAATCAAGCAGAACGAGTTGGTAAAGAAGTTTCTGAAGCCGATATGGCTGGAAGGATGGATCTAAGACAATGGAGAATGATAACAATTGACGGCGAAGATGCTAAAGATTTAGATGATGCAGTTTCGTTAACAAAAGAAGGGAATATTTTCAAGTTAGGAGTTCATATTGCTGATGTTACAAATTATGTACAAGAAGGAAGTGCTCTTGATAGAGAAGCAATAAAAAGAGGAACATCTGTGTATTTGGTTGACAGAGTAATTCCAATGTTGCCTAGAGCTCTTTCTAATGGAATATGTTCATTAAATCAAGGTGAGAATCGATTGGCATTAAGTTGTATAATGTACATTGATGAGACAGGACGAGTTGTAGATCACAAGATTGCAGAAACTGTTATAAAAGTAGATCGAAGAATGAGTTATACTCAAGTAAAAAAAATTCTAGAACGTACGGATCAAGAGCTTGTTGAAGAGTATAGTGATTTTGTTCCGATGATTGATGAAATGGCTAAGTTGGCTGAGATTTTAAGAGGAAAAAGAATGAAACGTGGAGCAATTGATTTTGATTTCCCAGAAACCAAAGTAATCCTTGATGAAAAAGGTAAGCCAATAGATATTAAACCATATGAAAGAAATATAGCAACTAAGTTAATAGAAGATTTTATGTTAGTAGCAAATGAAACGGTTGCAACAGAGTATTTTTGGCGAGAGGCTCCATTTTTATATAGAACTCATGAGGCGCCTGATCCAGAAAAAATTGAAAAATTATCTACTTTTGTTAATAATTTTGGTTATATGATTCATTTGAAAAAAGATGAAGTTCATCCAAAAGAAATTCAAAAATTATTAGACAGCATTAAAGGAAAAGATGAGGAAGCGTTAATTTGTAGATTAGCATTGCGTTCAATGAAACAGGCTAGATATACAACAGAATGTACCGGACATTTTGGTCTTGCAATAATGAATTATTGTCATTTTACATCGCCAATTAGAAGATATCCTGATTTGCAGATTCATAGAATTATAAAAGAAAACTTAAGAGGAAGATTAGATTCGAAACGTAAAAAACATTATACAGAAATACTTCCTAAAATTGCAAAATCATCAAGTGATTTAGAAAGAAGAGCAGCAGAATCTGAACGAGAGACTGTTAAACTTAAACAAATTGAATTTATGAGTGATAATATTGGTCAGGAATATGAAGGTGTAATTTCTGGTGTTACTCAATGGGGAATCTTCGTAGAGCTAGCAAATACAGTAGAAGGCTTAGTTAGAATTGCAGATTTAGTAGATGATTTTTATATTTATGATGAAGAAAAATATGAATTTTACGGTGAAAAAACTGGTAAAACATATAAATTAGGTCAAAAAGTAAAAATTAAGGTGATAAAGGCAGATATTAAAAAAAGAACGCTTGATTTTAGAATGATTGAATAATAAAAAATGGATGTAATCGTAAAAAAGTTACATCCATTTTTATAATTATATATTAAATAAAAATATATAATTGAGTACCTATTAAGTGTACTTATAATAAATAAAAATATGAGTTAAAACATAATATTAGAACGTTTCTTTAAAAGTTTACCACCATTGACAATGCTAATAATTCCGCACACTAAACCACATACTAATATGATTACGCCAATAGCAATATTAGTTGCACCTGAGCGTCCTAAAGATTTATAAAGTTTTTCTTCCATATAAATTTCCTCCTAATCATATAAGTACATTATAGCATAAGTGAAATCTCTTGCAATGTAAATATTAATAAAATATAATAATAGTTGAAAGAAAATGCACAATAAATCCGAAAAATACAACATATATAGTAAAAAATTATATAGGAGGAATGGAAATGATTAGTTTAAAAGATTGCGTTGTAACAGATTCAATCAAACATTTAGGGGTATATGATGATGAATTAGATATTTTTGAAAGCCAGTATAAAGTGGATGAAGGCATTTCATATAATTCATATGTTATTATAGATGAAAAAATTGCAATAATGGACACGGTAGATAAAAGAGCAACAGAAGTTTGGTTAGAAAATGTAGAAGCAACATTAGCTGATAAAGAACCAGATTATTTAGTTGTATTACATCTTGAACCAGACCATGCAGCTAATATAAGAGTGCTTGCAGATAAATATCCTAATATGAAATTAGTAGGAAATACCAAAACATTCCAACTATTACCACAGTTTTTTGATCTAGATTTAACAGACAGAATGATTGTTGTAAAAGAAGGAGATACATTAGAATTAGGTAAACATGTGCTTACTTTTGTTATGGCACCTATGGTACATTGGCCAGAAGTAATGGTCGCATATGAAAGTAGTGAAAAAGTACTTTTTGCAGCAGATGCATTTGGTAGATTTGGTAATCCTAAAGAAAACTTACCATGGGAAGATAATGGAAGAAGGTATTTCATTAATATAGTTGGAAAATATGGAATGCAGGTTCAATCATTATTAAAGAAAGCAGCGAATCTAGATATTCAAAAGATTTGTTCATTACATGGACCTGTTTTGACAGAAAATTTGGGATATTACATTTCTAAATATGATATTTGGAGTAGCTATAAGCCGGAAGAAGAAGGAATTTTAATTGCTGTAGCGTCAATACATGGTAACACATATAGTGCAGCAAAAGAAATGAAAGAGATGTTTGAAAAAAATGGAAATTTAAAAGTTGAATTATATGATTTGACAAGAAATGATTTGTCTCAAGCCGTTGCACTAGCATTTAAATATGATAAAATAATACTAGCGGCATCAAGCTATGATGCAGGGGTTTTCTTGCCAATGGAAGATTTCTTACATCATTTAGTAGCTAAAAATTTCCAAAATAGAAAAATTGGATTAGTTCAAAATGGAACTTGGGGACCAACGGCTGCTAAGAAAATGCAATCTATCCTTGAAAAACAAAAAGATGTAACATTTTATGATACAGTTGTTACAATAAAAAGTACATTAAATGATTCAAGCAGGCAAGATTTAGAAAAATTAGTTAAGGAAGTACTATGCTAAAAGTTTATTATGCAAAATGTATAGATTCAAACTTTATAAAAGAAAAAAATATAGATAGCAATGTTTTTATGGAGAAGCTTGTCAAATTAGGCAAGATTCATCATGAGAGATATAAAAAAATACAAAAGATATCTAATATAGAAGAGAAGTGCCGCAGTTTATCTGCGGGACTTCTTGTTAGTTATGCACTAGCAGTAGAAGATATATCCGTTAAGGATGTACAAATAAAATATCAAAAAAATAATAAACCCTATTTGGAAAATAGTAATATTTTTTACAATATAAGTCATACTCAAAAGTATGTAGCAGTTGTAATATCAGATTGTGAAAGTGGAATTGATGTCGAAACAGCAAGAAAAAGATGGAAAGACAATCCAAAGTCATTAGAAAGGCTATCAAAAAAAATATTGTCTTTATCGGAACGTCAGCAATTTGATAATATTTGTAACGAAGAAAAAACAGCATATTTTACAAAAATATGGACTAAAAAAGAAAGCTATGTCAAAGCAACAGGAGAAGGGATTACATTTAATCTCTCAGAAATAGATACTAACGATATGGAGTGTTTTTTTACAGAGCAAATAGATGCAGATACATATTTAAGTGTATGTTGTTTTGAAAATATAAACAATTTAAAAAAAGTAATAAAAAAACAACTAAAATTAGAGGAGGCATATAAAGATGCATGATGAATTAACCGAGAGTGATATAAGAAAGATGAAAGAAGAAATAGAATATAGAAAACTTGTGGTGCGAAAATCTGCGCTTGAAGATGTCAAAGAGGCAAGAGCACAGGGAGACTTGAGTGAAAACTTTGAATATAAAGCTGCTAAAAAGTTTAAAAACGAAAATGAAAGTAGAATTCGTTATCTTGAAAAAATGATAAAGACTGCAGTTGTAATTTCTGATGAGTCTAAAGAAGACGAGGTTGGTATGAACAATACAGTTGATGTATATTTTGAAGATGACGATATGACAGAAACTTACAAGATAGTTACGACAGTTAGAGGAAATTCGTTAAAAAATTTAATTAGCAAGGAGTCACCATTAGGTGCAGCAATTTTTGGACATAAAGTTGGAGATAGATGTCAAGTGAAAGTTAATGACAACTTTTCGTATTACGTTGTTGTAAAAAAAATTGACAACTCTACAAGTGATGAAACGGACTCAATAAGAAAGTTTTAATTCTATTAGGATTTCTTTTTTTATTTTTCTTGAATGGAATCAGTAATGTACAAGGATGTGAGGTAATATGCCAAGAAAAATGAACTTAGATAAACCTAATTGGGTTTCCAATAAGCAAAATGAATTATATTCAAATAAAGTTAGTATGAGACCATTTTTACCAGAAGATATCAGGGTGGGTAAAAAATCACCTGAAATATCAAAAGAGGTTGAAGGTGAAAACGGTAAATTCGTAGATTTTATTGTAAAAAAATGAAGTAAATAGTAAAAAAATGAAGTAAATAGTAAAAAACCTTAGAAATAAGCAGGATACATAAAATATAAGATGTTGTTTATTATAAGGTTTTTTTTATTATATAAAATACTAGTGTGTGACTTCTATGTGACTAGAAAGAAATATAATAAATGATATCTAAGGAGTATATTAAATTTGTTTGGAGGGGCTTATATGAAAAAAAAGTACATAAAAATAGCGGGAGCTGTGGGCTTACTTGTTGTCGCAGCAATTGGTGGATCATTAGCTGCTAGTTATTCTTCAACAGATGGTATAGGCGCGGCAGTTGTTGATATTACTGAAGGTTCGGTTAATGTTCAAATCGAAGGTTCAGGACTGACAGAACTAAATGGTTCATCGAACTACATTGAAATCGGTTCGGATAAAGGGTGCCAATTAGATTTAAAGAATGTAAGCGATGGCAAGAATCCGTTTACAATGTATGCTAAAGTAGTAGTATCATCAACGTGGAATGATGATGAGTTAGATGAAAAAGAATTAAAAGATGATTATGTAGGTTATAAGATAGACGGACAATTAGTAAAAAAAGTAGAAACTTATGCAGAACAATATAAAGCGGGAGATTGGATTGTAGCGAAAAACGATGGTATAGAGATGGTTTTATATTATACAAAACCAATTAAACCAGGTGAAAAAACATCGAATTTTGTAGATTCTATTTCTTTTGACAAGGATATAAATAACGATTATCTTAATGGCAAACTTCAGTTTAAGGTAGCGGCTTATTCAGTACAAGAAAATAGTGTTACAAAGGCTATGCCAGCAGAATGGGGAGTTTTCCCAAAATTATCTGATAGCGGAGAAATAGTAGAAATTAAAGAGGAAAAGAAGGAGTAGAGGTATGAATAAAAAAATATTAGCATTAGCGACGGCTGTAGTAGTGTCAATATTTGGAAATTCAACAGTCTTTGCAGCAAATCTTCCAAAAGTAGTATTCAATGCAAATAAGACATTTACATATGAAGGAAACATAAAACAGTCAGGAAAATCTGTGACACTTATTGGGGATGAATTCGAAGGAATTGCTCCAGGGGAGACAAAAACACAGGTTATAGAACTTGAAAATAAAAGTGATAATGTAATGGATTTTTATTTATCAGAGGAAACAATAGATAAATTTGAAGAAGCAAATAAATCATCTGGTGGAGCCTATGAATATGATATCTCAGTAGGAAAAACTAAAGAAGGCGCCAAATCACTTTTAAATGCGGTAGCTGGTGGATATGAAAATGCTGAGTCAAATGGTAGTTCAGAAGGCTTGGCAGAAATTAATGATTTAAAAGATTTTACATATCTTGCACAGCTTGGAAAAAATGAAAAAACAAATATTTACTTAACCCTAACACTAGAAGGTGAAGGAAATGATAGTACAGCAGTTGTTAATTATGCGAACGCAACTGCACAACTAAAATTTAATTTTAGAGCATATGATGTAGAACATGAAATAGTTTATGGTCCTGATACAGTATCACCATCAACATCTTCTACAAGCGGCGTTAGAACAACTATTTCTAATCTCACTAGGAGAGTAAAAACTAGTGATGTTGCTGTTTTGAGTCTTGTTATTATTCTTGTTGCAGGAATTGCATTAGCAGGTTTTGCACTAATAAAAAACAATAGGAAGGGTGATGAGTGATATGAAAAGAAAGATAAGTAAATTATTTGGAACGTTTCTTACGTTGTTATTGGTTTTTACGACCGTTAAGCCAGTAGAAATCGATGCAGAAGGATTAAAACATACAATTACGTTTAGAGCAGGTGATGTAGGAGATTTTAATATATCAAGTGAAAATTTAAAAATTAGTAAAAATGTAGGATCAAATTCGGTTTCAAAAGTTGAAGTTAAAGAAAGCTTTATAAGATTGACAGTTGATAAAGGAACAAGCATTCCAAAAGCTATTAATGATGGATTTGGATATGTAGTAACTGATAAGACAAGCTTATATAATTTTTTCGTGGGAGCATTAAAAACAAATAGTTCTTATGCGTTATTAAATGATATGAAACGTTGGGGATTATCAGATGATGATTTTAACGGAAAAAGTGATATAGGTAGTTCAAAAGAAGTTGTTTTAGATTATGGTAAAATTGTAAATCCGGTACCATATACAATTAGATATATTGATGCACAGTCAAACGAATCAATTGCAGCACCAGTTATTGTTTATGGTAGTGCAGGTGATGAGATAACAGTATCACCTATAACAATTAATCAGTATGCAACAACAAATCAACCTGTAAAACATAAATTAGAGAAAGGACAAGATAATTTAATTACGTTCTATTATGCATATACAGGAACAACTTATGTACCTGGAAATGTCATTCCTGGACCAGCTACACCAGCAGCACCAGCACCAACAGTAGTGGTACCAGCACCAACTGTTGCAACAACAGGTGGATTAGCAGCAGCAGGAGCCGGAGCGGGAGCCGGAGCAGGAGCCGGGGCAGGTGCCGCAGCTGCAGGAGCCGGAGCAAATATTGCGGATAACCCAACACCAGCAGGAGCCAATCCAGAAGGTGAAGAACAGATTGGAGAAAACGTAGAAGGTGGAGAAGAAGCAAATATTGGTGAGAACAAAACACCAAAATCTGCTGGAATAGATAACAAAAAAGAAAAAGGTAAAGGTAGCTCTAATTTCTTTATGAATAATATTATTTTTATTGTAGCAGCAATTATTGTAGCAGCATCAGCATTTGGAGTTGGAGCGGTAGTAGCAGTAAATCGAAATAAGAAAAATTAAACCTCAAATCCCCATTCATATATTTTTTTTGATGCCACCTTAATGAATAGTTAGGTGGCATCGTTTTATTATTTTATAGAGAATTGTTTAGATATTATAGATGATAAAAAATTTAATTGTGAACAAAATTTTTTGTGGCATTTCAAATAAAAAAGTGATAGAATAATAAAAACAAACAAAAAAATAAAAAATTTATAAACAAATATATATAAAAATAATAAAATTTTCTATGAAAGAGGATTGATATTATGTTGAAAATACACACCTTAGGAAAATTTCAACTACAATATAATGATAAAGTGGTTGAAATGAAAGAGATTAGGTCAGCTATGATGACTAAAGTTTTATTGTATTTGTTGATATATAGGGACGAAGAACTGAATAGTGAGCGACTGTGTATGGCTATATGGGAAAGATCGGATGTTGCAAATCCTGCAGGCGCGTTAAAAAATCTAATTTACCGTCTAAGAAACTTCTTCAGAAATGAATTTGGAATAGAAGATGTTATTTTAAATAGTTGTGGAAGCTATAAATGGAATCCACAAGTAGATGTAGAATTAGATGTTGAAAAATTTAAAGAAATTATAAAAACTGCAAAAAATCAAGAAAAAGAAAAAGCAATTCTATTGTATAGAGAAGGATTAGATATTTATAAAGGCGATTTTATGCCAGCGTTTTTAGACTTATACTGGATATTGACATTAAACACATACTATCATTCGTTATACTTATCTGCAGCAAAGAGACTCGCTGAAATATATTCCACAGACAATAATATGACAGAATTAGAAAAATTATGTAACGTAGCAATAAAAATAGACAATACAGAAGAGGAAATTTATTGTTATTTAATTGAGGCTTTAGTAAAGCTTGATCATGTTTCTATGGCGTATGAAACTTATGATAAAGCTAAAAAAATCTTATTTAATGAATTGAAAATAAATAAGACTGAAAAATTAGATGAAGCCTATAAGATGATATTGTCATTTAGTAAATCTGATGTTGTAGATGAAATGGATGAAGTGTATGAAGACATAAATGAAATGGACGAAGATGTAAAAGGTGCTTTTGTGTGCGGATATCAAGTTTTTAAAGAAATATATCGAATGAATGCAAGACTAAATGCAAGAGACGATGAAGAAGGTCAGGTATTATTAATTACGTTAGATAGTTGTTACAAACAAAAAAATGATATGACAGAATACCAGATCAAAAGAGCAATGGCATCATTAGAAAAAATTTTAATTGACTCTTTAAGAATAGGCGATGTTATATCAAAATATTCAACTTCACAGTACATTGTTTTATTACAATCTTGCAACGAAGAAAATGGAATAATGGTGTCTAATAGGATAGTAGAAAAACTACTTGAAAAAAACAAAAAAAACAGATCGGTTTCTGTACAGATTGATTTAGAGCCAGTTGAATTGGCGTCACGCGCAGATAGACTCTTTCAAAATTAAAGTGGATAAAATATAATTGTGTGACTGCCGTGTGACTATGTATTGGTATTATATTTATATTAAAAAATGAATTTCATTTACTATGAGGGTGGTAAATTATTCATAGGGTGAGTATAAGGAGGAGTTACATGAAGCCAAGAACAGTATGTAAAAAATCATTAGCTGTAATTTTAGCGGGGTTGATGATGATGGGAAATATTGGCAGCGCTGGTGCGGGAAATACGAACAGCTCTGGAACATCAGAACAGCTAGCCGCAGCTTTGCAAAAGAATCCGGTTAGAGTAAGTTTGTTTAAATACAAAGTTAAACCAGATTCTACTGCTCAACCAAGTGCTCTTCGAGAAGAAAGCACAGAAAAGAAAGAGGAGTCAACGCAAAAACTTGAAGACAGTTCACAAGAGAAAAAAGACGAATCTACAGAAATGAAAGAAGATTCATCAGAAAAAATTGAGCCAGCACGAAATAATGTAGAACAAGAGACAACTAGGAAAGAAGAGTCTACAGAAAAAAAGGCTGAACAAAGTGGTGATACACAAAATAATACTCAAAACGAAACTGCAGAGGAAACACCAGAAACTCCATCTACAGAAGTACCTGGTGACATTAATGCGTACAACAGTAGTAATGCAGGAGGTAAAATCCCATTACAGTTTATAGGTGCAGATTCAACTGGAAGCACAAAAGATAAGATAAATCAAAATCATCAAGATGAATTACAACAGGGTATTTTTGCTGATGAATTAAAAAACAACACTTTAGCAATGAGTGATGGTGTATATTCATTTGATTTGTTTAATACTGTAGGATATCGTCCTGGTGATTCAAGTTTCCAATTAGATAGAAATGATTATGTGACAGCATATTATAACGTAGATGTATCAAATTTATATGAAAAAAATGATAATGGAGTATATGAATTTGATTCAAGCAAAAAAGATATGGTTTTAAATAAGACAACAGGCAAATTTGAAGAACCTAGTCAGAGTGCTGGATCTTCAATATTTAGCCCATTTGTTAATGAATCTACGGGTAAAAGAGAATTTCATTTTGGCGTTTTAACAGACTTTGATTTTGTTATTCCAAAAGAACAAGTTAGAGATGAAAACGCTGAGAATGAAATATTTGAATTCGGCGCAGACGATGATATTGTAGTTTACATTGATAGTAAGAAAGTTGTTGATTTGGGTGGAATTCATAATACTATTAAAGGTAAAATTAATCTTAGAACAGGAAAAGTAACATATTTCTCAGAAAATGGTAGTGATATTACCATAAATGATATAAATGATCCAAGTAAAAAAGTAGTGGGAAATAATATTGAATATGATATTGGTACTACATATAATGATGGTTTACCTCATAATATGAAAATTTTCTACCTTGAAAGAGGAGCAAGTAAGAGTGCTTTAAAATTAAAATTTAAACCGGTAGAAGAAGATTCAGATAGTATTACAGCTAAAAAAACAGCTGATTTAGTAAGTGCAGACGATAGAACGTATAAAATAAATTTAGGAGTAGCAGCAAAAGGAATAGAACACACTACAACTACATCATCAAATATTGTATTAGTACTTGATACATCTAATTCGATGCTATTTAGAAATGTTAAAGCATTAAGTGGAACTTCAAGTAGTGAAGTATATAAAAAGTTAGATACTTTAGATAAAAATAGAACATATTCTTCAATGAAACTAGAAACGATGAAATTGTTGAGTTATTCATTGTATAATAAATTATCAGATAAGGACCAAGAAGTTTTTAAGAGTCTACTTGATATTTCATATGTTGAGGGTGATAATTATTTTTATGGGGCTCCAAGTGATAAAACGACATTGGTTCGTTACGATGAAAATGATAGAAAATGGTATAGATACTATTTTACTGAATACAAGCGTGATGGTAGATACTACTACAAGTTAAATAAAAGAGAAGTTACCGAAAGAGATTGCCCGTCAGAATTATACACAACAGGTATGGAAACGATGAAGGATGCTACTAAGAGGTTAGTTGATGAAATTGGTGATGATTCAAACTTAGGTATTGTTTTGTTTGATTCAAAGGCAGGTGTACAACAACAAGTTGTTAACGTTGGACAAAATAGAACAGCTATTAAATCGGCAATTGATAGTATAAAGAGAGTAGGAGCAGGTGCAACGTTTCCTTCAAATGGCTTTACAATGGCTAATGGATTATTTGACCAAACTTTGATGAATAACGGCAAGGATAATCATGTAATCTTTTTCTCAGATGGCGTAGCAGAAGATGAGCGTGCTACTATTAGAGCTGCAAATATTATTAAAAGTAGAGGAATTACTATCTGGGGAATTAATGCAGTTAGTGATACTTATGGCATCGTACAGCAAGTTGCTACGAAAGGAAAGATTGTAAATGTTAACGGTATAGAAAATCTAGCAGAGGCATTTTCAAGTATTATTACATCTATCGAAAAGCAAAAAGGACAAATTGTTGATTACATTGATGATAGATTTGAACTAGTTGATAATAATAATAAACCATATAAAGCTGGTGATGTAATTACATTTGGTGACAATATAAAGGGTGTTGTAATAGCTGATGCACTTGGTCAAGTTAATGGAATTAAATGGGAAAATCAAGAATTAGAACCATTGGATGAAAATAACAAAACAAAATGGAATGTTAGTTTCAGAGTAAAAGCCAAAGATTCATATATGGGTGGTTATTGTATTCCAACTAATGGCTCAAGCTCATGTGTTATGGTTGGCGGAACAATTAAAAATTTCCCAATTCCAACAGTTGATGTCCCATTATTAGCAGGAGAATTTAAGACAAAAGAAGAAACATACTTATTGGGAACCAAAGTAAAAAATATTTGGAAAAAAATAAGAGATGTTGCTGATCAAGGCACAGGTAAAAATTCAGACTTTGGCGTAAGTAATGATGTAATCTCTGCATTGATGGCTGGAATTAATGATTCACAGCATGAAGTAGAATACACACAATTTTATAATTATGGTACAGCTGGTGATTTAGATGGTGAAATTACTTATAAACTTGTAGTTGTTGGTAGTGACACTTGTGAAGACCATAGAATGAAAAAAGCAGGAAAGGCAGCAGAAAAGTATATTCTTTCAGCAGAGTATCATCCATACAATAGAGAAAAACGTGAAGGAATAGTTAGGAACTTGTATGGTGATAATTTAGGTGATTACTATACGTTAGGTAAAGATAATCAAAAGATAACTGCTAGTGGAAGTTATATAATGAATGTTGTGCCAGGTTCGATTGAGATTTCAAAGGTTATATCAAAGGAAGATTATGAAAAATCAAAGAAATTTGGCGATGCAATCTTTACATTTAAGATTTTATTTACACCATATAGTGATGAATTAAAGGATGGAAAAGAAGTAACAATTGATGATAAGGCTGTTGAATTATATCAGACTGTTAGATTTACAGACAAAGATAATTATTCATTGAAAGCTGATGGTGATAATTACATCATTACCACTAAACTAAAAGATTTACCAAAAGGCAGTTATAAGATATCAGAGTTGTCTACAATGGGCTATAAGAACATAGACGTTAAAGCCACTGGTGGATGTGCTACAGTTGATGGTAAAGAAGTTAAGGTTGAGTTTAAAGATGGCAACAAAGAATTACAAAATGGTAAAAAGAGTTTAAGTGGTAATTATGAAGATTTATGCGAAGAGTATAAAGCATCAGCAAAATATACTAATAGCTTCAACCATACTGATAGACCAACTGATACAGACGTTGTAAAGAATAGCTTTATCATTAGACAGCAAGAAGTTATGCCAGGCAATGAGTTGCCACAATCTAAACTTGTTGATAATGATAATATAGTAAGTTATTTAGAGTATCTTATTGACATAATTGAAAAAGCAAATACAAAACCAGAAGAGGAAGAAAATCCTAGTCAAAGATAATGATGGTTTAAATTAGTTGATCTAGCAAAAATGAAACCAATATAATAATCAATTGCTCATGCCCGTTGTTTTAGGCATGAGCGATAATAAGATTTCAATTGTATGGAGGGGTATAATAAGATGAAGGAAATCTTAAAGAACAAAAAAGTTGTTGCAGGTGTAATGGCTGCAGTTGTTATAATTGGAGCAACAGGCACATATGCATTTTATAAAACACAAACAGAAACGGTTGCAAATACTTTCAAAACCGGTCCGATTAAAACAGAAATTGAAGAAGAATTTGAAGGAAGTGTTCAGCCTGAGGCAACTGTGAAAAAGACACCACGAGTAAAAAACACAGGATCTCTTATAGCTTTTGTTAGGGTAAGAGTTTTTCCATCTCCAGATATTGTAGATTACGTTGGAAGCGCAGAAAACAATGAAGTGGCTGAAGATAAAATTGGGTTATTGTCAGGAGAATGGAGTGATCGGGCATTTAATGTCGCAACATGTCAGAATAACCAGTACAAAAGTTTATTAGGAAGAGATGAAAATGCCATTTATGGTGAGCCTGATAGTGAATCTGAGGATAAAATAGGTTGGATTTATTCTGATGGCTATTATTATTTTAATAGACCAATAAAACCAGGGGAATCTACTGAAAAACTATTTAGTGGAGTAAAAATAGGAAAAAATGTAAAAGATAATTTTGATGTTACAGTTTCTCAGGAATCAGTAGCAGCATCAAAATATAAAGCTGTCAAAGTATATGATTTAGAAAAAATCAAATCTGAATTTGAAGCAGCTGAAAAAAATCAAGACTAGTATTATGACTAGAATAATTATGTAAGGGTAGGAAGAGTAATATGATTAAGAAAATTTGTAGTTTTTTAGCAACATTATTAATGTTAGGATTATTAGTAGTAGCAGGGTTATTATTTATCCCAAAAGCATTGGGATATGAGGAATTTGCAGTTTTAAGCGGAAGTATGAGACCTAAACTTGAAGTTGGAACTTTAGTATATACTAAAGAGGAAAAGATGGAAAATTTAAAAGAAGGTGACATTATTTCTTTTAGAATTGCAGAAGATACAGTTGTAACTCATAGAATAAATAAAGTAAATGACGATGGAACATTCATAACAAAGGGAGACGCTAATAATATAGCAGACGGTTCTAAAGTTATGAAACAAAACATCATCGGAAAATATGCTTTTCATGTTCCATATTTAGGATATGTTTCAATTTACACAAGAACGCCAATGGGAATTGCGGCTTTGTGTGGATTGGTTGTGGTAATTCTATTATTAAACTTTTTGCCAGATGCTATAGGATCGAGAGATGTATATAGTGATGATAGGCATAATGAGGAGTAGTTATTTTATATTATATTAAAAGTATAAATTTATCACTGTGTTACACTTATGTGACCAACCAATGATAATTTATATACATGGAGTATAAAAAATAATAATTTAAAGGAGAGTAGAATTATGAACAAGAAAAAAATGGTAACAGTTTTAGGATCAGCAACATTAATTGGAGCAATTGGGATTGGAGGAACATTAGCTTATTTGACAGATGGTGCATATACAGTTTCAAATACTTTTGTTTTAGGTAAAGGCATCAAGATTGATTTGAAAGAGTCAAAAGTTGGAACAGAAACTGATGTAACAGATGATAATAGTGTTGCAGTACAAGCATTAAAAGGCGAAGCATATGGTTATGATTTAGATGGTGAAAATAAATGGACAGTTACTAAGAATGAATATGCTAGCGTTCACCCTGGTGAGACAGTATATAAAGATCCAACAGTTTTAGTGGCTGAAGGTTCAGAAAATGCTTATATTTATGTTACAGTTAAAAATGCATCAACTGAGGCTGTAGATAAAGCGACTCAGTATCAGATTGATGTTCTTTCTGATTGGGAATTAGTTGAAACGGACGAAGTTAGTGATGTGTTAATATATAGACATAAAGGTTTAGGAGAAGCTGGAAAAAATTATACACTATTCACTAATGCAAGAATTAGAGGTAATAAAGAGGGTGAAGTTAAACCTGAAAAGCTTAATGACTTAGATGTTAAAGCATATGCTGTTCAAGCTCACGGTGTTAAACAGGCTACAGCAGATGCAGAAGCAATTAAGCTTATTAAAGCTAGTGCATCTGGAACACAGCAATCTGGTGAAGATGATAATGGTGGAGGAACACAAACACCAGAACAGCCATAAAATTAATCACAACCCCTGATATAAAGTACACCTTTTTATACATCAAAATGTTCTCGAGTGATTTTAATCACTCGGGAACATTTTTTGTGCAATTAAATAATTGAATAACAATTTGTTTATGATATAATTAAAGTGTATAGAATATTATTAATATTATGAATAGGAGGAGCTAGATGAAAAAAGTTACACTATTTACAAAAATATTTTTAATTGCTACAATAACTTGTGCTTTTTTTACCGGATGTGAAACATCAAAGAAAGCAGAACCTAGTAATACAGAAAATAAACAGACTTCTCAAAAAAATTCAAATAAAGGATCTTCTACTACTAATTCGAAAACGAAGAAGTCTGATAAAGCACTTGCAGAATACAAGATTATTCTTACAAACTTGCATAATGAGCACAAATTAAGAGACAAAGAAGTAAAGCTCGCGCAGGCAAGTGATATAGAGAATAACCAGTATGCAATATATGATGTGGATAAAGACGGACAAGATGAATTGATTATTCTTTTTACCACAGCTGACAATGACTTCGTTCAAGGCAAAATATATGGTTATGATTCCAAAAAATCTGAAATCGTAGAGAAATTAGATTGTTATCCATCTGTTCATGTTTATGATAATGGAATAGTAATTGATGATGTAACGGTTGCACTTAATAGATCTGCAGATCGTTTATGGCCATATGG
The DNA here is from genome assembly GCF_900111325.1 of Lachnobacterium bovis. Taxonomy (GTDB): domain Bacteria; phylum Bacillota; class Clostridia; order Lachnospirales; family Lachnospiraceae; genus Roseburia; species Roseburia bovis_A. The sequence goes on from NZ_FOGW01000016.1 coordinate 44,216, forward strand.
AATATGGAAATATGATGCTAGCCAGAATAAATATGTTAACCATGGTTATTTATCTCAGATATTTGCAGATGATTCAGAGACAGAAAGTGAAGAGTTAGATCCATTCCCAACAGATAAGGATAAAGATAAAGATGATACACTTTATGTCCTAAAGAAACAAAATGAAGAAACAAAATTTATGGATAAAGCTGACTACGAAGAATTTAGAGATGGCTTTTTAAAGAATGCTAAAGAAGTTAAAATAGATTATAAAAATTTGACTTTAAAGAATATTAACAATAGTTGTAAGGAGCAATAGACAAGATGATACGGACAAGACTAGTTAATTTATTAGATGATGCAAAAAAATATATTTATTATCAAATATTATTGCAATTTTCAATTTTAATATTAAGAATATGTATGATTTTTATGGCTTCATCGTTAGTAGATACCGCAATCAAGGGCGATTTGACTGATAAACAAATCGCCTTTTTTGCGTTAAAATCTATAGTTTTAATAGCTATATGTTGTGTTTGTGAAAGATATTATATTAAATTCAAAACAAGAGTAAGCTTGAATGTAAAAAGTGTTTTGAGAGAAAAAATCTTTCAAAAGCTAGTACGTTTAGGAATGAACTATGATAAGGAAGTAGAAAGAAGTAAGCTAGTTCAACTAGCCGTTGAAGGTGTTGAACAGCTAGAAGTATATTTTAGTAAATATTTATCGCAGTTTTTGTATAGTATTGCAGCTGCTATTTTAATTTTTATTTGTGTATGTACAAAAGATATACTTGCGGGAATTATTTTATTAGTTTTTGCGCCACTTATTCCACTTTCAATAATAATAGTTTACAGGATTGCTAAGAGATTAGTCAAAAAGCAATGGAAGAATTACACAGATTTAGGGTCTTTGTTTTTAGAAAATTTACAGGGCCTAATGACATTAAAAATTTATCAAGCAGATAAGCAAAAAGCAGAAGAATTAGTTGAAGAATCAGAAAGATATCGTAAATCTGAGATGAAAGTTTTGATTATGCAACTCAATTCAATGGCCGTGATGAACATAATGACAAGCGGTGGTACTGCTCTTGGAATTATAGTTGCTTTGGTGCGATACCATAATGGTAAGATATCTTTTGGATCAGCTTTTGCAATCTTTTTATTAGCAGTTGAATTTTTCGTGAAGTTCAAGAAACTAAGTAAATTTTTTAATGTGGCTATGAAAGGAATGGCAGCAAGTGATAAAATATTAGCTTTTCTTGATTTGCCAGAAGAAGAGGAAAAAGGCGCTAAAATTACTTCCGAACCAATATTTTTGAAGCTAGATAATGTTTGTTTTTCATATGAAGATGGTCAAGAAATACTAGATAAAATCACTTTAAATATCAGAACAGGAAATTTTATTGCTTTTGTAGGTAAATCAGGCTGTGGAAAAAGTATATTAGCTAAGATTTTATCAGGACAATTAAGCGGTTATACAGGAAAAATAAATATTCAAGGCAAGGAACTTTCTGATGTAAATATCAAATCGTTGAATGAAAATATGGTAGTTGTAACAGGTGATAGCTATATTTTTAAAGGAAATATAAGAGATAATCTTCTGCTAGGTAAACCTGATGCTACAGATGAAATGCTAAATGAGATGATAGAACGAGTTGGCCTTACACAAGTGCTTGAAGCAAAAGAGGGTTTAGATACTGTTGTTGAAGAAGCGGGAGCAAATTTTTCAAGTGGTCAGCGTCAAAGAATTGCTATAGCAAGAGCTCTATTAAAAGATGCACCGTTTTATATTTTTGATGAAGCAACTAGTAACATTGATAAAGACAGTGAAGAAAAAATTATGGCCATAATCAAACAACTTGCTAAGGATAAAACAATAATTTTGATTTCTCAGAGATTAGAAAACGTGGTTGATTGCGATAATATTTATGTGTTCGAAAATGGAAAAATGAAGGAAAGTGGTCTTCATGAAGAGTTGCTTGAAAAGGATAAAATTTATGCCCAATTATATAATAAACAAAAATCTTTAGAAAACTATTCAATAGAAAAAACAAAGATTAAAACTATAAAGTTTGTCGAAAATAATGTTGAAAAAACAAGCGATGTTGCGCAAAAAGATTTAGAGCTTGAAGAAAAAAGAGGAAAAATCTACATTCTAAAAGAGTTAATTAAATTGATAAAACCATTGTTTTTAGTTTTATTTATGGCAACGGTATTTGGAATATTAGGTTATTTGTGCGCAATTTCATTAACATTAATGGCAACATATGATTTGTGCTTATTGAAAAACGGAAAAGATGCAGGTGTACTAGAGGTCTTATTGCTTATTGCTTTTTTACGAGGAATATTAAACTATATTGAGCAATATTGTAATCACTATATGGCATTTAAGGCACTTGCTATTATAAGAACGAAAGTTTTTAATAAATTAAGAAAACTTTGTCCAGCTAAGTATGAAGAAAAAGATAAAGGTCATCTCATTTCGCTACTTACTTCCGATATAGAGTTGCTTGAAGTTTTTTACGCACATACTGTACCAGAATTTTTGATTGGATGTTTTATAGTTGTTTTTGTGACTGTTTTTGTCGGTGAGATTTCAATTGTTTCTGGTGGCATTGTTTGTGTGACATTTATTTTGCTAGGATTCGTTTTCCCATTTTTCTTTGGTGAAAAGGAAGAAAAAACAGCGCTAGAATATAGAAATAAAATTGCTGATATTAATAGTTTTATGCTAACATCCTTACGAGGTATTCGAGAAATATTACAATACTCACAGGGTGAGAAAAGATTAAACGAAATTGCTGATAGAAATGATGATTTATCATTTTTAAAAATAAAGTTAAGTAGATTAGAAGAAAAACAAAAAGTTTTGATGATGTTTATGCTTTTATCTAGTTCAACAGTAATTTTTTGTATATTACTTCATTTGATGGTGCAAGATGATTCAGTTTCAATTGAAAACGTTGTCTTAGGATTAGTTGCTATTTTGTCTTCGTTTGAAATGATAGTTGGATTATCTAATTTTACTAACAACATGCCAAATATAATAGCGAGTGGAACAAGAATTATCGGCCTTTTATCAGAACAACCTAAAGTGCATGAAATAAAATTTGATAAACGAATTGGCAATGAAGATATAAAATTTAATCATGTTTCTTTTGAATATGATAATAAGGAAGAAGTTTTAAAGGATGTAAGCTTTATAATTCCTAAAAATAAAATAATTGGTATCAATGGAAAGAGTGGTTGTGGTAAATCGACAATTCTTAAATTGTTGATGAATTTTTGGAACGTTGAACAAGGAGATATCGAATTTGGAATTGATAATATAAAGGACATTGATACTACAAATCTTAGAGATATTGAAGCCTACGTTGGTCAAGAAACATATATTTTTAATGACACAATTGAAAATAATATTTTGCTTGCTAATCCAAGAGCAGAGCATTGTGATATTGTTGATGCGGCCAAAAAGGCATCTTTACATAAATTTATTAAGTCGTTACCACAAGGTTATGATACAGTTATTGGAGAACGAGGCGTTAGATTATCAGATGGACAAAAACAAAGAATTGGTTTAGCTCGTGCGTTCTTACATAATCCTAAGATTTTATTATTAGATGAGCCAACAAGTAACGTGGATAGTATAAATGAAGGTATAATCCTAAATGCTATTTTAAAAGAAGCAAAAAATAAAACAGTTGTTATCGTATCACATAAGGAATCTACATTAGATTTTATTGATGAGATGATAAAAATTGTTTAAAAATCAGCGCGAATATATTGAAAAAATATATTGCAGATAAAAGAGTAATAAAAAATAAATATTGCAGATAATATAGTAATAAAAATATTTATCACAGATAAAAGAGTAATAAAAAGGAATTGTAAAGATGAAAGTCGTGTTTAAGGAGAATTGAAAAATTCGAACATGATAAGCATCTTTACAATTCCATTTTTAATAATATAGATTAACTTTAATCTACCAGAATAATTAAATAAAAAGAGGTATACAAACGGCTAAAAAGTTAAACAATTACAATTTGATGAGTAAATTCATTTTTTAATAAAGATGAATCTCTAAATTTGTTTAATATAATCTGGTTATAAATATCACTTGTATAAATATCGTTTTCAAAGAAAGAGTATGTTTTAGAATCCAAGATATTATAAGCATTAGCTACTTTAGTTATCATAGGGATACTACAATTATGCTTAATATGACCTAGCAAATCTTTTGATTCTTTATTAAAACCAAGTATTCTAAGATAAGGAGTATAATCTAAGTCTTTTCCAAGTTCATAATCTGTTTTTTTAATATTTAATAATATATGAAGCAAGATTCTACTTAATCTTGTATAAGTGACATCTTTAGATTTTAATAAATGTCTAAATTGTGTAAAATCTTCATAATCATATATATTTTTTTCTATTTTATTTGATAATTCGATGCTACAGTCTGCGTAGGTATCGTATTTTTTCCCTTTTTCAAGAAAAAGTTTATAGCCTAACATACTAGATATATCATCTTCATGAACAAGAACTTGTTCATTATTTAAAATAATATCTTTAGTAGAGGAAGGAACAGCATCTATCCAGTTTGAATTTTCACCATCAAAAATACTATTTCTTATTGAAGTGGCAGATGAAAATTTACCAGTTATAGTAGGAGTGTTGTAAGTGCCACCTTTTCTAGGCAAAGAAACAGGTATTACAGATGAGTTTTGTTTATATAAAACTTTTAAATATTCAATTGCTAAAATATTGTTAGAAGAGTTCAAAATTTCGTCAATATTAGATTCTGCAAGTTCTAAAAGGTGAATATCTCCAGAATTTATACTATTAGTAAGAGTATCGTTTGCAGATACAAAAGCGATTAAATCATTAAGAGAGCTTGCTCTAGCAGTTGCATAATTTTTTCCAGAACGAACTGTAGAAAAAAGATTAGATTGAATACTAGGTGCGTGTTCAACAAAAATTTTGGCTAGTGTTTTTAGCATTGTAAGTTTAGTGGTTTCAGCTCCGAATCCTAAATGAGTGATTACACCGGTATTAAGAAGCGCATTAACACCGCCATTTGCAAAATATTCTGCAGATGAACAAGCCCATACACTAGGAATTTCTATCACAAGATCAGCGCCCTGTAATAGAGCCATTTTTGTTCTATTATATTTATCTAATATTGAAGGAATGCCGCGTTGTAAAAAATTTCCACTCATAGCAACGATACAATAATCAGCATTCGTTTGTTCTTTTAGTTGTTTTATTTGGTATTCATGCCCGTTGTGAAATGGGTTATATTCGGTAACAATTCCTAATACATTCATAAGTTATAGAGTCCTTTCTGTAAAAAAATACAATATAATAGTATATTATCGAAAAATAAAGTAATAATATAATATCATTATTTTCAGAAATATGAAAGTATTATAAATATGGTATAAAAAAATCATTATTTTTTCTAAAAAATTGTACAAAACGCAGTACAATTATATATTTTGTCTTGTAAGCAAATTGAATTCAGTTTATAATTAAAGAGTATGTTTATGCATTAGATATTGTAGAAACAGGGAAGGTTAATGCGACTTACAATAAAAAAATAACCAAAAGAGGAGATAATAATATGAACGTATTAGTTGTTAATTGTGGTAGTTCGTCACTAAAATATCAGCTTATTAATTCTGAAACAGAGAAGGTTTTAGCAAAGGGACTTTGCGAAAGAATTGGAATAGATGGACGTCTTGTATATCAGAAAAGCGGATTAGATAAAGAAATTTCAGAATTAGATATGCCAACTCACAAACAGGCAATCCAATTTGTATTAGATGCTCTAGTTAACGATAAAACAGGTGCAATCAAAGATCTTAGTGAAATTGATGCAGTAGGCCATAGAGTTGTACATGGTGGAGAAAAGTTCTCATCATCAACAGTTCTTACTCCTGAAGTTTTAAAAGCTATTGAAGAATGTAATGATTTAGCACCACTTCATAATCCTGCTAACTTAATCGGAATTAATGCATGTAAAGAATTAATGCCAAATGTTCCAATGGTAGGCGTTTTTGATACTGCTTTCCATCAGACAATGCCTGAAAAAGCGTATTTATACGGTTTGCCATACAAATATTATGAACAGTATAAAGTAAGAAGATATGGTTTCCACGGAACAAGCCACAGCTTTGTTTCAAAGAGAGCTGCTGAATTTTTAGGATTAGATATTAATAATTCAAAAATTATCGTGGCTCATTTAGGTAATGGAGCTTCAGTAACTGCTGTATTAAATGGAAAGAGTGTTGATACATCAATGGGACTTACACCTCTAGAAGGTCTTGTAATGGGTACACGTTCAGGTGATATTGATCCAGCAATTATGGAATTTATCGCCAAAAAAGAGAATTTATCAATTGAAGGCGTGATGAATGTATTAAATAAAGATTCAGGTATTCATGGAATTTCTGGTAAATCTTCAGATTTCAGAGATATCAGAGCAGGTGCTGCAGAAGGTGATGAAAGATGTCAGGCTGCAATGGATGTTTTCTCTTACAGAGTAGCTAAATACATTGGTTCATATGTTGCAGCAATGAACGGTGTTGATGCAATTGCATTTACAGCTGGTATCGGAGAGAACGTTGGAAAACTTCGTAAAAGTATCATGAGTTACTTCGATTATTTAGGAGTAAAAATGAATGACGAAGTTAACCTTGAAACTATGGGAGATGAGGCTGTAATTTCTGAAGAAGATTCAAAAGTTAAAGTGTGTGTTATTCCAACAAATGAGGAATTAGCTATCTGCAGAGAAACAGTTGCTCTTGTAAAATAGTTATTGACAAAATGAAATCCGATATGTATAATTGTTTAGGTATGAATAGGAGTGTACAGTGATTATTAGTATTTCAGATTTATTAAAAACAGTTAACAAAGAAGAGACACATGTAGTAGAAATTGAGATGTCTACTATTAAGTCACGTTTAGGCGAATATCCTATTCGAGAAAAACATCCGGTCTCTCTTTTAATTAAGAATGTTGAGAACAAGAAGCTTCAAATTAAGGGAGAAGTCAAGATTACTCTTGATATACCGTGTAGTAGATGCTTGGAGATAGTTCCAACAGCTATTGAATGTAGCATTGACAAAGAACTTAACATAGATAATGGTTCTGCTGTTGATGAAGATATGGAAACAACAGACTACCTGATTGGATTCAATTTGGATGTAGATAAGCTTGTCTACGCCGAAATTTTGGTGAACTGGCCAATGAAAGTTCTATGTAAGGAAGACTGCAAAGGCATTTGTAAGGTTTGTGGTACAAATCTTAACAAGAAAGAATGCGGTTGCCAAAGAACAGAGCTTGATCCAAGAATGGCAGCAATCCAAGAAGTATTTAATAAATTTAAGGAGGTGTAAGCAAATGTCTATTTGTCCAAAGAATAAATCTTCTAAAGGAAGAAGAGATAAGAGAAGAGCTAACTGGAAAATGAAAGCTCCAAACTTAGTAAAATGCAGCAATTGTGGAGAACTTATGATGCCACATAGAGTTTGTAAAAGCTGTGGATATTATTCAATGAAATCCATCGTTGAAAAAGCAAACTAATTATAGCATATGTTAGGCCTTCTGGTTGTATTCCAGAAGGTCTTTTGCTGTTATAGACCCACTTTATCCTTGATTTATATATAGACTTATAGTATATTTTTAATAGACACGTAAGGAGGAGAGGTTATGCAGGACGTTACAGTTGTTGCACTTGATGCAATGGGTGGAGATAATGCTCCACAGGAAGCAATTAAAGGTGCAATTAACGCAGTTAAAGCAAGAAGTGATATAAAAGTTTTATTAGTAGGGCAGCAAAGCATTATTACAAAAGAATTAGAGAAATATACATATCCTACAGAGCAAATCGAAATAGTAGATGCTCCAGAAGTGATTGAAATGGCTGAGCCACCTGTTATGGCTATTCGTAAGAAGAAACAGTCTTCAATCGTAATAGGTATGAATTTAGTTAAGAAAAAAAATGCAGACGCTTTTGTTTCAGCAGGAAGTTCAGGAGCAGTTCTAGTAGGCGGTCAAGTTATAGTTGGTCGTATTCGTGGTATAGAAAGACCTCCACTTGCTCCACTTATTCCAACAGAAAAGGGCGTGTCATTGTTGATAGATTGTGGCGCTAATGTAGATGCTAGATCATCTCATCTTGTACAATTTGCAAAAATGGGATCAATTTACATGGAAAATGTAGTGGGTGTTAAGAATCCTAAAGTTGCAATTGTTAATATTGGCGCAGAAGAAGAGAAAGGCAATGCTCTTGTAAAAGAAACATTCCCATTACTTAAAGAATGTAAAGATATTAATTTCGTTGGTAGTATTGAGGCTAGAGATATTCCTAATGGATATGCAGATGTAATTGTTTGTGAGGCATTCACAGGAAATGTAATTTTGAAATTATATGAGGGACTAAGTACAACATTGTTACGCGTTGTAAAAAAAGGTCTTATGTCAACATTAAGAAGTAAAATTGGTGCATTAATGGTTAAACCAGCACTTAAGAAGACTCTTAAAGCGTTTGATGCAACAGAGTACGGCGGAGCACCATTACTTGGCTTAAATGGACTTGTAGTTAAAACTCATGGTAGTTCAAAAGCTAAAGAAATTACAAATTCTATTTTTCAATGTGTTACATTTAGGGAACAAATGATAAATGAGAAAATTAAAGAAAAAATAGTCGATAACACTACTAAGGAAGAGTTGTCTGATGATAAATAATTAATATAGGAAAGGATATGTAAATATGGAATTTGAAAAAATTAAAGCAATTATCGTTGATGTATTAAACGTTGACGAAAGTGAAATCACAAAAGAAACAACATTCGTAGATGATCTTGGAGCTGATTCACTTGATGTTTTCCAAATTATTATGGGAATCGAGGAAGAATTTGGCATTGAAATACCAAATGAAGAAGCTGAAAGTATTATAACTGTAGGTGATGCTGTTGATAAAATAAAAGCAGTTACTAGAAATCAAGATTAATTAATAAGTTGCTATATGATATTTATTCACCCACCGCAGTATTAGATTGTGATTCAATTTAGTACTCCGGTGGGTGTCTGTTATAATTAGATAAAGAAGGAGAAAAAAGTGTCAACTAATTTAAAAGAATTTCAAGAAATTATTAAATATGAATTTAAAAAAGAAGGTTTGTTAAGACAAGCGTTAACACATAGTTCTTATGCAAATGAAAAAAAATTAAAAAAATTCTCAGATAACGAAAGACTAGAATTTTTAGGAGATGCTGTTCTTGAGATAGTTTCAAGTGAGTATTTATATCTTAATTATCCAGATGTACAAGAGGGAAAATTAACAAGATTAAGAGCAAGTATGGTATGTGAACCAACTTTAGCATTATGTACAGAAGAAATTGGATTAGGTAAATATTTATATTTGGGTAATGGTGAAGATAAAACTGGAGGAAGAAAAAGAAAATCTATTTTATCAGACGCATTAGAGGCAATTATTGGAGCAATATATTTAGATGGTGGTTTTGCTAGTGCAAAAGAGTTTGTTAATAATTTTATTTTAAAAGATATTGAACAAAAACAACTCTTTTATGATAGCAAGACTATCTTGCAAGAAGTAGTGCAAGGTGAACATAAAGAGCTTCAATATATAGTTGTTAAAGAAGAAGGTCCAGATCATGATAAAACTTTTACAGTTGAGGCGTGGTTAGATGGTGAGAAAATTGAAACCGGAACAGGACATACTAAAAAAGCAGCTGAACAAAATGCTGCATATAAAACATTATTAAAAGTAAAACCAGACATAAGGGGATAAAGAATGTATTTAAAAAGTTTAGAGGTTCACGGATTTAAATCTTTTGCCAATAAAATAGTGTTTGATTTTCACAATGGAATAACAGGTATTGTTGGACCTAATGGAAGTGGAAAAAGTAATGTAGCTGATGCTGTTCGTTGGGTACTAGGTGAGCAGAGTGCGAGACAATTAAGAGGAGCGTCTATGCAAGATGTTATTTTTGCGGGAACAGAAAATCGCAAGCCTTTAAGTTACGCTTATGTTGCAATCACGCTTGATAATTCTGATCATCAACTTGCAATTGATTATGAAGAGGTAACAATTGCAAGACGAGTTTATCGCTCGGGTGAAAGTGAGTATTTGATTAATGGTAGTCCATGTCGATTGAAGGATGTATCAGAATTATTTTACGATACTGGTATTGGTAAAGAAGGATATTCAATAATCGGTCAGGGTCAGATTGATAAGATTTTAAGTGGCCGACCTGAAGAAAAAAGAGAATTATTTGATGAAGCTGCAGGTATCGTCAAGTTCAAAAAACGTAAAGTTACAGCACAAAGAAAGCTTGAAGAGGAGAGAGAAAATCTTGTCAGAGTAAATGATATTTTATCAGAATTAGAACGACAAGTTGGACCTCTAGAGAAGCAATCCGCTAAAGCAAAGGATTACTTAAAATACAAAGAAAACCTTAAAAAATATGAAGTCAATAAGTTTCTTATGGAAAATAAGAGATTAGAGACCGAAAAGAATGATGTTGAAGAAAAGTTTAAAATAGCAGATTCTCAAAAAAATGAAGTTTCAAAGAATTACCAAAATATTAAAAATGAGTATGAGAAACTTGAACAGGATATTGAAAAGATTGATTCGATAATTAATGAGACAAAAGAAAATATTAATAATTCGTCTCTTAATAAAAATCGATTAGAAGGCCAAATCAATGTTTTGAAGGAGCAGATTAAAGCAGCAGAGAATACTGACGAACATTTTAAAAATAGATTAAATTCTATTGAAGAAGATAAGCTTGAAAAAGAAAAATCAAAGAGAGAATATCTTAGAAAACAAGAAGAAATAGAAGCAAATAAGCTTGAAATTTCGAGTGAACGCGAAAAGATTGAGACCCAAGTTAATGATTTAAAGAAAGAAAATCATTCAAAAAGAGCGCTCCTAGATGAAAGTCAAGCAAATATTATCCATAATATTAAGGATAAGACATTATTAGAAGGTAAGAAACAACAGCAGAAAACTTTAATTGAACAAATTAATATTAGAAAAGCTCAGCTTAATCAGCGTCTTTTAGCACGAAAAAGTGAAGAGGAAGATATTGATTCAAATGTTAAAGAGTTTGAAAAAGTAGTAGAAGATGTAAATGCTAGAATTGATGAAGTAAAGAAAAAACAACAAGAAGCAGAGCATAATGTTGCTTCTTGGAAGAATAAATTAAAAGAAAATTCCAAACAAATAGAAGAAAATAATGAGAAATATCATAAGGTTTCTTCTAAATTAGAAACGTTAAAAAATATTGCTGAAAGATATGAAGGTTTCGGTAATAGCGTTAAAAGAGTAATGGAACAAAAGACGCAAAATCCTAAGATTTGTGGTGTTGTATCTGACTTGATTAAGGCAGAAAAGAAGTACGAAATAGCTATTGAAACAGCTCTTGGAGGTAACGTTCAAAATATTGTTACAGAAGATGAGGCTACAGCAAAAGAAATGATTGAATTTTTGAAGAAAAATCGATATGGACGTGCTACATTTTTGCCTGTTACTAGCGTTACTGGACGAAAAAATCCAAAAAGTGAAGAAGCGCTTGAGTGTCAAGGCGCAATTGGAATGGCAAACGAATTAGTTGATTGTGATTCGAAATTCAATGAAATTTGTGCATATCTTTTAGGACGTGTTATCGTAGTAGATAATATTGATAATGCGTTAGCAATTGCTAAAAAGTTTAAATATTCGCTTCATATGGTTACATTAGATGGTGAATATTTAAGCCCAGGTGGAACTCTTGCTGGTGGTGCTTTCAAAAATGCATCTAATCTTTTATCTAGAAAACGTGAGATTGAAGATTTAGAAAAAGAATTAGAAAAAGCAATTGAAATGAAAGAAAAGTTAAAATCTAGACGTGGTGATATTGATACTGCAAGAATTTTAAATGAAGATGAAAATAATTCTTTAAGAAAACAATTACAAGAATTACGTTTAGAAAAAAATACTGCCGATTTGAATTTAAAAAGAGTTAAAGAACAAAAAGGTAAGAGTGATGATATTTATCAAACTCTTAGAAAAGAAAATGAAGAAATAGAAAAACAATTATTAGACATAAATAATCAAACTAAAGAAATTGATGAGCAATTAGAAAATGCTCAAAATGAAACTACAAGATTGGAAAAATTATCTTTAGAGTTAAAGGTTCAAATTGATGATGATCTTAAAAAAGAGGACGCTGCGGCAGAAAAATTAGCAGATATCAAATTAAAGGAAGCTAATATTATCCAAGAAGTTAATTACATCAAAGAAAATATTGAACGTTTAAATGAAGAAATTTCTAAATTTGATAAAGAAAAGGCTGAATTGATTGCTAATGCAAGTATGGCAAAAGAAGAAATAGAAGCAAAGAAGAATTCGATAGAAGAAATTCAAAAAACTATTGCAAATTCTTCAGATGCATACTCTAAATGGCAAGAAACTCTTCAAGAAAATATTAAGAAGAAAGAAGAGTTGTCGGCTATTCATAAAGGTTTTTTTGAAAAACAAGAAGAGGTAACTAATAAGCTTAGTCTTCTTGATAAGGAAATCTTTAGATTAAATTCTCAAAAAGAGAAATTAGTAGAAGAACATGACAGAAAGACTAATTATATGTGGAATGAATATGAGTTGACACCTCATGCTGCACTTGAATTAGAAAGTGAAGAGTTTACTAATGAAGATCAACTAAGAAAAATGATTCATGATACTAAAGAAGATATAAAAAAATTAGGTGATGTCAATGTTAATGCTATAGAAGAATATAAAGAAGTTTCTACAAGATATGAATTTTTAAAAACACAGCATGATGACTTGATAAAGGCTGAAGAATCACTAGTTGGAATAATTGCTGACTTAGACGAAGGTATGAGAAAGCAATTTACAGAAAAATTTAGCGAAATTCAAACAACATTTAATGAAACATTTAAGAAATTATTTGGTGGTGGAAAGGGTTCTCTTGAATTAGCAGAAGGAGAAGACATTTTAGAATGTGGAATTAAAATTATTGCACAGCCACCAGGAAAAAAATTACAAAATATGATGCAATTATCCGGTGGAGAAAAAGCGCTTACGGCTATAGCTTTATTGTTTGCAATTCAAGCGTTAAAGCCATCTCCATTCTGTTTGTTAGATGAAATTGAAGCTGCTTTAGATGATTCTAACGTATCAAAATACGCCAATTATCTAAGTAATTTAACAAATCACACTCAATTTATTGTTATTACTCATAGACGTGGAACAATGAATGCGGCAGACAGACTGTATGGTATTACAATGCAAGAAAAAGGTGTGTCTACATTAGTTTCTGTAGATTTGATTGAAAAAGACTTGTCGGAGTAATATAATGGATATTGTATATTAATTATTGGGTATGTAATTAATTTTACATACCCATAAATGTTATAAATTAAACGAAAGGGAAAGATATATGTTTAATTTCGAAAAAAATATTGAAAAAAATTTAGAAGCTCAAATGAGCGTAAAAGAGGAAAAAAAAGAAAAGAAGGGCTTTTTTAAAAGACTTGTAGAAGGACTTAGTAAAACAAGAAATAATATTGTTTCTGGTTTAGATAGTGTTTTTAGTGGTTTTTCTAAAATTGATGAAGAATTTTATGAAGAATTAGAAGAAATTCTTATTATGGGTGATTTAGGAGTTCGTGCAACAGTACAAATATTAGATGAACTTCGTGAAAAAGTAAAAGAAAATCACATCAAAGAACCACAGGAGTGTAAACAATTATTAATTGATAGTATTAGAAATCAAATGAAAGTTGATTCTACAGACTATAAATTTGAAAATGAAAAATCAGTTGTTTTAATTATTGGTGTAAATGGCGTAGGAAAAACAACAACTGTTGGTAAATTGGCTGGAAAATTTAAAGCTGAAGGAAAAAAAGTTGTAATTGCTGGTGCAGATACATTTAGAGCTGCAGCCGGAGATCAATTAAAAGAATGGGCCAACAGAAGTGGCGTTGATATGATTGGCGGAACAGAGGGAGCTGATCCAGGTTCTGTAGTATATGATGCAGTAGCTGCCGCTAAAGCAAGAAACGCTGATTTATTATTAGTTGATACAGCAGGTAGACTTCATAACAAGAAAAACTTAATGAATGAGTTAGGTAAAATTAATAGAATAATTGAAAAAGAGTATGCTGGAGTTTATAAAGAAACTTTAGTAGTATTAGATGCAACAACAGGACAAAATGCTCTTGCACAGGCAAAAGAGTTTTCTGAAGTGGCTAACATTACAGGTATTGTTTTGACAAAAATGGATGGAACAGCAAAAGGTGGTATCGCCGTTGCAATTCAGTCAGAATTATCTGTACCGGTTAAATATATTGGAGTTGGTGAAACTATTGATGATTTACAAAAATTTGATGCAGATGAATTTATAAATGCATTATTTGCAGTAAACGAAGATCAATAATTTTATAGATATGTTTTTAATAAGAAAGACTAACTATTAAAAGTCAAGTTAAAAAATGATATTTTTTGATTAAAGTGCAGAAATGCATTTTAGATATATTTTGAACTCAGTTGGAGTTCTATGAACCTTGAAAACTGCATGACAAAAAGAGCATCTATGTAGGTGCTCAAAAAAGGAGTATTGAATTAGAAAAAGTTAAGATGCTTTAATGTATTGCTGATTTGTTTTTTCGAGATGATAAATGACTCGTACTAGCTTTTTTACAGCGTGAGATAGAGCAACATTATAATGTTTAC
>NZ_FOGW01000014.1:0-38816 GCF_900111325.1 Lachnobacterium bovis
CCCAGAATGCCGATGGCTTTTTTTAACACATCAAGCGCATCTTGAGCATCACGAAGTTCGCGTTTGAGACGAGCTATTTCTTTCGCTTCGTCAGACTCGTAATTGCCAGATCCTCTGACAGGGATATCCCCATCGTGATCTCTGAACTGGGCCTCCCAGCGTGCTAATGTGCTGATACCAATACCAAGATTTTTGGCTGCTTCAGCCTGGGTTAGATCGGGATGTTCTTTGCGATAGTTGACAGCATCCAGTTTAAATTGCTTTGTGTGTTGAGTTTTTTTGCGTGACATAATGAGCCCTCCTATTGATGATTATATAATACTTCAAAGGGAATGTCTCATTTTGTTTTGTACTATTTACATACTAACACTAATTGAACCAAAGTGGAATGTAAAGGAAATTTGGATTAACGATAATTTCATTAGGTTTTTAGTATTAATTGAACCAAAGTGGAATGTAAAGTTAAGCTAGTCATTTTAGGCAGTAATTGAGCCAAAGTGAAGAGTAAAGTGTTTTGAAAATCTTGATTAATTTTTAACTTTAAAAGATAAGTTGAAATTAGAATTTTTATGTGTTACTATGATATGAGGTTTTTAATTGAACCAAAATGGAATGTAAAGATTATTTACTCTTTACAGAAAATGTATTAAAGAATTTAATTGAACCAAAGTGGAAAGTACTGTAAACAAAGTTTTTATTATAATGTAGTAAAAATATTCCCAACAACAATATAAAATAAAAAAGTTGAGGAACGAAGATTCATATTTACAACAAATATTTCTTCGAACTTCAACTTTTTTATTAGTTAACAGCTAATTAATTAACCGATAAGTTTTGAAACTACCTGTTGGATATCTTTACCATCAGCTTTACCTTTTAATGCAGGCATAACGTTTTTCATAATTTGACCTTTGTTTTTTGTTGCAAGGATTTCTGCAAAGTTTTCATTTAAGAAAGCTTCGATTTCTTCTTGGCTTAACATTTTTGGTGCAAATTCTTCGATTACAGATACAATAAAGCTGTATTCTTCTTTTAAATCTTCACGTTCAGCAGGGCAACCTTCTAACTGCTCTTTTGCCATACGTAATTCTTTACTGATAGCGCGATTTACTTGCTCATCACTAATTTCATCTCTAGTTCCTTCATCAATAGCAATTTTCTTTGAAGCAGAAATTAAAGAAGAAATTACTTCTTTTCTTTTTTTGTCACGAGCTTTCATAGCTTTAATCATTTCAGCTCTTAATTCTTCGAATTTCATTATTTTTCCTCCTTATGAAGTTGATTTTAAATTAACAATAAATATTCTAGCACATGGGGAAAATAAAGTACAGTATTTGTGAGTTTTCCAAAATAAAGGTTTACAAAAATCACAAAAGTTTTAAAATAAAAAGGTAATTATTAATTATTAAAGGAGAATTAAAAAATGAGTAATAGAGAAATTTTAGCTTTAGATTCAAAGTGCACACATAACATCTGGGGAGGAACAAGAATCAGAGAATTATTTAATTTTGATGAGCCAGGCGATGATGTTGGTGAATGTTGGGGAATTTCAGCATATAATGAGTACGCAAGTGTAGTTAAAAATGGTAAATATAAGGGATTGTCTTTAAAAGATTTATATGTACAGCATCCAGAAGTATTTGGAAATATTGATTCTGATAGATTTCCACTATTAATAAAAATAATTGATGCAAAAGATGATTTAAGTATTCAAGTTCATCCAGATGATAAATATGCTGATGAAAATGAAAATCATTCACTAGGTAAAAAGGAATGTTGGTATATCTTAGATTGTGATGAGGATGCTACAATCGTTGTAGGTCATAATGCAAAGACAAAAGATGAATTAAAAACTATGATAGAAGAAGGAAAATGGAGCGATTTTATAAGAGAAATTCCAATTCACAAGGGTGATTTTATACAGATAGATCCAGGAACAGTTCATGCTATAAAAGGTGGAACTTTAATTCTTGAAACACAACAGAACAGCGACATTACATATAGAGTGTATGATTACGACAGATTATCAAATGGACAAAAAAGACAGTTACACATAAAGCAAAGTATAGATGTTATTAAAGTGCCTGCTGCTGATGTAAAAGATTGTGTTATTAGGGCAGACGAAATCGAAAATATGTGTGAAGAAAACAATTTAAATGAAATTTTTAAATGTGACAGATATACAGTCTTCAGATTAAATGTGAATACAACAACACCTAAAAAAATATCACAAGAATATCCATTTTTAACACTTCTTGTAACAGAAGGAAGCGGAAGTATTAATGGTATTGCCATTAAAAAGGGTGATTGTATGTTAGTGCCTAATGGCGTAAAAAACCTAAATGTAGTAGGAAACTTCGAGGCTTTATCAGCAACTGTATAGGTTTTATTTAAGAAAAAAAGATAGCTAGTATGTGCAAAAGTTGTATATTTTACTATTTTATGGTAGACTTAAAATGTTTTAAGAATTTTTACCAGGAGGAATTATGATGGAAAGCTATAAGAAAGAGTTTATTGAATTTATGGTAGAATGTAACGTTTTAAAATTTGGAGATTTTACATTAAAAAGTGGTAGAAAATCCCCATTTTTTATGAATGCAGGAGCTTACGTAACAGGTACACAGTTAATGAAGTTAGGTGAGTATTACGCTAAAGCAATTCATGAAAATTTTGGTGATGATTTTGACGTTTTATTTGGACCAGCATATAAGGGAATTCCATTATCAGTTGCAACAACAATTGCATTTTCTAAATTATATGGAAAAGAGATTCGTTATTGCTCAAATAGAAAAGAAATAAAAGATCACGGTGATACAGGAATCTTATTAGGAAGTGATATTCACGATGGAGACAGAGTTGTTATTATTGAAGATGTAACAACATCTGGTAAATCAATTGAGGAGACATTTCCTATTATTCAAGCTCAAGGCGATGTTGAGATTAAAGGACTTATGGTTTCTTTAAATAGAATGGAAGTAGGTCTTGGCGGAGTTAAGGGCGCATTAGATGAAATCCAGGATAAATACGGCTTTCCAGCTCATGCAATTGTAACAATGGAAGAAGTAACTGAACATTTATACAATAAAGAATGTCAAGGAAAAGTAGTTATTGATGATAACACAAAAGCTGCAATAGATGAATATTATAAAAAATACGGTTACAAATAGTTTTTTAGATAAAGTGGAGGAAAATGAATGAGAAAAACAAAAAAAAGTAGACGGCATTATATAGCTATGCTAGTTTTTGTCGTGTATTTATTGGTGTTGTTCTACTTATTGTTTTTCGCAGAATCAATGGGAAGAACAAATAGACATTTTAGTTATAATATTAAGCCTTTTAAAGAAATATATCGTTTTTATACATATAGACATCAAATCGGCATGCGAAACGTGATATTAAACATAATAGGAAATATTGTAGCATTTATTCCATTTGGTTTTTTCCTTCCGGAAATTAATAAAAAATTTTCAAATGTAATTTTAGTAATTTTCGCCGGGATGTTTTTTAGTCTCGGCGTTGAATTACTACAAGCAAAATATCAAATTGGAAGTTTCGATGTTGATGATATAATACTTAATACTACTGGAACATTTACTGGTGTTATTTTGTTTAAAATATATGTAATTATAAGAAAAATTCAAAGGCTGCTACAAAGGAAGGAATAGATTATGACCAATAAACGTAAAAAGTTTAAAATTACAATAAAAAAACAATCTAAAAATGCAATGCTTTCGTTAGGATTGTCGTTTATTTTATTGGTTCTTTTTGGTGCATTTATTTATGTTTCATTTAAATCAAAAGGACAACTATCTACATATTTTGGAAGTATGGGTGTATTAGCGTTTTTAGCAACATTTTTTTCGCTATATTTATCAATTAAGAGTTTTTTTGAAGATGATGTAATAAAAATTATACCTAGAATTTCATTGGCATTATCACTTCTTGCCTTACTATGTTGGGGCGGTACATATGGATTAGGATTTTTCTTATAAAGAAAAGGAGAGACATATGAGCTATAAAGAATTATATAGAGAAAATAATGAAAATATCAAAGAAAGATATGAAATAGTTTCTGAAAGAATAAGAACTATCTCTAACATGAAAGAAGCGGAATTATCAATTGAAGAAAAGTATGCTTCTTTTTTTGTTAAAATTTCAAAATATTTAGTAAAACTCCAAGATGTTTTGGAGATGGAAAAAGAGGGTAAATTACTTTCATTATCACTTGAAGATGGGGAAAAATTAAATAAAAGTCTTTTTAATGAAATAACAAAAGAAAATTATGAATCAAGTTTTGCAAATCCTACATTTGCAGTTAAAAAACTAGGAAAAGATTTTGGACAGATGTTTTCCGCAATTTATGCATCTGTAATTAGATGTATTCCATCTGTATTCCAGGGTGATTATACATTTTTATGTATTTATCAGGAATTGATACTTGAAATTTATACAACTATGCAAGATGAAGAAGGATTTACTTATAAAGCTATCAAAGATTCATATTATTGGTTTAAACACGATTATATCGAAGTCGTGATGGAAGATAGAGTTAATAAGTTAATTGACCCTGAATATGACTATTACAGAACGCTTATTGATTCGGCAAAAGATGGAATTGATTACTTATATAGATATGGTTTTTTTATAAGCAACGATGAAATCGAGAGTGCAAAATATTTGGAAACTTTTTCAGATGAAGAAATCCAAAAGATGGCAAATACTTACACAGAAGGATATAGAATTGGATTTGAAGTTACAGGTAAAGACTTAACGATTAAAGACAAAGTTGAAATTAGATATCCTATTGGCTTTGAAAGAATGGTTGCAGCAGCGATAAGCAATTTCGAAAAATTAAATTTGAAACCAATTTTAAAACCATTTTCAACTTCAGCTAACAAACAATTTGATTATGATCATAGAGAAGATGCTGGTCTAATTTTAGATAAAGCAATTGTTGAAAGAGGCTTAGAAAGTTATAGATGTGCTTTTGAAAAGAAAAAAACACAGGCAAGAGGATATGCTGGACCAGCTGTAATTGAAGTGTTTGGTGAAGAACCATTTTCTCCTATAACAAAGGAAGAAAATGTTAAACTAAGCGATAAACAACAGAAATTATCGGTTTACAATAAAAGTGAATCTTCTCAGATAGTAAACAAATATATTGTTGGTGAGGAAAGAAGTTTTACAATTATTGCGTATCCAATCCCATCTATAGGTGAAAAATATAAAGAAATATTTGCAGAAACTGTAAAATTAAATACACTTGATTATAATTTCTACAAGGATATGCAGCAGAAGATAATTGATGTATTAGATACAGGTGATAAAGCACATATTGTAGGTAAAAATGGCAACAAAACTGATTTATATGTAAATCTATATAAATTAAATGATCCTACTAAGGAAACTATTTTTGAAAACTGTGTTGCTGATGTTAATATTCCAGTTGGAGAGGTGTTTACAAGTCCAGTATTAAAAGAAACAACAGGTAAATTACATGTTAGTCAGGTGTATTTAAACGGATTGAATTTTATTAACTTAGAGATTGATTTTAAAGATGGTATGATTGAAAATTACACATGTACTAACTTTGAATCAGAAGAAGATAATAAAAAATATATCAAAGACAATATTTTGATGAATCATGAGACACTTCCAATGGGTGAGTTTGCTATAGGAACTAATACTGTTGCTTATAAGATGGCAGATACGTATAAAATCGCTGATAAAATGCCAATTCTTATAGCTGAAAAGACAGGTCCACACTTTGCAGTAGGTGATACTTGTTATAGCTATGATGAGGATAATATGACTTATAATCCAGATAAGAAGGCTATTGTTGCTAGAGATAATGAGATATCTATTTTAAGAAAAGAAGATTATTCAAAGGCATATTTCAACTGTCATACAGATATAACAATTCCATATAACGAACTAGGAAGAATAAGCGTTATTACTAAATCAGGAGAATCAAAAGATATAATTGTCGATGGTCGTTTTGTTGTGCCAGGAACTTTAAAATTAAACGAACCATTAGATGAAATGGATAGAATGACTGAGTAGGAAAATTCTAGTAATAAACTTATAGAAATTATAAGTAATTCTAATTTTTAATATAACATAAATTAGTATATGATATAAATGTACTAGGATATAAATTAGTATATGATATAAATGTACTAGGATATAAATGTACTAGGATATAAATTAGTATATGATATTAATTAAAAATTATTCGAGCGTTTTAGGAGGAATAATAAAATGGCACAAGTAGGAATAGTAATGGGCAGTGACTCTGATATGCCTGTAATGTCACAAGCCGCAGCAATTTTAGACAAATTTGGTATTTCATATGAAATGAAGATTATATCTGCACATAGAGAACCAGATGTCTTCTTTGATTATGCAAAAACAGCAGAAGAAAAAGGTTTTAAAGTAATTATAGCAGGTGCAGGAATGGCCGCTCATTTACCAGGAATGTGCGCAGCAATTTTCCCAATGCCTGTAATCGGTATACCAATGCACACAACATCTTTAGGGGGAAGAGATTCATTATATAGCATCGTTCAAATGCCTTCAGGAATCCCTGTTGCAACTGTAGCTATCAATGGAGGAAAAAATGCAGGTATTTTAGCTGCTAAGATCCTTGCAACATCTAATAATTGTTTGTTAGAAAAAGTTAAAGCATACGCAGCTGAATTAAAAGAACAAGTAGAAGCTAAAGATGCAAGATTACAAGAAGTAGGTTATCAAAATTACTAATATGAAATCAGTTTATTTTGTTAGACATGGACAAACAGTTTGGAATGTTGAAAATAAGATTTGTGGTGCGACAGATAGCGAGTTAACAGAAATTGGAAAACAACAGGCAGCTGAAACTGGAAAAAAGATATTAGAAAGTGGAATAAAAATTGATCAGATTTTATATTCCCCACTTTCAAGAGCAAGAGATACAGCACTTATAATTTCTGAGATAACAGGAATTCCAGCAAGGGAAGAAAAGAGATTAATCGAGCAGAATTTTGGAAAATATGAGGGAACTGCTAGAGATGGAATAGAATTCAAAAAGTCTAAAGCAAACTTCGCAGATAGATATTGTGGAGGAGAGTCTATGTTACAGTTGGCTCAAAGAATTTATAATCTATTAGACGAAGTGAAAGAAAAATCGGATGATAAAACGTATCTTTTAGTTGCTCATAATGGAATAGCAAGAATGGTTAATTCATATTTTTGTGAGATGACAAACGAAGAATATGCTTCATTTGGTATAAAGAATGCTCAGGTTGTAAAATATGATTTTGAGTAAATAATTCACGAAAATTTGTAAAGCTAGATTAATTAATAGTTACTATATTTTTATCTGACCATGGATTTTCCATGGTCAGTAATAAACATCGTTATCATTATTCAATGATTCAATTATTCTAAATTTCCCTTTCTTGAAGGTTTAATAATTTAATCTTAAATTTTCCAACTTAAATGAAAACTTTTTCAAAAAATATTGCATAATATAATATAATACTCCTTGAATGCATTTATATATAAAATTAATTTTATAAATATTATACTTTAAGGAGACTGAAATAGATTAGGCAAAGGGAGTTATGTATGCGAAAAATACTTAGACTAGTTCAATTTGATATAAGGAGAAATTATTTATCATATATGATTATAATACTTAATGTTATTGCACTTTTTTTTTGTGTAAAATATAGTATTAGAACATATAAAGGGGCAACTGCTGAAATAGCTGAAGATAATCGCTACATCAATTTATGGGATATAAGTGATATAAAAGATACTACAGATTTTTTTAAAGACTTGCTTTTGGTAAAAAAAATTAATTTTGATTCAATTGAATTGGATTTTGAAAGTGACAATGAAAATGATCAATCTCTTTCTGTTAGACCGTATTTTTCTGCAAAATATAATAAATTAAATCCCAATTTAGAAAACAAACTTATCTCAGGACGAATATTTACGGAAAAAGAAATCAAATCTGAGGAACATATAGCGATAGTTGATAAATATGTTTGGGATGCAATTGGCAAAAAAGATACAATCAACATATATTCTGTAAAATATAGAATAGTAGGAATTGCTGATTTGTACACTTCGGAAGAAAAAATAATTATTCCATATAATTTCACCCTTCAAAACTGTAGTATTGATTATGCTAGAGCAACTATTAAATCTACAAAATATTATAAAAAGGTATATCATGATGTAGAAAAAATTGTGAGGAAATATTTAAACAATAATTCGGAAATTGAGACTGTTATGAATAATTATAGTGACACTTCTTTGGAGTATGGAAGAACATTTTTGGTGGTTTCAGTTTTTGTCATTATTACTGTTGCCGCGTCAATTGTAAATTTACTATATATTGTTAAAATGTTCAAACGACAAAATGAGACAATTAATAGAATATACTTTAGACTTGGAATCGACAGAAAAACCCAAATAATTATTAGAACAGTTGTAAATGCATATTTTGCAACTGTTCTGATGTTGATAATATTTTTATTAAGGAGTGCTAATTTGTAATGTTAAATACTTATAAAAGATATGTTTATATAAATAAAAATTATATGAAAGTGAATAGAATAGCACTCTGGATTTTATTATCATTAACGGTTGTAATTACAATAGCTGTTTCTGTAATTTTTTCAAAAGTTTATACTTCCTACAATGAAAAAAAAATATATTATCAATTAGCAAAAAATAATATTTCTTGTATTAGCTGTCCTATAAAGGAGGTGGACAAGAAAAAGTTATATAAAAGTACACAAAAAGCTAGTAGTTCAGAAAAGTATTTAAAGATGTTTCTTAAAGACCAATCTAAAGGAAACGATAAAGTCGAATTTATCAGTAAATGTTATTTTCGAATACCAATAACTGGAACCAAAAAACAATATTTTGCTTATAAAATGGATTCAAATTTTGCAAAGTATATAAAATATGATTTATTATTTGGAAAGTGGTTTAATACTAATAAGGAGCAAAATTCTTATGACTCAATAAATGAATTTCAGGCTATTGTTTCAAGAGAAATGTTGTTTGAATATAAATTGAATCATTCTTATAAGATTACTTTGGGGAATGGAAAAAAAGTAAATGTTAGAATTATAGGAATATTAAAAAATGATTTTATTTTTCAAAAAAACTTTGTCGATGAATGCAACAACGGAATGATAATTCTAGATGACAAAAATCAATTAAATTTTCCCGAAACTATGGAAACCTATACTTCTGATTATGTGACATATGTGTCTTGTCAGATAAAAGGATCTCAAAAAGCTTTGAAGAATTTTTGGAAAGGGAAGAACCGGGAAGAAAATGATTCAACTTTTTATTATAATCATCAAATATTAAAAGACGAACTTGATACATTAAAATCTTTGTTGGAGCTTGCTATAAGTCTTTTTGCTATACAGATAATTGGAATTTTTGGCTATTTTGTAAATTTGATTAATAAGGAGAAAGAAAAAATATTAATTTACAAAAGAGTCGGTGCGAAAGATTCGGACATAAGAAGAATATATTTAGTGGATACAATACGATTTATTGCTTTACCTGAAATAATTACAACGGCTTTTATATATCTATTTGGTGAAATATTTTCTTTAGAACGTAGATTTCAATTTAACATAATAATGCTAGTAATAATATTATTAGAGCTGTTAATTTCAAGTTTGATTATTTCGCATAAGATAAAAACAATTAATTTGACTGGGAAGGAATAGTATACGATGAACATTAGGAATATAAATCAGAAGCAATATCTTAGGCAAAAACAAGAGCATGATAGAAGAAAAAAAATATTGTCATTAAAAAATATAAAAAAAATCAGCAACGGAACAACGATTTTAGATGATGTTTCTGTAGACTTTTATGAAAGCGAGATGGTAGGAATCTATGGAGAATCTGGTGCTGGAAAAACTAGTTTATTAAATATTATTGGATGTTTTGATAATGATTTTACCGGCCATGTACTCATGGAAGATATCAATATTGAGAATTTATCTTCAGATCAAAAAGCTTATATTCGCAATAAAAAAATTGGTTTTGTAGTTCAGGATTTTTCTTTAATTGAAGAAATGACAGTTTACGACAATGTTGCACTTACTTTACTTTTTGACAAAAGTGTTTCCTTTGTCAACATAAGAAGTAAAATAGTTGAGGCACTCGATAAAGTCGGAATGAAAAAATATATAAACAAAAAAATAAAATTAATGTCTGGTGGCGAAAAACAAAGAATTGCAATTGCTAGAGCTATTGTAAACGAACCTGATATTTTAATAGCCGATGAACCAACAGGTGCATTAGATAGCAAAAACACACAAAAGATAATGGAATTGTTTTTGCAATTAAATAAACAGTTTAACACGACAGTTATATTAGTTAGCCATGATATGAATTGCATAAATATGTGCTATAGAAAAATCAAAATGGAGGATGGACACATTGAAAGCGATGAATAAATGCAATAATATCAGAAAAAATTAGGCTTATGGATATATACGGTGAGTGTTAATTATTTTAAATTATATACAAAAAGGTAGCTTTTTGTTATTTGAGGAATCACCTCATTTTAGCAAAGAGTTACCTTTTTTATTTTTTATGTTTTTATATATAGTTAAGGAAACGAACAGAATACGTGGTTTTTTATTATTTCAAATCCTATTTAAAAAATATCACAAAAAGTCAAATGATTAACAATGGAAAGTGGAAACTATGACAATAAAAAACTTTATTTGATAAAAAAATGAAATAAAAAATATAAAATTAAAGAAATTTAAAATTATACATAAAAAAATATAGGAAATATTTATATTTCTTTATTTTTTTAAAAATATAAAAATGCCTAAAAATAAGGCTTTGCAGGAAACGTAATTATAAAAATTAATAATTGTTTAAAATAATAAAGCAAAAAAAGAATACTAAAGAATTTTAATAATAGACTTGACATTTTATCGAAAGTGGTTTACCATCTAAACTAATTTAATAAAAAAACTTAATTTAATAAAATTTAAAGAAGAATGGAGAACAAAAAATGAATTTTGAAAAAGTAAGAGACGTTATCGTAGAAACAGTTAATTTA
This sequence comes from Lachnobacterium bovis, assembly GCF_900111325.1. GTDB lineage: Bacteria > Bacillota > Clostridia > Lachnospirales > Lachnospiraceae > Roseburia > Roseburia bovis_A. Next base: position 11,105 of record NZ_FOGW01000014.1, read on the forward strand.
AACCCAGAGGAAATCAAATTAGAGTCTAATTTAAAAGAGAACTTGAACTTAGATTCATTAGACGCAGTAGAACTTAACATGGCTCTTGAAGAAGCTTTTGAAATTACAATTGATGATGAAGAACTTATGAAATTCGTTACAGTTAAAGATATCGTAGATTATATTGATGCTCACGTTGCAGCATAATTAATTGCAATTAATAACTAGTAGGAACTAGTAAAAGAAAAGAGGACAACATGAAAACTTCTGAAATTTATGAGCTTATTGAAAAAATAGAAACATCAAAAATTAGTGAGTTTGAATATAGCAATGGAGATTTTAGTGTTTCGATAAAAAAAGAGCCAAAAAATACTATTGTACAAACAATGCCAATTAGCAATGATTCATCAGCTACTAAATCAATAACAGTTGATGTAGATACATCATCTAGCAAGAAGGTTGAAACTAGTAATGATAAAGCTATCAAAGCTCCTTTAGTAGGTACTTTTTATAGAGCATCTGCTCCTGGCGAAAAACCATTTGTTATGATTGGTCAAAAGATTAAAAAAGGTGATGTAATCGGTATTATTGAGGCAATGAAAATGATGAATGATATCGTAGCAACAGAAGATGGTGTTGTTACTTCGATTGATGTAGAAGATGGAAAAATGGTAGAATTCGATCAACCACTTTTACATTACCAACAATAATTTAGCAAATCTTACATGGAGGAAAAATGTTTAAAAGAATTTTAATTGCAAACCGTGGTGAGATTGCTTTAAGAATTATTAGATGTTGTAGAGAAATGGGAATTGAAACAGTAGTCGTTTATTCGACAGAGGATAAGGATTCTCTTCCCGTTATTCTCGCAACAAAAGCGGTCTGTATCGGTCCAGCAAAATCAAAAGATAGTTATTTAAATGAAGATGTATTAATAGAGACTGCAAAGTTGACAGAAGCTGATGCTATCCACCCAGGATATGGTTTTTTATCAGAAAATGCAGAGTTCGCACAAAAATGTGAAGATAATGGTATTAATTTTATTGGACCTAATTCATTTATCATAAATGGTATGGGAGATAAACAAAATGCCAGAAAGTTAATGATAAAAAATGGGGTACCGGTTGTACCAGGTTCAAAGAGCTTGGTTAATACTTGGGAAGAAGCAAGTAAAATTGCTGATGAAATCGGATATCCAGTATTGATAAAGGCATCTGCAGGCGGTGGCGGTAAAGGAATGCGAAAGGCTTTTTCACCAGATGAAATCAAGTCGGCTTATGAAACGGCAAAAGCAGAAACTTTAGCGGCATTTAACAACGGTGATATGTATGTAGAAAAATTAATAGTTAATCCACATCATATTGAAGTTCAAATCTTAGCAGACAAATATGGCAACATGGTTTATTTAGGGGAAAGAGATTGTTCAATTCAAAGAAATAATCAAAAACTTCTTGAAGAATCACCATCATGGGTTTTAGATGATAAATTAAGACATGAAATGGGACAAGTTGCTTTAAAAGCTGCAAAAGCTTGTAATTATTACAGCGCTGGTACAGTTGAGTTTGTTTTAGATGAGAAAGGCAATTACTATTTCATTGAAATGAACACAAGAGTTCAAGTTGAACATCCAGTTACAGAAGTCGTAACAGGTGTAGATATTATCAAAGAGCAAATTAGAATTGCAGCAGGAATGAAATTAAGTTATACCCAAGAAGATATAGAGATAGCAGGTCATGGTATTGAGTGTAGAATTAATGCTCTTACACCAGGTACAGTTAAGTTTGTACATTTTCCAGCAGGATATGGAGTAAGGGTAGAAAGTTATTTGTATTCAGGATGTAAGGTATCGCCTGTATATGATTCTATGATTGCAAAAATAATTGTTAAAGGTCAATCAAGATTAGAAGCAATAAAACGAATGAGAAGAGCACTTGAAGAATTAGTGATTGAGGGAATTAAAACAAATGCAGAGTATATGCATATTTTGACATTCCATCCAAGTTTTATTAGTGGAAATTACAATACTGGCTTTTACGAAAAAAACAATGAAGAGATAATGAAATGGCTTAATGAGGGTGTTGATTAATGGAAATATCAGATATTTTTAAAAATAAAAAAAATAGACTTGATAAGTTAAGACGTACAAGAAGAAAAGTTGACGTAGAGGAAACTTTAGAATGTAAAAGATGCCATGGTCAATTTGCAAAAAGTGTTTTAAAGAAAAATTTTATGATTTGTCCAGATTGTAATAAATATTTTTCAATGTCTGCTGAAGATAGAATCCGTTCTATCGCAGATGAAAAGACATTTAAAGAACATTTAAAAGGCATGTATTCAGTAAACCCTATCGATTTTTTAGATTATGACAAAGTAATTGAAAAAAATAAAAATAGATCAAAACGTGATGAAGCTGTTATAACAGGTGTTTGTAAAATTAATGGAATCAAATGTGCTATAGCAGTTATGGAATCTCAGTTTATGATGGGAAGCATGGGTACTGTCGTTGGAGAAAGAATTTCTGCTATAACAGAAGTTGCAGGCAAACATAATTTACCACTTATCATTTTTAGTGCCAGTGGTGGTGCAAGAATGCAAGAGGGAATGTTTTCTTTGATGCAAATGGCAAAGACATCAACAGTGATTGAAAAATTTAAAGAAAATGGTGGATTATTTTTATCAGTATATACAAATCCAACAACGGGTGGAGTTTCTGCCAGTTTTGCAGCACTTGGAAATATTTTGATTGCAGAACCGGATGCATTGATTTGTTTTGCAGGACCAAGGGTTATTGAACAGACAATTGGAGAAAAGTTACCAGAAGGATTCCAACATTCTGAATTTTTATTAAAGAGCGGAATGTTAGATATGATAGTTGAAAGACAAGATTTAAAAGAAACTATACATAGAATTTTGGTCATGCATAATTATTTGCCATGAGAGGTTGAAAAAAGATGAAAGAACTTACAACATATGACAGAGTTCTTATTGCAAGAGATAAAAAAAGACCACAAGTCTCAAAATACATTGAAGAATTATTTGATGATTTTATCGAATTAAAAGGTGATAGATTATCAGGTGATGATGAGAGTATTCTTGGTGGAATTGCAATGTTTCACGGAACTCCAGTAACAATAATTGGTCAAAGAAAAGGAAAAAGTCTTGAGGAAAGCATGAGATTTAACTTTGGAATGTGTTCTCCAGAGGGATATAGAAAAGGTATGCGTCTTATGAAGGAAGCTGAAAGATTTCATAGACCAATAATTACTTTTATAGATACACCAGGAGCTTATCCAGGAAAAGAAGCAGAAGAACATGGACAGGCTAATGCTATTGCTGAAAGTATGGCGCTTATGTCTAGTTTGAAAGTTCCAATTATTGCAATAATAACTGGTGAAGGAAACAGCGGTGGTGCACTTGCGCTTAGTGTCGCAGATAAAATTTGGATGTTAGAAAATTCAATTTTTGCAGTTCTATCTCCAGAAGGTTTTGCATCTATCCTATGGAAAGATGGTTCACTTGCACCAAAGGCTAGTGAAGTCATGAAAATTACGGCTAAGGAACTTTATGATTTTGGACTTATTGATGATGTTATTGCTGAAGATAGAAATATGTTTAAAGTCATAGACAAAAAATTGCAAAAAGAAATATCTTCTCTTCAAAAACTCAGTCAAAATACGTTAATAGAAAATAGATATTTAAAGTTTAGAAATATAGATGAAAAGAAAAAAGCGTTAAAAGTTATAAAAGAATAGAAGGGTAGGAAATTGTAGTTGAAAGGTATAAATATAGTTTCTACAGGAAGATGTTTACCAGAAAAAGTAATAGATAACGATACATTAAGTACTTTTGTAGATACATCAGATGAATGGATTTACACAAGAACTGGAATTAAAATGCGTCATAAATGTGAAGAAGAAAGTAATACATTTTTAGCATGTGGTGCAGCAAAAGAAGCATTAAAAAAAGCTAAAGTAAAAGAAAATATAGATGAAAATGATATTGGAGTAGTTATTGTTGCGACGACAACAGGTGATAATGCTTTTCCATCTACAGCATGTATGGTTGCAAAAGAATTAGGACTTTCAAATGAAATTATTGCATTTGATATTAGCGCAGCATGTTCTGGTTTCGTGTACGGATTAGAAATTGTTAGAGGACTATTAATTAATTCCCCTAAAAAATACGGATTGCTAATTGGTAGTGAGCAGATTTCTAAAATATTAAATTACGAAGACAGAACAACTTGCGTATTATTCGGTGATGGTGCTGGTGCAGCATTAATCAAATTAGATGATAGCTTGTATGTTCATAAAGCTTATGCAGATGGAAATTTTGAAGGATTAAATTGCACAGGTGTTGGTAAAAAAGATAATTACTTACACATGGATGGTAAAGCTGTTTTTAAGGCAGCAGTAACCGCATTTGATCAAGCAATAAAAGATGCATTAGATGAGAAAAATTTGACATTAGATGACATAGATCATGTGGTTTGTCATCAGGCTAATGTTAGGATTATAAATCATGTTGCAAATAAACATAAAGAGAGTAAAGATAAATTTTATGTCAATATTGATAGATATGCCAATACTTCGGCAGCATCAATACCAATTGCATTAGATGAGTTATATGAAAACAATAAAATAAAAAAGGGACAAAAAGTATTGCTAGTAGCTTTTGGAGCTGGCTTTACATGGAGTAGTGCAATTTATACTGCTTAAGTAGTAGGAATGAATTGATTTTTACCCAAGAAGTATTCAATTTTGAGTGAAGGAAAAGGTGGAAGATAAAATGAAATTAAATGAGATTTTAGGTATAAAATATCCTTTTATCCAAGGAGGAATGGCAAATATCGCAACAGGTGAGTTTGCAGCTTCAGTATCAAACGCTGGAGGACTTGGACTTATAGCTGCAGGAGGAATGACAGTTGATAGTTTAAGAGAAAACATTAGAAAATGTAAAGAATTAACAAATAATCCTTTCGGTGTAAATCTTATGTTAATGCATCCAGCAGCAGATGAAATGGCTCAAGTTGTTGTAGAAGAGGGTGTAAAAATCGTAACAACAGGTGCAGGTAATCCAGGAAAATATATGGAAGCTTTTAAAGCTGCTGGAATCAAAGTCTTACCAGTAGTAGCTTCTGTAGCGCTAGCAAAAAGAATGGAAAAATTAGGCGCAGATGCAATTATTGCAGAAGGAACTGAAAGTGGCGGACATGTTGGAGAAATGACAACTATGACACTTGTTCCACAGATTGTAGATGCAGTTAATATTCCAGTAGTGGCAGCAGGTGGTATTGCTGATGGTAGACAACTTGCAGCAGCTTTTGCTTTAGGTGCATGTGGTGTTCAGGTTGGAACATGCTTATTAGCCTCTGAGGAATGCCCAATTCACCCAGAATATAAAAACGCCATCTTAAGAGCTAAGGATAATACAACTGTTGTAACAGGAAGAATTACAGGTACACCAGTTAGAATTATTAAAAACTCAATGGCTAGAGAATACATTAAACAAGAAAAAAATGGTGCTGACAAGATGGAACTTGAAAAATTCACTTTAGGTTCATTAAGAAGAGCAGTATTTGAAGGTGATGTAAAAACTGGTTCACTTATGGCAGGACAGGTTGCAGGTCAAATAAAAGAAATTAAACCAATAAAAGAAATTTTTGAAGATATGTATACAGGCTATGAAAGGACTGTAAACAAATTAGGAGCATAGAAATAAAATGAATTTAAATTTAAATGGAAAACTATTAAAACACGGAATTATTCAAGGTGGAATGGGAGTAGGGGTCTCATTATCAGAACTTGCTGGAAATGTTGCCAAAGAAGGCTGCATGGGAGTTATTAGTTCAGTAAACATTGGCTATAAAGAAAGTGATTTTTTAAAAAATCCTTTTGAAGCTAATATGAGAGCACTAAAATATCACATTCAAAGAGCTAAAGAAATATCTCAGGGTAATGGTTTGATTGCGGTAAACATTATGGTTGCAGTAAGTCATTATGCAGAAACTGTAAAGTGTGCAATTGAATCAGGCGCAGATGCAATTATTTCAGGAGCAGGGTTGCCACTTAATTTACCTGAATATGTAAAAGATACTAAAGCATTGTATGCACCAATAGTATCTAGTAAAAAAGCTGCTGAATTGTTGTGTAAACGTTTTTCAAAAAAATATAATTCAATACCTGATTTTATGGTTATAGAAGGAAGTAAAGCAGGAGGACATCTTGGCTTTTCTAACAAAGAATTAGAAGATCATACGTGTCAAGATAATCTAACAATTTTAAGTGAAGTTTTAGAAACAATAAAACCATATGAAGAAAAATTTAAAAGAAAAATTAATGTCTTTTTAGGTGGAGGAATATTTACAGGTCAGGATATGGCAACCGCACTTAAAAATGGAGCTAGTGGGGTTCAAATAGGAACAAGATTTATTGCAACAAAAGAGTGTGATGCTAGCGAAACATTTAAAGATGTGATAGTAAATGCAAAAGAAAGTGATATTAGAATTATAAAAAGTCCTGTTGGAATGCCAGCAAGAGCAGTATTTACACCACTTCTTCAAAATTTAGAAAAAGGCAAAACTTTCTTTGCAAAAAGATGCAATAATTGCTTAAAAGCTTGTCCAAAAGGAGATAAAATCCCTTATTGTATCAGTCGAGCTCTTATCGAAGCTGTAAAAGGTAATAGAGAAGAAGGATTGTTTTTTTGTGGAGAAAACGCCTCAAGAGTTTCTAAAATTGTAACAGTCAAGGACTTAATAAATGAAATATTAGTAGATTGTAATAATAATTTGAATTGATAAGAGGAAAAAAGATGAAAACTGTATTTATGTATGCTGGCCAGGGAAGTCAGTTTGTTTCAATGGGAAAAGATTTTTATGATAAATATGAAACTTATAAAAATTTTATTGATGGCGTAAAGTTGTCAAAAGATTATAAAAAGTTGATGCATGAAGGTCCACTTGAGGAGCTTTCACTTACTCAAAATACTCAGCCTGCTATGGCGATGTTTGCAATCGGAGTTACTAAACTTTTAGAAGAAAATAACATCAAACCTGATATGTCAGTTGGCTTAAGTTTAGGAGAATATGGTGCATTGTACGCAGCTGGTGTAATGACAGAACAAGATTATTTGAAGGTAATAGAATATAGAGGGGTAAAAATGGCAGAAGCTGCATCTAAACAAGAATGTGCAATGAGCGCAATTATTGGAATGGATGTATCAGATGTAGAAAAAGCTGTAGAAGAAGTAAGCAAAAAGGAAATTGGTTATATCACAATTGCAAATTATAATTGTCCAAAACAGTATGTAATTTGTGGCGATTTAAATGCTGTTGAAGAAACAGAAAAACTTTTAAAAGAAATGGGCGCAAGACGTGTCGTACGTTTAAATGTAAGTGGACCATTTCATACTAAATACATGCATGAAGCTAAAGTTGCACTAGAAAAAATATTTAAAAAAGTGACTTTTAAAGCACCAAGTTTTCCAGTTGCAGTTAATTTTACAGGAAAAATTATTAATCAAAACACGTCAGGAGATGAGATTAAAGAGCTTTTAACTAATCAAGTTCAATCATCAGTGCGTTTTGAAAAAGATATTGAAGAATTAATCAAACAAGGTGCTGACAACTTTATTGAAATAGGACCAGGTAAAGTTTTAAGTGGCTTTGTTAAGAAAAAAGCAAAAGAAATGAATGTCGAAGTTAAGATTACAAGTATTTCTAAAACACAAGATTTAGAAGCTATTGTTGCTTAAACAACTAAGGAGGAAAGATATGTCAACAGCGTTAGTAACTGGTGGAAGCCGCGGAATAGGAAGAGCAGTTTGTTTAAAACTTGCAGAAAGAGGATTTAATATTGCATTTAGCTATAACTCTAATGAGGAACAGGCAAAAGAAACAATTTCTTTATGCGAAGCTAAAGGTGTAAAAGCAGTAGCTTTTAAATTTGATGTTAGCAGTTCTAGTGACTGTACAAAACTTGTTGAGCAAACACTAGAAACTTTTAATGAAATAGATGTATTAGTAAACAATGCTGGAATCACAAGAGATTCTTTAATCATGAGAATTAGTGATGAAGATATTGAAAAAGTAATTGATGTAAACTTAAAAGGTACTTTTTATATGATGAGAGAAGTTTCAAAAGTTATGTTAAAACAAAGAAAAGGTAGCATCATCAATATGAGTTCTGTTGTTGGTGTTGTTGGTAATGCAGGTCAGGTTAACTATGCAGCATCTAAAGCAGGTGTTATTGGTATGACAAAATCATTAGCTAAAGAGTTAGCAAGACGTAAAATTAGAGTTAATGCAATTGCTCCAGGAATGATTGAAACAGATATGACAGCAAAACTTAGTGATACAGCAAAACAAAATATATTAAGTACTATTCCTTTTGGTGAAATGGGTAAGCCAGAGGATATTGCAAATGCAGTTGCATTTTTTGCCTCAGAGGATAGCAGATACATCACAGGACAAGTTTTATTAGTCGATGGTGGAATGGTTTAAGAGACAAAACAAGATAAAAAGCATAAAAATCTAAAGTGATAAGGAAGTGCAAAATGAGAAGAGTTGTAATAACAGGTATAGGTGCAGTTACACCAATAGGAAATGATACAAAAAGCATGTGGGAAGGTGTAAAAGCCAAAAAATGCGGTATTGCTCCAATTACAGCATATGATACAGAAAATAGAAAAGTTAAATTAGCCGCAGAAGTAAAAGATTTTGATCCAAATGAGAAATTAGATAAAAACACAGCAAGAAAAAGTGACAGATTTACTCAGTTTGCGTTAGTTGCTGCTAAAGAAGCTATCGAAGACGCTATGATGTTAGAAGATGGTAAAGTTAAAGAGGATATTGATACACAAAGAGTTGGTGTAATCGTTTCTTCAGGTATCGGTGGTTTATATACAATCCAAAATGAGGATGCGAGAGGTGTAAAAAAAGGATACGATAGAGTATCTCCACATTTTATTCCAATGGTAATTTCAAATATGGCAGCAGGTCAGATCGCGATTCATTATGGATTACACGGAATGTGTAGTTGTGTTGTAACTGCATGCGCAGGTGGTACAAATGCAATTGGTGATAGTTTTAGACAAATTAGAGATGGCTATGCTGATATGATGGTTTGTGGTGGAGCCGAAGCAAGTATTACAGAACTTGGTATGGGTGGATTTACAGCAATGAAGGCCCTAAATCAGTCAACAGATCCAAACAGAGCATCAATTCCATTTGATAAAGACAGAAGTGGTTTTGTAATGGGTGAAGGTGCAGGAATTCTTGTATTAGAAGAGTATGAGCATGCCGTAAAACGTGGCGCTAAGATTTACTGTGAAGTTGCAGGATATGGAAGCAATTGTGATGCATTCCATGTGACAGCACCATTAAGCGATGGAAGTCAGGCTGCAAAATGTTTTGAATTAGCATTAGAAGATGCAAAAGTAAATAAAGATGAAATAAACTACATTAATGCTCATGGAACTTCAACACATCTAAATGATATGTGTGAAACAATGGCAATTAAAAAAGTATTTGGAGAAAAAGCTAAAGATATAATGGTTAGTTCTACAAAATCTATGACTGGACATTTACTAGGTGCTAGTGGTGCTGTAGAAGCTATTATTACAGCCTTATCAGTAAAAGAAGATTATGTGCCAGCTACAATTAACTACCAGAATTTTGATGAAGATTGTGATTTAGATATCGTACCAAATGAAGGTAGAAATACTAAAGTTGATTATGCAATGTCAAATTCACTTGGCTTTGGTGGACATAATGCTTGTCTAGTGTTTAAAAAATACAAATAAAAAAGGAAAAGGTAATAAAAATGACATTAACATCAGATGAAATTAAGGAAATCCTTCCACATAGATATCCATTTTTATTAGTGGATAGAATAACAGATTGCATTCCAGGAGAAGAAGCTACAGGAAGAAAATGTGTGACAGCAAACGAAATGCATTTTTGTGGACATTTCCCACAAAAACAAATTATGCCAGGAGTGTTAATTATTGAAGCATTAGCACAAACAGGAGCAGTAGCAATATTATCTCAAGAAGAAAATAAAGGAAAATTAGCTTTGTTTGCAGGAATAAAAAATGCACGTTTCAAAAAGCAAGTAATTCCTGGAGATGTTTTGGAATTAAATTGTAAAATTATAAAAAGAAGAGGTCAAATTGGTGTTGGAGAATGTAAAGCATTTGTTGACGGACAGCTTGCAGTATCTGCTGAGTTAACATTTGCTATAGAGTAAAAATTGTTTTTAACAGATAAGTAAAAAGGACTTCTTAGATATATTTACAAAAATTTCACATAATATTTACAAAAAATCTATAAAGAATTGAAGATAGCATTTGCAAATATGTTTTGTAGATGCTATACTTTTTAGTTGAAGATATAAAATATTAGTAGAAAAGGAAGAATTAATATGTTGCAAGAAGAATTTAATGATGTATATTCTAAGTTTAAATTGCATTTTTATCAAAATCTTTTTGAGAAATGGAAAGACAGAGAAGCTTCGCTTACAACTGTAGAGACATTTTGTATGGAAATTATTCATTATCTAGGAGAGCCAACGGTAAATGAGTTTGCTACAATGGCAAATATTTCATCACCAAATGCTGCTTATAAGATTAATAACTTAGTAAAAAAAGGTTATATTAAAAAGAAAAGATCAACACATGATCGTAGAGAATTCCATTTACAAGTAACAAAGAAGTATGAGAAATACTATGAAATGAATTATGCTTATGTTACAACTGTAATGGAAAGAGTTTATAAGAGATTTACTCCAGAAGAATTACAAGTAATGGAGAAAATTCTTAATGTAATGAGCGAAGAATTAATGCCTGAAATTAAAAAGACTCGTATTCCAGCAAAATATATAAATGCTAATATTGATGAAATGCTTAAAATTAGAAGATCGTAATTGAAAATTATAATTTAAAAGATAATATTTTGAAAGTTATGATGTAATAATTTTTTAAAAACTAAGTTTAATAGTTAAAAAGATATCACTATAGTGTCTCACGGAAGAGACAATGGTGATATCTTTTTTTTATAATCAGGTTATATTTATAAAGATATTATAAAGTTTAGTATAATTCTCGATATAAGTATGTGATGAAGTGTTTATTTAAGGGGAAGTACACGCAGATAAATAATATAAAGATGTAAATATAATAAAAGATATTAAATAAATATAAGTACATTAATTTGATTAATATATACAAATTTAGGAGGAATATTATGAAAGCTCTAATTTTAAATTCTGGCTTAGGAAAAAGAATGGGAATTTATACAAAAGAACAGCCAAAATGTATGACAGAAATATCTCCATCAGTAACAATAATATCGAAACAGTTGAAGCAATTAGTAGAAAGCGGAATAAAAGAAGTAGTAATTACAACGGGAGCATTTGATAGTGTTCTAATGGAATATTGCGAAAGTCTTGATTTGCCGATTGATATTTCTTATGTGAAAAATCCAAAGTTTCAGGAAACAAATTATATTTATAGTATCTATTGTGCGAGAGAGGCATTAGATGATGATATAATTTTGATGCATGGAGATTTAGTAATAGAAAATGAAGTGCTTGATAATGTTGTTAATTCTGAAAATTCGTGTATGGTAGTTTCAAGGTCTTTGCCTCTTCCTGAAAAAGATTTTAAGGCAACTATAAAAGATGGAAAGGTTAATAAGGTAGGCGTAGATTTATTTAATAAATCAGTTGCAGCACAACCACTTTATAAATTAAAAAAAGAAGATTGGAAGAAATGGCTAGAAAAGATTGTTGAATTTTGTGAAAAAGGAGTAACAGATGTTTATGCGGAGAATGCATTAAATGAGTTAGATGGTGCTTGTAATATTTTTCCATTAGACATAGGAAAAGCCTTGTGTGAAGAAGTAGATAATCCAGATGATTTGTTAGTTGCGACGTTAAAGGTGCGCCAGTTATCGATAAGAACTGTATATTTAGTATTTTCAGCAGACATCTTGCATGAAGGACATATTGAGTTAATAAAAAAAGCAAAAAAATTAGGTAGAGTAATTATAGGGGTTTTATCAGATGAGGTTGTGGCTACTTATAAGAGATTTCCACTTGTGCCAATAGAAGAAAGAAGGGCTATTTTTGAAAGTATTTCGGGAGTTTATAAAGTTGTTGATCAAGAAACTCTTTCGTATAAAGATAATCTTTTAAAATATAGGCCTGATATTGTTGTCCATGGTGATGATTGGAAAGAAGGTTTTCAAAAGCCAATAAGAGATGAAGTTGTTACAATTTTGGCGTCGTATGGTGGTAGGTTAGTTGAATATCCATATTCGAATAGAGAACGTTATAAAGTTATAGAGGAAAGGACAAGGCGTGAATTGTCACTTCCTGATTTTAGGCGTGCAAGATTAAAAAAGATACTTGAGATGAAAGGTTTTGCAACTGCATTAGAGGCACATAGCGGTATAACAGGTCTTATTGTAGAACAAACGAAGATATTTAGTAATGGTGGAGTTAAGCAGTTTGACGCAATGTGGGTTTCATCTCTTTGTGATAGTACGGCAAAAGGTAAGCCAGATATAGAATTAGTTGATATGACGTCTAGATATAGAACAATAGATGACATAATGGAAGTTACTACCAAACCTATTATTTTTGATGGAGATACTGGTGGACTTACGGAACACTTTGTGTATACGGTCCGAAGCCTTGAAAGAATGGGCGTATCGATGATAATTATTGAAGATAAGACTGGTTTGAAAAAGAATAGTCTTTTTGGGACAGAGGTAGAACAGACGCAGGCGCCTATAGATGAATTTTGTGCAAAGATAAAAGCAGGAAAAGAAGCACAAAAGACGAGTGATTTTATGATTTGTGCAAGAATAGAGTCGCTTATTTTAGAAAAAGGACTAGATGATGCATTAAAAAGAGCTTTTGCATTCGTTAGAGCAGGAGCAGATGCCATTATGATTCATAGTAGAAAAAAAGATCCAACAGAGATATTTGAGTTTTTAAAGGCATTTAGAGAAAAAGATTCTATTACGCCAATAGTTTTAGTGCCTACATCATTTAATACGGTTTATGAGGATGAATTTAAAGAAAGAGGGGCAAATATAGTTATTTATGCTAATCAATTAACAAGAACGGGCTTCCCTGCTATGAAAGATGCAGCAGAGACGATTTTAAGAAATAGCAGAGCAAAGGAATGTGACGATAAGTGCATGAGTATTAAAGAGATAATTAATTTAATACCAGGAGAATAATATTAATTGAAAAGGGGAAAACATGGGACAAAAAATAATAAAAATTAAAACAGAAGAAAAAGAATCAGATTATTCTAAGTTATGTGAGATTTTAGAAAAATGGATAAGTACTAAATCAAAAGTGATGATAGTGACTTTAAGATCAATCAAAAGATATCCTAAAATATTACAGCTGATGGAGAAAACTAAAAGTGTACATTTTACGGATTTTACACCAAATCCAACCTATGAAGAGGTTATGAAAGCGTATGAGCAATTTAAAAAAGAAAAATGCGATTCTCTAATTGCTATAGGTGGAGGCTCTGCAATGGATGTTGCTAAATGCATAAAATTTTACAATTTAGATAAAGAAAACGTGCCATTTCTTGCAGTTCCGACAACAGCTGGAACTGGTTCAGAAGCAACAAAATTTGCAGTTATATACAAAGATGGAAATAAGCTGTCTATTGAAGATGAAAGATGTATTCCAAAAGAAGTTATTTTTGATTATCATTTTTTGGAAAATCTTCCAATCTATCAAAAGAAAGTAACGATGATGGATGCTTTTTGTCATGCACTTGAGTCGTTTTGGTCGGTTAATGGAAACCAAGAAAGTCACTGTTATAGTCACGATGCACTAGAGACTATACTTGAATATATGGATGATTATTTGAATGAGAATGCAGACTTAAAGAAAAAAGAAATTGCTTATAAGAAGATGTTTGAGGCTTCGTACTTTGCAGGCAAGGCAATAAATATAGCTAAAACTACAGCCGGACACGCAATGTGTTATAAAATCACATCGATGTATGGTTTGGCCCATGGCCATGCTACGATATTGTGTAATCGAATTATTTTTAGATGGATGGTAGAAAATATTGACGATTTAGAATGTATAGATAAGCGTGGAAAAGAATATACAAAAGACATATTAAAGGAAATTGCGAATGTTTTTAAAGTGGATACGTTAGAGGAAGCCTGCAATAAATTAGATATGATTTTTGATAAATTAGATTTAGAAATTCCAGAAGTAACTGAAGAGCAAATTGAAGAATTAATTTCAAGTGTTAATGCAGATAGAATGAAAAATCATCCCTTTATAGTAACAGATAAAAATTTAGATATCCTATATAAGAAAATATTAAATTATGATATAATAAGTTATTGATTATGAGATATAAGGGGAGCGATTAATAATGGGCAGAAAGCGAAAGGAAACAGTTGAATTTAGATTTTATGATGTACCAGAGGATTGCCATGTATTAGGTTTACTTGGGGAGAAGTGGATCAGAGTATATGGGCAAGATACTGCGTCTTTGCATTTTCATAATCTAATGGAGATAGGATATTGTAGGTTTGGTAATGGAACTTTGATTTTAGATCAAAATCGTTGTAGATATGAAAATTCAATGTTGAGTATAATACCAGCAAATTATCCGCATACAACGCTAAGTGACAAAAAAGAAGATTATTGGGAGTATGTATTTTTTGATCCAGAGTATTTTATTAAGGAGTTGTATCCAGTTAATTTAAAAAAACAAAGAGAAATGCTTGATATAGTCACACGTAGCGCAGATTTACTTAGAGAAAGTGAATATCCTACAATAACAATGACTGTAAAAAACATAATGGAAGAACTACGCAATAAAAAGATGTGCTACGAAGATCAAGTTGAATTAATGATAAAGACATTAATCATTGACATAATAAGAATTCATAGTGAATGTAAAGATGAGGTTAAAAGCAAAATTGATTCATGTAGTCTTACACAAGTAGTTCCGGCTATTGATTATGTAGATGGTAATTATTCACGCAATATAAAAGCTAAAGAGTTAGCTTTCATTTGTGGTATGAGTGAAACTCATTTTAGACGTATTTTTGAAGAAAATATAAAAATGACTCCAATGGAATATGTGAATTTAGTTAGAATTCAAAAGGCATGTGAACTTATGACAAAAACAAATTATTCAATGGATGTTATTGCAGCTGAATGTGGTTATCAGACGACTTCTACATTCAATCGAAACTTTAAAAAGTATTTAGATACATCTCCGTATCAATGGAAAATAAATCCTAATAATTATACAAGTAAACTAAAAAATTTCAGAATTTCAGCTTTAAAGGGCTGGTAATGATAAAAAAGTGCAAAATGGTCGAATTTGCACTTTTTTAGTTTACTAAGAAACCATAAATTTCTCTAAATGTGTGTAAAATATGTATATGAAGGCGAGGACGGTTAATTTTAAAAATATTAACGACAACGCTTTTAGAGAAGAACATATTAGAAAGGTTTATGGAGGAAATAAAAACGATGAAACAATTTGACTATACACAAATAAAAAATCCACAATTTTTCGAAGAAAATAGATTAAAAGCTCATTCAGATCATGTTTGTTATAAAAATGAGGCTCAGTTAAATGTTAAGGAAACAAGTCTTAGAAAAAGTCTAGATGGAATTTGGAAATTTAGTTTTCACAAAAATTTTTTTAGTGTAGATTTAGATTTTGTAAAAAAAGATTATGATTGTAAAACATGGGATGATATTACAGTCCCAGGGCACATTCAAATGCAAGGTTATGGAGTGCCACAATACTTAAATACACAGTATCCATGGGATGGTTCAGAAGATATAATTCCAGGTGAAATTCCAACAGAGGATAATCAAATTGCTTGTTATGAAAAAAAATTTACTGTACCAAAAGATTGGGATAAAAATTCACGAATTTGCATTTCTTTTCAGGGTGTAGAGAGCGGATTTGCATTATTTTTAAATGGTGAGTATGTAGGATATAGTGAGAATTCATTTGATCCAGCAGACTTTGATTTAACAGATTATTTGATTGATGGAGAAAATAAATTAGCTGTTATTGTTTTTAAACTTACATCATCTTCATGGTGTGAAGACCAAGACTTTTATAGATTTTCAGGAATATATAGAAGCGTATTTTTATATGAAGTTCCAAAATGTCATTTACAAGATTTGTCAGTTGTACCTGTTTTGTCAGAAGATTTAAGTGAAGCTAATGTAGAAATTGGTGTAAAAACAAGAGGTAAAGGAACTATTAGTCTAGAATTAAAAGAAAGAATTCAAGATGTTTGCGATGTTGAGAATGCAAGTGATGGAGCAAATTTATTACTTGATGGAAAAGAAATCATTGAAATTGCCTTTGATGAAAACAGTGAAAATACTCAAAATGATAATTATGTAGACAGTGTTATGAATACAAGCACTAGCGCAAGTTTTGAAGTAAAGAAAATGAAGTTATGGAGCGCAGAAGAACCTAATTTATACACACTTTATGTAAAAGTATATGATGATTTGGGCAATTTAGTAGAATGTACTTCACAGCTTGTTGGATTTAGAAAATTTGAAATAAAAGATTCTGTTATGCATCTAAATGGAAAACGAATTGTTTTTAAAGGTGTAAATAGGCATGAATTTAGTTCCGTTACAGGAAGAAAACCAAATAAACAAGATGCAATCAAAGATATTATTACAATGAAAAAAAATAATATAAATGCAATTAGAACATGTCATTATCCAGATGATTCATTTATATATGAGTTATGTGATATTTATGGAATTTATATGATTGCAGAAAATAATTTAGAGACACATGGAACTTGGGATGCTTTTTTAAGAGAAAAAGCGACAGAGGATTATCTTTTACCATACAATAAAGTGGAATGGAAACAGATGCTTTTAGACAGAGTAAACTCTTGTTACCAAAGAGATAAGAATCATCCTGCAATTTTAATCTGGTCATGTGGAAATGAAGCTTACGGTGGTAGAGATATTTATGAAATGTCTTGTCTTTTCAAAAAACTTGATAAACATCGTTTAGTACATTATGAAGGAGTAACAAGAGATAGAACATATAATGACACAACTGATATAGAAAGTCAGATGTATACGCCGGTTGAAGAAATAAAAGAATTCTTAAGCGAGCATAAAGACAAACCATTTATATGTTGTGAATATACTCATGCAATGGGAAATTCGTGTGGTGGCATGAAAAAATACACCGATTTAACAGATACGAATCCATTATATCAAGGTGGATTTATCTGGGATTTTATAGATCAGTCAATTTATAAAAAAGACAGATATGGCAAATGGTTTTTAGCATATGGAGGAGATTTTAAAGAAAGACCAACAGATTATAACTTTTCTGGAAACGGAATAGTATACGGTGGAGAAAGAAATCCATCACCAAAAATGGTAGAGGTTAAATATAATTACCAAAATATTTCTGTAGATTTTGTGGAAGAGAATAAATTTGTTGTTATAAATAAAAATCTTTTTACAAATACAAACAAATATGATGCAGTATTAGAACTCCTTGAAAACGGCCAAAAAATCAGAACCTTTAATTTGAATATTGAGGTTGAGCCATTAAGCAAAAAAGAATTTATGATTCCAAACGAAGTACTTGAAATGATGGAAACAAGACAGTTTGCGGCAGATTCATTGAATAAAAATAAATTAGAATTTGCTATTACAATTTCGTTTAGAATTAAAAAAGAAACTTTATGGGCAAAAGTTGGCCATGAAGTAGCATTTGGCCAGAAGGTTTATAAAGTTAGAGCTTTGTCATATGCGTGCAGTGAAAAATTAGAAGTGGTAAACGGAAAATTTAATGTTGGTGTTAAGGGTAAAAATTTCAAAGCATTATTTTCATTTATTAATTGTGGTTTAACATCATATGTGTACGCTGGTCGTGAAATGATAGAAAAGATACCTATGCCAAATTTCTGGAGAGCACCAGTTGACAATGATTGTGGATGTAGAATGCCACAAAGATATGCTCAGTGGAAGATAGCAAGTTTATACATTTCAGGTAAGCAAGAAGATGGATTTGAAAATCTTGCGCCAGAAGTTATTGAGAAAGAAAATAGTGTTCAAATTATTTATACTTATTACATGCCAACTGTTCCAGCTTCAAAAGTATTAGTGACATATGAAGTTTTCGGAGATGGTACTATACAGACAACTTTAAGCTACGATGTTGTTAAAGAATTAGGAGATATGCCAGAATTTGGTATGTTATTTAAGCTAGATGCTGATTATGAAAATGTTGAGTGGTATGGCTTAGGCGAGGTTGAAACTTATGTGGATAGATTAAATGGCGCTAAACTTGGAGTATATAAAAACAAGGTAGCAGACAATATGGCTAAGTATTTAGTGCCACAAGAATGTGGAAATAAATGTCAGGTTCGTTATGCTAAAATTACTGATATAGCAGGACATGGAATGATTTTCTTTGGAGATGAATTATCATTTTCAGCTCTTCCATATACACCACATGAGATTGAAAATGCTCAGCATGAGTATGAATTACCTCAAGTGCATTATACAGTGGTACGTGTGGCTAAACAGCAAATGGGAATAGCTGGCGATGACAGTTGGGGCGCTAAAGTACATGAAGAGTACTTAATAGATACAAAAAATAATGATCGATTAGAATTTAAATTCTGCTTTAGAGGAATTTAATTATTTATCATAAAAACCAAAAATGTTGCAGTATATCTTAGGGTATATTGCAACATAAACTACAAAGTTGATTATTCTTTTTTATATAAGTATAATAATAATAGCAAAATTTTTTGTGTAAAGGGTAAGGAGAAGGAAATTATGAGAGAAAAATTATTACAGAAATTTAATGAATTATATGGCAAAGGAAATGATGATAGAGTTTATTTTGCACCAGGTCGTGTTAATTTAATTGGGGAACACACAGACTATAATGGTGGTCATGTTTTTCCATGTGCATTGACAATAGGAACATATGCTGTAGCAAGAAAAAGAGACGATGATAAGTTTAGATTTTTTTCAATGAATTTTGAAGAATTAGGTGTGATAGAATCTTCTTTAGATGATTTAAAACCATATAAAGAAGCAGACTGGACAAATTATCCAAAGGGAGTTATTTGGGCTTTTGCAGAAAAAGGAATGAAAATAGATAAAGGTTTAGATATTCTTCTTTATGGAAATATTCCTAATGGTTCAGGGTTATCATCATCAGCTTCTGTTGAGGTATTAACAGGTTATATTTTAAGAGATTTATTTGGTTTTGAAGTTACAAATCAAGATTTAGCATTAATCGGTCAATTCTCAGAAAATAAATTTAACGGTGTTAACTGTGGAATCATGGATCAATTTGCAATTGCAATGGGCAAAAAAGATAATGCAATTTTCTTAGATACTGCAACACTTAAATTTGAATATGCACCAATTAAATTAGATAATGCTAAAATTGTTATTTCATGCAGTAATAAAAAACGTGGATTAGGTGATTCTAAATACAACGAAAGAAGAAGTGAATGTGAGCAGGCACTTGCAGAAATTCAGCAATTCGTTGGAATAGAGACATTAGGTGATTTATCTGAAGAACAATTTGAAATGTACAAATCATCAATTAAAGACGAAGATAGACAAAAACGTGCAAAGCATGCTGTTTATGAGAATCAAAGAACAATTAAAGCTGTTGAAGCCTTAAAAAACAACGATGTAGAAGAATTTGGTAAACTAATGATTGCTTCACATGATTCTTTAAGAGATGATTATGAGGTGACAGGAATTGAACTTGATACGTTAGTTGAAGAAGCACTTAAAATTGATGGTGTAATTGGTTCAAGAATGACAGGTGCAGGCTTTGGTGGATGTACAGTTAGTATCGTAAAAGACGATGCAGTAGACGAATTTATTGAAAAAGTTGGAAAAGCTTATGAAGCAAAAATCGGATATGCAGCAGATTTTTACGTAGTAGAAGTGGGAGATGGTCCATGTAGATTACAGTAATTTAAAAAATATACATGAACTAAATCATAAAGATTACAGTAATTTTAAAAATATAAATGAACTAAATCATAAAGATTATAGTAATGAAATGTATAAATAATTTATGACACAAAATATGGAGGCTTTATTGGGGAAATGATTTACGAAAGAATATTACAATTAGTTGATTATGGAAAAAACAAAAATTTGTTAGCAGAGGACGATAGAATTTTTACTATTAATTCCTTACTTGAATTATTAGAATTAGACGAAATTCCAGAAGATGTTATTAATGCCTATAATTCGAATAAAAAGGATGATGTGATAAATTGCGAAAGTCAGCAAGATGAGTACTTATCAAAAATTCTTGAGGAAATAACAGATTATGCATATGAAAAAGGCATTATAAAAGAAAATACTGTCACATATAGGGATTTATTTGATACAAAAGTAATGGGAAGATTGATGCCAAGACCATCAGAGGTTAGAGCAAAATTCGCCAATTTGTATAAGAATGAATCATCATTAGCTGCAACAGACTTCTTTTATAAGTTAAGTTGTGATAGTAACTACATCAGAAGAGATAGAATTAAAAAAGATGTAAAATGGACAACGGATACTAAATATGGCACATTAGATATCACTATTAATCTTTCTAAGCCAGAGAAGGATCCTAAGGCGATTGCAGCAGCCAAAAATGCTAAACAGAGTGCATATCCAAAATGTCAACTTTGTAAAGAAAACGAAGGTTATGCCGGACGAGTAAATCACCCAGCAAGAGAAAATCACAGAATAATTCCATTAACAATTAATGGAAGTGATTGGTTTTTCCAATATTCGCCATATGTGTACTATAATGAGCATTGTATTGTGTTTAATTCACAGCATACACCTATGAAAATAGAAAAGGCAACATTTGCAAAATTACTTGATTTTGTCTCTGTTTTTCCACATTATTTTGTAGGTTCTAATGCTGATTTGCCAATAGTAGGTGGCTCTATTTTGAGTCATGATCATTTCCAAGGTGGTCACTATACTTTTGCAATGGAAAGAGCTGAGATTGAGAAAAAAATAGAATTTGATGGCTATGAGGATATTGAGGCTGGAATAGTAAAATGGCCAATGTCTGTTATTAGATTAACTTCTGTTAACAAGGATAGATTAATAGAATTAGCAGATAAAATTTTATTAAAATGGCGTTCGTATTCTGATGAAAATGCATTTATTTTTGCAAATACTGATGGCGAGCCACATAATACAATTACACCAATTGCAAGACGACGTGGTACAAAATTTGAACTAGATTTGGTGTTAAGAAATAATATTGCAACTAAAGAATATCCACTTGGAGTTTATCATCCGCATGAGAAATTACATCACATAAAAAAAGAGAATATTGGCCTAATTGAAGTTATGGGACTTGCTGTATTACCTGCTAGATTAAAACAGGAAATGCACGATTTAAAAGAGGCAATGTTAAATAACGAAGATTATAGAAATGATGAAGTTTTGAAAAAACATGCAGATTGGGTGGATTCGTTCAAAAAAGAATATGATGATATTAATGCTGATAATATTGATAACATTTTAAAACAAGAAATTGGAAAAGTTTTTGAACAAGTTCTTGAAGATGCAGGCGTTTATAAATGTGATGAAGCAGGACGACAAGCATTTCTTAAGTTCATTAGAAATGTTAATGAAGGTGACTAGCCCAGATAAAAACTAGATAAAAGACACGATAAAAGACACGATAAAAGACTAGATAAAAAACTAGATAAAGGACACGATAAAGATATGATATGTACCCGATTTTCAAGTCGCTAGAGTTAGTGAGTGATTGAAAAATCGGGTACAATCAATTAATTTTAGGCTTTTATAAACTCTTGTTTAGCCATCTTGAGGAAATCATTCGAATTAAGAAAATGATTCCACGGAAATTTAATTCAATAAACATTGCAAGCCAAATGCCATATAAACCATATATTGGTGCTAAGAAATAAGCAAGTGTTATACGAACAGCCCACATACTTACAAAGTTCATAATGCTTGGAATAAGTGTATCTCCTGCACCACGAAATACTCCGGAAGCGACTATAGAAGCCGCATACATCGGTTCAGCAAATGCTTCAAGACGTAGCACTTTAACTCCTAGTTTTTGAATTGTTATATCAGAAGTTAATAATTTCATCATTATTGGCGAACCAAAATAAAGAAAAATACCTGATCCTGCCATAATAATCATAGCTAAAACAATGCAAAGCCATCCTAATCGTTTGGCTAATTCCTTACGTTTAGCACCAATTGTTTGTCCAACAATTGTCATAGAAGCAGCTTCAATTCCATATCCAGGCATGTAACAAAAACTTTCAGCAGTTATAGCAAAAGAGTGAGCTGCAACTGCAATGCTTCCAAGTGGAGCGACAATTCGAGTGAGAGTTACATAAGCACTTCCAGTAATTATTTGTTCAAAAGCTACAGGTGCGCCTATTTTTAAAGCACGCATAAGAATTTTTTTGTTAAAAGAAAACTTCTCTTTTTTTTGAAAATGTAGCATAGTTGAACGGAATAAAAGCAAATAAAGTAAAATAATAGCTCCAACAAATTCAGCAAGAACAGTACCAAGTGCTGCACCAATTACGTCTAATTTCAATATGAAAATAAAAATCCAATTAAAGATAACGTCCATAAAACACATCAAAATATTTACAGAACTAGGTCCTTTCATATTTCCAGTCGCTTGTAACATCCCACCAGCATATTGTGTAATGAAAATTAGTGGTATTGAAAAAACATAAATGAAAAAATAAGATGATGCTTTAGGACAAATATCGGAATTGCCACCTAACCAAATTGGCAAAGATGGACTGATTATTGTTCCGATTAAAGCAAATATTATTCCGGCAGCTAAAATAATAAAAAAGCCGTGTTTTAAAATGTTTCTAGCTTCACTTTCTTTTTTTGCACCGATGCTTTGTGATACCTGAACAGTAAATCCAGCAACAATGGCTAAAATAAGCCCACCTAATAACCAGGTTGTAGATGTGACAAGTCCAATTGATGCCGAAGCATTTGAACCTAAATGTCCAACCATAGATGCATCAATATATTGCATAACAACTGAGGTGAGTTGAGCTAAAATAGATGGTAAACTCAAGTGTAGAGTTAAAGATATTTGTTGGGAAAGAGTCAATGTCTTTCCATTTCGTAAATCGTTTAAATAATTTTTTTTCATAACTAACATTATATCTTGAAAAATATAGTATTACAACAGCTTTTTTCTATTTAAAGTTGTCGAATATAATGAAGTATTGTATTATATATAGAAAGATTTATATGGAGGATTTATTATGAAAAATTGGGAAAAAAATATAAGAAAGGTTGTGCCATATACACCAGGTGAACAGCCAAAACAGGCAAATATTATTAAATTGAATACTAATGAAAATCCATATCCACCAGCAAAGGGAGTTTATGAAGCATGGAAAAATTTTGATATTGACAAATTAAGATTATATCCTGATCC
Organism: Lachnobacterium bovis; assembly: GCF_900111325.1. Lineage (GTDB taxonomy): Bacteria > Bacillota > Clostridia > Lachnospirales > Lachnospiraceae > Roseburia > Roseburia bovis_A. Next base: position 34,619 of record NZ_FOGW01000014.1, read on the forward strand.
TTCTATTGGTAAGTTAAGAGACGAAATTGCAAAGTTTTATAATGTATCAAGCGAGGAAGTATTTGTGGGTGTGGGGTCAGATGATGTTATTGCAATGTGTTTTATGACTTTTTTTAACGATGACAAACCAATTATATTTCCGGATATAACATATTCGTTTTATGATGTTTGGGCTAATATGTTAAAAATAAAATACAAACAGATTCCACTCGATGATAATTTTGAAATACAAACAGAGGACTATAATATTGAAAATGGTGGAATTATTTTTCCAAATCCTAATGCCCCAACAGGAGTCTTAATGCCCCTTGAAGAAGTTGAAAAAATAATAAAAAATAATCAAGATGTAATCGTTATGATTGATGAAGCATATATAGATTTTGGAGGAGAAAGCGCGATAGAATTAACTCATAAATATGATAATGTTTTAGTAATTCAAACTTTTTCTAAATCTCGTTCAATGGCAGGTGCAAGAATAGGCTACGCAATAGGAGATAAAAAGCTTATAAAATATCTAAATGATGTTAAGTATTCATTTAATTCATATACTCTAAATACTATGGCAATTGAATTAGGTGTAAAAGCAATAGAAGATAGAGAATATTTTGAAGAAACAAGAAATAAAATTATAAAAACAAGAGAATGGACTAAAGAAAAATTAAAAGAATTAGGCTTTATTTTTAAGGATTCAAAGAGTAATTTTATTTTTGCAAGACATGAAACAAAAAAAGCAAAAGAAATTTTTGAAGCACTTAAAGAAGAAGGGATAATCGTACGTTATTTTTCTAACCCAGAAAGAATCAATAATTATATAAGAATAACAATTGGTACAGATGAGGAAATGAAAAAATTAATTAAATTTTTATGCAAATATCTTGAAAAAAATCAAATTGTTTTGTAACATAGTATAGACTTTAAACGAAAAAACTTATTTGAGTATATTTAAAAATGAGAGGAATAAGACTATGTTATATTATTTAATTACGTTTTTAATTTCTATGGTTCCTTTAGTTGAAATCAGAGGGGCTATTGTATATGCAGATCAAATGCATTTACCAACTTTAGCAGCATATGCGTTGTGTATTTTAGGAAATATGTTGCCGGTTCCAATTATATTTTTATTTGCTAGAAAAGTACTTGTATGGGGGGCCGACAAGCCATATATCGGTAAATTCTTTACATTTTGTTTAAATAAAGGAAAAAAAGGCGGTCAGAAATTACAAGAGAAAGTTGGAAAAAGCACTTTTATTGCATTATTTTTATTTGTTGGAATTCCATTACCTGGAACAGGAGCTTGGACAGGTACTCTTGCGGCAAGTATCTTAGATATGGATTTTAAATCGACTGTAATTGCTGTAATGTCGGGCGTTTTTTTGGCAGGAGTGATTATGCTATCAGCGTCTAAACTCGCAACGCTGGGGTTAGCGTTTTTATAAAAAAGCAATTACCAAAAAAAACACAATATAAAACAAACATAATAAAAACAAACATAATAAAAATTAACACAATAAAAAATAAAAGGCAGTATAATCGTGATTGATTATATTGCCTTTTTTGTGTTGAGCGCCTAGCGCGCACGTTTCTAACGGGTTCAAGTCCCGAACACGCCCAGATAGTGGGAAGTGTCTGATGCAAATTATTTTTAAAATATAAGCCAGCTAGCTATTTTGATTATATCATGTTATGATATTCAAGTTTTTGTTGTAAACATAAGTTGCGTCGTCTAGTGCAAATCGCCTTTTTGGTAAGTAGGAAAGTTGCTGGTGAAGCCAAAAGCATAATAACGTATAACAAACCAAGGAATCCTTGGAGAATACTTATCTTAGTAGCCATTTCAGTAATTAAAGTTCCCCATAAGTTAAACATTATATGGTAAATCATTGAAAAATAAATAGATCCAGTTCCTTCACAAATATAGCCAAGTAAAACACCAAGTGCAAATGCGTAAGTGCCTTGAACAAGGTTCATATGATAAAGACCAAAAGCTAATGCTTGCAATAAATTAGCACACCAAAATGGTACTGATTTTTTAAACATTCTTAAAGCAAAACCTCTAAATAATAGTTCTTCTGCTAAGGGTGCAAAAATAACAGCATAAATTTGCATTGTAACTATGTTGATATCGCCCAAACCAGAGTCATTAATTATGTGCTCGTAGTTTTCTACTACTTGAGGCGAAATAATATTATAAAATATCTGTACCAGTCCAGCTATAAATTGTGTGGCAGGTAGTATTAAAAGAAAACAACCTATGATATTCCAATTATAGGATTCAGAAACAGATGGAACTTCAAATGAGCCACCCAAATAATGATGATATATAAATCCCATAAAAAATATTAAAACAACAGAGTACATTATCATTATATATCCGGTATCTATATTAAAAGAATCGTGATTTAATGATAGAATATTGAAAAATTTCCTAAAAAATATGTAAAAAAACGTTGAAAAAAATTGAGATGCAAATCCCAACAATATAGCTGAAAAACCAGCAAAGAAAAACCCTACTCTTTTCATATTAATCTCCAATCTAAACTTTTTGTAAACATTATATAACATTTATGTAAAAAAAATCAACTTGCACTTTACGTTAAAACTTTAATATGTTAAAATAAAGATTGACCAAATGAGAAAAGGGGTAGATATGATGAGCAAAAAGCTAAAAACAGAAGCAGTCGATCATTTATTTGATGCCATTTTATGTTTAAAAAATCGCGATGAATGTTATACATTTTTTGAGGATGTTTGTACAGTAAATGAGCTATTATCATTATCACAACGTTTCGAAGTGGCAGGAATGCTTAGAGAACAGAAAACTTATCTAGACATTGCAGAAAAAACAGGTGCATCAACAGCAACTATCAGTAGAGTAAATCGCTCATTAAATTACGGAAATGACGGATATGATTTGGTTTTTGCAAGATTGAAAGATGAAGAGACTAGATAATTTGTTAATAAGTGGTCAATATTATACATGCAATAAAAACTAGAATATAAAACAAAAGACTATCAATATTGAATAGAAATAATTAGAAAATATAATATTACGATCGAACAAAAGCTTCAAAAAAGACAGATAAGAGCGTTCTTACCTGTCTTTTTTATTTTTATCTTTCTTTTTCTTATTAGTATCTACATTTCTAGGATATGTAGCATTAATTTTATCTATAGTGCTTTCAATTATCATTTTTTTCAAATAAACATCGTAGCTTAAAAGACAAATAAAACTAAACTGTTGTAAAAAATCTTGATCTTCTTCAGGAAATCCCTTAAAAGTGTCTGTGGCAATCATGTATTTTTTGCCAACGTCTTTTAAAAACTTTTTAGATTCTTCATTTTCAAGATTAAAAACCTCATTATAGATAGATTCCATATTGAAATTCATGCCATCGCCACCAAAATATTTATCTGTAATAGGATTTAGTACAGATTTAATATCATTTATACTCAAAATGTTCTTGAAATAATATATAAATAACAATGTTAAAACGTGTTCTTTAGAATATTTCTTCTTTTCAGGTGGTGGTAAAAGATCATTTTTGGCATAGTTATTAATCATTGTTTTGGTTAAAATTTTATCGTCTTCGTGGCGTTTTATGTTGGCAAGTTGTGTCTCCATAAAAGTGGTCACTTGATCCATATATAAATTTATATTTGGAACTTCTTGTGATTTTACATAATCCATTGAATGTAAAGTGTCTAGAAGTTCTTGTAAAAATTCTTTAGTATTCTTATTATCCATAGTATACACCTCACATCACATTATATAGTAATTAAAACCACATAACAAGATAAAAAAGAAAAAAAAGAAAAAGAAATTATATTTCTATAGGGGAATATTCGTAAAATGTTAAATTTTTTTTATTTTATACTTTTTTTATAAAATAAAAAATGATAAAATAGAGAGATAAAAATAATATAGAAGAGGAGAATAATCGATGCCAAATTTAGAAAAAAAAGACGATAATAACCAACCTGTAAATTTGAATAAAGAAAATGAATCATTTTTTGATAATCAAAATCAATTTGAGGAGAATGGTCAAGAGAATGTAACAAATCAGTTTAGTGACGCACCACAGAATGATTTTAATAATCAAGATAATGTAACAAATGATGGTCAAGAAAGTTTACATTATAACATAAATGATCAGTACCAAAACGGAGCGCAGTACCAGGGAAATGGTCAGTACCAAAA
>NZ_FOGW01000014.1:38949-73912 GCF_900111325.1 Lachnobacterium bovis
GGAAATGGTCAGTACCAAAATGGAGCGCAGTACCAAGGAAATGGTCAGTACCAAAATGGAGCACAATACCAAGGAAATGTAAACTACCAATATGGATCAAACTTCCAGCAAGGTGGAGGTTACCAAAATGGTATGTACAATATGCATAATAACATGAGAGAAGCAGGAGATATCATGGCATTAGGTGTTGCATCAATAATAATGTCAATTTGCTTTTTCGCAGTTGTTTCTTTGATATGTGGAATTATAGGTTTGTCTAAAGCAAAAAATGTTGATTCAAATAATCAAGATATGGCTGTTGGAACAAAGGTTAGCAATGGACGTATTTGTTGTGTTATAGGTATTGTTATCAGCAGTCTTAGAATATTATTATTCGTACTTATTGTTCTTCTTGCAATTGCTGAAGGATAGAATTTGTTTTAATTAAAAAGAAAAGATAGTCTTAGAAATATTAATTGTCTGAGTATTTTGTCTTTGAGTAATAGTCTTTTTTTTATATGATAGGTTATGCTATAATATAGTTATTAATACAAATATATGTACGTTTTTATATTTGCGGAAAGGAATCAAAATGATAGATTATAGTACTTTGAACAATGAACAAAAACAAGCTGTTGAGCATACAGAGGGTCCACTATTAATTTTAGCTGGTGCAGGATCAGGTAAAACAAGGGTGTTGACTTACAGAACAGCGTATTTGATTCAGGAAAAAGGTGTCAATCCTTATAATATTTTAGCGATAACATTTACTAATAAAGCTGCGAATGAGATGAAAGAGAGAATTGAGAATATCTCAGGATTAGGTGTTGAATCTGGCGGAGTGTGGGTTTCAACGTTTCATTCAACATGTGTTAGAATACTTCGTAGATATATTGATAGATTAGGATATTCAAATAGTTTTACAATATATGATACAGATGATCAAAAAACATTGATTAAGGATATTATCAAAAAACTTGAAATAAATCCTAAGATATATAAGGATAAAATGTTTTTAAATGCTATTTCGCATGCGAAAGATGAGTTGGTTGGCCCTATGGAGTTTGCCAATATGGCAGGAACAGATCATATAAAAAAGATGCAGGCACAGGTTTATATGGAGTATCAAAGAGCTCTTAGAAACAATAATGCACTTGATTTTGATGATTTACTTTTTAAGACAGTTGAATTATTTAAATTAGATAAAGAAGTTTTAGCAGGTTATCAAGATAGATTCAGATATATCATGGTCGATGAGTATCAAGATACTAATACGTGCCAATTTGAATTTATCAGATTACTTGCTTCTAAATATAAGAATCTTTGTGTTGTAGGTGATGATGATCAGTCTATCTATAAATTTAGAGGGGCTAACATTATGAATATTCTTAATTTCGAAGAGTATTTTCCAGATGCAAGGGTTGTTAAATTAGAGCAAAATTATAGATCAACTCAAAATATTTTGAATGCAGCTAATGCAGTTATTGCTAATAATGTTTCAAGAAAACAAAAATCATTGTGGACTAATAATGATAAAGGTGAAGTACTTAAATTAAAACAGCTTGATACGGCTTATGATGAGGCAACATTTATCTCTAATAGAATTTTATCTAAAGTGAAAAAAGATGGTGCTTCATTTAAAGATTGTGCAATTTTGTACAGAACTAATGCACAATCACGTATCTTAGAAGAAAAATTAATAGCTAATGGAATTCCTTATAAAATTATAGGCGGAATCAATTTCTATGCCAGAAAGGAAATTAAAGATTTACTATCTTACTTGAAAGTTGTTAATAATTCAACAGACGATTTAGCACTTAGAAGAATTATAAATGTGCCAAAACGAGGAATTGGTGCGACTAGCATCGGAAAAGCAGAAACTTTTGCCTATGAAAGTGGAATAGATTTGTACGAAGCTTTAGTTCAATCAGACACTATTGCATCATTAGGAAGAGCATCTTCAAAAATCCAAAATTTTGTCACATTTATACAAGCACTTAAGGCAAAATCTAAGATTATTTCAGTTGAAGAATTATTGAAAACAATCATTGAAGATACAGGCTATGTAGAAGAACTTAAGGCTGAAGGTACGGAAGAAGCAAAAGCACGTATTGAAAATATTGATGAGTTGATTTCTAAAGTGGTAGATTATGAACAAAGTGAAGATGATCCATCCTTAAGTGGATTTCTTGAAAATGTATCTTTAGTTGCAGATATTGATTCTTTAGATTCTTCTAATGATTATGTCGTTTTAATGACTTTACATAGTGCTAAAGGTTTAGAGTTCCCATATGTATTTATAAGTGGAATGGAAGATGGCATTTTCCCAAGTTACATGACAGTTTCTAGTGGTGACCTAGATGAATTAGAAGAGGAAAGACGTTTAGCGTATGTAGGTATAACAAGAGCTAAAAAGGAATTAACTTTAACTGCTGCTAAAATGCGTATGATTAGAGGAGAAACACAGTATAATACTTTATCTAGATTTATTAAAGAAATACCAACAGAGTTTTTAGATGGTGTTTACGAAGAACATAAACCTAAAGAAACACAGAAAACTAATAACACTGCATATAGAAAAGCTAAACAAGCTTTTAAGAGTGTTCCTTGTTATGATCAAAAATCATTTGATACAAGTTCTACTAAATGTAAAACTCTAAATTATGATGTGGGAGATAGAGTCGTTCATATTAAATTTGGAGAAGGCGTTGTAAAGGGAATTGTAGCAGGTGGTAGAGATTATGAAGTGACAGTAGATTTTGACAAATTTGGAACTAAGAAAATGTTTGCAATGTTTGCAAAATTAAAAAAAATATAGTAATTAACTTCTTGCTATGTAATTTTTCTGTTATTAACACGAAATATATGTTATAATTTTCTTATAAGATAGAGTATATGAAAACGAAAAAATATTGAGAAGGAGTGGTGGGATAAAATGAATAAAGTAGAAGAGATACTAAACACAGCTAAACTAAATGAGTTAATCAACAAACCAATTAAAGAAGAGAAAAAGCCTTCTAAAACAGTTGTTATTTTCGCTATAATTGGTGCAGTTGTTGCGATTGCAGCAGCAATTTATGGAGTATATCGTTTCTTCACACCAGATTATCTTGATGATTTTGAAGATGATTTCGAAGATGAATTTGAAGATGATTTTTTCGATGAAGACGATGAACCATTTGAAGATGTAAAATAGATTTAGATATTAACTTTTAGGAGGGCTACTTAGGTAGCCCTTTTTTTTAAGAAAGGATTATAGAAAGATTAATGAAAAAAGGAACCAAAACTCAAGGTATTGTAGAAAGAATTGATTTTCCAAATAAAGGTATTGTTTTTACCGAGGAAGGCGAGAAAGTAATAGTTAAAAATACTATTCCAGGGCAAAAAGTAGAATTTGTTGTAAATAAGGTCAGACGTGGAAAAGCGGAAGGAAGACTAATGGAAGTAGTAGAAAAATCACCATTAGAAGAAGCTTGCGATTGTCCACATTTTGGAATATGTGGAGGTTGCGTATATAAGAGTCTTCCTTACGAAAAACAGTTAGATTTAAAAGTGAATCAGGTAAAAAAATTAGTAGAAGATGCTGTTAAAGATAAATGTGAATATGAATTTTTACCTGCAATTTCAAGTCCATTACAAAATGAATATAGAAATAAGATGGAATTCACATTTGGAGATGAATATTTAGACGGACCTCTTGCTTTAGGAATGCATAAAAGAGGTAGTTTTTATGATATTGTTCCAGTTAAAGAATGTAAAATCATGGACGAAGATTTTAGAACAATCCTTAAAGTTGTTACTAAATATTTTGACGAAAAAGGTGTATCATTTTATCATAGAATGAGACATGAAGGCTATTTAAGACACCTTTTAGTTAGAAAAGCAACTAAAACAGGTGAGATTTTAGTAGATCTTATTACTTCAACTCAAATTGAAAAATTACCAGTTAATGAAAAAGAATTACTAGAAGGCTTTGCTAAAGTATTATTAAAAGAAGAATATAAAGGAACAATTAAGGGTATTTTACATACTAAAAACGATAGTTTAGCTGATGTCGTAAAAGATGAAGGAACAGAGACATTATTTGGAGATAATTTCTTCTATGAAGAGATAATGGGACTTAAGTTCAAAATTTCTCCATTTTCATTTTTCCAAACTAATTCACTTGGAGCAGAAGTGTTATATCAAACAGCAAGAGAATTTATAAGTGATTCTGTTTCAAATGGAGATTCAAAAGATGAGGCTCTTAATGAAGTCCTTTCTGATAAAGTAATATTTGATTTATACAGTGGAACAGGAACAATAGCTCAAATGATGTCACCAGTTGCTCAAAAAGTTGTAGGCGTAGAAATAGTAGAAGAAGCAGTTGAGGCAGCAAAAGATAATGCTAAACTTAACAATATTAATAATTGTGAGTTTATAGCTGGCGATGTTTTGAAAGTTATTGATAATATTGAAGAAAAACCAAATTATATTATTTTAGATCCACCAAGAGATGGAATTCACCCAAAAGCAATTGAAAAAATAATTGATTATGGAGTAGATCACATGGTTTATATTTCTTGTAAACCAACAAGTTTAGCTAGAGATTTAGAAATTTTATTAGCTCGTGGCTATAAAGTGGACAAAATTCGTTGTGTTGATATGTTCCCATTCACAGCCAATATAGAGACCGTTGCGTTGCTACAAAGAGTGAACTAGTAGAAATCCTTGAATTTACGCACTTTTTCGAGCATTGCACGTTTGATAAGACAGATTATTCTGAGCGTGGAAAGGCGCTTAGCTTACAGCATTTCCTGTAAGTTAGGCGTCTTTTTGTTTTGCAACAAGCGGTGCACCTGTGAGTGTTATCGCAAATCTGAAAGAAAGGAGGAACGCCAATGGATTTTGATTATTTTTACGGGAGAGAAACAGAACAGTTTGCATTTTATCAGATTCCTAAAACTCTAATTACGGATGATAAATTTGCAGGAATATCGATGGAAGCAAAAGTACTTTATTCATTGATGTTGGATAGGGCAGCTCTTTCAGCAAAAAATGAATGGCTGGATGAAGATGGCAAGGTATTCATTTATTACACGTTAGAAAAAATAATAGAAGTTGTAAAAGCCCAGTTTATGAAAATGGAAAACAGGAAAATTATTAGTTGCTGAAGCTGCCAGCCAGCGCGTCAAAAAATATTAAAGTACACATAAACAGTGGCTGTTATGATATAATAAAAAAAAACGGTGTTTTGATAAAAAATAAATCAAAAAAGGTACATCTTTATAAATGGAGGGAATATGGAGAGAAAAACATATTGTGACTATCTCAGGGTAATAGCCACATTTGCAGTAGTTCTACTTCATGTATCAGCTTCAAACTGGTACAGTACAGATGTGAACGGATTGCAATGGCAAGCATTTAATTTTTATGACAGTGTAGTGAGGTGGGGAGTTCCTGTTTTTTTGATGATAAGTGGGGCTTTATTTTTGAACAGAGAAGTACCATTAAAGAAAATATATGGCAAATATATTCTTAGAATGGTAATAGCTTTTTATGTATGGAGCCTATTTTATGTAATAATGACTGTAGAAACACTTGAAAACGGAATAATATATGGTATTAAAACACACATGAGAGCTTTGGCATTAGGGCATTATCATATGTGGTTTATAATAATGATTATTGGCATTTATATGTGTATACCATTTTATAAAAGAATAGTAACTGATGATTTTATTATGAAGTATTTTTTGATATTGTCGTTTATATTTTTTTTCATGATTCCATGGACTACTAAATTATTGAACGACTATGTGGTTGGAAATAATGAGCAAATGGCAAAATTGGTTGGTGTTGTGAATTCTTACGTATCAAATAAGAATATGCAAATGGTATTGGGATATTCTTTTTATTTTGTGCTGGGTTATTTCCTTGATATGATTGAATTGAAAAAAAAACAACGTGTAATAGTTTATATTTTAGGAGCCATTGGATTTGCATTTACTGTTGGTGTGGATTTGAATTTGGCATTAAAAACACAGCAACCTTGTGGTAACTATTATGGAAATTTTGATGTTAATATTATGCTTGAAGCTGTGTGTGTTCATACATTGTTTAAGTACCGTGAGTATAAAAGTGAAAAATTTAATTCACTTATTTATATGATTTCAGGGTATACCTTTGGTGCATATCTGATACATGTATTTTTTATTGAAAAGTTTTCGTCTGTTTTAAGCTTTAATGCACTATCATTCAATCCTGTGGTTTCGGTGCCAGTTGTATCATGCGCTGTTCTAGTTTGTGCATTACTTGTATCGGGAATTTTAAATCATATTCCGATAATAAAAAAATATTGTGTATAGATTAGAAAGACAGTGGAATAGTTCACTGTCTTTCTTTTGCAACAATTTCGCGGACAAAGTTTTTGAAAAAACTGAAACAGTTAACAAAATTTTTTAGAGCAAAGGAGAATTATTTTTATGATCTTGTCTACAAAGATTATATTGAAGGGCAAAATGCAAGGAACACTGCCGTCAGACATAAGGAGAGGAACAGGACAATAAAAATCTGGAACTAAAAAATCAAGGTTTTAGAGATAAATAAAATGTATGAAAATTATGTATTTTGGTTCAAATTTGTGACAGGGTATCCGAAAAAAGATGTGATTGATTGTGTGGGGAGGTTATTTTTTATGAAGAAGATTATAGAATTAATTAAAGAAAAAAAATATGAAAATGCAATAGAGATACTTAGTAATAATTTGGCTGATGATTTTTCTGTTGAAAAAGCTATTGAAGGCGCATTTTTAGAAGCACAACTTCAGATGAATGAGGTGTTTGATTTGATTTCAGAGGGAATGAAAATAGATGGTGAAAATTGCATTTTATATTATCTTCTAGGAAATTATTATTTAGAATATAATAAAAATAAGGCACTTTTGTCATATAAAAATGCACGTTATTATTATCATAAACATGGAATAAAAGAGACGGATGTGGCGACAGTGGTTTTTGATAAAGAACCAATAAAAGCAATTGAAGATGCAATATCAGAAGTAAGCGAATGTACAGACGTGAGAGATGTATCAATTGTAGTTATTTCATATAACACACGCGAATACACCCAAAAATGTATTGAAAGTATAAGAGCAACTTGTGATAGTGATGTTGAAATAATAGTTGTTGACAATCATTCCGTAGATGGAAGTCTAGAATGGTTAAAAAATCAAAAGGATATTTTGCTAATAGAAAATCAAGAAAATGTTGGTTTTCCTAAAGGATGTAATCAGGGGATTATGAAGGCAAAAGCAGAAAATGATATCTTTTTGCTTCAGAGTGATACATGTCTTTTGCCAAATTCATTGTTTTATTTAAGACTTGGTTTATATGACAATGATAAAAATGCAATAACAGGAAGTGTAACGAATAATGCAAATAATTATCAAAATATAGATGATCAAAAGATAGACATAGATGATAATGTTGATTGTTTTATCAAATATAATTATCCATTAAATAATCCTTACGAAGATAAATGTTATTTAGAGAGTTTTGCTATATTGATACATAGACCAGCATTAGAAAAAGTTGGCGCTTTAGACGAAAGATTTACATTAGGAAATTATGAAGATAACGATTTAGGATATAGAATGCTAAAAGCAGGATACAGAAATGTGTTGGTACACAACAGTTTTATAGTTCATTATGGTGGTAAAAGTTTTATGAAAATGGCGTCTTCGTATGTTGATTTATTACAAAAAAATAAAAATCTAATGATAGATAAATGGAAATTTGATTTTACCTACTATCAAGCTATTAGATATGACTTGTTAGATTTATTTGATGCTGACAGCGATGATAAAATAAATGTATTAGAAATTGGATGTGGTCTAGGAGAAACATTATCAAGAATAAAGTTTCTGTATCCAAATGCGAAGATATATGGAATAGAGATAGTTGAAGATATTGCAAACTTAGTTCATAAAAAATCAAATATTATTTGTGGAGATATTACAAAGATGACTCTTCCATATGAAAAAAAATATTTTGACTATATCATAATGGGAGATGTTATCGAGCATTTAGCAGATCCGGAAAAAGTATTAGAAATGTTGACGGAGTATCTAGCAGATAATGGAAGGTTTCTTGCTTCGATTCCTAATTTAATGAATGCTAGTGTCATTTATGATTTGTTGCATGGAGAGTTTGAATATCAGGATTCTGGAATATTAGATAGAACGCATTTGCGCTTTTTTACGTATAAAAGTATCATAAGAATGTTCCGTCGTACTGGTTATGAGATTGATAATTTATTCTATAAGAGTCTTACTTTAGGGAGAACAGATAATTATCCGGAGTTTTTTAATCAGTTGCTAAAAATTGAAGGTGTGTGTGATAGAGAAATATTTGATGTTTTTCAATTTTTAGTAAAAGCTAAATTAAAAGAAAAATAATATATATATTTAATAGTTTTAGGGCGGTGGAGTTATGGATGACAAAACGAAAATTAAGGTTAGCATAATAGTTCCTGTATATAATGCAGAAAAAACGTTGATTAAAGCGATTGGTTCGATATTAAAACAGACGTTAGAAGAGATAGAAATAATTTGTGTTAATGACGCATCACATGATAATAGTATAGAGATTTTGAGACAATTAAAAAATATAAGTAATGGAAAAATGATAATCATTGATTCGGATGTTAATATGGGAGCAGGAGGAGCTAGAAATTTAGCACTTGATGTTGCAAGAGGAGAGTATATAGGTTTTGTAGATAGTGACGATTATATAGTTCCCGTAATGTTTGAAAAATTATATAAAGAAGCAAAAAAAGGCGATTATGATATAGTTGATTCGGGATTTTATAAGGAATCTGAAGATGTAGCAATATTATACACATCAGATGAATTAAAAGGAGAACTAAACGGACATAAAAGAAGTGAATTAATAGTAAGTGGAGGATTTTTGTGGTCAAAAATATTTAAGAGAGAATTATTTGAAATTCCTAAACTTCGTATGAGAAAAAATGCAATTTTAGAAGATGCAGATGTATTAACATATTTATTTGCGACGGCAAAAAATATTGGTACCGTAAAGGAAATATTGTATGGTTATGTAGATTCTAATGGATCATTATCCAAAGAGAAAAATGCAATAAAATATTATGATAATGTATATAACGCAATAGATGCAATTTATGAAAAAACGCATAATCTTGAAAATTATAAAGAAATTCAAATGGCGGTAGAGTATGAAATAATACAATTGTATTCATATGGTGTTAATATTTGTATAGCTAATTTAAATCTAATCGATAAAAATGAAGTAAATGATAAAAAAGAGATAAATGCTAAGATTGAAATGGAAGTCCAAAAGAGAAAAGATGTATGCCAAAAAGAAGATTTAAAAAAAGAATGGAATAATCGTTTGAATAAATTAGTAGAATTAAAGAATAAAATTACATGTATTGATATAGAACAAAATATATATGTAAAAAATAAAATAAATAAAGATGATATAGAAATAATGGAAAGTGTGGAAAAAAAGGAGAAATAGTATGAAACATTTAAACATGGATATATATACAGATTTTGAATGTGTAGGAAAAGAATGTAAATTTACTTGTTGTGCTGGATGGGAAATTACGATAGATGACGAAACTTTTAAGATATACGATAATCTACAAGGTGAATTTGGAGAAAAAATAAGAAAAAATATAACAAATGAAAATGGATGTAATATGTTTGTTTTAAACAAAGAAAAAAAATGTCCATTTTTTACAGCTGAAGGTTTATGCGAAATATATTTAAAATTAGGACCAGATAAAATGTGTAATACTTGTCAGGCATATCCAAGAACATGTAAACGTTATGGGGATATGTATTTTTGGTCTATGTATATAGATTGTCCGCATATACTTGATATGCTTATTGATAAGAAAGATATAATATTATATGAATTATCGGAATCATCTAATAATGTTGCAGGAGATAGTTATGATGAAAGCAAAATCGATTGGCAAAAGTTTAATAACTATATTGATGCATTTGTAATAATTAATGATATAATTACAAATCGTGCTGAAACTATTCAAAATAGAATGAAATTAGTTGTTTTTTTTGTAAAACAATTTGATGAATTAGAGGAAACGGAGAAAGTGCAGGAGTTATTAGAATTCTTCAGAGATAAAAATAATTGCAAAGAATTTATTTCAGAATTAGATGGAGTATGCTATTCAGCTGAAAAGGAAAAAGTATTTTTAGAAACGATTTTTAATAATGATAGTATTATAGATGAATTTTTCAAAAACGGAGTAAGAATGCAATATCAGAATGCATTGTTAAAGAACAAAGAAGATTCATTACAAGTTTCTAATTTGTTAGAAAAAGTAGCACAAATTGCTATGTTTAAATATTTTATGGATGGATTTGATAATGGAAATTTAAAAGAATCTTTTAGTTATGCGATTATTTTATATAAAGTTATAGAGTATACAATTAGGTTCTATTATATAACGAGCGGTTTTTTTGATAAAGAAAGTATAATAGAATCAATTGTTAAAGAAGCAAGGGGATTAGAACATACGTATTTAAAAAGATATAAAGTAGCATTGGAAAAATTGAAAGAAAATAATATTTATGATTATGATTCTTTATTAGAAATATTATAGATTTTTATAGTGAGAGGAGTAATTAAATGGATAAGATAATGGTTACTCGTTCATCAATGCCTCCATTTGAAGAATATATAGAAGAAATAAGGGGGTTATGGGATACAAGATGGCTTACTAATATGGGCGAAAAACATGAAAAATTGCGAAAAGAGTTAAAGGAATACCTTAAAGTAGATAATATAGACTTATTAGTCAATGGTCATATGTCGTTAGAGTTATCTATGCAAGCATTGGGGTTAAAAGGTGAAGTTATTACGACACCTTTTACGTTTGCGTCTACTACACATGCAATTGTTAGAAATCATTTGAAACCAGTTTTTTGTGACGTTAAGCCTGAAGATTTTACAATAGATCCGGAAAAAATAGAAGATTTGATAACAGATAGTACATCTGCGATAGTTGCAGTCCATGTGTATGGAAATGTATGTGATATGGAAGCAATTCAAAATATAGCAGATAAGTATGAATTAAAAATAATTTATGATGCTTCACATGCTTTTGGCATTACGGTTGCTGGAAAAGGAATTGGAAGTTTTGGAGATGTATCTACGTTTAGTTTTCATGCAACAAAAGTTTTTAATACAATAGAAGGTGGAGCTGTTTGTTTTCGTGACAAGGAAATAGGAGAAAAAATATATGATTTAAAAAATTTTGGAATACATGGGCCAGAAAAAGTAGATGCGGTTGGTGCTAACGCAAAATTAAATGAATTTTGTGCAGCAATGGGGTTGTGTAATTTAAGACATGTTGATGAAGAAATTGAAAAAAGAAAAAAAGTTGCACAAAGATATAGACGTAATTTAGAGGGTGTAAGAGGGATAAAAATTAATCCAATTAAAGAAGGAGTAGTTAATAATTATCCATATTTTCCGGTAATTTTTGATGAAAAAATATATGGAGCTAGTCGAAATCAAATTGTTGCTGAGTTAGAAAAAAATGGGATATTTGCAAGAAAATATTTTTATCCTATAACGAACACATTTGATTGTTATTATGGGGAATACAATCCGCTTGATACACCAATAGCACTTCATTTAAGTAAAAGAGTTATAACATTGCCGATGTATGCAGATTTACAAGAAGAAGTTGTAGATAGAATATGCGAAATTGTATTAAGTTGTAGAACATAAAAAATTTAGAAATATAAAAATTAGGGAAGTATTGCATATGTAAAGTTAAAACTAATAATTAATGGAGATGCTATATGGAAAATTTTAATGAAAAAATGGAAAGATTATTAGAAGAATTAATAGAAGGTGTCGAAAACGGAGTTTTTTCAACATATGAAAACGATTTAAGTCAATATAGATGGGAACATTTAATGGCATTATATTTACTGAGTCCAATTTTAGAAGGAGGAAGCGAATATCATCGTAAAATATATGATGTTGTGATAAACTCTGCGTTATTTCATATTAGAAGAAAAGCACAAAAAGGAGAAATAATAAAAGTATTATTCTTGTGCTATTCAGCTGCTCAATGGCCGGCAGGCGAAGTATATAAAAGGTTAAAAGAAGATAGTAGATATGATGTAAAAGTTATGGTGCCATTTTTAGAAGATAGAGATAATGAGGGAAGTATTGATATCTATAAACAAACGAGTGAATGGTTCAAAGACAATGGATATGATGTAATAGAAGGTTATGATTTAGAAAATAATAAAGTAATAAGTCTAGAGGAAATAAATTATGTACCAGACGTTTTATATATGGTAACAACTTGGTATGAAGCAATGCCTAAAGAACAACAATTTCTAATGTTGTCACTAAATACTATAGTTGGGTTTATTGATTATGGAATAAAAATTATAGACAATGAAAATCATACATATATGGAGCAATATTTATATACAAAAAATTTAACAAATGTATGTTGGAGAGTGTATTGTAACTTGGTGTATGAAGTGGAGAAATTTAAAGAGTATAATATTTTAAAAGGAATAAATACTGTATTTTCAGGATATCCAAAAATGGATTATTTTTATAAAAAATTAAATTTTTCAGAAGAAGAAATAAAAAAAATATGGAAAATTCCTCAGAATAAAAAAATAAATGAAGTAAAAAAAATAATTATTGCACCTCATTTTAGTGTGGGTGATGATGTGGTACTTAAATTCTCAACTTTTAAAAGTAACATGTGGTACTGGATATATTTGATGAAAAAATACGCGAATATTAGCTTTGTATTTAAGCCCCATCCAAATTTAAGAACGGCAGCAGTTAATGAAAAAATATTTAATACATATGAAGAGTATGATGATTATATCAAAAAAATTGACTCACTTCCAAATGCTAAGGTGGTGACTGAATCTAGTTATTTAGAATATTTTGCAACTTCAGATTCACTTATATTTGATTCATGTTCTTTTTTGGCAGAGTACATGTATGTAAAAAAGCCTGCTTTGTTTTTAAGGAGAAAAGAACAAAATTTTTTACAATTGGGACAAAAAGTATTAGAGACATATTATGAGGCTAATGGAGAAGACTATTATGCAATTGAAAACTTTATAAAAGATGTAGTATTAGGTGAAAAAGACACATTAAAAGAAAAGAGACAAAAGATATTTAATGAATACTTTGATTACAAAAAAATCAATAAAAAACTAGCATCAGAAACAATTTGTGATGATTTAAATTTTACTATTTTTGAACGTTGACATGGTGAGTGTTAAAGCATAGAATTATATTAAAATATTAGGAGATAATCCTAAGGAAAGAAGGAAAAAAATGGAAAGAGTAGCAAAATTTTTAAAGGATGCGGACACATATTATTTAGCAACAGTGGAAAAAGATCAACCAAGAGTTAGACCATTTGGAACAGTGAATATTTTCGAAGGAAAATTGTATATTCAAACAGGAAAAGCTAAAGATGTATCAAAACAAATTCACGCAAATCCCAAATTTGAAATTTGTGCATTTAAAAACGGTGAATGGTTACGTGTAGCTGGTGAATTAGTAGAAGATGATAGAGTTGAAGCTCGTCAGTCAATGTTAGATGCATATCCATCACTCAAAAATATGTATTCAGTTGATGATGGAAATACAGAAGTATTTTATATAAAAAATGCAGTTGCAACATTTTCTTCATTCACAAAAGAACCAGAAGTTGTAAAATTCTAGTAGAGATTTCGAAAAACCAGTATATTTTTTAAAAAAAATTCTACTATTCCTATAGAAATACTATTATATGTGAAAATTATTACTAGTAATAAAAAAGAAAAATTATTACCTTAAAAAAATAGTTGTTATAATATAACATATAAAAAAGGTAGGAATTTAAAAATAACAAATAATTTTAATAGTAAAAAATATAATAGTAAGAAATAGGAGTGATGAAAAATGAAAAAAGGAATCAATACACGATGTTTACACATAGATGAAAACGAAGAAAATTTTGAAAATTATGGATCTATAAGTTATCCAATTTATCAGACTGCAACCTATGCACATCAAGGTATTGGTAAAAGTACAGGATATGATTATACTAGATTGCAAAATCCAACACGCAATCAACTTGAAAAAGTAGTTGCAAATTTAGAGGAAGGATTAGATGCGTTTGCACTATCAAGTGGAATGGCTGCAATTACACTTTTGATGGAATTATTTAAGCCTAATGATCATTTGATTGTAGAATCAGATTTATACGGAGGAAGCATTAGATTATTTGATAATATATCTAAGAAAAATGGAATTGATTTTACATATTTAGATTGTACAACAGATGATATAGAAAAGCACATAAAAGAGAATACAAAAGCAATTTATATTGAAACTCCAACAAATCCAATGATGAATGTATCTGATATAAATAAAATATCTAAGATTGCAAAAAAACATAATTGTATTTTGATAGTTGACAATACATTTTTAACACCTTATTTTCAAAATCCATTAAATCTAGGTGCAGATGTTGTTGTTCATAGTGGAACAAAATTTTTAGGTGGTCATAATGATACACTTGCTGGATTTCTTGTAACAAATAATGAAGAAATTCAAGAAAAGCTTAGATTTTTGATAAAAACAACAGGTGCAGGACTTGCGCCGTTTGATTGTTGGTTGATTTTAAGAGGAATAAAAACATTAGGAATTCGTATGGAAAAATCACAGCAAAATGCTATTGATATTGCAAATTTCCTAAAAGAACAGGATGTTGTTACAGACGTCTTTTATCCAGGTCTACCTGAGCATAAAGGGTATGATATCATTAAAAAACAAGCAAGAGGATTTGGAGCAATGCTTACATTTAACGTCGATTCTAAAGAACATGCATATGAAATCTTAGAAAAAGTTAGAATGATTAAGTTCGCAGAAAGTTTAGGAGGAGTAGAAACACTTATAACTTATCCAACAACTCAAACTCATGCTGATGTACCAGAAGAAAAAAGATTAAAAAACGGAATAACACCTAGAACTCTTCGACTTTCAGTTGGAATAGAGGATTCTAAAGATTTAATTGATGAACTAAAAAATGTTTTTAAAAGCTTATCATAAAAAGGACAAGTGTTTTGGATGGTTATCGTAATTTTTATGAAATTACAGGATTGAATTCGAAGGGAAAAAGAGGTGTAAAAATGGAACGTAATTTAGATTTTGACAGAATAATAAATAGAAAAGATACGGATTGTTTAAAATACGATTTCGCAAAAAGACGAAATATGCCAGAAGATGTTTTACCTTTTTGGGTGGCAGATATGGATTTTCCCACAACGTCTTATGTCGAAGATGCTTTGATTGAAAGAGCAAAACACGGTATATTTGGATATAGTGAGGTTGGAGAAGAATACTTTAGTGCCCTTTCCACCTGGATGAAGGAAAAGCACAATTGGGTTGTAAAAAGAGAATGGCTGATAAAAACACCAGGAGTTGTGTATGCTCTTGCTACAGCAATAAAAGCTTTTACAAACGAAGGTGATTGTGTTTTGATTCAACAGCCTGTTTATTATCCATTTTCAGAAGTGATTAAAGACAACAAAAGAAAAATCATTAGCAACGATTTGTACTTAGGTGAGGACAATAAGTATCATATAGATTTTGATGATTTTGAAACAAAGATAATTTCAAATAAGATTAAATTATTTATTTTGTGTAGTCCACATAATCCAGTAGGTAGAGTATGGACTAAAGATGAGCTTCTAAAAATGGGAGATATATGCTTGAAACATGGAGTAATCGTTGTAAGTGACGAGATTCATAATGATTTTGATTATGAAAACAGACATATAGTTTTTTCGACTTTAAGAAAAGAGTACGAAGACAACACAATTGTCTGCACATCGCCAAGTAAGACCTTTAACTTAGCAAGTATGCTTATCTCGAATATTTTTATACCAAATAGAAAAAACAGACAATTATTTAGAAAACAGGTGGAAGCATCAGGAATAAGTCAGTTGAGTATTCTTGGATTGGTTGCAACACAAGCCGCTTATGAAAAAGGAAATGAGTGGTATGATGCAATGATTAATTATGTAAAAGATAACATAGCTTTTGTAAAAAATTATGTAAAAACAAATATGCCAAATGTTAAGATGATAGATATAGAAGGAACATACTTGGTATGGCTTGATTTTACCCAAACAGGAATAGATGTAGATGAATTGGATAGACGAATAATATATGAAGCAAAATTGTGGTTAGATAGCGGAAAAATTTTTGGTAAAAGTGGACAAGGATTTCAAAGAATAAATGTTGCTTGCCCAAGAACTTTATTAGAAGAAGCAATGAATCGCATAAAAAGTATATTATAAAAAACAAACTATAAAAACACAAAAATATATTATGAAAAACAAACTATAAAAACACAAAAAGTACAATAAATATATCAAAAACTTTATAAATATAGAACTCAAATATATATGTATAGCTAATATAGTAGAGGTTCAAGAAAATAAGAGGACGAGTATATGACAGTATTACAATTGAAATATGTTATTACGATTGCTAATTCATCGTCTATGAGAGAGGCTGCGAGCAAATTATATGTTTCACAGCCTGCTCTTTCTGCAACGATAAGAGAGTTAGAATCGGAATTAAATATAAAAATTTTTGAGAGAAGTAACAAGGGAATAGTTGTTACAGAACAAGGTAGAGAATTTTTGAGCTATGCAAAACAAGCTGTAAGTCAGTATGAAATTATAGAAGATAGATACATTAGTAGTCCAGACAAGAAAAAACATTTTTCCGTATCAATGCAGCATTATGTTTTTGGAATTCATGCTTTTGTAAAGGCAATAAAAAAATTAGATTATCCAAGTTATAATTATTCGGTTTACGAAACAAGAACAGATGAGGTTTTATCAGACGTTAGAACACAAAAAAGCGAAATAGGAATTATTGCATATACAAAAAGTAACGAGGCTGTAATAAAAAAATTATTCAGAGAATTTAATTTGGAATTTTTCCCACTATTTCATAAAGAATCTTGCGCGTATGTATGGAAAAAACATCCTTTAGCAGATAGAAAAGAGTTATCATTAGATGATTTAAAAGATTATCCGTTTGTATCATTCGATCAAAGTAGTGAAAATTCATTTTATTTATCAGAGGAACCACTTAGCGATTATGATTTTTCAAAAATAATAAAATCAACAGATAGAGCAACTTCGGCAGAAATTATGGCTACATTAAATGGTTACTCTATAGGAACAGGTGCTATGACAAAAAGTTTATCACTAAAAGATGAGTTTATAAGTATTAAACTTAAAGAACAAGATCCTGTTACAGTTGGTTATATTTTGAAGAAAAATCATAAATTGAGTGAAATAGGAAGAATTTATATAGAGGAGTTAAAAAAGATTTCTTAAATAAAAAGATATCTTAATGAGAGTAAAAAATGTTTACATAAAATAAGAGTTAAAAGGTTTGCTTAAATTACATTTGTGATAAGAAAAAATTGTGATAAGAAAATATAAAAAAATATGCAGTTGCGATAAGAAAATATAAAAAAATATGCAGTTGCGATAAGCAAAATTTATCACAAACAATAAATTTTAGAAACTTTTAAAGTTTATAGTTAAGTGCTATGATATATCTAACATAACAAACGAAGAAAAACGCAATCAAATTTGTGAATGACTTCAAACATAAAACGGACATATTAAGGAGGAATAAATTATGGGAAAAATCATAGAAAGTTCATTAGAATTAATCGGAGGAACACCTTTATTAAAAGCAGATAGATATGCAAGTAAAAGTGATGTAACAGAAGCTACTATTCTTACAAAATTAGAATATCTTAATCCAGCAGGATCTGTTAAAGATAGAATAGCACTTGCAATGATAGAAGATGCAGAAGAAAAAGGGATTCTTAAACCAGGAGCAACAATTATTGAACCTACAAGTGGTAATACAGGTATTGGTCTTGCAGCAGTTGCAACAGCAAAGGGGTATAGAGCAATCCTTACATTACCAGATACAATGAGTGTAGAAAGAAGAAATTTATTAAAAGCTTATGGCGCAGAACTTGTTTTGACAGAAGGTGCTAAAGGTATGAAAGGTGCAATTGCTAGAGCCAATGAATTAAAAGAAGAAATTGAAGGCTCAGTAATATTAGGTCAATTCGTCAATCCAGCCAATCCAGAAGTACATAAGAGAACAACAGGTCCAGAAATTTGGGAGCAAACAGACGGAAAAGTTGATATTTTTGTAGCAGGTGTAGGTACAGGCGGAACAATCACAGGTGTTGGTGAATACTTAAAAGAACAGAATCCAGATGTAAAAATTGTTGCAGTTGAGCCAGCTACTAGCCCAGTATTATCAACTGGAAAATCGGGAGCACATAAGATTCAGGGTATTGGCGCAGGATTTGTGCCAGATGTCTTAAATACACAGATATATGATGAAATAATTACAATCGAAAATGAAGATGCATTTGAAGAAGGTAGAGCCTTTGCAACATCAGAAGGAATTTTAGTAGGTATTTCATCAGGAGCAGCACTTAAAGCAGCTCAAATTCTTGCTAAGAGAGAAGAAAACAAGGGCAAAGTTATTGTAGCTTTATTACCAGACTCAGGAGATAGATATTTATCAACAGCATTATTTAATAACTAAAGTTAGATAATAGCTTAAACCATAAATAATAAAAGCCATAAATCGCTAATCTTATTCCTAAAAAAACGTCACATACAACAAAATGTTTCGGATAAGAAAATAAAGTTTTGTGTTATTGACCAATAAAAGTAGTATAATAATAAAAAATGACAAAAAATTAACAATGTGTTGTTTTTTGTCATTTTTAGTAATGAAGGAATAAGAGGAGATAATATGAAATATCAGAAATTATTTGATCCAATTAAAATTGGTAATCTAGAAATTAAAAACAGATATGCAATGGCTCCAATGGGACCTTTAGGTCTTGGAGATTGCGAAGGTGGATGGAACGACAGGGGAATCGACTACTATACAAGACGTGCTAAAGGTGGAATCGGTTTGATTATAACTGGTGTAACTTTTTCCGACACAGAAGTAGAAAAACCATCCTTTCCCAATACACCAAATAGTACATACAACCCAGTACAATTTGTAAGAACAAGTAGAGAAATGACAGAACGTGTACATGCATATGGTGCTAAGATTTTCTTGCAAATGAGTGGTGGATTTGGTCGTGTAACAATTCCAACTAACTTAGGAGAATTTCCTCCTGTATCAGCATCAGCTGTACCACATAGATGGCTTGATAAAACATGTCGTCCACTTACAGTTGAAGAAATTCATGGAATCGTAAAAAGTTTTGGTAAAGGAGCTTATAACGCCAAAAGAGCAGGATTTGATGGTATAGAAATTCATGCTGTACATGAGGGTTATTTAATTGATCAATTTGCTATTTCATTTTTCAATCAAAGAACAGATGAATATGGTGGAAGCTTAGAGAATCGTTTGCGTTTTGCAAAAGAAATAAGAGAAGAAATTGCAAGAACATGTGGACCTGATTTTCCAGTTGCTTTACGTTTTTCATTAAAGAGTATGATTAAAGACTTTAGAGAAGGCGCACTTCCAGGCGAAGAGTTCGAAGAAAAAGGTAGAGATATCGAAGAAGGAATTGAGGCTGCTAAACTTCTTGAAAAATTCGGATATGATGCGTTAGATGTAGATGCTGGAACATATGATGCATGGTGGTGGAACCATCCACCAATGTATATGGAAAAGGCTCCATATAAAGAATTCGCCAGAATTACAAAAGAGAATGTAAATATTCCAGTAATCATGGCAGGTCGTGTGGATAATCCTGATACAGCAACAGAGTGCCTTGAAAATGATGTCTGTGATATGATCAGCTTAGGACGTCCAACACTTGCAGATCCGGACATTGTAAATAAAATTAGACTAAATCAGTTGAGTAAAATCCGTCCATGTATCAGCTGCCAAGAAGGATGTATGGGACGTATTCAGACATACTCATTAATTAACTGCGCTGTTAATCCACAAACTGGCAGGGAAAGATTAACAGAATATACACCTATCACAAAGAAGAAAAAAGTTCTTGTTGTTGGTGGTGGAGTAGCAGGTTGCGAAGCAGCTAGAGTGTTAGCTGAAAGAGGCCACGAGCCAGTTGTTTATGAAGCTAGTTCACAGTTAGGTGGCAACTTGATTCCAGGTGGAGCACCTAAGTTTAAAGAAGATGATTTGGCTCTTGCAAAATGGTATGAAGATGAACTTAATAGGTTGAACGTAGAAGTTCATTTGAATACAAAAGCTTCTAAAGAAACTATTTTAGATAATAAATATGATGCAGTTATTATGGCAACAGGTTCAAGACCTAAAATGTTTAAACTAGGTGATGATGATAAAGTTTATTCAGCTGAACAAGTTCTTTTAGGACAAAAAGATGTGGGAGAAGAAACAGTTGTTGTCGGTGGTGGCTTAGTTGGCTGCGAACTTGCATTAGATTTAGCTCAAAAAGGCAAAAAAGTAACAATTGTAGAAGCATTAGATAAAATTATGGCTGTAAATGGACCATTATGTAGTGCAAATAAAGAAATGCTAGAGCGATTAATCGAGTATAATGGAATCGAAGTATGCTGCAATGCTAAGGTTACAGAATACAAAGATGGTAAACTAAAAGCAGAGTTAAAAGATGACCAAAAAGAGATACCAGCAGACAGTGTTGTTCTTTGTGTAGGTTATTCAAGTGAAAATACTCTCTATAATGAAGTGAAAAATGAAGTTGAAGAAATCTACTTATTAGGTGATGCAAGACAGGTTTCAAATATTATGTACGCAATCTGGGATGCTTTTGAAGTAGCAAACCATATATAAAAGAAATTGTTCCCATTAGCTAGAATATTTTCTGACTAATGGGAATTTATTTGATTTTACTGCGCTTTACTAGAATTTCTGAATATGTTATTATGTATGTTACAACTAAAAACTAAGAGTATAGTGAGGTAGAAAATGAATACAAAAAATTTTAAATGTTTTCAAGTAGTGTATGAAGAAAAAAATTTATCACTAGCAGCTAAAAAATTATTTTTGACACCTCAAGGCTTAGGAAAAATAATTAGAAATTTAGAAGAAGAGTTTGGCGCTACTTTTTTTATTCGTACAAAAGAAGGATTTGTCGCAACAGAAAGTGGACATCTTTTTTATAAAAAAATAAAAGACATAAATAAAGAACTAAATGAGCTTATGATAGAAGTCGAGCATTTAGAAAAAAAAGAAAAGAGATTTAAAGTTGGATTTGCAGCAGGAACGATAAAGAGTATTAATATAGATAGACTAGAAAAGTTCATGCTTCACAACAATGAAATCGAACGTAGTTGGATAGAATGCGAAAATGACTTAGTTAAAGCTAAGATATTAAATGGTGATATTAGTTTTGGATTTACTATAGGTAAGCCAAAAGAAAAAAACTTAAAATCATTTTTAATAGATTCTAAAGAAGTTATGCTTTATGTATATAAAGGTCACAGACTTTGGGATAGAGAAAGCGTAGATTTAAATGAAATTAAAAATGAAAGTATTATCACTATGAACGAAAAACACCACATATATCATGATCTTATAGATGCATGTAATGTGTATGATTTTAGCCCTAACATAGTAGCATTAACTACAGAAGGGGAGTCAATTTATAGATTAATCAAAAATAGAATTGGAATTGGCATTTCGCCTAACTTTTATCCAGACTCAGAAGAAATTCGTGGAATTCACATAAATGGTGATTATACATGGGATATTTATGGCGTCTATAGAGAAGATACAGCTGACAAAGAGATTGCAGAAAAACTAGTCGAGTGTTTCTAGAGTAAACTATCTTAATTTATCGTGTAGAAAGTGCGTATTTACTTGACTAAATCGTCATTTATTATATAATATAATTGAATAATTTTACCGCTTATGATATGAAAATAAAGTGTATAATATACACGATAAAGGATGATAGGAGAAGAAAATGAAAAAATTTGATGTTATTGCCTTAGGCGAATTATTAATTGATTTTACAAGCTCAGGAGTTAGCTCACAGAACAATCCAATGTTCGAAGCTAATCCAGGTGGAGCACCATGTAATGTATTATCAATGTTATCTAAATTAGGAAAGAAAACATCATTCATCGGAAAAGTTGGAAATGATGCGTTCGGAGCACAGTTAGAGAAAGCTATTGTTGAGTGTGGAATCGATTCTACATATTTAATGAAAGATGATACAGTTCATACAACATTAGCATTTGTACAGACTTTAGAGGGTGGAGATAGAGATTTCTCATTCTATAGAAATCCAGGTGCTGATATGATGTTAGCAGAGTCAGAAGTTCCATGTGATGCAATTGCTGATTCTAAAATTTTCCATTTTGGAACATTATCAATGACACATGAAGGTGTAAGAGAAGCTACTAAAAAAGCAATTAAAGCAGCAGAAGATGCTGGAAATATTATCTCATTTGATCCAAACCTTCGCCCACCACTTTGGAATACATTAGACGAAGCAAAAGAACAGGTATTGTATGGACTTGCACATTGTGATATTCTTAAAATTTCAGATAATGAAATTCAGTGGTTAACAGGTGAGGACGACTTTACTAAAGGTGTTGAATGGATTAAAGAAAGATTTAATGGTATTTCACTTATCCTTGTTTCAATGGGTGGAGATGGTAGTAGAGCATACTATAAAGATACTATGGTTGAAGTTGCTCCATTCTTACAGGAAACAACAATTGAAACAACAGGCGCTGGAGATACATTTGGAGCTTGCGTATTAAATTACGTATGTGAAAATGGATTAGATAATTTGTCAGAAGAAAACTTAAAAGAAATGCTTACTTTTGCTAATGCCGCTGCGTCAATAGTTACAACTAGAAAAGGCGCTTTAAGAGTAATGCCTACAAAAGAAGAAGTAGAAGCACTTATCGCCACAAGATAATTTTTAGTGAATTATTAGTACGTCAATCTTTTTATAAATAATAAATCTTTTATTAAAAATTAATTTATGTAACTAAGTTACAGAATAAACTCTCTATATTATGATAATATTTCAATTGACAGAGAAATAAAAGCATAAGAAAGAGAGGAAGAAAAAATGGCAGAGGTAGTATTAACAAAGGATAATTTTGATAAAGAGGTATTACAAAGCAGTGTTCCTGTATTAGTAGATTTTTGGGCAAGTTGGTGTGGACCATGTAAGATGATTTCTCCAATCATTTCAGAAATCGCAAACGAATATGAGGGCAAAGTAAAGGTTGGAAAGATAAATGTTGACGAAGAGCCAGATTTGGCGTCTAAGTTCAATATTGTAAGTATACCTACATTGATAGTATTTAAAAACGGGGAAATTACAGGTACTAATGTAGGGGTAATTCCTAAAGAGGCTATTGTAAAACTCTTTGAATAACATTTAAATTGGTTAAGGCAACGTACATCGGCTAAGATCATTTTATAAATGATGAGGAAGGATAAGAAGATGGATACTGTAAAGAATTTAATTCAAAAATTTAGATTTTTTGGAAAATTAAGTAATGACGAACAAGCTGCAATTATTAAAAGTTCTGTCATTAAAAAATACAGTAAAAATCAAATTCTACATGACCAAAATAGTGAATGTTTAGGACTAGTAATGGTATTGTCTGGAACAGTTAGAGTAACTATGATTTCCGAGAATGGACGTGAAGTGAATCTATACAAACTCGGAGTTGGTGATGTAGATGTCCTTGCTGCATCATGTGTAATCCATGAAGTTACATTTGAAACGTCTATAGTAGCTCAACAAGATTGTGAGATTTTAGTGATTCCGGCATCAATTATTTCAAATATTGAGAGGGAAAACATATATTTACATAGTTATATCTTAGAAATAGTCGCAGATAAGTTTTCAGAAGTCATGTGGACTATGCAACAGATATTTTTTAAAAGGATAGATCAGAGAATAGCCATTTTCCTTCTGGATGAATATGTTAAAAATCATAAAAATCTTACAATTAAGGTTACACAAGAAGAACTAGCGAAGGATGTTAATTCAGCTAGGGAAGTAATAGCAAGAATGCTAAAGAGAATGTCGGAAGATGGTTATATAGAACTATCAAGAGGAAAGATAACCATTAAAGATATTGATGGTATCAAAAAATTAGCAATAACTGATTAAAAATTATTCATATTGCTTATATTGTACATCTTAATTTAATAAAATAATTACGATAAAAAGATTGTAATGTAAAAAATAAGAGCTCCTAGCGTATAGCTGGAGCTCTTTAAAATTTTAATATTCTGAGTATAAACTCTCTAATTTAGAGTTGTCAGCATTGATAGTTAAAGCTAAACGCAACAATATAGCTGCTTTTTGTGGAGAAAGATTATTTGCAGCAACTGTATTTTTGCAAAGCAAATTATCTTTTGTGATAACACCATCATCAATTCTTGAAGAAATAACAACAGGTATCTTTAATCCTTTAATAACTTTAACCCATTTCTCACTGAATTCACCTGCGCCTGCACCAGCAATTACAATACCTTTAGAACGTTTTGCGGCATATTTTAAAATTGCAGGATCTGCATCAACAGAGAAATATACAATAGAAACTTTTGGAAGGTTACTTAATTTCTCAATATCAAATTCAGATTTTGTAGTATGTTTTTTTGATGTTCCTTCATATAAGAAGACAGCACCGTCACGTACGATACCAATGGCTCCCATTTCACCTGCAGAAATAGCAGTTACATCATAAGTACTTGTCTTTGTAACAGAACGTGCTGAAAAAATTCTATCAGAAAAAACAGTAAGGACGCCTTGTCCAACGGCTTTATCAGAAGCTGCAACACAAACTGATTCATATAGATTCATAGGACCGTCAGCTGAAATAGAAGTTGATGGACGCATTGAACCTGTAAGAACAACAGGTTTATCTGTTTTAACAACTAAATTTAAGAAGTAAGCAGTTTCTTCCATTGTATCTGTTCCGTGTGTAACAACGAAACCTTTAACATCGGATTTAGAAGCAAGTTCATTTATTTTCTTTGCAACAGTAAGCCATGTTTCAGCAGTGATATCATCAGAGTTTACATTGCATACTTGAATGGCTTCGATATCGGCAACATCTTTCAACTGTGGAACTGCAGATAATAAGTCCTTAGCTGAAAGAGAACCAGGTTTATAACCAGCAGTCTTACCTTTTTCTCCAACACCAGCAATTGTTCCGCCAGTTGCTAATACAACAACTTTGCCAGAAGCTTTTTTGTTGCTAGTTCTTGCAATAGAGGTTGTAACAGTATTTTCTTTGACGGCAGCTTTTGAATTAGTTTTTGCGCTCACGTTAACATTAACAGATGAGCCGAATAGGGATGCCACTAGAGAAGCGCAAAGAAGCATCCTAATAAATTTTTTCATAGGTAGTCTCCTTCCTAATATAAAAACGTGTAAGTAAAGATCGCGAATCTTTAAAAAAAATAATACATAAACATAGCTAACACAATATCGATAATGTCAATGTTAGTATAGAAAAAATATGGGGCAAAATCAATGAAAAATTCCACTTGAAATAATAAAAAATAGATTATAAAAAAATAAAAGCTAAGCTAATAAAAAATAAAAATGTATAAAAATATTATAATTACACTATAAAAAGTGTGAAAACTATATAAATATTACAACAATAAAATATTGCAACAATAAAAATACTACAAAAAAGAAGTCTGAAAATAATTTATATTTAGGTAGTATTGAGTGTTAATTTGGGTTAAAATAGGAGATGTAGATGCGAGGTTTCTTTTTTAGGTGCATTTTTTCTAACGAAACAAAGCGCAAACGACAATTTGAATGGGAGCATAATCCCGTACAGAAAGGAGTAATAAAATGGAAACATTAAAAGCAAAAACAAGAGAGAATGGGGTAAAAGCAAAAAAACTCCGTAAAGAGGGATGGGTAACAGGTTCACTTTGTGGACATGAATTAGATCATTCACTCGCAATTCAGTTAGACGCCAATGAGGCAAAGAGATTTCTAAATAATCATTCGGTAGGTAGCAAAATTACACTCGTAGTCGATGGTGTAAAATATTTATCATTGATTAAATCTATTGATATTCAACCAGCTACAAATAAGTTGTTAGATATCAACTTTATGCAGCTTGTAGCAAATGAAAGGGTTAAAGCAGTTGCTGAAGTAGTATTTGAAAACGAAGATAAGGCAAGAGGCTTCTTAACATGTGAGGTTCGTCAGATCGAGTACAAAGCATTACCAAAACACATCGTTGAAAAAGTAGTAATCGACGTTTCAAAATACAAAGTTGGTGAAACATTAACAGTTGGCGACCTTGAAATGTCAAAAGATAAAAATATAGAAGTGCTAACATCACCAGATATTAATGTACTACATGTTGTATCACGTAGTAGAATGAAAGCATCAGCAGAAGAGACAGAAGAAGGTGTAACAGAAGAAAGTATAGAAACAGCTTCTAAAGCATCATAAAATACAAGAGCATCATAAAAAACTAAAATAAATAAAAATAATATTACAAATAAATTACCTAAAACGAAAAGAATGCAATTAATAGTTGCATTCTTTTTTTTATCTGTGTAAGTCAAGATGAAAAAAATAAAAGATGACAAGGAAATGAAAGTAGGAATCGCTCAGAGTCGTGCATTCCGATAAATCTCCTTAAAAAACATATAAGCTCTTAAAACCGCATGGAATAAGGCTTTGCAGAAATTCTATTCCTATAAATCTTGTTATAGATTCATAAAATTCATAAAAAAATGGCACTACCGTGGCACTTGCGGGTTTGTTATTAGGGCTGAAATCGAGGTTAAAATATTTGGGTGAGAGGTGATTTTGATGTTGGTTTAATTTGGTTATATTGGAATTTAATTTAGTCATAATAAATACAAATGACTAAATTGAAAATCTAGATGACTAAATTGCTGGCGCATTAAAACGAGTGTGAGTCTTTCTGGTGTCTGAAATTCATGTGTTCGCACGAATTTTTATAACAAACATGAATAACTTGTGATATAATGTTAAAGGCGCGTAGAATGCGTGGTTACAATTGTTTTTTTGTTATAGGAGATCAAATTATAGCAGTATCTTACAAGAAACTTTTTAAGTTAATGATTGATAATGATATGAAGCGAAAAGATTTGATTAAAAAGACAGGATTAAGCTATGCAACAATTGCAAAACTTGAGAATGATGACAATGTGCAGATGGAAGTTTTAGAAAAAATCTGCAAAGAGTTCAAGTGTCAATTTAATGATATAGCGGAGATAATTTTTGATTAGTGAAATAATAAGAACAACAATGAATCTTTGTAGTTAAAGATAGTATTGTTTTTGAAGCATTTTATTGATATGGCAATCAAGGAATATGGGTGAATTGTCGTACTGCATAAACGAGGGGGGATACCATTGAGTAAAACTAAAAGTATACAACAAGCTATAGCTCAACAAGAAGGAGGGGCTTTTCAAAGTCTCTTTGATGCATACCTTTATAAGAAATATGGTTTCAAAAATATACAAACACTAGGTGTACAAACAGGCACCAATAAACCTACGAAAGGTACTCCTGATTCATATGTTTATAATGAAGACGGAACGTATACATTGATTAATTATGGTAGCGTATCAGATCATACTATTAACAAAATAAAGTCAGATATTTTATCTTGCTTTGATGTGGCGAAACTTCAGCTTAAAAAGAGTGAAATTGCTAAGATTATTTGTGGACATATATCAACGAATATTCATATTGAGCAGCATAAAGAATTACGTGGATTGATAGATGGGGTAGAAATTGAATTGATAGGTGTTGATACACTATCTTTTGATTTAGCATATAGGTACCCTGGGTTAGCCAAAGAATATTTAGGAATGGCAATTGATACATATCAGATTTTTGATATAAATGATTTTGTGGCAGTTACAGATAGGTCTAAAATAAATGCGCCTTTAGGGTGTGCATTAAGGTATCGAGAAAAGGAATTGGATGACATTTGTCATATTATGAGTGAAAGTGAGGCTACGTTAGTACTTGGTCCTTCGGGTGTTGGAAAAACAAGAGCTGTATTAGAAGCGTGCAGGAAATATGAAGAGGAAGGCTGGAATGTATTATGTATAAAAAGTAATAGCAATCAATTGTTTGATGACGTTCGTAACAGTATTGAACAAGATGGCAAATATCTATTGTTTTTTGATGATGCAAACACGGTTGTTGGGTTTCCGGGCTTGATGAGTTATATATTCTCTTTACCAGAAACATATAAAATCAAAACAGTTTTTACGGTGCGTGATTATGCTAGCTTAAGAGTTGTTGATACGTTAAACGAGTATTGTAGACCAACTGTATATTCTTTGAAGGGATTATCAGATGACGAGATACGGGGAGTCCTAAGACAAAACCTGGGAATTGTAAATGAAGAGTATTTAAACAGAATTTCTACAATTGCATGTGGAAATGTTAGATTGGCAATGCTAGCAGGAATGAAATCGATTGATAAAGGATTGAACGCATTACGGAATGTAGAAGACATTTTTAGAAATTACTATGATCCTATTTTTGATACAGCAGAACTTGAAAAAGATGAAATATTGTTGTTATCTTTGATAGAATTAGCAGGCCCTATCAGGATTGGTGCTAATGAATTATTTGATTCTTTGATAAAGAAATACCTGGATGGATATGATTTAGAGCAGGCATATCAAAATCTTTCTGACTTGGAACTCATAGATTGGTATAGGAAAGAAATAGTAAAAATATCAGATCAAAGTTTTGGAAACTACATTTTTTATTATGTTTTTTATAGACAACGCTGGATTAGCGTTTCAGAAGTTATTGCTTTGTGGTTACCTCAATATAGGGACAAGATTATTTATTCACTTAATACAGTTCTACAGATATTTAGTTCAGAAGATCTGGAAGCTTATGTTTTTGGACAGATAAATGACGCATGGGATAAATCGAATCCCGCAAATGAAAAGTGCTATATTGAGTCTTTTTATCAAGTTATTCCTCTTAGAGCGATTATTAATTTAAAAAGGTTTGTTGAGGAATTAGATGTAGTCGAAGGCAGTATAGTAGATGATGAAGAGTTTCATAAGTTGAAAAAAAATAACCGAATAGAGATTAAAGAAATTGATATATTAGCAGGGTTTAAATACACAGATTATTATTCGGAGTCCTTAGAATTATTCTGGCTGTTATTTGAAAAGAGATCTGATTTCTTCATGGATTTTTATTTTGCAATTACAAATAACTTATTGTACGATAAAAGCTCACATTATTTAAAATATGAAAAAGAGTATTATTTCGTGAGAGAATTATGGAATAGGTGCGATGATGGTAATTCGAATAATTTTTCAATTTTATTTCTAAGGATTGCAGAGCAACTCTTAGAAACTGAATTTAGCTATACGGAGTCAGGAAGAAAACTTCGAAATGTTTCTTTTGGTAGGATGACAATAGCCGTATGTGATGGAATTAAAAAAATCAGGAAACTTGTTTGGAATGCGCTTTTTCGATTAAGAGAGCATTCTAACTATAAAAGTGCTGTAGATAAAATAATAGTACGAAGACATGTGAAAGGTCTATATGAGGATGCAACAAAAGAACTTGTTTTATTTGATTTTAATATTATTTATCCGCATATAGAGGCAAACATAGATTATCAAGCTGCTAAGATAATTGATAATTATAGGATTGATATCGAAAGCCTAAACATGAATCCAGATGAGCGTGTATCTCGAATAGGTGAAAACGAAGAATTTAGAGTATGTAGTTTGCTGACTTGTGAACATGTAAATGGAAGAACATTTGAGGAGGATGAGTATTTACGTAAAAAATATATTTTAGAAGAAGTAAAGGATTACACCATTAGGGAATATGAGCGATTATTCAAGATATATGATGAGCATATTATTAAGGAACCGCAAGACCAATATCAAATGAGTGGAGGCCTTTCACTTATTTTCGCAAGTCTAGAGGAAAATACTACTAAGTATTTGGAATGTATAACTGTGTTTTTTAAGATAAGTGGTAATATTATTTCAGATGATAAAGATAGAATTATTGATTATCTAACAAAAAACATTGGATATGAACAAACAAAAGAACTATTGAATACAATTAATGATAGTTTAGTGAATGAATGGAAATATAAACTTTGGAAATGTGTTCCAGACGAAACCCTTTCAAATGATATTGCTGATGATTTTTTCTGCTTTTTACATGAACAGGATGATGTGATCCTAGATTATAAATTACTTGACCGGTATGCTAATTATGATGTTAGTTTTGTTGATTATATGGCAGAGCGATTGCTGAAAAATAAGCAATATGCCTATCGATTCTTGTGTGGAGTTATTTCTGATGATGACGCAAGCGATGTAATTAAACTTTTTGCTAATGATATTTCTAAACTTGTCTGTATATATATTAGTACGTTAGACTTCAATATTGATTATAAAGGAAATCTATTCATGATATTATATAACAGATGTCCTATGATTTGGGAGCAATACATTATATGGCTTAAAGATAATATTTTTCATAATAATTATGAGAAAAATATCATTAATGTAATTTGGAACTCAGATGATTATGAAGAAAGAATCGCATACGCATTTGATATTCTTTCTGATGATTTGTGGATTTCGAATAGTGTTGCGTTGCTTTTATTTGGTAAGGAAAAAAATGAGAATCTAGTAGAACGAAAAAAAGAATGGCTTTTAGCACAACTTAGAAAAAGCATCATGGATGTAGAAAGGTGTAAAAAACTTATATATATGGTCGTAATTTCATATCCAGAATGGGAAGTGGAGTATATTTTAGAATTTACAAAACTTAACAATTCGGTTGATGATTTTGAATCGTTATATTTATTTCCTTTATCAAAATCATGGTCTGGTAGTGAAATACCATTGATTAATAAGCGTATTGAGTTGATGAAAAATTTGCTTGAACAACTAAAAGGGTTACATTTTCTAGAACATAGAAAATATCTTGAAGACGAGATGAAAAAGGAGGAAAAATATAAGGAACGCGTAGAAATAAGAGAATATATTGAAAGTAGTATTTATGCATAGGTTCATTATCTTGTAGAAAAAGGGGAAATAAAAAACAGTATATATATCGTTCAATCTATTGGTTAGATGTAAAGATATTAATGAAGTTTTAAAGGTTATTAGTGTTGAGTACATAATGAATTCTGTGTTATATGGAATATCATTTGATTAAGATACTTCAGCAATTTATATTGGCTCAGCAAGTATATGCAAATGTGTGTGTTGTTAAATACATTCTCTCCGAGAGTAAGTATGGATATATTGGTAGCAGAATTAAAGAAATATTTGAGCTTTACAGCAAAATGTTTACAAAAAAACGTAGTTAACTTTGTATATGGATATAGTAACTAGATTTGCTGAAGATGCTCATAATGGTATTGCCTCACTGTTGGGCGATTTTATAATACTTGATTTATACTATTTTTTGCAGAATAACGAAGAAAAAGTAAAAGACTTGTATAATCATATATGTGAAGTTCACGAAAAGCTATTATCCGCAAATGGAAGGTTAGCAATAAAAGAAGAAAGATTAGAATTGAATGATGATATTGAATCGCTTTCTGATATGGTATCATTTCAATTAAATTTGTAAATCGATTCTAAGACTATTATTATTGAAGATGCTATTTGTGGATATTATAAGAATTTATTTATGTAGAAAAGAGTAGTATTATGGCAAAAAAATCTAATTTACAGGCGGATTTTCCTGATATTGCTAAACAATGGCACCCCACAAAAAATGGAGATATTACTCCTGATATGATATCAGCTAAATCAAAAGAAAAATACTGGTGGCTTGGTGAATGTGGCCACGAATGGCAAACTCAGGTGTATGTTAGAACGACAAATCATGGTTGTCCATATTGTGCAGGGAAAAAGGTGCTTAGTGGCTTTAACGATTTGGCTTTTGTTAATCCAGAAATAGCAGCTGAATGGCACCCAAATAAAAATGGCGATTTGAAACCAACTATGGTCGCTCCATCGTCGAACAAAAAAGTATGGTGGCTTGGAAAATGTGGTCACGAATGGCAAACGACAATTGATAGGAGAAAAAGAGGAGATGGATGCCCAATCTGTGCAAAGGAATTACAAACATCGTTTCCGGAGCAAGCTTTATTTTATTATGTGAGGCAATATTTTGAAGATGCTACTAATTCTGATTATGCTGCTATTGGAGCGGAACTAGACATTTATATTCCTTCAAAGAGAATTGCTATTGAATATGATGGTTTTAACTGGCATAAAAATAGTTCTTTTGAAAAAGAAAAGAATAGTTTGTGTCAAGAAAAAGGAATCAAGCTTATCCGGATAAGAGAAGAGGGACTTAAATTATATGAAGATTGTGTATGTATAATTCGTCGTAATCGGACGGATAAAGCTAGTCTGAGTTTAGCAATCCTTCAAACAATAGAATTTTTGGATCCAAATATTATGCCTGATATTGATATTGAGAGGGATCGTATAGATATTCTAAATCATTATCTATCTAATGAAAAAAAGAAAAGCTTAGATTCTCTTTATCCTGACATTGCAAAACAGTGGCATCCTACGAAAAACGGGAATATTTCACCGACGATGGTAGCGCCAAATTCAAATAAAAAAGTATGGTGGCTTGGAAAATGTGGTCATGAATGGCAGGCGGTAATTGCTAGTAGGATTTCAGGTAACGGTTGTCCATTTTGTAATGGAAAAAAGGTGTTGATTGGCGAAAATGACCTTCTAACGATTAATCCTATTTTAGGAAGAGAATGGCATCCAACAAAGAATGGAGAACTCTCACCTGATATGGTAACACCAAATTCGCACCGAAAGGTATGGTGGCTTGGAAAATGTGGCCATGAATGGGAAGATACAATTGCGCATCGTAGCAACGGTAGAAACTGTCCTTTTTGCTCAAGACGTAAAATTTTAGAGGGATTCAATGATTTAAAAACTACGAATCCTTTGATGGCAGCTGAATGGCATCCAACAAAAAATGGAGCTTTACAGCCAACGATGGTATCTGCATATTCAAAAAAAAGGGTATGGTGGAAGTGTAAAAAAGGTCATGAATGGGAGACTATTATAAAAAGTAGAAGCATTCGAAACACAAGGTGTCCGTATTGTTCAGGAAATAAGATTTATAAGTCTGAATAGATATATTTTTTTATACCTGTATAAGGTATCACTGCATCAACTAAACAAACAGTTGCTTATTGCTATGAGAAGATTACTTTTGACCCAATAGACCAGAAGTTCTTTTTGGTTTGCGCGCCATGGGCGCACTCTAATGCAATGTCATTAACTTTAGAGTATTTCTTACAGAAATCAAAGCTTTTAATGATGGTAAGGAAGATGATTGTACGGAAAAAATATTTTTGGTCATGCAAAATAGGCAGGAATATACTCCCTGCCTGTTGCAGATATGTATTAGTTGAATTAAGACAATCTATAATTAAAACTCATAACAGAACGATCTTTCTTCTTGCGTCGGATTGCCTTTCTGTTTGGACGAATAGGTGTCAAATATTTAGACAAAAGATTTTTGATTGTTTTGCAGCTAATCTTTCTCTTGATAAATAATCTAGATGCATGAATTGCTATTGAAAAACTAGATTTATAATCATGTTTTCGTGTCAAGCATTCTAGTTTATGACTACTCATTATTAAAGATACAAAATTATAAAGCAAAAGGTGTGCATATATTTCTTGATAGATTAAATCTGTCTTGCGGGCGTGAAAATTTAATAGACCAAGTGGATATTTAAGGTCTCTAAAAGAAGTTTCTATTCCCCAGCGCATAGAGTATAGCTTTTTAATTTCAGAAAGCGAAAATGTTTCGGCAGGTAAATTTGTAATGATTGTTTCATAGGTATCTTCGTCGAGCTTAATTTTTAGAATTCTAAAAGGAAGATGATAAAACACAAGAACATCGCGCTCACCTGTAGGATTGATGAAAAAATCAAAGTTTTCGGGATGAGATATACGTTTATAGGTGTTTTTATTTTTGTAAAGTTCCCAGTGATCTTTAGTTCTTCCAGCAGACAAATGTAGATTGATAAAAATGTCGTATTCATTGTCTTGTGGCAAATCAAGACCATTAGCTATACCGCCGCTACTAGTAGCATCTTTGACTCGAAAAAGGAATTTCCACCCTTTCTCTTGTATGTGAGCAAGTGCATTATAGGATTCGTATCCGCTATCAGCAATAATAAGAGTATCCATAGTGCCTGCATTACGATCAACCATGTCAATGAGAGCCTGGTTTTCATTTGAATTCCGACTTTTCTGAATGATGGTATCAACATATATTTTGCCACATACATCGTATAGGGCATTTAAATGTAAAGGGTTATAAGGCCTTTGATCATTTATTCTAGGAAAATAAGAATCTTTGTCTTTAGGATTAGTTGGTACGTGTAAATCAGAACCATCAATAGCTAAAACTCGGTAGCACTTGTATGTTGCATTAGGATTTGAACTGTTGGTAAAGAATTTGAAGATATCCTCAAAAGCAGTTGGAAGTATTTTAGAACGTTGCTGTACAAATGCAGCTGCAGTAGTATCTGAACAGTTGAAAAAGGATAAGAGTTCGTTGTTTATACTACCTCCGCACACTATGAAATATTTGTCAAGCATATTATATGCAGATGATGGTGTGGTACACTGCAAAACAAAAGAAGCGGCTCTTTACATAAAAGAGTGTCTGGCTAAAAGATTTGCAGAATGTAAACTTGAATTACATCCGACCAAAACTAGAATTGTGTATTGTAAAGATAAGGACAGAACAAAGGATGAAGACGTAACAGAGTTTGATTTTCTTGGCTATACTTTCAAGGCTGTACACATCATGTGTAAGGATGGGAAAATGCGTTCAA
>NZ_FOGW01000045.1 GCF_900111325.1 Lachnobacterium bovis
GTTTTCTGTTTTTTTCGTAGCTGTTTGCTTTAGTTTCTTTTGTGTTTATTGTTTTGCCCTTCAAACCTTCACCTCCTAGGGCGTAGGTACGTGAAAAGAGATAAATGCTGATTAATATTTCATGCCTTGAACAACACACTCTGGTTTGACTTTCTTATAATAGTCCTTCAAACTATCAACTGATGCGTTCTTTAAATTTTTAGCACAATCATCTCCAACATGAACTGTATCATAATTTAATTTTTTACCTTCTGGTAAAAGCTGTTTGGCAATCTCGTCAGAATTTTTTTCATCTCCTGCATACCAATCAATTACATAGTCATCACTTGCATATTTTTTTGCAAATTCTGGGAACTTCTTGGCAAGTTTTGATGACTTATCCAAGTCGCTTCCAAGCATTTTTATATGCACCGGAGTCTTAGCAACATCACTTAAATATGTTGCTCGATATTTGATTTTGTTTGAATCTAATAAAGTTTCAAATGAAGCTCTGTCCATGTAGTTTTTCAAGCAATAGCTGTTTCGTTCTTGTGTTTGTGTTTTTAATGCTGATTGAGCTAGTTGTGTTTTTAATACCAGCTTATCATTTTTTTTATTAAGGCTTGAATCATCTCCACTCTCAATGCTTTCTTTATCTTTAAGCTCATTTGAACCAGAATCTTTTATTCGATCTGGCAACTCATCAAATGAGATTTTCTTCATCTGATCTTCATCGATATAATATGCAAAATATTCAAAACTATCGATTGTTTTACAATCTAGTTGTTTAGGAATTTCAAAAACCATTATACGCTTTCCTGATTTGTCAGCACAAATGATTGGATTTTGGAATTCTCCCTTCACCAAGATTCCGTCTTTATCCTTTTGAGAACTTTCAACTAGTTTTTTGCGTACATCTGATTGGAAATCTGTATTCTCAATCAGTTTTTTTATTTCTGTTAATACATCAACTTTTTTTTCAACTTTTTGAGTATTAATATTATAAATCTGAATTTCTACTTTTTTACAAAAATCAACATAATCGCCCCTACTATTCTCATTAATACACATTCTTTTCAAAATCTGTGCTTCATAACTTATGAACCTATTTGTATCAATTCTCATATCATACTCAAAGGAATTATCTGTTCCTTTCCTTTTTACAATACAACAATCTCCACTACTTTTTTTTCTATATACCGCTTTCATTCTACTAAACAATGACCCCGTTGAATATAATTTATCTTTTATATCCCAATAATAAATATCTCTTGTTTTTGAATTATTATATTTATTACTTTCTGCTTCAAGCATACTATTAAAGCTAGGTATACCATTTTCTTTAACAATAAAGCCTATAATAGCACTTACAATAACAATGGCATATAGAAATTTTATATCTATTATTTTGTCCAAAATATTATTTTTCATTTATCTTCTCCCAATTATCACTTGCTTATTTTTCTGTTTCTTTTTGTTTTTGAATATCTAAATACTCTTGGAAATTTCTACAAACTTTTCCTTTATAGTAATCATCATAAGGATTTGCTTTTTCTAAATTTAATCCTTTTTTACCATAAGAAACTTTTTGTCCTATCGGTAAAAAATATTCAACTAATTGATCTGGATTATTTATTCCATTTATATAGAAGTTTATGCATTTACCCTGCTTACCAATATATTTCTTTAGTTTTGGATAAACCTTATATAGTTTTGCATTTTTTTTAGGCAATTCACTAGAATCAACACTAATGTATAAATCACAATAAGGATCACTTACAAAACAATAGGTATCTATTTTAGCTTTATTAGTTCTCATCAGTTCCTTAAAAGTATCAGCATTCATATAACCCGTTTTTTCAGACTTTAAACTTTCTGTTTCATAAGGTTTAAACTTTTCGTCATTACTATACTCATCATAAAACACTTGATATCCCTCTGAATTTTTTTGTAATATTTTTCCATTGCAAAAAATAACCGGCATACCTATATAATTATTCTTTAAAAACCAAGTTTTTTTTGCCTTTATTCCATACAGAGCATTATTTTTATCATATTTTTTTAAATACGGCATCAATTCTTCTTCTTTTTCAACTTTTTTCTTGTCAACGTTATAATACTGTATTTTTAAACTATCCATTCTCATGAAATAATCTTTTGGAAGGAACTCATCGATAATATACTTTCTATCAAAATGCCATGCGTAACGGTATTCATTATGAGCATCATAAAAATGATTTTTCATAGTTGTAAAAAAATCAAATTTTCGTTGTGAATACTCTGCTTTAAAAGTTGCAAATCTATTCGAAGAAATTCTCTGGAAATAACAACTCCCTTTATATTTTTTTTTGTCAAAAACTAGACAAACACTATCACCTGGCGTCGTACTTCTTTCCACTAATTCAATAGCAGAAAAATTCATGTTTTCAAATTTAGTTTTTACCTTTACATACTTAAAATCAAACGGCACAAAATATACTACTGCTACTGGTAATAATAAAACCAAACACATGATAAATATTAACCATTTTCTCTTCTTGTTTTTTTTCTTTAGTTTTGAATCTTGCTTAATATCCGATTTTTTCACCTGTCAAATGCCTCCTTGAAAATTTAACTTCATTTTCATCTCATTTTAAGACTCACTGAAATTTTATCCCTTTCCTTTTTTATAGCAGAAATCAAAGAATCTTCCTGATTTTTATCAAGATATTGCTCTACTGCTCTACTAGCTTCACAATATTTATGGATTTCATCTGTACTCATACCACTATTAACACCTTTTCTGATAATTTTTTTAATTTCACTAAGTGATAATCCATAAACCTTCTCTAAATCTTTTTTCTTATACCAGTCTGTAAAATTCTGTCCTTTTTTCTTCGGATTTGACTTTTGTGAATCTGGTATACATCCTTTTATAACATACTTTACATTATCATTTTGTTGTTCTCTAGATAAAAGACCTCTCTTTAACTTTCTATAAGCTAAAATTGATGCTATATCCCCTTGTTCAAACGCACTATAATGTTCATTATCGCCATCCTCACCAGACGAAACATATGTCATTATATTATCTTCATATACTTGTTTGATTTCTTTTCTTTTATTTTTTAAAAAATTCTTATCTTCTTCAATTGCATCATATAATCCTAACAAATTTCCTACCTCCATAGTAGCTCCTGCCATCCCCTTTGCAAATCCCGAACTTTGAACAAGAGCATGACTATTTCTTATCTTTGATACTCCAGGAATTCTTGATAAAGAATTTTGCATATCTTTAACAGGTTTTTTAGTAATATCTTTTACTTTTTCATTTATATCTAGATTTTCGTCAAACTCTCCCCCATAAATCTCGCCTGCTAACTCTAAAGCCTTATCCCTATCCATGTCATTGCCACATGAAGAAATCAAAACATCTGCGAAAACTCCATAAATAGGATTTATCGCAGTTATACCAGCTACCAATGCACTTTTTGATGTATCTTTTGCCCAATCCTTTACAGCATGTGGACCTTCTTTTATTTCAGATTCAATTGCTTTAATTTTTTGTTCAGCATCCTTTACACTTTTATCCTGATAATACTTCTCTTCAAACTTTTTATTTTTTGTTTTAAAAGTAAATGAATCATATATATCCATATGTATAATAATATTATCAATTTTATTGTCATTCGTATTAGTATTCTCCGGATATGAAATATTTGTTATCATCTTAGGCCAAGCATACGTACTAGATGCTAATATATATGGTCCAAACGGATTATTTGGTTGACTTTCAACCTTATATTTATATTGTGTTTCTTTAAACTGGTCAAATATGTCATAATTAAACATTATGAAGCTTTTTGAACGCTCAAGTGCTTTCACAGCATTCTGCATTATATTTGATTCATAATTATTAACCTCATCTTTTTCGCATATATAAACCGTTTTACCAAGTAACTCTTTATATGTGTCCTCTGCACCTTGTTTCATAAGTTCAATAAAGCCCTTGCTTCTTTCATACGCTTCTTTATCAGACCTTTCAACACCATCATCTAGCATTGCATTATAAAATTTTTCCAAATCTTTTTCAGCATTTTTATCATCTGGATTAGAATTAAAATAATAATACTTATTAAAACCATTAGTTTGTACAAATCTTTTAGCATATTCGTTTAAATTATCTGCTTTAATCCCCTTAAACGCTGCCTTATAATCACCTTTTATAATGTTAACTGCACAATTTAAAGAAGTTCCTTTTTTATCATCATTTTTTTCTATATTAATCAATGTGTCATATAAATCATCTGATGTACAATTATTACTTTTTGTATATTTCTGAATTTGTTCCTTTGTTAAATTTTTAGATTCAAAATACAAATTGTTTCTTTCATCATACAATTCATTCAATTTTTTTGAATAACTCTTGTATTCTTTTCTCCAGGATGCTTTTTTATCTTGCGAATAATTTCCATCTTTTACAGCCCCTTTTTGCACCGAAGCAAGAATCTTTTCTGCTGTACTCTTGTATCCATTTCCTGCATCAAATAATGCTTTTGTTGCATTCTCTATCTGATTATATTTTTCAGTTTTTTTTTCAATAATAGCTTTTGCTTCATCCACTTTATTATTCACATTTTGAATCTGTTGCATTGATTGTTGTCTGTGTGCTGAATACTCCTTACCCAATAGCTTATCCAAACTTTTTGTTGAAGCATTAAATCCTGCTTTAAACGATGTCCCTAAATTCATTGAAACAGCCGAAAGCAACTGAGCGTCATGTTGTAATTCTTCAGAATCTAGTACTTCATCACCCACTGTATTCTTTAATTTAAAATATGAATTCTGATATTCTGTAATCATTGCATTTATCATCGAAAAATATGCTTTCATATCTTCAACTAGCTCTTTTTCACAGTTAAATCCTGCACATTTTATATCTGTGGTATTGCTTATTTCACTGTATGAATTTATAGCACTTGCCACATTAGATGTCTCTTTAATGCATGTGGAAATTCCTTCATCACACTCCGTTTTAACTGTACTTGGATTTAAATAAAATTTTTGACACATATCCTTACTCCTTTTATTATTTACTGCTATTTTTTTTGCCTTGTTCCTGATCCATTTTTTTATATTTCTCTTTGATTTCGTCTAATCTTTTAGCTTCATTTTTCGTTGTTGAATTTATTTCTTTCACTTTCTGAGAAATATTACTAAATGATGTTTTTGACTTTTTTACTGCTGTCAAAGTTGTTTTACTATCATGATTTTTTTGTGATACATTTTTAAATAAATCCGCTGCTTTATCTAAATCATCAGTAAGTTTTTTTACTGCTTTATCATTTATATTAATCCCTGAATTACTACCCATCGTACACCTCTACCTTTTATCAATCCTATTTAACTCGCTTCTAATTGCATCTTCCTCTTCTTGAAGTCGAGTTAATTCTCGATTGATTCTTTTTCTCATATCATCAACAAATTCCTGCTGAGTTCTCTCCATATCAATAATCATAGACCTTAATTCATCTATAGTTATTTTCAATTTTGGATCCATCCTTTTTTCGCCCTCATTTGCAC
>NZ_FOGW01000037.1 GCF_900111325.1 Lachnobacterium bovis
CAAGCTGGAAAAGTAATTGCCATTTATCATTTGTGTATTGAGCCGGCACATATGTGGTGGCTTATTAGTTATGCACGATTTCGAAACTATAGAAAAATCT
Organism: Lachnobacterium bovis; assembly: GCF_900111325.1. Taxonomy (GTDB): domain Bacteria; phylum Bacillota; class Clostridia; order Lachnospirales; family Lachnospiraceae; genus Roseburia; species Roseburia bovis_A. Next base: position 101 of record NZ_FOGW01000037.1, read on the forward strand.
TATTTTACTATTGACTTTATATTTGCAGGCTCGATTTATTCCAAAGAAATGGTCTGTATATGACGAATTAAGACAGGAAGTGGTGGTGTTTTTGGAAGATGAAGAGATTGATGCTGCAAATGCAGCTGCTCTTTGTGGCTTACTGGTATAACCACGATCTGGAGCGAATCAGGGAAAGATTCAAGGGTCGTGAAATCAAGACTTCAAAGGATATCAGGGATTGAAATAATGGCGAGATACTGATTGCTGTAATTCACTGCTTAAGTGTGATATAGTTATAATAGTAAAAATAGATTAAGCACAAGTCTTTATAGGGAAAACCTGCAATGACTTTTCTTATGTCCAAAGGGAGGAAATATTATATGGATAAAATGGTACTAGAAACTCAAAAATGGCTCAATAATACGTATGGTAAAGATAGTCGTTATACTAGAGTTGAAGAAAACGGACACACTGGTAGGAATACCATTAACGGACTAATTATTGCATTACAGATTGAATTAGGAATTCAGGAAACAGCACCTAATTTTGGAGCAGGTACAACAAGAAAATTTAATGAACGATATCCTAATGGTGTTAAACAACAGTCAGATGGAGATAAAAAAACAAGCAATGTTTACTCCATCATTCAAGGGTCGCTATGGTGTAAAGGGTATTCTACTGGCAATCATATTACTCAAAATTTTTATGATGGAACAGGTAAAGCTATAAAAGGAATAAAAAAAGATATGGGTATTGGTGGAGATTCTACTGTAACAGTAGATGTTATGAAAGCTTTACTTTCCATGCAGCAGTTTGTTTTGTTAAAAAATTATGGCGGAAAAGAAATTGTAAGAAGTATTCAGCAAACAATAAATCAAAAGCATAGAAATTACACAGGAATCATTCCGTGTGATGGATTATATGGTAGAGAAATGAATACTGCATTGATTAAAATCTTACAGTCTTTAGAAGGTTTTTCCGTTGAAGAAGCTACAGGATATTTTGGAAATGGTACTAAAAGTCGTCTGAAAAAAATCAATAGCTCAAATGTTACATCATACGAGGAGTGGGTATGGTTAGCGAAAGCAGCTTTAAATTGTATAGGATATAACTGTGTTCAAAACTATTTATGGGATGAAAAATTTGAAACACAATTATCAAGTTTTCAAAAAGAATATAAGATTTCGAATACCAAAATCCTAGATACTGACACATGGATGGAGTTGTTAACTAGTAAAGGTAATCCTAATAGAAAAGCTCAAGCATGTGATACAAGATTTGAAGTTACAGCACAATTATTAAATAAGTTGAAAACAGACGGATATGAAATTGTAGGCAGATATTTAACTGGAGGTTCTTTTAAAGAAATTAGAGAAGGAGAATTAAATAGAATCGTTAGTGGTGGATTAAAATATTTTCCTATATTTCAAGAAAATGGAAGAGACATCAGTGAGTATACTTACTTAAATGGATTGGAGCATGGTAAAAAAGCGAGTGAGGCAGCATTGGCAAAAGGTGTTCCAACAACCGTGATTTATTTTGCTGTAGACATGGATGTGTATGATTATCAAGTAGATACTCATATTATTCCTTATTTTAAAGGTATTAACGAAACTATTGATCCTCGATATAGCGTTGGGATTTATTCATCTAGAAATGTTTGTACACGAATTGCCGAAATCGGATATTCTGTTTCAAGTTTTGTATCTGATATGTCTACAGGTTTTAGTGGTAATTTAGGTTTTCCAATCCCTAAAAATTGGAATTATGATCAATTCCATGAAATTCAAGGATATGGTGGCTCATGGGATTTAGATAAGGTTGCCTATAGCGGTAGAGTCGAACCATGTAATAAGGTCCTTCCAAAAGAAGAATATCGTGCAGAAGAAGCTATGTTTATTAATTGGGTGAAAGTGACAGAAAAAGACTGTTTAAAGAATTTTAATAATGTTATGCAACCTTGGTACGGATATAGTTTTGTCACAGGGCGTGCTATTTTAGAATATTTAAGAAAACCTACTTATTGGGAAGATAGCTATATCGGATTATGGAAAATTTATACACCCGAAACAGGATTTGATGAGAAAGAAGTAGCGGCAAGAGGAATTTGTCAAACTACATGTGAGAAACAACCACAAATCAAGGAAAGTGTAAAAAGTTTTGAAATTGAGCATATGTCTGCAACAGCTTTAGGATATATTCATTGGGGTATATCCGATAATAAAGGCGATTATAGCTTAGGTGATTTAGGTGGTTGGACACTAGATCTTTTACAGATTTTCGGTTCTTATACAAGGGAAGCGAAAAATCAAGATTTAGAAAGTTGGTTAAAAAACAACCTAGGCAATAATGTAGATGGAAAAGGTTTTGGTTATACAGATGTACTTGCGGATGCTGAAGGATTTTTGTTAGTGAAAGAAATGAATAGTAGGAAAAGTGAAACAAGATTTTCTGAGTCTGTGTCAAAAATTTATGCATTGGAAAAAAATAAACGTATTAAAATGTTTTATAAAGAAAGATTTAATTCTTCAAAGAACAATGTTATTTCATCTTTTCAGAAATTAGCTGATGGTATTGATATTGGTATTATTGAGAATATAGATAAAAATATGTTGTTAAAAGCAGCAAAATCAGATACACTACCAACAAAAGAAGAAGCAAAAACTTTAGCATCTGTTTACGCAGATTTTATGGAAAAATGCTAGTATATAAAAAAGGGTAGCATTATAAAAATAATTCCTCTTTTTATAAAGGAATATCATCAAAATTTATAACGGAGAAAAGTGTAATTAGAGAAGATATAAGTAGGCAAATTAGTGAAAAAATTATGATTACAATTTTACACAGTATTTTACAGAGTATTAAAAGATAATTAGGCTTATTCTCTGTAATTCGTAAAGAATACGTTTTGAAACTATTATTTTTTTTATGTTCCATGATGTAAATTTTAAGGACAATAGAAATAATAAAAAAAGCATACCCTGTAAAATTATATGCAACAGTATAATTACGAGCTAATTGTATTTGCTCTGAAGAATTATATGCATAAGGGTCTATGGATGTGGGGAGAAAACTGATGAAATAATATTCTCCTAGAATTACCATTGCGATAATGGTGATTCCAATTAACCAAAGTAGATTAGAAAGTAATTTCAATTTTTTCATAATAATCACATCCTTTTCATCATATTATGTAATAGTATAGCATAAAATTTTTTAATTGTACACGCATTTGTGGGAAAACCTGCAAGTCCTGAGAGTAAGTTTACTCCAGGAGATGTTCAGATGATTGAAGATTATCATAACCTCAGAGAAGAGCAGCAAAAGCGTCTTATGGCTTATATGGAGGCCTTGAAGAAGATAGAAAGTCTTGAAGACATGTAGATATAGTTCTAAGTCTAATATGCGTTTACAAATTTGAACCGATGCTTTGTGGTCGATTATTTCGACCACAAAAAACATCTTTGTTTGAATATAGAATACATGAAGTCGCAAAATGCGACTTCAAGTTGGGGCGGTAAAAGAAAACTTCCTTATGCTTTTACTGAGCAGGGAATATATATGCTTGCTACGGTTCTTAGAGGAGAATTAGCAGAGCAACAAAGTATTTTTATCATGCGAGCTTTTAAGGAAATGCGTCACTATATCCGTCAGAATCAGCAGTTTGTAACTCAGTCTGAAATGAGCATGGTTACTGCTAAGGTTTCAGAGTTATCTGTGCAAATGGCAGGAGCAATTGATCATCAGAAGAAAACGGATAAGGCAATTGAAGATATTCAGAAAAGTATTGACACCTTGAATGAGAATTTTGTTTCAGATAAAGATTTTAAGAATTTCATAATCTATAAAGGTCAGAAGTTTGAAACAGATGTTGCTTACATAGATATCTATCAGCAGGCAGCAAAATCAATTTATGTTGCTGACGATTATATGAATACTAAATCGCTACAACTATTATCACAGAAAAATCCAGGAGTGGAAGTGGGCTCTTTACGGAGAATGGGCATGGCAGGAGAGGATTTCTCACGACATCTGTGGTTGATGATTTTATAAACCAGTATCCACCGCTTCGGATTAAACCAAATCAGGATTGTCATGATAGACTTATTGTTCTCGATTATGGATTGCCAACAGAGCAGGCATTCCACTGTGGAGCATCAAGTAAGGATGCAGGACGAAAACTCTGTGCTATTAACAAGGTGGAATCGGTACAAATGATTCGTTCGGTTGTTGATGCTTTGTTAAAACTTCCAGATAAAAGTATTTAAAGGAGATGATATTATTTGTAAAAGATGATGTTTCTTTTGTTCTTGTATTTAAGCTTTCTAGATTTGGTAGAAATGCGGCTGATGTTCTCAATTCACTTCAGATTATGCAGGATTTTGGAGTGAATTTGATCTGTGTAGAGGATGGAATTGATTCATCAAAAGAAGCCGGAAGACTTATGATTTCTGTACTGTCAGCAGTCGCTGAGATTGAGCGTGAAAACATACGTGTACAGATTATGGAAGGCCGTATGCAAAAGGCAAGAGAAGGAAAGCAGATTTAGAGGACCGCCTCAGTAAGACTTATGATAAAATCGAAGAGATAGAAAATGCCTTAGTAGAGGCTAAAGCTAAGAAGAAGTCGATACTTGCTGAAAAGGTTTGTGGAGATAATATCTACAAAGCTCTAATCTTTTTTGACAAAATGTATGATCCAATGAATGAAGCGGAGCGCAGAGAGTTCCTGACACAATTCATTGAAAAGGTATAAAGTGTCAAGTATTTATGTACAAAAAGTTTTATATTATTATGTACAATTACTCTGATGGTTTAATATAATCTTTGACTCTATATGATCTACCATTTATTGTAATTACTTTAGAATGATGCAGTATTCTGTCTAATATCGCGTTTGCTACAACAGCATCATAAAAAATGTTATCCCAGTCATTAAAATTTATATTTGTTGTCAAAATAGTGCTTTTCTTTTCATACCTCATATCTATCAGTTGAAAAAATAGATTTGAATCTTCTTTGTCGATTGGCAAATAACCTAGTTCATCTATAATTAATAGCTTATACCTGTTTATATACTTTAATACGCTATCTAATCGGTTTTCAATTTTAGCTTTTTTTAATCTTTGTAAAAGATTATTACACTTTATGAAATATGTACTATACCTTTTACTTGCTGCTACAATCCCTATAGCTGTTGCAAGATGTGTTTTTCCAACACCGCTACTTCCAAGAAAAACTATATTTTCTGCATTTTCCATAAATCTTAAAGTAGCTATTTCTAAAATGTCCTGCTTTTCTACACATGGTTGAAATTCGAAATCATAATCTTCTATAGTTTTTACAAACGGAAATGCTGCAGCTTTAATCATAGATTTTGCAGCTGTTTCCGATTTATAATCTATTTCATATGTGCAGAGTTTTAATAAACCATCTGAGAATGATAGCTTATTTTGAGAAACAAAGTTTGATACTTCTTCAAGATGTTCTTTCATTTGAATTAGTTTTAATTTTTCCAAACTCATACTAAGTTGTTGATAAGTACTACTCATGACCTAAAAATCCTCCTAATAATGCTAAATTTTCTTTTGCTCTTGCCTCTATATCTTCTTCTTTAAAAGAATGAGATTTTCTTGCAATCTCAATATAATCTTTTTTATGATAATTTAACTTTTGAGTTGATATTTTATGTACTGTCACAAGCTTTGTGTTATAATACACGTGGATATAACCATCGTAAGCTTGTATAGTTAGTGTTTTGCCTAGATATTCTGGTGGGACAGAGTACTGATTACCGGCATAATTAATCATACTTGATTGATTCACTTTTAATGGCTTTGTGGTTATCTGATAAGGCTTTCTTATACTTTTCATTGGTAGGTGAGATAAGAAAGTCTTTTCTTTATTGAAATACATAATAGGAATAATACCTGTATCTTTGACAACTTGGGTATTTACCCTGTTGTTAATACGAGTTACAAGCTTATTTAATCCATCATAATCAAGTTTTCCATTATAAGCCCTTATCTCATCAAGTATCTTCATTGGTGCCTCAACTTTAGCCTTAGTACGCGGTCTTCCAGCTATGCATGGCCTAACCTTAAATCCATAATCATTTGCAAACTGTTGAAATTTTGCATTAACCTTACCTGCAAAGTTCTCTGTCCTTGCTACATCCATAACAGTACTCATGTTATCAGTAACTATTTCTTCAGGCACACCACCAAATGTTTCAAAAGCTCCATCTAAAAAGTTAAATAGAACATCCTGGGTTTTTGAAATAGACAATCTGTAAACCCTATATCTTGAATATGAGAGCAATAATACAAATACATTTATAGTAACAGTTTCTCCATTCTCTAGTAGAAAATTAATTTTTTCTTTCCAATCAAGCTGTGCCTGCTTTCCCATAGAAGTTTCATATCTAACAGTTACTTGATTAACATTTGAAGGTCTACGTCGTTTAAAATAATTTTCAAATTCATCATAAGTCTTTAAATATACGCAGAAATTTACGTAACTACCTGAATAATTATAATTATCAACTAAGTATTGCCATAAAATCGATTTATAGTAAAAAATTTGCGGATTATCTGGATCCAATAACTCTTTAATTACATCATAAAAAGGTGTAATACAGTTATTACATTTAAGGGTTTTTGATTTTTCAAATCCATTAATATATTTATCTACGGTTCTACGATCTATACCTAATTCTCTGCTTATTTGGCTTTTATTTACTTTCAAAATGCCTTCCTCCATAAATGGTTTTAATTTATATAAATCATTAACTGATTCAATCTTTAAATCTGATATGATATCTGATTTTATAATCATTGTGAGTTCCTCCTGTTTAACTCATATATCATATCATTTGTACATTTTTATTTAATATTTTTTGTACATAAATAAGTATAACTTTATAGGTTTTAGACTATGACGAGAAAAGGAAGTAATATCAGCTTAAAGAGCTATGAAGATATTTTTACAACTGAAGAAAAAAGACAAGAGACTGGTGAACACATAGTTATGGTGCCGGTAAAGCAGATTCATGAGTTTAAAAATCATCTTTTTAAGGTCCTAGATGATGAAGATATGAAAAAAACAATTGATAGCATTAGAGAATATGGCGTGTTGGTTCCTGTCATTATTCGTCCAGATGGTAATGGAGAATATGAGATGATATCTGGCCATAGAAGAAGGTATGCATCAATTATGGCTGGCAAACAAGAAGTTCCAGCAATCATACGTGAAATGGATGATGATACAGCGACTATTTTGATGGTGGATTCTAATCTTCAAAGAGAACATATTTTGCCAAGTGAAAGAGCAAAGGCCTATAAGATGAAGATGGAAGCGCTAAAGCATCAGGGAAAGCGAACAGATCTTACTTCGTGCCAAGTTGGCACGAGGTTACGTGCAGATGAAGAATTAGCAAAGCAAACCGGTGAAAGTGCAAGAACAGTACAGAGATTTGTGAGACTTAACAGTCTTATTCCAGAGCTTTTGGAGCTTGTTGATGAAAGAAAAATAGCATTTAATCCTGCCGTAGAAATTTCTTATATGAAACCGGAAGAACAAAAAGATTTTTATGAAGCTATGGAGATTGCGCAAACAACTCCATCATTATCCCAGGCACAGCGTTTGAAAAAATCAAGCCAAGAAGGAACATGTACTGCAGAATTTATAGAAAGAATAATGGAAGAAGAAAAGAAGAATCCACTTAATAGAGTTGTATTTGATAGCAGTATTTTGAAAAAGTATTTTCCACAACAAACAACAGCTAGAGAAATGGAGATACAGATCCTTCAGATTTTAGAGCAATGGTCTAAGAAAGCATAAGCATTTTGTTTTATCATGATTCTAGACTCATGATTTTCATGAGTCTGAATTATTTTAAAAACCATGTCAGAAATACTGACATGATAAAACGAATATGTTATAATGAAGATGTCAGAAAAGCTGACACGGAGGTGCAACATGGATAAAACAATTGCCGATAGATTAAAAGAAGCAAGAAATAAAATAGGCATGTATCAAGAAGATGCTGCACGTTGTATGCAAATGTCTCGACCAACCCTTAGTGCGATTGAGTCAGGCAAAAGAGCAGTGACAGCAGAAGAAATTCGAGATTTTTCTTCTTTATATCATGTATCAAGTAACTGGTTGTTATATGGTGATAATCATGAGGAAACTGCCAAAATACAAAGATTAGGAAAGTATTATCAGCTTTTCTCAAAGTTAAACGGTTCAGAGCAAAATGAAGTAATTAGTTATATGGAGCAGATGTTGAGTAAATAAGGGGGGCGCCTATGGTTGCATTAAAATTATTTAGAATCATTATCCATTTCATGTTAAAGATTATTTTTTTACCAATACAGATAGTATTAACTGTCCTTATATCTATGCTTGATTTCGCAAGTGGCGTCATCAGCGTAGTGTTTGGACTAGTTGGTGGAATTTTTGTATTGCTGGCTTTTAGCTTTTTGTTTACGTCACCAATTGACTGGAAAATGTTTATGGAGGCGTTAATCTTTGGATCATTAATAGGAGTACTTCCACATTTAGTACGTTATTGTGGAGACACTATTCTAATGTATATAAAAGAGTTATTAGATATGATTTAAAATAGGGCACTGCAGTTATGGAATATTTATCGCAGCAGAGCCATTGGTTTTTGGCTTCAGGTTAATGGTGTGAAAGTAATACCAAATCTAAGATTTGGAGATAGACGTACATATCGTATTTGCTGCGATGGAATTGAAAAACATTGTATAATTGCGGTTGGTTCTCATGGAAATCTTAAAATAGTACAGGACAGAGAGATATTTCTCAATGGTCTAGATGTTGTTGTAAAAAAATTACAGCCGGTGGCTATTGTGGTATATGGTGCTGCACCTGAAAAGTATTTTAAGAAGTATATAGATGCAGGAATAAGAATTGTGCAGTTTGATAGTAGTTATGCTACCTCTCATATGGAGGTGGTGTAAATGGGTGCTGGGTATCATGGTGGTTTTGGAAATACTGATGGTGCAACGCATATAAATAATGATAATAAAAAGTATGAGACTGACGAGTCATTAAAATCAGAACTTAGAAGCAATAATATAAAATTTAATGAAGCTGATATGGTTTTCATTACTCGTGACAAGACAGGTCAAATAGTATGGCTTGAAAATGGTAGTTCTTCAGCTGGATTAACACATATTTTGGATGGAAAAGATGGAAGCCCTGGACATGCAAAAGATTTTGAAAGAGCGTTTGGCGTCCAACGACAAAATGTTGGTTTATACCTAAAAGAGGTTATAAAAAATGGTTCGGTGGTTAGTAATCGACTTGTAAACATAGGTAATGGAAGGCAAGGCTACGAGAGGGTTTATGAGTATAAAGGAAACTACTATACAATGACAGGAATTGGTACGAATGGTTTTATTGTTTCAGCGTATCCATTTAGAAAGGATGATTTATAATGTATACAATCAAATTGATGAATGAGTATCTTCATGGCCCTATATGGGTATACGATGAAGAGGGATTTATAAGAAGGAAATATCCATTAATCGATAGCAATGAAGATTTAAAAAAACTGAATGAACAAGCAAGAAATCTATATGATTCTTTTTATTCATTTAATGAAGACGATAGCGCATGTGTTTTTGATGAGGATGGATATAAGGCAGCGTATGAAGAGATGAATGGCATAATTAAGCAAATAGTTCAGAAATTGCAGTCAATTAATAATAATGATTTTGTGATTGAAGACTATATTACGAAAGATATTACAGATTAATCTTGAGGCGGTATTATTTCTTCAAATCCTAAATCATATTTCAACTGTTCAATGTCAACAGTTTCGTGAACAACACGTTTCCCGCTGTATTTAGTATGCTTTTTCGAAGTAGTACCATCTGGATTTTCGATGATATTGCTTCGAGATACTTTTATGGATTGAACGGTGTCAAATATTTTAGGTAAAATAATAGCAGGATGATGGTTTGAATAATGATATTCGCCTTCAGTTGTGTTTACATATGAGTCACCAATATATTTTACATTACTAAGCATTTTTTGTTATAAATTTTAGAAGTACCTTGTTCGGCAGAAGAGCGAATTCCCCAAGTAATGTTTTCGCTTCTACTTTGATGTTCCATTTCGGCAACAGCTAGATGTGCAGTAAGATGAGTATATAAATCAGGAGTATTAGAATCTATTCCTTCTGCTTCGAAATGAACTGTAACACCTGTGGTGGCAAGTTTTTGAATTGCTTGTAAAGCGATAACGATATCTCTGCTGAAACG
>NZ_FOGW01000039.1 GCF_900111325.1 Lachnobacterium bovis
AATTAATTATTGCGATATTCTTTTTGTTATCTTGAAAATTAATTATTGCGATATTCTTTTTGTTATCTTGGAAATTAATTTTTATGATGATTTATATGATATACGATGATTTACTTTATAGAATATTATTATTAAATGTTATGATTTGGATATTTTTTATTAATGTCTCCATTATGTAGGAAACTTCTATTAATAAAGTTTTGAAGTTTCCCTCATTAAGTATATTATTATATAATATTTTATTATCGATATATAATATTTTATTATCGATATATAGCATTTTATTATCGATATATAGCATTTTATTATCGATATATAGTATTTTATTATCGATATATAGTATTTTATTATCGATATATAGCATTTTATTATCGATATATAGCATTTTATTATCGATATATAGCATTCTATTATCGATTTTTGTTCTTTTATATTTCTTTATTACTATTAATAGAATTTTTTTAGCTTTTAAACCTTTTTAATAATCTAAAAGCTAAATTCCTGCAAAAGATTTCCCATAGAAAATGTTAAGGACTCTGTTGGTTGCATTAATTCCACTAATGGTTTCATCTTTTTTTCAAATAGGGCTCTATCTTGTATTGTTTGATAGATAAATGCTGTATTTCTTGCATCGTCAACTGCTGAGTGCTGTTGTCCTATAAAATTGACGTTTATGCCCTTTAATACATTATTAAGTGAAAGATTTTGACTTACGCATAACATACTATCAACTATTTCTTGCAAATCTCTCCAATTTTCAAAAATTTTATCTAGTCTTGCATCATTATACTTTTTCATATTACCTTCTCTTTCAATGACAATTTTATCTTCTTTGCCCCAAGAGTAAACTACTGCATCTTCATCATCAATCCATTCTAGAAATCTATTCATTACAACAGAATATACGTCTTTATCCGAAAGCATATCATTTGTAATATGAGTCAAATTTTCTATTTTTTTATCAACAAACGAATACATTGGTTTAACATATTCATTGAATTCATCGATTATTGCATTATTTTCATCTAATTTAACAGCGCCAATTTGAATTATTTCATTTTGGCAGTGTGTAATCATATCTTTATATATTTTAGGTAATTTGCAAAACTCCAAATCTAAAATTATTTTATACATCTATCTCCTCCTCTAACTGAATGCTGCTGCATTCAACTACTACTAGTATAAACCATAAATTTATAATTCGCCACAACTAATTTTTATCGTTTTCTTTTAACTGTTGCATTTATTGTTTTCAGCTAACTATAATACATCAGCTTCTAGCATTGGAAATATTTCTTTTATTTTTTGACAAAAATCTGGAGTTTGATAAGTAATGTATGATACATTCATATCTCCAAATATTATAATTCTTTTATCTAGCCCTTTTTCTTCTATTATTTTATTTAGAAAACTAATTATTTTTACATCAAACCAGTCATAATAGAAGGTAGCTGTATAATCATATTTATCTCCATTAAAGTCAAATTTTAATTTGCTTGTGCCTATACCCTTCTCATATGTTTCCTTGGAAACCTCATTTATAACATTTTTAAATTTAATTTCTTCTTTTGAAATTTTTTGCAATGAATCAAAAAAAATTTCGTATTCAATACCTTCAAAATCAGTATAAAAAGCATTAGAAAAATCCATAGCATTAAGCATAATTGATGCCATTTCATCTTCATCTAAATCATTTAACATTTGTTGTGGATATTTTTTTAGGTGATCAACTACTTTTGTTTCATCTGACTTAAAATTTAGTCCTAATTTTTTTATTTGTGGATAATATTTTTTTACAATATTTTCTAAATCTGTTTTTTGCATAATTATTCTCCTCTAAACTTTTTAATTTTTGCTATCTATAAATATTGGGATTTTTTTCATATGAAATTATTTCACCAATTTCGTTGCTCATTTTACCAATTTTATCCGCTATGTAATCATATAAATTATCATAAACGTATGCAATTTTTTCAGGGTCTATTGGATAATCTTCCAGTAGATTTTCATTAAATAACATATTAGTAGCATACATTCCACATTCTTTAAATAAATCTGTTATTTCATATATTAAATTTTTTTCTTCATCTGTAAAAATTTTTTGTTCACATAATTTAGTTTTTATGTTTTCACAAAAGAAAGTAAAACATTCGTCCCAATTGTAATTTCCGTTAGTTTGAGCTTCATATCTAATTTTTTCTATTTCTCTTAAAAGCTCTCCTTGAAGATTATCTGCTTGGCCTGATGGTGGCACAAGGTTAATCATTATGTAATTGCATTCTTTTGCGTACTGCATCTTATATTTTATTTTTTTTAATTCATTTATATTCATTTATTTCTCGCTTTCCTTATTAATCTTTAGATGTATTCTTATTTTATTGTTTTTATTTGCTTTATTATATCTTTGTTCGTTGTTTTATCTACTTTGTCATATCTTTATGGTTATAACGTGCATGAGCACATATATTTTGGAACGTTGTTTTATTTATTTTATCATATCTTGTGTGAGATTAAAAAAAACTGATAAAAATGACAATTATTATTATTTGCCACTAATTACCAGTCTTAAAACAATTTTATTGTTTTGTGAATATTATTTTCTTGTTAGCATTTTGTTTTGTGGATATTATTGTTTTGTGGATATTATTTTTTTGTTAGCATTTTGTTTTGTGGATGCTATTATTAGTTTGTTAATATTTGTTATTGCTATTTTAATTTATTATAATCTTCGTCTGTAACTACCTCTAACCATTCAGTGCTTGTTTCTTCACCTTCTACTTCTATAGCAAGATGAGCAAACCATGAACTTGGCGATGCGCCATGCCAATGTTTTACTTCTGCTGGTATATTAATTACAGTTCCTGGTGACATTTCTACAGGTTCTTTACCAAATTCCTGATAATAGCCTCTTCCGCCTATGCATATGAGAATTTGTCCTCCACCGTTTTTTGCATGGTGAACATGCCAATTATTTCTGCAACCAGGCTCAAATGTCACATTAAATACTGGTACTTGATCTGTAGAAACAGGTGCAAGATAGCTCTGACCTATAAAAAACTCTCCATATGGATTTTTTTCTCCGATTGGAAAACTAATCTTTTTTTGAAAAATATCTCTTTCTTCTTCTCTTGATATATTCTCATTCCAAATTTCTTTTACCATATTAAAAACTGCCCATCCTTTTGTCCAACCTACGTACATCACTACGTACATCATCATTAAGATGTGCAAACAATGGTGCAAATTCGCCTAATTGTTCACGTCCCGCAGTCTGTACAATCTTATCACTCAACTTACTTTCCTCCTCTTATAACTATATACTATTTACACTTTATTTAATAAAAATATTATATCGTTTTTATTGACTGAATGTCAATTTTAAAAGTCTACAGTATTTTTGCCTCTAATGCTTTTTTATGAAATCATTTTATGAAATCATTTTTCGAATTATCTTTGCATAATGGTATTATTCTGATTATTTTAGAATCCTAGTGTATCATTTACTAAAATCACATGTATTCTATCTTTATGTCTTGAATAACGAGTTATCAAGAATTGACAGCAAATTGTATCTGGTGATTTGCAGTTCATACATGAACCTGTTTTGACACATGGTGTTGAAAGTTCAAATCTTTGAGCATTGATTGGAGCTGCTACATTTCTTGCACGTTTCATGGCGCTATCAACGTCATTACAAATTTTATTCATTCCAACAATTACAACAACATGTTTAGGGCCTTGAGCGATTGCCGATACTCGATTTGAATTACCATCAATATTAACCATTACTCCATCTTCAGTAATTGCGTTTGCGCTTGTCAAATAATAATCTGCATCATACCCAGCAAGCATTGCCGCTCTTTTCTCTAATTTTCCATCTTTATTAATATAATTATAATTTCCGTTTTTTAAAGCTTCAACTAAACCAATCTCGTTAGCAGACATTGTGCCACCTTTTGAAATAGAAGAGCCTTCTGGAATAAGATTAAGGGCAATATTTAAAGCTTCTTCTTTATCTTTTGCGTAATAGCCCTTCATATTTCTTGATTCAATTCCTTTTATTACTTTTTGTGCTAATTTTTCATTTCTATTTTTTATACACTCGTTCATTTTTCCTCCTAAAAATCACAAAATATATTCCATTATTTTTTCTTTGGTTTGCATACCAAGGGACTCGTAAAAAGACTCTGCCTTATCATTACCACTCCAAACACAAAGTGTAACTTCATAGCAGCCTAGTTTTTTTGCTTCAGATTTAACATACTCGAAAAGTTTAGAACCAACATGTTGACCTCTTGCCGCTTCATCTACACATAAATCATCTATAAACATCTGTTTAATTTTTACACTATTTATTGCATCTTCAGGCGTATCTTTTATCATACACATTGCATACCCTAAAACATTATCTGCATCATCAGTTGCAACATAAATCGGTTTAGAATCATTATTTAGCATTTTTTTAACTTCATCAATATCATATTTAGATGTTCCAGAGACAAAAATATCTGGTCGAATATTTGCATGAATTTCAAGAACCTGTTTTAATAGATCTATTATTCTAGGTATATCTTTTTCTTGTGCCAATCTAATCATACTTCACCTCCGAATGTTCATTTATAATATATTAATTCTTAATATCCACTCTAGTCAAGATGTTTTATACTATTATTTGTAATAAAGGTATTTCTTATTATTTAATTTTTTTGTATTTTGCTATTGATTTTTTTTAATAAAATATTTATGATTAGAAGTAAGACATTTAAAAATTTTAGTAAATTTTAGTAAAGGGGTTTTATATGATTTATGCAGGAATTCTGCACTATGCAGATCAACGAGATTGCTTTTTTTTAGAAAATGGGAAATTGAGAATTCGTCTTATGGTAGCTAAAAATGATATTAGCACCATCTATTTGCACACTAGAGATAAATATTTAAGCATTGAGCAAAAAGATACACGAGCTTGTTGTGAGATGACAAAATATGCTACCGATTTTGGTCATGACTATTTTATGGCCGATGTAACTGTCAATTCCATCGATGGTAGCGAACACGCTAATAATCCGGATATTTTGTGTCTTCGTTATTTTTTTGAGCTCATTGATAGCGCAGGTGCTCGAATATGGTATGGTGACTCTAGATTCTTTTCTTATGAGCCACAGGATGTAGAGACTATGTTTGACTGTCCTATTTTATCTCGTCAAGAACAAACTTTTGTAATTCCAGATTGGGCTAAAGATGCTGTTGTTTACCAGATTTTTCCATCTAGATTTGCTACTACAGATCAAGTAGATGATGCCGTTTGGTATCAGGAGCCTATTTCCTGGGACGCAGATTTACATGGTTCTTTACGTGGTATAACTGAGCGTCTTACATATTTAAAGGAATTAGGTGTCGATGTGATTTATTTGACACCAATTTTTCAATCTAATACTTCTCACAAATATGATACTATTGATTACTATCATGTTGATCCATCACTTGGAAATGATGAAGATTTACATGAACTAATTGATAACGCCCATGAATGCGGTCTTAGAGTTATGCTTGATGGTGTATTTAATCATACCTCTACAGATTTTTTTGCTTTTAAGGATATACAACAAAATGGGCGAAACTCTAGATATTACAATTGGTATTACATAGACTCTCTTCCACTTAATTATGGCTCACAGTATGAAGTTCCATCATATCAAAGCTTTGCTTTCTTCGGTGGAATGCCTAAACTTAGAGTTAGTAATCCTGAAGTTGCAGATTACATTATCGGTGTTGCAAAATATTACATTGAGGAATTTCATATTGATGGATGGCGTTTAGATGTTGGTGATGAAATTGGACATGAATTTTGGAGAAGGTTCAGAAAAGAAATAAAAGCAGTTAATCCTGATGCTTTAATTGTTGGAGAAGTTTGGCACTATGCTCCTGATTTTTTACAGGGTGATCAATGGGATTCTGTTATGAATTATGCTTTTTATAAAAGTGTTTCATCCATTATTTGTGATGAAAGTCTTCGACCATCAGACTTTTTGGCCGAACAGGGCTTTTTACAAGGTCAATATCACACTGCTGTCTTACCTGTTATGTGGAATTTGATAGACAGTCATGATACTTGTCGTTTCTTGTGCCGTGCCGGTGGCGACAAAAGGAAATTACGTCTTGCTGCTGCCATGCAAATGCTACTACCTGGAACACCTTTCCTTTATTACGGCGATGAGGTTGGTATGAACGGAGGAAATGATCCTGATAATCGACGTGGTATGCTTTGGGATAAAGATCGTCAAGATCTTGAATTATATGCTTGGTATCAAAGACTTACATATTTTAGACATATTATAAATGATATTCCAAAGGGTTCTTATAAATTTACCACTTATGACAATGTAAAACGTATATTAGAATACCACTTAAATTCTGGTGAAATACTTATTTTCCATCCTGGAAATCAAGAAACTACTGTTAAAGAATATTATGGATATCTTGAATTGTTAAGCGATGAAAAATTTGATGGAAATTTACATGGTTATGATTGTGTGTTGTTGAAACACCAATAAAGATTGAAGTCCATTGCTAGATGGACTTCTTTTTTTGTAAAAAACTTACTCTTTCTAACAGAAATACCTTCTTTTCTAAATTTGTGATTTCTATATTTCATTGAAAAATAACAAACGTCGATGAAGGGTGATAAGGTTATCGAGGTTCAAGAAAAATTTACCTATCAATTCCATTTCGTCAGGATTATTAGGAATAGTTGATTCAAAAGAGCGTATCTCATCAAGGGAGATATGCTTAATAGTTCCTCCATGAGCTAACCCTTGCATTACCTTGGAAAACAGTCCTGTGTTTAACCATTGATATAGGAACTCTTCACTCACAGTAGCTTTTATTCGACCTACTCGCTGAGCCAATATTTGCCAATTTTCAACGACTTTTGCAGTTCTACCAACTGTTCCATCCATAGTAACAAGAATATCACCTATGTCCAATAAATATGAGGATATAATCTTCTCGTCTGTAATGTTTATATGGTTTCCAACTGCACTACTAACGTTAGGAGAATCATCTTGAATATTCCCATTAGTAATAACTAAATACTTTCCATCATCAGAAAAATCTTCACTTTCAAACGGATATCCAGTGCTAACATTAGCAATATCAGAAAGCTTACGCTGTTCCCAAACTACTACATTATTTTATTTAATTTACGATACTTCAGAAAAACACTTTCTTGGGAACAGCGTAAGTTAGGAGAAATAGCAACTTTTATCAATGGAAGGGCATATTCTCAGGAAGAATTATTAAGTTCGGGAAAGTACAAAGTTCTTCGAGTTGGCAACTTTTATACAAATGATTCTTGGTATTATTCTGACCTTGAATTAGATGAAAAATACTACGCTGAAGAAGGTGATTTATTATATACATGGTCTGCTACATTTGGACCTCATATATGGCACGGAGACAAGGTTATATACCATTATCACATATGGAAGGTAGAGCTGTCGGAGCATTTAGAAAAACGATTTGCAGTGCAATTATTGGAACAAGATAAAGCAGTAATTTTGTCTGATAAAAATGGGTCAACAATGGTTCATATAACAAAAGCTGGAATGGAAGGAAAGACTGTTCTTATCCCTAAGAATGTTAATGAGCAAGCTAAAATCGGAGCATACCTTGATAAACTTGATAACCTTATCACCCTTCATCAACGAAAGTAATCTTAAAAACGCTTTCATGGGAACAGCGTAAGTGTGGTGATGTTGTAGATGTTTGTAGTGGTAGAGATTATAAACATCTTGAAGAAGGTGATATACCAGTTTATGGAACTGGCGGATACATGTTAAGTGTTTCTGAAGCATTATCTGAAGAAGATGATGCTATTGGAATTGGAAGAAAAGGAACAATTGATAACCCTTATATTTTAAGGGCGCCATTTTGGACTGTAGACACGCTATTTTACTGCATTCCAAAGAATGGATTTGATTTGGATTTTGTGTATGGAGTCTATCAAAATATAAATTGGAAACTAATGGATGAATCCACCGGAGTTCCAAGTTTATCAAAAGCAGCAATAAACAAAGTGGATGTAGCTACGCCAACTTTAGAAGAGTGATATGTACCCTCTTTACTGGACAATGTAAAGTTCAGTAAGGAGGGTTATTTTTATGCGTTATAGTTATGAATTCAAAAGAAAATGTGTGGAAATGTATCGGAAAGGAATTCTGCCAGATATTCCCGATGGTATCACCAAAGAAGAATTTCAACACCAAATTAGAAGATGGACAAGAATTGAGGATGCTAATGGACCTACTGTCTTAAGGCACAAAAGTCAAAATAAATATTGGACACCAGAGGAAAAGTTAAAACTTGTATCTCAAGTCATTACTGGTAAATCCTGTAAATCTGTTGCATTTAATGCAGGGATCAATGATGGTCAGTTA
>NZ_FOGW01000040.1 GCF_900111325.1 Lachnobacterium bovis
GAAAAAATGCGAAGAAAATTCAAGAGTATATTCAGAATCAGTTAAAAGAAGATTTAGAATATGATCAAATGACACTGAAGGAATATGTAGACCCGTTTACGGGTGAGCCGGTAAAGCAAAACAAATAAAAAGAGCCCATGGGGCTCAGTAGGGAAATGATGTTGCGGCTGGCGAACCTTTCGACGAGTCTTTAGACTCAGTGCCGGTAATATGCCCTTATAGGGCAAGAGCAAACCACCGGCTAAGCCGGTGGTGCTGATTACAATTTTGTTTTACAAAAACCTATCGATCTAAAGGATTTTTTGCAATTTCTACTAAGATTTTTACAACTGTTTGCATTGATTCAATTGAAATGTGTTCAAAAGGACCATGGAAACCGTATCCGCCAGTTCCTAGGTTTGGACAAGGAAGTCCTTTGAAGGATAACATTGCACCATCAGTTCCGCCACGAACAGGTCTTGATATTGGTTCGAGTCCAACAGTTTTAATAGCATCTTTTGCTAAATCAACAACATACATATGATTTTCAATAATTGATAGCATATTGTTGTATGAAATTGATGTATTTATTGTTACTGTGTCTTTTCCGTATTTTTCATTAAAAGAATTTGTGAGATCTTCTAAAAATTTTATTTTATCATTAAATTTGTCTATATCATGATCTCTGATAATATAGTTTAAAGTAGTTTTTGCAACATCACCAGATATATCAATTAAATGGAAAAATCCTTCACGACCACAAGTTTTACATGGTGTTTCATTTTTAGGAAGTTGATTAGCAAAATCACAAGCTAAAAGTGCTGAGTTAACCATAATATTTTTGGCTTCACCTGGGTGAACATTTACACCTTTGAATGTAATAGTTGCACTTGCAGCATTGAAGTTTTCGTAAGCAACTTCACCCTCATAGTCACCGTCTACAGTATAAGCATAATCTGCTTTAAAATAATCTAAATCAAAATTAGATGCACCGGCACCAATTTCTTCATCTGGGGTAAAACCAACCCAGATATCACCATGTGGAATGTTATTTTCAATAATATACTCTAAAGCAGAAATAATCTCAGAAATTCCAGCTTTATCATCGGCTCCGAGTAATGTTGTTCCATCTGTTGTAATTAAAGTGTTACCTTTTAAATTTTTTAAAGTTGGGAAATCAGAAGTTTTTAAGTATTCGTTTGAACCTTTTAATAAAATATCATTACCATCATAATTTTCGATAATCTGTGGTTTAATATTTTCGCCAGAATAATCAGGTGCTGTATCAATATGTGAAATAAATCCGATTGCTTTTTTATTTTCCATTCCTGAAGTTGCAGGGAGTAGTCCGTAAACATAGCATTTATCATCGAGTTTTACATTTGATAAACCTAAATCATTTAATTCCTGCTCTAAAACTTTTGCTAAAGTGAATTCTCTTTTGCTACTAGGTGTAGTATTTGAGTTTTCATCAGATGTTGTCCAATAAGAGACATATTTTAAAAATCTTTCTTCTACTGTTTTTTTCATAATGTGTATATCCTAGTGGATAAATCTCCTTTCAAGTTAATAAAATGTGGATAAATAGCTACTTATCCACAAAAAATTGTGGTTAACTTTTTTATATAATGAAAATCGCCACATTACATATTATAATACAGAAAGAAGAGGAATTATATATTAAATTTTTTATAAATAAAAATATAAAAAACATAAAAAAGGTATTGCAAAATTTGATAGAGTGGTATATAATAATAACTGTCGTCAGGCAAGAAAAATAAATAATATGCGTCATTAGCTCAGCTGGCAGAGCACCTGACTCTTAATCAGGGTGTCCAGGGTTCGAACCCCTGATGACGCATTTAAGTACTAATTTTGGACAGGTTATGTTGCAGATTAGTACTTTTTTTGTTATATAAAAGAGAGTAATCTATAAATTAGACAAAATAATAAGTCGTTTTTTTAAAATATATAAACAAAAAAGGGTTGTTTAGACTTAGAAATAGAGAATTGTTCTTGAAAAGAAAACAATTTTAAAATGTCGTTTAAAAAATTTATGTTGAAATACATATGAGTAAAGAGATTGGAGATTTATGAGTAAAGGATATTTGCCAATTTGTAAACAAGACATGATTGAAGCTGGAATTAGTCAGTTTGATTTTATATATATTTCAGGTGATGCGTATGTGGATCATTCTAGTTTTGGAAGTGCAATTATATGTAGGTTGTTAGAAGCGCATGGTTATAAAGTTGGGATGATTTGTCAACCTGATTGGAAAAATCCAGAGAGTATAATGGAATATGGAGAACCTAAATACTCATTCATGGTGTCGGCAGGTAATATGGATTCTATGGTTAATCATTACACGGTTAACAAAAAGCATCGTAGTAAAGATTCCTATAGTCCTGGTGGTGTAATGGGAAAAAGACCAGATTATGCAGTTATAGTTTACTGCAATTTAATTAGACAAGTTTACAAACACACACCGATCATAATAGGTGGAATTGAAGCGAGTCTTAGAAGAATGGGGCATTATGATTATTGGTCTAATAAGGTTAGACGTTCAATCTTGTTGGATTCTGGTGCGGATATTATTTCGTATGGAATGGGTGAACACAGTATAATAGAAATTGCGGATGCATTAGCTAGTGGAATAGAAATTAAAGATATTACATTTATAGATGGAACTGTTTATAAAACTAGAAAAGAAGAAGATATTTATGATGCAATTAGACTTCCTGATTTTGAAGAAATCAAATCGGATAAGAGAAAATATGCAGAGAGTTTTGCAATCCAGTATAAAAATACAGACCCATTTCAGGCGAAAAGATTGTATGAGGCATATGATGGTAAAATGTTTGTAGTTCAAAATCCACCAGCTAAACCTCTTACAGAGATGGAAATGGATGATACATACGATTTGCCATATATGAGAAATTATCATCCTATATATGAAAAAGATGGAGGGATTCCAGCATTAAATGAAATTAAATTCAGTTTAACATCAAATAGAGGATGTTATGGAAGCTGTAATTTCTGCGCTTTGACTTTTCATGAAGGTAGAATTATTCAAGCAAGAAGTCATGAATCAATTTTAAAAGAAGCCAAACAGTGCATAGAACATCCTGATTTTAAAGGATATATACATGATGTGGGTGGACCAACAGCGGAATTTAGAAAACCTGCTTGTAAAAAACAAACAAAATTTGGTGCTTGTAAAAACAGACATTGTTTGTTCCCTGAACCATGTCCAAATTTGGAAGTTGACCACACGGATTATATTAAATTACTTAGAAAAGTTAGAAATCTTGAAGGTGTGAAAAAAGTATTTGTAAGATCAGGATTTAGGTTTGATTATTTAGTTGCAGACAAAAACAAAGAATTTTTAAATGAATTATGTAAATATCATGTAAGTGGTCAGCTAAGAGTAGCACCTGAGCACATTAGTGATAATGTTTTGAAAAGAATGGGTAAACCAGGAGTAGATATTTACAATAAATTTGTAAAAGAGTTTACACAAGTTAATAAAAAACTAAAAAAAGACCAATATATTGTTCCATATTTGATGTCTTCTCATCCAGGAAGTACATTAAAAGATGCAATAGCATTAGCAGAATATGTTAGAGATTTGGGGTATATGCCAGAACAGGTACAGGATTTTTATCCAACACCTGGTACAATTTCTACCTGTATGTATTATACTAAGTTAGATCCGTTGACAATGGAAGAGGTGTATGTTGCGACAGATCCACATGAAAAAGCAATGCAAAGGGCTTTGATTCAATATCGAAATCCAGATAACTATGATTTAGTCAAAGAAGCATTGATTAAGGAACATAGAGAAGATTTAATAGGATTTGGAGAAGAATGCCTTATTCCACCAAGAAAGATTAAGAATTTTTCGGATTATCACCATAAGAAAAAACCAGATGGTAAATCTAAAAAACCAGATGGTAAGTCTAAAAAACCAGATGGTAAGTCTAAAAAAATAGATGGTAAGGTTAAAAAGCCAGACAATAAAAAAAGCAGTGGTAGAAAACCAAGTGAAAAAAGTGCTTTCTTTAATAAGAAAAATAAGGGCCCCAAAAATAGTAAACGTAATAAACATTAATAGAGGATAGATGATAGAGGATAGAGCATATGAAGAACAGTATGCTCTATCTTTTTTGTGTTTTTTAGCGTTTTTTTACTTTTAATTTTTCTTCTGATTTTATTTTGGTTTTTTCTTTTAATTTCACTTCTGATTTTATTTTTGTTTTTAATTTTACTTTGACTTTATTTTTTGTTATGGGATTTTGTTTCGTATTTACACAATTTATACCGCTATAATTATTCATTAGTTCTGAAAATGATTACATTCTAAAAATATTTAACTATTGCTTCAGGTTTTTTTACGTTTTTTTGGGGTGGTTTTTGTGATATTTTATGATGAATTTATGGTGATATTGAAAACTTTATTGTTGTCAGATAATTTATATTTTTAAATGAAAATAAGATTTTCATTATAAAACAGAAACTAAAGCATAATTGAGTTATGATGAAAATGATAAAAAAAACAATTAAAAAAAAATATAGTGTAAAATCGTATAAAAATCGCATATAAAATATGTGAAAAATATCTGAAAAATCATAAAATTAACAGAAGATATTTAAAATTAACATAAAGTGTAGTACAATAAAACTGTATTTTTCGTAAGGAAAATTGTGAATATAAAACAAAACAATATGAGGCACATTTTATATAGAAGAGAATTCTGATTTAAAGAGTTCTAGGATTAAAATGTGGGGATTAATGTATTGAGAGTAGGAGGAATTTACAATGGCAAGATTTACATTACCAAGAGATATTTTTCATGGAAAAGGAGCTTTAGAAGAACTTAAAAATTTTGAAGGTAAAAAAGCTGTTATCTGCGTAGGTGGCGGTTCTATGAAGCGTTTTGGCTTTTTGGACAGAGCTGAAGGATACTTGAAAAAAGCTGGAATGGAAGTAAAGATTATTGATGGTATTGAACCAGATCCATCTGTGAAAACAGTAATGGAAGGTGCTAAAGTAATGCAGGAATTCAATCCAGATTGGATTGTTGCGATTGGTGGGGGGTCACCAATTGATGCAGCAAAAGCTATGTGGATTAAATATGAGTATCCTGATATCACATTTGATGAAATGTGTAAAGTTTTTGGAATTCCAGAATTAAGAAAGAAGGCACATTTTTGTGCAGTATCATCTACATCGGGAACAGCAACAGAAGTAACAGCATTCTCAATTATAACAGACTACGATAAGGGAATTAAATATCCAATAGCGGATTTTGAAATCACACCTGATGTAGCTATTGTTGATCCTGAATTAGCTGAGACAATGCCAAAAAAATTAATAGCTCATACAGGAATGGATGCTTTAACACATGCTATTGAAGCTTATGTTTCTACAGCAAACTGCGATTATACTGATGCACTTGCTATTCATGCCATTGAAATGATTCAAAGAGATTTAGTTGGATCTTATAAAGGAGATATGGTAAAAAGAGATAAAATGCATAATGCACAGTGCTTAGCTGGAATGGCATTTTCTAATGCGTTACTAGGAATTGTACATTCGATGGCACATAAAACAGGTGCGGCATTTGCAGATCATGGATCACATATTATTCATGGAGCAGCTAATGCAATGTATTTGCCAAAAGTTGTTGCATTTAATGCAAAAGATCCAGTTGCAAAAGAAAGATATGGTGTTATAGCTGATTATATGCATCTTGGTGGAGAATCATTAAGTGAGAAAGTTCAATTGTTAATTAAATATTTGAGAAAAATGAATGATGATTTAAATATTCCACATTGCATAAAGAATTATGGGGCTGATGGATTGCCAGCAGAAGAAGGTTTTGTGCCTGAAGATGTATTTCTTGAAAGATTACCTGAAATTGCTAAAAATGCAATTGCAGATGCATGTACTGGTTCTAATCCAAGAATTCCAACTCAGGAAGAAATGGAAAAATTATTAAAATGCTGTTACTATGATACAGAAGTTGATTTTTAAAATGGAAACGAAAATTAACAACTGAAAACGCATAAAAAATAATTGATTTTCATAACTAACAAAAATGGAAACTGTAGAAGCTAAGAGATAAATAGCAAGAATATTAAAAAAACAACCCGATTTTTCCTAAAGAGTCAAACATATAATTGTTTAGAACAAAAAAAGAAATCTAGTAGGAAAATGTACCGACCTCCAATCGTTAGATTTTTGGTCTAACTTTTTGGGGTCGGTACAAAATAAGGGTTGTTTTTTATTTATTAAATTTGAGAAGTTATTAATTTACAAATATTGTTACCTTTTGAAGAAAATTTTTCTTCATATTCTGTCATAATATTTCCAACATTCATTTTATCATCATGATGTAAGTCAAAAGTATAAGCATCAAGATTCCAAGATGAAGAATCATTAATTTCATCTAGTGAAAAATTAAATAAGTCTATGTTGTCTGTTTTGAATTCGATGCAACCTTCTTTAGATAATACCTGACTATAAACATCTAAGAATTGATGAGATGTCAAACGTCTTTTGGCATGTCTATCTTTTGGCCAAGGATCTGAAAAGTTTAAATAGATTTTAGATACTTCATTTTTTTCAAAAATTTCATTTAATGTTTTGGCATCTATACAAAGAAAATGAACATTATCAAGTTGAAGTTCATCCATTTTTTGAACTGCTCTAAGTAAAACAGAAGTATAACGCTCAATTCCAATATAGTTTATATTAGGATTTGCCTGAGCGAGATCCATTAAAAATCTACCTTTACCCATTCCAATTTCTAAATGAATTGGATTGTCGTTATTAAAGAATTCGTGCCATTTTCCTTTTAATGAAGAAGGTTCATTGATGCAGAATTCACTGTTTTCGATGACATCTGTCGCGCCTGGAATATTTCTAAGTCTCATATAAAATCCTCGTATTATATAGTAGTAGTTTTTAGAGACCCTCTCCAAGGTCTTTATAACTATTCAGTCATAGTCTTTTCTTTACCTTTTCTATAGGTTCGACTATGATGTTTAGGATGCTGTGGATTGGTTATTATTTCCTACCACTTGATGGTTTAAGAAAGGCTCCAACCACAGTCTCTTTGTTCATTTGTTAATCAGTTAGATACCGCATGACGGTTTATTTAGAACGAGGTTACAATCGCAAAGAGCACCCTGTGGTTCTAAAACAGCATTAATACATTTCAAAGGAGATTTATTTTTATGAT
>NZ_FOGW01000026.1 GCF_900111325.1 Lachnobacterium bovis
TTGAACGCATTTTCCCATCCTTACACATGATGTGTACAGCCTTGAAAGTATAGCCAAGAAAATCAAACTCTGTTACGTCTTCATCCTTTGTTCTGTCCTTATCTTTACAATACACAATTCTAGTTTTGGTCGGATGTAATTCAAGTTTACATTCTGCAAATCTTTTAGCCAGACACTCTTTTATGTAAAGAGCCGCTTCTTTTGTTTTGCAGTGTACCACACCATCATCTGCATATCTTTCATATTTGATAATAAAACGAAAAGATTTTTAAACTTAAAAATAAGCAAAAACAAAAACAGCGAAAGCACGTTACTGTGTTTTCGCTGTTTTTACTTAATATACATATTTTTTGATATACGCTGTTTCTTTTTTTATTTACCACTTATGGCTTTCTTATCTACCACTTATGGCTTTCTTAAACCATTTACCAGTTTCTGATAAATCATCATCTGACCAACCGCTCTTCTTTGAACAACTTGGTTTTATAAGCGCGGAACTCTCATCTTTGTTGCTTAAGCTCCATGCTATAAAACTAATATCATTTTCATTTAAAAGCTTCAACCATTTATTCGCAGAATCATAATCAATTGCACCATTACCTGATGCATCAGTTATGCTACACTCACTTACAAATACCGGTACTCCTGAACTTATTGCCTTAGTTAACTTATTTCTAATATTATCATGATGTGTTCCTGCGTAAAAATGTAATACATACATTACATTCTTATCTTCTAATTGATTTCCAATAACTTGATCAACATCCTGTGACCACGTGTTAGTACCAACAAGAATAACTGCATTTTGATCATTTGCTCTGATTGTTTTTACAACATCACTTGCGTATGGTTTAATAACCGAATTCCAATCAGAGTTTTGGGGTTCATTACAAATCTCATATAAAACATTCTCATTATCCTTATATTTTTTGGACATTTCATCAAAGAATTTTATAGCCTCACCTTTATTGGTGTTTGGATTTGAATCTGATAAAATATGCCAATCGATTATTACATACATACCGTTTTCTGTGGCATATTTAACACCATCTTCAACAAGTTTCTTTAGTTTTTCTTTATCTCCACCATTACAATATCCACCGTACTCATTTGTATACATAGCAATTCTAAAAACATTAGCATTCCAATCTTCTTTTAATGTTTTTAATGCATCCGGATTAATATAATCTGGGTACCAAGCTATTCCGTGAGTACTTACTCCTTTTAGCTGTACTACTTTTCCTGTACTGTCTACAAGTTTAGTTCCTTGTACATGTAATCTTCCGGTAGGTACCGTTGCTTTACCTTGATTTGTAATTATCTGTTTTTTTTCAGTTTTATTTGCAGCTGATTTTTCTGTTTTATTATCAGAATCATCTTTTCCGCTCTCTTTATCGGAATCATTTTTGTTCCCCAGTCCCCTTATAATCACGCTTTGTCCATCACTAAAGGTAACTTCTATAAAACTAACATCTACTTTTTCATCAGATAATGTACTAAAAATAATTCCAATATCTTGTTGAACCCCTTTACTAGAAACAACTTTGTTGTAATTAGTAGGTTTTAAACAATATTGGTCCAATTTTGCTTCAATATTCACATTCCAATTTTGCTCTAGTTTCAAATCTTTTTTCTTTAAATTAATCTCCCAATTGGCAATATCTATATTTTCATCATTATGTATTGAAAAATCATATTGAGTGAATTTCTTACCTTCACTTTCCCAATTGTTTTTTTCATTTACATCAACATAAACTTTCATTTTTGTTGCTTTTTTACTAGTAGCTTTTCTTTTACTGCGAACTTTTGAGTTTTTGTTCTTTTGTCCATTACAACCCACTAATACAAATCCCAAAACAAAAATCCCTAAAAAAACAAGTAACTTTGTTAATTTCTTTTTTTTGTTTTTCATAATTTTCCCCCTTTTTATACGTATCGTGTTTTTTGATTATCTTATTACATGTGCTTTTACTTCAAAAAATTTGTTCACTACTATTATAATACTATTATAAATCATTTTCATTTATATAATTCTTTTTATCTTAAAGATTTTTGTTCTTCTATCTGCTGCGCTTTATCTTCTAAAAACTCCCAACGCTCCATGAAATATTCTAGTTGTTTTTCTTTTTCTTCTTTTTCTTTATTAAGTTCATTTAACTTAACAAAATCACTAGCACATTTAACCATTTCGCTATCTATTTCTTCTAGGCGCTCTTCCACTTTAGCAATATCTTCTTCTATGGTTTCGTACTCTTTTTGCTCATTATATGTAAATTTTATTTTCTTCTCATGTCCCCAAGTAGAACGAGAATCCTTCTTTTCCACATTTTGTGTATTTGAATCTCTTGAAAATGACACACTGTTTTCTCCTAATGAAGCAAACGCGTTTGATACATCATTTTCATCTAAAGCTGACCTTGAATCAACTTCTTTTTTACCCCATGGTGTACCTAATGGTCTTATCCTTTTATTTAAATAATCTGTATAGCCACCTTCATATTGAACAAGTTCTCCAGCATCCTCAAACGCAAAAATTCTATTTACAATACGATCTAAGAAATATCTATCATGCGATACTGTTATAACGATTCCTTTGTAATTATCAAGATAATCCTCAAATATAGCCAGAGTCTCTGTATCTAAATCATTTGTAGGCTCATCTAAAATCAACACGTTTGGTGCTTCCATTAAGACCCTAAGTAAATTCAAACGTCTTTTTTCTCCACCTGATAATTTTTCAATTGGACTATACTGCTGCTCTGCTGTAAATAAAAATCTTTCTAACATTTGCGATGCCGATACTAAGCCATCTTCAGTTCGAACGTACTCGGCTGTATCTTTTATATAGTCAATCACTCTATCTTTTGGATTCATATATGAAGTTTCTCGACTTACTCCAGTTGAAGAAATACCATAATTTTTATCTTCTGACATTATTATTTCTTGTGAATAATAACCTATTTTTACAGTCTGACCAACTTTTATTTCACCAGAGTCAGGTTTTAAAAAACCTGCAAGCATCTTCATTAAAGTAGTTTTTCCGCAACCATTTGTCCCTACAAAACCTACTCTGTCATTTTTCAAAAAAATGTAAGAAAAATCATTAATTAAAGATACTCCATCATATGCCTTACATACATTTTCTATTTCTATTGTTGTTCTTCCCAGTCTAGTAGAAATTGAGCTAAGTTCTAGCTTATCATCTTCAACTGGTGCTTTTGCATTTTTTAATTCTTCATATCTTTGAATATGTGCCTTTTGTTTAGTTGATCTTGCTCTAGCTCCACGCATCATCCACTGAATTTCATTTCTTAAGATAGACTGTCGCTTTCTTTCACTAGCCTTTAATGATTCCTCTCTCATAGTCTTCCTTTCAAGAAAACCAGAATAATTAGTGTCATAGCTATAAATATTGCCCTTATCAACCTCTACGATTCGATTACAAACACTATCTAGGAAATATCGATCATGCGTAACCATTATTAGTGACTTTCTCCAATTTCTCAAATATCCTTCTAACCATTCAATCATATCATAATCTAAATGGTTTGTGGGTTCGTCTAAAATTAAAACGTCGCAAGGCTTAATAAGCGTTGCAACTAAGGCTAATCTTTTTCTTTGTCCACCTGATAATTCCTTGACAGGTTTATTATAATCCCCTATATCTAATTTAGTCATAAGTGCCTTAGCATCGCTTTCTAATGTCCACTTATTTTCTTCTGTAATATTTCCAGTTTTTGCCAAATTTAATACATTTTCTAATGCTGTTAGATTGTCATCAAAATTTGGATTTTGCGATAGGTAACTAATAATTATATGATTTGCTTTAGTTACACTTCCTTCATCTGGATTAACCTCTTGCGCAATTATCTTTAATAATGTTGACTTACCAGTACCGTTAATTCCTACAATACCAATTTTCTCGCCTTCTTGTACATAAAAGGAAGCTCCACTAAAGAGCTCCCTTCCTGTATATGATTTAGTAATATTTTCAATATTAATTATGTTCATATTAATTTATGCGGTTCCCACTGATGCCTTAAAACTAGTATTATTTCTTGTCTTACTAGTTGCTTCTGACTTTTTTCCCGCTAACCTCATTTCTTCTTTTTGTTGTTTATTATCTAAATTGTTATCTTGTATTCTCTTTTTTGCCTGTTCTTCTTGCTTTGCCTTTGCCTCTAAAATTGCATTATTCAACTGCAACATCTTAGCATCTAGCATCGAAACAATTCCTGAACACTCTCTTAAGTCCCTACTTATGTACTCTGGAGCATTTCCCTCAAATTTATAATATATTTTATGCTCTAGACTTGCCCAAAAATCCATCGCCATTGTTCTTATTTGAATTTCAACTTTAGTATCTACGACTCGATCTGACAAGAAAATCGGTACCGTTACAATCATGTGATAACTCTTATACCCACTTTCTTTTGGATGCTTGATATAATCCTTGATAGAAATAACCGTCAAATCATTTTGCTTTCCAATCATTTCTGCGAGTCTATAAATGTCCGATGTAAACGAACAGACCAACCTTATTCCCGCAATATCATTAACGTAATTTACCATATTATCAATTGTTACATCATAGCCGTATCTCTTAAGTTTTTTTACAATACTCTCTGGCGTCTTGATTCGAGATTTAATATTCTCGATTGGATTATACTGATGTACATGTTGAAACTCGTCATTTAAAATCTCTAACTTTGTTCCTACCTCTTTAAGTGCAGAATTGTACAAAAGAATCACCGTTTTCCAGCTATCTACGTCTTCTTTGAATGTGTATGGTGTTTCCATTTATTCTACCCTCCATTGCCTTATAAATAACTCTATACTTCCTCTTAAATTGTAACACATATAATGTGTTTTGTCGGCTAATTTTGTTCAATTTATGAAAAATTAATAATCTTCTTCTAGGATTTCAACCTCCATAAAATCGAACTCTATTTCATCTACAAAATTATCTTTATTAAATCTTGTTTTTCCTCTTCTTTTAAACTCTTCAATATTAGAATTCAACCATATGGGTTTGCTTAAATCAAATTTATAACAAATATCATCTATTGAATTAAAAATTTTGTGTGTTCTTGTCTCTTCCGAAAAATCTTCTATTGTCTCGGAGTCTATTATCCTTGCATTCTGTACAAATTTAAACCAAATTCTCAATTATTTTTTTCTCCTTTGTCTATTAGCCTCATACATTAATAATGTTGCAGATATAGCTGCATTTAATGACTCTACTTCCCCTTGCATTGGAATAATTATATAGTCATCTGCTAAATTGGCTATTTCATCACTCAATCCATTTCCTTCATTTCCAATGAAAAAACCACACGCCTTTGTATAGTCTTTTTCGTCATATGCTTGCTTTCCTTTTAAATGTGCAGCAAATAAACTTACATTTTTTTCTTTTAATTCTTTTATTGTTTCTCGTAAATCATCTACTATTATGAAAGGCATTCTGTATATGCTACCCATAGTTGATCTTATTGTTTTGGTGTTAAAAATATCAACAGTTGTCTTATTCATTATAATTCCTGTTGTTCCTGCACCTTCACCACTTCTAACCATTGTTCCTAAATTTCCTGGATCTTGTACACTTTCTAAGATTAGTAATTGAGTTTTATCTCCATCTAACATATCTTCTAATGTATATTTAGGTATTTTAATAAGTGCAATTATTCCTTGTGGAGTAATAGTATCACAAACAGATTTAAACACACTATTGCTCAACACTTCGTATTGATAATTTTCATATAAACTTCTTTTTTCAATATCATTGTAGAAATCTTCGGACACATAAACTTGTTTTACCCAATCACTTGGTGCTTCTTTAAACATTTTTATTCCTTCAACAATAAATACATTTTCTTTTTTTCTTTCTTTTGATTTTTTATATAGCGCGATTAATTTTTTAACCTGTTGATTACTACTACTTGTTATCATGAATAATCTTCCTCTCGTTTAAATCGTTTTTTACTCAAAAAAGTGGGTTGTCACTTGCTGACAGCCCACCATCTTTTTTAACTTTAATATAATATCCAGAATTATACTAAGTCTTTTGAAATAGAATATAAGTACTCTGGAATTGTTTTTTCCATTGCAAGTGCTTCTTCGATATCATAATCAACGAATTCACCATTCTTGTAAGCAACTACTCTATTGCTCTTTCCTTCACAAAGAAGATCTACAGCATAAGCACCCATTGTTGAAGCGTATACACGATCTTTACATGTTGGACTACCACCACGTTGCATGTGTCCTAAGATAGTAGCTCTTGTTTCAACACCTGTAGCTTTTTCAATCTTCTCAGCTAATTCCTGAGAATGTCCAATACCTTCTGCATTGATGATAATATAGTGTTCTTTACCTTTTTTACGTCCTTCAATAATACGTTTGATGATAGCTTCTTCATCATGATCGTATTTTTCTGGAAGAAGGATTTCTTCAGATCCATTAGCGATACCACACCATAAAGCGATGTAACCAGCGCCACGTCCCATAACTTCGATTACAGAACATCTTTCGTGAGATGTTGAAGTATCACGAACTTTATCAATAGCTTCCATAGCTGTGTTAACAGCTGTATCGAAACCGATTGTGTAATCTGTACAAGCAATATCTAAATCGATAGTACCTGGTACACCGATTGTATTGATTCCAAGTCTTGCTAATTTCTGAGCACCCTGAAATGATCCGTCACCACCGATAACAACGATTCCGTCGATACCGTGTTTTCTACAAATTTCAGCACCTCTAGCCTGAACATCTGCTTCTTTGAACTCTAAACATCTAGCTGTTTGTAAAATTGTACCACCACGAGAAATAGTATCTGAAACGCTTGTAGCATCCATATCGATAATTTCTTCTGCTAAAAGTCCAGCATATCCTTTTTTAATTCCTTTAACTTTTTTTCCTTTTGCAAGTGCTTGACGAACTACTGCACGGATTGCAGCGTTCATTCCTGGAGCATCTCCACCACTTGTTAAAACGCCAATTGTGTTAACTTCTTTAGCCATTTTAAGTATCCTCCTACTATATAACAAATCTTTTTAATATACACTCAATCTATTATATTTTATACTGTTTAACGCTTGTTTTCAATATTCTTTTCAATAACTTTTATATTATTTTTTCCATATTTTTTTGTTAATGTATCAAAAAGAACGTTTTTAGCGCAAACTGTCAGATTTTTTCCAAATCTTTTTATTGCTTTCGGATTTTCAATGTATATTATCACTTCATCTTTACCAAGATTATTAGTAAATAATTGCATCAACTCATTAGCATCTTTTTCATAATCCTGCATATTTTTAAACTTAATCCATAATTCATTTCCTATCTCATCGAAATAAATTATTTCTTCTGCAATTACTTTTCCGTTCTGCTCATTTTCTACTGTAGCTGTACCTCTGATAAAAACTTTATCATCTACTTCTAGTCTTCCCATAACTTTTTGATATTGTCTTGGGAATACAATTACTTCGACGGTTCCAACTAAATCTTCTATTTTCAAAAATGCCATTGGTTGATTGTTTTTAGTAAACTTGATTGTTTTTTCGGAAATAATTCCTCCTATTATAACCTTTTGACCATCTTTTATTTTTTGTTCATTCGTTTCTAAATCTATTATAAAATCTGAGGTTATTGCAGTCACATTTTTATTTATTTTTTCCCTATATTCATCTAATGGATGTCCGCTTAAGTACATACATAAAACTTCTTTTTCAAATCCAAGAAGCATCTCTTTATCAAATTCGCCAACTTTTGGCATTTGAAATTCGAATTCCTTCTTTTCTTCTTCACTAACTAAATCAAATAAACTCATCTGGCCTGCTATATTATTCTTTTTACCATGTGAGACTTTATCAACCATCATAGCATGGACATACACCATCTCTTTTCGTGTCGCATCAAAATCATCACAAGCGCCTGATTTTATTAGATTTTCTACAGCTCTTTTATTAATGTCATAATTTGATACTCGCTGTACGAAATCCCAAAGCGAAATATATTTGCCGTTATTTTTTCGTTCTTTTACAATTGAATCAATTATCTGGCGTCCAAGACTTTTTATTGCATACATTCCAAAGCGAATATTTTTTCCTTCTACGCTAAATACTCCTTCTCCATTGTTAACACTAGGTGGTAATACTTCGATATCCATATTTTTGCATTGATACAAATATTCCGCCATCTTATCTGTATTATCAATTACTGATGTAAGTAACGCAGCCATATACTCCGTTGGATAATAATATTTTAACCACGCTGTTTGCATACTGATTACTGCATACGCTGCTGCATGTGATTTATTAAAGGCATACTTTGCAAAATCAACCATGGAATCATATATTTTATTAGCAGCCTGCTCTGAAATTCCGTTAGCAACACAACCTTTAATATTTTCGTTCTCGTCTCCATAAACGAAACTCTTTCGTCCTTCATCAATTACATGCTGTTTTTTCTTACTCATCGCTCTTCTGATATTATCAGCCTGTCCCATTGTATAACCGGCTAATTTTTGAACGATCTGCATAACTTGCTCTTGATAAACGATACAACCATATGTTGGCTCTAATATTTCTTTTAATTCTGGTGTTACGTATGTTATTTCATCTTGATTTTTTTTACCTTTAATATAATCTGGTATAAAATCCATTGGACCTGGTCTATAAAGTGAAATTCCGGCTATAATATCTTCAAAGCTTTCCGGCTTCAATTCTCTCATAAATCCTTGCATTCCTGCCGATTCTAGCTGAAATACTCCATGTGTTTTTCCTGTACCAATAAAATCTAATACCTTTTTGTCATTAAAATCAATATTGTCTATATCTATATCTATACCTTTAGATTGTTTGATATTTTTTACTGCATCTTTTAAAACTGTAAGTGTTCTAAGTCCCAAAAAATCCATTTTTAATAATCCTAATTCTTCAAGCTGAACCATATTATACTCAGCTGTTGGACTTCCATCACTTGCTCTTGCAAGAGGAACATAATCACTTGCGATACCAGGATAAATAACCACTCCTGCTGCATGAACCGAAGTATGGTTTGGTAAACCTTCTAGTTTTTGAGCCATATCAATCAATTCATGCATCTGTGGATCCGTATCATATAGCATCTTAAATTCTATATTTTCTTTTAAAGCACTTTGAATTGTAACTTTAGGTCCAAGAGGTATCATTTTAGCCACTTTATCCATTTGAGAATATGGAAAATCTAATACTTTTCCAACTGCTTTAATTACTCCACGAGCAGCCATAGTACCAAATGTTACAATCTGTGTAACTGAATCTTTTCCGTATTTTTGAGTAACATATTCAATCGCTCTATATCTTTGTGCATACTCAAAATCTACGTCAATATCGGGCATGGATACACGCTGTGGATTAAGAAAACGTTCAAAAAGTAAATTATATTTAACTGGATCAATATTCGTGATTCCGGTACAATAACACACCTTACTACCTGCTGCAGAACCTCTTCCTGGTCCTACCCAACAGTCGTGTTCTCTACTCCAATTAATATAATCCCATACAATCAAAATATACTCTATAAATCCCATTTTCTTGATAATACCTAATTCATATTGCATATCTTGATATATTTTATCGCAAGCTTCCTTATTATATTCTTCATTATCTATATATCTTTTCTTGAAACCTTTTTCGCATAAATCTACCAAAAAGTCCCAAGCACTATCATAGCCTTCTGGCACTTCATATTTTGGAATTTTATAATTGTTAAATTCAATTTCAACATTACATCTATCTGCGATTTTTTGTGTATTTTCAATAGCTTCTATTGCATATGGAAAAAGTTGTCTCATTTCATCTTCGCTTTTTACATAATACTGTCCGCCCTCGTAACGAAGTCTATTTTCATCTTTAATCAATTTACCTGTTTGGATACATAAAAGTACATCATGCGCTTCTACATCTTCCTTAGATGTGTAATGAACATCATTTGTGCATACCAATGGAATATTAAGCTCTTGACTCATTCTTAAAAAGGCATTATTTACCGTTTTTTGCTCATTAATTCCGTGATCTTGCAATTCTAAAAAATAATTTCCATCTCCAAACACATTTTTATATTTAAGTGCTATTTCTTTTGCTTTTTCATAATTACCACGAACTATCATTTTTTGTACTTCACCAGCTAGACATGCTGATAAACAAATTAAACCTTCATGATATTTTTCTAATATTTCAAAATCAACCCTTGGCTTATAGTAATAGCCTTCTGTAAATCCTGCAGATACTATTTTTATAAGATTTTCGTAACCTTTGTTATTTTCTGCTAAAAGAATAAGGTGATAATATCTATCCTCACCATGACTAATTTCTCTATCAAATCTCGAATTAGGTGCTACATAAACCTCACAACCTATAATCGGCTTAATTCCTTGAGCTTTAGCAGTCTTATAAAATTCGATTGCTCCATACATTACACCATGATCTGTTATGGCAGCTGAATTCATACCCAGTTCTTTTACTCTTTTTATATATTCGCTTATCTTATTAGAGCCATCTAATAAGCTATATTCTGTATGTGTATGAAGATGAACAAAACTCATATATACCCTCTTTTCTAAAATTCTCTAGTCTTATATTTTAGCAAATAATATTAAGTAAAACAACTTAAATTTCTGTTAAAACTTTTTTGTATTTTATTTTTTATTGTGCTACAATTGTCATATATTTTCTAGATTGGAGGGCTTATTTATGAAAAAAATTGGGTTAGTTGTTGAAGGTGGCGGTATGAAATGTGCCTATAGTGCAGGCATCTTAGATTGCTTTTTAGAAAAGAATATTTCTTTTGATTACAGTATTGGTGTTTCTGCTGGCTCTGCAAATCTATCATCTTTTTTAGCAAAACAAAAAGAACGTAATTTACGTTTTTATACACAACATATTAAGGATCCTGAGTATATTAGTATTCAAAATTTTTTATTACATGGCGAGATTTTTGGACTTGATTATATTTATGGAAAATTGAGTAATTCAACTGGAAAAGATCCTTTAGATTATCAAGCTATCGTTGATAATCCTTGCGAATTTGAAATTGTAGCAACTGATTCAAAGACTGGAAATGCAATTTATTTTAACAAATCAGACTTACGCCAAGATAATTACACTCCTATTATGGCATCAAGTGCCTTACCTGTATTTTGCAATCCTGTACCTTTTTTAGGATGTGAATATTTTGATGGTGGAATTTCTGATGCTATTCCTTTTCAAAGAGCACTCAAAAAAGGCTGTGATAAAATTGTAGTTCTTTTGAGTAAACCAAGAAGTTTTGTCAGAAAACCAGAATCACATAAATCACTATATTCAAAAATTTTAAAAAAATATCCACAAATAATAAAAGCTGTTGATCATAGATATATTATGTACAGGAATCAAATTGCTAAGCTCAAACGACTTGAGGCCGAGGGAAAACTTTTTGTTTTTGCTCCATCTAAAAGCATCAAATTAAGCACAATAGCCATGGACCCTGTGGGTGAACAGTCACTTTATGATCTCGGACTTTCAGATTATAAAATGCAAGAAGAAAAATTATTACAATTTCTCGCAGATTAGGTGTTGTTTTATGTTTGCTTAAATGTTTGTACTAATGTAAATACTTTATATTAGCTTAACTTTTTTATATTAACACTAAAATAGATGTCTCCGTAATAAAGTCTCATTCTCCTTATTACTTTGACATCTATTTACTATTTTGTATTATTTATTACTTTGACATCTATTTACTATTTTGTATCATTTATTACTTTGTGTCTATTATTATTTTTTACTTCCAATGTTTATCATTTACCTCTATGCTTCCAACTCCACTGTTTAGTTGCGCATTAGCATGAGTAACTTTACTTCTAGTTTCAATTTCAATGTCGCCCACATCACATTTTACGTTAATATTACTAAATTCAGCGGATACATCAACATCTCCTACGTTATTTACTATTTTTATTGAGTCATATTTGCCTCTTTCAATCTCAGCATCTCCAAGTTTTAGATTTAATTCACACTTTGATATCGTAGAGTTATTTATTTCAACATCTCCTAGATTAAGGTTCATAGAAACTATATCGAGCTTAATTTCTTGTGGTATGTATATTGTCATTTCACATTTATTTTTTTTCAAATTAATATTTTTTTTATTATATTGTTCTCGTATAACTAGTGTATCTTTTTTTATTCCTATTTTGGGTTGATATTTTATTGGATATTTATATTCAACTTTTAACTCGTCACCATTTTTTATTGTTATATCTCCAATATTTATTTTAGCATCAATCTTTTTTATCTTATTGTTTTTTAAATCCACTGTTTTAGAAATTGACTTAAATTTTTTATACGAAAAGGTCGGTATAGAAAAATTTTTATACATCCCCAAACATATACAACAAATGATTACTAACCAAATAAATTTTTTCTCATTGCCTCTTTTTTTAGTTGCAAAATCATATTGATTGTATGCTTTATTTTCCTCAAAAGCGCTATCTTGCTCATAAACTTTTTTTTCTTCGAAAGATTCATCATTTCCAAAATCTCTTTTATTTTTGTAAAACTCTTTATTTTTGTAAAACTCTTTATTTTTCTCATTAATTGCAATCACATCGTCATAACTTGAGTCAATTATTGATGAGTAAATAAAAAGAAAAACTCCTACTCCGACAAATAAAAATAAGAAAATCGATACAATTTTTGTATCAAATAATATATTTGGCACAACACTAACTATACAAAGCATCACTCCAATTGCCACACAATATATCTTTGTTTTTTTAAATAATCTCTTTTTCTTCTTTACTGTTTCAAGAGTGAGCATATCTATCTCACATGGCTCTTTTTTTAGATAATTCCACTCGTCACCACTTAAACCGCTTATTATAAAAAGCATCACAGCTATTGCAATTGATACAATCATCAAAGCGGCGCCGCATTGTTCGTATCTACTAAAAAAAGCATTAAATATAATAGGATGTGTAACACTTGTGATGCATAAAAAAACTCCAATTCCTATTCGATATGCATTTTTTAATTCATTTTTTAAATAGTTATCTATTTCTTCAGCCGGAACACTTCTAATTTCTTTTCCCTCTTCTTCCATACTCAAACTTCCTTTCTATCATAATATAATTTTCAATATAGATACCTCTAATTATATTCTAACTTTTTTACTTAAATAAAAAAAACCTAATTAATGTTAAAAGTATTAAATGTCCTGGATAAAAAATATAGAATAAATACTTATTTTGTT
This sequence comes from Lachnobacterium bovis, assembly GCF_900111325.1. Classification (GTDB taxonomy): domain Bacteria; phylum Bacillota; class Clostridia; order Lachnospirales; family Lachnospiraceae; genus Roseburia; species Roseburia bovis_A. The sequence goes on from NZ_FOGW01000026.1 coordinate 13,276, forward strand.
TACCTCTTTCCCCATTATACAAATATATAAAAATAATTCCAAAAATTGACCATTTTTCGATCTCACCACACATCAAAATCAATAAAACAACGCCAACAATGTATCCTATTTCCTTTTGACCTAAAAGAATTGCACTATACATAACATATATAACAAGTACTCCGCATGCGCTGTAATCTGTATTTAAAAAATACGCTGCTAATATACCTGCTCCTAATATCAGCATTTTCCCTATCATTACTTCTTGATAGGATAACATTTTTTCATATTGAATTTTTTCTAATTCACTCTGCAACATTATGACCGCTACTGCAATTGCTAATGTAAAAAAGACATTATTACTATCAAAATAAAATGGCTTATCAAAAAAAGCTAAATCGAAAGGAATTTCAGAAATCACCCCAAAAATAAATAAACGTACCGCATATTTTTTTATATTTCTCGTATGAATTGCACCTTCAGCAATCATAAAAGCAAACAATGGAAACGCTATCCTTCCAATCGATCTTAACACTTCATCTATTTCGAGAACCATCTCATAACTATCAAATTTTTGATAAAAGAACCACACTTCTCTTTCGAGAAGTGCGGCTCCTATATGATCTATTAGCATTATGATTATCGCAATATATTTCAAATAACTAGCCGGCATCGGAATTTTTTTCCTTATATATGTCTCTTTTTTAAAAAAATCAAAATCCATTTTATGCTCCTGTATTGTCTATTGTAACTTTATCTAGATGCCAAATATCATCAACATATTCTTGTATTGTTCTGTCTGAAGAGAATTTTCCTGCGTTTGCAACATTCAATATTGCGCTCTTTGCCCATGACTTTTTATCTTGATAGTAACGATTTATCTTCTGCTGTGCCTTAGCATATGATCTAAAGTCAGCTAAAATAAAGTATCTATCTGCCTCTTTATCATGTAGCAATGAATTAAATAATGTTCTGAATAATTCTCTATCATTTGCTGAATAAGTACCATCAACCAACTGATTAAGAACCTTTTTAATCTGTGGATCATTGTTGTATATATCAATTGGATTATAATCATGAAGTTTCTCGTGATTAATTACTTCATCTGCACTCATTCCAAAGATGAAGATATTGTCAGCACCCACTTCATCATACATCTCAACATTAGCACCGTCAAGTGTTCCAAGTGTAATCGCACCATTAAGCATAAACTTCATGTTACCAGTTCCTGATGCTTCTTTACTTGCAGTCGAAATTTGTTCACTAACGTCTGCTGCTGCAAAAATCATTTCTGCATTAGAAACTTTATAATCCTCAATAAATACAACTTTAATTTTTCCATTAATATCTGGATCATTATTTATAACTTCTGCAACATTATTAATTAATTTAATGGTCTTTTTGGCTGTTTCATATCCAGCTGCTGCTTTTGCACCAAAAATAAATGTTCTTGGATAAATATCAACATTTGGATCTTCTTTAATAACATTATATAAATACATTACATGCAAAATATTAAGTAACTGTCTCTTATATTCATGCAATCTTTTTACTTGAACATCAAAAATAGAATCTGGATTTACATCAATTCCGTTATGTTCCTTGATATATTTTGCCAAACGTACTTTATTTTTGCGTTTTATCTCCATAAACTCTTCTTGGGCCTTAGGAACATCCGCAAACTCTGTAAGATCTTTTAAAACTGTCAAATCAGTATACCATTTATCTCCAACTTTATCTGTTACCCACTTTGCTAATAATCTATTACCATGTCCTAGGAAACGTCTTTGCGTAATACCATTTGTTTTATTGTTAAATTTATCTGGGAACATTTCATAAAAATCACGTAATTCTTGTTTCATAAGAATTTCTGTATGTAATTTTGCTACACCGTTTACTGAAAAGCCAGCAACAATCGCTAAATGAGCCATTCTAACCTGACCATCGTATAATATAGCCATCTTTCTAATTTTTTCTTCATTACCAGGATATCTTGTCTGAATTTCTAAAACAAAACGTCTATTGATTTCATCAATAATTTGATATACTCTTGGTAATAATCTTTCAAAGATTTCAATTGGCCACTTTTCAAGTGCTTCTGCCATTATTGTATGATTTGTATAAGCAACACAATGTGTTGTTATTTCCCATGCTTCATCCCACTCTAAGTGTTCCTCATCTAGAAGAATTCTCATCAACTCAGCTACTGCAACTGTAGGATGTGTATCATTCATTTGGAATACAATTTTCTTTGGCATATCCATTAAATTGTCATTTTTTTGTTTAAATCTTTCAATTGCTCTTTGAATACTAGCTGATACAAAGAAATATTGTTGTTTTAAACGTAATTCCTTACCTGCAACGTGATTATCATTTGGATACAAAACGTCTACCAAATTGCGGGCTAGCATTTCCTCTTCAACCGCTTTTTGATAATCACCTTTATCAAATGAATCTAAGCTAAATACTTCCTTTGCTTCTGCATCCCATATAATAAGAGTATCTATTAAATTATTTTTGTAACCAACTATAGGAATATCATGTGGAATAGCCCATACGGATCTATAATTTTTTTGAACAAATGATAATTTTCCATTTTCATCAACTTCTTGTTCAACATGTCCACCAAATTTAACTTCATATCTGTATTCTGATCTTCTAAGTTCAAATGGATAACCATGCTCTAACCAGTTATCTGGAACTTCAACCTGAAATCCATCAATAATTTGCTGTTTAAACATACCATATCTGTATCTTATACCACATCCGCATGCAGCATAACCAAGAGTAGCTAATGAATCCAAGAAACATGCCGCTAATCTTCCTAAACCACCATTTCCTAATGCTGGATCTGGTTCTTCATCTTCAATTTCATTTATATTTAACCCCAATTCTTTTAAAGCTTCATCAACTTCATCATATGCAGACAAATTAAGCAAAATATTACCTAACGCACGTCCCATTAAAAATTCCATTGATAAATAATAGACTGTTTTAGGTTGTTCTCTTGCAAATGTTTGCTGAGTTGCTAACCATTCGTCCATAATAACATCTTTTACAGAAACACACACAGCTTGAAATATTTCTTGATTTGATGCTGTGCTTAAATCTTTTCTGTATTGTGTCATTAGGTTATCTTTTACGCTTTTAATGAACACTTTCTTGCTAAATACATTATCTCTCATCATTCTCCTCCTACGATAAGTACATCTTTGCAACATTCCTTGTAATATTTCGGAATTTTTTAATATAAAATTTATATTTATAAAAAAACAGGCAACAATATAATAACTCTTTAATTACTAGAAAAACTACTAACAAAGGCTATATATCATTGCCTGCACAACCTATATACTGTATACCCAAATAGTATACTAATATATATTTTTTTATATAATTTTATACATTGGTATAAATTTTTTATACCTATATTATACTACTTATTGCTTCTCAACTGCAAGTTTAACGTCTTCTCCGTTAATCTTCCACTCTTTTTCAAAGCCAGCTAATTCAGTATTTTCAATTGAAACAGCTAAAACATCATTCATTATAGTTTCCATATTTCTATCAAAAATTCCTGTAACTTTTTCATTAGCTTCATATGTAACTTTAATATGATCCATTACTTCAAAACCAGCGTCTTTACGCATTGTTTGTAATTTTGAAATAATTTCTCTAACAAATCCTTCTTCAAGAAGCTCTGGTGTAAGGTTAGTATCAAGAACAACTGTAATATTATTGTCAGACTCTGTTACGTAACCTTCCATCTGTGTCATTTGAATTAATAAATCTTCTTCTTTTAGTACAACTTCATCGCTAACTTCTGAAAGTTTTAATTCTCCATTAGTTCTTAACTCATTCATAGCTTTATTACCATCTAAGTTAGCTAATGCATTTTGAATTTGTTTTAAGAATTTACCATATTTTGGTCCAACTGTACGAAGTTGTGGTTTAAATAAGTATGTAGTATATGATGATACATCATCTTTAAATTCAACTTCTTTTACATTTAATTCTTCTTCGACAATTTTCTTGTAGAAACTTTCTAATTCATCGTCTGCTTTAACATACATTTTACCAATTGGTTGACGGTTTTTAATGTTTGCTTCATTTCTACAAGCACGACCCATAACAACAATTTTAAGAACTTCATCCATGTTCTTTTCTAATTCTTTATCAATATGTTCTTCATCTACAACAGGGAAGTCACATAAGTGAATACTTTCTGGTGCATCTGAATCTACGCTTCTTACTAAGTTTTGATAAATATCTTCTGTCATGAATGGAATCATTGGTGCTGCTGCTTTAGAAATAGTAACAAGTGCTGTATATAATGTCATGTAAGCATTTATCTTATCCTGTTCCATTCCTTTAGCCCAGAATCTTTCTCTTGATCTTCTTACATACCAGTTACTCATTTCATCAACAAACTCTTGTAAAACTCTAGCAGCTTCTGGAATTCTATAGTTACCTAAGTTTTCATCTACTGCCTTAACTGCAGAATTTAATTTAGATAATAACCATTTATCCATTACAGATAATTTATCATAATCTAATGAATATTTTGTTGCATCAAATTCATCAATATTTGCATAAAGTACAAAGAATGCATATGTATTCCATAATGTACCCATGAATTTACGCTGTCCTTCTTGTACAGCTTTTCCATGGAATCTATTTGGTAACCATGGTGCTGAGTTAATGTAGAAGTACCATCTAATTGCATCTGCTCCATATTTTTGTAATGCGTCAAATGGATCAACTGCATTACCTTTTGATTTAGACATCTTCTGACCATTCTCATCTTGAACATGACCTAAAACAATAACGTTTTTATATGGTGCTTTATTGAAAAGTAAAGTACTTTCAGCCATTAATGAGTAGAACCATCCTCTTGTTTGATCAACAGCTTCTGAAATGAAGTTTGCAGGGAACTGCTGCTCAAATAAATCTTTATTTTCAAATGGATAATGATGCTGAGCAAATGGCATTGCTCCTGAGTCAAACCAGCAATCTAATACTTCTGGAACTCTCTTCATAGTTCCATCACATTCACTACATTTAAATGTAACTTCATCAATGTATGGTCTGTGTAATTCAACTTCTGCTGCTTTTGGATCATTAGCTTTTTCTGCAAGTTCTTGTCTACTTCCAATAGAAATCTGTTTTCCACAACAATCACATTCCCAAATATTTAATGGTGTACCCCAATATCTGTTTCTTGAAATACCCCAATCTTGAATATTCTCTAACCAGTTTCCAAATCTACCTTCACCGATACTCTTTGGAATCCAGTTAACAGTTTTATTATTTGCAACTAAATCATCTTTAACTTCTGTCATCTTTATGAACCATGATTCTCTTGCATAGTAGATAAGTGGAGTATCACATCTCCAACAATGTGGATAATCATGTTCAAATTTAGGAGCTGCAAATAATTTGTTTTGATCTGCTAAATCTTTTAAAATAATTGGATCTGCTTTTTTAACAAATACACCAGCATATGGAGTTTCTTCTGTAAGTTCACCACGTTCATTAACGAATTGAATAAATGCTAAATCATTTTCTCTACCAATTCTTGCATCATCTTCACCAAATGCAGGAGCAATATGTACGATACCTGTACCATCTGACATTGTTACATAATCATCAGCAGTTACAAAGTGCGCATTCTTATTTTGTTTTTCAGCTTTTTTTGCTGTACACTCAAATAATGCTTCATACTCTTTTCCTACTAAATCTTTTCCTACAAATTTTTCTAATACTTCGTATGCTTTTTCATCACTATCTTCATCTACTAATTTACCTAAAACAGAATCAAGTAATGCTTCTGCCATGTAGTATGTATAGCCATCAACAGCTTTAACTTTTACATATGTTTCCTCTGGGTTAACACACAATGCCACGTTTGAAGGAAGTGTCCATGGTGTTGTTGTCCATGCTAAGAAATAAGCATCTTCATTTTTAGCTTTAAATCTAACAATTGCAGATTTTTCTTTAACTGTTTTATATCCCTGTGCTACCTCTTGTGCAGAAAGTGGTGTTCCACAACGTGGACAATAAGGAACTACTTTAAATCCTTTATATAAAAGATCTTTTTCCCAAATTTCTTTTAAAGCCCACCATTCTGACTCAATGAAATTATTATCATATGTAATGTATGGATTTTCCATATCAGCCCAAAAACCTACTGTTCCAGAAAAATCTTCCCATAAGCCTTTGTATTTCCATACTGATTCTCTACATTTTTTAACAAATGGTTCCATACCATATTCTTCAATTTGTTCTTTACCATTTAATCCAAGAACTTTCTCTACTTCTAACTCGACTGGAAGACCATGTGTATCCCATCCAGCTTTTCTAGGAACATATTTACCCTTCATTGTTTGGTATCTTGGAATCATATCCTTTATAACTCTAGTTAAAACATGACCGATATGAGGTTTTCCATTTGCTGTTGGAGGTCCATCATAAAAAGTGTATGTTTCTCCCTTTTTTCTGCTTTCCATTGATTTAAGAAAAATGTCGTTATCATTCCAGAATTTCTCTACTTCATGTTCTCTGTCAACGAAATTCATATTGGTATCGACTTTCTTGTACATAATACATTTCCTCCTAATTTACGTAATCGATTTTTATAAATAAAAAAGGCTCTAATCCTGTAATAAGGACGAGAGCCTGCGTTTAACCACCTTGTTACAATGTACTTAAAATCTTGTGCTAGCATTATCCTAATAATACTCACAAAAATCTTGCATACCTGTTCCCTTTAACGTTGGAAAAACGTCAGTATCTATTCTTTGAAAACAAAATCATATGAGTGTGTAAGTCACAAAAAGACAATGAAAAAAAACAAAACAAATAAAAAAGTAAGGTAAAAATGTAACTACAAAGGACCTCATATTTTGTTTTCAAATTTCGACCTGAAACTCCGAAGTGATATTCATTTAGCAACTACTAGTATCAGCTCTCACCTAATCTGACTCTCTTAAACCTTCATCACTAAATTACTGTCTTCATCACAGTCTTTAATAATATAAAAATTTTTATCAATGTCGCATGTAATATACGACATTTAAAGTATAAAACTAGAAAAAACACTTGTCAAGACAATTTTTCGTATTTTATTTTTTTAAAATATGTAAAATATCTTACCACATGTATCTTTCTAACATGCTAGAAAAAACGTTATATTCTCTATTATATAATTTTTATTTTGTACTCTTTATTTATCAAATATTATCTTTTCGTTATTAAATAATTTTCCTAAAAAGCATGCTAAAATTCCAATATATATAATCGAGGTCACAACAGTAATAATTATTTCTGCATTACCATAAGTTCCGCTAAATATTCTATTAATTAACATAATTATGTTAATCAACGGAACTGCATATAAAGGTAATTGTTCTGTCATATTATCTAATAAAGCTGGTAAAAATGATGATCCAACAATTATAAGTGTTAGTGGAGCTATCGCAGTTTGTGCATCCTTTAAGTTTTTTGCAAAACTTGAAACAATAGCTATAATTGATGTAAATAAGCATGCTGACAAACAGATTACAATAATAAGTACAACATAATCCTTGCATCCATATGCATTTGTCAATGACACATCCCCATCTAGCATCATTAACTTAGGAAGCGATAAAATTATTCCGACAAAACTTGACAAACCACTCATTACCGCTATAATACTTAAACTTAGGATTTTACCAAGTGATATGTGAGTTCTTTTTACTGGTGTAACTAATAAAGTTGCCATAGTTCCTCTCTCTTTTTCTCCTGCAATTGACTCCGTTGCTGATGCCATTGCACCTGAAAAAATCATCATAATAACTAACATTGGTAAAAATAATGACATCATTTTCTTAACATCTACGTTATCTTTTTTCTCTGCCAAATCGTATTTACTTTTAAAATCTTTGTCATTGTTTTTATTTTTTTCACGGTTTATATCAAATTTATTTGATATAGTCTTTTCATATTCATTCAAATAATTTTCAATGTGCTGATATGCAGTATTCGAATTTTCCTTATCAGAAGAATAATAAATTTCAACATTTGCAGGTAATTCTTTACTTTCAATTACATTGTATTGTTTAACTTTTTCATCAAAAGCATCTGGAAAAATAACAAACGCATCTAGTTTTTCAGACATAATTTTTTCTTTTGCATTATTTTTTATAACCTCAAAATGTTCTTTATCCTTGACTTTATCAGCAGAATATTCCTTCACCTTAAAACTCTTATCTTTTTTAATGTTCGCTACACTCTGAGGTACACCAACCATCTCGATATTATATTTTTTAGTTTCTTCTTTTTGAGATATTTCCTTCATTGCATATCCCATAAAAGAATACGTAACATAAATCAACAATCCCGGTAAAATAAAAATCTGAAATGCAATTTTTTTATCTAAAATAAATCTCAATATTTCTTTTTTCATAATATTTAAAATATTATTCATATCAATTATTCCTCCCTTCCTTTTTCTCTAACATAAATCTCAAAGAATTTATCTTCAAGGCTTTTTCCTGCTTTTACATCCTCAATTTGTCCTTGCTCTATCATTTTGCCATCTAAAATAATACCAACATGGTCACATAAGCTGTCTACTAAAGAAAAAATATGTGTCGATAAAATAATAGTTTTTCCTTTATCTCTTTGTTCTTTCAAAAAATCGGTTACAACTTTAGCAGTAATTACATCTAGGCCATTTGTTGGTTCATCAAAAATTATAATATCAGGATCATGAACCAAAGAAATAACTATAGAAACCTTCTGTTTCATACCAGTTGACATATTATCAATTTTTACTTCTTTAAATTTATCAATACCAAATTTTGAAAAAAGTTCAGCTTTTCTTTCCTCTCTTTTCCCTTCATCAATACTATACATATCAGAAAAGAAATCGAATAAATAGTTTGGCGTAAAAAAGCCTTCTAACTTCAACTCATTTGTTAAAAATCCAATTTGACTACGAACTTCCTGTGAATTTTTCTTAACATCTAATCCATTAATGTTGATACTTCCCTTATCTGGCTTAATTAAAGTTGACAACATTCTTAATGTTGTTGTCTTTCCAGCACCATTAGGTCCTAATAACCCAAAAATTTCTCCCTGTCTTACTTCAAAATCAAGTCCATTTACTGCAGTGATTGTTTTCTCTTTGGTGTTTTGAATTTTTTGTTGTTTTTTCGAAATCTTAAACGTTTTTTGTAGATTAGATACTTTAACAACTACTTTTTCTTCCATATTATTCTCCTTTTTCACTTTTGATTTCAGCTTACTTGTGTATAATATCGTTTTTTGTGTATTAAATTTTACATGTTTCTTTTCAATCAAAACTTCTAAATTTCTAAATACATATTATCATTCTAAACTATCTTCTTTATCATGTAAAGAAAAAATCTTCAACTTATATAACTAAAAGTTTTTATAAACTGAAGATTTTTTATATTTACAAATAATTTTATTTTTCTTAGTAAGCTAAAGTTCTAGTTAAAGCCTACTACTTTTTGAGATAATCTATATGCAGCTACTGAAATTTTTCTACCGCTCTTACCTGGAAGATTCATTGTGCCACCCAAAATTCCTCTTCTAAGTTTATGGAATAATCTAATATCTTTTTCTTTGATATATTTCCATAATAAACGCTTCTTCTCAAGATTTTCTGCTGTACCAGAACGTAGAAGCATAACCGTAGAAACAACAGTTATAATTTCTACATAATTAAACATATATTTTCTACATTTTTTATCTGCAATTTTCCACAAATCATAAGACTCTATCATTAATTTATTAACACGAATCTGTTGATCAATTCTACTAATCATGACCTTTTCGTTTACTGATTGATCTTCACGTCCAATAAAATATCTATAGAAATCAACATCCATGTAGTACATACTCTTTACATGTGGAAGTGGTTGATAAACGTATAAATTATCTACATAAAATGTATGTTTAGGTAATTTTAATCCGCATTCTCTCAATAATTCTGTTCTATAAATAACAGAATGCATTAAAATATAGTGTCCCTTAAAGAAATGTTTTACGTCTTTCCACTCAAAAATTTTATCTTTAGGGAAACCTTTTTGACGCATTACTCTTTTATGTTTAGCGCCCTCTTTTTCATAAACATAATTTGCTAAAAGCATATCAATTGCATGGCCTTCTGCTACTAATTGCTTTAATTTAATAAGAATTTGTTTATATGAATCTAAATCAACCCAATCATCACTATCTACAACTTTAAAATATAATCCTGTTGCATTTTTTATACCTGTATTTACAGCTTCACCATGGCCACCATTTTCTTGATGAACAGCTTTTACAATTGTAGGGTATTTTTTTTGATATTCATCTGCAATTTCAGCAGTCTTATCTTTTGAACCATCATCTACAATAATAATCTCTACATCTTCACCGCCTGGTAAAATAGATTCTATACAATTTCTCATATAGCTTTCTGAATTGTAACATGGTATTGCAAAACTCAATAATTTCATTTTTATACCTCTTTACCTTTTCTCATATTCTATATTCTATTTCAATAAATTTTTTGCTAATTCCATTGCTTTTATACACATAGCATCAATATTGTAATATTTATATTCTGCTAAACGTCCTAATAAATGGAAATCATTAAACTGTTGTGCATCTTCTTTATACTTATTGTACAATTTATCATTTTCTTCATCTAAAATTGCATAATAAGGAATTTCGCCTTCTTTTCCACTATACGCAAATGGATATTCTTTTACAATTGTAGTACCATCCGTATTCTTTTGACCTGTTAAAAATTTAAATTCTGTAATTCTTGTATAATCTTCACTAACAGTATAGTTTACTACACTATGTCCCTGGAAAGAATCTTCATCATAATGTTCGAATTTAAAATCTAATGAACGATATGGTAAACGTCCATATTTACAATCAAACAATTCATCAATTGCGCCAGTATAAATCATTCCATTATTAAATTCTTTTCCTTCAAAGAAAATTTTTCCATCTTTAAATTCAACAATATCTTTAATATCTGTTTCTAATTTCACCTCAATATTTGGGTGGTCTAACATTTTTTCAAACATTGGAGTAAATCCATCAATTGGAACACTCTGATATTTATCCTTAAAATATCTATTGTCATACGAAATTACAATTGGAACACGTCCTGTTACTTCTGGACTAATTTCTTCTGGTTTTTGTCCCCATTGTTTCATTGTATATTTCAAGAAAACATTCTGATAAACGTACTCTGCGATTTCTCTTACATCAGGATCATCGTTTTCTCTTAATTTCATGATAGGAACTCTACTGCCTTCACCATATTCAGAAATTAATTTTTTCTCAAGATAATTAGCTTTTTCCTCATCATACACCATGTGTAAAGTATTAAGGTTAAATGGTACAGGAATTAATTGATCACCAACTTTAGCAACAACCTCATGTCCAAAATCATACCACTCTGTAAAACGTGACAAATATTTTCTAACTTCTTCATCACCTGTATGGAAAATATGTGGTCCATAAAGATGTATTAAAATTCCATGTTCATCTTGAACGTCATAACAATTTCCACCAATATGATTTCTTCTCTCTACTACTAAAACTTTTTTATTACCTTCCTCTGCAAGAATTCTTGCAACTACTGATCCAGCAATACCCGAACCAACAACAATATAATCATACATATTAACTATTCCTCATCTTTCTCAGTGTATCAAACACATAAAAATCACTTTAAACATAAAACACCTTAATTATACCATAACATAGAATGTCTAACCACTTTTTTATACACACAATCTATATTACAATAGTAATTTTCAACCAAAGTTTTCTGTTAGTTTTATGCAAATTGCTCAAATGTAAAAATTGTCGCACTTTACATTGACAATTTTTTATCAAAGTGATACCATTGAAAACGTAGATATATTTAATAGAGGAGGCTTATTTAATGAGTGAATTTAAAAATTTATTACTTGAAGTAAAAGATGAAATTGCAGTACTAACAATCAATCGTCCTGCCGCATTAAACGCTTTAAACAGTGAAACACTTGATGAACTAAATGTTTGTTTATCTGAAATTGAAGGAAGAGATGATGTAAAAGTATTAATTTTAACAGGCGGTCCTGATAAAAAAGGAAATGCATTCAAATCATTCGTAGCTGGCGCTGATATTTCTGAAATGGTTAACTTCGATGCACCAGCAGCACGCAAATTTGGAATCAAAGCATCTGAACCATTCTTTAGATTACAAAACATGCGCCAAGTTACTATTGCTGCAGTAAACGGATTTGCACTTGGTGGTGGCTGTGAAATCTCAATGGCATGTGATATCAGAGTTGCTTCTGATAACGCTGTATTTGGTCAACCAGAGTGTGGTCTAGGAATCATTCCTGGATTTGGGGGAACACAACGACTAGCTCGCTTAGTTGGAATGGGACGTGCTAAAGAAATGATTTTTACATGTGATTCAATTGATGCAAACGAAGCATATCGTATTGGATTGGTTAACCGTGTTGTTGCAAAAGAAGAATTAATGACAACAGCAACAGATCTTGCTAAAAAAATAATTTCAAAAGGTAGTTACGCTGTTTCTGTTGCAAAAGCTGCTATAAACAACGGCTATGACATGGATATCAGAAACGCAGTAGAAATGGAAGCAAACTTATTCGGTGTTGTAAATGATACACACGATAAAAAAGAAGGAATGACAGCTTTCCTAGAAAGACGCTCAGCTAATTTAACTGATTTCTAGATGTTTTATTCAAAAATATAACAACGTATTTTATAAAGCATTTTATAAAGTATTTTATATAGTTGATACAATATAATCTCCTATATCTTCGTAGCATTGTGTCAGCTCATATATAAATGGCATGGTGTCGACTATTAAACATAGTGGCATCATGTCTTTTTTTTATTTTTATAGTGTCATAGTTTTTATATAAAATTAAATTCTAAAATTATTAAAAAAGGATTTATCTAAAGAAACTAATTATCCTAAAAAATATTTATCCTATAACAGTTTATCTTAAAAAATATTTATCCTATAACAGTTTTTATCATAAAACAAAAGCAATGTTTTGATTGCATTCTCATAGTCAAAACATTGCTTTTTATTATTCTTTAAATATTATATAATATAATTTAATATTTTTTCTTTAACATCTATACTTTATTACTTATTCTTTAATATTAAATTCTTATTATTTAATATTTCTTCTATTTCTAGTTATTTTTATTTGGAATTAATACTTTCTTTCCACCCATGTATGGTTGTAAAGCTTCTGGAATATTTACAGAGCCATCTTCATTCACATTATTCTCTAAAAATGCAATTAACATACGTGGTGGTGCAACTACAGTATTATTCAATGTATTTGCAAAATATTTTTCTCCATTTTTACCTTTAACACGTATTTTAAGTCTTCTAGCTTGTGCATCTCCTAAATTAGAGCAACTTCCAACTTCAAAGTATTTCTTCTGACGTGGTGACCAAGCTTCTACATCGCATGACTTAACTTTTAAGTCTGCCAAATCTCCTGAACAGCACTCTAGAGTTCTTACAGGAATGTCTAAACTTCTAAATAAGTCAACTGTGTTTTTCCACATCTTATTATACCAATCCCATGCTTCCTCTGGCTTACAAACAACTATCATTTCCTGTTTTTCAAACTGATGAATTCTATAAACTCCACGTTCTTCAATTCCATGAGCACCTTTTTCTTTTCTAAAACATGGTGAATAACTTGTTAAAGTATATGGTAATTTTTCTTCTTCATTGATTGTATTAATAAATTTACCGATCATTGAATGCTCAGATGTTCCAATTAAATATAAATCTTCTCCTTCAATTTTATACATCATTGAATCCATCTCATCAAAACTCATTACACCATCAACAACAGCAGATCTAATCATATATGGTGGAATGCAATATGTAAATCCTCTATCAATCATAAAATCACGAGCATATGCTAAAACTGCAGAATGCAATCTAGCAATATCACCCATTAAATAATAAAAACCATTACCTGCAACTTTTCCAGCTGCGTCTAAATCAATTCCATCAAAGCTTTCCATAATATCTGCATGATATTTAATCTCATAATCTGGTACAACAGGCTCACCAAATTTTTCGATTTCAACATTACAGCTATCATCTTTTCCAATTGGTACTGATGGATCAATTATATTTGGAATAACCATCATAATTTCTCGAACTTTATCGTTTAAATCTTTTTCCTGAACTTCTAATTCAGCTAATCGAGCAGCATTATTTGATACTTGTTTCTTAACTTCTTCAGCTTCTTCTTTTTTTCCTTGTCCCATTAATGCACCAATTTGTTTAGATAATTTATTACGGCTAGCTCTTAACTCATCAGCTTCACTTTTAACCTGACGTGCTTTAGCATCTAATTCAATTACCTCATCAACCATTGGTAATTTATGATCTTGAAATTTCTTTTTTATATTTTCTTTGACAATTTCTGGATTCTCTCTCAAAAATTTTAAATCGATCATTTTATCCTCCTCTATTTAACACTTAACTCGCGTATTTATTTTTTTGATTAAAGATCAAAAAATTTTCTTTTCTTAGCATCGAAACATATAACTTTTTTATGCACTACACACACTATACACGTTATACGTAACAGTTTCATTATACTATCTAGGGCATACATTTGCAAGCAATTTAAACTCAACAAAAAAGAGCCACATTCTTCACTAGAACATGACTCTTTCTCACCATATATCTTCAAAACTTCATACAAGTTATTAAAAACCTTTTTGGTCAAGCCTTCGACCTATTAGTAACAGTCAGCTACATACATTACTGCACTTCCACCTCTGCCCTATTTACCTGTTAGTCTCTCAGGGGTCTTATCTCCTTTT
>NZ_FOGW01000043.1 GCF_900111325.1 Lachnobacterium bovis
ACTTATTTAATCACGATTTTTCGTCTAATTTCCTTGGAAAATAAAAATTTACACTCTTTCATGCCAAATTTTTAAATTAAAGCAATTCCTTTAAAACTAACCGCTCTAATATAGTATCTAATCTTACTCTTCTTTTTACACAACAGTTCAGTTTTGTTGAGTAGAATCGTTTCCATTGCCACCGCTAATAATCAACAATTTATCGTAACTCGAATAAGGAGGTCACTCAAGATGATTAGAGGTTTAAAGAAAAAATTACTTATTTCCTGGAAAATCTACTACTCGTTTCATAATTAACCATTGATAATGCTCCAAAATCCATGTATAATCTTTATCACGACTAAAAATAGATCGGAGATTCAAATGAAAAATAAAAAATATTCTACGCCAAATCATTTGGCTAACAGTCTTGACAATTCTAGTCAAAATACCCAGTACGACAAACATGCGAAAGAGATTTTAGCAAACAAACAAGTACTTTCAAGGATTCTATCAGCAACAGTTGCAGAGTACAAAGGAAATTTAACACACCATACGATATTGTTACTAGAGCAGTTTTTTATACTTGCAGAATGATTTCAGAGCAACTTGAAACTGAGTTTTCAATCGGCAAAAATCACAGCTACGACGATATCAAAAAAGTCTATTCCATCTGGATTTGCATGAACACACCAGAAGATATCGCAAATTCAATAACTGAATTTAAGATGACAAAAAACAGTATTTATGGTACATTTAATAGAGAAGTACGTTATGATTTACAGTCTGTAATCATCGTTTGTCTTGGTAAAAATCCACTACAAACAGACAACGATTTTTTAGGTGCACTCGAAACAATCTTCACTGAAGACTTCGATAGTGCCACAAAGAAAAAGAGGCTTAAAGAAAACTTTAATTTTGAATTAGATAACGAAATCGATGGGAGGTTGATGGATATGTGTAACTTAAGTCAAGGTATTAGAGAAGAAGGTATCGACATTGGTATCGACATAGGTGTTAACAAAACATTATTTATGCTTGTTGATGAAAAGACCTATACATTAGAACAGGCATACCAAAAGACTTCTCTCTCCCCTGAAGAATTCAATAAAGCGTACGCTGAATGGCTAGAAAATAATAACAAAAGCCAACAGTAATTAAATGATATTAAAAAATAGCATTGTGATACTTATATTTGATAATTAAAAACGATTGGAGGCTAATATTATGTCAAACTTAGGTCCGTGGGTGGCTGAAAAATGCATAAAAAAAGGTTTTAAAGAAGGTCTTAAGGAAGGATTCTACGAAGCGTTATTTGAACGTATCTCTTCTGGTGAACTTGAAAAAAATGATGCTTATACTATTGCAAACATCTCAAAAGAGGATTTTGATAAATTATACAATGATTGGCTCAATTCTGAAGAAAAATGGTCAAGAAAACCGCAATATGACGACAATAATATCGATTACAACTTGGCTTTTGGAATTGATGATGACATGGTAGCTCGATGGAAACAAGAATGTCTTGATGAATTTATTGCGGAAAGAAACTTAAACAAAGGTATCGGTATTGGTCGTGAAGAAGGTATCGACATTGGTGTTAACAAAACGTTATTTATGCTTGTTGATGAAAAGACCTATACATTAGAACAGGCATACCAAAAGACTTCTCTCTCCCCTGAAGAATTCAATAAAGCGTACGCTGAATGGCTAGAAACCAACAAACAAAGTTAATAATAATTAAATGATATTAAAAAAATATAATCTAGGTATCACCAAAAACTGGTACCTAGATTTTTTATTTTTTCATTAAACTTGTATTCTAATTTAAAATTTGATATTTCTTATAATAGCCCACAAAAAATAAAGTTCACAAAAAATTCACAAAATTTATTAGCACTCACTATTGACGAGTGCTAATAAAAGTGTTATAACATAATTAACAAGAGATGAAAGAAAACTAAGGAGGAATGAGTAATGATGTTGATACCAGGATTTTTAAATGACAATTTTACAAATGATTTAGTTGGAGATGCATTCAACTATTTGAACAACAACCAGAATTACGAAACAAAATCCAATATGTTAGTTGATATAAAAGAATTTAAGGATAGATTTGAGATGGACGTTGATTTACCAGGATTTAAGAAAAACGAGATCTCACTTGAGTTAGAAAAGGGCTATCTCACAATCTCCGCCACACCAACGAAAACAAAAGAACCTAATGAAAGAAAAGGCAGATTCATACGATGCGAACGCTTTACAGGTGCAAATCGAAGAACATTTTTTGTAGGCGAAGAGGTTAAATCAGAAGATATTTCTGCACGATTTGAAAATGGTGTGCTTGCAGTTACTATTTTAAAGAAGAAACCAGAACCTAAAATGGAAAAAAGCAATTTTATTTCTATATTAGGTTAAAATAAATTTTTTATAATAAAAATGGTTAAAAAACTTTTCAAGGAGGAATGAACTATGTTATTACCAAGTATTTTTAATGACAATTTTACAGATGATTTTTTCGGAGATATGTTTAGCTACCCATTAAAGGACTTTGAGCTACAGCGATTCTCAGGAATGCATGCAGATGTTCAGGAATTCGATGATAAGTATGAGATGGATATTGAATTGCCTGGATACGACAAATCCGATGTTACCGCAGAACTTAAAGACGGATACCTAACAATTGCTGCAAAACATTCTGAAAATAAAGACGAGAAAGATGAAAAAGGAAAATTCATTCGACGCGAAAGATATCAGGGCGAATGTCGACGAAGCTTTTTCGTTGGAGATGAAGTAGAGCAAAAAGATATTCAAGCAAAATTTAATAACGGAATTTTAACCTTAGATATTGCAAAAGTAAAAGAAACTCCAAAAGTTGAAGAAAAACAACTTATTGCAATTGAAGGATAATTGTCAAATTAGACCACAGCTTAAAAAATTTAGGCTGTGGTTTTTACTTTTTGCAAATTAAAATTTTAGAAATCTAAAAAACACAAACACATAAATAGAACAAAGGTAAACATAAAAATACAAACGAATTAACATAAAAATACAAACGAATTAACACAAAAACAGCGAAATATAAAAATACAGGATGGTGACATAACATGGATTTAATGTTAAATTTTTCAAACGTATATAATATGCCAACAAAAAAAATTAAATTTATCGATTGTAAGAATATTAGGGAAACAAACATGTATTGCACGGAAACTGCTCAAAATGAAATCAAAGACAAACTCACGAAATATTCGCCTAAAGGAATCCATTTTATTGATTCAGGAAATTATCATTATTTAACAACTTTTTTTACTCAAAAAATAAAAATTCCGTATTCTCTTATTTTATTTGATTTTCATAATGATATGCAAAATGCAATTTTTGACAATATGATAAGCTGCGGCAATTGGGCAAAGGAATTGTTAGAAAAGGATCAAAATTTGCATCAACTTTTTTTGATAGGACCATCTCAAAATACAATCAATGCAATACATACAAAGAATCAAGATAAAGTAATACCAATAAGTATAGAAAATATTCAAACTCCAAATAACAGTTGTGATGTGGTTGCTTCAAAATTAAGAAAATTCGATTCAAACTTCCCTACTTATTTATCAATTGATAAAGACGTACTCTCTGAAAAATATGCAAGAACAAATTGGAATCAAGGGCAAATGAGTCTTGTAACTTTAAAAAAATTCTTGTCATTTTTCTTGAAAAAATCCAAAATTATAGGTGTTGATATTTGTGGAGAAAATTCATATGATGAACCACTCTCAAGGAAAATAATAGACGAAAAAATAAATAAGCAAACTGATGTTGATTTGTATAATTTTATTAAATCAAAAATTAATTGATAATATTTAAAAACTAGGTTCCAACGCTGGGGTGCTTCTAAAAGATTTTTATCTGTTTGCAATAGATCTTTATCAAGACAGACTGCGACTACAGACTGTAAATCTCCATTATGTCGTTTTATTTATACAAAAAATCGATCCACCAGAGTTGCTTCTGGCGGACCGATTCTATACTTCATATAATACTATAATATTAAAAATTGATAGTATCACTTAATAAATCAAGTGTTAGATTTATTACTATTTGTGAAAATTATTCTTCGTCTTCTTTTCTTTTTTTGTTAACTAATGTGATTCCGAATAATCCAGCAGCACCTGTTAATAATGCAAGTAATGAGTTTACTGCATAATCAGCTGTCTTAGGTGAAGAAGTCTTTGTAGATTTCTTTGTTGAAGTTGTAACTTTGGCAACTTTTGTAGATGTAGCAGCTTTAGTATCTGCAGGTTTAACTGTAGGATTTGGAGTTACAGGTGTATCTGGTTTTTTGTCCTCATCTGGAACGATTGGTTCTGGTTCAGGTGTTGTAGCATCTGCGGTATTGTATAAAATAGCAAACTGAGATAATTTCTTAACATGTAAAATTAATGAATTACCGCTAATTTCAATATATTCTCCATCTTCATTAGGTGTAGTTGTAATTTCACGTAATGAGTCATGAATGCTAATAACTTTGTAATCTGTCTTTCCCTGTGCTTCGTCAGGTAATACATAATGAACTGTTAGAAGAGCACCTAAATTTGTTACATCTTCTTTTGGAGCATTTTCTAAGGCAGCTGGATTATCAGCGACATATCTTTCTAAATCAATTTGGATAACGCCTGCTAATTCAATATTTTCATCTGCATTCGTTCTTGCCGCAATCTGTGTTTTTAATGCATCCTCGATTTCCTCAGCAACTTCCTTAATTGTTAAAACAGCCTTAACATATTGATTATCTTCTAAATCTGATTTGGCTACTTCTAAAACTTCATTAGCATCAGCAGCAACTTTGCCTGTTGGGGCAACTTCAGCTGTTGAACCTTTTTTATCATCAGCTGTTTTGTCTAAACCATCATTTTCAAGTCTACCAGAAACTTTGATTTCTAATTCTTTGTCAGTTACACCTTCAGTTGGAATTTTATATGTAACGACACCATTTTTCTCATCTCCAGTTATTTCTTTACTATTAGCTACAACTTTAAGTTCAGAGTCATTTACAGTTACACCTTTTTCTAATGTAACCTTTAATTCAAATTCACCAGTTGTATCAACAGCATCTGTTGAAGTAAGTGCAGCTGTACCAACTTTAGGTGAAAGGTTTGTTGTATTTAATTTTGGTGTGATCATTAATTTTTCTGTTTGAGCATTAATAAGTACATCAACTGCAGCTGTAGTGGCCTTGATTACAAATTCATAAGTATCAGTAGCACCATCTGCTTTTGTTGCTGTTACTTTACCAAGAGATTTCTTTGTTGCACTGTCAATGATTTCTGCAACAACAGATTTAATTGTATTACCAGTTGTCGCTTTTAAATTTAAGGTCACTTTTGTATCTTTATTTTTTTCAATTACAGCAGATGCTGGTTGTGATTCTTGTGTTACATCTACCGATTTACCGTCGATAGAAGCAGATCCTACTGTAACTTTTTTATCTGTATCAGTTGAAGGCTTAAGAGTAACTGTAGATTTTGTGGTGTCTACTTCACGGGTGTAAACTTTAACAGTAGCACCTTTTATAGCAGCTACATCAACACCCTCTTTATTCTCTATTTTTTCATAACTGTTACCCACTTTTTTATATTTTCCAACAACGCTTTCTGGCCATTCGTAGTCTGAATTATCTTTGTCTACAACAGCGGTTTCTTCAGACCTTGTATAGAAATTTTGTGTTTCATCTGTTCTTTCTTTAAATCCTTTTTGGACATCTGCAACATATTCACCAGTATTACTTTCAGTAAACACATACCCTCTACTTGGAGAAGTTAAATCTCCCGAAATCTCTGTGTATGCTCCAGTTTCCCCATTAAAACTATAATGAGTTCCATTTGTTGGCCATTTATACACATTATCTTTTGAAACTGCACTAACTGTTTCTTCTGTATATTTATACATACCTTCAGGTAATTTACTGTCTTCCGCCTTAACCTCTTGAGCGAAACTTCCTACAAGTGGAACATTTGGAGCTAAACTAGTGCCAACAACAGTAGCACTTAATAAACCAATAAGTAATTTTTTCTTTAAACCTCTAATCATCTTGAGTGACCTCCTTATTTGTCAGAGGATAAATTATGAAATACTGA